>NZ_JBEPQC010000002.1:0-1656333 GCF_040547675.1 Bradyrhizobium sp. RT6a
GAATTTGGATCGAAGGAGACTGAAGCTTGGCTCTGATGCAATGGTGGAGGTCTGCAACGGGCCAAAAGCACCGGTTTGGCGCGGATGCAAACTTCAGCAAGCGTTTAAGTGACCCAAAAGAGCGCTTCGCCTAATGGTTGTCCTCGTGGCGCGGCGGATTGCATGCAAACAGCGCGACGACAGATGAGACACTGTCATGAGATGGCCACTGGCGTATCCCAGGCGCGGTGTTTTCACCAGCCAGGGTCACAAGCGGTCATGGATCGGCTTCGGCGGCTTCGATGAGGTTCTTGGCCGCTTCGTACCGATTGGTCTTGGGATTTTCCATGATGCTGTTGAGAGATTTTGGTGTGTATTGCCCTGTCATACAAAAATGCATGATGACTTCCTCCTCTCGAGGAATGTTCGAAAATTAAGGGTTTGCTAACGCGACATGCCGCGACCATCCTAAGCGGGTTTCTTCGTTCGGGCCGCGGGGCGCGGCCGCGGTTGCAGATGTCAACGGCCTGCCAAATAGAGCTGATAGCTGGAGCTCCATGAGCGCGCGTCATGTCGGCCGTAGGGCAAACTGGACGCCGATATAACTTGGCGTCTGCCGCAGCTTTTGACCCAGTTCGGACGTTGAGCCTAGCCGAAGAAGGTGCGGCATGCTTTGATCTGCGGAGCTGAACACGTCTGAGGTTCCTACGTGACAAAGGAGCACCTGCAGCGTCGACTTGCGGCTATTCTGGCGGCGGACGTCGCCGGGTACAGTCGCTTGATGGGTTCAGATGAGGAAGGCACGCTGACCCAGATTAAATCGCTCAGGAAGAACCTTATTGATCCAACTATCACCGCCCATCGCGGACGGATGGTAAAAACCACGGGCGATGGCATGTTGGTCGAATTCGCAAGCGTGGTTGACGCCGCGAGGGGGGCCGCTGAAATTCAGCGAGCCATGGCGGCGCAAAACATCAGTGTGCCGCAACACAAGCGGATCGAATTTCGTATCGGCATTCACGTTGGCGACATCATCATCGACGAGAACGACATTTTCGGCGACGGCGTCAATATCGCGGCCCGTCTCGAAGGGATTGCCGAACCGGGGGGCATCTGCGTTTCAGATGACGCGCAACGCCAAATTCGCGGCAAAGCCGGGCTGGCGTTCGACGAAATGGGTCTGCAGTCGCTGAAGAACATTGCCGAGCCGATGCTCACTTGGCGGCTCCTGATCGACGACAAGCTTTCGTCGATATCCAAGCACGCTGAGACCCCGCTAAGGCCTGACCTGCCCGATAAACCCTCGATCGCTGTGTTGCCGTTCCAGAATATGTCTGGAGATCCAGAACAGGAATATTTTGCCGATGGCATAGTCGAGGAGATCATTACCGCACTCTCCCGCTTCAAGTCGCTTTTCGTGATCGCCCGCAACTCGAGTTTCACCTACAAGGGCAAGGCTGTCGATATCAAACAGGTGGGGCGTGAACTTGGGGTCCGTTACGTCGTCGAGGGTAGTGTGCGCAAGGGGGCGGGGACGCTTCGCATCACAGGCCAGTTGATCGATGCGACGACGGGTGCACACCTCTGGGCGGATCGTTTCGAGGGTAGACTAGACGACGTCTTCGCTCTGCAGGACATGATCACCGAAGGCGTAGTCTCCGCTATTGAGCCGACCGTACAGAAGGCCGAGATCGAGCTGGCGGCGCGGCGTCGACCAGCCAACCTCAGTGCGTACGACCTCTGCCTCCGCGCGCAGCCACATTTCCACTCAATGACCCATGAAGGGCTCGCCGAAGCGCTCCGGCTGAGCGAACGCGCATTGGAGATCGACCCCAACTATGGGTTTGCCGCCCATCTGGCGGGTAGCTGCCACGCGCTCAGAATAGCGCAGGGTTGGGCCAATGACTTGAACCGCGAGATGGCGGAAACGACACGGCTTTTTTCGTTGGCGCTCAGTATCGACGAACATGATCCCGACTTCCTGGCCAGCGTCGGTTTTGTGACCTCTTATCTGACAGAGGACTTTCCCACTGCGGCGGAAATGGTGGACCGTGCGGTCGTTCTCAATCCGAATTCGGCTCTTGCATGGAACATGCGAGGGTATGCCTACCTGTTTGGGGGAAAGGCCGCGGAGGCCGTTCGAAGTTTTGAAAAGACGGTTCGCTTGAATCCGCTCGACCCTATGCTTTTCCTGGCGCTTGCGCCCATGGGAATTGCGTTGATCGAGCTTCGGCGCTTCGACGATGCGGTCGCTGTTGCGAGGAAAGCCGCTCGTCAAAACCAGACCTATGCGACGACCTATCGCTGCCTTGCATCGGCCTTGGCTCATCTGGAATGTGAGGCCGAAGTGAAGCAGGCGGTTGCCCACCTATTGGCGATCGAACCGAATTTTCGAGTTTCGGAATGGTTGAAACGTGGCGCCCAGTGGCACCGGCATAACCGTTTGACGATCGAGGGCATCCGCAAGGCGGGACTGCCGGAATGACTCACGTCGGGGGGCTATCATCTCTTCCGAGCAGAACAAGTGGCTTTTTGGCCCTAAGCCGAAGAGCGGTTGAACACCTGTCACGTCGGCTGTCAGAGGCAAACCGGACGCCGGTCCCGCTTTTGAGTCCACCGCCGCTTGCGACCCAACTCAGACACAACAAAAAAGCCCCGGCATGCCGGGGCTTTGGTTTGCCAAGGTGGGGGCGATCAGTATCTGGCCGCGACCGGGGCGCCGTATCCACCGAAACGGTAATTCAACCGAAGCGTGAGCATGTCCACATCCTGGCTGACCCCGCTGCCGGTGAGGACGAACCCTCCGGGAGTGACTACGCCTGCGAAGCCGGCATTATCACGCCCCATCCAGAGATGGTCGTATTCGATACCGAACGACCAATTGGGCGTGAAGCCGTACTCCCAGCCCACGCCAAGGGCGCCGCCCCAGCGTGTGTGGCCCGCCGATGCCAGGCCGACCCCGGTGACGTTGTTGAATATATCGAATCGGTTGCGCGTCACGGCGGCGCCGCCCTTCACGTAAAACAGCGAGGCATTCCACGCCCAGCCGAGCTGCGCCGTGAAGAGTCCGATGGCGTCAATCTTACCGGTTGTCGAAATCAGCGGGTCGATCAGACTGACGCGCGTATTCTTGATTTCTGCCCAATCTCCCTGCGCTTCCAGGCCGAGCACAAACTGATTGGTTTGCCAGCGGTACCCGATCTGTCCGCCAGCGAGGCCGCCGGAGCGATCGGCGCAACCACCTGCGACCGTCCCTGCTGGCGTCACGAAATCCACACAGCCATGGCTTTGTCCCCAACCGCCGTTTGCGCCGATGTAGAATCCGGTCCAATCATAAATCGGCGCGACCATCGGGGGCGGGGCCTTGACGTAAGGTTTAGCAGCCAGATCAGCCGCTGAGGCGGGGGCCGCCATGCTCACCGCCAGCAAGGCCATACCACTCAACCAAATCTTCTTCATACTTTTTGCTCCATCCACGTTTCAGCCCAACGACGCCGGCTCTTTTGGATGTCCGGCATTCCGGCGTGAATCTAGCCGATCCAATCAGCAGGCGATGTGCCTAGCCCGCCACACTCGGGAAATTTCGGCAATACGCGCGCTCCGGTTGCGTCAATGTTATTGACTGATCGACTATATCGCCCGGAGCTGGACGGCGCAGGCCCACCAGCTTGCCTGACAGTCATCGTCAAGGATGAAGCTAGATGAATAAGCTCGCCTCAAGGACGCCGTTGCGAGAAAATACGCGCGAAGGGGTAGGCGGATACGTCAGTTAGCCGAGGTTTGCACCCAGCCACGCGCCGTTCCTGTGGCGTTACCAGCGCCACCCTCATCCGAAACGCGCCACGCCGCCAAGCCGAAACATAGCATTAGCATCAAGTTGGCCAGCAAGAGCAGACCGAGACAAAGTGGCTCACACGCGCCTCCGGAACAGAACGTTTCTCCAGTACGGAGACAATAAATGATTCGAAAATGCAGCTGTTGCTGACCTAGTCGCTTTTTTCAGAGGTTGTAGAAATTTGCTGGATCAACAGCTTCGAACTGGGGAGCGCAGCCCTCGAGCGGTTCGGTGCGGCGCCGAGGACTTCGCGCCGCGCTGATCGTAGCTAAGAGGCACGGCAGGAGCTATTATCTCGTCCTTCTCGCTCGGGATCAGTCGCTTTCAGGAGTCTGGCAGTGATAAAAATCTTACAAGGAATGCTCCTCGCGACCACGGTTCTCGCTGCTGCTGCTAGTGGGGCACACGCCGCGGGTGGCTGTGGCGAGGGCTGTCATAGGACAAGCGGTGGCGCATGTGTCGTCGACGGCTGGGGCACGGGAGCCAAGGTTCAGAACGAATGCCCGGCGACCTCTCGCCCCCGTCCACCCTGCGGCGGCGGGGATTTCATCTGGGACCGCACCAAACAGGCGTGCTTCCAAAATAACCGCAGCTGGTTCTGATCTTAGTGCGTTGCCCCAGCGCGGGTGCGAACGAGTTCAGACAGGAGCAGCTTGGCCGTCATTTCTGGCGGCACCCCTCGCACGTGGGTTGCCTTACTTCCAAGCGCCGATTGCAGGTACACGATGGAGTTCTGGACAAAATATGTCCCGTGATGCGCAACACTGTCGATTGTGACCGTTAGGGTCCGAACTACAGCAGGCCTTCCCATGTGAAGCCTCGCTCATGGCAGTCCTTCAAAGCTCACGCACTAAGTGCATGATTCGGGCTGGCGTAAAAACTTAAACCAGCGTCACTCTCTGAGGCGTTGCCCGCGGCAGGCCCAGCGCACCTTGGCAGTCCTGCGTGGACTCGAGAAACGATACGAGCGGCCGTCAGTGGGCGGCTCTTTCGCCGGTTCACGCTGGTGGGCCTAGCACTCCCGGCGCTCTAATCCGCAATTGGATCGGCTGCCGGGAGCATTGGGGGCTGGAAAGCCAGCCGTGCCATGTTCGCTCTGAAGTGACAAGGCGCCACCGGTAGTTGTACGGAGTCCATTTTCGGAACGGGGTGTTCTACTGTCGGAACACCGGCGAGATTTGAGTACCAAGCTATTTGCAGTTGCCCGGGATGGCCGCAGTGGGGCTGGAACCACGCTGCGGCCTTTCCCCTGAGTGAACCCAATTCTTTGTTGAGCCGTATCTGGCGGCGCAAATGTTTTCCTGCCGGGGGATTAGTGAGCATCCAAAGCATGGTGGCTGCAATATTCGAGCTGGCTGCGCGTGGCGTGCACTCGTTGAGGCATTCTGACTGCATGGAGATCGTTGAAAATCTACTCGTTCGCTTGAAGGAGCTGGACCAGGAATTGGCCGCACGAAACATCGAGCAAAGCTAGACACTCCTTCATCGAAGGAGACACGGCCCCGGCTTGGAGGGTCCTTTGGGGATCAGGCCGAGGGCCGCTCCGCCAGCTTGGGCGAGCTAGTGCGAATTCAAATGCCCGCGCGCCTTTCGGTTCCTTCAAAGCCTCAACTCGCGGCCCACGTCTTTGCCAGCTGTGTGCAAATGCGAAATGGCTTCGCCTTGCAATTGTGTCGGTCTTCTGGCGTACTGCTCAGATTGTCGAGATGTTTTTGCGGTCTTTATTATTTTGAGGTCGTGATGAGTATTTCTGATCGTATCCCGTATGCCGCTATCGCCTTGCATCAACGTTTCGCATTTCTAGAACATCAGATTGCCGAATTGGGCGTGTTGCGACACCGATTAATGCAAGCTGAGTTGCGACGCTACCTGTCGAGGTCGTGTCGGCGAGCTTCCGAAAAATCGCGCACACGCCGTCACAGTAGATAACCTTCCGCGCTCAACCGACAAAGAGTTGCCGGCTCCCGCTTGTAAGCCCAAGCTGTGGGAACACGTGAGTCGGGGGATTCATGGAACGGAAGCCGTTTGAGAGCATGTCGGTTGAAGAGCTGTGGCAACTCCACGCGGTCGTAAATGACGTTCTTGCCGTGAGGCTCGTGGCCAAAAAGCAAGAGCTGGAGCGACGGCTTGGCCTGCTCAACCGAGAAGACAAGACTCCTCGCAACTAGGCATTAAGAGAGATAAGAAAGGTGCCCTCAGTTGGGCCTTTCCGCCGGCGGATTCTTTTTTTGCCGACGATGAAGAGGCTAAAGATCGTCAGAGAAATTCTAGATGCTCAGCGGCCCGTCTCCACCATCAGAGCGGCTATCAGGCGAATTTCATCCCGGCTATTCTGCACACGAGCCGGAGCTTGATTCGTCATGCTGGAAACCGTTCTCATGTTGCTGGGGTCGGGGCCATGGCCTTCCCGCTAATTGCGTTTTGGGGATTGCACAGACACGGATAAGTCGCTTGTAGAATCGCTCTATGCTGGCTCAGCCAAACCTTACGGGAAAAGCAGGGAATGGTTAGGCCCGGCGCGTCTTACCGGACAAGGACGCGTCGGGCCGCGAGTGCGTAATCGCGCATTACGCAGGCTGGCGGCGCCATGCGCTTGGCAAAATAATTGAGGCCGCTTGCTGGCGCACTGCCGGGGGGCTTGCAAAGTCGGCTTTGGGCTAGGCGTCTTGGCAGGGAATACTGAAGTTGTCACAAACGAGAACGAATGCCTCTTTTGCTTTTGTATCCTCGAAGCAGAAGCGAGTGCCGACCTCCGCCTGATCGATCCACCAATCGACGTTGCTGCCTTTAGCGATGCGGGAGGCTTCGCCGCGTAACAGGTCCAGTTGTCGTCCCGCAGCACGAACGATCAGGCAATTTTTCTCTTTGGACATAATACCTTCTCCAATGGCACAGGACGCCGAAGTCATTGGTACTAAGAGCCGTGAACACGAAGGCCGCAGCAGGAGGATTGCTGCTGCGGCCCGCGCGGTCAAAAATTCCGGGTGAAAAACGACTAGGTGAAATATGCGGCCAGCCCCGGTGCGATGATCGTACCGCAGCATCTCTGGCTCGCAATATGATCAATTTCACAATCGGCAGAAGGCTTAACATGCATCAGTGCGCCGGCTCTCAGGTCCCGAAGATCGGGAACAATCGGCAATCTGGGTGCGTTCGCCTCCAGCTCCGGGCGATGTCTCGGAGCGGACGCGTAGAACTTCCGGCCTCAGGAATCCTCGTCTGAGGCCGGCTTTTTGCAGTACCACCTCGGCGCCAGTTTGATTTAGCGGTCGCCTATGCCATTTGGCAGATGAAAGCGTGGCGGTCGAAAGGCACCGGGACATTTTGGCAATTCAGCGGAAGCTGGCGCACTGAGAGACGCCCCCCGGCTTGGGGGCCTGAGGGTTGATGCCGGGGCCGCTCCGCCAGCTCGAAGAAGAGAGCTAGCAAAACGTCCAATTTTTCCTCTGCGCGTTCGTTCCTCTAACGAGCGCTCGATTTCGCAAACTGCGGCGGCTTGCCGGCGCTAAAATCCGGTCTGACCTGAGCCCCTCGGTTGCCGCATCCGGCGCATACAAAACGCGCCTCGATATCAGACAGGCGAACATCGTCCGACCAGCGATCGGCGCTGAGTGCAACGTTGTGGCCGGAGTGGCAGTAGACCAGAACATCGCGTAGGCCCATCTCGCGCATCTCGCTGAAAGTGAGTGGCTTCCCGGCCCTCGTCCACTCTCTCAGGGTGAGCACACGGTGCGGGAATCCTGGTGTCCGCTAAGGACGGTTATCGGATGTCAGAACCAGCTGATGAGTAAGTCCGCTAAGGGCCCAGAAGCGGAAATGAAGCTGCACTAGAGCATCAACGGTCTCCGAGGCTCACGCGGTCTATGAGAGCCTCGACTTTGGGCAGTATGCGCGTGACGACCTCTTTGAGCCCAGTCGGATTGGGATGCAGGCCGCCCAGAGTCTTAAGCTGAGGATCGTCGACAAAGGCGTCGTCAAAAGCTTCGTAGAGCAGCACATTGTACTCGCTGGCAAGTCCGACGAACATCGCAGCAAAGGCTTTCTCGTATTCATGCCCGAAGATGGTGTGAGGTCGCGCTCCGCAAAGGAGGACGACAATTCGCCGGGATTGGAGGTTTCGCAGAATCGCCGCGAGCGCTGTGCGAGTGACGTTTGGATCGGTGCCTCTCAACAATCAGTTCCGCCCAGCTGCAAAATTACCGCATTGGTCCCGTCCGGGACCGCTCGATCCAATCTGGCAAGGCCGTTTGCAGCTGTATCATGAACAACACCGGCATTGAAAATTACAACTGCTTTTCCCTTGGCGCTCAATGCAAATTCAAGTTGGTCCGTAAAGCGGTAGCCAACAGCGATACCGCTACCGGCAGTGTGAGAATCCCCAAGCACGACAATTCTGACCGCCTTGTCTTCGGCGCGACAGTTCTGGCTCGCCAGGCAAGACAACACTAAGAAAACCGCCGTGGAAACAATCATGGCAGGGCGAGAAACCATAGCGCGGAGGCCTTCCGATTGCGAGTTCATCGTGCTCTCCTAGTCGGTGAGCAAGCGTCTGCACGTTCAGTTCTAAATGCGACCAGCGGCTCTGGTCTTGTACCCCCGACGGACGGAGGACGCCAAAGAAACGGTTGAAATTTAGGTAAGACAATGCGACTCACCTGATGGGCCGCTTTGGGTCAAAACCAGCGGTGGACGCCAAGTGGGATCGACGTCCGGTTTGCCCCTGACAGCCGACATGACACGCGCTCAATTGACCTTCGGCTAAGGGCCAATCAGTGACATTCGAGATGTAAGAGGCCGACGTCAGCAAGCGAATAGCCCTGCTTCTTATTGCTCCCGAACCCCTCCCTTCCTCAGCCCATCGAGAATGTCGTCGATCTCTCGACGAAACTGCGGGTTCGTTGACATTGAGTAAACAAGATCACGGTACCAGTGGACCGTGAAGTTTGGCCGCAGCTTGTTCAATTCAGTCAAGCTCCGGTGTGCCTGTTCCAATTGCCCCGTGGCTCCATAAGCCGATGTCAGATCTACATAAGCGTACATGTGCGAGTTGTTCAGATTGACCGAGCGCCCGCATTCCTCGATGGCTTCTCCATATTGGTGCAAGTGCAAGTGTGCATGGCAGAGCCAGAAGTGCCATTGGAAAGCAAAAGGATCTCTGGGACTGAGACGGAGAGCCAACTGGACCGGCGAGAAGGCTTCACGCGCGCGCCCGGAGGCGACGAGTGCAATTGCTTTAGCAGCGTAGGCAGCTGGACTATTTGGATCAATTTCAAGCGCCGCATCGTATTCAGCCAATGCCTCCTCAGGACGTCCAAATAGAAGAATGGTTCCCTTGGTCGTATGAGCACTCGCGCTTGCCGGGGTTTTGGACAGAACTCTGTCGATGAGGTAGATCGCTTGCTTTTTGTCTTCAACAACGGACGAAGACCATCGATTGTTCACACCAGCCGCCAGACACCGCGCTTTGCCAATAATGGCTTCAACGTTGTCCGGATCGAGGCGTAGCGCGTTATCGAATAGGTCCATTGCCTGACCGTTTTGGATCTTCGACTGCGGCCCATAGAGTTTTGCCCAGCCGCGCATCGTGAAATCCGTGGCGTCGGGATTTCTCGAACGGTCCACTTCGCTGCGACGGCTTTCGGCTTGGATCAGTTCAATGTTAAGCGAGCGAGCGAGCCGCGCTGTGATCTGGTCCTGTAAGGCGGCGAGGTTCGTACGGTCGCCGTCGAAACGATCGGACCAGACGTCCCGACCGCTCGCGATATCCGTAAGTGATACGTTGACCCGAACCTGATCGCCGTTGCGCCGCACCGCGCCCTGGACCGCCCAGCGGATGCCAAGGTCCTTGCCGAGCGTCCTGAAGTCGATCTGCTTGTTCTTGTATGTAAACGCCGTTCCGCGTCCGATAACGAACGCGCCGGGCATTTGCGCGAGGTCGGTCGTCAGGTCGGTCGTGATGCCATCGGCGAAATAGTCCTGCTCCAGATCATTGCTGACGTTTGCGAACGGCAGAATGACAAGTGACAAGCGGGGAGCAATGTCGGGCCGGGCAGTGGCCTCCCTCTGCGTCTGTTGCTTGTCCGGAAACACGTCGGTGCGGAGCGTCTTCCACACAGTCCAATAGCCGACGAGGCCACCCGCGATCGCACCGATAGCCGCAATCGAAGCGAGCGCCCCGCCGATCATTTGCATTCGCACCCGGAAGCGACCCTTGAAGTTGCGAGTCGATGCCGATTGGTCCGGAGGTTCGTCGTCAGATGGCGTTTTGTTGAGTGGGTCACCATCGGATGCTGGTTTATTCGGTCGGTCGCTGGAGACTTCAGAGTCTGTCACCATTGCCTCCCCGCACGGGCCACACGCCCGGACGGTCGAACCTAGCAGAGTTTTGTGGTTTTCCGTTGGTCAAGGTTGCTGACTAGGTTCACGGCCCTTACAAGTTGTTGCGGCGATGTTGGAATGGACGTCCGCTTCGGGCCCAAAAGCCGACTCCGGCAGGGGTAGGGCGTTGCTCTCCTAGGAGCGCCCTTCCGCAGCGCAACTATTTATCTGGAGCTCTCGCGGGCATGGCCCACATCTCTCGCTCCGCGATTGGCTGCAGCAGGAAGTTGTGGCGTTTGAGAATGGCGGGGGCTTCTGCGAGAGTTTGATCATGCAGTGCGAGGAAGATGGCCGTCCTCTGCTCTGAGAGCAGACGGGAGGCTCCAACGAACGCGCGTGTTTCGGCTCCTTCTATATCCATTTTGATTAGATCCGGGACAGGAAAGTCGTCCAGCACAACGGTCTGAACAGGGATTCCAGTTTCGGCGAGCGTCCCCATGTAGCCGTATTTCCCGAGGTGCGCATTGATCTCGAAGAAGGCCATCCCGCTTTGGTCGGAGACGGCGGCTTCGATCAGTTCGACGTTTTTGACGCGGTTGATGTGCAGGTGCCGGCGGAGCTTCTTTGCATTTTCCGGATTCGCTTCGAAGGCAAACACCCGGCCTTGATGCCCAACAAGCCGAGAGAGCATCAGCGTGTAGTATCCTGCGTGCGCACCGACGTCGAATACCGTCATTCCCGGTTTCACCCGTGCAGCGATCGATTTTGCGATGACGCGTTCGTATGTGCCGAGCCAGCAACTATGATTACCAGCCCCGACAACCCACTTCAGGCCACGGTTCGGCCCCATCAGGATTCGCGCCACAGCGGTTGGCGAGACGATCTGCAATGGCAACCGCAGGAGCCATCCTAACGGCTGGTTCGGGGCAAGCATCCGGCGCGCCCTCCATGTTTCGACTGAGCCACAGCTTGTCGCAACAAGAGAGTGCATCCTGCCACCGCGACCCCGGTGGAGCAACCGCGACTGCGAACGGAGCGCGCCGAGCGGGGGACGGGTGATCCCTTTCCGGAAGCGGCGAGAGCCCTAATGCAAGACCCGACTGGCCTCTGCGAGCCGGACCCTTTCTCTCAACTCATCGAGCTCCTCGATCTCGTCCAGCAATTTCACTAGCTCGCGGGCGATATGTGTCAAACTGGGCTTCGGGCGCCGTAAGATACGCTGTCGCTGTCCCATCGATGCACGCCTCCATGCTCTGGGACGTTCAATTGGCAAAGAGCGTGCCACCCCATGAAGGGGTAGATCTTTTTAAGCAACCGTCGGAGCTTGATGCTTCCGCGCAACAATCTCAGGCCCGCCGGTTCGGGCTGGCGGCCTTCCAGCCTGTCCAAGGCCTCCGCGAGGCGCCCCGATTTGCCAGCGTCCGCTCGCTATGAGCCAAGGTCCGGTAGCTCCGTTCCATCGTTTCAAGATGGTGGCGCGTGAAGGCGTTCTTGGCCGTTTCCAGCACCTTCCGGTATCGCTCCGCCCGTTTGAGAGTATTCGTCTGGGGTCATCGGTGGAAACGGTTGGAACAAGTGTACAATATGCACTTAGACTCGCTCAATGGTTTGGTGATAGTAGTGGACCGCGATTTTAAGAACGAAGTGTTTTCGAGCTTTGACCCTAGCCCGGTGAGGCCCTGCGGCGAGTGTGGCAGGAAGCCCGGCTCCGTGTTGAAGATGCTAAACCCGCAAAACGGTAAAATCGTGCGAATGTTCAAGTGCCAATGCGGCGCGCAGACTTAGACCGAGACCAAAGAGTAAGGCCGCCTCAGTGGGCGGCCTAATCCCCATGACTGAAGTGCACAGACCATTCAAGCCGTCGCGTGATTTAAGTTTGTGAGCATACCGAGCGGTCCTAGAGGGAGGACGCTGTTGCGCTTGATAGGGGCTCGGGCGGACCCTCTCCGAGCTCCGCCCTTGAGGAGTAAGGCAAGGCCGCCCGGCTCAGAGACGGCCCCGGCTTCAGTGGGGCTGGAAGGATGGGCCGGGGCCGCTCCGCCGGCTCCATTGGGCGCGAGCCAGCGCGGACTCAAGCAGACTGTGCCTGGGCCGGTTCCTAACGCTAAGAGGTTCTGCCCGGGCGTCAGCAGCCGCACATAGGTGCCGCTCTCATGCAGCTCGAGCTAGCCCTTTTCGACAGCGCACCTGACGCCGGCGCCGAACTCCGCGCCGCTTCCCTTGAGCGTGGAGAGGAAAGAGTAGTTGATCTTCTCGATGTGGATACGGCCGTCCTGGACTGGCTCTATGCCGGCGGCGAGCTCGAGCAGCTTGCGGGCTGCGGCTTGTGGATCGGCAAAAGGGCGTTCGGTAACGTGCTTCATCGCTGGAATCAAAACCTCAAGCGCCCATGCTTGGCCTGACTTGCCCGCGACTGTCATGCCAGTTCGGGACGATATGCACAGATCCTGCGGCGCCGCATGCTGAGCAGACCATGCGCAAGCCGACGCGCGACCAAGGCTGATCTTGCGGGAGTGTGTCGAGCCGCACGTCGACCCTGCGATCGCAGCGGCCGTTCAGGCACTGGATGCTGCAGGTCACATGGCCGTCAGCCAGCCATTCAGCGGGGCTGCGGGGCGGATAGTGACCGGCCCATTTTTGTGTATCGACGGCGAGCGTGCATGCCGCCATCAAAGCGGCATCGTAAGTACCTCACAAATTATCGATTCCTAGTAGGTCGAGGCGCGCGCGAGCTACTGCGCGTCGTAGGTAGGGAAAAGTCGCTTGAGGCTCCGCCGACCTGCCAGGTGTCCCCTGAGCCGACGAGCGAAAATGAAGCCGCCGGGCAAACATTGAGAGCGATTGCCGAGGCAGGGCCACTATTATCTTGTAGTGATTTGATCAACTGCAGGTAGAGAGCGCGCAGAATGATTAGGCCGAATTTATTTGCTTCCATTGCTCTGGCTTTGGTCGGAGGCGCTGTACAGGCTCAGCAGGGCACGCCTCGCAACCCTCAGAAATTGGAAAGCGCCAGCGGCTCGCTACCGAACGTGGTTATTCGAGTGCGGGCGGAAGGGAAAGGGACAAAGTCGCGCAAAGCGGCAGTTCGTGATCGCCTGTATGCATGGGAAGCAAAACTGACGAGGCGCTTTGTCGAACGGCCATCTTCGGAGACCCACCGGTTCACGCTTGCCGCCATATGGCGAAGGCCGCAGCGGGAGGTTAAATCGCTGCGGCCCTCGCGTGGTCAAATGAAGCCGGGTTCAAAGGACCAAGTGAAATATGCAACCAGCCCCGGTGAGGAAAATTCTGGCCTAGCTTCGTCTCGTTTGCAAATACAAATTCGGTAGAACAGAAGTCCATGCAGTGGGCATTTCGTTCCAAGAGCGGAACGATTTTGCTAATCTCCCCTGCGAACCCGGAGCTTGGCGCGTGCGAAACCGCAAACCAACGTTTGGCTCGACCGCGGGTGAAATCGCAACCGAGCTTGGAAGGTATATTGCGTCCGTTAACGTGTGGCCCGAGACATGGGACTTTTGCTCCGAACCGAGAGGAGCGGTGCACAGGACGAAGACGTATAAGTCGCTTGTAGAATCGCTCTATGCTGGGTCAGCCAAACCTTACGGGAAAAGCAGGGAATGGTCAGGCCCGGCGCGTCTTACCGGACAACGACGCGTCGGGCCGCGAGTCCGTAATCGCGCATACGTAGGCTGGCGGCGCCTTGCCCTTGGCAAAATACGCGTTGGCTAACGAGCGCTCGAGGTTGCAAATTGAGGCGGCTTGCCGCTGCTGAATCCTGCATCCGCATGAGCTGGCGGCGTATCAATAGAATGCGACGGCGATACGTTTTTCTTTACGCCAGACGACTGAACAGCGACGTGGGTCACCGTCCGGAATGACAGTCAGCGCGAATTCGTCGGGAATCTTTTCATTTCCTGCAATATCAAGGGCGGCACCGTATACAGAGATGCTGCGGATCAAGCAATTTGCTTTTGAACGGCCGAAGCTGATTGAGCCGGACTTTGGGTTGCGTGTCGAATGAAAACTGTTCTGCTCCATAGCTTTTCTCCGAGAAAAGGGTTCGCCCCGCAGAGCGCACGTCGATTGTCGTCGCACCTACTGCTTCAAAAGAGTTCGTTAGAATCTCGGTAGCCGATCCAACCCGGCGTGGCTTAAATAAATACCACATTAAATTGGACTGTTACATTAAATACGCTTTTTAAATAGAATTAAATCTGAAAATTAGCTAAAATGAGGTCCTTAGGTTGTGGGAGTTACGCGAGACTGAGAGACCGCCAGTCGCTTGAGGATCTAAGGATGCACCGCCAGGTTGGCGATTGCCCAGATAGAGCGAGACATCGCGGCGATAGACACGGGGCTGGAGGCGTTTTTCGGGTCTGAGGCCAATTAGGCTAGCGGGCCAACCCGGTGGCGGCGAGCGCGCAAGCGAGGGCAAGTGCTGCGATCTTTCATCACGGCTGCCTCGCACTGGTTTGGGGATCCTCGTCCGCGCTCAGCCTGACGTCGGAGGAGATGATCTAAGCTTCGCGCCGCCGGCTATTCGCATATCCAGGAACTACCAGCCGGAAAGATAAAGACCTACAAGGCCGTCAAGGAAGGCACCGCGCGCTCGCTAATCGTGGACAGTACTGGTCACATTGCAGAGGTGGCGAGGTAGCTAGACCGGCAGACGAAGCCAGACGTCTTTACTGGACAGTGTGCCGGTTGGCGTCGCAATCTCCATATCGACGACGCGAAACGACCCATGACTTTCGTAAACGTAGCGAAGGTGCCAGACCGGACCGAGTTCCGGCGAAATTGCGAAGTCGTCCAACGCGCGTGTGATGTTGTGAACGGCATCGCGTCGCCCGATCGGTGCGGAGAACATCGTCTCTATCAGCGCGGCCAGGCTCATGCCGCCGACCAGCATGGCTCGTGCAGCTTCGTCGCCGTGAGAAAGCCGGAGGGCGGTCACGATGACGGCAATGGCGTCGGGGTTCTTCAGAGCCACAGCAGGTTCGCTTCGCCAGCAAAAACATGATGCCGGATGCCGCCCGTTTCATGCAAGCGACATCGAGCAGTCGCCAATATCTCAAGTGACAAATGCTAACGGCCCATCCGCACTGGTGGAATGCGGGCGCCGCCTTCAGGGTCTAGTCTTGTGGGTCGTTTCCCTTCGCTTCCTGCAAGAATTTTGGCATGTGTCCACGCGCATCGCGATCGCGCAGGGCGGAGCGTTCGGACGGGTCGCGGCCGAGCTTGGACTGCAGCTCGACGAGGTCGGTGAAGACGTCGGCCTGGCGGCGCAGCTCGTCGGCGATCATCGGCGGCTGGCTTGCGATTGTGGAAATCACGGTGACCCGCACGCCGCGGCGCTGAACGGCTTCGACCAGGGAGCGGAAGTCGCCGTCACCCGAGAACAGCACCATCTGATCGATGTGCTCGGCGAGCTCCATCGCGTTCACGGCGAGCTCGATGTCCATGTTGCGCTTGACCTTGCGGCGGCCGGAGGCGTCGATGAACTCCTTGGTCGCCTTGGTGACCACGGTGTAGCCGTTGTAGTCGAGCCAGTCGATCAGCGGGCGGATCGAGGAGTACTCCTGATCCTCGATGATCGCGGTGTAGTAGAACGCCCGAAGCAGCGTCCCGCGGCTCTGAAACTCCTTCAGCAGGCGCTTGTAATCGATGTCGAAGCCCAGAGTTTTCGCCGTCGCGTAGAGATTGGCTCCATCGATAAAGAGCGCGATCTTGTCGGTAGAGGAAGGTGACATTCAGTTCACGCTTTCCGTGAAACAGCGTAGATTGAGCTGGAAAGATTGGCGGACCGCGACACGAATATGTCGGTCGCATTCTAGATAGATCGCTAGCGAACATCCTAGAGTACAGACGGATGCTTTAAGCTTCAACTATTTTCAAATGGTACCAGGGCTCGAAACTCCGACATTAGCCGAAAGTTGGTCTGTCGGATCTGTAACGTCTCCTGTCCAAAAGGACGTCGCCGAGTACAAGAAGGCATTGAACACTAAGGATGCTACCGGTGAGTATGCCTCCAGCCAGATAAATACGTTGCAAGCATCTAGAAGCCGCAAACTCGCTGCAAGCCGGTAGTAATCCGACGCCCGAATTGCGCTTTGAGGATCACGGCAACACAACTTGGATGGCGGGCCCATTCGCCGATAGGACCGAATCCGGACGCAAGAGTTGCCTCGAATCCTCAGCCCAGCGCCGAGGTTAAGCTTTTCGGCGGGTTGTTTTTGACTGTGCGCGGTTGAGCGCGTTCACTCCACGGCGGGGATGGAGACGAATTTGATCACTTGGCTGCTAGTCATCATCATCGCAGTCAGCGCTGCAATCCTGATCGCCCACGCGATTGACGCCATACGCTCCTGAGGCGCAACGGAGTGGCGCGAGAAGTTGGAGGTTCGGCAGCGGTACGCGCGAGTTCATCCGGGAATGTGACGCTCTGTAGGTCCAAGCGCTCGCAACACGAACACGCTGCGAAATGCGGATGCGGCGTTTCGCTAGATCGGCATGGCGTTCCAACAATAAGCAGCCTCGCAGCTCGGATGCCGGGGTCAGGCGGGGCGTGCACTCGGTCTTTTCCAGATCCCTGCCGACGGTGGGTAGTCTTGCTGGCCTTGTCGCAGATCGGGCAGCGGATGAAGTGGCGCTCGCTTTCCGGCGCAGGGCCTTCCGCCTTGCCCTCCCGGAACATCACGCTGCGGCGCCCTTCAGCGGCAGCGTGAGCTGTATGTCCAAGCGCCTGCTCGCGTTGGCGCTGATGAAACCCTCGAGGGCGGGCAGGCTCCTCGTCGTTGTCGACCGTGCGCCGGGCCAGCGCGTCGGCGACGTCGGAGGTGGCGTCGCGCGACCATCCCTCTATCGCGTTGAAGCAGACGATCCGGACCTGATAGGCGTACTGGCCGGAGAGGAGGCCTTGCAGCACGGCTTCGAGATCGGTGTCCGCTTTGTCCGTCTCGTCATGCGCAGCCGGCACGCGCGCCGAAGTCTTCGAGCACAAGGTAGATGTCGGGTCGAGGCGATCGGCCGGCACGATCGCGGGCGAAGTACGCATACGGTTACTCCATACAATCGACCGGGCGGAGACACGGCCCCGGCTCTTGAGGGTGGCCGGGGCCGCTCCGCCAGCGAGCCAGCGGAGGTTTAACTTTCAACCAAATTCCATGTTCCTTTCCGGGAAAAACGGCTGCATAATTTCACGTATTTCAGCGTTCCGTTTTTCTGATGAGGTCTTTGCCATGACCAAAGCAGTTGAAGATCTGCAGATGCTGCGCCTGATCACAGCCTTCCAGAAGATCACAGACAAGGACGCGCGACGTCTTATCCTGATGTTCGTCGAGGAGCAGCTTGAGAAGCCGCCAGGTAAGGCCTAACAGGTAGATCACATTGCACAAAGCGATCGCCGGGTTGAGGCTACCTGTAGCCGCGGAGGTAAACGCCGCCTCCGCCGCTAGGGGCTGCCGCTGTCGCAAGCGGTGGCCCCGCCCATGAGAGGCCTAGTAAGCGCGCCGAGCTACTCGGGGCAGAGAGGGCAGTCTCGGAGAAAACCGGTGGGCAAGCGCGAGCACCGCGGCTTCGTCGGTTTCGAGCGCGATCTTCTGGGCGAGCATCACGTCGCCAGCTAGCAGAGCCCGTTCGGGAACGAAACACCAGCCGATCTTAGGCTGCTTTTCTTCATCAAGCTGCAAAACATTGCTCATGGTGCCCTGATGAATTCGATATCGTCGGCCGGTGTGAGAGCCGGTGTCTTCGAAAAAACCTCGGCATCATATTGCGCACGCTGCTGTGGAGATAACCAATCGTGCAGAAGACGTTGCGCACGCGCTTCCGGGCCATTTTGCTTGATGAAGCTTTGATAGAGCGCACGCAGGGCGCGCAAACGCACACTACTGCCGATGCTACCGCGTCTAAACAAGAACATTTGTTGCGCCCGACGGGTCTAGCCGCCGACCAACCGCGGATAGAACAGCGACCTCTCCGAATGGAGGTCCGACTACGACTCTCCGAGCGAGAAGGGGGGGTCCGTTCATGACTTAACCCGAAGAGCGCTTCAGCGGCGTGATGTCCGCTGACAAAGGTAAACCGACGCCGAGCTGCACTTGCCGCGACCGCCGCTTTTGACCCAAAGCCGAACAAGTCAACGCGGGCGCTTTTTTCGGCCAGAGCGATCTCTGATGAAGGCTTTTCGTGGCTGCGAGCCTACGGCACGTTCGTCGCCACGGTTTGCGGCTAGAAAACAAAACGCCGCTGTCGCCGCAATCGGCGACGCATCGCCGAGACACCTGTGACTTTTGAACGTTTGCCGACTTTTCGTTCCTCGGCTTGCTCAACCCGGCTGCGAAGGTTCTGAAGCTCTGTCAGCTGAGATCTTAGACACCAAACGCGTTCGTGCAGAACCGTCATGCGGTTGTGCCCCTGACCACGCCTACTCATCAACACCCCTTATTATGACTATTTAAAAACCACCGTCGTCAGGCCGAGACATAAAATGATCCATTAAGTTCAACTAATAGTAGCTCAGGTTTGTGAAAGTGCTGTGAAATACTTCACTTTCGCGGAAAAAGACCTGTCCTTGAGCGGTTTCATTTGCTTGTAAGGTGGGCACCAACGTCGGCGGATTAACCACGCGGTCTGGTTTAATTTTAATGAGACAATAATACTGCTTGTTAGCCTAGGCCGTGCAGATCAACGTGCAGATATTGCCGTTTTCCGGGCTCGGCGGGATCGGAAGACGTAGAGGTGCAATCGCGATCGCTGCGATCGCTCGATTGGAAGTTACCTCCTCATTTGGAGAATCTCGCCATGGTCGAACGTCGGGCAATGGAGCGGATACCGATCAACCGGGCGGCGCGGCTGTCGTTTGGTGGATTGAGTGGGACCCATCCGTGCGTGGTGCGCGACATCAGCACCCTGGGAGCCTGCATCTCCACGCCGTACTACATATTCGCCAGCGAATTTGCGCTATCGTTCGACGAACATTCCGAAACCTTCACCTGCCGCGTCATGTGGAGGAAGCGGACACTTTGCGGCGTGTGCTTCGTCCTGCGCCGCAGCTCGCCGAAATTGGCGAATGATTGCAGCAACACCACAACGTGGTGCGGCTTGACTACCAATCATGTGCTGCCGCTCTGAGCTCCTTAGCTCATGTTTCGACATAATTCTCGCGTGCGCTGAGAAGCGATCGGATAGGGCGGCCGTTTTGGGTGTTGGCCAATCGGCAAAGTCGCGCCCCTCCACGAGGCCCGCTCACCGAGGCATGACGGACCAGATTTGCTCACGTTGAGTTTTTCGCATTCTGACCCATTGCGGACTCCAACGCATCGCGCTCACCCTGGAGCGAAAAATTGATCCAGATCAAAGCTGTCTGCCGCCGGACGGATGGTGTGACGCCATGATTGATAAGCCGCCGGACAAGCCAGAAAGGGCAACCCCGCGAGAGCGACGAGGCCCGGAGGGCGCATCATCGAAGATTATGCCGCAGACCTCCGCGAAATGATTAGGAAGCTCCGCTAGAAAGGAAGGCGCTGCATCAAACGACAGTAATGTTGGCTGTTTATTCCGGCGACGCCGCACCGCAGTTCGCGGTATCGTTTCCGTTCCGTTTTTCAACAGCGGATTTGATTGCCATGCACCACATCCAGAGTACGGCATATTGCCGCGATTCTCAAACTGACCGCCCAGCAGCTTGAAGCACTTCGCATCCACCCAGAGATCCAAAAGGAATATTCCGAAATCCTCGTTTTGAGAGAGAAGATAAAACTGGCGACCGATCTGAAGAAGGCTCGCCGGCAGCTCCTTACTCGGTGCCCCCGCGCGCTTGAAGGTAAATGACCATGAACTCCACGATCACGTGTCCCAAGTGCGGTCACGCTGCTGCCGAGGTCATGCCGACCGACGCTTGCCAGTTCTTCTATGACTGCAGAGGCTGTGCGAGCGCCTGAAGCCGCTCCCTGGCGACTGCTGCGTGTTCCCTTCGGCACCGATCGCTGTCCACCGGTTCAAGAGAATGGCAAGGGCTGCTGTAGCTAGCTGGCCTGAAGGGAGTGAACTTCATCTGACCTTGTGCGGTGAGGCTTGAGTTGCTCATTGGGCATTCCCGCTTGTGGCCCGTGGCTGCCCTCCGCGCAGACGACTGAGGTGTCAGCTTTCGGGAGGCGAGCCGAACAGCGCATTCGGCTTGGCTTGAGGCAGCCTTTGACCCATTGCGGGCTCCAGCGTATCGACGCGCCCTGAACGCGGGTATCGTCTTGCGTTAATCAAGGCGTCACGATCCGTTATGATGTGTGGCAAAAACAACTGCCACGCTGCTGAAGCAATGTCGCGGAACGCAGGCAGGTCGTCGCCGAAGGGTCAATTTCTGGACGAGGATCAGGCGCTAAGAAACCACAAAAAGATCCAATGCTGGAACCTAAATTTTCCAGTGTTTCCTCCGTAAAGGGAGCAAGATATGAAACCGTCTAGGGACACCTTGGCGCAGATGTCCATCGACCAGCTTTGGGATTTCTACCGCCAGACCGAGGCCATTCTCCCAGGAAAACTTGCGGCGAAACAAAAGGCGCTAGAAGAGCGGTTGGCTAAGCTCGGCGGCGCGGTTGGGTCTCTTACGCGGCAAACTGTTCGCGCCCGACGGCGCTATCCCAAGGTCCTTCCAAAGTATCGAAACCCACTAAATGGATCGGAGACTTGGGCCGGACGCGGTAAGCAGCCTCGCTGGGTAACAAACCTATTGAAGTCTGGAAAACGGATCGATGACTTACGTATTGATCGGACCGCGACGTAGCCCGTCCAGTGCCGGCGTCTGATTTCGGCTTTTCTAACTTGCTCTCGGAGTGCTTGCAGTTCGCTCCAGGGTTTTTCGAGGTCGGGGATTGATGCGCGCTTTCGTTTCAGCCTCTCAAGCTCAGCAGCCAGGATCAATAGGTCCGGCGTAACACGCTTCTGCTTCTTTGAAGCCCGGACCTTTCGTCCCATCTGGGAACAACTCCGCACGCACTAATCGGCCTCCCCGCAGTGTAGCAAGTATTGTGCCGTGTCGGATGTATGGTGGATGAACGAGAGATCGTTCAGCTCGGCCTATGGATCACTCCCCAAGTGCAGCCGCGCGGGCCGCCTGCCATGTCGTCCGTGCTATGTTGCTTTCCGGGCATCGAACGACGGCAGGATGCTTAATAGGTCGAGATAGCGATACGGCATACTGTGCGTTACTTGTGATCCGCGAGAAAGCCAGCAACGAAGGTCCGGTTCTGGCCCTTTGCTGACCTGCGGCACGCAGCCGGTCGAGGACCGCTTCTGACCCAAAGCAGACTCAAACTAACGCTCACTTCGTGCCCGGTTCATCGGATCTGAAGCTTTTACGCAATCGCCGCAACCAAAGCTAAACCAAACACGTAAGCGAGAAATTCACCCGCTACTTCTACCCAAGGTCGCGGTAAAGGCGGGAGAAGTCGGCGTGGGTTGGAAGCTCTTTGCACTGCTAATTGTCGTGCTCACGGGTTGGAGTTTTGCGGACTCAGAACCTTACACTTCGACAGGACTCATCCACCTGATGATGAGCGCGCTATCGGCGGCCGGTCTTGTACTTATGGCATTTGAGATTGACTTTTTGCCGCGCAAATTCTGGCGCGCATTTTCCGTGGCATATGCAGCGTATAGCGTTGGCCTGATGGCCTTTTCCAGTCAGAACCTTTACAAGCAATATGCCGTTGATGGGCGGTCTCTGTCGGCAGTCGTCAGCGCATTCCTCATAATGGCCACCCTCCAGATCGCCATCAACATCGGACTTTGGGTAAACGCCTCTTCGCGTTTTTCAGCGCGAGGCAATGCCTGATGTACTTCCTCACTGCCTGCTTGATCGTAGGAGCCCTGAGTGCCCACGTATCGTCTCGTCGGTCCTGGAACTTGTTGCAGGACTTTCGGGTGGCCAGCGCTACTCAGCGGCTCGCGGCGCGGCGGCGTGCGCTTTTGCCGGTGCTCTGCTTGGGATTTTTTCTGCTGCTGATGCTTCTATTAGGTCGCGTTCTAGGTTCGCAATTTACTGCCGTCACAGCGGACTGTTTGGTATTACTCGTTTCGAGTTTTGCCGGGTTGTTTATCGGCGTATTTGGTGTCATCGCCGCGACGGACTGTCGTTGATATGATCCCGCAAAATCGCGCAGGCGAATGAAAGCTCATTAATGGGCACCATTTACGCTATGCTGGTGATCACTACGTTCGTTCTAGGGTTTGTCGCAACCGTCCTGTGGGGGCCAGATTTCGAATGGCTTGGGCGGGATGTCGAGGATGCCTACATCTTCAAGATGGTTGGCATCGGACTGGTCGTGTTCTTCTTAATCGCAATCACCTTCCACCTCATCTGAGGTCCTACAAACTGGACGGTGTTGCGCCTCAACGTCAGCTTCTGGCCGATTTTGTTGCAAAAGTCGGCTGTGAGCGATGGATGGTTCGGCGATTTCGCTAAGGACGACCGGCTTGATGCGCCGGCCCTGACGCTCTCTACGCAACTGGAACGCTACGCAGTGCACAGAGCCCGAGCGGGTGGCGGACGAGCGCCCAGCGACGCCAGCCGCCGCAGGTTCTGGGCGATGGTAGCAAGAACAAACTCGTCCTGAGCGCCTTTTGGTCCCCGCAGCCGCTACAAACGACGGGGCGGAATGGCGTCTTCTGCCCACCGTGGTCTTCCAAGGATTTTCTAACGAGAAGGTCTGTAACACGGCCAAGTCAAAGCTCGAAGGCAGCTTGAAAGAGGCCGGAACGAAGCTGAGAAGCGGCTTGGAAGACCTGAAGAGCTTGGGTAAGGCAGACCCAGCTCAGATCATTATCGCCTTCAATGTCGAGTGCGTTCCGAAATAGGTCGACCATGATAGCACTCGATGTATCGATATCGCCGCAGCGAAAGAAGCTCTTGAGGCGCTTCGCAGACGGAAAGACAGACAAACAGATTGCCAGAGAGTTCGGTTGCCGCGCCGCTCTCATCGCTGCGCAGCGTCAATTCATGATCGATCGTTTGAAGATCAGTTCGCAGGCGGAGCTCGCGGTGGTCGCCATTGAGCTTGCAAGTTGGCCCGGATGGCAGCCTCAGGGACGATGCCGTCGCGATCACCAGCGATGAAAGCGACGCGCTCGTTCCCGGCACCGAGGCGGGGAAGCGGGCGGTTTGGTAGCAAAGCGCGGACAATGGCGGCAGGAACCAAAGGTGGTCGGGTACGTCGTCCTGCACGGGTGGATCAATTGCGGCCCTCCGCCCGGAACGGACACAATGCCAACCGCCGAAGAATGCCGAGCCTACGCGGCGCACCACAAAAGGCTGGGTGCCAACCCGAAGAATTCAGCCCGACGAACGACCGTGCTGTTGAGCATCTCAAAGAGCTGGATCGCCCTGGCGAACCAACTGGACACGCTCTCTATCATCGTGAAGCACGAAGGATGTAACGTTGATTTGGGATGGCCGGCGTCGGAATTCGCTCCTAACGCTATCGCGTTCTCAGCTTTACCGGCAAGCTGGTTCAATGCAGACCCAGCCCGGCTCCAGCTGATTGGGACATAAACTGGGACACATCAATCTCAATCCATTGATTTACTTTCGGGTCGTCGCCTTCTCTGCGCAGGGGAGGGCCTAGCCCTCTACGGGAAGCTTGCCGGCCTAACGCTCATGGGATGACGCCACTCGGTCACGCGGCAAGCCGCGGCCCCTCCTGGCCGCAGGCCTTCGTGACTGGCGTCCCGATGATTCGCCGCAGCTCGGTGGCGATTCCGTCCAGTACCGCACGTTTATCTTTCATCCGTCGGGAGTGGTTGTAGACCTTGCCCGTGACGGTCGGCGACGATGGTGTCGCCCTTCTTTGTCACCGCGTGGTCAAGGCATTTGGCAATGGCAGCATCATCAAAGCCGAGATCGCCCGCCAACGTCGCCGCCGTCCGCCGCAGATCGTGCGGCGTGAACGGCTTGAGGCCGAGCAGTTCGCAAAGTCCGGCGGTCTTCGTCTTTTCCTTGTTTTTCTCGTGCTTGGTGCCTCGCAGGGCGTCGGCCATCGCTTTGCGGTGGATCGGCTGGCCCTTGTACATCGGGCTTTCGAACACAAACTGCTGGTCTGCGGACGCCAGCGCCTCCTTGATGATTTCAACCGCCAGATCGGACAATGGCTGCTGGATCGCCCGCCGCTTCTTCACCCTCTTGAGAGGCACGTCGAAGCGCGGGTTGTCGCCATCGAGATCGAATAGCTCATCCCGGTGCGCACCGAGCAGTTCACGGGAGCGGAGCATGGTCACGAGTTCGAACTTGAGCGCCAGCCGGGTCCGGCGGTCCCAGGGCAGGTCGTTGCGATCGAGACCGTGCCAGAAGATCCTGATCTCATCCTCCGACAGGACTCGGGTGCGCGGGTGTTCCGGATCGAGCTTCGGCAGATTGACGCAGGGGTTGGCTGTCACATAGTCGCGGCCTGCCTCCGCCGCCCACTTGAACAGGCCCGAGGCCGCCTTGCGCATATGACGCGCGTTACTGACCGAGGGCTTGCCGAACTTCCCCGCGACGATGTCGTTCGAGAGTGTCGCAATGTCGTGCTTGGTAACCTCTATCGCCAACTTTTTGCCGAGGCGGGGCCGGATGAAACGGTGGAGGTGGCTTGCCGTGTTTTCCCAGCTTTCCAGCCGGGGCCGCATCTCGCCATCCGGCTTCTTGACTGGCGTCTTCATCCACTCGATCCGCTCCTCGATGATCTCGGCGACGGTCTTGCCGCGCCTCGCTTTTGCGGTCTTCTGGTCGCGGAAGGTTTCGGCGAGAGCCTCGGTCCTCGACGGTAAAGGTCTCGGGATTGTAGACGCCGAGCCAGCCAGTTCGCTGCTTCCCCGTCTGCCGATCGGTGAAGTTGTACGAGAAGGTCGCCACGCCCGCCGCAGTGATGCTGACGTAGAGACCAGGGCATTTGCGGTCGTAGAGCTTGGCTCGCTTGGCGACTCGCTTCTCGCACAGGCGGTCGGTCAGGATGACGCTGCTGTTGCGGCCGCGCTTGCCGACAGGGGAAGGGGCGATGCTACTGTTCATGTGGTTTCGGCTCCTAAGGCTTGGGACCAAAGGGCTCGGCTTTGAGGCTTTCAGTGTGTCGAGCGGACGCTGAAAGACTTAGGGCCGGGCCCTTAATTTGGTGAAGCCCGCTGAAACTGCCTGCATCAAGGTAGTCCAAAGACGCTTGTTTTAAAGTCTTTTGTTAGTTTCGGCGTGTTTCACCGAATGCCAAAATATAGACGTGTGGTCCTGGCCGTCGTTGCTACGGTCAAGCTCTTGCGGATGCGGCATGCGCGTCAACCGGCGCGATGTCGGCAACTTCTGTGAGAGTGAGGGAGGCCAGCAGGAACTCGGCTCCCGGGAGAGCACGGCATAAGCCGTCCAACCATCGCGCAGGGAAGGCCGAGTGATTGGCTACACCTGTATGCTGCTGTGCGGTTTTTCTGCGTGTGCTTTTCGCGCAGCGGACCGCGGGTGCCAGCCGGCACCCGGCCTTCCCTGCGCCCTCTTGGATAAGAGGGTGGAGTGACGAAGCAAAGCTCGGGCGAAACGCGCCGCGAGACTGCGAAGCTGCATCTGCAATTCAAATGCGAGCTGAGACAGTGGCGCTACCGCCCCATACTCCGTCATTGCGAGCGCAGCGAAGCAATCCAGTCTGCTGCCGCAGAGGGATTCTGGATTGCTTCGCTGCGCTCGCAATGACGATGTGGAGAGAACGTGCCTCACGCTCTGCTCTCGTGCCCCGGACGCAGCGCAGCGTCCCTTCGACGGTGCGCTGCAGAGCCGGGGCCCATCTCGCCGCATTACGCCGTGTCGCCCCTGGGTCCCGGCTCTGCGCAGCAACGCTGCGCGCTGCAGCGCGTCCGGGACACGATTGGCGATGACCAGGAGCAACCGAACTCTAAGCTTTCAATATCACCGTCCCGCGGGTGCAGACATCGCGCCATTGGAATAGCGCGACCAGTCGGGCCCGGTCGGCTGCGACGGCCACAGCGCGGCGTTGGAGTCGCGCACCGACTGGGTGATGGGGTGGGCTTGCGCCTTGCGGATATGACGGCGGTCGTTCGCCGCGGCAGTCTGGATCGTGGCGGCGGCAATCAGCGTCGCGCCGAGAATGATGAAAGTCCTTTGCATTGTTTCTTTCTCCCGTGACGACGCCCGGCTGTGCGAGGTGTGTTTTGTGTGGTCGCCGTCGCGGCTGACATGGCGACGCGCCCAGCCGATATCAGCGCTCGCGACATCACATTGGGGCGAGCCAATTTTCTAGCCTCGGCTAAATATTCGGCAATCGCGCCCGTAGCCCCGATGGACTTGACCTGCGCAATCCGGTTCAATGGATCAAATTTGGTTTTCAGGCGACAATGATGTCGAAATATCTGCTGGTCCTTCTGCTGATCGCCTCGCCGGCCGTGGCGCAGGTCAAGCTGACCCCAAAAACATCGGCGGCGCATCCCGACCCCTGCGCGCCGATCGGGCGGACCGCGGACGGCAAGCTGGTCTACTCCATGAAATGCGAAAATCTGCCGGTGCCGCCTCCGCCGCCGCAGACGGAACTGAGGGAGACGCCGCAGCCTGCCGCCGAGCCGGAGCCCGAGACGCGGCGGAGTGGCGTTTTCGGCTGGTCCTACGACCGCAGGTAACGGGCCGCGCCCCTTGCGCGAAGCCCGACGGAGTGCTCTTTGCCTGAAAATTCCCCGTGGGGTCACCGCCCCCGATCCAGAGAGATGAGATGACCAAACTCGTGATCCGCGCCGGCGACTTCACCTTCGATGCCCGTTTCGAGGAGCAAGCGGCGCCCAAGACTGTCGCCGCGTTCCGCAAGGCGCTGCCGTTCGAAAGCCACATCATCCACGTGCGCTGGAGCGGCGAGGGCGTGTGGATGCCGCTCGGCGACCTCGATTTCGGCGTCGGCTACGAGAACCACACCAGCTATCCCGCACCCGGCCAGATCATCCTCTATCCCGGCGGCATCAGCGAGACCGAGATCCTGATGGCCTATGGCGGCGTGCACTTCGCGAGCAAGATGGGCCAGCTCGCCGGCAACCATTTCATCACGCTGACCTCCGGCCTGGAGAATCTGGCAACGCTCGGCAAGAGCGTGCTGTGGAAGGGCGCGCTGCCGATCCGCTTCGAGGAAGTCTGAGTGACTGGTACCCGCTACCCGCGCGATCTCCGCGGTTACGGCCGCAACCCGCCGCACCCGCAATGGCCCGGCAACGCGCGGGTCGCGGTGCAGTTCGTCGTTAATTTCGAGGAGGGCAGCGAAAACAACATCCTGCATGGCGACCCTGCCTCGGAAGCGTTTCTGTCCGACGTGCTCGGCGCACAGCCTTGGCCCGGCCAGCGCCACGCCAATATCGAATCGATGTTCGAATATGGCTCGCGCGCCGGCTTCTGGCGGCTGTGGCGGATGTTCGGCGAGCGGAAGTGGCCGACCAGCGTGTTCGGTGTCGCCACAGCGCTGAAGCGCAATCCGGAAATCGTTGCCGCCATGAAGGAGGCGGGCTGGGACATCGCCAGCCACAGCCTGAAGTGGATCGAGCACAAGGACATGACCGAGGCGCAGGAGCGCGCGGAAATCGCGGAAGCGATCCGCGTCCACACCGCAGCGACCGGCTCGCGTCCCCTCGGCTGGTATACCGGACGTTCCTCGATCAACACCAATCGTCTGTTGATGGAGGAGGGCGGCTTCCTCTATCTCAGCGATTCCTATGCCGATGATCTGCCCTATTGGGTCAAGGGCGCGAGCAGCAAGCAGCTCGTCATTCCCTATACGCTCGACGCCAACGACATGCGCTTCATCAATCCGCAAGGCTTTGCCGAAGGCCAGCAGTTCTTCACCTATCTGAAGGATGCCTTCGACGTGCTCTATGCCGAAGGCGAGAACGCGCCGAAGATGATGTCGGTCGGCCTGCACTGTCGTCTCGCCGGCCGCCCCGGCCGCGCGGCGGGCCTGATCCGCTTCCTCGACTACATCGGCAAGCACGAGCGCGTCTGGGTGCCGACGCGGTTGCAGATCGCACAGCATTGGCACGACAAGCACGCGCACCTTGCGGCCGACGCATTCGAGATCGGATAGGGAAGCAATGTCACAGATCGCCTTGTCTGATCTCAATGCCGCGAGCTTCGATGATTTCGTGGCCGTACTTGAAAACGTGGTCGAGTACTCGCCTTGGATTGCCCAAGAAGCCGCGGCGCGCCGTCCGTTTGCCGGCATCAATTCACTGCTCGACGCGATCAAGGCGGCGATCGCTAGCGCTGAGCCCGAGGTGCAGCTGGCGTTGATACGCGCGCATCCCGACCTCGCGAACAAGACCCAGCGCGCAGCGGGACTCACGCCTGACTCGACCGCCGAGCAGAGCAGCGCTGGTCTAGACCGTCTGTCGGACACCGAATATGCGGCCTTCGAGCGGGCGAACGATGCGTATCGCGAAAAATTTGGTATCCCCTACATCGTCTGCGCGCGCCGGCACACCAAGGATTCCATTCTGCGTGACTTCGAGTCGCGACTGCAGAACATTGCCAAGACCGAGACACGCCGTGCGCTCGAGGAAATCTCCCGCATCGCTGCGCTGCGGCTGGACCAGCTCGTCAGTGCTGACGACAAGCTGAAAGTGCACGGTTGGCTCTCGACGCATGTGCTGGACAATCACGCCGGCAAGCCCGCGCCGGGCATTCGTGTCGAACTCGTCGAGCTCGCTAAGCTTGGCGAAAGCCGCGTGATCGCGCGCGCCGTCACCAACGCGGATGGCCGTACCGACCAGCCGCTGATCGGCGGCCGGCCGCTGCCGATCGGCCGCTACGAGCTCCGGTTTAGCGTCGCCAAATATTACGCCGAGCGCAACGTGCAGCTCACCGACCCGCCGTTCCTCGACGAGATCCCGCTGCGGTTCGCGATCAGCGAGCCGGAAAGCCATTACCACGTGCCGCTGCTCGTCACGCCCTGGAGCTATTCGACCTACCGCGGCAGTTAAACATGTTGCGCGGATGAGGCGACTGCTGCTGCATCCGCTTCCGCCGTTGCACCGCCGCTCAACCCGTTGAAGAAGGCGTTGAGCAGCACCGAGACGATCGCACACAGCAGGATGCCGGACTCCAGCAGCGGCTGGAGATCGTGCGGCAAATTCCTGAAGAAACCGGGTGCGGCGAGCGGGATCAGCCCGAAGCCGATCGAGATCGCGACGATGAAGAGATTGTAGCGATTGTTGCGGAAGTCGACCGAGGTGAGGATGCGGGCGCCTGTCGCGGCGACCATGCCGAACATCACAAGGCCGGCGCCGCCGAGCACGACCAGCGGCACGGCCTCGACCAGCGCGGCGAGCTTCGGCAACAGGCCGAGCACGAGCATGATGCAGCCGCCCGTGACCGTCACCCAGCGCGAGCGCACGCCGGTGACCGAGACGAGGCCGACATTCTGCGAGAACGACGTGTACGGGAAGGTGTTGAAGATGCCGCCGAGCAGCGTACCGACGCCGTCGGCGCGCAGGCCTCGGCTCAGGGCTTCGCGGTCGACCGTCTTGCCGGTGATGTCGCCGAGCGCCAGGAACATGCCGAGTGATTCGATCATCACCACGACCATGACGACGCACATGGTGATAACAGGCACCAGATGGAATTGCGGCATGCCGAAGCGGAACGGGATCACGAGCGCGCCCCAGGAGGCCGCAGCGACCTTGTCGAAATGCATCACGCCCAGAATGGTCGCGAGCACGGCGCCGGCGATGATGCCAAGCAGCACGGAGACGTTGGCGAGGAAGCCGGTGCCCCATTTGATCAAGCCGAGAATGAACAGCAGCACGACCAGCGAGATGCCGAGCCCCTGCAACTGTCCGTAGGCCGGATTGGGAAAGCTGCCGGCGACGCCGTCGACCACCTTCGTCAGCGTCGGCAGGCCGCCGCCGGCCCAGTTGATGCCGACCCGCATCAAGGAGATTCCAATGACGAGAATGATGCTGCCGGTGACGACGGGCGGGAACAACGGCAGCAGCCGGCTTACGAACGGCGCCGCGACAATGCCGAACAGGCCGGCCGCGATCACCGAACCGTAGATGCCGAGCAATCCGATATCCGGCGCAGTCGCCATCGACAGCATCGGACCCACGGATGCGAAGGTCACGCCCATCATCACGGGCAGGCGGATGCCGACGCCAGCAAAACCGAGGCATTGCACCAGCGTCGCAAGTCCGCAGGCGAACAGGTCGGCGCTGATCAGGAAAGCGACATCCTCCGGCGGCAGCTTCAGCGCGCGCCCGATGATCAGTGGCACCGCGACCGCGCCGGCATACATCACCAGCACATGCTGGAGCCCGAGCGCGAGCAGACGTGGAACCGGCAGGACTTCGTCGACGGGATGCACCTCGCTGGTCATGAATCAATCTCCCGAAATAGGCCTATCCAAATTTGTCATGCAGCGCAGGAAACAGCCGGTCCGGCTTGAATGGCGGCGCCGTGAAGCGGATGCCGGTGGCGTCAGCGATCGCGTTGCCGAGCGCGGCGGCGACCGGATTGTACGGACTCTCGCTCATCGACTTCGCCCCCAACGGTCCGATCGTGTCGGATGTCTCGGCGAAGAAGACCTCGGTGCGGGGCACGTCGGCGAAAGAGGGCAGGTGGTAGTCGCGGAATTTGGGGTTGGCGACGCGGCCGTCCGCGTCGATCACCATCTCCTCGTAGAGCGCGGCACCGAGCGCCTGCGCGACACCGCCTTCGACCTGACCGCGGCACTGCATGGGATTGGCGACGACACCGGCATCCGCCGCATGCACGCTCCTGAGAATCAGGAGCTCGCCGGTGCCCTTGTTCACGGCGACGCGAAAGCCCTGCACATTGAAGCCGACCGAACGCGGGGAGCCGCCGGAGTTGCCGGCGCCTGCGAACGGCTGTCCGCGTTCGCGCGCGAGCTTGGCCAGCTCCACAAAGGACATCCGCCGCACGCCACTGACGACGGCCTCGCTCTCGAGCGTGCAGCTGCCGACGTCGCAGAGCCATGCGCCGGCGGCGGCCGCCTTCAGCTCGGTCGCGAGCCGCATGGCTGCGGCATGCGTCGCCTTGCCGGCAACGAACATGCCGGCGCTGCCATAGGCGCCGGTGTCGTGGCCGCCATGGGCGGTGTCGGACTGGCGCAGGCGGATCCGGTCGACGGTGGTCGCAAGCGCCGTCGCCGCGATCTGCCGGTGCACGGTGCTGGTGCCGTTGCCGAATTCCGCGGTGCCGACGGTGAGGTCGAAGCCGGCGTCGTCGTTGAGCGTGACCGTCGCATCCGCGAGATGGCCCGCTGGGGGCACCGTGTCGATCATGGTCAGCGCGACGCCGTCGCCGATCAGCCACTCCGGCGACAGGTCCGGCTGTGGGCCATCAGTCTGCATCGCGCGCTCGACGATGTCGAGGCACTGGTCGAGCCCGTAGGAGCCATAGAGCACGTCGTGAAATTCCGACGGCGGCGGCGACAGCATGGGGTCGCCGGGCTTGACGACGTTGCGCCGGCGCATCTCGTAAGGGCTAATGTTGAGCTGTCTTGCCAGCTCGTCGATCGCGGCTTCGACCGCGATCAGTGTTTGCGGCAGGCCATAACCGCGAAACGCGCCTGCCGGCACCGTATTGGTGTAGACCGCGTAGCCGGCGACCCGTTTGTTCGGGCAATTGTAGACGCTGATGGATTCGGCCAGCGAGTGGAACATCACGGGGCCGGCGTGATTGCCGTAGGCACCGGTGTTGGAGAGCACGTCGAGCTGAAGCGCGGTGAGCTTGCCGCCCGCGTCGGCCCCGGCCTTGACGTGGACCCGCATCGGATGCCGCGTCGAGGTCGCGATGAACTGCTCCTCGCGGGTGAGCTCCAGCTTCAGCGGCCGTCCGGTCTTGAGCGCGGCGAGCGCCAGAATGTCCTCGACGAACATCTCCTGCTTGCCGCCAAAGCCGCCGCCGACGCGCTCGCAGAAGACCCGGACCTTGTCCATGGGAAGCTCGAAGATATCAGACAGCGCGCGCCGGGTCAGAAACGGCACCTGCGTCGAGGTGCGGACATTGAGCACGCCGGAAGCATCGAGCCAGGCGAGGCCGCCATGGGTCTCCAGCGCGGCATGCTGCACACGGTGGCTATGGAAGGTGCCCTCGAAGGTGACGGCGGATGTCGCGAGCGCAGCCGCCACGTCGCCGAATTCGCCATGCGTCTCCGCGGCGAGGTTGCGCTGGGCGTCGGCAACGCGGTTCGCGGTGGTGCGATCGGGATGAATGACGGGTGCACCCGGCGCCATCGCCTGCTCCGGATCGACCAGCGCGGGCAAAATCTCGTAGCTGACCTTCAGCCGGCGGCACCCGTCCTCGGCGGCGGCTTCGCTGTCTGCGACCACGGCGGCGACCTTCTGGCCGATGAAGCGGACGATGTCGTCGAGGACACGGGTGTCCTCGGGATCCATCCAGTCCTTCTCATGCCGCGCGGTCGACATCAGAGTGGTTGGCGCATCCTCATGCGTCAGCACCGCGTGCACGCCGGGAACGCTCAGCGCTTCCGACGTGTCGATCGCGACGATCCTCGCGTGGGCGTGCGGTGAACGGAGCAGCTTGATATGCAGCAAGCCGTCAATCTGCGTGTCGAACGTGTAGCGCGCCTTGCCGCGCACGACATCGGGGCCTGCTGGCGCCGGCAGGCTGCGGCCGAATGCGGCGCCGGCCTCGACGCTCTCCTCAATATTGGACTTGCCGAGCAACGCATCCTCGATCGAACGATACCCGGTGCAGCGGCAGATATTGCCCTTCAGCGCCACGCCGAGATCGGTGCGCTGCGCCTGGTTCAGCGAGGCGCAGGTCAGGATCATGCCGGCGGTGCAAAAGCCGCATTGAAAGCCCTGCGCATCGAGGAAAGCCCGCTGCATCGGATGCGCGCCGGCGTCTCCGCCCAGACCTTCGATCGTGGTGATGGCGCGGCCTTCGACGCGGAAGGCCGGGATCAGGCAGCTATGCACCGGCTCGCCGTCCAGCAGCACGGTGCAGGCGCCGCAATCGCCGGCGTCGCAGCCCTTCTTGACGCCGAAATGACCGAGCTCGCGCAGGAACGTGCGCAGGCACTGGCCGGCGCGCGGGCTCTGCGAAAACGGCTTGCCGTTGACCTCGAAGCTCATGACGGCGGCGCTCCGAGGAGTTCGTCACGGATCTCTTCGGCAAGCCGCTGTGTCATGTGCTTGCGCCAGAGCGGCTTGCCGTGGATGTCGGTGTGGTACAGATCGTCCGTGATCTGCTGCGCGATGGCGTCGCGAAGCGCTTTGGCGTCAGGTGGTTTGGGAAAGGACAATCGGATCGGCCTTACCGTCGATGCGGTGACCGTGAGCGTCAGCGTGCCATCGACATCCAGACTGCCGATCAGGAGCGCCGCCGAACGGCCGACCGGCGCCAGCGAGATCTGGCGAAAGACCGTACGACGCTTCAGCGCGGCGATCGGAATATCGATCTGCCGGAGCAGGTCCCCCGGTGCCAGAAGGTTGCGCTGGTTGCCGGTGACGAAGTCGACCACTGGCATCATCTGTTCGCCGCCGCCGGCCTTCCAGATGGTGCAGACGCCATCGAGGGCTGCGGTGAGCGAGATCATCGGTCCCGCCGGCAGCGACATGCAGAGATTGCCGCCGACGGTCGCCGTCTTCCAGATCTTGAACGAAGCAAGGAAGGCGCGACAGCACTGGTTGATCAGCGGCGCCGCGAACCAGTCTGGTGGGCAGGCGAATCCATCGAGCTGCGCAACGGTGCAGGTGGCCCCGATGCTGAAATGGCTCTCGGTGACCGTCAGTGCCGGCCACTTGAGGTCGGTGAGATCGATCAGCCGAGTCAGGTGAACTTGCGGCTCCGAGAACAACCAGGTGCCGCCCGCGAGCCAAGCATCACCTGGCGTCCAAACGGGCAGCTGCGTGCGCGTTTGCGGATGGGCGACCGCTGTGATGGTATTCAAGTCCATGGCGACGCCAACGCTTCCAACGAGTGAATCGAGCCAGGAGAAAGTCTTGCAAGACGAGCGCCAAGTCGCAACAACAAGTCGCAGCAAAAGCGCAATCGGGCCGGCCCCTGTCTTGCAGGCCTGTCGTCAGCGGATGTGAGGAGGAGCAGGTTCATGAGCGACGCAAAGCCGATCTGGATCAGGGATCCCCTGGCTATCCTCGCCGATGGCGCCGAGCGCGGCGTCGTGGTGCAGGACGGCCGGATCGTCGAACTGGTGCCGGCCGGCGGTGCGCCCGCAACCGCTGACGTCGCGGTGTTCGACGCTGGCGACCACGTCGTGCTGCCGGGCCTCATCAACACCCATCATCATTTCTATCAGACGCTGACGCGGGCGCTGCCGGCGGCGATGGACCGCGAGTTGTTTCCCTGGCTCCAGGCGCTCTATCCGGTGTGGGCGAAGCTGACGCCTGAAGCTCTCGAGCTCGGCGTCACCGTGGCGATGTCCGAACTGCTGCTGTCAGGCTGCACCACCACAACGGATCATCACTATGTATTTCCGGCAGGGCTCGAAGACGCCGTCGATATCGAGGTGGCGGTGGCCAGGCGGCTCGGCGTGCGCGTGCTGCTCACGCGCGGCTCGATGAACTTGTCGCAGCGCGACGGCGGTCTGCCGCCCGATAGCGTCGTGCAGGATGAGGACACCATCCTCGCGGACAGCGCGCGCGTGGTCGGCAAGCACCACCAGCGCGGTCGGGATGCGATGGTGCAGATCGCGCTCGCACCTTGCTCGCCCTTCTCGGTGTCGACGTCCCTGATGCGCGCCACCGCCGATCTCGCCGACAAGCTCGACGTGCGCCTGCATACACATCTTGCCGAGACCGAGGACGAGAACAGGTTCTGCCAGGAGATGTATGGCTGCCGTCCGCTCGACTATCTCGAACAATGCGGCTGGCTCAACGCGCGGACGTGGCTCGCCCACGGCATCTTCTTCAATGTAGACGAGATGAAGCGGCTCGGAAGAGCGAAGACGACGATCAGTCATTGCGCCTGCAGCAATCAGCTCCTGGCCTCCGGCTGCTGCCCGGTCTGCGAGATGGAGGAGGCCGGTGTCGGCATCGGCATCGGCGTCGATGGCTCGGCCTCGAACGACGGATCGAACCTGATGCAGGAGGTGCGGGCCGCGTTCCTGCTGCAACGGGCGCGCTACGGCGTCACGAAGGTCAGTCACAGGGATGCGCTGCGCTGGGCCACCAAGGGCTCGGCAGCCTGCGTCGGTCGGCCGGAACTCGGCGAGATCGCGGTCGGCAAGGCGGCCGATCTCGCGCTGTTCAGGCTCGACGAGCTACGTTTCTCCGGCCATGGCGATCCCCTGGCCGCACTGATGCTGTGCGGGGCGCATCGGGCCGACAGGGTGATGGTAGCCGGAAAATGGGCCGTGATCGACGGCGCGATCCCCGGCCTTGATGTGGCAGACCTCATCCAGCGCCACAGTTCGGCGGCGCGGGCCATGCAGGCCGAATAATATCCACGCAAAATAAAAAGAGGGGGCGACCACAAGTGCCGGGTGCTTCTGGCCACCCCCTCCGAACCTGTTCCGGGAGGAGCAGGTGATCTAGGCAATGCAAGAAGCGTGCTACTTGCCCGGCAGCTTGTCGTCGATGCCTTTGACATAGAAATTCATGCCGAGGATCTGGCCGTCGTCGAGATTGGCGCCGCCCTTGCACTCGACAGGTTTGCCGTCCTGCCCAAGGACCGGGCACTTGAACGGATGCAGCTTGCCCGCGGTGATCGCGGCCTGGGCATCCTCGGCGATCTTCTTCACGTCGTCAGGCATGTTGGTGTAGGGCGCCATCGCGAACATGTGGCTGTCGAGGCCGCCCCAGCTGTCCTCGGATTTCCAGGTTCCATCGAGCTCGGCCTTGACGCGGGCGATGTAATAGGGACCCCAGGTGTCGAGGATCGAGGTCAGCTGGGTCTTCGGCCCGAACTTGATCATCTCGGAATCCTGGCCGAAGGCGAGCTTGCCGCGTTCGCTGGCGATCTGCATTGCCGCCGGCGAATCCGTGTGCTGCATGATGACGTCGGCACCCTGGTCGATCAGCGCCTTGGCGGCGTCGGCCTCCTTGCCCGGGTCGAACCAGGTGTTGGCCCAGATGATCTTGACCTTGATGTTCGGGTTGATGGTCTGCGCGGCGAGGATCGTTGCGTTGATGCCGGAGACGACCTCGGGAATCGGGAACGAGCCGATATAGCCGAGCACGCCCGACTTCGACATCTTGGCCGCGATCAGGCCCTGGATGTAGCGGCCCTGGTACCATTTGGCCGAATAGGTCGACATGTTCGGGTTGCGCTTGTATCCGGTCGCGTGCTCGAAATGCACGTTCGGATATTTCTTCGCGACCTTCAGCGTCGGATCCATGTATCCGAACGAGGTGGTGAAGATCAGCTTGTTGCCGGCGCGGACGAGCTGCTCGATGGAGCGCTCGGCGTCCGGGCCTTCAGGCACGTTTTCGAGAAAGGTGGTCTCGATCTTGTCGCCGAGCTCCTTCACCAGCGCCTGTCGTGCCTGCTCATGCTGATAGGTCCAGCCGAGGTCGCCGACCGGGCCGAGGTAGATAAAACCGACTTTCAGCTTGTCGGCGGCGGAGGCTGCACTGACGCTCCCGGCAAGCAAGAGCCCGGCAGCCAGCGCAAGAAGTGATTTCCTCATCATCAATCTCCAAACATCAGGGGAAAGCCACGATCCGCAACGTGTGCGCCCCATCGCACACGGCGCGGAAATGAAACGTTAGCGGTCAGGCACGAACACGTTGCCGAGCGCAGCCGGTGCGGTCGATCCGCCCGTGCGCGCACGGGAGAGCAGGACCAGAACGATGACGGTCGCAAGGTAAGGCAGCGCCGACATCAACTGCGAGGGAATGCCGACGCCCCAGCCCTGCGCGTGCAGCTGCAGGATCGTCACCGCGCCGAACAGGTAGGCGCCGACCACGAGGCGGCCTGGCCGCCAGGACGAGAACACCACCAGCGCCAGTGCGATCCAGCCGCGACCCGCGGTCATGCCCGGAATGAAGAAGGGCGTATAGGCGAGCGGCAGATAAGCGCCGGCAAGCCCGGCGCAGGCGCCGCCGAACATCACGGCGATGGTTCGGATCCGCAGTACGGGGTAGCCGAGTGCATGCGCAGAAACGTGGTTGTCGCCGCAGGCGCGCAGGATCAATCCTGGCCGCGTGCGGTACAGGAACCACCAGACGCCGACGACCAGCGCCAGCGAGAAATAGACGAAGGCGCCCTCGCCGAACAGCACGCGGCCGATAAGCGGAATATCCGTGAGACCGGGAATGTTGAGATGCATCGCCGGCGTGATGCGCTCGCCGACGAAACCGGCGCCGATCAGGCCCGAGAGTCCGACGCCCAGGATGGTCAGCGCCAGCCCTGTCGCAACTTGGTTGACCGCAAGCCCGAGCGCCATCAACGCGAAGACCAAAGACATCAACGTGCCGGCGACGATGCCGAACAGTGCGCCGATGAAGATCGAGCCGGTCAGCCACGCACCTGCAAAGCCAGACGCGGCGCCGATGATCATCATGCCCTCGACGCCGAGATTGAGCACGCCGGAGCGCTCGGTTACGAGCTCGCCGGTCGCCGCAATCAGGAGCGGCGTCGAGGCGGCGAGCACTGCGAGAATGATCGCTTCAATGAGTTCCACGAGCCACCTGTCGGTTCGGGAAGACCAGCTTGAAGCGATAGAGAATGAGGGAATCGCAGGCGAGCACGTAGAACAGCAGGATGCCTTGAAATACCTTGGTGACGTCCAACGGAATCTTCATCGCGATCTGCGCCTGCTCGCCGCCGATAAAGGTCAACGCAAGAAAAAGGCCTGCAATTAATATCCCAAGGGGGTTCAACCGGCCGAGAAAGGCGACGATGATCGCCGTAAAACCGTAACCCGGCGAGATGCCGGGCTGGAGATGCCCGACCGGACCCGCGACCTCGATGATGCCGGCGAGGCCCGCCAGCGCGCCCGAGACGGCGAAGGTCAGGATGATCAATTGGTTGGAATTGAAGCCGCCGAACCGCGCGGCGCGGGGCGCCGCACCGACCACGCGAATCTCGAATCCCTTGATGGTGCGCCCGAGCAGGATCGCCACCGCGGCGACGACGAGAAGGGCGATGATGGAGCCGAGATGCAGCCGGCCGCCTTCGATCAGCAGCGGCACCGTTGCTACCGGATCGAACTCGGCCGTGGTCGGGAAGTTGAAGCCGTGCGGATCGCGCCAGGGGCCGCGCACGAGATAGTCGAGGAAGAGATCGGCGACATAGACCAGCATCAGGCTGGTCAGGATCTCGCTGGCGCCGAACTTCACCTTGCAGATTGCCGGGATCAGCGCGTAGAGCGCGCCTGCGGCGGCGGCGAGCACCAGCATGACCGGCAGCACCCAGGCGCCGGCGTCGGTGCCCTGCGTCTTCACCGCAATCCAGCTTCCGGCGACTGCACCGATCAGGAACTGCCCTTCGGCGCCGATGTTCCAGGCATTGGCGAGATAGCAGAGCGACAGCCCGATCGCGATCATCACCAGCGGTGTCGCCTTCACCGCGATTTCCTGGAGCGAATAGCTGTCGGTCAAAGGCGCGATGAAATACGCGTGCAGGGCGAGCAGCGGATTCTTGCCGAGGATCGCGAACAGGATGACCATGGTCACGATCGTGAGGCCGATCGCGATCAGCGGAGAGATCAGTGCGATCGTGTTGGAGCGCTCGGCGCGCTTCTCAAGCACCAACTGCATGCGCGGCCTCCTTCGGTTCCAGCGTGCTGCCGCCCATCAACAAGCCGAGTCTTTCGCGCGTCACCTCGCTGGTGGCGAGCGGCGCAGATAGATGGCCATGGAACATCACGGCGATACGGTCGGCGATTTCCGCGAGCTCGTCGAGGTCCTGGCTGGTCACGAGCACGGCGGCGCCTGCGGTCGCGAGATCAAGCAGCGCCTGGCGGATGACGGCGGCCGCGCCGGCGTCGACGCCCCAAGTCGGCTGGCTCACCACCAGCACTGCGGGATTGCGCAGGATCTCGCGTCCCACGATGAATTTTTGCAAATTGCCGCCGGAGAGGGATGCTGCTTCCGGATCGCGCTTGGCCTTGCGGACGTCGAACGTCTTGGTTGCGCGGTCGACAGTCTTCAGAGTGGCCGCAGTATCGATGAAGCCGTGATGAACCATGCCGCTGGCGGCGTGGCCGGTGAGCAGCGCGTTCTCCGAAAGCTTCATGCGCGGCGCCGTGCCGTGGCCGAGCCGCTCCTCCGGAACGAAGGCCGCGCCGAGTTTGCGGCGCTGCGTGATCGAGAGATGGCCGGCAGCAAGGCCTTCGATCACGATCGTGCCGGGATCCTTCGAGAGGCGTTCGCCGGACAGCGCGGCGAACAGTTCGTCCTGGCCGTTGCCGGCGACCCCGGCGATGCCGAGGATCTCGCCGCCTTTCAGCTCGAACGAGATGTGCTCGAGCCGCACGCCATGCGCCTCGCCGGGGGCGAGCGAGAGGTCGTTGACGACGAGGCGCGGCGCGGTGGTCTGCCGGCCGGCGGCCGCCTTCACCTCCTTGATCTCGCCGCCGACCATCATGCGCGCGAGCGAAGCGGCGGTCTCAAGCCTGGGATTGCAGGTCTCCACCTTCTTGCCGCCGCGCAGGATCGTTGCCGTGTCGCACAAGCGCTTCACCTCTTCGAGCTTGTGACTGATGTAGAGGATGGCGCGACCTTCGGCCTTCAGCCGCTCCAGCACGACGAAGAGCTGGTCGGCTTCCTGTGGCGTCAGCACTGCGGTGGGCTCGTCAAGGATCAGGAATTGCGGATCCTGCATCAGCGCGCGAACGATTTCGATGCGCTGGCGCTCGCCGACCGACAATTGCCAGACCTCGCGTTTGGGATCGAGCGGCAATCCATAGGTCTTCGACACCTGCTCAAGCCGCGCCGACATGTCCTTGAAGGATTCTCTGCCGTCGAGGCCGAGCGCGACGTTCTCGGCGACGGTGAGATTGTCGAACAGCGAGAAATGCTGGAACACCATGCCGATGCCGCGGCTGCGCGCTTCCGAGGGACCGGACAGCACGATCGGCTGGCCCTGCCAGCAAATCTGGCCGGCGCTGGGCTGGATCAGCCCGTAGATCGCCTTGACCAGCGTCGACTTGCCGGCGCCGTTCTCGCCGAGCAGCGCGTGGATCTCCGTTGGCCAGATGTCGATGTCGATGGAATCGTTGGCGAGGAAATCGCCATAGCGCTTGGTGAGCCCGATCGTCCTGAGGAGCGGGGACTCGCCGGAATGCAGGCTGTTAGCCGTGGGATCCAACATTCGCTGATGCGCTTGCATGGGATGAAGTGCCTCAATACTGAGCTAGTTTGAACCGTCGCGTAAGGTGTGAAAAAGCGTCATCCCTTGCTCAACGCTTCGGCAGCCAGGTGGTGTCGGCGAGTCGCGGCTCTCGCCAGGCGGCGATCGTCCTCAAAGGCCCCCCGAACAGCCTTTGCAGTGCCGGCTTGCGCGTGACGCCTGTTGCAAATTTGTGACGGATCAAACCAAATCGGAACCCGCTATGCAGGCTTGATGTGAAGTTGAGCAGAGACGCGCCATCACGCGTATGCATTTGCGAACACCGCGACAGTCGCTTCCGCCCATTCTGTCTGCCTTGCCCGATCGACATGAAAAGGCGAGCGAAATCAAATGGGATTATCCGGCAATGGCCGCTCTCGCCTGACCGCGTGGCGGTGAGGTTGGCCTTCCTAATCCGCCGGTGAAGCGCAGTGCTCTGTGCAAACAAGCGGCATGCCTTGAAACAAGTTGAGGCTTCTCACTCCTGGAGATCGGCGCAAGTGTCGCACCCAAGGGACGTTCATTTTTACGTGTCCAAACTTGGGGGTATTCGGATGTCGTTTCGTATGAAGGCAATTGCGGCGGCGGCGCTGTCACTTGCTACGCTCGCTACCGGTGGCCTGGCTCAGGCAGCCGACTTGCCGGTCAAGGCTGCCAAGAAGGCGGCGGATCTTCCGTTCTTCCTGGTGATCGACGACCGCGTCACCTTCTCCTATATCTTCAATGCGTCGCAGCCCGGTGCGTTCACCAACACCAACGGCGTGATCAACGCCAAGACGACGAAGCAGGTCTACTCCTTTACCCACTTCGATGCCTGGACTTACGGCACCAACTTCTTCACCATCTCGATGTTCAAGTCGGACCACAACGATCCGGCAGGCCCGTGTACCGCCACAGGCGTGGTCGTGTCGCCGGCTGCAGGCTTCGCAGCGACGCCGACGAGCTGTGCCGGCGCGACAGAAATCTACGGTCTTTTCCGTTCGACCTTCGGCTGGAACGAGATCTTCAACACCAAGGCCTTCACCCAAGGCCCGCTGCATAACATCTCGTTCGAGGTTGGCATGGATGCCAACACGGAGAACCGGTATTTCGGCGCCGCCAAGCGCGACGTTGTCGCCGGTCTGCAGTTTGCCTTCGATCTTCCCTACAAGGGCTACTTCAACGTCGCGCCGCTGGTGTACTGGGAGTTCGCCAACCACAACTCCTTCTCGCAGTGCGGCGCCGGTTGGTCCGCTCCGTGTATTGCCGACGGCAACACGTCGTTCAAGCCGACCTGGGCTATCGAAACCAACTACTATATGGACCTCGGCTTCCTGCCGCAGAACATGCAGTATTTCTCGATCAGCGGCCGCGCGGCGTGGTACGGCAAGAAGGGCACCGACACCGAGCCGCTTCCCGCCAGCGTTGCCAACAACGTCTATCCGACCAAGGTCGAGTTCAATTCCGAGCCGATCCGCCTGACCCTCGATGCCTCGAAGGCGATTTGGGGTGAAAAGTACTCGCACTTCGTCGACGTCTGGGTCGCCTATCGCTACTGGCAGAACAAGTTCGGCCTCGATCACAACAATGCCTTTGCGTGCACCACTTTCGTCGGTGGTACGAAGGTGAGCACCGGATCCTGCACCGAGTCCTCGCTCTACTCGGGTATCACTGTGAAGTTCTAACCACCTGACATTCTTCAGGTGAATGACGATGACGCCGCGTTAAACCTCCGCGGCGTTATCTTCGTTTGTGGGATGGGCTGGGTACCTTCAGGCGGCCCTTCGGTGAGCGGCGCAAGGCCCGCTCGGCGGCCGCCTACTTCGTCCACACGCCGTCGTGCAGCGCTTCGGCCTCGTCTTCGAGCAGCGGCCCCGTAACGTCTGTCGGCCTCTGGCCACTGATAAAGACCTCGCGACAGGGCAGGTCGAGCGTCGGGTTCTCCGGATGATCGCCGGTGATGCCGCGCAGGCGGTGCTCGCTGAGGCCATAGACGACACGGCCGATGCCGGCCCAGTAGATCGCGCCCGCGCACATCGCACAGGGCTCGGCGGAGGAATAGAGCGTGGCCTTCGCCAGCACCTCGCCGCCGAGCGTGCGGCAGGCCTGCGTGGCGGCGAGGCGCTCCGCATGCGCGGTGCCGTCGTGATCCGGCATGTAGCCGTTCTCGGCTTCGATCAGGACCTTGCCTTCGGCATCGACGACGATGCAACCGAAGGGATGGTTGCCGTGGGTGAGGGAACGGCGGGCGACCGCAAAGGAAAGGCGGAGGAAGTGCTCGTCCCGCTCGGACCCGCCGCTCATCGCTCTTCCCTGGTCAATGCCCCGCCATATGCCGGCCGATCACGGTGAGATCGGCTTCGCTGGTCCGTGCTTCATACACGAATTCGCCGTGGAACATCACCACCAGCCGATCCGAGAGTTCAAGGAGTTCGTCGAGGTCCTCGCTGACCAGCAGCACTGCGGCGCCGCGGTTGCGTGCTGCCATGATCTCGGCATGGATTTGCGCCACCGCGGCGAAATCGAGCCCGAAACAGGGATTGGCTGCGATCAGCACCTCGACGCCGCCCCCGAGCTCGCGGGCCAGCACCGCGCGCTGGACGTTGCCGCCCGACAGCGCCGAGATCGGCGTGTCGGGCGTGCGGGTCTTGATCTTGTACTGCGCGATCTTCTTCCTGGCGTCGACGCGGAAGGCGCCGCGGTTGAGCCACCAGCTGAGGCTTGCAAAGGGCGCGCGGTCGAATTCGCGGAAGGCGATGTTGTCGGCGACGCTCATGCCGCCGACACAAGCGTTCTTCAGCGGCTCCTCCGGCAGGAGTGACATATTGTGCCGCCGCATCTCCTCGCGGCTGGCGTGATAGGGATCGCCGGCGACGCGGATCTCGCCGCTCTCGGCCTCGCGCTGCCCGGCCAGCACCTCGACGAGCTGGCGTTGGCCGTTGCCGGAGACGCCGGCGATGCCGACGATCTCGCCGGCACGGACCGTGAGGGAGACGTCATGCACGGCGATGGCGCCGGCGTCGTCGAGCGCGCGCATCTTCGCCAGCTCCAGCCTCGCCTTGCCGGCCTCTCCGGTGCGCGGCGGCTGTACCGTCAGCTCCTCGGCGCCGATCATGGTGCGCGCCATCGCGTCCGGCGTCAGTTCGGAAACCTTGCCGGCGCCGGCGAGCTTGCCGCGACGCAGGATCGTCACGTCGTCGGCGAAGGCCATGACCTCGCGGAACTTGTGCGTGATCATCAGGATGGTCAGCTCGCCCTTGACGACCATGTCACGGAGCATGCCGAGCACCTCGTCGGCTTCCGCCGGCGTCAGCACTGATGTGGGTTCGTCCAGAATCAGGAAGCGGCGCTTCAGGTAGAGTTGCTTGAGGATCTCGCACTTCTGGCGCTCGCCTGCGGAGATGTCGGAGACCTTTGCGCTGAGCGGCACCTTGAATGGCATCCGCGCGAGAAAGGCCTCGAGGTCCTTCATCTCGCGGGACCAATTCACCACGGCCGGCACGTCATCGCGCGCCAGCACCAGATTTTCGGCGACCGTCATCGCCGGCACCAGCGTGAAATGCTGGTAGACCATGCCGAGGCCTAGTGCGTGGGCGTCCTTCGGATTGCCGATCGCCTGCTCGCGCCCCCCGATGAGGATGTCGCCCTCGGTCGCGCGATAGTAACCCATGATGCATTTGACGAGGGTCGACTTGCCGGCGCCGTTCTCGCCCAGCAGTGCATGGAACGAGCCCGGCCGCACTTTCAGCGCGACATTGTCCAGCGCCAGGAAATCACCGAAACGCATGGTCATGGCAATGGCATCGACGCCGAAGGCGCCCGATGGCGGCGGCGTTTCGCCGACGATCACGAAATCGCTCCGATGAAAGCGTCGGAGGTCGAGACCGCGCCGAACACGCCGCCCTGCATCTTGATCATCTTCAGCGCGTGCTCGTGGTTGCTCTTGTCGGTCGCACCGCAGCAATCGTGCAGCAGTACGCATTCGAAGCCGCGGTCGTTGGCCTCCCGCATTGTGGTGTGAACGCAGACGTCGGTGGTGATCCCCGTGAGCACGATGTTCTCGATGCCGCGGACGCGCAGGATCAGCTCCAGATCGGTGGCGCAGAACGAGCCCTTGCCGGGCTTGTCGATGATGGGTTCGCCGGGCAGCGGTGCGAGCTCCGGGATGATGTCCCACCCGGGCTCGCCGCGCACCAGGATGCGACCGCACGGGCCGGGATCGCCGATGCCGGCGCCGATCTGCCGCGAACGCCAGCGCTTGTTGGCTGGCAAATCCGAGAGATCGGGACGGTGGCCCTCGCGGGTGTGGATGATGTGAAAGCCTTGGCTCCGCATGGCCGTCAGCAGTTTTTTGATCGGCTCGATCGGCGCCCGCGTTAGGGACAGGTCATAGCCCATCTTGTCGACATAGCCGCCGACGCCGCAAAAATCGGTCTGCATGTCGATGATGATGAGCGCGGTATTCTCGGGACGGAGGTCGCCGTTGTAGGGCCAGGCATAGGGCTCGGACTTGATGGTGCGCTCGGGCATGATTCGCTTCCTAGCGGGTGATCGACAATTCGGCCGGGGCTCCGGTCAGCGTGCGCTTCGGCGAGCAGGTGATGATCATGATCGCCAGGGTCAGGATGTAGGGTGCGGCGTTGAAGAGGTGGTAGCCGGAGGTGACGCCGACCGATTGCAGCGCCGGGCCCAGCGCCGCGGCGCCGCCGAAGGCGAGCGAGGCCCACAGGCACAGCAAGGGATCCCAGCGCGCGAAGATCACGAGCGCCACGGCCGTGATTCCCTGGCCCGATGACAGGCCCTCGTTCCAGCTTCCGGGATAGAACAGCGACAGGAATGAACCGCCGATGCCGGCGAGGAAGCCGCCGACCATGGTCGCGCGCAGGCGGATCAGCAGCACGGAGTGGCCCATCGCACGCGCGGCATCCGAACTCTCGCCGGCCGTGCGGATCAGGAGGCCCCAGCGCGTAGTCCGGAAGGCCCAGTAGAGAATTGGCGCGAGTGCGACGCCGATCAGGAAGAGCACGTTGACCCGTAGTGCCGCGCGCACCTGCGGAATGTCGCTCCACCAGCCGAAATCGATCGCGGGTAAACGGGGGGCGGTGGGCTCGATCAGCGGCTTGCCGAGATAGAAGGCAAGCCCGGTGCCGAACAGCATCAAGGCGATGCCGACCGCAATGTCGTTGACGCGCGGCAACGAGCAGATGCCGGCATGCAGGGCGCCTAGAAGCGCGCCGGTGATGCCAGCGGCGAGCACGCCCAGCCACGGCGATCCCGTGAGGTAGGAAATGCCGTAGGCGCTCATCGCGCCCATCACCAGCGTGCCTTCGAGGCCGAGATTGATGCGGCCGGAGCGCTCGGTGATGCATTCGCCGAGGCTCACGAACAGGAACGGCGTCGAGACGCGAATGGCGCCGCCGAGCACGGCGAGCGGGACGGTCCAGAGTCCGATCGAGCCGTCTGCCATCTCAGGACTTTCCCTTCAGAAACCCGATGCGGCCGTAGAGCGCATCGCTGGCCAGCACGAAGACGAAGATGATGCCTTGCAGTACCAGCACGGATGCATCCGGCAATCCAAGGCGGCGCTGCAACAGCCCGCCGCTGGCGCTGATACCGCCAAGCAGGATCGCGACGGGGATAATGGCGAGCGGATTGTGCCGCGCCAGGAAGGCGACGAGAATCCCTGTGAAGCCGTAGCCTGCGGCGAGGTTGGCGTTGGTGCGCCCCTGCACGGCGGCGACCTCGACCATGCCGGCAAGGCCCGCGGCGCCGCCTGCGAGGAAGCAGACGGTCAGGATCAGCTTACTGACATTGAGGCCGACGATCTTCGCAGCGCGGATGTTGCCGCCGGCAACGCGCGCAGCGAAGCCGAACACGGTGTGATAGATCAGGATATAGGCGGCGATCGCGGCGATCAGGCCGAACACGAGACCCCAATGCACGTCGGTGCCGGGAATCGATCCGATCATGTTGGCGGCGCCGATCTCGCGGGTCGATGGCTTGTTGAGGCCGGCGGGGTCGCGCATCGCGCCTTCGACGAGATGGTTGAGGACAGCGAGCGCGATGTAGACGAGCAGCAGGCTCGAGATCGTCTCGTTGACGCCGCGATATTGCCGCAGCGCGCCCGAAAGCATGATCCACAGGCCGCCGCCGATTACGCCGGCCATGACCATGGCGATTTGCACGATGAGCGGCGGCATGCCCTGAAGCACCAATGCCGCGCTGGTTGCCGACAGCGCGCCGATCAGGAGTGCGCCTTCGCCGCCGATGATGACCATGCCGAGCTGCGCGGGCAGCGCCGTGCAGAGTGCGGTGAGGATCAGCGGCGCCGCGCGCGTCAGCGTGTTCTGCCACGAGAACCAGGTGCCGAACGCGCCGTAGTACATGTAGAAATAAAGGTCGAGCGGGCTCTTGCCGAACATTGCGACGAAGATGCCGAAGACCCCGAGCGCGCCGACCAGCGCTACGCCCGGGATCAGGACATATTCGATCGCTCCGCCGCGACGCTGGAGGAATCCCGCGTCTGCGGCCGGGGCAACCGTCCCGACCGCTTCAACGGGATCCGCAGCTTCCGTCGTCACGAAGTCGCCCCGACCACGCCCTCCACAAGATAGTCCATCTTCTCGAGCTCGGGATCCTTCTGGCCGCGATCGGTGCCGGCCGCGATCACCGTCTTGCCCTTGTTGTCGACCAGCCCTCCCTTGAAGATGGCGTAGCCGTCACCGGACAAGAACTTGGCTTTGACGTCGTCGGCGTGCTTGCGCGCCTCGGCGGAGACTGCTTCGCCATAGGGCGAGGTCTTGACGATCTCTTCCTTGAGGCCGCCGCGATAGAAGTTCGGAATGCTCTCGCCAGCGGCGATCATCTTGACGAACTTGGGGTACAGCGCTTCCCAGTTCCACTCGGCTCCCGTGAGATACGCCTTCGGCGCGAGCGGCGACTGGTTGACGTGATAGCCGCACACCATGGCGCCCCGACGCGCGGCGTTCTCGACCATGGTCTTCGGACCGTCGACGTGACAGGTGAGGACGTCGACGCCCTGGTCGATCAGGCTGTTGGTGGCCTCGGCTTCCTTGACCGGCATCGACCAGTCGCCGGTGAAGATGACCTGCGTGGTGGCCTTGGGATTGGCAAGCCTCGCACCGAGCGCGAATGCGTTGATGTTGCGCAGCACCTGCGGGATGGGTTTTGCGGCGACGAAGCCGAGTTTGCCGCTCTTGGAGCTATAGCCGGCGACGATGCCCGAGATGTACTGGGCTTCATCGATATAGCCGAAATAGCTGCCAGCGTTCTTCGGGTCCTTGTCGCTCCAGAGGCCGCCGCAGTGCTCGAAGTGCAGCTTCGGGAATTTCTTGGCCATCTTGACCATGTGCGGATTGTAGTAACCGAACGAGGTCGGGAAGAGCAGGGTGGCGCCGTCGAGATTGATCATGGACTCGATCGTCTTCTCGACCGCGTCGGTCTCTGGCACCTTCTCTTCTTCCACGACCTTGAGGCCGGGAATCTTCTTCAGCGCCGCGGCGCCCTGCGCATGCGCCTGGTTATAGCCATAGTCGTCGCGCGAGCCGACATAGATGAAGCCAATGGTCGTCTCGGCCGCAAAGGACGGGCGGGCGCCGGTCGCCGCGCCGAGGGTCAGGGCCGCACCACCCTGCAACAAATGACGTCGTGAGATCCTGCCAAATTCCATTGCTTGCTCCCCTTGGCGGATGCACCGCCTCATCTCGCGCTGCGCCGGTCTGGCGGAGCCCGGGATGGATTGTCGCAAGCTTCGTGCCAGAGGTTGCCGAGAGAGTGCGTCCAACTAACGCATTGAAAATAAAAATGTATTTTACGAATTCTGATCCTGACCAGGAAATCAGCAGATGAAATTGTAGGCAGTATTTTGTAATTGTATGCAATGGAGTTAAGCAGTCTTAACCAGCGCGGACGTGTGCATGACGAGGGCGGGTGGTCTGCCGGCGACCCGCATTCATGCTAACCACGCGCTGATTGGAACGATGTCTTCAGCGTGTTTCGCTGGCACCGAACTTGAATCGATTATCGCCCGGATTGCCGTCCCTGCGGTCCCAAGAGATGGAAAGCTCGCCGAGATGGCTGCTGGTAACGCCGTTCAGAATGGACCGCTCGGCGAAGAGATCGTGCGAGGGATCAATGAGCTCGCGGCGATCTCGGAAGAAGGCGACAAGCTCACCCGCATCTTTCTGACCCGCGAGCTGCGCAAGGCTGCGGACCTCATCCTGAGCTGGATGCGCGGCGCCGGCATGAGTGCGCGTCTCGACGCGATCGGCAATGTCTGCGGGCGTTACGAAGGCGAGCGGCCGGGCGCGCCTTGCCTGATGCTTGGCTCGCACTACGACACCGTCCGCGATGCGGGCAAATGGGACGGGCCGTTGGGTGTGATCACGGCGATCGCCTGCGTCGCCGATCTCAACCGTCGCGGCAAGCGCCTCCCGTTCGCGATCGAAATCGTCGGTTTTGCGGACGAGGAAGGGGTGCGCTTTGCCTCGACCTTGCTCGGCAGCCGCGCGGTGGCCGGCACCTTTGACGAGAGCGTCCTCAACACACGCGACCGCGATGGCGTGTCCATGCGCGATGCGCTGGTGCAGTTCGGGCTCGACCCCGATCATATCGGCGCGGCCGCGCGGGCCCGGCGCGAGCTGCTTGCCTATCTCGAGCTGCACATCGAGCAAGGTCCTGTGCTGGAAGCACAAAACCTGCCCGTCGGCGTCGTCACCGCGATTGCGGGCGCGACACGGCTTGCCGCGCGGCTGACCGGCATGGCGGGGCACGCGGGCACGGTGCCGATGGCGCTCCGGCGCGATGCGTTGGCGGGCGCGGCCGAATGCATCGGCGCGATCGAGCAGTTCTGCCGGACCGACGAGGATGGGCTGGTCGGCACCGTCGGCTACATCCAGGCGAGGCCCGGCGCGACCAATGTCATCCCGGGCGAGGTGTCGTTCACCATCGATATGCGGGCACCGACGGACATGCACCGCAAGCGCGCGGTTGCCGATGTCGTCAGGCAGATCGAAGCCATCGCAAAGCGTCGTCAATTGACGCTCCAGCTCGACGTCACCCACGAGAACCGCACCGCGCCTTGCGCGCCCTGGCTGAAGGACCAGATCGCGCAGGCAATTCAAGCGGAAGATTTCCCCGTGTTCGAGCTGCCGAGCGGGGCCGGGCATGACGGCATGGCCATGATCGACATTGCCGATGTTGGCATGATCTTCGTCCGCTGCCGCGGCGGCATCAGCCATCACCCGGACGAGCATGTCGAACTCGCCGATGCCGACGCAGGCGCGCGGGTGTTGCTGCGGCTGATCGAGAATTTTCGGCCGCGGGAAGGCTAAACTGACCCGCAAGTCACGGGATAGAGACACGAATCAGACAGGTCTAGAGCCGCGACGGCCTCCCGCCGGACCACGAGACACCATTCGACGGCGCCTATGAACAGCGGCATCTCTTTTCCATCCCATCGCGAAAACCGGTTTTACCAGGGTGTGGCGGCGACCTTCGTCGCCAACGCGCTTCAGGCGGTGAACTTTCTCGGTGATCGATTCCTGAGGCGGTCACATCATCCGTTCACGGCCATCGAGGACCTCTACCGGCACTCGATGGACAGCGCCTTTTCGTTGACCGAGTCGTTTCTCGTCACCGGCGCACCGCACGCATCTGCGTACTATCCGCGCGACTTCGCCTGGTTCTATCCCGACGTCCTCGACCCCGAGACCATCATGGATTCGCAGGATGCGGTGCGGCGGGCTCGTCTGCTCGAAAAGAGCGTCCGCCTGCTGCTGGAAGCGGTTCGCGCCAATGTCGTCACGACGACCATCGTCCCGGCGGGGCGCTTTCGGTATCTCGGCGTGAACTATTTCTCACGCCCCTCGGATACGCTGCTCGGCATTCTGGCCGGCCTGCAGCAGATGATCTCTGCCGAGGAGAGAGCGTCATCCTTCCTGGCGATGTCGCAATGCGCGCATGCCGGTCGCCTGCTGCTGGCCGAATATGGCGGTGATCTGAAGCGCGCGATCCTCCAGCTCGCAAGCGAGCTAGAGCCGTTCAATGAGGGCGACACGAGGTGTTTGCTGTGCGATGCCAGTGCTCCGCGCTCCGCGGCAACCGACACGCGCGCCGAGCGCAGGCGTTTCGTCACCAATGCCTGCGTCTACACGACGTTCGTGTGGGGCGTGCAGCTCGGAATCGTCGACGAGAACGAGCTGAAGCGGCTGCTCGGACGCGACCTGGCGCAGTACAAGAGGGACCTGCTCGGCCTGTTCGGCAAGGGTGGCTATATCAGGCATTCCCTGGACGGCCCCACGGGCTCGCCGGTGTTCTCGGTCGCGCTGGATTTCGTCAGCGTGCATCTGGGCTTCTGGGATATGAGCGAGCCGGCCGAGCGCGCGCTGTTCGCGGCCACGGCGGATCTGATCATTGGGGAGCCACGCTTTCGCATCCCCGGCACATTCCACTTCCTGGTGTCCGCGGATAATCCGCGGAACAAGATGATCCACAAGATCGCGGCTCCCGCCTACCAGGGGCGTTCTTCCTGGCCGACGTTCAACGTCGAGTTCGCGGATCGCATGCTGGACTACGACGAATTCTCGGGGAGCGATACCTACCGTTCCTGTGCCCAGGGAATTCTGAAGGACATTCGCACCGCGACCGAAGTCCACGGCGGCTATCAGGAACTGATCTCGGAACAGGGCCTGAAATATCGCACCTGGGCCTACAAGGGCGCCGTGGCCCACTCCTGGTTTCCGCGTTTCCTCTCCGTCTGGAGGAGGGCGCACGGAACGCCGCTCCTCCAGTGGAATGACTGAGCGGAGGGGTTATCCCGCCGTCACGTCCACAAGCTCGCCGCCGTCGAGGACCTTGGCCGCCTTGGCGCGGTCGAGGTCGCCTTCCCAGGCGGCCACCACCACGGTCGCAACGCAGTTGCCGGTGAGATTGCCGACCGCGCGGGCCATGCCGATGAACCAGTCGACCGACAAAACCAGCACGAGGCCGATTGCCGGAATGCTCGGCACGGCGTTCAGCGTCGCCGCCAGAATTACGATCGCGGAGCCCGGCACGCCATGCGCGCCCTTCGAGGTGATCAGGGAGACGCCGAGCACGAGCAGGAGGTCGCCGAAGGACAGCGGCGTGTTGGTTGCCTGCGCGATGAAGACGACTGCGAGCGTGAGGTAGATCGAGAAGGCGTCGAGGTTGAAGGAATATCCGGTCGGGATTACGAGGCCGACGACGGAATCCTTCACGCCCATCCGCTCCAGCTTCTTCATGATCTGCGGCAGTACGGCGTCGGACGAGGCGGTCGCGAGCACGATGGTCAATTCCTCGCGCAGGTAGGCGAGGAATTTGAGGATGTTGATGCCGGCGAGCGCCATCACGCCGCCGAGCACGCCCAACACGAAGATGCCGACCGAGACGTAGAACAGCGCCACCAGTGAGACCAGCTGCTTGAGCGAGCCGACCCCGTATTTGCCGACGGTGTAGGCGACTGCGCCGAGCACGCCGAGTGGAGCAACGCGAACAATAAGCCCCATGACGCGGAACAGCACGGTCGAGGCGGCATCGATCATCGACGTGACGAGCTTGCCTTTCTCACCGCCGACCAGCGCGAGACCCACGCCGAACAGCACGGCGAAAAATAATACCTGGAGCACGTCGTTGCGCGATAAGGCGTCGAACGAGGTGCTCGGGATCACGTTGAGGAGGAAGGAGCCGATGCCGCCGCCCTGCAGCTTGTGGGCGTTGTCGGCGTAGGTATTGAGCGCCTTGGCATCGAGCGTCGAGGGGTCGATGTTCATGCCGTGGCCGGGGCCGAAAGTGTAGGCGAGGATGAGACCTACCACGAGCGCGACTGTGGTCATCACCTCGAAATAAATCAACGCTTTGACACCGACCCGTCCGACCTTCTTGAGGTCGCCCGCGCCGGCAATGCCGTGCACGACGACGCAGAACACGATCGGCGCCACGATCATAGAAATCAGCTTCAGGAAGGCGTCGCTGAGAATCTTGAGGGAAATGGCAAAATCCGGGACGGCCACGCCGAGGATGATGCCGAGGATCAACGCGGCGAGGACCTGGACGAACAGCGATGTGTAGAGCGGCTTTGGCTCGGCGGCCGGGGCCGCGGCAATGGTTGACATGATGACTCCCCGTTTTGACGACGTCTCGATCGTCGAAAGGAGCAACTAGCGTGCCAGATTGTCGCGCGTTTCGCTGACGAGGAGGTCCAGTTGGTCGCTTTTGCGGTGCGACCGGACACCCGCACCGGCCCCCGGGGGCCGTTCGAGGTGCCGTCGGTCACGTGGAAGGGCGATTTTGCAATCGTTCCGCACGCGGGTGGCCGCGTCACGCCGCGAGATCCAGCAGCCGACAAGATCCGCGTACCAGCACCTTGCGTCCATTCGGCGTCATGACCGGCCCACCGTCGCCGACGTCGACAAGACCAAGCTTGACGAGGCTCTCGATGAGATAGGCCTTCGCAAGGCGACCGTTCGACACCGGGTTGCGAAGCGCCTTCAGAACCTCCCATTGGTCCGGCGATAGATCGAAGTCGATGTCGTTGCTCATGTTGCCTCAAGCCATAGTGCCGTTCGTGCGCCTCTGTTAGAGGCGCTGCATGAAGATCGTGCGACGACAATGAGTCGGGAATTCGATGAGGCGTTTAGAACTTCTCTTCACAAATTGCTGCACGCCATTGCGTCACAAGAGTTAAGATCGCTCGATCATGAACATCGTCCCGGGGCTCGATCACGTATTGATGATGTGGGCTTGCGTTCGTCCGCGAACTACCGCGCTGCACGGGCAGCGCTGCTGTCTCATTCCGCGTCGCAATATGCACAGAAATCATGAGACGAAGGGTTCGAGATTCTGTTACGCTGATCGCGCGGAATGGCTTCACGCCAGGAGTGGAGTGCATGAACAGGCTGGTCGAAATTCGCAATCAAGAATCGCTGTGCCGGGAGCGCGCCGCGCTTGATTTCCAGCGCCAGGTTTTCTGGCTTGCGCAAGCTCAAGAATGGGAGCAGCGCGCGCTTGACGAGATCGCCTATCATTTCCGGGAGTGCAATGTGGCTCACACGGAGCTGGCGCGAAACTGACGCCGGCTGTCGGTAGGGCCTACTGATAAGTCGCCACGATATCGGACACCGCGCGCTCAAGCTGCTGCGCGGTGGCGCACTGACGCACCACGCTGCAGAAGGTCGCATAGCGCGGCATCTCGGAATCGCCAAAGCCCCAGGCGAGACGTCCTTCGGGATTGAGCCAGACCAGCCGCTTCGAACGCTCGGAGATGCGGCGCAGGATGTCGGCGCGCGGATCGAGATTGTTGCTGCGGGCATCGCCCAGCACGATCACCGTGGTCTGCGGCGTCAGCGCGCTCATGTGCTCCTTCTCGAAATCGGCCAGCGACGAGCCGTAGTCGGAGGAGCCGAAGCCGACCTTGGACATGATCTCGGCCATCGCCTCTTCCGGTGGTTTCGATTCCAGGATGTCGCTGACTTCGATCAGATGCGAGGAGAAGGCGAAGGAATGGACGTCGTCGACCACCTCGTGCAACGAGTGGATCAAGAGCAGGAAGAAATCCGAGACCTGCGCGACCGAGCCGGAGACGTCGCAGAGCGCCACGATCTTCGGCCGGTCGCGATGCTTGCGCTTCCACGCCGTGAGAAAGGGGATGCCGCCCCAGGCGGCGTTGCGGCGCAGCGTGCGGCGGACGTCAAGATGACCGCGGCGTTGGCGCTTGCGTGGTTTCGAATAGCGCTCGCGCAGGCGTCGCGCGATCTGGCGGATGAGGGCGCGCATTTCCGCGACATGGCGCCGCTCGATGCGGGCAAGCGGCGCGTTGCGCAGAATCTCATTGCGGAGGTTTTCGGCCTCCTCGCGGGCATAGAGCGCAAGCCCCTGCGCGACGGTGTCGCGAACGGCTTCGCGCAAGGCATCGAGCGCGGCGCGAAGCCGCTCGGCCAGTGCCGGATTGGTCGCGGTCAGCTCGTCGAGATCGTCGCGTAGTCGCTGGAGCCCCATGGCGTCGAGGATGCGGCTGGAGAAGATGCCGCGCTGGGTGGAGTAGCGGATGTCGGACAGGGCGGCCGCACCTGAGGCGCTGGCGATCGCGGCGCTGATCGCGTTGCGATCCTGCGACAGCAGCATTTGCGCGAGGGGCCCCAATTCTGCGGGAGGCGAACCGCCGCTCGCATCGCTGGCCTCGCCGGACGACGGAGATTGATCCGCGTCCTCCGAAACATCGTTGCTGTTGGCTTCAGATTGTTCCTGCCGCGGCTCCGGCTGACTGAAGAACAGATCGAAACAGTCACCGAGCGCGAGCTTTTCGTCCTGCGACTTGGCGAGCGTCAGAAGGAGCGCATCGCGCAGGATGGTCCGGTCGGAAACGCCGACCTGCGCGACCGCGCGCATCGCGTCGATGCTTTCGGCAGGCGAGACATGGACGCCGGCGCCCCGTGCCGCACGGAAGAAACGATGAATATTCTCGCGCATCGGCGTCAACCGAAGACGTTGGATCGTGCTGCCTTGGCAATGAAGGTCGTGATCTGAGGCTGAGCCGCCTCGATGTCGGCCTCGTATTTCAGGAGCACGTTGAGCGTGTCCTTGACGATCTCGGTGTCGAGCTCCGAGGCCTGCAAGAGCACCAGCACGCGCGCCCAGTCGATGGTCTCGCTGACCGAAGGCAGCTTCTTCAGGTCGAGCGAGCGGATTTCGTGGATGAAACCGACCATCTGCCGCCGCAGCGTCTGCGAAATGTTGGGGACGCGGCTCTCGACGATGCGCTCCTCGAGCCGCTGCTCGGGGAAGCCGATGTGCAGATGCAGGCAGCGCCGCTTCAAGGCGTCGCCGAGATCGCGCTCGCTGTTGGAGGTGAGGATCACCGTTGGCGGCGCGATCGCGGAGACGGTGCCGAGTTCTGGGATCGTGACCTGGAAGTCGGAGAGAATCTCCAGCAGCAGCGATTCGAATTCCGCATCCGACTTGTCGATCTCGTCGATCAGGAGCACGCATCCGCCCGGCTGCTCCAGCGCTTGCAGCAGCGGCCGCGGCTCGACGAACTCCTTGGAGAAGAACACGTCACCGAAATCGTGGAGTTGATTAAGTGCAGCGTGCAAAGTCTGCGCGCCGCCAAGGACTTCGCCGAGCTTGTCCTTGAGGATCTGCGTGTAGAGAAGCTGCTTGGCGTATTTCCATTCATAGAGCGCCTTGGCCTCGTCGAGGCCTTCGTAGCACTGCAGGCGGATCATCTTCAGGCCGCGCCAGGCCGCGATCGCCTTGGCAAGCTCGGTCTTGCCGACGCCCGCCGGGCCTTCGACCAGGATCGGTTTCTCGATCTGCTGCGATAAATAGACGGCGGTCGCGATCTGCCGGCTCGCGATGTAGCCTTGCGCGGCGAGGCCGCTCTCCACTGCCTCGATCGCTGTCGAAGGCTTCTGTTCAGCCACGAAAAGGCGCTCCCAAAGGTCTTGTTTGAGGCTTGTTCTGCCTGCGTTCACGGCAAAGAACAAGCCTCGTTTGGGAGAGGCCAGACCCGCGCGAGTGGGCGGTTTTTCCGCTCAGCGCAAATAGTCGGGTGGCCACCGGCCGCGCGATCAGTGCCGCAGCAACTCCGGCTTGCGGATCGTCTGTCTGACCTCAGCGCCGCAATCGGCGCATTCGTAGACGAAGTCGATCTTGGCAAGACTCCAATGCGGTTCGACCTCGCGCACATACATTGGAAGGAACCCCATGCATGCAGGGCAAATCACAGGCGCGATTTCGATATCCTGATGATGCTGTACATAAGCTGGCATCTCGGCTCTCCTTCGCAGACGACCTCCAAACCCGCGCGAAGGCTACTGCCGGCTGGCGCAAGGCCGACATCAACTCTTTCGAACAGAGGCGGAACGGCGGAGGTTTGTCGTTCGCTGTGACATTCTTGTTGCGTCTCTGTACTGTGACGGGCGGACCAAATACCTATTTCAAAGCCCGATCCGGTATTCGGACTTCGACCTCAACGATAAGGGAGCAACGCCCATGACGCATGCCATTCGCTTTCACAAGACTGGTGGTCCGGAAGTGCTGGTCTGGGAGGAGGCCAGTGTCGGCAAGCCCGGACCGGGCGAGGCGCGCATCCGCCACACCGCCGTCGGTCTCAACTTCGTCGACATCTACAATCGTTCGGGCCTTTACCCGGTGCAACTGCCGAGCGGGCTTGGTAGCGAGGCTGCTGGTGTCGTCGAGGAGGTCGGGCCCGGTGTCACCGATCTGAAGCCAGGCGATCGCGTCGCCTACGGCGCCTCGCCGCTCGGCGCCTATTCCGAGGCGCGGCTGATCCCGGCCGACCGACTGCTGAAGCTGCCGGATGGTATCGACGACAAGACCGCGGCGGCGATGATGCTGAAGGGGCTCACCACGCAATATCTGATCCGGCAGACCTATCGCGTGAAGGCCGGCGACACCATCCTGCTCCATGCGGCCGCCGGTGGCGTCGGCCTGATTCTCTCCCAGTGGGCCAAGCATCTCGGCGCGACCGTGATCGGCACCGTCAGCAACGACGAGAAGGCCAAGCTCGCCAAGGCGCACGGCTGCGACCATGTCATCATCTACAGCCGCGAGGATTTCGTGAAGCGGGTGGACGAGATCACGGGCGGCAAGAAGGTGCCGGTGGTCTACGATTCCGTCGGCAAGGATACGTTCCTGAAGTCGCTCGACTGTCTCGCGCCGCTCGGCGTCGCCGCGCTGTTCGGTGCGTCCTCCGGCGCCGTCGAGCCGCTCAATCTCGGTTTGCTCGCGCAGAAGGGCTCGCTCTACGTCACCCGGCCGACGCTGTTCACCTACGCCGCGAAGCGTGAGAGCCTGGTCGCGATGGCAGGCGAGCTGTTCGACGTCGTCAAGTCCGGCGCGGTCAAGATCGAGGTGCACCAGACCTACCCACTGAAGGACGCCGCCAAGGCGCATGCCGATCTCGCTGGGCGCAAGACCACGGGATCGACCGTCCTCACGGTGTGAACTCCGAACGGGGGCGTGGTGCGGGTCGCTTGGGCCTGCGTCACGTCCGCTCGTGCTTGCGCAGATCGCGGGCGTGATCGAGGCGCAGGGCCTGGAGGTCGACTTCTTGGGGCGGGATCCGGGGCAGGGCAGCCTCAGCGAGGATCGTCTCGGTAACGTCTTCGACCGAGTTCTCCACTATCTCCTGGATGAACGAGATGTTCCGATATTCACCTGAGGCGACGCGGGAAATGACCTCGCGCCTGGTGATTTCAGGGTCGACCACCGCCTCGCGGCCGCGACGCCCATAGTCGATCATCACGACGAAATACTGCATGAAAGGATCCTGCCGTGCCCCATGGTGGGCACGGCAGAGTATTTCTGAAAAACGGAATCAAGTCAAGGTCAGTTTCGAAAAAACGGAAATTGCTGCCTACTTGCTCCTCTTGCGAGGGCGCGCCGACTTGGCGCGCAGCCGCTCCAGCTGGCCCTTGGGCATGGACAGGCAGATCTCGCCGACCCACTCCAGTTTCACGCCCACGATCTGCTTGGCATTGAAGCTGGTGAGATTGACGACGGAGGGGGATTTGCCCCGCTCGATGGTCTTCAGATAGCGCTCGCCGGTCTTGAGCCGGACCACGGCCTCCTCGCCGTAGAAGCTCGACAGCGGATGGCGCTGGTCCTTGTAGACCACGATTACGTCGCCGCTCTCGTATTTGGGCAGCATCGAATCGCCCACGATCTCGAATGCGATGGTCTCCTCCATGATTGGAAAGGGCAACGCGATGTCGCCAAGGCCTTCGGGGGGAACCTGCTCATAATCCGGCTCGATCACGGCACCGGCCCCAACGCGGCCCATGATCGGCGCGAGATTGAGCTCGAGATATTCCATGATCGGAATAATTTCCGAAGCCTTCACCAGGCGTTCGCCGCCCAGGATCTCCGAGACAGCGCCGGGGCGAACGCCCATGGCAGCCGCCAGGCCGCCCTTGCTCTTGCCCGTCTTTTCCAAGCCCCGTTCGATCATTGCCGCGTCCAACATGTGATTCCCTCGATTGTCCATCGTTCCGCCTCTTGTAATCCGAAATTCGGAATTGATGCAATTATGAATATCAGAATTATCGCTTGACTTGGGCTTCGGAATACCGGAATGTTAGCTCCGCCTCGCGATCGTGCGATCGGAGGAGGCGCATCACAGGACAGCAGCATGGAACCGGGCCATTGGCCGTCGGAGCACTCCGACGCGCTTCGCGACTATTTTCTCAAGGGAATGTCTTATGCGGAGATCGGAAGACAGATTAACGCAAGGTTTGTAACGGCTTACACGCGTAACGCGGTGGTCGGTCGCGCCAAGCGGCTCGGGCTGATCGTGCCGGTGCGGACGACGAGCCCGTCGATCGTGCCGGTGCTACCGTCTGGAGCCTGCCTTATCCTCCCGCACCGTCCCGGGTTACTGAACCTGCCGCCGAAATCCGCGATGAAGCCTGCCGAGCCGGTCAAATTGCGCTGCGTCGGCGTCCAGCCGCGCCTGGTCCCGTTGGTCGAACTCGCCAGCGAGGACTGTCGCTATCCCTATGGCGGCGACAAGGACGGGGAGGAGATTACCTTCTGCGGCCATCCGCGCGAGCCGGGCTCGAGCTATTGCGCGCCGCATGCGCGCCTGACGCGCCGCGCCGGAGCCGGCTCCGCGCGCGTCGCCGGCCCCGTCGTGCTGAGGCTGGTCTCCGCCGCCTGATCCGACGACCGCCGTTCAATGTCAGTTTCGCAAGGAGTACCCGAGTGGCACGTGTCCGACGCAACAGATCCTACAAATTGGCGAATGTCTACGACCGACGCTCACGCGAGATACCGTTCAATGCGGAGGTGGCGGAAGTCGAGGTGGACAATCCGCTGGCGCTCGACCCCGGCGAGAAGATCATGGCCGTGCGGTCGATCCGCAGCGATCCGCTCGGCCGGCTGCACGCGCACCATCAGATCGACGAGGCGCAATATCGCGGCGGGCGCGCCTTCCAGAACGATTGGGAGAGGGCCGAGCGCGGCCTTCAGGCAATCGACCCGACTCGCGAATATGTCGATGGCGCGCGCACCCGCGAGCCGGTCACCGAGAGCCAGCGCCAGGCGGTGCTGCGGCTGAACCGGGTCGAGCGCGAACTCGGCACCGACGGCGCCGCGCTAGTGCACGACGTGTTGGTGCTGGGCCTGACCATGGACGAGATCGGCCAGCGTCGCGCCGTCCGTACGCAGCGCTGGACCGACTATTTTGCCCGACGTTTTCGTGAATGCCTGGATCGTCTGGCACTGATCTATGGCTTTGCGACGGAAACGGGGACACGGCGTGCAGGGCAAGGCAGATGACAATGGCGCTCCCGCGACCGCGGTCGCGGGAGCGCCGGTCTGCTGCTTAGGGATGCGGGAGGATCTGGTAGGTCGTGGTATAGGGCTCCACGCGCAGCGAGGCGTTGGCCAGAAGCCCTATTCTGGCGGTCGGCGCTTGCTGTAATTCGCCGTTCGGACCGCGATGCACGTTGTATTGCCAGACGGTGAGATCGCCCTTCTGTGCCAGAGCATGTGCAACGGCGCTGGCATCGTTGCCGCCGAGCGCCTGAAGCTCCTCTGTCGACAATCCGACGACGATTTCGTCCTTGATGGTGACGATCTTGAACAGGTTCATCCTGGTCTCCTGCGCCCATGCGCCTTGTATCGAGAAGGTGAGAAGCGCGACTGCGGCGCCCTTGATGAGATCGCAGCGGGAAAGCATGCCGTCGTCCTTTGGTGCTGGGGCGCCCGAATCGATCAATGCATCGGCCATAGCGCCCATAATCTGCGTGACTGTTTCGCCACCGCTTTGTCGTTTGCTCCTCGAAAATGGTTCACGGCCAGAAACAAATACGGCCGCGCTGTGGCTGCCGATCCGTGGCGCGAGATCAACGTTTATTTCGTCGACGATACAACCGCCGATCCCGGACTCAACAATTACGTGCATACGCTGAAGAAGCGCTAATTCGCGTTCACCAATGTCCATTCACATCCGAAAGAAGACGAAACGCAGCGTCGATTGACGGCGATCGAGACTGTATGCCTGATCGATGACGCTTCTTGACGCAGGTGGGTGACGGCGGCCTATATTCCTGTTATCCGGAATTGCCGTGGCGCGATGCGGACGAAGCATCGCTGCGCCAACCGTTAGGCTTGCCGGATGAGTTGTTTCTTGACATAATTGCAACCTGTTCAGGTGTGCCCGCTTGCACACGTAGCTCGGCGTGCGAACCTACCGGGCTCCCCCGGCCATAACATCCGATTATGGCATCCGGTTCTAGCGTTCGGTTCTTAGTCGGGACCTCGATGTTGGATCACGAAGTTCGATGCTTGTCATAGGTGCGAGATGAAGAACCTCAATTTCGCAGCTGAGCTGCACCTCAAGCTCGGCGCGCCTGCAAGCGGCACCGTCGAAAGCCTGCGCCTGCTGCGTGCGTTTCTGAAGCTCGCGCCCCGGCAGCGTTTCGAGGTCATCAAGCTCGTCGAAGACCTAGCCACCGAAGAAACCCTTCCCGAACACCCCCTGTCCTGAGCCGGCCTGTGCGCCGGCCTTACGCCTTGCCCCTCGTTTGCCTGCCAGAGCCGGCCGCCGGGCATGTCTTCCCCCGGCTGGACGCTGGCAGGCGATCCGGCAAGTGTGGTATTCAGTTCAGAAAACGGGAGGAGTGCGACCATGATCGAACCGAAGCTCGAAGTTCCGGCCGAACTGCGCGACTTGGCCGAGAAGACGATTGACCAGGCGGAAAAGGCATTCGGAATGTTTTTCGAAGCCGCCACCAAATCGATGACCACCGTTCCGGGCGCGGGGGCGGACGTGTCGAAGCAGGCGCTCGCTTTCACCGAGCAGAACATGAAGTCGGCGTTTGAGCATGCTCGCAAGCTCGTCCATGCCACCGACCTTCAGGAGGCGATGCGAATCCAATCGGATTTCCTGCGCAGCCAGTTCACCAGTGCCGGGGACCACATGCGGCAGATGACCGGCAGCCTCATGCAGCCGGGGAAGGGCAAGTCCTGACTGTCGGTGTGTTTACGGCGCGTCCACAGATTGGACCTGCGCCGCGTGGATATCCGCACGTCGATGCGGGTACCGGTCCATGATGGGCCGGCGAATGGACCTCATTCACAGCCCATCATCCTTCTGCCGATCCCTGTCGGTTCTCCGGCAGGGATTTGCATTTGTCGCAAGTGTCTCGACCGATCGGCCGCTCTGCTAACGCAGCGATGCGATGTAGGCCGCGATGTCGCCGGCTTCAGTCCGGCTCAAGGGGAAATTCGGCATCTTCGGGTGCGGATCTAGCAAGAAAAAGGCGAGCCTTTCCGAACTGAAGTCGGGCCTGCGCGCAACGGATGCGAAAGAGGGGACGTCGGCGCTCGCCTGGGTCTGGCCGTTCGCCACGACATGGCAGCTGGCGCACCAGCGCCTCGCAAGGTCGGCGCCGTGATCTGCATCGGCGGCGAGAGCGGACGACGTGCCCATACTCGAGGCCACTGCAACCAGCAGGCAAATTCGTCTTAAATGCCGGTGCATGGGGAACCCTGTGTGTTGTTGGATCGCGACGCCGTCCTCATCCGCAACACGAACCCGGAAACTGCGAGAGGTCGATGCGGGCGATGATCGACCGCAGCAGCTTTCGGGCCGAACGATAGAGATGCCGGGCGAATCTCGGCGTCCTTCCCGCGGGCAGGACAAAGCTTGTCGTATCGAGTCTTTTCGTATCAAGGCTTTCGATGGAGTGCGACACGTGCCTCTCCGAGATGGCGAGGCCCTTTCTATCGTGGCCGGCTCGCGGCAGCCTTGATCTGCCGCAAAGGGGCCGGACTAATAGTCGCCGGGGTTCATGATCATCGGGCTTCGTGTATCGGCCGGGGCGAGCGCGCTGCTGGCGCTGTCGCGCAGGAAGCGGTCGAGTGTTGCCTGGATCTTCTCCTTGACGGCATCGGGACCGCGATCGCTCATCTCGGTATGCTGTGCGCCAGTGTGGATAATGTCGATGCCGCGCGCTTTGGCCTCTTCCGGCGTCGGCAGCACGCCGGGATCTGTTACGAAATGCGGATCCTTCGAGCGGAACGACAGGATCTTCATGTTGTCGCTAAGCACGAAAGGCACCCGCAGATTGTCGAGCGTGATCACTTTCGACACCAGCTCCGGGTGCTGATGGGCGACATACATCGAAACGTCGCCACCGTTGGAATGCCCGACGAGCGTGATGTGGTCGTAGTCGGCGTTCTCTTGCCGCCGCTTCAACTCGCCCAAGGTGAAGAGGATGTTGGCCTCGCAGCGGATATAGACCTCGCGCCGGCCGACATATTGCTGGCCGGCCTTGGTCATCAGCGGCGGATCGCTCGGCAGATCCTGCTGGATGCTGGCGACGAGATAACCGCGTGCGGCGAGCACGTTGGCGAGGAAGGAATATTCGGTGGCCTTGACGGTATTGCCGTTGCTGATGATGGCGAGCGGGAGCTTCCAGAGGCCGAGATTGGCCTTGGTCTCGTAATCGCGCCGTACAGCGATTTCGACCGCAATCGGCCGCTGGCGCGCGGCGTCGAACAGGGTCAAAACCTCATGGCGGATCGCGAACCGGCTGACGACGAAATACTGGCCGACGCCGAGGACGCAGAGAAACGCCAGAACTGCAAACACCCTTTTCATGGTTCCGTCTCAAATCACTTTTGACTGAACATGGCCATTGGGAAATCCCGGATCGAGCGATCGTGAGCAGGTTACGGGATTAAATTTAGGCAAGTCTGTGAGCCACGCCCCAAAAAGGGCCGCATGTCGGGGGCCACAGCGCGAAGCACAAGGGGGTTACAGACAACCGCCCTTGCCGCGTTCGGAGCAGAGCCGCAGTGCGCTGGACAGGGTAAACAGGAAGCGCGGGCTGCGGCGCTCGTTGTCGGGCGCCCGGTAGCTCAGGGGGACGGCCACGCCGAGATCGGCCTGGAAATCGTCCGGCAGGAAGAATCGCACGCCAGCTCCGGCCGAGGTCAGCGACAGGCCGTCGCTTAGGCGGTAGCCGTCGTTCCAGACGGCGCCGGCGTCGCCGAAGGCATAGAGCTGATAGCCGGTCCAGTAGCGGAAATTGAGCTTTTGGTCGAAGCGCAGTTCGAGCGAGCCGGCAAGACCGTTGTCCCCGCTGATCTCTGCTGCGCCATAGCCGCGGCCGAAGGCAGCGCCGCCGAGATAGAATTGCTGCGAGGTGAACAGCGGCCGTGACGCCGTCTGGCTCGCAGCGGAGAGCTTGAGCGACCAGACGTCGTTGAGTGTCTGGTAGCGCGTGAACCAGAGGTTCAGCACCGAGAAGTTCGACGACGCGCCATCGCGCGACAACAGGTCGTCGTTGAAATGCGAGGCACCGAAGATGTCGAGGCCCTGGCGGTAGGTCAATGTCGCGAAATTGGTGCCGCCCACATGATCCTGGAGCCGGTAATCGGCGGTCAGGCTCGCGGTCCTGATGTGGTCGTTGTACCAGGGGCCGTAAAGGTCATGCTCGGACACATTGCTGAAGGTCATCGCCGTAGTCAGGGTCAGCGAGGACAATTGCGACTGCAATGGGACGATGCTGGCACGCAGCTCGAACGCCTCGGTCGTGGTGATGTCGCTGTCGAGGCGGCGGGCATCGCCCGGCCTGACCGCGCTGTACAGGACGGACCCGCCGAGACGCACGCCGTCGACGCCGACGGGTGCATCGTAGGACAGCCGTGCGAAGCCGAGCTGGCGGGGGTCGTTGGCGATGGTCGACAGGTTGACGGCCAGCGTGTCACCGGGCGTGAGATAGGAGTTGAACGCGCCGGTCGCGTAGGTCTGCCACGGACCGACTGATGATGAGCCGAGATTGTCCAGACCGAATGAGGAGAAGACGTGCCAGGTCTTCAAATAGACGATGAGGCGGAAGCGGCCGGATGCACCGCCGATCTCCTCGAGTGCGGTATCGGTGATCCGGACGCCAGGTCTGCTATTGATGAGAAAGAGCTGGCGTTCCAGCGTTGCCAAGCGCGACGGTTGCTCCGCCAGAACCGGCCCAAGCATCGGTCTCACGCCGAACTGCTCGGCGCCGTCGCCTTTCAGGTCGGCCTGCACGATGGCGCCTTCGACCACCCGGATCCGGAGCAGACCGTCGGCAATATCCTGCGGCGGCACGATCGCACGGCTCAAGTGGAAACCATCGGCGCGGTAGAGATCGCTGATCGCGCCGGCAATTGCGGCGAGATCCGCCTGCGAAACCTTCTTGCCGACATAGGGCTGGTAGACCGCGGCGATCCGATCGGGGGAAACGGCCCGGGCTCCGCTGACGTTGATGCCGCGCAGCACGAACTGAGGCTTGGTATCGCCGCCGGTGTTGGGCTGGTCGACTGTTGGCAGCCTGACCGTAGGACGGTTCAGCGACTCCCGCTCGGTTTGGTTTTCAAAATATTTTTCGGGTTGGCGCGGATCGAAGCCCGGCTGGTTCGCCTGTTGTGCGAAAGCCTGAGGAACTCCGGCGAAAAACGGTGCCAACAGCACCATTGTGGTAACGAGATGCCGCTTCTCAACGCGCGCGACGCGGCTGCCCCCGTAGTTTGACGGAGATGTGCCCCTCATGCGGTAAGAGTTCGTTAGCCCCATGATTTTTCATAGTTTTTTATGGTCAATGAACCGTTAACGCGACCACCCCGCTGGCCGCTACCCGCTAATCCTATGTTGAGTGATTTCGGATACCCCTCAGGACTGGCTGTAACGCGGACTGAGGATCGTCATGCTGAACAAGATTGGAATGCAGTGCGCCTTCGTGGCTGCGCTGATCCTGGGAACGGCTTCCGCCGCATCCGCCGCGGACGACGGCGTCTGGTCGGTCGGCAAGGCCACCGGCGAGGTCTGGGTGGCCACCAGCGGCGCGCAGCAGGTTTCGTTGAACCAGCAGGAGGCACTCAAGCCCGGCGACACCATTCGCACCGGACGTAACGGACGCGTGCTGCTCGTCCGCGGCGAGGAAACGATCCTGATCTCTCCCAACTCGGTGGTCGGCCTACCGACGGAGAAAAAGGACGGTCTCTCGACCACCATCATCCAGCAGGCAGGCTCGATCCTGCTCGAGGTCGAGAAGCGCAACGTCAAGCATTTCGAGGTCGAGACGCCCTATCTCGCCGCCGTCGTCAAGGGAACGCAGTTCAGCGTCACCGTGAATGCGGGCAGCACCAAGGTCGGCGTGCTCCGCGGCCAGGTCGAGGTCTCCGACTTCAAGACCGGGCAGATCGCCCAGGTCCTGCCGGGGCAGGCCGCCACCGTCTTCGAGCATGGCAAGCCAGGCCTCTCTCTGAGCGGCTCCGGAACGTTCAATCCGATCGAGCACGGCAAGCCGCGCGCCTCGAGCATCGAGCGCGTCCCCGTGCCTAAATCGGGCCTGGCCGCCCCGCGCAACGCCGCGAACGGCCATGCGATCCATGCGCTCGGTCCGATTGACAAGGGCACCAAGGCGGCCGCCACGCCCAAGCAATCGCAGCAGGCGGCCGGAGCTCACGCGCCCAAGGGCGGTGCTGCAAAGCCCGGCGTCGTGCGCATCTCGAGTTCGCTCGGCGAGGTCAAGCTGAACGTCCACAAGGTCACGCGCGGGCTCGCTCACGGTGGCGTTGCTCCCGGGCAGGTGCGCAACGCGCATGCCAGCACCGAGACAGTCTGGAGTGACTCGAAAGCGAGCACGACAGCATCCAACAGCACCGTCCAGACTGCGGTGACGACAAGTGGTGCCGTAACGGCTGGCAGCAGCAGTTCGTCAAATCCAGGCGCCGCGATCGCCGCAGCGGCCGCCAACGGAAATGCTGGCGGCAACGGCAACTCCGGCAACGGCAACTCCGGTAACGGCAATTCCGGCAATGGGAATTCCGGCAACGGCAATGGTAATGGCAACGCCGGCGCCACCGGTAACGGCAGGGGCAACAACGGCAACGGCAATGGCGGCGGCAACGGCAGCAATGGCCACGGCAATGCCTTTGGCCACAACAAGCACTGAGGCGATTTCTTAGGGGATGAGGGGGCGTACCAGCAGAAGCCGGTGCGCGGGAGGATCGGAGTGAAGCGCTATCGTCCGCATATTCTAGTCGTGATCGCGCTTGCGATCGTGCTGTCCACGGGGTGGCATGGCGCGGTTCGCAACGCGCTGACCGACCTGCGGTTCGCCTGGCAATCGCGTGCCGCGAGCGGCAATGTCGTCGTGGTGGCCATCGACGCGCCCTCGATCGAGCAGATCGGGGTATGGCCCTGGCCGCGCCGGCTGCACGCGGAACTGTTGCACAGGTTAGAGGCCGCGGGGGCGCAGGACGTTGCGTTCGACGTCGATTTCAGCTCGCCATCCGATCCGGCCTCCGACGAGGCCTTCGTCAACGCACTGCGTGAGGTCGGCGGCTCGACGATCCTGCCGTCCTTCAAGCAGCCGACGCCGAATGGCGGCGCAGCTCACATCAATCGGCCCCTGAAGCCGTTCAGCAATCAGTCGTGGCCGGCGCTGGTCAATGTTGCGATCGAATCCGACGGGCTCGTTCGCCGCTATCCATTCGGCGAGAAGCTCGGCGACGCCTTGATGCCGTCGATGGCCGTCGTGCTGGCCGGACAGGACGCCAATCGGCGGCCTCCTTTCCTGATCGATTTCAGCATTCGGGCGGGCTCCGTTCCGAGTGTCTCGTATGTCGACGTGCTCCGCGGCGAACCGGCTACTCTCGACAAGCTGAGAGACAAGAAGGTCATCATTGGTGCGACGGCGCTCGAGCTTGGCGACCGCTTCAGCGTTCCAAATGGCCGCATCATCTCCGGACCCATCCTCCAGGCGCTGGCAGCGGAATCGATCCTCCAGAGCCGGATGCTGCGCTGGACTTCCGATACCGGCATGATCCTGGGTCTCGCCGTGATCTGCCTGCTGATGGTGTTTTCGTGGCGCCGCTTCGGACCGGGAATTCGCGTCGCACTCCTGATCTCAGCCGGAGCGATCTTCGAACTGGTTGCGGTCCTCGTGCAGGCAAGATGGCCCTTCATCATCGACACATCGCTGTTCCACATCGCGATTGTGGCTTATCTGACGGCGATCGCACTCGACGAAATCGACTTCCGCGGTCTGTTGGGGCGCATCGCCGAAAGCCGCTTTCATCGTATCGCGATGTCGCTCGGCGATGGCCTCGTCTGCACCGACGAAGGTCAGCTGATCACCGTGTGGAATCCCGGCGCCAGTGCGATCTTCGGCTATATGCCCGCCGAGATCATCGGCCGCCCGTTCGAAACGCTGTGCGCCGTGTCGGTGGACGGTGACGCGAGGCCGTCCATGCGCGACGCCGCGCGCCAGGCACTCCTGGTCCCCGGCGGAGCGGTCGTCGTTGAATTCGAAGGGCGGCGCAAGAACGGTGAAATTTTCTCGGTCGAGGCGAGCTTCTCGGGTTGGCAGGGAACGGACGGCTTTCAGTACGGAGCTATCCTGCGCGATATCTCGGTCCGCAAGCGCGAGGCCGAACGCGTCAGATATCTCGCCGAGTACGACGCGCTGACCGGTCTTGCCAACCGCAACACGCTGCATGCAGGATTGGTCGGCATGATCGCGGATGCGGGGCAGCGCCCTTGCGAGGTCGCGCTACTCGTCATCGGGCTCGACGGTTTCCAGAGCATCAACGACATGCTCGGTCATGCCGCCGGAGATCTCGTGCTGCAGGCGGTCGCTGGCCGCTTGAAGGACCAGGCGGGCGACGGCGCTATCGTTGCCCGGCTCAGCGGAGACGAATTCGCCATTGCGCGCAAAGGCGCCGATGGCGACGAGCCGATCGCGGACTTCGCCGAGCGCATTGCGCGCGCGTTCGAAGCGCCGCTTGCGACCGGCACGCGGCAGCATCGCGTCAGGATCAGCATCGGCGTCGCCGTCCATCCAGAAGGCGGGCACAACGCCGACGATCTCCTGAGCAACGGTCATCTTGCGCTGACCAAGGCAAAGCTGACGCGGCGCGGCGGTTATGTGGTCTTCGAGAGCGCGATCCGAGAGGAGCTGGAGAACCGGCTGACGCTGGAGGGTGAATTGGCGCTCGCCGCGGATCGCGGCGAGTTCGAACTGTTCTACCAGCCCCAGGTTCGCCTGATCGACGCGAGCCTGGTCGGGGCCGAAGCTCTCATCCGCTGGCGGCATCCCGTGCGCGGCTACGTTTCGCCGGGAGAGTTCATGCCGGTGGTCAACAGCTCAGCCCTATCCGAGCGGATCGGAAACTGGGTGATGGAGACCGCCTGCCGGCAAGCACGCGCCTGGGAATTGTCCGGCGACAGAGTGCGGGTGGCGATCAACCTGTCGCCCTCGCAGCTCCACTCCGGCGATCTCGCACATTCAGTTGCGGGGATGCTCGAAGCGACAGGGCTCACGCCGTCGCTGCTCGAACTCGAGGTCACCGAAGACATCCTGCTTCACGACGAAGCCCGCGTGCTCGACATGTTCAAGCGCATCCAGCAGCTCGGCGTCCGCGTCCTGTTCGACGATTTCGGCACTGGCTATGCAAGCCTGAGCTATTTGAAGAAGTTTCCGCTCGATGGACTCAAGATCGACCGGTCGTTCGTGCTCGGTCTGCTCGCGAACTCCGATGATGCCGCGATCGTCGGGTCGACCATCGGCCTCAGCAAACAGCTCGGACTGACGGTCGTGGCCGAGGGCATCGAGAACCGCGCTACGGCCGATCTCCTGGTGAGCATGGGATGCGAGGAAGGCCAGGGCTATTTCTTCGGCCGTCCGATGCCGGCGGAAGCATTCGAGCGGCAATTCCTCGCGGTCGAGTGCGCCGCCGTTAGTGCCGCCTGAACGGGTCCGCTCGGTCTTTAGCGCCGACGCGCGACCGCGACGCCGAACAGGAAAGCCACGAACAGGCTGGCAAGCGGTGCTTCGCGCGTGATCGCGGCGACGGTCGCCAGGGGCTTGCCCGGCTTTCGAGCTTCGTCGATAGCGGAGGTCATGCGGTCGACAGCTGCATGCAGGCCACCTGCGACTTCACCGATGGTGCGGGATACGTCCGTCGCGGCATCGATGGCGCGCTCGGCCATGCCGGGATGTGAGGTGGACTGCGGGATCTCCGTGCTCAAGTGCGCAACCTCCAGGCAATCATGTGTTGGCGGAGGCCGATACCTTTGGCTATCCGCGCGAGCGCTCGTTCTGAACAGCGGGTCGGACGACCTTTGGCTATCCGCGACAGGCGCCGTGGTCTTTACGGCGGGTACCGGCCTTGGATGAGCAATTCGGCGCGCGGGCTTTTGTTCCGAGAGGATGCGCCCCTGCGCGGACCTTCCCCGTGAAACGACGGATGCGAATCTCTGTTAGGCTGGCTCAATCTTGCTGATCTCAGGAGACAGCTGTGACCGATCGAACCACGACGGATCGAGCCCGGCGCATCGCCTTGCTCGGCGCTCCCATCGACATGGGGGCTTCGCAGCGCGGTACCCTGATGGGTCCTGCGGCGCTCCGCACCGCCGGCCTTGCGACACTGCTCGAGAGCCTAGATTTCGAGGTCGTCGATTACGGCGATCTCTCGGTGGCCGAGCTCCGGGACCTCGCAGACGTGCCTCCCGACAAAGCCAATCACTACCGCGAAATCCAGCGCTGGACGCGCGTGCTGAGCCATAGAGGCTACGAGATCGCGAAAACCGGCGCGCTGCCGATTTTCCTCGGTGGCGATCACACGCTGTCGATGGGATCGGTGAATGCCATGGCCCGTCACTGGCAGGAGCGCGGACGCGAGCTGTTCGTGCTCTGGCTCGATGCCCATGCCGACTACAACACGCCGGAAACGACGATCACCGCCAACATGCACGGCATGTCGGCGGCATTCCTGTGCGGCGAACCTGGCCTCGACGGATTGCTCGGCGATGATCCGCGCGCCTCGATCGATCCTGACAGGCTCGACCTGTTCGGCGCGCGCTCAATCGACAAGCTCGAAAAGGAGTTGATGCGCACGCGCCGGATCAGGGTTGTCGACATGCGCCAGATCGACGAGTTCGGCGTCGCCGTATTGATCCGCCGCGTCATCGAGCGCGTCAGGGCCAGTAACGGCGTACTGCATGTCAGCTTCGACGTCGATTTTCTCGATCCCTGCGTCGCACCCGGCGTGGGCACGACGGTGCCGGGCGGAGCGACCTATCGTGAGGCGCATCTGATCATGGAGCTTTTGCACGATTCCGGCGTGGTCGGATCAGTCGACATCGTCGAGCTCAATCCTTTTCTTGACGAGCGTGGCTGCACCGCACGCACCGCGGTTGAACTGATCGGCAGCCTGTTCGGCCAGCAGATCGCCGACCGGCCGACCCCGAGCAATGCGATCGCGCCGGGCGAGTGACGGACGAGCCGTTGTGCGTTGCGAAGAAGGGAATTGCCGTCGCGCCCGCCAGATTTAGATCAGTCGCGGTCGAAATCGCCTGTTTTTGAAACAGGAGCGAATTGCAAATGCTCGTCGCAGAATGTTTCATGCGGGTCGCGCTTCAGCCGAGGATCCGCAAATGAGCCGCACGTTCGATGCCGACGACAAATCGGCGGGCACGACTCGCCGTCATTTTCTGCACACCAGCGCGACGGTTGCGGGTGGTACCGTCCTGGGCGTCGGCGCATCGGCTGCCGCCGGCACCGACAACCTTCCGCCAAATGTTCCCGAATGGATGAGGGCGCCGGGCGAGCCGACGGGGGGCCAGCTCTATGGCGCGCCATCGCCGTTCGAGAAGGGAGTCGTGAAGAACATCTCGAAGACTCTCAAGCAGTACATCTCTGCCTCAAGTCGGACGCCGTTGCAGGAGCTCGACGGCATCATCACGCCGAACGGCCTGTTTTACGAGCGTCATCACGGCGGCGTTCCGACCATCGATCCGGTCCAGCACCGGCTGATGCTGCACGGGCTGGTCGAGCACCCGCTGATCTTCACAATGGATGATCTCAGGCGTTTCCCGTCGGAATCGCGCGTCCACTTTCTCGAATGCTCCGGCAATCCCGGCTACACCAAGCCTTACGGCAAGACAGCGTCAGATCTTGTGGGTCTGGTGAGTTGTGCGGAATGGACCGGGGTCAGCCTCAAGCTGGTGCTGCAGGAGGCCGGGCTGAAGCCGGAAGCCAAATGGGTCGTCGCCGAGGGTGCCGACGCGGCTGCGCTGACGCGCAGCATCCCGATCGAGAAATGCCTCGAGGACGCCATGCTGGTCTACAGCCAGAACGGGGAGCGGCTGCGTCCACAGCAGGGCTATCCGCTGCGGCTATTGCTGCCGGGCTTCGAGGGCAACATGAGTGTGAAGTGGCTGCGGCGCCTGCATGTAACTGCGGAGCCGGTTTATTCGCGCGAGGAGACCTCGAAATACACCGACCTGCTGCCGGATGGCACCGCGCGTGAATTTTCGTTCTACATGGAGGCGAAGTCGATCATCACGCGGCCCTCTGGCGGCCAGCGTCTGGGCGCGCCCGGCTTCCACGAGATCACGGGCATCGCCTGGAGCGGGCATGGCAAGATCGCGCGCGTCGAAGTGTCCGTCGACGAGGGAAAGAGTTGGCAAACCGCGCAATTGCAGGAGCCGGTGCTGACGCGTGCGTTGACACGCTTTCGCTTGCCCTGGCAGTGGGACGGCAAGCCTGCCGTGATCCAGAGCCGTGCCATCGACGAGACCGGCTATGTGCAGCCGACGCTCTCCGAGTTGCTCGCGGTGCGCGGCGAGAACTATTTCTACCACAACAACGCGATCTGGCCTTGGCGCATCGCGGCCGACGGCGAGGTGACCAATGCGCTGGCGTGAGACTTGCGGCATTGCTATCGTCATCGTGCTGTGTGCGTTCGCGAGCGGGGCGCAAGCACAAAGCCTGTACGGCATCGGACGCCCCGCGACGGCTGCGGAGATCGCGGGCTGGAATATCGACGTCGGAGGCGACGGCAGCAATCTGCCGAAGGGAAGCGGCTCGGTCGGCCAAGGGCGCGAAGTGTTTGCCCAGCAATGTGCATCATGCCATGGCGACAAGGGCGAGGGCGGGCTGGGTGACCGGCTCGTCGGTGGACAGGGCACGATCGCAACGCCAAAGCCGATCCGCACGGTCGGCAGCTATTGGCCGTATGCGCCGACGCTGTTCGACTACATCCGCCGTGCGATGCCGCAGAACGCGCCGCAATCGCTGAGCGATGAGGAGGTTTATGCGGTGTCCGCGTACATCCTGAACCTGAACGGGCTGGTTGGAGCGGATGTGACGCTCGATGCCAAATCGCTTGCGGCTGTCAAAATGCCGAACCGCGACCGGTTCGTCGGCGATGCGCGGCCGGATGTGAAACACTGAGCGCCTTGTACCGTCAGGTTCCACGCATTGACTTGGAACTTGCCTGGGCCAGGAGCGGAACTCGCGGGGCCGAATTGAATTAACCTGCGATAGGATAAATTGGATGGGTCCTTCGATGGCAGCGGATCGCTTCGCAAATTCCATGTCTTCGGCGCTTCGCCATCCCGGCGTGATCGCGTTGATTGTGGCGGCGGTGACGATTGCCGCGATGCTCGTCGTCGATCATGGGCCATGGAATCGCGCCAAGACGCAGCCTGCTCACGTTGCGATGTATGCAACCACGGGAGAAGCTGCGCGCGCCGTAGGTGCCAAGATTCTCCCGACCGAACCGAAATCACCGATTGAGCCGGCGCGGCCGGGGCCAAAGACGTCCCCGACCGTCAATCCGATAACGCCGTAAGACGCTCTAATTCTTGCGACCGTAGTTGAGGAGCCCGCCGCTGGTCTTCGGCGGGTGCGCGCGAAGGGCTTCCTCGTTCGGATCGGTGCCCCAGCCGGGCCGGTCCGGAATGACCAGATGGCCGTTCTGAATTTCCGGCTCATGTGTGAACAGCTCGCGGTCCCACGCCAGGCGATCGATATCGATCTCCATGATGCGAAGATTAGGTACGGCGGCGCAGAAATGCGCGTTCATCATCGAGCAGAGATGACCGTAGAAATTATGCGGCGCAACGTTCACTTCGAACGCTTCCGCAGCGGCTGCGATCTTCATCGACTGCCAGACGCCGTTCCAGGGCGTGTCGATGATCGCGACGTCCATGGCCTGTTCTTGGAAATAGGGCAGGAATTCGCGCAGGCCCAATAGCGTCTCGCAGGACGAGATGGGGTGCGGGCTTTGCCTGCGGATGTAACCGAGCGCTTCCGGGTTGAAACTGTCGATCTCGATCCAGAACATGTCGAGGTCCGCGATGGTGCGCAGGATCTCCAAATAGCCCTCGGTCTTGGCGTTGAAGTTGCAGTCAAGCAGGATGTCGACGTCAGGGCCTGCACCGTCGCGGATCGCTTCCAGATGCATGCGCAGGTCGCGCAGGATTTTGCGATCGACGTTGATCTCGGGGGCGAAGGGCGAGCCGAAGCCCGGCCGCCAGCCGGTCGGCTTGCCGTCATCGTAGGAGAAGATGTTGGTCTTGAGCGCGGTGAACTTCTTCTCGCGCACCTCGCGTCCCATCGCCTTGACACCGTCGAGGTTCTCGATCGGCGGCTTGTACCAGGACGGATGATTGATCCGCCACGTTGCGCAATGCGACCAATAGACCCTGACACGGTCGCGGATCTTGCCACCGAGCAGTTCATAGCAGGGCACACCGAGACACTTCGCCTTGGCATCGAGCAGCGCATTCTCGATCGCGCCGAGCGCCTGCGCCACCACGCCGCCGGCGGCGGGACGTGTGGCCGCGAACAGTTCGGCGTAGATGCGCTCGTGCCGGAAAACGTTCTGCCCGACGACGCGGGCGGACAGGCGCAGGATCGCAGCGCCGACGCCGGGCGAGCCGAAGCCCTCGTCGAACTCGCTCCAGCCGACGATGCCGTCTTCGGTCGTCAGCTTGACGAAGTGGTAGTTTCTCCAACCGGCATCGCAGGCGAGAATTTCGAGACTTGTTGCTTTTGATGATTTGCTCATGTCGCTCCCTGTTGCCCGGCTGGGCTTTTTCTTTGGCCGGCCCGCAAGCCCGGCTCAAGCCACAATTGTTAGGCTAACGGCCCTGCGCAGTGAAGTCCGGCGAGGTGCGCGGGCAAGCCCGTTCCGGCCATTCTAGCGGAAAACTCGGCGGAATCTGGTGGGGAGAGCCATGATCTTTCCCGGGATCGACGTGAAAAGGGACCATGCTGTGACGTTTTTGGCCGCAATCGGGATCGACCCTCCGGCCATGAAATTTCTGGCTGTGATTTCGATCCTGGCGCTGCTCACGATGGGTGGAGCCGCCATCTCCGATCAGTTTTTGACGGCCGATCAGCACGCCGCGCACGGGGTGGAATAGCGCGGCGGGCGGAGACGTTTTTTGTCTTGGGGGAGACAGCGATGCTTTCGATCGACCAGTTCCTGCGCTTCATCAGCGTGCCGGCCGTGTTCGCGGCCCTCATCATCGCCTCGCAGATCTCGGCGGCCCTGTCGCAAAGTTAGTCAGCCGATCACGGACGAGCCGAGCAGCGCGAGCACGGCCAGCGCCATCAGCGCGGTGCCGAGCCAGCCCAGCGCGACGAGCCATGAGCGGCCCTTGAAGCGGCCCATGATCGCCTTGCTCGAGACGATCAGCATCATCATGGCCATGATCGGAACGGCGACGATGCCGTTGAGCACGGCGCTCCAGACCAGCATGTGGATCGAGTCGATGCCGGTGAACCCGAGACCGAAGCCGATCGCGGTTGCCGCGGCGATGATGGTGTAGAAGCCGACCGCCTCGTCGGGCTTCGCCTCCAGCGTGGCGCGCCAGCCGAAGATCTCCGCCACGCCGTAGGCGGCCGATCCCGCCAGCACCGGGATGGCGAGCAGGCCGGTGCCGATGATGCCGGTCGCAAACAGGGCGAAGGTGAAGTCGCCGGCGAGCGGCCGCAGCGCTTCGGCTGCCTCCGTCGCCGAACTGATGTTGGTGACGCCATTCGCGTGCAGCACCGACGCGGTGGTGAGGATGATGAAGAAGGCGATGCCGTTGGAGAGCAGCATGCCGGAGAGGGTGTCGGCCCGGATGCGCGCCAGTTCCGGACTGCCGCCGTGCTTCAGCTCGCGCAGCGGCTTGTCGCGCTTGCCCTGGTTCATCTCCTCGACCTCCTGCGAGGCCTGCCAGAAGAACAGATACGGGCTGATCGTGGTGCCGAGCACGGCGACGACCATCAAGAAATAGTCGGCGCTGACATTCGTCTTCGGCCACACCGCCGCGAGCAGCGCCGTGCTCCACGGAATCTGCACGGTGAAGGCGGTCGCGACATAGGCGAACAGCGCCAAGGTGAGAAATTTCAGCACCGGCGAATAGCGCCGATAGGGCAGGAACACCTGCAGCAGCGTCGAGCCCGCCGCGAAGATCAGCGCGTGCTCGTGGTTGAGGCCGCCGATCACCAGCGACAGCGCCTCCGCCATCGCCGCGATGTCGGCGGCGATGTTGAAAGTGTTGGCGGCGACGAGCATGGCGACGAGCGACAGCACCGCCCAGCGCGGCGCGATCTGCATGACGTTGGCGGCCAGCCCCTTGCCGGTGACGCGGCCGATCCGGGCGCTGACGAGCTGGATCGCGATCATGAACGGCGTGGTCAGGAACACCGTCCAGAGCAGTCCGTAGCCGAATTGCGCGCCGGCCTGCGAATAGGTGGCGATGCCCGACGGATCGTCGTCCGCCGCCCCGGTGACGAGACCCGGCCCCAGCCTCTGCAACAGCGTCGGCGCGGATTTCGTGGGAGTGAGGGCACTGTCGGTCATGGCGGGAGGGACCTCGGTCGGGGCGCGTCCTTCACAAATGCCAACGAGGGAACAAGGTTCCCGGGCGAGCGGGAGCGGGCGCCTCGCTCATTTCTGATAAAGCTAATCGCCCTTTGACTCGTCGGGCAAAACACCTGTATAAGTACATGATCGAAGAATACGCTGCCCGCTTTAGCGCGCATCCCGAGCGCGACCGGGCGACCGGGCGGCCGTCGCGCAATCCGACAACCCCGCACGTACACCGGCGAGACGCTTGTCCCCTGAGCAAGTGCCGTCGGGACTATTTGATGCTGACGAACATGCCCCAGGCGCCGGCCAGCACGGCGCCGGAAAAGACGATCAGGGGATTGTCGCAGAACGCACTTCCATAGGTGCACATGGTGACGCCGAACGAGCCGATCTCGTGATGGCTCGCGGAGTAGAACAGTCCCGACAGCACCAGCAACGCGGCGGCGACGACATACATCGACGATCTCTCCGAGCTATCCCGGTTGCGTCTGTCGCAAGGGAGATGTTCCAGCATGGCGCGAACCCATTGCATCCTGCCGAATCCGCCCTGCTGCATTTGAACTAAAGTCGATCTTTCCCGCGAGATGCTGTCGTCGTCTGCTGCAGTTCGTGCGCAATCTCGACGTGTGATCGGAACCGGAACATCTGCGCGGGAACTCTTGGACGTGCTCTTCATTAAGGAACATGAACAGTTGGACCAACTGAGGGGAGTGGCCCATGGGAGCCGAGCGGATGCATCCTCCGCGGTACTGGCGGATGCGGGCGGAAGAATTCCGCACCAAGGCGGATAATTGCGAATATCCCGAGACGCGGGACGTGCTGCGCAAGGTGGCGCAAAATTACGACGAACTGGCCCGCCGCGCCGCGCGCATCTGCACACTCGAGAGCCTGGACGAATTGCGGGGGGGGGGGGGACCCGCCAACAGCAAGCCGGTTTGATCGTTCAGGACAAACCCGCTTGATCGTTCAGGATGAAGCCGATAATCGGCGCGCGCGATCATGGGGCGTCTAGGCCCTCTCTTCCATTCGAAGCGCCACCCGGGTGATTGGAACGAATGTCCACTTTGGCACTTAGGAACTCAGTCCTCCAACGAGGAATGAGATGAGCAGCGAACAGCAAGCAGGCCCGGCAACGTGGCCGGATCACCAATACAAGTCGGGGCCGGCATGTCCCAAATGCGAGAGGGGCACGCGCTGCCTGACGTCGATCTTCGACGTGAGGCGCGATTGCTCGGTCCTGATCTATCGGTGCGATTCGTGCCGCGAGGAAGTCTGGATCTGAGCGAGCACTGTCGCAGGCCCCGGTCCATTTGCGGGATGGCGCGCTGCAGATCGCGCTGCAGATCTCATGGCAATGTCGGATAGGAACTTCGCCTGCTTCGCGCGCTTGTCGCCTGCATCGACCACGCAGGCGAGACCGCTTCCGACCATGCAATCACGCTACCCGTTGTTGAAGAAGTGGACAGCGGAAGAGCACGAGCGGCTGAAGGCGCTGGCCGAAGCCGGCTGGCGGCCGGACGAGATCGCCGGCGAGCTTGGTCGCAGCGAAGCGGCCGTGAGGGTGCGAGCCTGGCAGCACGGCATCGCGCTGCGCCTCGTCACGCAGAAGCGCGGACCCTGAAAAACAGGCCGCCTCTTTCGTCAACTGGCGATCGAGACATCCATCTGCTGAAATCCGCGGACCTGCGGCAGCGACATGAACCCCGGTTTTGCGAAATAGTAACCCTGGAACAGCGCGATGCCGGCGGCCCGCAAGCAAGTGAGCTCGGCTTCGCTCTCGACGCCTTCGGCCAGCACGGTGATATCGAGCTCGCGCGCGATCGCGGCCACCGCCGAGACGATCACCTGCTTGGGGTGGCTGAGCTGGATGTCTCTCACCAGCTCCATGTCGATCTTGATCAGGTTCGGCTGCAACCGGGCCAGCAGGCTGAGGCCGGCATAGCCGGCGCCGAAATCGTCCAGTGCGGTCCAGAACCCGAAGGCCTTGTAGGTGCGGACGATGTTTTCGATATGCGCGGGATCGGCGATCCGCTCGTTCTCGGTGAATTCGAACATCAAATTCGATGTCGGGAAGCTCGCGCGGCGCGCGGCCTCCAGCGATTTCTGGATGCAAGCGCGCGGCTCGTACACCGCGTTCGGCAGGAAGTTGATCGAGAGCCGCGCCTCCGGGTCCTGGAACAGCGCGCCTGCGGTTTCGATCGCCATCACGCGCGCGGCCTGGTCGAAGCGGTAGAGCTGCTGGTCGGTGAGCTGGCTGAGGACGCTGTGCGCGCTTTCGCCGTTCGGCCCGCGCACCAGGGCTTCATAGCCCCAGATGCGGTGTTCGACGACCTTGACGATCGGCTGAAACGCCATCTTGAACTGGAACGGGAGCTCGGTCCCGTCGGCACATCCCGCACATTTCACAGCCATCACGCGAACCCCACGCCCTCTCAAACGCCGCGGGAAAAAATTAGGTCGCAGGCGTTAAGGAACCACGAAGAGCAATAGAAACCTATCCCGCTGTCCCGCGTTTGCGCGCATGACGAACCGAGATACCAGGCTGCGGGCCATGTGTGCCGCGTGCAACAAGCCCATGACCTTCATCGACGCGGTCAGTTCACCCGAGGGGGCGATTGCCATCTTTCGGTGTTCCGGCTGCAACAAGCTGTCCTGGGAGAAGCCCAGCCGAGACCAGAACGCGCGCTCGGGTTGAATTTGCGCGGGAGAAGAAACGGCCCCAGCCGGGGGGCGAGCTGAGGCCGTTGGGAGGTGCCGGTCGTGCATCCGGACCGACGCCCGAATAACTTCTTCATCCCACAAGCAGTTCCTAATTTGCTGGCCCGCCATGGCGCGCCCCGACGAAACACGCCTGAAACAGTGCTGAAACCAGATTGTCTCGAACGCTCCGCCGGCTGTGCCCGACCAACCTAGCGAAAAGGAGATCATCATGATCCAAGTCGGTATCCAGGTTGGTTCGAAGGAAGAAGTCGCGTTTTTGCTGGCGCTGTTCGGCACCCACACCCAGCCGGTCAAGCGGCCGACGAAATCGCGGCAGGCGTGAGGCGCTGATCCCATGCCAGGTTTGGCCGAATGCCAGAGCCTCTTGCGGCTTCTGATCGCAAGGGGTGACCCGAAGGCCATCCCGCTCGCAAAGGGCGCCATCGATCAATATCTGAACACGGCGCCGGCCTGCATGCGCGGGCGCGGCCTGCGCATGCTCCAGCGCGACGCGCTCGACCAGCATGGGATCGCGGTCGGTGTGCAGCGCTCGTTCGCCGAAACGGTGGATGCCTATATCGTCGGGAAGCTTGCGGAGGAGTGAGGGTGCGCCGAATGTCGGTGCGCCCTTGTCGCTTTCACCCCCGAAACACGAACGCGGCAGGCGATGCTGCCGCGTTCGATTTGTCATCGTATCCAGCGCGCGGGCTTCCGCGCGATTACTGGGTCGGCGGCAGCACGGCCTGCGTGGTCTGCTGCGGCAGGTTGGTGTAGGTCGCACTTTCCTTGGTGCAGATATCCCTGAACACCACGACACCGGCCTGCGGATATTCCTTCACGAGGCAGTTGCAGTTGTTGTTGACCACCGGGGCGGGCGCAGCCGCCGCGACCGGTGCCGCAACCACGGCGGGGCGCTGCACGACGACCGTCTTTTCCACCACCTGCGGCGTCGGAACGTACACCGGCCTGTTCACGACAACCGGATACTGCACCGGCCGGACCACGACCTGCGGCGGGATATAGGGGGGCGGCACGGGCCGCGGATAGACAATGACCTGGGGCATCGGCCGGGGGCCGGGATAGACGACCGGGCGCTGGCCGCCGTTGCCGCCATAGCCGTTGAAATGGGGACCGAATTGAGGGCGGGCCTGCGGCGTGTTGCCATACTGTCCATTCTGGCCCCAGCCGGCCTGCGCCGAGCTGCTCGCAACGCCTGCCGCAACACTGGCCAACACGATCGCTGCCGCCATCTTCGTGATCATCAAGGTCTTCGTCATGGTCCACCTGTCTGGTTGTTTGTTTTGTTCCAAGCCGTCGTCGTGGGATGAGTGATAGGCCGACCTGGCGCGTGCTTCCGTGACGCCGCGCACACAGCGGGCGAAATCCTCCTTCGATGGAATGAGACATGACGGGCGGGACGCGGCGGCCGGCGCTTGTTCGCCGATGGAATTCGACGCTGGCGCCGGGCGCACACAGGCGAAGGGCAGGCGTTGGATCGTCAAAAGGGAACAGAGGAGTTCCCGGAACCTATTGATTCCAACAGTTTTTTTCGAGCCGCTCGAAACCCTTTGGCCGTTTCGGACCTATACCGCCAAAGGATGCTGCGATGCCCCGATATTATTTCGACCTGCGCGACGACACTGGTGTAGCGCTCGACGAGGAAGGGCTGGAGCTGGCCAGCTTGCGCGCCGTTCAGGCGGAGGCCGCAAAGTCGGTCGCGGACATGGCGCGCGATGCCATCCTCTCCGCGCCTGCGGCGGGCGGCAGGCAGACCATGGCGATCGACGTTCGCGATGCCGGGGGTCCCGTGATGCAGGTCAAGTTCTCGTTCGCGTTCGAGACCTTCAGGACGCCCTCGACATCACGCGATCATTGACGCGTGAGGAATTCCGGCGGCGATGACTCGGGCTCGAGCACGGCGATCTTGCGGCCGAGCTGCCAGACCTCGACCTTGCCGCGCCGCGTGAACTGCTGCGCGAAGGTGAGGGCGTTCGCATCGGAGGCGGCCTCGAACGCTTCGGCGGAGTGGAAGACGCCGTTGTCGCCAACGAGGTAGGCGCGATATTGTAGGGTCATGACGGTGCCCTCAGCCCTGGCGAATGCAGCCAGGCGTCGATGTGCATGGCGGTCTCGTCCTGCCGCGCCTTGCGCAGCAGCATTTCGCGGCGGCGCCCCGGCGCGAGCGTGCGCGCTTCCTCGCGAAGCCGCGCGGCCTCCTCGGCGAGCCGTTCGGTGAGTGTCGTGGTCTGCTTGAAACGTCGGCGCTTCTGCATGGCATGTCCATCGTGCGAGCAGGCGGGAGCGCAACCCCGGCGTTGTCGTTGCCGATCGATGCCGAGTGAGGCGCGGTGATGGATCAAGCCTAGGCCGCCGGTTTCGGACCGTCTTTGTCATTTGCTAGTTTGTTGAGAAGAATCTTTCGGGCGTGCAGCGCGGCCGGCTTGAGTGGCTTACTCATTTTGCGGTGCAAGAGTTTTCAATTTTCACGTGGATGCGAGCTGCGGTGGATCGACTTCGCACAGGATCACGCTGCAGCGCCGCGGCGGCCGATCGGTGCGGATCTTTGAATCCGGAAGTTCAAGATGAATCCGAAGCCGCAAGAAGCTGGCGCAAGCTGAGAAGGAGAAGGAGCCCGAGAAATGATCTCGGGCTTTTGCTTATGCGGTCTCGGCCATCAGCTTTTTAGCGGCTTGGGTGAGAAGGCCCGAGCGTGTGAAGCCGTGTGCCTCAGCGTATTTGTCGATCTGATCCAACACATCGCCGGGAAGGGTGACGTTGACGCGGATTGCTTTCGGCGCTTCCGTCTTGACCGAGACCAGAATAGCAACGCCGGTGCGGTTGTTCGGATCCGACATGACCTCTTCGAGGGCAGAGGGTTCGGGGATGGCTTCGCCATCCTCCGTCATACCCTCGATATGAAGGGCCAGAGCCTCTTCCGCCATATGACGAGCGTCATCCAGGGTGGTGCCGGCAGTAACAGCCCCGGGGAAATCCGGAAACGAAACGCCGAAATGGCTGTCGGCATCCTTATGGATAAGACCAATATAGTTGCGCATGGTTCTTACCTCAGTTGTAGGCCAGACTGCTTCTCAATGCTCTTCAGTGTCCCAATAGGGATGTTCCGTGCAGGGTGGGGAACCGTTACTCGTCCCTGCTTGATCGGATGCTTGAATTGAACATGGCTGCCTTTTTGAGCCACTTGATACCAACCATCCTTTTGAATCGCCTTGATAACCTCCCGGCTATTCATGATGTGTATATATACACACTATGGCTGCCTCCGTCAACAATTGGACCGCATGTTCCCGTACACTGAAACAGTTCAGCCTTTCCAAATTCAGCCTCTCGAAATGCAGATGTTGAGTTGAGTGTTGACCGCATTGCTATGCAGTTCGCCAGTTCAAACATTCACGATCAACTGTTGTGGCAGCGAACGCGTCTTCCTGCTCGATGCCGCGCGTCACGATCTTCAAGCGGCCGTACGGCAGCGGCTGTAGCAGCGCGTTGGCTTCATCCCAGGGCGCACACGTCCTGTTCTTCGTTCGTAGTCAAGATCACCCGCACGGCTTTCGGATGAATGGGTTCGACAACCGCGTCCGGCGTTGTGGTGGGAAAGCTGTAGACCTGATGCGGCGGCCCACCCCGCATCAGGAGAAGCACTCTTATCAGAACGAACATCCGTGTCGCCGACTAGATAAACCGGCCTGTTCGGCTCGAAGCCGATATCTGTGTGCTCTCATCATGCGGGCAAGGAATATCGCTTGACCTTGTTCTTGGTTTGTTCCATTAATGCAAAATATTCAACCTTTGGGCGAGAGCGGCGTTATCGGGCTCGCCGCAATTTCTGCGGGGCAGTCGATGAGTAACTCGATTCTCTCTCTGGTCTTATTGGATAATCCTGTGACGCCGGACATGTCGGCGGTTGCCAAGGCCCTTCGCGCGCGACATCCGGAGCTGGCAACTGAGGTTGCGGAGAACGGAGAGGCGCAACAGGCTCGGGCAAACTCGCCGCTCATTCGCTGTGGCAACGAGCTTGTTGCCGTCATGTCGATGCCGGCGCGCATTCCTGACGATCCCGGCTTGTGGTCGCGCGCTTCCACGACATGGCCAGAGAGCAAGTCGGCTGCGGCGCGGCATCGAGGGCATCTGATCGTCTCTGTGCTTGGCCAAAATCAGCGTCCGGTGCCCGCCGCTCGTCTAACGACGGCTGTCATCGGCGCATTGATTGCGGCGGTGCCGGAATGTTGCGCTGTTGTATGGAATGGGAAGGTCGCACGATCCGCCGATCTATGGTTGGACATGTCCAGCCAATCGTTTGCGCCGTATCCGGACTATCCTTCCTCACTATGGGTGGACATATTACCGTTCCGATCAAAGACAGGCATCGGAGCAGTAACAATGGGATTGTCAGCATTTGCTGAGCGTGAAATCGAGTTCGAGACCCACAAGCTGACACTCCCAACGCTGATCAACAAGGTGGACGGTCTTGCCGTCTATCTGGTCGAGCACGGGCTTGTCGTCAAAGACGGCGATACATTTGGTCGAGATTCGCGCGAGCGCTTCTCGGCTCGTTACCAGGCCTCCGATCGATTTGAAGGCTTGCCCGTTCTTTTCTGTACCGATGGTTCGGCATAATCGACTGTAACGATACGCGAAGGGAGTTGCGTGCGTCCCATTCAGGATGCGTCATTTGACACGTCGGGCAAAACACTGGCAGAATGACATCATCGAGATGAATTTGGATCGAGCCCGCGGGGGTGCCGCGGGCTTTTTTGTTAGCAATTGAGTCTTCGTCGTGCCCCGATGGGCATGATGTTCAATGGGACGTAGGCATGGGCGAGGATAGGGGAGTTTTCATTGCAAAACGGCCCCGAGCGCGAAAGCGCCGCTTTTACGAAATGGGTCCCGACTACGGGGTGGGAGGCAAGGCGGGCTATTGGCTCGAGGACGAAAGTATCCTTCCTCCTTACAAGGTATTCCGTCTGCCGGCTTCTACCGCGCCTGCGCCCTTCGTGTTTGATAAATCGGCTGGCAGCTTGCCAATGGACCTTGAGCCTTACTACGGATGGTGGCTCATTTCGGATCGGACAAAAGCAGTATTTGAGCGGCTTGATCCGGAGGCCTTTGTGTTTGTGCCGTGCACGGCGCGAGTGCCGCATGGTAGCTACGAGGGCCCGGACTATTGGCTCTGCGATGTTGTTCGCATCCTTGATGCACTTGATGAAGCGCAATCGCGTTTGACCATCCGAACTGAGGACGATCCTCGCTCCCTCAAATTTGGAAAGAAGGTCTACTTGACCATGCCGGGCTCCAAGCTGGTCTTTACGGAGGCTGCAATCGGCAAAGCACATATCTTTCGTATGGCTCATAGCGAGGCTGACGTCATATGCGATCAAGACATGAAGGATGCCTGCAAGTCGGCCGGTCTCAAGAGGATACGGTTTTGCGATGTCTCCAAGCTTTGAGCTAATTGAAGCCTTCGTCGTCATGAGGTCTGGCAACGGTTGCGGATCCCGAAGCAAAAGCTGAGCAGGTCGCGAGGCGTTCGGTGCGGTTCGCTTTAGCGATGAAGACTTGGGGCCAAAATCTTTTAGCGGATAGAGCTCGTGGGCACGAGTAGAAGATTTTCAGCTCCTTGGCGGACGTGCGGCTTGAACAGGCTGCCTTGGCGAAATCGGTGTGACCTTTCGACGGCTTTGCCGCATTCGCATGCTCATATTGGTACTCCGATGATCGAGCCACCACGCTGCGGCAAGGAAAGACCGAAGGCACGTGATGATCATTCTCGCAGAACATAGAGCACCAAGATCAACGGAGCCGCAGGTGACGCCCGCAATCCGGCAGGCCCAGTCCTCGCTGATCTAACGATGTTACTCTTGCCACCGGCAGACCATCATGAATGACGACAACGAGAAGGTTGGACCTCGTCGCCGCAGCGTGCGGAAGGGAAAGTACTATGAAATGGCCATGGATTACCGCCCCGCTCGCCCTCGTTTGACCTGGGAGAACGCTGGTGCTCTTGTTCCTGGCACGCAAGTCCTTGCGCCGCCACCGGGCCGGCGGGGATTTCCGGAATACTTCGAGCCGCCGCGCTTCCTGTTTAAGAAGAAGCGAGTGCGACGATCTTTGGACATCAGAGAGTTTCACTCTTTTTGGCTGGTGTCTGAGCAAGCGAAGAAGGTCTTTCAAGCCGTCGATCATGCCGGATTCGAATTTGCAGCATGCGACGTGAGTGTTTCCCGGGGGACCTACGATGGCCCGCGATACTGGTTGTGCGATGCCACTCGCGTCCTGGACGCACTGGACGAAGAGCAGTCACGGCTTGAGATAGGTATCCAAGACGACCCAAAGTACAACAATTTCGGCAAGAAATACTACAAGTTCAGCACCGGCGCCAAACTCGTCTTCAACGAAGACGCGGTGGGAAGTGCACATGTATTCCGAATGGCCTTCTGCTCTAGGACGGTTATTTGCGATCAGGCGCTCAAGGATGCCTGCAAGGAAGCCGGCCTTCTCGGAATCAAATTCAATAATGCTTTGGACATTTGACGGCTCAAGCGGCCGCTGATCCTCCTGAGGGACATCATGCGAAGTTCAATTCTATGGGGTCACCATATTATTCCAGAGCACTGTGGGCGCCACGAAGCCTTGCAAGGGGTGGATTTGGATGCGCCTGCAAATATTGTTTATCTTCCGAGAAGTCGGCTGCTCGCTGCCGAAATGGGGGTATCTCCTCATCCCGGTGGGCATCTCGAATCATACTACGCGGCTTGCAAAGAGCTTGACGCGATTGCTGAGATCTCTGACTCTATTCTTCGCTTGAAGGCTGTCGAGGATCTGCAAGATGCGATGAGAATTGCGCTTGCAAATGAAGACCTTTACACCAACACGCCGAGTTCCGGCGCTGATGTGACACCTGGCAACAAGAGCTTGCTCGCCGGTCGTGGAAAATATCTTGCCGATTACCCCGAAGAACAGAACAGAATCCGCGAGCTCAGGCGGACGGGAAGTCATCTTATCAAATTCTCGCCGTACCTGGGCAATTTCGAGAGGGAAAAGCAGCTCAGTAAGACAATGGCCGACAATCCTGGCCTCAACCTAACGCCCGGCCACAAAGACTTGAAGGATACGCCTTGGTCCAAGTTCACACCCCTTGATCCCTCCTCAAGCACCTTTCGTATACCCGGCTCGACACCGGTCAACCCAAGCGAGTTTCCACCGCTGCCAGGCTACAGTTCGCCTTCTCTTGCAGGTCTGAACGCAACGGAAGGGTTCGCGCGGAGCGATCCACGCTTCGCAGGCGGAGTGCCGGCATTTCCGCTGCCTGGTCCAGATGAGCAGCGGCTCGGCAAACTGCCTCCCAGCACGGCGATGCCGCCGTCTCCGCAAGTTCTGCAATTCAATCCGGAGACCAGCGATCTGCTCAGGCGTTCGGATGGATCGCCATTGATGGGACCTGACCCGTATAATCTCCCCTACGATCCTGCCGACCGTCCGGCTGTTTTGCGCGGACTCGCGATTTTCGGGGGCGCGATGGTAGCACCCGAATTGTTGCCGCTCTTACCGGCTTGGCTGCCTATCGCGGGGACTCTTGGACTGACGGGGGCGGCGAGTTCTGCCGCTGGCGCCGAACCCGCTAGCGGAAAAGCGAGCGGAGTATCTGCCATAGCGGCGTCACAGTCTGGTGCGCAGCAACGATCGGACAACTCGCTCGACCAAAATTCCGCGCGGGCGAACAACTTTACCGATCGTTTCGGGCAATGGACCGCAGTGGCAGATGGTGCCATGCCCGCTCAGCCGAGCGGAATTGAAGCGCCAGTTACTCCTGGTTCGGGGGCTATCCCGCCCGAAGAGGTCCGCCGTCTCACCCGTGTCAATGAGTCGAATGCGGGCAGCGTTTTCACGTCGGGAAGTGCGCCCGTCCCTTATCTGCCTTCCACGGAATTCAACGATCGGTTTGGCAACTGGACCATGCCGACCGCTGACGGCCGACCGCTGAGGCCGAGCATACCGATAGGTCCATTTGCGAATGAGCCAAGCTATTTCATTCCGCCACCGATCTTTGGAGTGGATGGCGCAGGCAGTCCGCACAATGACGCTGAGGAGTGGTATGCCCGCTGGATACGGCCGTTGCTTCGGCCGGAGTGAAGTGCAAGTTTTGAGACGTGCGAATGTTGTTCGAGATCTGTCGTTTGACACGTCGGGCAAAACACTGGCAGAATGGCATCATCGAAAAGGCGCCTGGTTCAAGCCCGCGGAAATCCGCGGGCTTCTTTGTCTCGACCGGCGCGCCGGAGATTCGTGCGTTACGTCGCGGCCCGTCCGAACCACCTCGTCATCGCGTCCGTAAGTCCGCGTTGGCTCTCGTCTCCCACCCAGCCCACATGCCCGTCGGGCCGCACCAGCACGGCGCCGGGCGCCGCGATCTGTCCGACGGACGGAAGCTCCCAAGCACCGTGATAGTCCGCTTCGACGATATCGATGCGATCTGCCCAGGGCGTGAGGTCGATGTTGCCGGCCTTGCCAAAATTGAGCAGCAAGCCGCGTGCTCCGTGCAGCAGCGTGAACAGTCGCAGCGGCTGCCCGTCGACCGTCAGATCGAGATCGGGCATCCGCCGCCCGAGCAGCGCGTGGCCTTGCCCGAGATCGTAGTGCACGTCGAGCCCGCTCATCATCGCGCCAAAACGTTGGCGCGGCGTGTCCATCGCGAGCAGATCGGCGACGACCTCGCGCGCGGCCTTAAGGCCGTCCTCGCCGCGGCGGAGCAGGGCGATTTGCGCCTTGGTGTTGCGCAAGGTCCGCGCGGCGACGGGATGGCGCTCGGCGTGGTAGCTGTCGAGCAGGGTTTCGGGCGACAGGCCCTTGACCACTTGCGCGAGCTTCCAGCCGAGATTGACAGCGTCCTGCAAGCCAATGTTGAGGCCTTGTCCGCCGACGGAGTGATGGATATGCGCGGCATCGCCGGCGAGCAGTACGCGACGCTTGCGATAGGACACGGCCTGCCGAGCCGCATCGGTGAAGCGGGAGATCCAGGACGGGTTTTGCAGGCCGAAGTCGGTGCCGTAGACGGCGACGAGGGCGTCGCCGAGATCGCGGGCGCCGGGCGCGCCCGTGCGATCGAGCGTCGCTTCCGTCACGACCACCAGCACGCGTCCGCTCTCGGTCTTGCTGAGGCCGTGAAAGCCGAGCGCGTCGTGGCGCAGTCCCCAGGCGGGCTCGTCGCGCATGTCGACTTCGGCCATGAGGTTGCTCAGCGTCGGCTCGGAGCCGGCGAAGTCGATGCCGGCGGCCTTGCGCACCAGGCTGCGGCCGCCGTCACAGCCGACCAGATAATTCGCGCGCAAGGTCTCGCCGCCGGAGAGCGTCACGTCGATGCCGGTCTCGTCCTGCGCAAAACCCGTCACCTCGCGGTTTCGATAGATCGGCACCGCGAGCTCGCTGACCCAGTCGGCCAGGATGCGCTCGATGTGGCTCTGCCGCAGTGCGAGTCCGTAAGCGTGCCGGGTGGGGAGATCGCTGATGTCGAGCCTGGTCCAGGCGAAGCCCGCGAGCTGGGTGATTTGTCCTTCGCGCAGGAAACGATCCGCGACGCCGCGCTGGTCGAGGATCTCGATGCTGCGCGCGTGCAAGCCGCCGGCGCGCGTGCCGACCAGTTCCTGATCGGCGCGCCGTTCGACGACGGCGACGTCGACATGCGCGAGCGCGAGCTCCGCGGCCAGCATCAGACCGGTCGGTCCGCCACCGGCGATGACGACGGCATGGTCTATCGTCGCCAAATTGTTCGCGGTGGCCTGTTGTTTCCGGCTGCGCGACCGGGACGTCGGAAGCAATACGGACATGTCGTGACCCCTCGACGTGTTGGTTGGGCCGAGGGTTCTACGCGATCACCGGGGACTTGAAGCAAGCCCGTTGCGCACCACATATCAGAATGGGAGGAAGAGCCTCGTCATTCGGGCTCGCCGGCCTAATCATCCTTCGAGAGATCGCCAGGCCTGGTGGGAAGATCGACGGTTCCGCCCTCGCCGTGAACGAGATCGCGATCCCTGTCCTCGGTTTCGCCAGCGTCGGGGATGATGGCCTCGCGCGTGTCGGGCTCTCCGTCGATGCGCGGCTTTCGGCCGGGCAAGTCCCGCGAGGTTTTCGGCGTCATGTTTAGTGTCATTGGTCGATCCTCCTGTCACGCTAACGCGGGCAGGGACGGTTCGTTCGTTGGCACGTCGGGGGAACGCCGGCAGCCTGACTGGAAATGGTTTCTCGAAGGTCTCCGTCGGTTTTAATTCGTAAAAATCGAAACTGAGCTTGACCCGTCGGGCAAAACACTGGCATAGTGGCATCATCGAAAAGTTCGTAACACCCGCGCGGGACAAAATCCGCCGCGGGTTTTTTCGTATCCCATTTTCGGAATCGGACGGCGGCCCACGCATCACGGCCACGCACTCGCTTGAAACGCGTTGAGGGAGCGCCGATCGGCGTGCCGCCGTCCGTACCATTGCTGGCCGTGCACGCGCGAACGTGCCGGTCCGCGGTGCGAGCGATCTGCTCGCGCCGCTGCGGTCTCCGGATACGGAGATAGGGTTCGCGCCCGAAACGATCGCGCCTCATTCGCGATCTGCCGCGCATTTTCTTTGTCGAGGAGAGACGATGACCGCCTATCTGATATCGCTCGCGCTCGCGGGCCTGGTTGCAATCGCGCTGTGGGAGACGTTGTCTTGAGCGAGGACATGGAAATTGCGCTCGTGAGCGAGCCGGTCCGCGCGCCGGCGCGACGGAAGACGTCCAGCGCGCGCACCCTGACCGAAATCCGCTCGCTGGCGCGCAGCCACACCAGAGCCGCGCTCAGGGTGCTGGTCGGCATCATGCGCAGCGACGACGCAACGCCGGCCGCCCGGGTCTCGGCCGCCAATGCGATCCTCGATCGCGGCTGGGGCAAGGCGGCGCAACCGATCGAGAACGGCGAGGATGGCGTGCTGGAATTGATTCACCGGGTCGAGCGGATCATCGTGTATCCGGGGAGCGCGAGCGGCGGCGCCGCCGGGCGCGACGTCTGAGCTACGAGAAGCCCGATCTGGAATTGGATTGTCGTTTGACAATTCGGGGCAAAACACCGGCAGAAGGGCATCATCAGGCATGGTTTGTTCAGCCCGCGCCGGGCAATCGGTAGCGGGTTTTCGTCTCGGTCATGCTTTCGTCAGTTCTTGGTCTGGTGTTGGTCCGCCGTTGCGCGGCGTAGGCGCGCTGCGCCTGGTCGCTGCAATAGGACAGCTTGCGGCCCTCGCCGGTGAAATGTCCCTCCTTAACCGCTGACCGACTTTTCGCCAAGGTCGATCGTAAGGCCGCCGCTCTCATCGCAGGACGATTGGAAATTCTTGCCGGGTTCGGCGTAGACGCCGGCCGTGGGACGCCATTTGTCGAATGCCGGTGCGGGCGGTTCCTGTGCGAAACCAGGAAGCGCGAGAGCGATCACGGCCGCGTAGAGAAAGCCTGACTGAGAATTCCGCGACGAATAGCAGTGTTCACGTAAGCCCCCCATTCCTCGGTGAATGCGGCATGTGTTCCGCGAAACTACCGCGCGCGAAACAGTTAGTAGATCAGCGAGAGTTGAGCAAGCCGTCCCTCACTAGCGAACCTAGACAACGAGGACTGGTCCGTGATGTGGCGCAGGCGCACCGGCCTGCCCTAGGGTGAGCGAGTGCATCGATTGTCCATCCTGAAAATTCCGACGGCCAAGATCTTCGAGCCGCTGCTCAAGCCCGCCCGCTACAAGGGCGTTTACGGTGGGCGCGGCTCGGGAAAATCGCATTTCTTCGGCGAACTCCTGGTCGAGACCTGCCAGGCCGAGCGCGGCACGCTCGCGGTGTGCATTCGAGAAGCGCAGCGGACGCTGACGCAATCGTCCAAGCGGCTGATCGAGGGCAAGATCGCCAGCCTTGGCCTCGGCCACGGGTTCAAGCTGTTCAGCGACAAGATTGCCACCGGGCTGATGGGCGCGGTTTGGCTAGGCGTCAAGGTCGTGCTGGGCAAGTGAGCCTCAATCGGCACGAGATTGCTGCACTTCCACTCGCGTCATTTCATCCCAATGGACCGTCTCATGTACAGAATTCGCATTGTCGATGCATCCGATGACGACATCGCCGACACATTGGCCGATCTGCATCAGTCGACGTTCTTCGATGCGGCTGCCTTGCCACAATTCGAGTTAGGGGCGTGGTGGCTTGCCTATCACGGCGACGAGCCGGTAGCATTCGCCGGCGTCGTGCCGTCATCGCACATTCGAAATGGCGGCTATTTCTCCAGGGTCGGTGTGTTGCAGCGGCACCGGGGACGTGACCTCCAGTGCAGGCTGATGCGGGTGATCGAGGCGAGGGGACGGCGTATTGGACGGGACAGCATCGTCTCGGATACGACGGACAATCCGGTGTCTGCCAATAATTTCATCCGGGCGGGCTATCGGCTCTTCGAACCCCTTGTGCCCTGGGCTTGGGCGCACACGCTTTACTGGCGAAAGCGGCTTCGCTGAGCGAATGGAGCCGGGTTTCCCGTGGTGCGGAACGCGATTCCCGCAACGGAATGGTTCGCGCGAGATGAAGCGCAACACCGAACGTCCAAGGGCCCGGCAGCTTGACAGCTGCCGGGCCCTTTTTGCGTATTGAAGCGATGCGGGCGAAGGACTTGCGAAGTCAGCGGGGCCGGGCTTTAAGTTTGCTCCTGCGGGAAATTCGGCAACCATAAGCCGATGTAAGGGAGCGCCGTCGATGCCCACCAAGCCTCAATTGCCGGAACGTTCGTCGCGGGCGACGGGCGCGCCTACCGCGCTCGATGGTCTGCTGGTCGTCGATTTCACGCGTGTGGTTGCTGGCCCGGCCTGTACGCAGACGCTTGCTGATTTCGGCGCGCACGTCATCAAGATCGAAAATCCAGACGGGGGCGATGACACGCGTGCGTATGAACACGCCGAGATCGGCGGAGAGAGTGCTGCCTATCTCAGCCTGAATCGCAACAAGCGCGGCATCGCGCTCGACCTTACCGTGCCGGAGGCTCGTGAGATCGCGCTGGATTTGATTCGCAAGGCCGACGTGGTCGTCGAGAACTTTTCCAGCGGGGTCATGAAGAAATTTGGCCTGGACTATGAAACTGTTGCGCCGCTCAATCCGCGGCTGGTCTATTGCTCGATCTCCGCCTACGGGCGTACCGGACCATTTGCCTCGCGTCCCGGTTTTGATCCGATCACGCAGGCGGAAAGCGGCTTCATGTCGCTTAACGGATTTGCCGATGGCCCGGCGGTTCGCACCGGCCCGCCCATCGTGGACATGGCGACGGGGATGTCTGCCTGCAACGCCATCCTGATGGCGCTGTTGGCTCGGGATCGGCTCGGTCGCGGTCAGCATGTCGAGGTCGCCCTGTTCGACGTCGCGATGGGCATGACCGGCTTCTATGGCATGGCTTATCTGATCAACGGCGAGAACCCTGGGCGGTTCGGTAATTCACCGAGCGGGTCTCCCACCGTCGGTGTTTACGAGGCCTCCGATGGGCCGCTCTACATCGCGTGTGCCAATGACCGGCTCTATCGCAGATTGGTCGTCGAGGTGCTGAACAGGCCTGATCTCATCACTGATCCGCAGTTTGCGACGCGCAAAGCCCGCTCCGAGCACAAGGAGCTCTTGCGAGCGGCCATTGCGGAGGTCTTTGCGAGCGACACCCTCGAGAACTGGATGGCCAAGATGAAGCTGGCCAATATCCCGGTCGGCTATCTCCGGACTGTCGAGGAGGGATTCAATGCACCGGAGGCGCGAGAGCGCCATCGCTTGAACCGGATTCCACATCGTACGGCGGAGTGGGTCCCGAACATCGAGCCGCCGATCACCATGAGCTTGACCGGCCCGATTGATCCTGTGGCTGCTCCGTTGCTGGGCGAGCACACGGAGCAGGTCTTGCGTGATACGCTCGGTTATGATGAGCGTCGGATATCGCAGTTCACCCAAAACGGCGTGTTCGGCTCGGGCAAACCCTCGACGTCGGGCTGAGCGAGGGGTAGTCCTGCAGGCAAGGCCTCGCGGGGCTTGCGGATCACAGCTTGGCGATGCCATCTCGCGGCATCGCCCTTCCCGGGCAGCCGGGTTCAGGGCGACCATACCCGGACAGCGCTGCCTCGGCTTGATTTGGCAAAGGTCTCGCCGCATAAATGCGTGAAAGCGAGGGATACGAATGGCGCCTGGTCAAGAGCCGAGCGTGGGCCGGCCCGCGGCGGCGCAATCCGATGAACCTGCCCATGCGGCAATGGTCGCAAAGGCCCGGGCCCTTCTGCCGCGGCTGCGAGAGCGGGCGGCGCGAACGGAAGAGTTGCGGCATCTGCCGCCGGAAACCGAGAAGGATCTGCACGACGCCGGCCTGTTCCGGATGCTTCAGCCGAAGCGCATTGGCGGCGCAGAACTCGATTATGTCGCCTTGATCGATTGCGCGGACCTGCTCGGACAAGCAGACGCGTCGGTGGCGTGGAATCTGGCCAATCTGGCGAGCCATCACTGGATGCTCGGCATGTTCGAGCCGACGGCGCAGGATCTGGTCTGGAGTCGTGATCCGGACGCGCTGATCGCGTCCTCGTTCATTTTTCCCGCCGGGCGTGCCACGAGGGTCGAGGGCGGATACCGGCTCCATGGCAGCTGGCCGTTCTCCTCGGGCGTCGCCTCTTGCGCATGGAACATGCTTGCAAGCGTGGTCTACTCCGACGATGAGGCAGACGGCATCGAGTATCGGATATTTCTGCTCCCGAAAGCCGACTACAAAGTCCTCGACACCTGGAATGTCGCGGGGCTGCGCGGGACAGGGTCTTGCGACGTGGAGGTCAGGGACGCTTTCGTGCCCGACGACATGACGGTCGCGGTCGGCGATCTTGACGGTGGGCCGACTCCGGGAAGCAAGCTCAATCCCAACCCGCTGTATGCGCTCCCGGTGTTCTCGCTGTTTCCCTACGTCCTCTCAGGCGTCGCGCTGGGAAACGCGCAGGCGTGTCTCGACGATTATGCGGAGGTCGTCCGTCATCGCATTTCCACCTACAACCACGCCAAGCTGAGCGACTTTCAAAGCACCCAGATCAAGATCGCCGAGGCCTCGGCGAAGATCGACGCTGCACGCCTGATCATGCGCTCGGCCTGTCTGAATGCCATGGAGGATGCAAGGCAGGGTCATATCCCCGATATGGCGACCAAGACCAGATATCGGCGCGACGGCGCCTTTTCAGTAAACTTCTGCACAGATGCGGTGTCGATGCTGTTTGCCGCGAGCGGAGCACGGGGCCTGTTCACGACGGGCGCGTTGCAGCGGCAATTCCGCGATGCGCACGCGATCAATTCGCATCTCGCGTTTAATTTCGATGCAGCCGGGACCAATTATGGACGCGTGGCGCTGGGCCTGCCGTCTGAGAATCTCACGCTGTGAGGCCGGCCGATGAATGATCTGCCGAAGCAGCCTGCCGTTCCCGATCCGGCCAACGAGTTCGCGAGCGACAATTCAGCTATCGATCCCCGCGATTTTCGCAGCGCGCTTGGCACCTACGCCACAGGGGTGACGATCATCACAGCCGCTGCTCCTGACGGCAAGCCCTATGGCCTGACGTGCAATTCGTTCGCCTCGGTCTCGCTGAATCCTCCGCTGGTTCTTTGGAGCCTGGTCGTCTATTCCTCTAGTCTAACCATCTTCCAGAACGCCAGTCATTTCACGGTCAACGTTCTTGGTGTTTCGCAACAGGCGCTTGCGAGCAAATTCGCCAAATCGTCTGATGACAAGTTCACCGGTGTCGACTGGACGCCGGGCCTCGGCAACGCGCCGGTGCTCGCTGAGAGCGTCGCCAATTTTCAATGCCGCTCGGTCAATCGCTATTACGGCGGCGACCACGTGATCTTTCTCGGTGCGGTCGAGGCCTATACTTACAATGCGAAGGAACCGCTGCTCTTCGCGCGGGGTGCGTTTGGCCGATTTCTCGCCGACGATGAGCGCAAGTAGTCACTCGACGTGTGCTTCAGCTTGCGGTCGTCGGTTCAGCGCACCCTGCCGAAAGCTTGTAGATTTCGAGCGCATCCGCGTCCGCGCCGCGCGCGGCTTTGGCGAGCCTGAAAAGTTGTCCTGCGAGAGAGGCCATGGGCACCGGCGTCGATGTCGTCTGCGCGACATCGGCGACCGTATCGAGGTCCTTGAGCATTGTAGCGATGTGACCAAGCGGCGGTGAGTGAATACCCTGGACCATCCGCGGCACGAACAGCTGCAACGGAATGGAGTCCGCGAAGCCGCCGGCGAGTGCTTCGGGCAACCGGTTGGCATCGATTCCGGCGTTCACGGCAAGGCGAGTTGCCTCCGCAAGAACAGCCATCGCGCATCCGACGATCACCTGGTTGCATAGCTTTGTGGTCTGGCCGGCGCCGGTCGGGCCCATGTGGGTGAGCCTGCGTGCCATAGCCAGCACGTAGGGGCGGACCCGCTCGATATCGCTGGATTTTCCGCCGGCCATGATGGCAAGCGTGCCTTCCTCGGCCCCCTTGGTACCACCGGAGACCGGCGCATCGATCCAGCCCGCGCCGTTCGCGGCTAACAATCGTGTTGCAAGATCCCGTGCGGCATCAGGATGGATGGACGAGAAGTCGACCACGAGCTTGCCTGCGCCGGGCGCAGTTGAGCTGCCTTCGACCCCGAAGATCACCTCTTCCACGGCAGCCGCATCCGTCACGCACATGAAGACGATGTCCGAGCTCTCCATCAAGTCACGGGGGGTGGCTGCGCGCCTGGCACCAGCCTCGACGAGCGCGGCTATCTTCCCTTCCGAACGGTTCCAGACAGTGACCTGATGGCCGGCCTTGAGCAGCCGCCGGGTCATCGGGGTCCCCATCAATCCAAGGCCGATATAGCCGAGCCGCTCGACGCTTTGCGGGTTTGTCTTTCTCCCCTCAGCCATAGATTGTCTCCATCTGTCGCTCCGCGACGCTGCACTACCATACATGGCGTATTCCACCACGAAAGCGCCCGGCCTGCATGGCTTGCTTGATTGTTTGAACCATGAAACATTTGGCGCGGTCGGGTTGGATGGCGCCGGTCGGCGCCTGGGCAGCGGAGTGGGCACGATGCGAACCGTTTCGAAGTGGATCCTGGCTTTGGGGGCGGCAGCGGCCGTGAGCGCGAGCGCAGGCTCGTCATGGGCGCAGCAGACAATTCGCGTCGGCTGGACGATTCCGGCCGAGGAATCCAAATACTGGATGATGCGCCGGCCGGCTGAGTTTCCCAATATCGGCAAGGCCTACAACATCGAATGGACCCAGTTTCAGGGCACCGCTCCCATGACGCAGGCGTTGGCGGCCGGCGCGCTGGATTGCGCGACCCAGGCGCCGCTGTCGCTCGCCAACGGCGTCGTTGGCGGTAACCTCAAGGCCTACATCGTGGCGCAGCATGTCTTCGAGAAGGCCGGCGGTTTCTCGGTCTACTGGGCTGTCATGGACGACTCCCCGATCAAGACGATCGCCGATCTCAAAGGCAAGACGGTGGGAATCTCCGTGATCGGCGGCGGCACCCAAGGCCCGTTCAATCTGTTGCTGAAGCAGAATGGCATCGATCCGGCCAAGGACATCAAGCTGGTCGAGGTCGGCTTTGCCGTCTCCGAGGATGCGTTGCGGCAGGGCCGCGTCGATGCGGTGAACATGAACCAGCCGTTTGCGGCGCGCGCGGAGGCAAAGGGCGGCACGCGCAAACTGTTCTCGCTGTCGCAGGCGATGCCCAACATCGTGCACATCCTGGAAGCCTGCCGTGCCGATTTCGTCGACAAGAACCCGGAACTGGTCAAGGCTTACGTGCGTGACATTACCTCTGGCATGAAGAAAGCGCTGGCCAACCGCGAAGAGACGTTGAAGGTCGTCAACGAAGTCCTGAAGGCACCTATTCCGGTTCTCGAGACTTATCTGCTCAAGGACAATGATTTCGGCCGCGATCCGGGCGCGGCACCGAATTTCCCCGCGATCCAGAAGATGCTGGACATCTACGCCGAGACAGGGATGCTGCCAAAATTGGATGTCGCGCAATTCAAGCATTCGACGATCGTCGCTCCGCTGCAATAGGCGATCGGACGAATGAACCGAGCGGGAAGGATGCGGCGTCCAGGATGATCCGGGACGTTGCATGAAGAAGATGCACGTATGAAGAAGCTCCGATCTCGGATCACGACGGAGGGTCTCGACCGGGCTCCGCACCGCGCGTTCATGCGCGCCATGGGGCTCGACGACGCTGCGATTGCCAAGCCGATGGTCGGCGTCGTCAGCATGAAGGGCGAACAGACGCCCTGCAACATGACGCACGACTTTCAGGTCGCAGCGGCCAAGACCGGAATCGAAGAGGCCGGCGGCACGCCGCGCGAGTTTTCGACCGTATCGGTTTCCGACGGTATCAGCATGAATCACGAGGGGATGAAGTTCTCCCTGTTTTCGCGGGAGCTGATTGCCGACTCGATCGAAGCCGTCGTCCATGGGCTCGCCTACGATGCATTGATCGGTTACGGCGGATGCGACAAGACGCTTCCCGGCGTGATGATGGGCATGGTCCGGTGTAACGTGCCGGCCATTTTCATCTATGGCGGCAGCTCGCTGCCGGGTCGCGTGGACGGGCGAACCCTGACCGTGCTCGACTCCTATGAGGCTGTCGGCAGCTTCATGACGGGAGAGATCGATGGCGCCACGCTCGAGCGGATCGAGCGGGCCTGCCTGCCGACCATCGGCGCGTGCGCCGGCCAATTCACTGCCAACACCATGGGAATGGTCTCGGAGGCGATGGGCCTCACCATTCCCAACGTGTCGATGGTGCCGGGTGTCTATGCCGAGCGCGCGCAGATATCCAGGCGAGCCGGGCGCCTCATCATGGAGATGCTGGAGCGCGGCGGGCCTTTGCCGCGCGACATCGTGACGCGGAAATCCCTGGAAAACGGGGCGGCGATCGTGGCTGCCACGGGCGGTTCGACCAATGCTGCCCTGCATCTGCCGGCGATCGCGAACGAGGCCGGGATCGCATTCACGATCGATGATGTCGGCGAGGTTTTTGCCAGGACGCCCTTGATCGGAAATCTGCGGCCGGGAGGCAAATATACGGCAAAGGATGTCTACGATATCGGCGGCGCCGCCGTGGTGATCCGGGAGCTAATCCAGAGCGGGCATATTGATGGCAGCTGCTTGTCTGTCACAGGCCGTACACTTGCCGAAGAATATGGCGCCGCCAATGCACCTGACGGAGAGGTCGTTTACGCGGCTCGCGCGCCGATCATGCCAGATGGCGGCGTCGCGGTGCTGAAGGGAAACCTCTGTCCCGACGGCGCGGTCATCAAGGTCGCGGGTCTGAAGAGCCAGTTCTTTGAAGGCGTGGCGCGCGTTTTCGAAGACGAGGAGGCCTGCGTCGCGGCGGTTCGTGATCGCACCTATCAGGCGGGCGAGGTTCTCGTGATCCGCAACGAGGGGCCGGTGGGCGGCCCCGGCATGCGCGAGATGCTCGGCGTCACTGCGCTGATCTACGGACAGGGCATGGGCGAGAAGGTTGCCCTCATCACGGATGGACGGTTCTCCGGCGCCACGCGCGGAATGTGCATCGGCTATGTGTCCCCCGAGGCCTTCGTCGGCGGTCCCCTGGCGCTGGTACGCGATGGCGACAGGATCCGGATCGATGCCGCGAACCGGCGGATGGATATGCTGGTCGACGAGGAGGAACTCACTGCTCGCCGACACGATTGGAAGCCGCGTCCGCCTCGTCATCGTGCCGGCGCCCTCGCCAAATATGCGCGATTGGTTGGGCAGGCACCGGGCGGGGCCGTGACGCATGAGGGGCCCGCAGAATGGCCCTGGTTCGGATGACGCGGCGCACTTGCCCGAAAACAGCCCGTGGTCTGGCAAGTTTCTTGCTAAGCTGGTGCCGCTGACGGAGGACATTCAGCAAATCTGTTGCGCAGGGTTCGCGCGCGAACGAAGTGAGACGGGATGAAGGTAGTGCCTTCGAGATCGAGCGAATGGGTGAGACCGGTGACGCCGCAAAAACCGGCTTCTGCAATCATCGAGATCGAGAGCGTCTCGCAGGTATTTCAGACCTCGGCGCGCAAGGATCATGTGGCGCTGTCGGACATCTCGCTGGCGATCGACGAGGGAGCCTTCGTCTCCATCCTTGGTCCGTCCGGCTGCGGCAAGTCGACATTGCTTTACGTCGTCGGCGGCTTTGTCAGCCCGACCAGCGGCTCAGCGAAGATCAGGGGACGGACGATCACGGGACCAGGGCCGGATCGCGGTCCGGTGTTCCAGGAGTTCGCGTTGTTTCCGTGGAAGACCGTGCTGGGCAATGTGATGTATGGCCCTCGCCAGCAGGGCGTGCGCACCACCGAGGCGGAAGCACAGAGCCGGGCCTTGATCGAGATGGTCGGGCTCAAGGGCTACGAGAATTTCTATCCCAAGGAGCTGTCCGGCGGCATGAAGCAGCGCGTGGCACTGGCTCGAACGTTGGCTTACCATCCTGAGGTTCTGTTGATGGACGAGCCGTTCGGCGCGCTCGATGCTCACACGCGAACGCGCCTGCAGAACGATCTGTTGAATATCTGGGAGCGTGATCGCAAGACGGTGTTGTTCGTCACGCATTCGGTGGACGAAGCGGTTTTCCTGTCAGACAAGGTCGTGATGATGTCGAAGTCTCCCGGCCGCATCCGCGAGGTCATCGACATCGATCTGCCGCGGCCGCGCCGACGCAGCGAGCTGCTGCTCGACCCTCGCTATCAGAAATACGTTGTCGATATCGAGCGGATGTTCGACGAGACCGACCCTGTCGGGTCTCCGTCATGATATCGCCCGCCGGCTTGGCGAGACGTGCTGCCCCGGTGCTTGCCTGCATCGGATTGCTGGCGATGTGGCAGGCGGCGTCCCTCGCGTTGAAGAATGATAGCTTTCCAACGGCGATCGAGGCGATCCGTGCAATCCCGGACATTCTTGGCGACAAGGAATCGTTGATCAACATCCTGGCCTCGCTCCGCCGCATGGCGATCGGATTTGGCATAGCGGTATCGGTTTCGATCCCGCTCGGCCTGTTGATGGGCCGCAGCCGGGCCGTCGCGGCCTTCTTCAATCCGCTCCTGATGGTGATCTACCCGGTCCCGAAGGCAGCCTTGATGCCGATCATCATGCTGTGGCTGGGCGTCGGCGACGTCACGAAGACGCTGGTGATCTTTCTCGGCGTCAGCCTGCCCGTAATCTATCACAGCTTCGAAGGCGCCAAGGCGGTGGAGGAGAAGATGCTGTGGTCGGGCGCGGCGATGGGGCTTTCGCCTGCGCAACGGCTGGTCCGGATCGTACTGCCGGCGGCGCTTCCGGAAATTCTGACCGGTTGCCGCACTGGACTCGTGCTGGCGCTGATCACGATGATTACCAGCGAGATGATCGCCCGTCAGTCCGGCGCCGGCAACATCCTGTTCAACGCACTCGACATGGGCCAATACGATACCGTCTTTGCGATGATCATCATCGTCGGCGCGATGGGAATCTGCCTCGATGCGATCTTCGAGCGGGTCCGCGCAAGGCTGGTGCGCTGGTCCGAACCGCAGTTCGACATGCCGCTGAGCTTCTCATGATGCCACAGCTTCGCTCCACCAGCATTATCCTCGGGCTCGCGCCGATCGTGCTGGTGATCGCTCTGTGGCAAGGCCTTGTGTCATTTGGCTTCGCGCCTGCAGTGTTGCTGCCGCCGCCGGGATACGTCTTCGTTCGGTTGCTTCAGCAACTCGTGACGTGGACGTTCCAGCAGGAGATTGCGGCGACCCTGATCCGGTTGTTTGCCGGCTTCGCGATTGCGGTCGTGCTCGGTGTCAGCATCGGCATCGCCGCCGCCGCCAGTCCGGCTATCAACGCCGTGGTCCGGCCGATCGTTCGCGTACTCGCGCCCTTGCCTAAGGTCGCGCTCTATCCAGCATTGCTGCTGCTGCTTGGCTTCGGGCATGGATCGAAGATCACGCTGGTGGCGGCGGATGCACTCTTTCCCATTCTGTTGTCTACCTATTACGGCGCGTCGACGGTGGAGCAGAAACTGATCTGGTCGGCCATGGCGGCGGGAACGCCGCGATATGAGATCCTGTTCAAGGTGGTGCTGCCGGCGGCGATGCCGTCGATCCTGACCGGTTGCCGGATCGGCCTTGTCATTTCCTGTATCGTGGTGTTTCTGGCGGAGATGATCACGTCGAGCGACGGGCTCGGACATGTCCTCGTGACGGCGGCCCGGACTTTTCAGGCCGTCGATATGTTCGTTCCGCTAATCACGATCTCGCTGCTGGGCCTGATCCTGAATGGCCTGCTCGGGGCAGTGCGCGCGTACCTGCTGCGGGGGTTCCCCGAAGCATGAACTGACGAAGAAGAAACAGGAAGACCGGGGAGTAGACCATGCTGGCTGATCGCATCGAGGCAAAATGGATCGACGCATTTTGCGAGATTTTTGAGCGATGCGCCGTCAAGGCCGGCGATACCGCGGCGATCCTCTCGGAAACCCAGTCACGTGCGTTGAATGTTCATCTGGCGGAGCTCGCGCTGCTGCGGATGGGCGCGCGACCGTTTCACTTGGTCATGCCGACCCCGCGTAACCGGAATATCGTTCCGGTTCGCTCGACAGGTGCAAGCGAGGCGATCCAGCGGCTTGGTCCGGTCATCACTGCGCTTCAACAGGCCGGCTTCGTGGTGGATTGCACCATCGAGGGCCTGATGCATGCGGTCGAGACACCAGAGATCCTTAAGGCGGGCGCGCGTATCCTGGTGATCTCCAACGAGCATCCCGAGGCGCTGGAGCGAATGGTGCCGGATCTGGCGCTCGAGAAGCGCGTTCGCGCAGCGGCGAAGATGCTGCGCGGGACCAAGCGGATGCGGGTGACGTCAAAGGCCGGCACGGCGCTCGACGTCGATATGGTCGGCGCGTCCACGGTCGGCGTGTGGGGCTGGACGGACAAGCCCGGTACGCTGGCGCATTGGCCCGGCGGCATCGTTGTCAGCTTCCCCAAGAGCGGAACGATCAACGGCACGCTGGTGATGGCGCCCGGCGACATCAATCTCACGTTCAAGCGCTACCTGACATCGCCGGTGAAGATGACGCTGAAGGACGATTATGTCGTCGAGCTGGAAGGCGAGGGCACCGATGCCGCAATGATGCGTGCCTATCTTGCCGCCTGGGGCGATCGGGAAGCCTATGCGGTATCGCATGTCGGCTTCGGCATGAATCCGGCCGCTCGCTACGAGGCGCTGTCGATGTATGACCAGCGCGATACCAACGGCACGGAAATTCGCGCTGTGTCCGGCAACTTTCTGTTCTCGACCGGTGCCAACGAATTCGCCGGCCGTTACACGGCGGGCCATTTCGATCTGCCGATGATGGGAACGACGATCGAGCTCGACGGCGTCGCGGTGGTGCGTGAAGGGGTGCTGCAGGACGTCTTCGGCTAACCGCGATCGAGCACCGGTGGCCGCGCCAGGTCGAAGTGCCGGAGCAGGTCGACCATGGCCTGAAGCCGTTTTGCCCGGTAGGCGTCGATGTCGAGGCCGGAATAATCGAGAAAGCCTGCACCTGTGCGCAGGCCGATCCGGCCCTCGTGCATGTTCCGCGAAATGACCTCCGGCGCACGATAGCGGTCGCTGCCGAGTGCGCCTTCGAGATAGCGACTGGCATAGTAGAGGATGTCTCCGCCGCCCCAGTCGATGAATTCGAGCAGCCCAAGCACGGCGTAACGGAAGCCGAAACCGTAGCGGATCGCCTTGTCGATGTCTTCTGCGCTGGCGACGCCTTCCTCGACCATGCGCGCGGCCTCGTTCATCGCCAGCGCCTGGATGCGCGGAACGATGAAGCCGGGCGTCGCCGCGCAGACCACCGGCACCTTGCCGATGCCTTCGAGCAGCGCCTTGACCTCGTCGATGACAGCGGGATCGGTGGCTTTACCGGGCGAAACCTCGACCAGCGGAATCAGATAGGCCGGATTGAGCCAGTGCACGTTGAGGAAGCGGCGAGGGTTCACGATCGCGCCCGAGAGATCGTCGACAAGAATGGTCGAGGTCGTCGATGCGATGATCGTATCGGGGCCGACTTGTTTTGAGGCCGCCCCCAGCACATCTCGCTTGAGCTCGACGACTTCGGGAACCCCTTCAAAGACTATTCCAGCATCGGACAGTGCCGCACCGCTCTGGTTGGCCGGCACCACCGAGACCCGCGCGATCAGCGGATCGACATCCGCCTCGGCCAGTAGCCCCAGCTTCGACAGGCTGGCAAAGGTCGTCGTGACTTCGCCGAGCGCATCTGCCTCCAGCCTGGCGAAATCTTCCACTGAACGGGCCTTGATGTCGATCATCGTGACCGTATGCCCCGCGTAGGCAAACGCGACGGCGATGCCGCGCCCCATGCGGCCGGCCCCGAGACAGGCAATGATGGCTCGGCTGGTCATCGGTCAAAATCCCCCGCGAAGAAGCGTCTGCAAATCGGCCTTGCCGAGATTGCCGAGCCCCAGCGTCTCGAGGGTTCGGCCGCCTTGCGCAAAGTCCTCACCGCAGATTGCGCCGCCAATGGCCAGGAATGCCTTGGCCAGCGGCGTAGCCACGCCCGCTAGGCCGGCGACGGAGACCAGCAGCGATAGCCCAAGCCGCAAATCTTCTCTCATGTAGCGGTGCTCGGTCAGCATGATCCGCTCGCGCCAGTCGCCGGAATCGGTCAGCCGGTCGTGCGAGCCGCGGCCGTACATCCAGATATCGCCTTCCTTGGCATAGTGATGGGCGAGCGGAAAATGTGGTGCGCCATATCCGAGCGCCTCACGGACGGCGATCCGTTCGGCGTCGAGCGCGTCGGTGACCCGGCGAATCGCGGCTTGCGTTCCTTCCTTGTGAATGTCCCACTTTTTGAAATGCTCGATCGGGCCTGCATTCATCACGATCAGCGGCGGGTGGATAATCGGGCCTGCGTTCATCAACGCGCCTGAGAGGGCATCACCGCACGGCTCGACCGCGTCGGGGAAAGCCTGCCCGATCACCTCAAGTGCGCGCGGCGCCTGATCGAGCGGGAAAACGCCGACCGGCAGTCGCTTGGCGCGGATGGTGATCGCGACCTCGAACGGCCCGTGCTTGCGGGTCAGCCAGGGCAAGGTCCCGGTTTCGGCAAAGCTCGCCTTGGCGTGGTTGCCGGAATCCCGTGCAGCCTGGGCGAAGATCATCGAGCCGAACGTGGCCGGCGGCAGAAACACGACCTGTCCATCCCGCAGATGTGGAGCAAGCAGGCGCGCAATATCCGGCTGTGCGAAGGCGGGGGCAGGGCACAGGATCAGCTCGACGCCGCTGACGGCTTCGGCGATGTCGGCCGTGACCAGCGCGAGCTTGACGTCGTGAGGCCCGTTATGATCCTTCACCAGGATGCGCGATCCGGCGGCGCGATGTGCTGCGACCTGATCCGCGTCGCGGCGCCAGAGCCGGACTTCATGTCCCGACAGCGCAAAATCGCCCGCGGCCGCGAAAGAGCCGTTTCCCCCACCCAGAACCGCAATATTCAAGATGCTTCTCCTTGCGCGCGCGATTGCGCATCAAGCTGCTTCAGCAGGAAATGCTGGACCTTGCCCAGCGCCGTGCGCGGCAGGTCGGTGACGAAAACGATGTCACGCGGAACCTTGTAGCGGGCGAGTTGTCCCTGGAGATGCACTTTCAACGCGTCTGCTTGCAGTCGAGCGCCGGATCGCCGGATCACGTAGGCGATGGGCACCTCGTCCCAGCGTGGATCGGGCCGGCCGATCACCGCGCATTCGCTGACATCCGGATGTTCGAGCAGGACGCGTTCGACCTCCGCCGGATAGACGTTCTCGCCGCCGGAAATGATCATGTTCTTCTTGCGGTCGCGCACCCAGAAATAGCCGTCCGCGTCGCACAGGCCGATATCGCCGGTACGATACCAGCCGTCGTGCAGCGCATCGCGCGTGGCGTCCGCATTGCCCCAATATTCGAAGAACACGTTGGGCCCGCGCACCGCGATCTCGCCCGGCGCGCCCGCCGGCACCTCGTTGCCGGCCTGATCAATCACTTTCGCTTCGCAGCACAGGCCGGCAAGCCCGGTCGATCCCGCGCGCGAGAGATCGCCACCAAGCCGGGTGTAGACTGCAATCGGGCAAGTTTCCGTCGAGCCGTAGACCTGAAGCACCGGGACGCCGCGCGCGACGAAGCGGTCGATCAGATGCGGCGGCACGATGGTTGACCCGGTCGCGACGGCTTTGAGTGACGAAAGGTCGGTCGTGGCCCAGGCGGGATGCTCGCTTACGGCCTGGATGATCGCCGGCACCATCACGGTCAAGGTTGGCCGCTCCCGTTCGATGGCTGCAAGCGCGGTGTCCGGCGTGAAGCGTGCGTGAACCGTGACCGTCGCGCCCAGCTGGAGCGCCGCCGTGGTCTGGATGTTGAGGCCACCGACGTGGAAGAATGGCAGCAGCGTCAGCACATGGTCGTCGGACGTCATGTTATGCATGTGCTGGCTCATGACGCCGTTCCAGAACAGCGCCTCCTGGCGCAGCACTGCGCCTTTGGGCCGTCCGGTCGTTCCTGATGTGTAGACAATGAGGAGCGGGCAGGAGAGATCAGTGTGCGGGTTGCGGCCGGTGCCCTCGCTACGGGCCAGCAGACTTTCGAGCGTCATGCCGCGGGGCGGCTCGAAATCGAGCCCGACAACAGCAGTCCCCTGAAGCTCGGCGAGGATCCCCTCGAATGCCTGCTCCAGTACCAAAACCTTGGCGCCGGCATCGGTGAGAATGAAAAGCTGCTCGGCGATAGCCAGCCGCCAGTTCAGGGGCACCAGCATCGCGCCGAGCCGCGCGCAGGCATAGAGCAGAACCAGATAGTCCGGCCGGTTCAGACTGAGGATCGCAACGCGGTCGCCCCGGCCGACGCCGAGCTCCTGCTTCAATGTCGCCGCCGTTCGCTCGATGCGTGCAGCGAACGCTGCATAGCTCAACCGTTCGCCTTCGAAGGCAATGGCTGTCTTGTCTGGCGCGAACGCCGCGTTGCGATCGATCAGACTACAGAGATCCACCGTTAGTCGTCCGTTTCGCCGGCCTCGTACAGCGCCTCGCGCCCGATCCGGTCGAGGCAGAGCTCGGCTGTCCAGGGCAACATCAGCGAGCCGCAGCGGCTGTCGCGATAGATGCGCTCAAGCGGCAGCGAGCGGAGCATGGCCTGACCGCCGCAGGTGCGGATCGCGAGCGCGGCGAGCTCATTGGCGCCCTCCATCACCGAATATTGCGCGGCATAGGCGCGAAGCACCTGCTCCTTGCTCGGATTGGCGCGCGCCTCGGTGACCGCCTGGAACCAGATCGCCTTGATCTGCTCGAGCTTGATCTGCATCTGCGCGACCGCAATCTGCTTGGTCGGATACATCCTGCGCTTGACCGGCGGCATGCCCGGTACTTCGCCGCGCAGATAGCCGAGGGTGAAGTCATAGGCGGCTTGAGCAAGGCCCATATAGGTCGGCGACAGCGTCAGGAACATGTGCGGCCAGCGCATCGCGGCCTGGAAATAGACGCCCCGCGGCATCAGCGCCGAATCTGCCGGCACGAACACGTCCTTGAACAGCAGCGTGCGCGAGACCGTTCCGCGCATGCCCAGCGGATCCCAATCACCGACGACCGAAACGCCTTCCGATTTTGCGGGGATGGCGAGGTAAAGCGTATTGCGGCGCGAAGCCTTCTCGCCTTCCTCGACCTCGGTGCAGAGAACGCCGTAATAGTCCGCATGGCCGGAGAGTGATGCAAAGATCTTCTTGCCGTTGACGATCCAGCCGCCCTCGACTGGCCGTGCCTCCGTGCCGAAAGCGACGCCGCCTGCCGCTGCTGCACCGCCCTCCGAGAACGGCTGCGAATAGATCGCGCCGTCCTCGACGATACGCTTGTAGTGGACTGCACGTCGCCCCTCGTGCTCGGCGCGGATCTCTGCATCCATGTCGAGATCGTCGGCGAGCGGGCCCGACCACAGCGTCGAGCAGACATGCATGTTCCACGTGAGCGCAGTCGCGCCGCAATAGCGGCCGATTTCGGCTGCCGCCAGCGCATAAGTTTGATAATTCGCCCCGAGCCCGCCATGCTTCTTGGGCACGGCAATACCGAGCAAGCCGACGCGATGCAGGTCGCGATAATTCTCGGACGGGAAAATCGCCTCGCGGTCGTAAGTCGCTGCGCGGCCGGCGAACACGCTCTGGCCGATCTCGCGCGCGCGCGCGATGATGCCGGCCTGCTCGTCGCTCAGTCGGAATGCGACGGGATCGAAGATCGGCGCGTCCAGCGCGACCTTGTCAGTCGCGCCGATGGTCTTGCTGACTTGCATGGTCATTGCGCAGTCATCCTACGTTTTGGTCGCGACGGGATTCAGGAACCGGCCGAGGGCCTCGTCAAAGGCGTTGGGGCGTTCGAGGTTCGCAAGATGGCCGACACCGGGCAACTCAACATATTCAGCCGAGGGAATGTAGGTCGCCGTCTTCGCCATCATCGGGGCTGGCGCGTTGTTGTCCTTGGAGCCGGACAGCAGCAGCGTCGGTATGGAAATATCCTTGAGGGTGCTGCGCTGGTCGAAGCCGATCAAGGCCAGCATCATGGCGCGATAGCTCGCCTCGGGCACGCTTGCCATGCACTCGCGTGCAAGCTCCATTCCCTTGGGATCAGGATCGTCGCCCACCAGTTCCTTCACCAGAGAGGGCGCCAGCGACTTCATTGTCTCGCCGCGATCGAGCGGCCCGAGCCGTGCGGCGATAAACGATTTCTGCCAATCGCCGTCGGCCTTGCCGAAGGCCGGGCTGGTCTGCGCCAGCACGATCGCGCGCGCCAGTTTCGGGGATTGCACCAGCCATTTCTGGACGATCATGCCGCCGATGGAATGGCCGACCAGAATGGGCTTGTTCGCACCAAGCTGCTCGATGAAGCGCTGAAGCGCGTCCGCCAGGGCAGCGATGCTGACGCTGGCGAGCGGCGCCGATCCGCCATAGCCCGGCATGTCCCATGCAATCGCGTGGAAGCGGTCGCCGAATGTCGCAAGCTGCTGTCGCCAGGCCCGTGCCGCACCGCCGATGCCATGCAGGAAAATCAGAGGTGTTCCGCCCGGATCGCCCGCGGCTTCATAGGCGAAGCGGCCGTCCTTTGTTATCATTGGCGCAGGCTGCGACACGCGACATCCTTTTGCTCGGCCCTTCGATGCTAACAGGCCTGTGAGGGATGGGAAGAGATAATTTTATACTTAAAGCAATTTTCAGGCCGTCTTCTGCATGCGGTCGTTCGCGGGGGCCGAGTCGAGCTTTGTTTGCAAAAGTTTGAAGGTTAAAATATATCGAGAGAGCGATCAGCAGAATGCAAGGAAGCCAGCGCATGTCCGGATTACCGCATTCGCCGCACGCGCTGGTGACCGGTGGCGGTCGCGGCATTGGTCGCGCCATCGCAGCCGCGCTCGTCGAGGCCGGTGCCACGGTGACCGTCCTTGGGCGCAACGCTGGGACGCTTGAAGAGGCTATCAGCGCAGGGGCAGCGCATTTTGCGGCCGTCGCGAACGTCTCGGACGAAACCTCAATGAAAGCCGCTATCGCTCAAGCAAGTGGGCGGCAGCCGATTGATATTCTGATCGCCAACGCGGGAAGTGCCGAGTCGGCGCCGTTCGCCAAATCCGACAGCGCCCTGTTCGCGCGCATGATGGACGTCAATTTTATGGGCGTGGTCCATGCTGTCAGCGGTGTGCTGCCAGGGATGAAGGATCGTCCCTATGGCCGTATCGTCGCGATCGCGTCGACGGCGGGGCTCAAGGGATATGCCTATGTCAGCGCGTACACTGCGGCCAAGCACGCTGTGGTCGGTCTCGTGCGGTCCCTTGCGCTCGAGATGGCTAGCAGCAACGTGACCGTCAACGCGGTGTGTCCCGGTTTCACCGACACGGATCTCGTCGCCGGCAGCATCGAGAACATCATGAAAAAGACGGGGCGCAGCCGTGAGCAGGCCATTGCCGAGCTCGCCAAACATAATCCGCAGGGACGATTGATCTCGCCTCAGCAGGTCGCGGATACCGTGCTCTGGCTGTGCGGCGAGGGCGCCGGCGCAATCACCGGGCAGGCAATCGCTGTTGCCGGGGGTGAAATTTAGCGCGCATGGCAAAGGCGCGGAGCAAGCAAGCCAAGGAGATCGTATGAGCAGACCAGCCAATCCCGTGACCTTACCGCTTGCGGACTATTCGCCGCAGCACTTCCTGCTGGCCGTCGTCGATGGTGTTGCAACAGTTACGCTCAATCGTCCGGAACGGAAAAATCCGTTGACCTTCGAGAGCTATCGCGAACTCACCGATTTCTTTCGCGCCTGCGCGTTCGACGATGCGGTCAAGTGCATCGTCGTCACGGGTGCCGGTGCCAATTTCTCGTCCGGCGGTGATGTGTTCGAGATCATCGGCCCGCTCGTGAAGATGGACACCAAGGGGCTGACGGCGTTTACGCGGATGACCGGCGACCTCGTCAAGGCGATGCGGGCCTGCCCGCAGCCGATCGTTGCCGCGGTTGAAGGCATTTGCGCCGGGGCGGGCGCGATCATCGCCATGGCGTCTGACATGCGGCTTGCAGCGAGCGGGGCCAAGGTTGCCTTCCTCTTCAACAAGGTGGGCCTTGCCGGTTGTGACATGGGCGCCTGCGCGATCCTGCCGCGGATCATCGGACAGTCCCGCGCTTCCGAGTTGCTCTATACCGGCCGGTTCATGACCGCGGAGGAGGGCGAGCGCTGGGGCTTCTTCAGCCGCCTCGTCACGCCGGAGCAGGTACTGCCCCAGGCACAGCTACTGGCCAAGCAGATCGCGGAGGGGCCGACCTTCGCCAACACCATGACCAAGCGGATGCTGGCCATGGAATGGGCGATGTCGGTGGAGGAGGCAATCGAGGCGGAAGCCGTTGCTCAGGCGCTGTGCATGACGACGGCCGATTTCGAGCGGGCCTTCGAGGCTTTCGCCAACAAGGTCAAGCCGGTCTTCAGGGGCGACTAAGCCCGGCTTTGCCGGCCGCCTGCCGCAATGGGGACTTGCGTGAAATTATTTTAGGCTTAAAATAGTTTCGCCGGGTTGAATTGGCGAGGCTCCCATGAAAGTCGCGATCATCGGTGGCGGACCTGCGGGTCTCTACGCTGCAATCCTGCTGAAGAAGCAGCGGCCGGGCGCCGAGATCGCGGTGTACGAGCGCAATCGCGCCGACGACACCTTCGGCTTCGGCGTGGTGTTCTCGGACGCCACGCTCGATAATTTCGAGAAGCACGACCTTCCGAGCTATCGCCGCATCACCCAGGAATTCGCCTACTGGGACGACATCGCCGTGCACTTCCGCGGAACGGTCCATCGGGTCGGCGGCAATGGCTTTTGTGGCTGCTCGCGGCAGAAGCTGCTCCTGATCCTCCAGGCGCGCGCGCGAGAACTGGGCGTCGTCCTGAATTTTGAAGCGGACGTCGAGGACGAATCCCGCTTCGCGGATGCCGATCTCATCCTGGTCGCCGACGGCATCAACAGCCGCTTCCGCGACAAATATATCGATCATTTCGCGCCGGAAGTCGACCTCCGTACCAACAAGTTCGCCTGGATGGGCTCGACCAGGCCGCTGGATGCCTTCACCTTCATCTTCCAGGAGACGGAGTGGGGGCCGTTCATCGCCCATGCCTATCAATATGAAGCCGGGCACTCGACCTGGATTTTCGAGACCGATCCGGAGACGTTCGAACGTGCCGGGCTCACGGGCCTGAGCGAGACCCAGTCGGCTGCGCGGATGGCCGAGATCTTCGGCTGGTTCCTCGATGGGCATCAACTGCTCACCAACCGCTCGACGTGGCGCAACTTTCCGATGATCCGCAGCAAGCGCTGGGTCAAGGATAACATGGTTCTGCTGGGCGACGCCAAGGCGAGCGCGCATTTCTCGATCGGCTCGGGCACCAAGCTCGCAATGGAAGACGCGATCGCGCTGGCTGACGCCATGGAGAAGGCGCCCAGCATCAAGGCGGCGCTGGACGTCTATGAACACGGCCGCCGCGAAGAGGTCGAGAAGACGCAGCACGCCGCCGACGTCTCGCTGGTCTGGTTCGAGCATGTCGACCGCTTCTGGGATTTCGATCCTGTGCAGTTCGCCTTCGGCGTGATGACGCGCTCGAAGGCGATCACCTATGACAATCTGAAGCTTCGCGCCCCCGACTTCGTGGCGGAGGTCGAAACATCGTTTGCCAAGCGTGTTCGTGATAGCGGTTTCGACGTCGACACCAAGAAGCCGATGGTGCCGCTGTTCCAGCCCTTCCGGCTACGCGAGATGGAGATCGCCAATCGCGCCGTGGTGTCGCCGATGTGCATGTATTCGGCGAAGGAGGGCGTGCCGACCGATTTCCACCTGGTGCATTACGGCTCGCGCGCGATCGGCGGCGCCGGCCTGATCTTCACGGAGATGACCTGCGTTTCCCGCGACGCCCGCATCACGCCGGGCTGCACAGGATTGTGGAACGACGAGCAGGAGGCGTCCTGGCGGCGCATCGTTGATTTCGTCCATGCCAATTCAGCCGCAAAAATCTGCCTGCAACTGGGGCACGCCGGGCGTAAGGGTGCGACGAAGCTGATGTGGGACGGCATGGATCGTCCGCTGGAGGAGGGCGGCTGGGAGGTGTTTTCCGCATCGCCGCTGCCCTATTTCCCCGACAGCCAGGTTCCGCGCGAGCTCGATCGCGCCGGCATGAACGCAGTGAGAGATGCTTTCGTCGCGGCGGCCGAGCGCGGCGAGCGCTGCGGCTTCGACATGCTCGAACTGCACTGCGCCCACGGTTATCTGCTTGCGAGCTTCATCTCACCGCTGACGAACACCCGCACGGATGAGTATGGCGGCTCGCTCGAAAACCGCCTGCGCTTTCCGCTCGAGATCTTCGAGGCGCTGCGGGCCGCGTGGCCGTCGCACAAGCCGATGTCTGTGCGCATTTCCGCGACCGACTGGGCCGACGGCGGCATCGGCGGCGACGATGCGGTGGCGATCGCGCGCGCGTTTGCCGAAGCCGGCGTCGATCTCGTGGACGTCTCGACCGGACAGACCGTGCGCGATGCGCAGCCGATCTACGGCCGCATGTTCCAGACGCCGTTCTCCGACCAGGTCCGCAATGAGGCGCGCGTGGCCACGATGTGTGTCGGCAACATCACGACCGCCGACCAGGCCAACACCATCCTGGCTGCGGGCCGGGCGGACCTCGTCGCGCTCGGGCGGCCGCATCTGGTCGATCCCTCCTTCACCATGAGGGCTGCGGCCTGGTACGGCGCGGGCGACGCGTTCTGTCCGCCGCAATACCTTCCCGGAAAAGATCAGATTTTCCGCAACAGCGTGCGCGACCGGCAGGATCTCGAGGAGCTGAGAATTAAGGCTAAGCCCAAGACCCGGGCCGAACTCAAGGCGGAGGCGACAAAGCCGCTTGCGGCTGAGTGACCGCCCGTGCGAATTTGGCCGTATTGCCTGGTGTGTACCGAGTGGAGTGAGGGCGATGAAGGCGATTATCGTCGGTGGCGGTATCGGTGGTCTCACCACCGCATTGATGCTGCGCTCGCGGGGCCTCGCTTGCGAGATTTTCGAGCAGTCTGACACCATCCGCGAGCTTGGCGTCGGCATCAACACGCTGCCGCATGCCATGCGCGAGCTGGCAGGTCTCGGCCTGCTGCAGCAGCTTGACGATGTCGCGATCCGCACCGACCAACTCTATTACCTCAACCGTCACGGTCAGGAAGTCTGGCGCGAGGCCCGCGGCATCGACGCCGGCCACGATGTGCCGCAATTCTCGATCCACCGCGGCCGCCTTCAAGGCGTCATCCATCGGGCGGTCGAGGAGCGACTCGGGCCGGAGGCCATCCACACCGGCTGCCGCCTCGGTGCCTTCACGCAGGACGAGGCAGGCGTCACGGCTTACTTCTTCGACCGCTCAGGCGCACACATCCATACCGCGCGCGGCGACATCCTGATTGGTGCCGACGGCATCCATTCGCGGGTACGTGACACGCTGTTCCCGAGCGAGGGGCCGCCATGCTGGAACGGCCTGATGCTGTGGCGCGGTGCGCGGGATTGGCCGCTGTTCCTCACCGGCAAGTCGATGATCGTGGCCGGCGGCCTCAACGCCAAGGTGGTGATCTATCCCATTGCGGAGGGATCGAGCCCGGCGAGCCGTCTCACCAACTGGGCGGTGCTGGTGAAGGTCGGCGAGGGCAATGCCCCGCCGCCGCGCAAGGAAGACTGGTCGCGGCCGGGCCGGCGCGAGGAACTGATGCCGCATGTGGCGCGCTTTTCGGTGCCTTACGTCGACGTGAAGAGCCTGATCTCGGCCACGCCCGAGTTCTACGAATATCCGACCTGCGACCGCGATCCGTTGCCCTATTGGTCGTCGGGCAGAGTCACGCTGCTCGGCGATGCCGCGCATCCGATGTATCCGGTTGGTTCCAATGGCGCCTCGCAGGCCATCCTCGATGCACGCTGCCTCGCCGACGCGCTGGTGCGCGCCGAGCATCCGCGCCAGGCGCTGCTTGAATACGAGAAGAAGCGCCTGCCCATGACCGCGGACATCGTCCGGTCCAACCGGCGCGGCGGCCCCGAGGGCGTCATCGACGCTGTCGAGCAGCTCGCGCCTGATGGTTTCGATAATGTCGACAACGTGCTGAGCTATTCCCAGCGCGAGGCGATCGTGCGCGGCTATGCCACCAAGGCCGGCTTCGCCGCAGTACCGGGACTTGCGGCGGTGAGGGCTTGAGCTGCGTTGCTAGCCGCCGGGAGGCGGCGGCAGGAAGTGGATATTGAACTCGGCGGCCATCGCCACCACGTCCTCGGGCTTCTGTTCCTTCATGTTGTGAAGGCCCCAGAACAGGTCGAACAGCTTGCGGGTCGGTGACACCCAGAACAGCACCTTCGCGGTCTGCTCCGATTTGTTGAAAATGCCGTGCGGCACGCCCATGCCGAGCCGGATCAGGTCGCCCGCGGTCGCTTGTGACTCGGAATTGCCGAGCATGAAATCGAGCTTGCCCTCCAGCATGTAGAGATATTCATCCTGGTCGGGATGAATGTGCGGCGGCACGAACGTGCCCGGCGGCAGCGTCGCATGCCAGGAAAAGCTGTGCTCCGTATTGCTCTTCGGCACATAGGTCTGGCCGAGGATGTTCCAGGAGATGCCCTGGATCCCCTCATTGGCCCGCGTGATGCCGGTGATTTCGCTTTTCATTGTGATCCTCCCTCGACGCGACCTGCGGCTTAGTTCGCCGCCTTGCAGTCCTTGGCGTAGCGGTCGCCGTAATTCTCAAAGACTTTCTGGACGATCTCGGTCTGGAACTTGCCGTCCGCGCGCTTGGCGACCTTGGTCAGGTAGAAGTCCTGGATCGGATAACCGTTGGTGTTGAACTTGAAGGCGCCGCGCAGCGAGGTGAAGTCGGCCTTTTTCAAAGCGGCCGCGACCGCGTCCTTATTGGAGAGGTCGCCCTTCACGGCCTTGACGGCGCTGTCGATCAGCATCGCGGCATCGTACGCCTGGAAGGCATAGGTGCCCGGCACGCCGTTATAGGCGGCCTCATAGGCCGCGACGAACTTCTTGTTTTGGGGATTGTCGAGATTGGGCGCCCAGTTCGCGCCGCCGAACATGCCGACCGCCGCGTCCTGCTGCGCCGGCAAGGTCGATTCATCCACCGTGAAAGCCGAGAGCACCGGAATGCTGTCGGCGAGGCCAGCCTGTTTGTATTGCTTGACGAGATTGACCCCGAGGCCGCCCGGCATGAACGTGAAGAGCGCATCGGGCTTCTGTGACGAAATCTTGGAGAGCTCCGGCTGGAAGTCCAGCGTGTTGAGCGGCATGTAGGATTCTTCGACGATCTCGCCCTTGTAGTCGAGCTTGAAGCCCGCAACCGAGTCCTTGCCGGCCTGATAGTTCGGCACCATCAGATACATGCGCTTGTAGCCGCGATCCTGCGCGACCTTGCCGAGGATTTCGTGCACCTGATCGTTCTGATACGAGGTCACATAGAAGAACGGGTTGCAGTCCTTGCCGGCAAACGTAGAGGGGCCGGCATTGGGGCTGATCAGGAAGGTTTTCGATTCCGTGACCGGCCGGTGGATCGCCTGGAGGATGTTGGAGAAGATCGGGCCGACCACGAAGTCGACCTTGTCGCGCTCCAGAAGGCCCTTGACCTTGGTGACCCCTGCGTCCGGCTTCAACTCGTCGTCGACCACGACGACCTCGACATCGCGGCCGCCCATCTTGCCGCCGAGATCCTTGACCCCGAGCGCAAAGCCGTCGCGAACTTGTTGGCCGAGCGCGGCGGCGGGTCCCGAGAGGGTCACGATCACACCCAGCTTGATTTTCTCCTGGGCGAGGGAAGGGCTCACCGCGGTGCCAAGCAGCAAGGCGGCTGCGGCCAACGTCATTTGCGTCTTCATGATCTGTCCCTCGTGATAACCGGACTTGCGTTGCAAGCCGCTACTCCAATCCAAGTTTATGCCGATGATTGCTGCCGCGGCAAGCTAAGCTCAAGTCGTCATCCTGCGGGCAGCGGTGCATGCAAGCGGCGCGCCAATTATTTGAAGCCTAAAGAAATTGGCGTGCGGTTGATTGTTGCGGCTTTAGGCTTGCAGCCGGCTTCGATTTACTTGAAGCTCAAAACGTTGGGAATCCCTGCCGGGCGCCAGTGTCGGCCGTGAGTGACTGCATCAACATGCTCGATTCCGAGACCAAGGCCGTCGAAACTCCGGAAGATCACGCCGAAGAGCTTCGGCTGTGGCTGCGCCTCTTGACCTGCACGACCCTGATCGAAGGTGAGGTCCGTGGCCGGTTGCGGCAACGCTTCGACGTCACATTGCCCCGTTTCGACCTGATGGCGCAGCTCGACAAGGCGCCCGACGGCATGACGCTGTCCGACGTCTCCAAGCGCATGATGGTCTCGAACGGCAACGTCACCGGCCTCGTCGAGCGCCTCGTGGAATCCGGTCATCTCGACCGCCGCACGTCGGAGACGGACCGCCGCGTCCAGGTGATCCGGCTGACCAAACTCGGTCGCGCCGAGTTTCGCAGAATGGCCGCGGAACACGAAACCTGGATCGCGGATCTCTTCGCCGATCTGACGCCGAAAGACGTGCGCGAATTGATGCGGCTGCTCGCCAAGACCAAGGCATCGGCGCAGAAATCGGCCGCTCGCCGCCGGGCCTAGGCTGCGGCCGAGGCACTCACCATCCCGTTTGCCGCCGGAAAAAGCACGGGATGCCCAAAATCCGCTATTGCGCGAAATTGCTTTAAGCCTAAAATGTTTCCGAGTTAGTGCTGCCGGGTGCTTTCCATGCTGAAAGGAGCGTGCGATGGCCAACGCCGCCAAGGTTCAAGTTTCGGGCTCGCGTGACGACAGTGCCGCGACCGCCCATGTCGATACATTCGCGCGGCAGCATCTTCCGCCGCGCGAGTTGTGGCCGGAATTCATCTTCACACGACCTGAACTGCAGTATCCGCCCCGCCTGAACTGCGTCAGCTATTTCCTCGACCGCTGGGTCGAGCAGGAACACGGCGACGCTCCGTGCGTGATCAGCCCTGCCGTCAGCTACACCTATCGTGAGCTGCAAACGCTGGTGAACCGCATCGCCAATGTGCTGGTCGGCAAGCTTGGTCTCATCACCGGCGGGCGCGTGCTGCTACGCTCGGCCAACAATCCGATGATGGTCGCGACCTATCTGGCGGTGATCAAGGCCGGCGGCATTGTCGTGGCGACCATGCCGCTCCTGCGCGCCAAGGAGCTGTCCTATCCGATCCAGAAGGCGGAGATCACACTCGCGCTCTGCGATGGCAAGCTCGCCGACGAGATGGAGAAGGCGAAAGCCGCAGCCCCCGGTCTCAAGCGCGTGGTCTATTGGGGCAACGGCGCCGGTGACTCGCTCGAGGCGCTGATGGGGGATGCAAGTCCCGAGTTCAAAGCCGTCGATACCGCCTGCGACGACGTCTGCCTGATCGCGTTCACGTCGGGCACGACCGGCGATCCCAAGGGCACCATGCATTTCCATCGTGACATGCTCGCGGTCTGCGATGGTTACGCCCGCAACATCCTGCGCGCGGAGCAGAAGGATCGCTTCGTCGGCTCTGCACCGCTCGCCTTCACGTTTGGCTTCGGCGGCGTGCTGTTTCCGATGCACATCGGCGCCTCCTTCGTCGTGCTGGAGAAGACGGCGCCCGACGACATTCTGAATGCGATCGAGCAGTACAAGACCACAGTCTGTTTCACCGCGCCGACCGCGTACCGGGCGATGATTGGCAAGCTTCCGGGCCGCGATATTTCCTCGCTTCGCAAATGCGTGTCCGCCGGCGAGACCCTGCCCAAGCCGACATTCGATGCCTGGCTGAAGGCGACCGGCATCAAGCTGATGGACGGCATCGGCTCGACCGAGCTGCTGCACATCTTCATCAGCGCGACCGAGGACGAGATCCGTCCCGGTGCGACGGGCAAGCCGGTGCCGGGGTATGAAGCGAAGATCGTCGACGATTCCGGCAATGATTTGCCGCCGGGCACGATGGGACGGCTCGCGATACGCGGGCCGACCGGATGCCGCTATCTCGCCGACGAGCGGCAGCGCAAATACGTCCAGAACGGCTGGAACATCACGGGCGACACCTATCTGATGGATAGCGACGGCTATTTCTGGTACCAGTCGCGCTCGGACGACATGATCGTGTCGGCCGGCTACAACATCGCTGGCACGGACGTTGAGGCGGCGCTGCTCACGCATCCCTCCGTCGTCGAGTGCGGGGTCGTCGGCGCGCCGGACGAGGCGCGCGGCATGATCGTGAAGGCCTATGTCATTGCCGCGCCGGGCGTAACGCCTGATGCCGAGCTCGTGGCCGCGTTGCAGGAGCATGTCAAACGCGAGATCGCGCCATACAAATATCCGCGCGCGATCGAGTTCGTGACGCAACTACCGAAGACCGAGACTGGCAAACTAAAGCGCTTTGCCCTGCGGCAACTGGCGCAGACCGCGGTGGCGTCCTCCGGCGTCGCGGCGGAATGAGAGAAGGATAGAGAATTGTCCGTGACGCCGCCGAAAGGCCCGCACCTCGCGGTGCTGCCGACAGCAGCCGAGGATGAAACCCGCTCCAGGGCGCAGGTGCTGCAACCGTCCGGCTGGCCGGTGCCGAAAGGCTATGCCAATGGCATGGCGGCCGAGGGACGCATCGTCGTCACTGGCGGCGTCATCGGCTGGGATGCCGAGGAGCGTCTCGCGGAGGGTTTCGTCGCGCAGGTGCGCCAAACCCTAGGCAACATCGCCGCGATCCTCGCGGAAGCCGGTGCGCAGCCCGAGCATTTGGTGCGCCTGACCTGGTACGTCGTCGACATGGACGAGTACCTGACGAACCTGAAAGAGCTCGGCAAGGCCTACCGCACCATCTTCGGTGCGCACTATCCGGCGATGGCGCTGGTTCAGGTCGTCCGCCTCGTCGAGAAGGCGGCGCGCGTCGAAATCGAAGCCACCGCCGTCATCCCGCGCTGAACTGCGGCCGGTGCGTGCTCAGCTTGCCTTGGTCAGCTTGCCTTGGTCAGCTTGCTTTGGCGAGGTCATCGTCTTCGGGCGAGTTCAGATATACTCCTGACATGGTGTCGACCCAGCAGAGATGGTCATGCACCTTCTTCACGCCGTTGACATTCTCCGCGGCGACGACCGCGGCCTGTCGCGCGCGCTCCTCGGTGATGACGCCGCTGAGATGAACGATGCCGTCGCGGGCGATGACGTTCAGCCCGAACGGGCACCAGTCGTTCTTCTCCATGGTATCGATGATGCGGCTGCGAATGTGATCGTCGTTGGCGGTCGGATCGGGTACGTCTCGGGCGAGGTCCGCCACCGCCTGGAGCAGGTTCGCCCGCGACACGATGCCGACGATCTTGTCGCCGCGGATCACCGGCAGACGCTTCACATTGTTCCGTTCCATGAGATCGACGATTTCGGCAAGCGCCGTATCATCGCTGATGGTCACCGGCGAGGGGGTCATCACCTCCGACACCTTGCGGCCGTGCTCGTGGACGAAGTCGCCGGCCGATTTGCCGGATCCCAGAATGAACCGCAGCCAGCGCCCGCGCTTGCGTCCCGTGCCGATTTCGCTGCGGCGGATGAAGTCGCCTTCCGAGACCATGCCGACCAGCTTGCCGGCATCGTCGACGACGGTGAGACCGCTGACATGCCGCTTCAGCATGATGTTTGCCGCCTCGACGATGCCAGTGTCTGGGGTGACCGAGATGACCGACCGGGTCATGATCTGATGGGCGCGCATGGCGGACTCCGCTGATTGTGGTGACGTCCGAACTTGAGCTTAATCTCGGCATCGCGACTCGATTTGACGCAGGTCAATCGAGGAAAGTCGACTGCGATGGCTGGTTCGACTTGATGCAGCTCAACGTTCCCGGCCCGGCTGGCTGTACCCTGATGGAGAAGCACCCTCGTGGGTGATCAGGAGGCTGATCGTGAGGGAGCTCGTCCGGTTGCAAGAGCCTGCGGCCGAATCATTGCCCTCCAATCCAATTGCAGGGCTGGCCAGCGCGAACCAGCGTGCGCTGGATACCGCATGGTGCGCAGCGGCTCATATTCGAAGAGCTCGTATTCATGACCAACGAATTCCTGGACCGAACGCAAACCGAAACGCATTTATTTGCGGAGTTCGCGTCGAAACTGGCCGGCTCTCACTCCGTGAAGGATTGGACGACCATGTACCGGGAATGCAGCCAGCATCAGCTCGACTTCATTCGTCGCGACTGCGATCGGTATTTTCGGCATGGCGAGCGGGTCGCGGCAGCCATCTTCGGCATGCTCAATGAGCAGTCGCGGCTGACCAGCGCTGTCGCTGACGGAAAATCAGAAGCCAATAAGAATATTCAGCCATGAACGTCACGCAGGTGTCGAACCTCCTGCTGGCCGGAGGGCAACTGACGTCCGAGCCGCCCGTCGATCTGGTAAAGGGTTCCGCAACGCCGGCCGCGATCGTCCAGCAGCATCTTCCGGCTGCCGATGCGCCGCCCGTACCCGAACCATACCCGCTCGATCGGGCCTTCCATGCGATGTTGGCGCGATTCACCGGTGGGATTTCGCCGTTAGCGCTGTCGCTCGCCTATCTCGATTGGAGTTCGCATCTTGCAGCAGCACCGCAGCGCCAACTGGAGAGGGCGCGCGACATCGTAGGGGACACCAGCCGGTATTTCGACGCCCTCGCGCATGCCGCTGCACCAGGCCAAAACCCCTGGTCGGTGATCAAACCACAAGCGAAGGACCGCCGCTTCGCAGCGCCATTGTGGCAAAGCCCGCCTTTCAACCTGTTGGCACAATCGTTTCTCCTCGGAGAACGGTGGTGGCACGATGCTGCGACGGGCGTGCGTGGCGTCGCACCCACGAATGAAGCAATCGTCGAGTTCTCGGGACGCCAGATGCTCGACATGCTTGCACCATCGAATTTCGCTGCCACCAACCCCGAGGTCCTTCAGAAGGGTTTCCAGAGCGGGGGAGAGAATTTCGTACTCGGGTGGCAGAACTGGTGCAGGGACTTGATGCGCATGCTCCCTACGAGGGAGCCAGCAGGCGACGAACAGTTCGTTGTCGGCAAAACCGTCGCGATTTCGCCCGGCAAGGTCGTCTATCGGAACGAGTTGATCGAGCTGATCCAGTATCATCCCACCACTGAAACGGTGCGGCCCGAGCCGATCCTGATCGTGCCGGCATGGATCATGAAATACTACATCCTCGACCTGTCGCCGCGGAACTCGCTCGTCAAATATCTGACCGGCGAGGGCTTCACCGTATTTGCGATATCCTGGCGCAATCCGAACGCGACCGATCGCGACGTGGCGTTTGATGACTATCGCACATCGGGCGTCCTTGCTGCGCTGGATGCGATCGCCTGCATCTTGCCGCGCCGGAAAGTTCATGCGCTTGGCTACTGCCTTGGTGGCACCTTGTTGTCGATCGCGGCCGCCGCGATGGCGCGCGACGGCGATAATCGGCTGAAGACAATCACAATGCTTGCTGCGCAGACGGATTTCACCGAAGCGGGCGAGTTGACGCTTTTCATCAACGAGAGTCAGGTCTCGTTTCTGGAAGACATGATGTGGGAGCGAGGTTATCTCGATACGACGCAGATGGCCGGCGCTTTTCAGCTGCTGCGCTCGAACGATCTGATCTGGTCGCGGCTCTCGCACAATTATCTGATGGGGGAGCGGGCACCGCCGAGCGACTTGATGACCTGGAATGCCGACGCCACGCGCTTGCCCTATCGCATGCATTCTGAATATCTGCGCAAGCTGTTCCTCAGCAATGACCTGGCTGAAGGTCGCTATCGCGTCGACGGCAAGAGCATATCGCTCTCCGACATCCACACCCCGATGTTTGTCGTCGGCACGGTCAGGGATCACGTGGCGCCGTGGCCATCCGTCTACAAGATTCACTATCAGGTCGATGCCGATGTGACCTTCCTGTTGACGAGCGGAGGTCACAACGCCGGCATCGTCGCGCCTCCCGAAGAGCCCGGGCACAGCTACCAGGTCATGACCAAGGCGGAGGATGCGCCCTACGTCGACAGCGACGAATGGCTGAAACTGGCCCCGCATGCGAAGGGGTCGTGGTGGCAAGAATGGTCCAGATGGCTGACTGCCCGCTCTGGTGAACTCGGTGAGCCGCCACGGATGGGGTTTGGGAACGTCAACAGTCTGCCCGACGCGCCGGGAGACTACGTCCACACCTAATCTTCAGGTTCCGCATTCGGCGCAAGGTCGGCGGAGCGGAACGGCTTGGCCTTGCCCAGTTTCCGGTAGGCGTTCGAGGCGGTCAGCAACAGTTTCTTTTCGCGCTTGCGGTTGAGGAAGCGAATGCCCGCCTCGGGGATGGCCTCGTTCAATGACGCCGCCAGCGTTTGCCCTCGCGCATCGTCGTTCAATTGCCCGAGGGACTTTTGCGCCTTGCGCAATAGCTTGAGGATCGACTTCTGCTTGGTCAGCGAATCGTCGGCGAACAGGTCCTCCAGCGACTCGATCGAATAGGTCAGCCGCTTGTTGAGAAGCCGCAGCTTGTGCCGTTTCTCGACGTCAAGCTTGCGGAGCTTTCGTGCTTTCTTGAGCAACGTCTTTTGCCATTCTGTGAGTTTCGCTGTTGCGTGGTCGGCGAGCGTGCAGCGGCGTAGCCTGATCGCTTCCTTGCTGCGCCGGGTCGACCACGGGCCGCTCTCGATCCAGGCTGACGTCTGTTCGACGAGCCGGCGATATCGCGAGGATTGCAGCGCGCGCGCCAGCAAGCGGTGGCTCTCGGTGCGCTTCTCGTCCCAGTGCTGGAGCTCGGCAATCACGGTCAACTCGCCGCCACTCTCGGCGATGACCCGCTCGATTGCAACGTCGAGGTCCCGTATCATGCCGAGCTGGCTGTTCAGCCATTTCAGTTCGGTCCAGACCTCCGGCCGTACGGCGTCATCGACCATCTGTGAGAAGAAGCGGATGGCGGTGCGCAGATGCGTCAGTGCAATCCGGATCTGGTGCAGCGCCTCGGGATCGCCGCGGCAGGTGCCGTCATGCTGGGCAAGAACGGCGTCGAGGTGACGGCGGGCGATGATCCGGAAGGCCGTGTCGCAGGCCATGCCGGGGCTGAGGCGGCCGGGCAGGGCATTGCGCCTCGCCGCAGGCTTGACGCGCGCGGCCGTCGAATTCGTGCTGGGTCGCGCCATTTGCGGATTGCCTTACTTGCTCTCGGCGATCGCGTCCCGGCAGTTCTGGAGCGTCTGCTCTTGCGTCCCGGATGCATCGATGGTCGCCCAACCGACATGGCCGATATTATAGTGCTCTTGCAGCGCGGCAACCTCTTGCGTGGCGTCGGATGCGTCGCCCCGGCGGCCGCCGATCCGCGCCTGCCGCGTCGCGAGATCCGCAACCAGAAACAGGCCGCTCAGCGGCACGTTGCGCTCGCGCGCCAGTGTGGCGACCGCGTCTCGTTCGTCCTCACGGGCGAACACGCCGTCGATGATCGCGGAATGGCCTTGCGCCAGCACCCGCCCGGCGTGCTGAGCCAACATGTCGTAAACGCGGGCCGTGACCTCCGGCGTGTACGCGGATGCCGGCAGCCGGTCCGTGTCCTCGACCCCGAACATCTGCTTGCGGACGAGGTCGCTGCGCAGCACGACGGCCCCCGGCTGCGGCGTAACGTCCGGCGCGAGCGCGCGTGCCAAAATCGTCTTTCCGGTGCCTGAAAGTCCGCCGATTGCAATCAGTCGGGGAGCGGGCGGCTGGATCAGCGCGCGGGCGAGGCCAAAATAGCGCCGTGCACCGTCGAGAATGCCCGGATCATCGGAATGCGGCGGCTTCAGCCGTGCCAGCGCGACCTGGGCGCGGATCGCCGCCCGGATGGACATGAATAGCGGCAGTGCGGAGAGCGCGTCGAGATTTTCGGCCGGAGTCGCGGCGAGATAGCGGTTCAGCACGATGTTGGCCGCGCGTGGCTGATTGTGGTGCAAAAGGTCCATCAATCCGAATGCGAGATCGTAGAGCACGTCGGTGATTGCCATCCGGGCGTCGAACTCGATGGCATCGAACAGCACCGGCTGCTCATCGATCGCCACGATGTTCGCAAGATGCAGGTCCCCATGGCAGCGGCGCACGAAGCCTTGACGGCCGCGCTCTTCGAGCAAAGGCCGGAGGCGGAGGAACATTGCGTGCGAGTCTCTGCCGAGTTCTGCGATCTCTTCGGCTTCGAAATGATTGTCGGTCCGCAGGCCATTGCTGTTGCCATCGATCAGGCCGGGGATGGAGGAAACCCATGCGTTGCTCTCGGCGTGAACAGCCTGCGCATGCGAAGCCACGATCGCGTCGGCGACAGCCGAGGCAAGATTTTCATCCAGCGCTCCGGCCTTGGCCAGATGATCCAACGTCCGGCTTTCGTCGAAGCGCGACATCTCGACTGCATACTCGATCGGCCGGCCGCTTCCGTCGACCTTCAGTGTTCCATCGGCTTCTTCCGTGATCGCCACAACGCGGTGATAGATCTGCGGCGCCAGCGGCCGGTTGATCCTGATCTCCTCTTCGCACGCCGCTTTGCGCTTCTCGAGCGTCGAATAATCGAGGAACGGAAATTGCACGGCGCGCTTGATTTTCAGTGCGCGCCTGCTTTCGAGAAAGACCGAAGCTGCGTGCGTATCGATCCGCCTCACGTTCGGATGATCCGCGGTGAGTGCCGCAAAGATCCGGTCCTGGGTCGCAGAATCGTCTGTCATTCCAGTAGGTACGTCCAGATGCGTCGGAAGGCGGCTCGCCCCGCGATCAGGGTAATCCATAGAAGCAGATCGCGGCCAGTCCTTGACTTCTGTCAACGGCTACCTCCCTCAGACCGGTCGGAGTTCCCGGGGCTTGACGAGGATCAAGCGTCCGGACCCGAGCCGGCCTATTCTGGTGGCCAAGGAGAACCCGATGCCCATCAAGGACGTCTTTCTACCGCTCGTCGGTCAGCCGCGCGGCCCGGCCCTTGCTGCGATCGAGAAATGCGTGGCCGTTGCCGCCGACCTCGGCGCCAGGATCACCGCGCTGGCACTCGAGGAGGATGTTTTCGTGCGGCCGAAGGTGATGCTCCCCGATACGGCCGAGGCAAACGGCTCGCTCGGGGCGGGCGACATGCAGCACCTCCTGGATGCGTTCACCCGTGCAACCTCCCGCACCAGCATTCGCGCTCAGAGCCGGTCGGCCAAGGTGCCGGCAGATCAGATCGCGTCAGTCCTGGCCGAACACGGGCGCTTCAGCGATCTCACCCTGGTCCCCGTGAAGCCACACGACAGCAGAACCGAGCACATCATCGAGACGCTCCTGTTCGAATCCGGACGGCCCGTGCTGCTCTGCCCGGAGCAGCATCTGGACGAACTGCGCCCGGAATTCGAGAACATCATGATAGCCTGGGATCACTCCGCGCGTGCGGCGCGGGCGGTCGGCGACGCGCTGCCTATCCTTCAGGCAGCAGCCCTAGTCCGCGTGGTGACCGTGGCGGACGACAAGTCCGACGCGATCGTGCAATCCGGGACGGCTCTCGTCGATCACTTGAGGGAACACGGGGTCTATGCCTCGTTCGAAACCGTGGCGGGCGGCGGCAGCTCGATTGGCAAGGTGCTCGGAAGCTGGGCGAATTCCCATGCCATCGATGCGATCGTGATGGGCGCCTACCATCATTCGCGCCTGAACGAGATCGTTTGGGGCGGTGTGACAAAGACCGTCATTGGCGAGCCACCGTGCTGGGTTATGATCTCCTACTAGGCGGGTCGCCAGTTTATCGGGCTTGATCGTCAACCATCGGAACCGCCACCGACCGGGCGCATTTGTTTTCATGTCAACCTATCGTCTGAAGAACCTGCTGTCGCCGCGTTCGGTCGCGCTCGTCGGTGCGAGCGCCCGCCCGGTCTCCGTTGGACGCGCCGTTCTGGAGAACATCCGCAAGGCTGGATTCACGGGACAGTTCGGCCTCGTTAATCCGCGCCATGCCGAGATCGGCGGCGTCGCGGCCGTGGACAGCCTCGACAAGTTGTCGTTCGTGCCCGAGCTCGTGGTCATCACCGCGCTGGCGCGCGCGGTCCCCGGCATCGTCGATCAAGCCGGGCGGGGCGGCTCGGCGGGCGCCCTGATCGTCTCGGCCGGGCTCGGTCACGGATCGGGGTCCCTCCACGAGGCCGCCATCGCTGCGGCCCGCAAATACGGGATGCGGCTGATCGGGCCGAATTGCTTGGGCATCATGATGCCCGGCGTGAGCCTGAATGCGAGTTTTGCCGCGCACATGCCGGGGCCGGGGAATCTCGCGCTGATCTCGCAATCGGGCGCGATCGCGGCCGGCATGGTCGATTGGGCCGCACAGCGCGGCGTCGGCTTCTCCGGCATCGTCTCGATCGGCGATCAAATCGACGTCGATATTGCCGATCTGCTCGACTATTTCGCGATGGATCACAAGACCCGCGCGATCCTGCTCTACATCGAAGCCATCAAGGACGCGCGCAAGTTCATGTCGGCCGCGCGCGCCGCGGCGCGGGTGAAGCCGGTCGTCGTGGTGAAGTCCGGCCGAATGGCGCAGGGCGCGAAGGCGGCCGCCACCCATACCGGTGCACTCGCCGGCGCCGACGCCGTCTATGACGCGGCGTTCCGCCGCGCGGGCGTCCTGCGGGTCTCCGATCTGCGCGAGCTGTTCGATTGCGCCGAGACGCTCGGCCGCGTCGAGTCGCCGGCGGGAAAGCGCCTCGCCATCCTGACTAATGGCGGCGGCATCGGTGTCCTCGCTATTGACCGCCTGGTCGAGCTCGGCGGCATTCCGGCGACCATCTCGGCGGACGCCCGCAAGAAACTCGATGACGTGCTGCCGCCGACTTGGTCCGGCGCAAATCCCGTCGACATCGTGGGCGACGCCGATGCGGCGCGCTACGCGGCGGCGCTCGAGGTGCTGCTCGCCGATCCCGACAACGACGCGGTCCTGGTCCTCAATGTGCAGACCGCGATCGCCTCGGCTGCCGACATCGCCACGGCCGTGACGGAGCTCGTCGGCAAGTACCGCGAGCAGCACCGCCGATGGGCGAAGCCCGTGCTGGCTGCCTGGGTCGGAGCCGATCAGAACATCGTTCAGGCACTCTCTGGCGCGGGCATCCCGAACTATCCGACCGAGGATGACGCCGTGCGCGGTTTCATGCACCTGGTCCGGCACCGCGAAGTGGTGGAGGAACTGAGCCAGGTTCCACCCGCGATGCCCGATACTTTCGTGCCGGACGCACGTGCCGCGAAGCAGATCGTCGCTGCTGCCATCGCGGACGGCCGCCAGTGGCTCGAACCCGTCGAGATCAAGCACCTGCTCGAAGCGTACAATATCGCGATGGTGCCCACATACGCCGCGGCCGATGTCGAGCAGGCGGTCGCCTACGCGAAAGACATCTTCGCGCAAGGCGCCACCGTCGTTCTGAAGATCATGTCGCGCGATATCGTACACAAATCCGATGTCGGTGGCGTCGTGCTCAATTTGACGACGATCGAGGCGGTACGCGCCGCCGCCACCGATATTCTCGTTCGCGCGAGGAAGCTGCGTCCGCAAGCCCGCATTGAGGGCGTAATCGTGCAGGCGATGGTCGTGAAGGCGAAGGCGCGCGAGCTGATCCTGGGCCTCGCCGACGATCCGACCTTCGGCACCGTCGTCGTGTTCGGCCGCGGCGGGACCGCGGTCGAGATCATCAACGACAAGGCCCTTGCGCTACCCCCGCTCGATCTGCAGCTGGCCCGCGACCTGATCGACCGCACGCGCGTGTCACGACTGCTTCGCGCTTACCGGGACGTGCCGGCGGTGAAGCCCGACGCCGTCGCCATGGTCCTGGTCAAGCTGGCGCAGATGGCCGCCGACATTCCCGAGATCCGCGAATTCGACATCAATCCGCTGCTGGCGGATGAAACCGGCGTGACCGCGGTCGACGCTCGCGTCGCGGTCGGGCCGCCGCAACGGAAGTTTGCCGGCTCCGGCGCCGCCAACTTCGCCGTTCGGGCCTATCCGTCGCAGTGGGAGCGCCACCTCAAGCTCAAGGAGGGCTGGCGGATCTTCGCGCGGCCCCTGCGTCCGGAGGACGAGCCGACCATCCACGCATTCCTGAAGCATGTCACGTCGCACGACCTTCGTCTGCGCTTCTTCGCGCCGATGAAGGAGTTCACCCACGAGTTCATCGCGCGCCTGACCCAGCTCGACTACGCGCGCGCGATGGCGTTTATCGCATTCGACGAGGCGACGGGTGAGATGGTCGGCGTTGTCCGACTCCATTCGGACTCGATCTACGAGAGCGGCGAATATGCGATCCTGCTGCGGTCCGATCTCAAAGGCAAGGGACTGGGATGGGCTCTAATGCAGTTGATCATCGATTACGCGAGATCGGAGGGTCTCAAAGCGATCTCCGGTGATGTTCTCAGGGAGAACACCACGATGCTCGAAATGTGCCGGCAGCTCGGCTTCGAGGTGAAGCCGGACCCGGCCGAGCCGGATCTTTGCGACGTCAGGCTGAAGCTTTGAGCGCGCCGTCAGGAGCGCGCTTTAGCCGGATTTGCGGCGGCGGAGTCCTTGGCCGTTCGCCGCAAATTCTTGACCAGGACCGCAATCAGCGGCACCAGCACGGGCAAGATCGTGCTGAGCGGATGATGCACGGCGCCCGACACCTGGGCCTGGAATGTGCGTGCCTCGAGCTGAAGAGCTTCGATGGATGCGCCGTGAATCTCGTTGGCGAGTTCGATGTCGCGGCCCGAAGGAGGCCGGCCGGCAATCACGAAGAGAATTGCTGCGATGGCAAAATTGACGGCGCCGAGGATGGCCGCCGCGCCAATGGCACTCCAGATCTGCACCAGTGCGAAATAGGCGGACAGCTCCAGCATCAGGAGCCCGAACGCGGCGATCAGCGCCGCAAAGGCGCGCAAGCCGAGGCCGATCAGCAGGTGGCGCAGCCTGATGTCCGCGATAATCCTGTCGGTACGCCAAAGCACACGCAGATGCTTGACGACATTTTCCGTGTTCACCTAGTGCCTCCGCAGCATGAAGCCGACGACCACGCCGAGCGCGAAAGCCGAGGCAAGTGATGTGATCGGGCGGTCCGCAATGAGGCCCTGAAGTTGCTCCTGGTCCGCGTCAACGGTCTCGCCGAGCTCGGCGAGCGCGGCTTTGATCTGATCGGCAAGGGCCTCCGCGCGGTCTTTCGAACTGTCGAACATCTCCTCGCCGGCCGTGCTCAGCAAGCGTGTGACGTCAACCTTCAGCGTGCGCAGTTCTTCGCTCATCCTGTCGCTGTCGAACATGGATCTGATTTCCCCGTTGAATGGAATCAAACCTAGGACCCGCCGGCGCGAGCGCGCTTGATTTGCGTCAAGGACGCAGACGCGTCGTGGTCTTGAGACAGGTCAAACCGGCTGCCACATGCTGGCCTAGAATGACCGGCTGAATGGGGATCCGGTTGTCCCGATGAGGTGGAAGCGTGAACTCCGAACCGCTGTTGCTGGCAACGCCCTCCGGCGAAGAGCTGAAATTGTGCCCGGAAGGGCCGTGGATTGCCGCGAACGTGTCGTTGCTGGAGACGTTGTCCCGGTCGGTCGGGGCGGATGTCGATCGATCCAGAACCGTGACCCTGGACATGTCAGGCGTCAGCGCGCTCGACACGCTCGGCGCCTGGGTCCTGGAAAAGCTGTCGCGCAGGGCCTCATCATCCGGTCAATCGGCCGAGTTTATCGGTGTCGCCGACCATTTCAGTGGCCTGATGGACGAGGTGCGTCAGGTCAACCGCCACACGCCGGCGCCGACGCCTGCACCCAACCCTGTCCTGCTCAGACTGAACAATCTCGGCAAGTCCACGGTCGGCGCGCGCGAAGACATCACGATCTTTCTTCAAATGCTGGGCGCGTTGTTCATGGCCGTGATCGGCGTGCTGCGCCGGCCGCGCTCGCTGCGGCTGACATCGCTGATCTATCAGCTCTACCGCATCGGCTGGCAGGCCATCCCCATCGTCGTGCTCATCACCTTCCTGATCGGCGCCATCATCGCCCAGCAGGGATTTTTTCATTTCCGCAGGTTCGGCGCGGAGTCCTACACCGTCGACATGGTCGGCATCCTGGTGCTGCGCGAACTCGGCGTGCTGATCGTCGCCATCATGGTCGCCGGCCGCTCGGGAAGCGCCTACACCGCCGAGCTCGGCTCGATGAAGATGCGCGAGGAGATCGACGCGCTCTCGACCATGGGCCTCGATCCCGTCCACGTCCTGATCCTGCCGCGGGTTGCGGCCCTGGTCATTGCGCTGCCGATCCTTGCTTTCATTGGTTCGATTGCCGCACTCTATGGCGGCGGCCTGGTCGCGCAGTTCTACGGCGGCATGGCGCCGGCGATTTATATCGCGCGGCTGCACGATGCGATCTCGATCGCCCATTTCGAGGTGGGCATCCTGAAGGCGCCGTTCATGGCGCTGGTGATCGGAGTAGTCGCTTGCAGCGAGGGCTTGCGCGTGAAGGGCAGCGCCGAGTCGCTGGGGCGACAGACCACGACGTCGGTGGTCAAGTCGATCTTCCTGGTGATCGTGCTCGACGGCCTGTTCGCGATCTTCTTCGCCTCGATCGGAATGTGATCATGAGCGAGTCGCAAGAGCAGTTCGCGATCCGCGTCCGCGACCTCGTGGTCGGCTTCGGCCAGCAAACCGTGCTCGATCATCTGTCACTCGACGTGCGCCGGGGTGAGATCCTCGGACTCGTGGGGGCGTCGGGTGGCGGCAAGTCGGTCCTGATGCGAACCATCATCGGCCTCATCCCGCGCCAAGGCGGGAGCATCGAGGTCACGGGACGGCCAATCGGTGGCCGCACCGAAGGCGCGGCTACGACATGGGGCATCCTGTTCCAGCAGGGCGCACTGTTCTCCTCGCTGACGGTCCGGCAGAACATCCAGTTTCCGCTCCGTGAAAATCTCGTCCTGTCACAGGAGCTCATGGACGAGATCGCGATCGCCAAGCTCGAAATGGTCGGGCTGCGGGCGCAGGATGCCGATAAATATCCAGCGGAGCTATCCGGCGGCATGACCAAGCGCGTCGCGCTGGCGCGCGCGCTCGCACTCGATCCGCCGATCCTCTTCCTGGACGAGCCGACCTCGGGCCTCGATCCGATCGCGGCGGGTGATTTCGATGCGCTGATCGGGACACTGCAAAAGACCCTCGGCCTCACCGTGTTCATGGTCACCCATGATCTGGCGAGCCTGACCACGGTCTGCGACCGTGTCGCTGCTCTCGCCGACGGCAAGATCGTGGCGATCGGCCCGATGCGCGAACTGCTGCAATCCGAGCATCCCTGGGTGCGCGCCTATTTCCACGGCAAGCGCTCGCAGATGCTGCAACACGAGATGAGATGAGACATGGAAACCCGCGCTCCCTACGTGCTGATCGGCAGTTTCGTCCTGGCCGCGATCCTCGCGGTGTTCGGCTTCGTCTATTGGCTGAACAACACCGGCGGCATCGGGCCGCGCACCAGCTATCACGTGCAATTTCAGGGCCCGGTGCCCGGTCTTCTGGTCGGCGCCGGCGTGCTGTTCAACGGCATCCGCGTCGGCGAGGTCACCCAGCTCGGGCTAGCGCCGGACAATCCACGCTTCGTCAATGCGACAATCTCGGTTGCTTCAACCACGCCGGTGCGCGTCGACAGCAGGGTCGGGCTCGATTTCCAGGGGCTGACCGGCGTGCCGGTGGTGACGCTGGAGGGAGGCGTCATCGTCACCAGATCCGGCGAGCCCCCGACCTTGATTGCCGAGGCGGGTGCGGGCCAGAGCATGACGCAGGCCGCGCGTGATGCACTGCGGCGGGTCGACACCGTGCTGGAGGACAATTCGGGCCCGCTAAAGGACACCGTCGCCAATCTCAAGACCTTCTCCGAGGGACTTGCGCGCAACACCGGCAAGATTGACGGCATTCTGGCGGGCCTGGAGAAGATGACCGGTGGCGGAACGCCGGCGCAGAAAGTCACCTATGACCTTCGCACGCCGCAGAACCTCGGTCCGGCCGGCAAGACGCTCTCGGCGTCACTGGCCATTCCCGAGCCGACAGCGGTCGCCATGCTGCAGACCCAGCGTATGCTGTTCGCGCCCGGCGGCGATCATGCGGGCTTTGCGGACTTCCTCTGGGCCGACAGCATTCCCAAGCTGGTGCAGGCGCGGTTGATCGACAGTTTCGAGAATTACGACATCGCCCACGCGCCGTTGCGCACGGCCGATCTCGGGCAGGCGGACTATCAGCTGCTGATCGACATCAGGCGCTTCCGCATTGCCACGGAGGGGGAGACACGGGTCGAGATCGGACTGTCGGCACGGATCGTCGACAAGAACGGCAAGGTGATTGCCTCGCGTCTCGTCGAGACCAGCGAAAAGCTCGACAAGGTCGAGCCGGCCGTAGCGGTCGCAGCGTTCGATACGGCCTTCACGCGCGTCGCGAAGGAGCTGATCGGCTGGACGGTGCAGGCGGTGTGACGCCGGCTATTCCAGGGTCTTGAGGTAGGACAGCAGATCGTAGATCTGGTCCGGACTGAGCTCGAAGGCCGGCATGTCGGCGTGGCCGGTGTTGATGCCCTCGGCCAGAGCCTCCCCAAGGCTCTCGATGGGATAACGCTGGTGCAAAGTCCGCAGCGGCGGTGCGACCTTGAGCGGACTGTTCGACGCACGGTCGATCGCGTGGCAGCGCGCGCAATTGGCTCGCGCGAAGGCCTTGCCGCGTTGTTCGGCGGTCGGGGCCGCCAGGGCAGGCGTCATCAGAAGCAACCCGATCAACCCGTGACGCAGCGTTCCTTGCAGCATGTAAAGTGACCCCGTTTAAGTCTGGGAGAAGAATAGGGCGGGGATTCCCTCCAAAATTGATCTGGGTCAACCGGCTTTGGCGCAGTGCAGTAAAATGCAGCCGCGCGGCGGAATGGGCCTGATGGGCAGCCGGCGCTTGGAGCGGTCGATGAAGCCCGTAGTCACGATTGAGCCGAACTGGCAGCTCTGCAGCGATTGCGCCGTCCGCGCATCGGCGGTTTGTTCGTCGTTGGATGCGGTCGAGCTTCGGGAATTCGAGCATCTCGGTCGGCGCGTCCATTTTTCCTCAGGCGAGACTGTGTTCTCCGAGGAGGACATCACGACCTCGTTCTACAATCTCGTCGAGGGCGTCATGCGGCTGTACAAGCTGCTGACCGATGGCCGCCGGCAGATCGTCGGCTTTGCCTTGCCCGGCGATTTCCTGGGGATGAATGTTTCGGGCAGGCACAATTTTTCGGCCGATGCGATCGGTGCGGTGACCGTATGCCAGTTCGCTAAGGCACCCTTCGGCCGTTTCATCGAGGACCGGCTGCACCTCCTCAGGCGGATCAACGAACTGGCAATTCGCGAGCTGAACCAGGCCCGGGACCACATGGTCCTGCTCGGCCGCCGTTCGGCGGACGAAAAGGTTGCGGCCTTTCTGCTCGGCTGGCGCGAACGGCTGGTCTCGCTGAAGGGGGCGTCGGACACGGTTCCGCTTCCAATGAGCCGCCAGGACATCGCCGACTACCTCGGCCTGACCATCGAGACCGTCAGCCGCACCTTCACCAAGCTGGAGCGCCACGGCGTGATCGAGATCATTCATGGCGGGATCAGCCTGCTCGATCCGGCGAAGGTCGAGGCTCTGGCCGCAGCCTGATTCCGATGTAGCGCGGCTCAATTTTGATCGGGATCAATGCGTTCGGCCGCGTGCCCCGAATAATGCCTGAAACCACAGGGGAGGGCATCATGCCGGCTGACGCGTTGCTTATGAGCATCATAGTCGTGGCAATCTTTGTCACATTCGCCGGGGCATTGGTCTGGGCAGACCGGCAGACCAGCGCAAGCGGGCCCGAGTCGGACGTCAAGCCTCGAAGCTCCTGAGATCACGGTCGCATTTTGCGGCACCCGCGGCGCGGGCTATGCCGTGCGAGTTCGGGATGGTTGGCAGCGCCTCAACGCAAGGCGGCTTGCGGCGCTTGCAACTCTGCATCGACTGGGACGCATTGGCTCATCCTTCGGCTGCCGGCTTCGCGCCTGACCGCGGCATTTTCGCCGCGTTTGCCTCAAATGGGGGCGCATGCTTTCCGGTTGAAAAACTGGGCTACACTGACTACGCAGGGACCCCAGTGCCTCGCAGTCTTAGGAGCCCAGTGGCGTGCCTCAGGACAAGACCGGCGACGACCCCCGACAAGCGGCGGGGAATAAATTATCGGTCCTGCGCAAGCACCCGATCTTTGCGGATCTGGAGCCGGAGGCGCTGGATCAGCTCTGCCGTTACGCCAAGCACACCACGGTGAAGCGCGGCGCGACGATCGCCGCCAAGGGCGATCCCGGCAACAATCTGTTCGCGGTGATCACAGGGACGGTGAAGATTTCCTCTTCGTCGCCTGACGGCCGCAACGCTATTCTCAATCTGATCGGTCCTGGAGAGATCTTCGGCGAAATCGCGGTGCTCGACGGCGCCCCCAGGTCGGCCGATGCGACCGCCAACACCAATTGCGAGCTCTACATCATCGATCGCCGGGACTTCCTGCCGTTCGTGAAGAGCCAGCCGGCGCTCGCAATGAAATTCATCGAGCTGCTCTGCGCGCGCCTGCGCTGGACCAGCCAGCAGGTCGAGCAGGTGATCCTGCAAAATCTGCCGGGCCGGCTCGCGAGCGCACTGCTCGGCCTCACCGAAGAGCGCAAGTTCGACTCCGGCAGCGGCACGCTTGTCATCACGCAGCAGGAGATCAGCGAGATGGTGGGGATGACACGCGAGAGCATCAACAAGCAATTGCGCGCCTGGGCGGGCCGCAACTGGGTTCGCCTCGAGCACGGCGCCATTGTCGTGCTCGACATTGATGCCTTGCGCGAACTCGCCGAGAGCGGGCTCGACAGCTAGCTGTCGATGATCGCGACGGCGCGGGTCCAGCCCGCGGAGGCCCGCTCGATTTTCACTGGAAAGCACGAGACGGTGAACCCGGTCGAAGGCAGCTGATCGAGATTGTGCAGCTTCTCGAGATGGCAATAGCCGATGTGCCGCCCCGCCTTGTGGCCCTCCCAGATCAGGCCGGCATCTTTCGTTTCGGCATATTTCTTCGCGGTGTGGACGAACGGCGCGTCCCAGCTCCAGCCGTCGGTGCCGGTCAGCCGCACGCCGCGTTCGAGCAGATACATGGTGGCCTCATAGCCCATGCCGCAGCCTGAGTTGACATAGTCGGCTTGGCCGAACTTGGCGCCGGCGCCGGTGTTGACGACGACGATCTCCAGCGGCGACAGCGCATGCCCGATCCGCCTCAACTCCTTCTCGACGTCGTCCGCGCTCGCGACATAGCCATCGGGGAGATGCCGGAAGTCGAGCTTCACGCCGGGCTGAAAGCACCATTCCAGCGGCACTTCGTCGATCGTCCATGACCGTTCGCCGCGATTCATGGTTGGATGGAAGTGCCAGGGCGCATCGAGATGCGTGCCGTTATGGGTCGACAGCGAGACCTGCTCGACGGCCCAGCCCTGGCCGTCCGGCAGGTCCTGTGCCGTGAGGCCGTCGAAGAACCGCAGCATCCGCGGCAGGCCCTGCTGGTGATCGATGTACTGGATCGCCGGGTGATTGCCCGGCGGATCCGCCGTCACGTCGTTTCTGAGCGGCACGGAGATGTCGATCAGCTTCCGCGGCATGGGCATTCCTCGGGATGGTTCGTTTCGTTTCGCTGCATCTTGAGGGGGCCGCACCGGCGTCGTCAAGCAACGCGCATGAACGCTTCCCGTGCCAGACGGCAGATGATTTCGGAAAAACTGGACGATGAGCCGGCTGTCTGCCCAAACCCCGGTTTGATCCATCGATGCAACTCTAGCATTGATCGATGCCGGATTTGGCTTGGACAGAGAATGCCGCGCGCCCTAGGGACGACGATGGCGCTTGACTTCACACCGGAAGTGGAGCGACCCAAGGCGGCCCGCAGCATCTGCCCAACGACATAATCAACTCAGGAGGAAGCCCAGATGAAGATACTCACCGGCATCATCGCAGCCGCTCTGCTGGCGGTCTCAGCCCCCTTGGCGACCGCACGCGATTTCCGTTCCGCCGACATCCACCCCGCCGATTATCCGACCGTCGAGGCCGTCAAGTTCATGGGCAAGCAGCTCGCCGCGGCGAGCGGCGGCAAGCTCGGAGTGAAAGTGTTTCCCAACGGTGCCTTGGGCTCCGAGAAGGACACCATCGAGCAGCTCAAGATCGGTGCACTCGACATGATGCGGATCAACGCATCGCCCTTGAACAACTTCGTGCCGGAAACCATCGCGTTGTGCCTGCCCTTCATCTTCCGGGACACGCAGCACATGCGCACCGTCCTTGACGGGCCGATCGGCGACGAGATCCTGGCGGCCATGGCGCCCGCCGGCCTGGTCGGCCTCGCCTATTATGACAGCGGCGCCCGGTCCATTTACACCGTCAAGGCACCGATCAAGTCGCTCGCGGACCTCAAGGGTCTGAAGATTCGCGTCCAGCAATCCGATCTGTGGGTCGGCATGATCCAGAGCCTCGGGGCCAATCCGACGCCGATGCCCTATGGCGAGGTCTATACCGCTCTGAAGACCGGTCTGGTGGACGCTGCCGAGAACAACTGGCCGTCTTACGAGTCCTCGCGCCACTTCGAGGCCGCCAAGTTCTACAACATCACCGAACACTCCCTGGCGCCCGAAGTTCTCGTGATGTCGAAGACGGTCTGGGACACGCTGAGCAAGGAGGACCAGGCGATGGTCCGCAAGGCGGCGAAGGAATCGGTTCCGGTCATGCGCAAGCTCTGGGACGAGCGTGAGCAGGCGTCCCGCAAGACCGTCGAAGCGGCCGGCGTTCAGGTCGTGACGATCGCCAACAAGGCGGAGTTCGTCGACGCGATGAAGCCGGTGTACGACAAGTTCGCAGGTGACGAGAAGCTGAAGGGCCTCGTCAAGCGTATCCAGGACACGAAGTAAGACCATTGCGTCGGTCCGGCGTCGCCGATTGGCGACACCGGACCGACGCGTTGGAGGCGCGCAAGGAGACTTGCAAGGAGACTTGGATGACAGACCCTCACGTCGCAGACCACGAACTGGACGTAGCCGGACGCCCGTCCACCGGCTTGCTGTCCCGGATCAATGCTCCTGTCGCTCGGCTGGGCATGTATCTGTCGGTGACCGGGCTGCTCGTGATCGTCACCATCGTCTTCTACCAGGTGTTCGGACGTTATGTGCTCAATTCCAGCCCGACCTGGACGGAGAACCTAGCATTGGTTCTGATCCTCTATGTCACGCTGATCGGCGCTGCCGTCGGCGTGCGCGATGCCGGGCATATCGGCATGGACAGTTTGCTGGTGATGCTGCCGGATCACGCGCGAGAGAAGATCGAGATTGTCATCCACGTCCTGGTGGCCGGCTTCGGCCTCGCGATGGCCTATAACGGCTGGATCCTCGGAGCCTCGGTCGGAACCGTGAAGATCCCCAATCTCGGCCTGCCTGAGGTCATCCGCTACGTGCCGCTGATCGCCTCCGGCGTCCTGATCGTCTCCTTTTCAATCGAGCACATTATCGCTCTCCTGCGCGGCGAAGAAGTCGTCCCCTCATGGAACTGATCATTCTCGGCGCCACTTTCTTCGGCTTCCTGGTCCTCGGCGTCCCCGTCGCCTTCGCGATCGGCCTGTCGGCGATTTGCACCATCCTCTACGAAGGCCTGCCGGTCGCGGTCATCTTCCAGCAGATGATGTCGGGGATGAACATCTTCTCCTTCCTCGCTATCCCGTTCTTCGTCTTCAGCGGTGAGCTGATGCTGCATGGCGGCGTCGCCGACAAGATCGTGCAACTCGCCAAGAATCTCGTCGGACACATCCGCGGCGGGCTCGGCATGTCGAACGTGGTCGCCTGCACGCTGTTCGGCGGCGTGTCCGGCTCGCCCGTGGCCGACGTGTCGGCGATGGGGGCGGTGATGATCCCCATGATGAAGAAGGAAGGTTTCGACACCGACTACGCCGTCAACGTCACCACCCATGCGTCGCTGGTCGGAGCCTTGATGCCGACCAGTCACAACATGATCATCTATGCGCTCGCCGCCGGCGGCAAGGTCTCGATCGGCGCGCTGATCGCCGCCGGTCTCCTGCCTGCGCTGGTGCTGATGGTGTGCATGCTGGTTGCCGCTTACGCGGTCGCGGTGAAGCGCGGCTATCCGGCCGGCAAGTTCCCGGGCTGGCCCGCAGTTTTTCGCTCGCTCGCGGCCGCTCTGCCCGGCCTTCTGATCATCGGCATCATCCTGGCGGGTATCTTGTCCGGCGTGTTCACCGCAACCGAATCCGCAGCCGTCGCGGTCACCTATACGATCTTGCTGACGTTCTTCATCTATCGCACGATGACCTGGCCGAACTTCCTGCGCGCCGCGGCCAAGGCGGTGAAGACGACGGGGGTGGTACTGCTGCTGATCGGCGTCTCTACCATGTTCCAGTATCTGATGGGGCTCTACGAGGTCGCCGATTTCGCCGGCGAGATGATGAGCAAGGTCTCGACGCAACCCTGGGTCATCTTCCTGCTCATCAACGTCATCCTGTTCGTGCTCGGCACGTTCATGGACATGGCTGCGACCATCCTGATCTGCACGCCCATCTTCCTGCCGATCGCGATGAAGGCGGGCATGGATCCGGTGCAGTTCGGCATGCTGATGCTGATCAACTGCGCGCTCGGGCTGAACACTCCGCCGGTCGGAACCACGCAGTTCGTGGGCTGCGCCATCGGTGGCATCTCCGTGGGTGCGGTAATGCGCACCATCCTTCCTTTCTACGCCGCCCTGATCGCAGCTCTGATGTTCGTGACCTACGTCCCCGCCTTCTCGCTGTGGCTGCCCCGCCTGCTGATGGGCTACAAGGGATAGCAGCAATACAGGAGAATCTACCCGTGACTGACTATCGCAAGCTCTTCGATCTCACCGGCAAGTCGGCCGTGGTGCTCGGCGCCGCCTCCGGGATCGGCAAGTCGTCGGCCGAGGCGCTGGCCGCGCTCGGCGCCCGTGTCATCTGCGCCGATCGCGCGCTCGACGTCGCCGAAGCAACCGCCGCTGGCATTCGCGAGAAGGGCGGCTGGGCCGAGGCAGCTGCGTGCGACGCGGCTAACGCTGCAGACGTCAATGCGCTGGCCAAGACCGTGATGCAGAAATTCTCGCGGCTCGACATCGCGGTGACGACACCCGGGCTCAACATCCGCAAGACCATCCTCGACTACACCGAGGAGGATCTCGACCGCGTCCTCAATCTCAACATCAAGGGCACGGTCTGGTTCTTCCAGGCCTTCGGCCGCATCATGGTCGAGCAGAAGGGTGGCAGCATCATCGCCTGCTCCTCGGTGCGGGCGGTGACCATCGAGCCGGGCCTCGGCGTCTACGGCTCGACCAAGGCCGCGATCGGCCTGCTGGTGAAGGGCTTTGCGTCGGAGGTTGGACGCTCCGGCGTGCGCGTCAACGCGATCGCGCCGAGCATCGCCGAGACCGCGCTGACCGGCCCGTTCAAGCAGCGTCCCGACATCTACAATCTCTACGCCGGCCACACCGTGTTCAACCGCTGGAGCAGCGCCGACGAGGTCGCGACAGCCGTCGCCTATCTCGCCTCGGACGCCGCGAGCTATGTCAGCGGCAGCACGCTGTTCGTCGATGGCGGCTGGACCGCAGTCGACGGTCCGCCGACCGGCCTCACCCAGTTGCACACATAGAGCGGTTATCTAGCCGGTGAAGCCTGCGCGCTGGCGTAGATCCTTGCGGTCTGCGCCGGTCAGCAACGCGATCAGCGCGGCCGCTTCTTGCGGATGTGCGGCTCGCGTGGTCACCCCGGCCGTGTACATCGTCACGAGCTCGCAACCCGGCGGCAGCGCTCCTGACAGCGCGATGCCGTCGGTTGCGATGATCTCGGTCGCTTGCGTGCAGCCGATGGGATGGGCGGCGGTGGACGCCGCAAGCTCCCGCATCGCGGTCGCGCCGTTCGGAAAAATCTGGAGGCGCGACGCGACCTCGTAAGCGATGCCGAGCTGATCCAGCACCTTTGCGACGTGCTGCCCCGCCGTCGAGGCTTTCGTGTCCGGGACGTAGATCGCGTCGGCGCTGCGCAGCACCTCGCGCAGGTCAGCCTCAGTCGTCACGGTCACCTTGGGATCGCGGCTGCGGACCGCCAGCGCGGTCTCGACCCGCCCGACATCCGAGATCGAGGAGGGGGTGACGAGCTTCTCCGCGGCAAGCTTTGCAAGCAGCGCCTGCGTCAGGATCACCAGATCGGCCGCCGTTCCCGCCCGCAGCTTGTCGGCCATGATGCCGACGGCGCCGAACTCGCCGTCGATGCCGAAGCCGGTCTGTGTCTTGAAGAGATCACTGAGGCCGCGCACCAGGCCTTGTGCCGCGCCTCCGCTCAAAATGGTCACCGTCGTCACGATGCCAGCTCCATGGCTGCAATGATCTTGTCGCGGGTGATCGGCAGGTCGCGCACCCGCACGCCGAGGCAATCGTAAACGGCATTCGCGATCGCGGCCGTCACCGGGCCGTGGGCGGCCTCGCCGGCGCCGACCGGCTCGATCTCCGGCCGCTGAACGATCTCGACATCCACCATTGGCACCTCGCTGAAGGTGAGGATCGGATAGTCGGTCCAAGACGTCGATGTGATGCGCGTTCGGTCGAAGCGGACGCGTTCCTTCAGCACCCAGCTCGTCGCCTGGATCGCGCCGCCCTCGATCTGGTTGATGACGCCGTCCGGGTTGATGGCCTCGCCGACATCGACCGCCAGCGTCAGCCGCTTGACGCGGATGTCATCGGTGCCCTCGATCTCCGCAATCGCGGCACAATAGGCCCCCGTGTTCTTGTAGCGGGCGAAGCCGACGCCATGACCGATGCCGGCCTGCTTCTGCGGTTTCCACTGCGCGCGGCGTGCCGCGGCCCGGATGACGTCCTTCGCGCGCTCGTCGCGCAGATGACGCAAGCGGAACGCGATCGGGTCTTCGCCGCGCAGGGCTGCGATCTCGTCGAGCAGGGACTCGATGGCGAAGACATTGCCTTGTCCGCCGAGTGTTCGCAGCGCCGAGGTCCGCACCGGCATGGTCAGCAGCCGATGGCTCGTGATCGTCCAGGCCTTGAGGTCGTAGAGCGGAACGGAGTTGCGGTCGCCGCCACCGCCATTGGTTGCGGGCGGATTGGTCGAGATCATGCGCGGCCAGGGATTCGCGATCTCGGTTGCGGCAAGCAGCGCAGGCTGGGCCGCGCGCCCGGGCCGCGCCGCGTGGCCGTTGCTCCAGATCGCATGGCGCCAACCGACGATCTCGTTGTCCGCATCGAGATCGGCCTCGATCTCGATCGCCATCGCCGCGCCGAACGGCGCATGGGACATCTCGTCGTGGCGCGACCACTGCACCCGCACCGGACGGCCGCCGGCCGCTTTCGCCAGCAGCACGGCATCGAGCGCGACATCGTCGGCGGCATTGTGACCGTAGCAACCCGCGCCCTCCATGTGCTCGACGACGATGTTTTCTGCCGGCAGCTTGAGCACGATCGCGAGGTCGGCGCGCAGCAGATAAACGCCCTGGCTGTGCGTCCAGACATGGACGCGATCACCGTCCCATTGTGCCATCGCACAGGACGGGGCGATCGAGGCATGCGCGATGTAGGGACGGATGTATTGCCGGCGGAGGGTGTGAGCAGCTTTATCGGTCGCTGCTACGGCCCTGGTATCAATGATGGTCGTTTCGACCGGTTGGCTCTTCAGAAACCCGGCCAGATCATCTTCGTCGGGCAACGGCTCACCGGCCGACCATGTCGCGCCCTTGCGCAAGGCCTTCAGCGCGGTTTCCGCCGCTGCCTCGCTGTCGGCAACCACCCCGGAAAAGCTGCCGTCGCGGACGATCGCGACGAGGCCGGGAACGGCTCGCGTCGCGCTCTTGTCGAGCGCGATCAGCCTGGCGCCCGAGATGTCCGGCCGCAGCACGCGTCCGTGCAGCAAGTCCGGCAGCGGACAGTCATGAATAAAGCGCGGCCGTGCGAACACCTTGTCGGGAATGTCGACGCGCTGGACCGAATGTCCGGCCACAGTGCGTTTGGCGACAATCTTCGCCTTCGCGCCCGCAATGGCGTCGTGGTCGAGCGAGACGTCGCCGGCCAACTCCCAATAGCTGGTCCTGACATTGCCGGGGCCCGAGATCGTGCCGTCCTGGATCTCGAGCAGCGACGCATCGACACCGAGACGTTCGGATGCCGCGGCGAGGAAGCGCTGGCGCACCTCGGCACAGGCGTGGCGCAGCGCGCGGCCGGACTGCTGGACCGATAGGCTGCCCGAGGTGACGCCCTCGTTCGGGCTGGCCGCCGTGGAGGCGCGGATCATCTCGATGCGGCCAATATCGACGTCGAGCTCGTCCGCTGCGATCTGCGCCAGGGCCGTGACGATGCCCTGGCCGATCTCGACCTTGCCGGGCGAGATCGCGACACGGCCATCGCCGATGAGCTTCACCCAGGATGACAGCTTTGGATTGGCCGCAAGGCTGACCGGCAGTGTCGGGGCAGGGGACGGCGCACTCATGATGTCGCCATCTCCGAGGCCGCGCGCAGCACGGCCCGGACCATGCGGTTGTGCGATCCGCAGCGGCACAGATTGCGATCAAGCGCGGTTTTGACCTCAGCCTCCGTCGGCGACGGATTGCGCTTCAGCAGCGCCGCCGCGCTGATCAGGATCCCCGAGACGCAATAGCCGCATTGCATCGCCTGTTCGGCGATAAGGGCGCGTTGCAGCGGATGCGGTTGCTCCGCTGTGCCGAGGCCTTCCACCGTGACGACCTCCTTGTCTGCGACCGACCACATCGGCATGTCGCAGGAGGCCATCGCGCGGTCGTCGACCATGACATGGCAGGCGCCGCACTCGCCGGCCCCGCAGCCGAAATGCGGACTTGTGACGCCGAGGCGGGCGCGCAGCACGTCGAGCAGCGTCTGATCCGGATCGGCATCCACAGCCGCCGCCGTGCCGTTGAGCTGGAATTGAATGGTGGGCATTGTCGCTCTACGGCTTCAGGACTTGTCGAACTTCTTGACGATTTCGGCCCATTTTTCGATGTCGCCGCGCAGGAATTGGTCGAATTCCTCCGGCGTCATCGACATCGGCATCGCGCCCTGCGCAGTCCAGAGCTTAACGATGTCGGGTCGCTTCACCATTGCGTTCACGGCGGCATTGAGCTTGTCGATCACAGGTTTCGGCGTGCCGGCCGGCGCCATCAGGCCGAGCCAGATCGTGGCTTCATAGCCTGCTACGCCCGCTTCGATCGCTGTCGGCACGTTCGGCAGCACCGCCGAGCGCTGCTTGCCGGTGATCGCGAGCGCGCGGACCTGGCTCTCGCCGATGTTCGGCGCCATCGCCGGCACCGCGTCGATCATCATCTGCACCTGCCCGCCGATCACGCCGCTGCGCGCCTCGCCACTGTTGCGGTAAGGGACGTGGACGAGGTCGATGCCGGCCATGGCTTTGAACAGCTCGCCGGCCATGTGGTAGGGCGTGCCCTGGCCGGAGGAGGCGTAGTTCAATTTGCCCGGCTGCGACTTGGCGAGCGCGACGAACTCCTGCAGCGTCTTCGCTGCGACTTGCGGGTTCACCACGATGACGAGATCGGAAGCGTTCACCGGTGCGATCGGCGCGAGGTCGCGCATCAGCTCGTATTTGCGTTTGTCCGGCGTCAGCAGCGATTCGTTCGCGGTTTGGGTGTTGGACATCATCAACAGCGTGTAGCCGTCGGCGGGCGACTTCGCCGCCTCGACCGTGCCGATGACCCCGCCCGCGCCGGTGCGGTTCTCGATCACGAAGGGCTGGCCAAAACTCTCCTGAAGCGCATTGCCGATCTGCCGGGCCGCGACATCGGCCGGCCCGCCGGCGCCGAAGGGCACGACGATCCGGACCGCGTGATTGGGATAGTCTTGCGCCAGGGAGGGGGCCGCGGAGAAGGCGCTGAGCAGGCCGGCGGCCAGCGCCAGCATGAATTGTCGGGCCGTCACACCCACCTCCCTGATGTCGTTCTTGTTGGCCGGCACTGTAGCGGCAGGGGAGGCGGACTGTCGACGCCTCACAGGGCCGATGCGGCCTGGAATATCCTGCGGCTTCGGTGTGGCGGCGCCGCTCTTCGCGGTCGCGGCAGGAACCGGCGGCGCGTGATTTGAGCAAATCGCATGGGCGTTGCCGGATAAATACCCTCGGCTGACAGGTATTTTGGTGTTACCAAATTGGACATGAACCAGCACGCCAAGATCGAAATCCGCCATTCGACCTGTCCGCATGATTGCCCGTCGGCCTGTGCCCTCGACATCGAGGTGGTCGAGGGACGCAGCATCGGTCGTGTCCGCGGTTCGAAAAAGCAGACCTATACGGCCGGCGTGGTCTGCGCCAAGGTCGCCCGTTATGCCGAGCGCATCCATCATCCTGAAAGGCTGATGTATCCGCTGCGCCGTACCGGGCCGAAGGGCTCGGGCCAATTCGCGCGGATCACCTGGGACGAGGCGCTGGACGAGATTGCCGATCGCTTCAACCAGGCCGAGCGCGAATTCGGCGCGGACTCGGTCTGGCCCTATTATTACGCCGGCACGATGGGGCTGGTGATGCGCGACGGCCTCAACCGCCTCACGCATGTGAAAAAATATTCGCGGTTCTATCAGACCATCTGCGCCAATGTCGGGCGCATCGGGTTTGCGATCGGCACCGGCAAGATCGCCGGCGTCGATCCGCGCGAGATGGCACTCTCCGATCTCGTGGTGATCTGGGGCACCAACCCCGTCAACACGCAAGTCAACGTGATGACGCACGCCGCCCGTGCGCGCAAGGAGCGTGGCGCCAAGATCGCGGCCGTCGACATCTACGACAACGAGACCATGAAGCAGGCGGATATCAAGATCATGCTGCGGCCGGGCACCGACGGCGCGTTCGCCTGCGGCGTGATGCATGTCCTGTTCCGCGACGGCCATGCCGATCGCGCCTATATGGACAAGTACACCGATTGCCCCGGCGAGCTCGAGGCGCATCTGAAGACGCGCACGCCGGAATGGGCGTCCGCGATCTCGGGCGTGCCGGTGGCGGAGATCGAGGCTTTTGCCAAACTGGTCGGCGAGACCAAGCGGACCTTCTTCCGGCTCGGCTACGGCTTCACCCGCTCGCGCAACGGCGCGGCGCAGATGCATGCCGCGAACTGCATTCCCGCGGTGACCGGCGCCTGGCAATATGAAGGCGGCGGGGCCTTCTTCAACAATTACGCGCTGTGGCACTTCAACGAATCCATCATCGAAGGTCACGACGCCATCGACCCAGCCATCCGCGCGCTCGACCAGTCGCAGATCGGCCGCATCCTCACCGGCGATTCCAAGGCGCTGCACGGCAAGGGTGCGGTCAAGGCGCTGCTGATCCAGAACACAAACCCGATGACGGTGGCGCCGGAGCAGGCGCTGGTCCGGCAGGGTTTTGCGCGCGAGGATTTGTTCGTCGCGGTGCACGAGCAGTTCATGACCGAGACGGCCGAGATGGCCGACATCGTGCTGCCGGCGACGATGTTCATGGAACATGACGATCTCTATTACGGCGGCGGGCACCAGCACATCTCGGTCGGCCCGAAGCTGATCGATCCGCCCGGCGAATGCCGCTCCAACCACGAGGTCCTGCAGGCGCTGGCGCCGCGGCTCGGCGCCAGTCATCCGGGGTTCGAGCTGACGCCGCGTGAATTGATCGACGCGACGCTGAAGCTGAGCGACCACGGCGACATTGCCGGCCTCGAAGCCGATCTCTGGCGCGACCTGCAGCCGGACTTCCGCACGTCGCATTATCTCGACGGCTTTGCCCATGCCGACGGGAAATTCCACTTCAAGGCCGATTGGGCGCATCCGCCGTTCGGCCAGAAGATGGGCGATTTCGACAAGATGCCGTCGCTGCCGGACCATTGGGCGGTGATCGAGCATTCCGACCAGGCCCATCCGTTCCGGCTTGCCACCAGCCCGTCGCGCAGCTTCCTCAACACCACCTTCAACGAGACGCCGTCCTCCCAGGCGCGCGAGGGCAAGGCGAGCGTGATGATCCATCCCCTGGATGCGGCCGCGCTCGATATCGCCGATGGCGATGCCGTGACGCTCGGCAACACCCGCGGCGAGACCACGCTGATCGCCAAACTGTTCGAGGGCGTGCGGCGCGGTGTGCTGATCGCGGAGTCCGTTCATCCCAACAAGAACCATATCGGTGACCGCGGCATCAACATGCTGACGGGCGCGGACACGATCGCGCCGATCGGCGGCGCCGCATTCCACGACAACAAGGTCTGGATCAGGAAAGCGGTCGCGGCCTGAGCCGCACACGCGCTTCGATCGCCGGCAACTTTGTGTCGAGGCGCTAAAGCGGCGCCGCGCCGCAGTTTGCCCTTGCACCTTCGGCCCGAGCTGCCGCAAATGGCCGCCAAACGGAGAGCCAAGGAAGCGAGCGTGCGATGACCGACACCACAGCCGTGATCACCGAGAAGCGCGGGCAGGCGCTCTGGATCACCATCAACCGGCCCGAGAAGCGCAACGCGCTGAATGGCGAGGTCATCGCCGGCATCGCGCGCGGCTATCGCGACGCGCATGACGACAAGGATGTCCGAATCATCGTGCTGACAGGCGCGGGCGACAAGGCGTTCTGTGCCGGCGCGGATCTGCAGAACTCCGGCGCGGCCTTCGCGATGGATCATTCGAAGCCGAATGTCGACTATGCCGATCTGTTGCGCTTGTCGCAGAACGCCACCAAGCCCGCGATCGCGCGCCTCAGTGGCGTCTGCATGGCCGGCGGCATGGGCCTGCTCTGCATGACCGACATGGCCGTCGCCGCCGATCACGTCATCTTCGGCCTGCCGGAGGTGAAGGTCGGTGTATTCCCGATGCAGGTGTTGAGCCTGTTGCAGTCCATTGCGCCACCTCGCCTCGTCAACGAATGGGCGCTGACCGGCGAGCCGTTCGACGCCAAGGCGGCGCAAGCTGCGGGCCTGCTGAACTACGTCGTGCCCACGGCCGAGCTGGACGCCAAGGTGGACTGGCTGATCGGCCGCATCGTCGACAAATCGCCGACCGCGATCCGTCGCGGCAAATACGCGATGCGTGCCATCGCCTCGATGTCGTTCGACGAGAGCATCGCCTACACCGAAAGCCAGATCGCGCTGCTCGCCATGACCGAGGACGCCAAGGAAGGGCTGAAAGCGTTCAGCGAGAAACGCAAGCCATTGTGGACGGGAAAATAGGCGATCCTTTCAGCGCATTCGTGGGCGCTGCCGTCGATCGACGTGCCTTTATTCCGAGGAGAGATTGGCGTTTAGCGCCTTCAGTAAATCCTCCGTGTCGGAAGGACCGAAAAGAAAGCTCCTGACGTAGGCCAGCCTCTGTGATAATTGTTTTTACCACACTACGTAGATAGCGGAGATCCTTGCGCGGGGTAATCCATGGTAGCGGGATTGCCGACTGACGATGCGCATGGTCACGCCGGAATACCAGGCCGGAGAGGGTGGTCCTTTTGATCTCGTCAAGTTCCTCCATAAGTTCAGGGAAGAGAGGGGCGCCAGTTTCGTCCGTTAGGGGCCACCAGGCCTCCTCTCCATTCTTCGGATGCACGATTCTGACGCTATTTGGCCGCTCGATGGGGCGATAATGCGAAATGTCGAAGGCGCCGATACCCAAGCTCGTCAGCGACAAGGATCTGCGGGGAATCCTTCACTGCCACACGGATGCCTCCGATGGCACCGAGACCTTGGAGACCATGGCCAAGGCTACGCGCCAGCGCGGTTTCGAGTATTTCGGCGTCGCCGATCACTCCAAGTCCGCGCACTACGCGGGGGGTCTCTCGGAGGAAGAGATCGCGCAGCAGCACCGGGACGCCTACCGGTTGAACAAGCGCTTCGGCAAGGATTTCCGGATCCTCAAAGGCATCGAGTCCGACATTCTGGCCGACGGCTCGCTGGACTATGCGGAGGACGTGCTGCAGCGCTTCGACTTCGTGGTCGCGAGCATCCACGCCCGCTTCAAACTCGACCGCAAGGCGCAGACGAGCGCCTGCTTCGGGCCATCTGCAACCCTCACACCACCATCATCGGCCACATGACCGGGTGCCAGCTCCAGCGGCGGCTAGGCTACGAAATCGACGTCGAGAAGGTGCTGCGGGCCTGCGCCAAGCATGATGTCGTGGTCGAGATCAACGCCCACCCGTGGCGCCTCGACCTGGACTGGCGCTGGCACCAGGCCGCCCTCGACTTCGGCTGCATGCTGAGCATCAATCCGGACGCCCACTCCATCCCTGAGCTCGACCACATGCACTGGGGCGTCGAGATGGCCCGGAAGGGCGGTGTCCCTGCCGACCGGGTCCTGAACGCGATGGCTCTTCCGGACATCACGCGCTACTTCCGCCAGAAGCGGCGCTCGTTCGCCCAGGCGGCCTGATGCAGCAGGCGTACGCGCTCTGCGCAACTGCGGAAGAGCGCCGGCCCGCCAAGCTTGAACGGGCGGGCCTTACCCACAATTCAATCGCGCTCCGGGCTCGATTTCTTTCTGGGGCCTCTTATCGATGGACAGGGACAACCATTATGTTCACAGACCCGAATTCGTACTAGGATTGGCTCATGAGCTAACCGCCATACAACTATTCGGGTCGCCTTCAACGGGTCTCATAAAGCCTATGGTGGTGCGAGATGAATTACGACGAATTTTCCAAGCTGCCAGACGCTACGAAAATCGAAGCGCGGTTGTCGTGGCTCGAATGGAAGATGGTCGATTTGCTTGGGTTACTCATTGCGCACACCTCCATACTGACCGGGATTTTGGCAGCTTGGCTCTTCAGCACTGTGAGCGGAATCGAATCTCTCTGGGTAAAGGTCACTCTATTCGGCTGCACCTTCCTAGTGGTCGGATGGCTGCTCAAGCGAAGAGCCTTCAAGAAAGCCCCCGCGCACATCCCTCTAATCGATCCATAGAATAATTTGCACTGCGCGCGATTGCTTCAAGGCGAGGTCATCGAGACCCCCGCCGGCGTCGCTGCCGGCGGGAATCCGATCAACAGCTTAATCCATTTGACGTCGAGCGTGCCACCTGAGCCGCTGCAACGCCCATAGGGGCCGGATCAGCCGCATTGGGCCTCTCCATGCCATGCGGCTCGGTAGTTGTCCTTCAGCTTGTCCTGCATTTCGGATAGGTGAAACACGGCAAAGCACAGCTCTGGCCGTGTGCCGTCGTCCGCTTCCGAGACCATTTGCGCGGCGATCCTGCCCATCATCACGCAATCGCCGATCGGCGTTTCCAGGTCGCGGAAAGCGTCACCATGGAGGGCCGCGGTTTCTTCCTTGGTGATCCGCCGGGTTGGCAGAAGTTCAACGAAGTTGCTCATGCCACGTCCCTTTCAGTTCGTTGCCGTGCCAGGCTCAAGCACAAAACGAGCTAGTGCGGTATCGCGCTCCCCGCGGGCGTGGCCAAGGATCAGCGCTCCTAGGGTCGCCATGTAGTCGGCCGGCACGATCAGCTTGACTTGCACGTTGCTGTAGCCGTCGCCGTCGACGGTCGGGAGAGTGAAGATCAGGCGCTGATTTGCGCCGAGGCTATCAATGCGGGAAAGCTCGCCGACGAACATGTCTCAGGCGTTGTCGATAAGACGACGGGTCATGGTGGGTTGCTCTTTAGCTTGGCCCGTCACAGCGATGCCCGAAGGCGGCCCGGGCAGTCGGGGGGTGACAACGTGCTAAAGAGACACGTCGGCGCGCCTTTAAGGGTCTCCCCTCTGGACATAGCGCACCGCCCCCGGCACAAGAGCTAGGTGAGGCGCGCCCGCCAAGGCGCTCCTAGGCGTCATAGGAAGCCCGCCCGGCGAGGACGGGGCGCTGCTTGAGATGGCCGAAAACTACGGTCGTGAGGCTGCGAAATTCGCCGTGGATAGGACCGTGGATCGCTCGCGCCGCGCTCGAAAATGCGAGTAATATCAAGAAGGTTTACTGGACACCCCTTCTGCCAAAAGTTCATTTAAATCAATTACTTAAGCGGATGTCAAAGTTTCAGCGCACAATCGAACGTACAATCAGCTCGCTGCCTGGCCGGCACGACATCGAGTCAATCTGTCGCACCTTGGCGGTCGCAACTGAAGATCCGGTCGAGCGCGCCGCGCTGCTCGAGCTTGCTGATAACTATCTGCCGAGCCACCGAGGGACTAGACCCCGTCCGTGGTACCGGATTCTTCGCAGATAGCTATCGGCGCTTCAAACCATCCTGCTTGGCGATAGCTGCCTTGCTCATCTGCTTGATCGTGTCGGCCATATTGACTTGCCACTCAGCCCCTTCTTCTGAGCACAGGCCTGGTTGTCGTTGCATCGCCTATAGCCCGCTCCGGACAACAACGATTGACTTAGCTGCGAATCCGTCCCTACCCAGGTTGAGGAGAACGGGAACATGTGGGATTTTCTCTACGAGAACACCGATAAGCTTGGATTCACCGTGCTGGGAACCGCGCTCTTTTTGGCAGCGCTCTGGAATCTGCCTGTTTTGTCTAGAGCGTTTTGGCGAGGGCTAAGTCTCGCGTGTTTTGTATCAAGCGGCCCAATCCTAATGTTTGCTCACGAGTTCTTTGATACCTCGTCCGTTTTTACAGCCGCGTTTTTAGGGGGGACCACGCTAGCGCTCCTGCTGCTTGGGAATTGGAAATCGCTTTCTGTTCACAGGGCAGATCTTGCGTTTTGCGTCTTTCTTGCGGGGACCACGGTGTCAATCGCTCTCCACGGATTTTCGGATCCGAAAGAATTGGCCTTGCTCGCACTAACAGTTGCCGCATATCCCGCCGGTCGGGTATTCGCCGGTGCCCCGATTGAGCCGACATTCACAATCATAAGCGCCACGATCGTCGTAATCGGTGCGATCACTATCCTCGCCGCGATCAATGCAGGACCAGGATATGTCGACAGCGTCGGCAAGGTCTTCGTTTTCGGGAAGTACGGAGCCGCCCAGCTCTACTTCGCAGTTGCACTGGCTGTTACGATCGCCGCGCTTGTGGCGCGACCATTGACGTTGAAACAAGCTGTTGGGGTTGCGGTCGCAGCAGCCCTGCCCACGGCAATCATTGCGGCGGCTATGGTGCGATTTTCTTTTGTCTCCATAATGGGCATGCTGGCACTCGCAGCTATCTTTGGTAGTGCGAAGGATCGAAAGGCGCTCGCTGTGGTCGCTGGTGTGCTTGTTCTTGCCATCATGGCTGGCCACTTCAGTCGTCCCGTCACCGCCGCACTTTTTATGAAGTCGGGCGTCGAGTCGCTCGGGCTGGGAAATGCTGAAACCACCTCTCCGCCCTTGCACGCGGCCGCACTACAGGCGGCACCAGCCCAACCGCTGGCGATGCCAGCTCAGTCGAGGTGCGCCGGGATCGACCAAACCAACACGGTCGAAATTCGCAAGCAGCTTTATCGGGAGGCATTTCAGCTCCTGCCCCAGACGATGCTAATTGGCATCGGCTTGGACCGTTTCACGGATGCATCTTGCCTCGCCGAGAAGAATGAAGTGCACAATAGTGTGCTTCAGGTCGCCGTCGAATTTGGCTGGCCTGCCAGCATAGCACTTTTAATTCTGACGCTGCTCGCAGGACAAAGGGCTCTTTCTCAGGCGCCTTCTAGCCAGGAGGCGCGCTTCGCCCTGTGCGTGCTAACATTCCTATTCTGCATGAGCATGGCACACGGGAGGATAAGCCGCGATGCGCAGCTATTCCTATTTCTCGGTTATGCCGTGAGTGCGAGCCGCCAGATTGTCTCTCGTGCCGGCGCAAGCTCCGCGACGGTCCGCACGATCGGCACGGCACCGTCGTGCTAGCACAGTGGCCCACCAGCGTGAACCGGCAGGCCGTGAAGGTCAGCGCCGCAATGTCCGCTCAATTTCACCGGCTGCCCAGGTCGCCACGATCATGCGAACGGAAGCGAGCACGAGCAGCGTAGTACCGAACTAGATCCATCATTTTTCCACCTGCTTGATTGGGCCACCTAGCCTGTACACGCCGGGCTATCCGAGAATTGGAAAAGTCATCCGGTCCGGAGTCGCCACAGTCCACGCCTATCGAGTGTCAATCCACTCGTAATGGAGCTTGCGCTCGCCCTTCGGTTCCGGTTGGATTAAAGCGCAGGGGGACTCTTATATGGCGATGTTGACCTCGGGATAAGAAGGTCCGTGTCCGTAGCGCACCCAGGCTGTTTTCTGGAGCTTGCTCTAGTTTGCGACGTTTGGCTGGAGCTAGCTCAAACTGGCTGATGATGGATCGGACCGATTGATCAGCCAGCATAGAAACGTCGAATGTTCAACGCGGCGAACTCCAGATTGATTCTTGTTCGACCGGCCGGTCTACCGTCGGAAGCGAGTCGTTGGTTGCACATGCGCATCTTCGGCGCGGAAGCACCTAGAATGCCAAAGTGCTGAACCCGCCCTAGAATGACGCGAACGATAGCGGGGTGATGCGCCACACCACGCATTCGGGGGTGGGGTTTCGCAGTAAGCCATTGATCCGTAATGATCGGGTATATGCCCACTTGAAGAATTCGCTTGAGAATCAATGCTGGTAGCGTGTCTCTTAATCAGCAATCCGCCGGAATCGTGAATCTTACGTCGACGCACGGGAGTGCGTGGAACGGGCAAGAAGGGCGGCTTCTAGTGAGCTAAGAAGGCGCGAGGTCGGGAGTTAAGCCGCCCTCCGGAAATGCACAGCGCCTCCACTGTAGTGGGTTGAGCCATGTAGCGGTCGAGGGACTCGAACCCCCGCCAACCGATGCTACGCGGCGCACTCTGTGACGTCTTGTCAAGCGCAGGGCTCCGGGTGCGTGGACGATCACTATCCCGCGTTAGCCTTCAACCCTGCCCCCTGGATACCGGCCACCGCGCAGGCCTCGTCATTATCCGACGTGTCGCCGGAGACGCCGACGGCGCCTAGCAGCGTCGTGCCGTCCATGATCAGCACGCCGCCGGGGACGGGCACCAGCGCGCCCTTGGCCATCGTGTTCACGGCGTCGATGAAATAGGCCTGCTCCTGCGCGCGCTGGAAGAGAGCGCGCGAGCCCATACCCAATGCGAGTGCGCCATAGGCCTTGCCGTGTGCGATCTCGGCGCGCATCAGGCTGGTGCCGTCCTGCGCCGCGGCGATCTTGAGCACCCCGCGGGCGTCGAGAATGGTGACGACGAGCGGCTTCAGCTTCAGCTCCGTGGATTTCGCGAAGGCGGCGTCGAGGATCTTGCGAGCGGTGTCGAGGGTGAGGTCAGCCATGGCTGGTTTCCTTTGCAAGGGGAGTTGTTGTGGATTGGGTCTTCGCACGATCGAGGCTCATCGCCAGCACGCGCGCGACGTGAAGCGCCTCGCGTTCGGCGCCGTCGTGGATCTGGTGCCGGCAGGAGGTGCCGTCGGCAACAATGAGCGTATTTTGGTCCGCGCGCCGCACGGCGGGTAGCAGCGAGAGCTCGGCCATCTCGATCGAGGCATCGTAGGTGCCCGCGCCATAACCGAAGGCGCCGGCCATGCCGCAGCAGCTCGACTCGATGGCCTCGACCTTCAGGCTGGGAATGAGGCGAAGCACCTGCTCGACCGGCTTGAACGCACCGAAGGATTTTTGATGGCAATGGCCGTGCACCAGCGCTTTGTCGGCCACGGTGCCGAGCGGCAGTTGCAGCCGGCCGGCCTCGGCCTCGCGCACCAGGAATTCCTCGAAGGTCAGCGCGTGGGCGCCGACGGCCTTGGCGTCGTCGTCCCTGCGCAGCGAGGCGAGCTCGTCGCGCAGGGTCAAAAGGCAGCTCGGCTCGAGGCCGACGATCGGGATGCCGCGCGCGGCAAAGGGTGCAAACGCGGCGACGAGACGATCGAGCTCGGACTTGGCTTCGTCGACAAGGCCCGCTGACAGGAAGGTGCGGCCGCAGCACAGCGGACGGCTGCCGCTTGCGGGTTTCGGCAGATGCACGCGATAGCCGCCGGCCGCAAGCACCCGCAACGCGGCCTCGAGGTTTTCGCGCTCATAGATGCGGTTGAAGGTATCGGCGAACAGCACGACCTCGCGGCCGGTTTCCGGTCCGACCGCTTCGATCGGCGGTGCAAACACATCGCTGCGGAAGGCGGGCAGCGCGCGGCGGGCGCTGATGCCGGCAAAGCGCTCGAACAGCTTTCGCAGCAGCGGGCTGCTATTGCGCAAATTCGCCAGCGGCGCGAAGCGCGACGCGAGGCCGGCATAGCGCGGGAGGTAGCCGACCAGCCGGTCGCGCAAGGTCAGGCCATGCGAGGCCGCGCGCGCGGCGAGCACCTCGATCTTCATCTTGGCCATGTCGACGCCAACAGGGCATTCGTGGCGGCAGGCCTTGCAGGACACGCAAAGCTTTAGCGTCTCCATCATCTCGTCGGAGGAGAGTGCGCCCGCGCCAAGCTGGCCGGAGATCGCGAGCCGCAATGTGTTGGCGCGGCCTCGCGTCACGTCCTTCTCGTTGCGCGTCGCGCGATAGGACGGACACATCACGCCGCCCTCGAGCTTGCGGCAGGCGCCGTTGTTGTTGCACATCTCGACCGCGCCCTGAAAGCCGCCGCCGGCCCCGGGATAAGCGGACCAGTCGAGTTTTGTCTTGAGCTCAGCGACGCGATACTCAGGCTTGAAGCGGAACAGCGATCGATCGTCCATCCTGGGGGCGTCGACGATCTTGCCGGGATTGAGCACGCCATCGGGATCGAAGCGCTGCTTCACTTTCCTGAAGTCGGCGACGAGGCGCTCGCCGAACATCGTTGCGTGGAATTCGGAGCGCACCAGGCCATCGCCGTGCTCGCCGGAATGCGAGCCCTTGTATTCGCGCACCAGTTCGAAGGCTTCCTCGGCGATGGCCCGCATCGCCCTGACGTCCTTCTCCAGCTTCAAATTCAGCACGGGCCGCACATGCAGGCAGCCTTCGGAGGCGTGAGCATACATCGTGCCGCTGGTGCCGTGCTTGGCAAACACCTCGTTCAGCCGTGCGGTGTAGTCGGCGAGATGCGGCAACGGCACGGCGCAGTCCTCGACGAAGGAGACCGGCTTGCCCTCCTGCTTCATCGACATCATGACGTTGAGGCCGGCGGCGCGGAAATCGGCGATCCCGCCCTGGAGCGCGGGCTCGGTGATTTCCACCACGCCGCCCCATTTGCGCTTGTCGTTGTTCCAGCCGAAGCCGAGATCGCCCATCAGCTCGCCGAGCTGCTTCAGGCGCACGAAATTGTCCGCCTGGTCCTCCTCGGCGAACTCGACCATGAGCACCGCATCCGGATCACCCTTGATTGCGGCGGAGATGATGGGCCGGAACATCGCGATGTCGCGGCCGAGTGCGAGCATGGTGCGGTCAACCAGTTCGACCGCGATGGGCTTGAGCTTGACCAGATGCTGGGCCGCGTCCATCGCCTCGTAAAAACTGCCGAAATGGCAGATGCCGAGCGCCTTGTTGCGGATCACGGGCCACAGCTTCAGCTCGACCTTGGTGGTGAAGGCGAGGGTACCCTCGGAGCCGACGAGAAGGTGGGCCATGTTGTTGCGGGCATTGCGCGGCACCAGCGCATCGATATTGTAGCCGCCGACACGGCGCTGCACCTTTGGAAAGCGTGCGGCGATCTCGTCAGCCTCGCGGGCGCCGAGATCGAGCATGTCGCGGAACAGAGCGCGGGCACCGTCGTTCGCATCGAGATCGGAGAGATCGCGCGAGACCTCGCCGAAGCGGCTCAGCGTGCCGTCGGCAAGCGCGGCCTCCATCGACAGTGTGTTGTCGCGCATGGTGCCGTAGCGCAGGCTGCGGCCGCCGCAGGAATTGTTGCTGGCCATGCCGCCGATGGTGGCGCGCGAGGCCGTGGAGACATCGACCGGAAACCAGAGGCCGTGTTTCTTCAGCTGGCGGTTGAGGTCGTCGAGCACGATGCCCGGCTCGACCACGCAGGTGCGTCCTTCGACGTCGAGCGACAGGATCCGGTTCAGGTGCTTGGAGAGATCGACCACGAGGCCGTCATTGACGGTCTGGCCGCATTGCGAGGTTCCGCCGCCGCGCGGGGTCACCTTCAGTCCGTCGTCGCGCGCGATCGCCAGCGCCCGCAAGGCCTCGTCCATGGTGCGCGGCACCACCACGCCGTAGGGCATGATCTGGTAGAAGGAAGCGTCGGTGGCGTAGCGGCCGCGGCTGAAAGCGTCGAACAGGACGTCGCCGGTCACGTCCCGGGCCAGGCGTGCCGCAAGGCCGTCCTTTTTGGCCGATTCCTGTGATTTCCCGGGCACTTCCGCCGCCATGGTCCGCTCTTGCCTGTTCGCCGCCCCCGTCTTGCCTCCGGTCACGGCCCTTGGCAAGGCGAGCCCTGCTTCTTGTGCATTGACGGACCCCGCCCGGCGAGGGACAAGCCCGGCGAATAGTGATATTCGAGCGGCTCGCGCAGCCCCCTTGAGGCCAGATGGCTCCAAGTCAAGCTGGGCTCGAAGCCAAGACAGACTCAAGAGACAGACGCAAAAGACAGACTCAAAGACCGGGAAGGACGCCGATGACCGTGCATACTGGAAGGCATTTTCTCCAGATTCCAGGACCGACCAACGTGCCCGACCGGGTGCTGCGGGCGATGGACATGCCGACGCTGGACCATCGCGGTCCGGAGTTCGCCGAACTCGGTTTCGCCGTCCTCGCCGGCATGCAGCGGGTGTTCCGCACCAAGCAGCCCGTGATCATCTTCCCCTCGTCCGGCACCGGCGCCTGGGAAGCCGCGATGGTCAACGTGCTCGCGCCCGGTGACAAGGTGCTGATGTGCGAGACCGGCCAGTTCGCCGTGCTGTGGCGCGGCATCGCCGACAAGTTCAAGCTCGACGTCGACTTCATCCCGAGCGACTGGCGCCATGGTGCCGACCTCGCCGAGATCGAGAAGCGCCTTGCCGCCGACAAGCAGCACACCATCAAGGCGGTCTGCGTCGTCCACAACGAGACCTCGACCGGCTGCGTGACGCCGCCGCTCGAAGTGCACAAGCTGCTCGACCGGGTCAAGCATCCCGCGCTGCTGATGGTCGACACCATCTCCGGCCTCGGCTCGATCGAGTACGAGCACGATGCCTGGGGCATCGACGTCTCGGTCGCCGGCTCGCAGAAGGGCCTGATGCTGCCGCCGGGTCTCGGCTTCAACGCCGTCTCGGAAAAGGCGCTCGCGGTGGCCAAGGCCAACCCCGGCATGCGCTCCTATTGGGATTGGCAAGAGGTCATCAGCTTCAACAAGCTCGGCACTTTCCCCTATACGCCCGCGACCAATTTGCTCTACGGCCTGCGTGAGGCGATCAAGATGCTGGAAGAGGAGGGGCTCGAGAACGTCTGGACCCGCCACAAGCGCCACAGCGCGGCGACGCGTGCCGCGATCAAGGTGTGGGGCCTGGAGACGCAGTGCGCCGATCCTGCCGCGCATTCGCCGGCGCTGACCGGCGTGCGCGTACCCGATGGCCATGACGCCGATGCCTTCCGCAAGGTGGTGCTGGAAAACTTCGACATGTCGCTCGGCACCGGCCTGAACAAGGTCAAGGGCAAGGTGTTCCGCATCGGCCATATCGGCCATTTCAACGATCTGATGCTGATGGGCACGCTCGCCGGCGTCGAGATGGGCCTCGATCTTGCAAAGATCCCGCACCGGAGCGGCGGCGTTTTGGCGGCCATGGACGTCCTGAAGGGACGCGACGTGGTGCCGATGACCAAGGCTCAGGTGGCTTAAAGGCTCAGGTGGCCTGAAGGCTCAGCTTGCCTGAACTAACCTAGAGAAATGAGAGCGCGCGATGAACGCACCGACGACCGCCAACGAAGACCTGCTCTACTCCGTCACGGACGGCATCGCGCGGATCACCTTCAACCGCCCGCAGGCGCGCAACGCACTGACCTTCGCCATGTACGAGCGCATGGCGGAGATCTGCCAGGAGATCAACGCCGACCGCTCGATCAAGGCGCTGATCCTGACCGGCACCGGCGACAAGGCGTTTGCCTCCGGCACCGACATTTCTCAATTCCGTGCGTTCAAAACCGCGCAGGATGCGCTCGACTATGAGGCCCGCATCGACCGCGTGCTCGGCACGCTGGAGCAGTGCCGCGTGCCCGTGATCGCGGCGATCGCGGGGGCATGCACCGGCGGCGGCGCCGGAATTGCGGCGTGCTGCGACCTCCGCATCGGGACTGAAACGATGCGCATCGGGTTTCCGATCGCGCGTACGCTCGGTAACTGCCTGTCGATGTCGAATATCAGTCGCGTCGTCTCGCTGGTCGGCCCCGCCCGCACCAAGGATCTGATCTTCAAGGCGCGCCTGGTCGAGGCGCCGGAGGCACTGGCGCTCGGTCTCCTCAACGAAATCGTGCCCGACATCGAGACGCTGCAGCGCCGCGCCGACGAGACCGCCAGGCTCGTGGCGAGCCACGCCCCGCTGACGCTTGAAGCGACCAAGGAGGCAGTGCGCCGCATCCGCCGCACGCTGTCGCGCGAAGAGGGCGAGGATCTGATCCTCAAGGCCTATATGAGCGAAGATTTCCGCGAGGGTATGGACGCCTTCCTCAACAAGCGCACGCCCAACTGGAAGGGCAAGTAGCCCGCAGCCGCTGCCGATTGCGCCGTGCAACTCTTCAAGTGGTTCCGCCTGTCGGAACCACAATTACGCGCTTCTCCCTTGATGCGAAGCCGGCATGCCGTTCCTGTTCGTCGACCAGCTCGACGTCCAGGTGCCGCAGACCACGGCGCTGAGTGATTCGGGCGCCGGCCGCGTCAGGGTGATTTTGGGCGCCTCCGGCCAATGGCAGGCGGGGAAGTAGGGCGGCCTCCTCAACTCACGACGTCCGGCTCACCAAGCGTACTTGAACACGCCCTTGCCGGAATAGCTGGCGACGTTGCCGGAGAACTCGCCGTCGAATGTGCCGGCGATCGAGAAGCCGCCCAGCCATTTCATCTCGGCGCTGGCGCTGACGAGCGCGGAGTCGGCGTCGATCCGGGCGCCGTTCACGACGAAGCTGGTGCCCGGCAGGGTCTGGAACAGCGCGGTGACGGCGCGGCCCGGATTGTAGTCGTGCGCCCAGGCGGCGCGACCGCGCAGCGTCAGCACGCCGTTCTGCATCGCGTACGACTTGTCGGTGCGCAGGCCGAGCTCGGAGCGGGTGTCGGTCAGCGATTGCGAGGCATAGTTCAACGCGAACAGTCCGCCGCCATTGAGGCTGACTTCGGAGTAGTTGGGCAGGTTGAAGTTCGTCACCTGCGCCGCCGCATAGGGGGTGAGGCCGATCATCGGCGTCGCGAAGCGGTAGCCGCCCTCGAAGCGGGCCGAGAAGGTGTCGGCTTTGAAGCGGCCCTGCAGCTGGTCGAAGCCGCCGGGCGCCACGGTGCGGTTGGTGGTGACGTCGTGCCAGCCATAGGCGAGCGCGGCGGAGATATAGGCCGATCCGAAATTGTGCCGGCCGTAGACGCCGGCCTGGAACAGGTCTGCCGAGCCCGAGCCCATCGCATTGGCGAGCGAGTAGCTCAGTCCGCCGCCGCCGAGCGCGAAGCCGACCAGCGTGTCCACCGAAACCCTGTAGTCGGCGCCGGCCGCCCCACCCCAGACCCGCGCGGTCAGGTCTTGCGAGCCGACCGGTGCATTGCCGCCAACTTGTGCCGATCCGCCATAGCCGGCAGTCCAGAGGCTCCAGCGGCTGGCCGGCTGCGAGGCGAGCAGCGGCGCCTTGGTCGCCATCGCATAAGCCTCGCGCTCGCGCGCGTTGGCCGGGCGCATGGACGCATAGGCGGCCGCGTCGTCGCTCTCGGCGAATTGCGCGACGCTGCCGGCCTTGGCGAAACCACCCGAGCGGCCGATGACGGTCGGGTCGAGCATCAGATTGAGGAACTGCCCGTCGGCATTGATCGCGGACTGGATGATGCCGGTGCCGAGCTCGCCCGAGGCCGTCGTCAGTCCGGCCGGCGTCAGCGCGGCGAAGGCCGCCGGAATGCCGCCGGTCGAGTTGAAGAAGTTGGTCAGCGTGTTCGCAACGTTTTGCTCGTTGACGGTGAGGCCGCCGCCGCTGGGCGCGAAGGTGACGCCGATGTTGAGGAACACATTGTTGGTGCCGTAGCTCAGCGATGCGTTGATCGTCGGTATGTTGGAGACGACGGCTGCGTTGAAGGAGGTGCCGCCAAAACCGCCGGTCGCGGACAGGATCGTGTACTGCTTCTTGATCGTGCCCGAGGCGAACATCGCGCTCACCGTCGCGTTGCCGAGCGTGGCCGCGCCGTTGACATTGGCGAGGCTGGCATTGCCGGAGGAGACCTGCACGAGATAGGTCGAGGCCGCCGTGAAGCTGAGGGGACCGTTGATCGTTAGCGGCGCGAACGGGGTCGCCGTGCTGCCTGGGGCGAGCGTGCCGCCATTCACCGCAACGCCGGCGACCGTGCCGCTTCCGGCGAGTGTGCCGCCCGTGTTGACGGTGGTCGGGCTCAGGATCGAGCCGTCCACGATCAGTTTGCCGCCGTTGATCGTGGTGGCGCCGGTATAGGTGTTGGCGCCGGACAGTGTCTGCGTACCGCCGGTCAGCGTGAGGCCGCCGCCGGCGCCGGCATCGTCGATCACGCCCGCGAAATTGCCGATTCCGTTGGTGATCGTCAGCGTGTTGGCGCCGATGTTGACGTTGCCGGAGCCCGACAGCGACTTAATCGAGGTGCCGGCGCTCAGGGCCGAGATGTCGAAGAAGCCGTTGGCGACGACATTGCTCGAGGTCGCGATGCTGCCATCGTTGCCGCCGAAATTGATGAGATCGAGCTCGCCGCCGCTCGCGATGGTCGTGGTGCCCGTATAGGTGTTGGTGCCGTAGAGCTGCTGGGTGGCGCCGTTGGCGATCACGACGTTGCCACCGGTGCCGCCTGCAATGCCGCCATCCTGAATGACGCCGCCGAAGAAGCTGCCACTGGTGATCGCCAGTGTCTTCGATCCAAGTGCGACGATGCCGCCAGCGGTCAACGAGAACAAAGCGTTCACCGACGTGCCGGAGGTTGTTTGCGAGATGTCGAACGTACCGCCTGCGCCTGGCGTGAACGTGACGCTCGCCGAGTTCGCGATTGATCCGCTGCCTTTCAGCGCTAATGTCGCGCCGGCATCGATCTGCGTCGTATTGGAGTAAGTATTCACACCGGAGAGGGTCTGCGTTCCGCCGAAAACCTCAAGCCCGCCTGTGCCCTGGATCAAGCCTGCGAATTCGGTCGAACCGTTGGTGATGAGCAGCCCGTTGCCGCCCATGTTGACGACGCCGCTCGTGCTGCCGGCAAGTGTCGTGATCAGGTTGAACGCAACCGAGGATGCAGAAATGTCGAACGTCGCGTTCACCGTGACGACGCTGGAGCTCGCGATGCTGCCGAAGCCCGAGATCGCCAGTGTCCCCGCCGAGATCGTCGTGGCGCCGGTGTAGCTGTTGAGGCCGGTCAGCGTCAGCGTGCCGGTGCCGACCTTGGCCAGTCCGCCGCCGGTGCCGGAGATCACGCCGTCGACCTGGGTCGAGGTGTTGAGGCTGCCTGTGGTGAGGGTCTTGGCGCCGAGCACGTAATTGCCGGCGCCTTCGATCGAGCCGGCGGTCATCCCGCCGCTGGTCAGGCCGGAAATATCGACCGTGCCCCCGGCATTGTTAACGAAACGCGCGCTGCCGCCCGTGCTGGAGCCGTCGAAGTTCACCGTTCCGTCGTTGGTGATGGTCGAGGTGGCGGCGGTCGTGGTGTTGTGAAAGTTTAGCGTCGCCGAAGCGAGGTTGTTGATCGTGGCGCTGCCGGCCGAAGCGCTGGTGAAAAAATCGATCTGGCCGCCGGCGTCGTTCGTGATGATGACGGCTCCGGCCCCGACGCCGCTGCGCGCGGTGCTGCTGTTCTGGAACACCAGATTGTTGCCGGAGGTGACTTCGAAATTCTGCGTCGTCCCGGAATTGTTGACAATGCCTGCCGCGTTGACGGTGAACGCCTTGCCGATCGTGATGGAGTAGGCCTGCGCGATGCTCGTGAACTGGACCGCGCCAATGACAACGACACCGTTATTGTTGTCGACGGCCGTGCTTCCGGTGTTGGTGAAGGTTGCGGTTCCGTCCGGCACGACCGGGTTGGATGACCAGTTCGTGCCAGTGGTCCAGTCGCTGGTGCCGCCAATCCATGTGCCGTCCTGAGCTTGCGCGGCGACAACGCCGAGCGCGGTGGTCGCCAGCAGGGTCGCCAAAGAATGACGCACGATAGATCGCAGCCCGTATCCGATCCGCTCACCAGCCATCGGTCCGGCCATCCAATCTTCTCAATCAACAATGAAATTATCGCGAGCACGCAACCGTGACCCGTACGGATGCCCAGCAGTCCCGACATGATCTCATGGCGCCGCAACGGCCTGCAAGGAATGGCTATCCATTTGCGCCGGGTTCGGGCCTGTGCCGCTGTGCATTTTCAGCCACCGTGGCCATTGGGCAACATATCCAAGTCGCTCGCCACGCGCTTCCGCGGGAAGCGACAGGAGAACCGGTGCGCGATATCCGCCGCAGACGGTCGCGCGAGGAAGGCGAAGATTTTCGCAACGGGAATGGACACTCTCCTCAACAAGCGCACGCCCAGCTGGAAAGGCAAGTAGCGCATCTCCGGCTTAGCTTCGTCAGCCGAAAGTCATAGGCAGCGGCATGCCCGCGTGCTTGAACTCACCCGCATTAATCCGCACAATGCGTCAATAATTCCTTGCAAACAAAGCCAACAATCCAGGGGACGAAACTCGTGCGAATTTTAGTGAAAGCTGTTGGCGTTGCAGCGGCGCTATCGTTGAGCGCGCCGGCCTTTGCCGGCTGGGAGCCGACCAAACCGGTCGAGATCGTGGTGGCGGCGGGCGCGGGCGGCGCCTCCGACCAGATGGCGCGGATGATGCAGGCCGCCATCCAGAAGAACAATCTGATGAAGCAGCCGATCGTGGTCTCGCTCAAGGGCGGGGCTTCCGGCGCCGAAGCACTGATGTACATGAAATCCAGCGAGGGCGACCCCAACAAGGTGCTGATCGCCTATTCGCTGATCTACATGCTGCCGCTGTCGGCAAAGATCCCGTTCAACTGGCGTGAGCTGACCCCGGTTTCGGTGATCGCGCTCGACCAGTTCGTGCTGTGGGACAACAGCGCGGGTCCCAAGACGGTGAAGGAGTTCGTCGCCGCCGCGAAGGCGGCGAGCGCGCCGTTCAAGATGGGCGGCACCGGCTCCAAGCGCGAGGATCACGTCCTGACCGTGTTCCTCGAGCAGAAGACCGGCGCGAAATTCTCCTATCTGCCCTACAAGTCCGGCGGCGAGGCGGCGACCCAGCTCGTCGGCAACCACACCGAATCCAACGTCAACAATCCATCCGAAAATCTCGAAGTCTGGCGCGCGGGCCAGGTGCGTCCGCTCTGTGTGTTCGACAAGGAACGAATCTCCTACACCAGCAAGGTGACGGAGACGCAGTCCTGGGCCGACATCCCGACCTGCAAGGAGGAGGGCGTCGATGTGCAGTATCTGATGTTGCGCGCGACCTTCCTGCCCGGCAAGGTCACGGCGGAACAGCAGGCGTTCTATGTCGAGCTGTTCCATAAGGTGACGCAGACCGCGGAATACAAGGACTACATGGAAAAGCAGGCGCTGAAGCCGATCTTCCTCACCGGCAAAGACATGGTGCAATTCCTCGAGGAGGACGATGCAGTCAACAAGTCGCTGATGACGGAAGCTGGATTCGTCGCGAAGTAGCCGTCTCTTCTCCCTTCTCCCTCTCCCGTTCTTGCGGCGAGAGGGAGAATCGACCGCACTCCGTCCCAACGGCTCATGCCCCAAACCGATCTTGAAATCATCGTCGAAGATCCGACCGCGCCCGAAGACGACTCGCCTTCCGTCGTCTCCTCCGGCACGATCGAGATATTCGTCTGTTTCCTGTTGCTCGCGCTGGCCGCCACGCTCGGCTACGACAATTGGCGCACCGGCGCCTCCTGGGATTCGACCGGGCCGGAGCCCGGCTATTTCCCGTTCTACCTCTCCGTCATTCTCGGTGGTGCCAGCCTCTACGGCCTGATCGTGGCGCTGGTCGCGCACCGCGCGGCAGCTGAGACCTTCGTCACGCGTGCGCAGGCCCGCCGCGTGATGGCGGTGTTCGTGCCGACGCTGCTGTTCTGCCTGGCGACGCAGTTTCTCGGCCTCTATGTCGCGAGCTTCCTGCTGATCGCCAGCTTCATGCGCCTCGTCGGCAAGATCGCGCTGTGGAAGTCGCTGCTCACCGCTGTCGTATTCACGGCCATCATGTTCGTTACCTTCGACATCGCCTTCGACGTCATCATGCCGAAAGGGCCGCTAGAAGCGGCCTTCGGCCACTAAGGCGGGCCCGCGATGGAAGCTTTCGGTCTCTTGCTTCACGGCTTTGCGGTCCTGCTGACGTGGAAGACGCTCGCGCTGATGATGGTCGGGCTGGTGCTCGGCATCTTCGTCGGCGTTTTGCCCGGGCTCGGCGGACCCAACGGTGTTGCGATCCTGCTGCCGCTGACCTTCACGATGGATCCGACCTCGGCGATCGTGATGCTGTCCTGCATCTACTGGGGCGCGCTGTTCGGCGGCGCGATCACCTCGATCCTGTTCAACATCCCCGGCGAAGCCTGGTCGGTCGCGACCACCTTCGACGGCTATCCGATGGCGCAGCAGGGCAGGGCGGCGGAGGCGCTGACGGCGGCGTTCACGTCCTCTTTCATCGGCTCGCTGGTCGCGGTGCTCCTGATCACCTTCCTCGCCCCGATGATCTCGTCCTTTGCGTTGAAGTTCGGCCCGCCCGAGTTCTTCGCCGTGTATCTGCTCACCTTCTGCTCCTTCGTCGGGCTGGGACGCGAGGCCAAGCACAAGACGGTCATCTCGATGTCGCTCGGGCTGTTGCTCGCCGGCATCGGCATGGACACGGTGTCAGGCAATCTGCGCATGACCTTCGGCTCGTCCGAGCTGCTCCGCGGCATCAACTTCCTCGTCGCCGTCATCGGCCTGTTCGGCATCAGCGAGATCCTGCTGACGATGGAGGAGCGCCTGGCGCTGCGCGGACACGCAGCGAGCATTTCGTTGCGCGTCGTGCTGAGTGTGTGGAAGGACCTGCCGAAATACTGGGTGACGCTGCTGCGCTCCTCCTTCATCGGCTGCTGGCTCGGCATTACCCCGGGCGGCGCGATCGCAGCCTCGTTCATGGGCTACAATCTGGCAAAACGCTTTGCCAAGGATCCCGAGAGCTTCGGCAAGGGCCGCATCGAGGGTGTGTTCGCGCCGGAGACGGCGGCGCATGCCTCCGGCACCGCGGCGCTGCTGCCGATGCTGGCGCTCGGCATTCCCGGCTCCGGCACCGCGGCGATCCTGCTCGGCGGGCTGATGGTGTGGGGGCTCAATCCGGGACCGCTGCTGTTCGTCGAGCACAAGGATTTCGTCTGGGGCCTGATCGCCTCGATGTATCTCGGCAATGTCGTCGGCCTCGTGCTGGTGCTGACGACGGTGCCGATCTTCGCCTCGATCCTGCGCGTGCCGTTCGCCGCGGTGGCGCCGATGATCGTGGTGTCCTGCGCGATCGGCGCCTATGCGATCCAGAACGCGATGTTCGATATCTGGCTGATGCTCGGCTTCGGCGTCGTCGGCTATGTCTTCAAGAAGATCGGCATTCCGCTCGCGCCGTTCACGCTGGCCCTCGTGCTCGGCAACCGCGCCGAGGATGCCTTCCGTCTGTCGATGATCGGCGCCGGCGGCGACCTCAAGGTGTTCTGGTCGAATGGCCTGGTCGGCTCGATCACGACCTTGGCGATCGTGCTGCTGTTTTGGCCTGTGATCGACGCCTTGCTTGCCCGTGTCGGATTGACGCAGGGGGCCAACTGGGCGTCCCGCTAGGCAAAATCTCCCCCGGATTCAGATACATAGGGGTGATGTCGTTCTAGTCTTGGGCGTTACACGCCCCGATTGTTCCCGTTTGTTGCTGGCGCGGCACAGCCGTTGGGCGCTCCTCCGCGTATATTTTTATCATCAAACAGGGCGGAGGAATTGCCATGAAGCGGATTGTGATTGGAATGGCGGCGGCGATGTCGCTGTTTGCGACGGGCGCATTGGCTGCCGACCTAGGCGCGAGGCCCTATGTCAAGGCGCCCGTCATGGTCGATCCGGTCTGGAGCTGGACCGGATTCTACGTAGGCGCCAATGGCGGCTACAGCTGGGGCCGCTCGCGCACCGACGTCTCCTACTTCAATTCGGCAACAGGTGCTGCGATCGCGCCGCCGGCTGGCTCCATCACCAATGCGTCGTTCGACATGAACGGCGGCATCGCGGGCGGTCAGGCCGGCTACAACTGGCAGAACGCCAACTGGGTGTTCGGTATCGAGGGCGACCTGCAATGGTCGGGTGAGAAGGGCCGCGCCGGATATAGCTGCGCTGGCAGTGCCGTCTTTCCGGTCGCCGGGCCCTGCCTTCCGGGCCTGACCTTCCTTCCGGCCGGCGCCCTGACGAATACGGTTCTGACGATTGATCAGCATCTCCAGTGGTTCGGCACGGTTCGCGGCCGCGTCGGCATCCTGGCGACGCCCAAGGTGCTGTTCTACGGTACCGGCGGTCTGGCCTTCGGCGAAATCAAGACGACGGGCACCATGACCGGCTTCACGCCCGCCGGTGTCGCGATCGCCTCGGTCGCATCCAATTCGACGACGCGCGCGGGCTGGACCGCCGGCGTCGGCGTCGAAGGCAAGATCACCCAGAACTGGAGCGCCAAGCTCGAATATCTCTACATGGATCTCGGCAGCTTCTCGTCCGGTCCGTTCACGCTGGCGCCGCTCTCCACAATCAGTGCCAACGTCTCGTCGCGCTTCACCGACCACATCCTGCGCGCCGGCATCAATTACCAGTTCGGTGGCCCGGTGGTCGCCCGCTACTAAGAACAACTGAGGCGTCAACGAGAAGCAAAGCCCGGCTCGAGCCGGGCTTTGTCGTTTCTGTCCTGATTTTAGGAAATGGCGCAAGGCCGACAATCGGACGGAGCGATTGACTTGTTGCGGTCGCGCCACGTCTGCGGCCTGATCTGCTCTGGTTGGACCTGCGAAGCCGTATGCGTCGAGCGCCTCCCGACGCCATCGTGCCAGTCCGCGAAAATCCATCCGACCATCAAATCCTACTGAAATAGCAGCGATTTCGAGAACGCTTGGGTAGTGCGCGCACGCCTTCCGCGCGCAACTGTCCGCTCGCATCCCACAAACGACTGACATTCGTTCGCACGACGCGGAGCGATGCGCTCTTCCCTAGGGTCGCGACACTGAATCGCCGGCCTCGCGCGGGGAAGCGAGCAGGCAACACCTTTTGTCGAGGGAAGATTGATGACACGAACTCTGCTGGTTGCGGTCGCGACCGCCATGCTGCTAGCACCGCCTGCCTTCGCCGCTGATCTCGCGGTGCCGCACATTTATACCAAGGCGCCGCCGGTGGCCGTGGATCCCGGCCACAATTGGAGCGGCTTCTACGCCGGCATCAATGTCGGCCATGGCTGGGGACGCTCGGCCACGACTGCTGATTTCATCGACAGCGGAGCTGGCGCGCTTCTGAATTCGAGCGCCGGCAAGTTCGATCTCAACGGCGTCAGCGGCGGCGGACAGATCGGCTACAACTGGCAGCGCGAGATGTTCGTGATCGGCTTCGAGGCTGGTTTCCAGGGCAGCGGCCGGAAGGGCCGTTTCGACGCGCTGTGCGCCGGCGCGCCGGCGGGTTTGCAGGACGGCGTCTGCACGCCGGGTCATCGCGGCGACAACACGTCCGATCCCGCGCTGCCCGTGACCTTCAATCTCGTCCAGAAGCTCGACTGGTTCGGCACTGTCCGCGGCCGGCTTGGCGCGGCGGTGACGCCGCGCGTGCTGTTCTACGGTACCGGTGGTCTTGCTTATGGCCGCGTCTCCACCGCGGGCACCATCGCCGCGACCAGTGTCAGCGGCAGCCCTGGGAGCGACGACAACCTGGCGTTCACGCCCGTCGCGGCAAATTTCAGCAGCAGTACGACGAAGATCGGCTGGACCGCAGGTGCCGGCATCGAAGGCGCCTTCGCCGAAAATTGGAGCGCCAGGCTCGAATATCTCCATGTCGATCTCGGAACCGTCTCGGGTTCGCTCGCAACGCCAGTGATCGCGCTCAGCGGCGCGCCCTTGGTTGTCGGCTATCGCTCGCACATCACCGACAACATCCTGCGCGTCGGCGTCAACTATCGCTTCAGCGGCACCTGAGCGGCGACGTGGCTCCGCGAGTCAAAAAGCCCGGCGAGCGCCGGGCTTCTTCGCTGGCCGATCTCTAACGAAGCACTCACACCACTTTGGCGTCCCGGAGCTTGGCGATCTCGTCGGCGCCGAAGCCGAACTCCTTCAGCACTTCGTCGGTCTGCTCGCCGAATTCCGGCGGCCGCGCCACCATCCTGCTCGGCGTGCGCGACAGCGTCACGGGCTGGCCGACCAGACGGATGTCGCGATCCTCGTCATTCGGCACCTCCTGCGCGATGCCGAGATGCTTGACCTGCTCGTCTTCGAACATCTGGTCGATGGCGTAGATCGGCCCGCAGGGCACGCCGGCCTCGTTGAGTTCACGGACCCAGGTCTGGGTGGACTTCGTCAAGGTACGCTTCTCGATCTCGGCATTGAGCGCGTCGCGGTTCTTGGAGCGGGCTGGCGCGGTCAGATAGTCGGGATGGCTGTAGAGCTCCGGCGCGCCGATCGCCTGCGCGCAACGCTCCCAGATCCGGCCGCCCGTGGTGGCGATGTTGATGTAGCCGTCCGAGGTCTTGAACACGCCGGTCGGAATGCTGGTCGGGTGGTTGTTGCCGGCCTGCTTGGCCACTTCCTTCTCCATCAGCCAGCGCGCGGCCTGGAAGTCGAGCATGAAGATTTGGGCCTGCAGCAGCGAGGTCTGCACCCACTGGCCCTTGCCCGAGACCTCGCGCTCCAGCAGTGCGGTAAGGATACCCATGGCACAGAACAGGCCGGCGGTGAGGTCGGCGACGGGAATGCCGACCCGCATCGGGCCTTCGCCGGGCGCGCCGGTGATCGACATCAGCCCACCCATGCCTTGCGCGATCTGATCGAAGCCCGGCCGCTTGTGGTAGGGCCCGTCCTGGCCGAAGCCCGAGATGCTGCCATAGACAATGCGGGGATTGACCTCGGCGAGGCCCTCATAATCGATGCCGAGCTTCTTCTTCACGTCGGGGCGGAAATTCTCAACCACAACGTCGGCCTTGGCGGCGAGGCGCTTGAACACGGCGAGCCCGCGCTCGTCCTTCAGGTTCAGCGTCATCGCCCGCTTGTTGCGATGCAAATTCTGGAAGTCGGAGCCCCGCCGCGGCCCGCCCGGCTGCTCGCCGCCGGCATCCTCGGTCAGCGCGTCGACCTTGATCACGTTCGCGCCCCAGTCCGCGAGCTGCCGCACGCAGGTGGGCCCGGACCGCACGCGGGTCAGATCGAGCACGGTGAAGCGTGACAGGGCTTCCGAGGCATGCGGAAAGGGCATCTTGATGGGCTCCGGGACAGATTGCGGGCCTACCATAGTGCCGTAAAACCATGCGGCAAGGCATCACGCGGCAGGTCAGGGCCGCGCCGATGCCGCCTGGCGAAATGCAATGCCTGGGCGGCGCCCGCGCAGGATCAGCGCGCCAGCTGTTTCAGCTGGGCGCGCGCCTGCTCGGCCAGCGGGTCATCGCCGTGGCGCGCAATGAACAGCTCGAACGCCTCCCGCGTTCCCTTGCGACGGGCGGATTCGTACTCCTCCGCGACCGCAGCCGAGGGGTCGCGGGCCATTGGAACGGAGGGCGCGCGCCCCGCTGTGCCGCCTTGTTTGCCGCTCTCATCCGCATCGGCTTTTCCGACCATGACAGGCAGTCCTCCGAGGGGCAGGTGGCCCGGCCCGGCGAGCGCCATCAGGGCGCCGAACAGACCGGCCGAAAGGGAACGTCGTTTCATGATTTCACTCGCAACACCGCAGCTAGCCGGAACCGACGTCCTTGTCCTGGCCGCCCGTACAGCGTTTGATGGCTAATACGCCAGCGGTCCAGGGTTCTCGTACAATGGGTTCCTTTGGTGGCGGGCCAACTCGATTTCTGGAGCTTCATTGGCGCCGAGCGGACGGCAAGCGGTTATCCGGTTGCGCTGCATATTCCCGGGACGGATCAGTACACGGTCTGGAACACCGACGGCAGAGGCAATTTCGTTTCCAACGGCAACGGCGGGGTCGTGGTTTCAGGGACGGGCGTGATCCTCGAATCGCTTGAGACCAGTTTTCATCAGGATCTCAATGGTGACCACGTGACCGGCCCTTCGCCTTCATCTCCAAGCGCAGCAGCTTTCTTCGCGGAGCTGGCCAAACATAGCTTGGCCTTGCGATAGCGTGATTCTCGGTGAATTCCCGTCGCTGGTGCTGGTGCTGGTTCTGCGCTGCGAGCGACGTTCGCTGCAGCTCCCCTGCGGATCCCGGCTGACCATACGTGGGAGGACCGATATTCCGCTGTTCCTTGCCGCGCTCCACGCCGAAGATGGCAAGTCCGAGGGGCTCAGAGCCCGTGTTGCCCGGCAGAGCCGCATACGTCGACGATCCGTTCTGACAAGTTGCCAACCGGGCCCTAAAACTTGAAAGAGACTGGGCACGGCCGCCGTCGCCGGCTATCGACATTCCCTTTACTGACTGCTAGCCCCAATTCGCGATACATAGGGGAACCCTGATTGCCGAGGGAGCAAGGCTTGCTGAGGTGATGGCCGGGTGGCTGGCATGACGTTGAGAAAAACACCGCCCGATCTGCTGGGGAATTCCGCCTGGAATGCGATGGCCTTCGTGGTAGCCGTGGTGCTGAACCTGGCCATTCTGCCTTTCGTGATCACCCATCTCGGCCTCGCGGCATTCGGTGTCGCAGGTCTTGTCACCGCATGCATTGCGCCGGCACTGGTGTTCAGCAACGCGCTCGGGCTGTCGACGTCGCGCGAGCTTGCACAGCGACTGGAGCCATCCGAGCGCGACGATGCGCGACGCCTGTTCGCGACCGCGGTCATGCTCGCGGTCGGCGCGGGCGGGCCGATCGCCATTTTCCTTTTGGTTGCCGGGGCTCCGCTCGCGCGTCTCGGATTTCATCTGGCCGGTCCGGCCGCCGAGGATCTCGCGCTGGCGTTCGCGCTGGCCGGTATCGGCTGGTTGTGCCAGTGTGTATCGGCGGTCTTGATTTCGTTGTTCACCGCGCGGCAAGACTATGCCCGGATCGCCTCGATCGGCATCGTCAGCACCGTGGTCTCGACTCTTTCGATGCTCCTCCTGATCCCCGCCGCGCCATACGCATCGACATTCCTGGGTTGCCAGGCGCTGGGGTTGGCGATTGGCCTGCTGCTGGCCCTGGCCTGGTGCAGCGGCCAAATGCGTCAGTGGCTGGCGCCTCCAGCCTTGCATCGCGAGGCGCTTGGCAGGCTGGTTCGGTTCGGCGGATGGCAGGTTGCCGCACAGGGCGGTGCGCTGCTTGCGGGGCAGGCCGATCGATATCTGCTTGGCGCGCTGCTACAACCGCAGTTCGTCGGTTTCTACGGCGTTGCGCAGCGCCTGCAGGAGGCGACCTATATCGGTATCCTGAAGGTCGGAGAGATCCTGTTTCCCTTCTTCAGCACGCTGCAAGAGGAGAGCGAGGACCGCAAGGTCGATCTGCTGTTCCGATCATCATGGGTGCTCAACGTCCTGGCCGCAAGCGCGCTCGGCGGATTGATCCCCGTGGCCGGTCCGCTGCTGCATGTTTGGACCGGCGCCGAGGTCGCGGCCGAGGCTGCACGGGTTCTCGTCGTCCTGTCGATTGCCGGGATCCTCGGATCGAGCGCGAACGTCTTCGGCTTTTACTTGCTGGCGCACGGGCGGTCGCGCTCCAACGCGCTCATCGCCTTGATCACGGGTGTCGTCACACTCATGACCAGCGCCATCGCATTGCCACGCTTCGGATGGCACGCCGCAGGCTGGAGCGCATGCGCCGGAATGATCGCGCAGATGGCGACCATTGTCTTCCTGTTGCGCCGTAGTTTTGACGTCGCCGGCATGTGGTCGCGCATCGTGCATTGCGTGCTGATGCCGCTCGGCATCGGCATCGCGACGGCGCTGGCGGTGCGAGACGGTCTCGACCGCGCGCCATTCCAGCCCGCGCCGTCCTGGTGGTCGGTGGGAGCTGTCTCGTCGGTGACGGCCGCGACCATTTTCGCGATCGCGGTTGCGGCGTCGCAATTGGGTCCGTATCGAAGGGCTTGCCGGCAAGATATTCGTTCGATCGTCAGTCGCTTCTTGCCCATCAAGGCTGTCTAGGACATGTGCGGAATCGCAGGCATCGTAAATCTGGGTGGCAATGCGGTCGAACCGGCCGACATCTCGCGGCTGACCAGCCTGATCGCGAATCGCGGTCCGTTTGGCGAGGGGACCTGGTTCAGCGCGGACCGAAGCCTCGCATTCGGGCACCGCCGGTTGGCGATCATCGATCCCGGCGAGGGCGGCTATCAGCCCATGCTGTCCGCGGACGGCCGCCATGTGATCGTGTTCAACGGCGAGATCTACAACTTCCTCGAGCTTCGCCGCGAACTCGAGGCGCAGGGCGCGGTGTTCCGCAGCCAATCCGATACCGAAGTGATCCTGGCCGCTTGGCAGGCCTGGCGGGAAGACATGCTGCCCCGCTTCAACGGCATGTGGGCCTTGGCGATCTTCGACACCAGCACCCGCGAGCTGTTCCTTGCGCGCGACCGCTTCGGCATCAAGCCGTTGCTCTATGCCGCGTCGCCGGAACGATTCATCTTCGCGTCCGAGCAGCGGGCGCTGGTGCGGAGCGGACTGATCGATACTTCCGTCGACATGGAGGTTGCACGCCGGCTGCTGCTCGATGCCTTCGGAATCGAAGGAAGCGAGCGGACCCTGTTTCGGCAGGTTCGCCGCCTGCAGGGCGGCCACTGCATGTGGCTTCGCCAGGGCAAGGTCAGTGTCAAGCGTTGGTGGCGGACCGTGGATCATCTGCCGCCGGTGCCGGCCACCGAAGCCGAGCGTGTCGTGCGCTTTCGCGAGCTGTTCCAGGATGCTGTGGCGCTGCGCATGCGCAGCGACGTGCCGATCGGAACATGCCTGTCCGGCGGCTTTGATTCGTCGGCCGTGATTTGCGCCATGGCCGCGCACGAGAAGGAAGGCATGGGGCCGCGCGACAGCACGGCATGGCGGCACGCCTTTGTTGCGACGTTCCCCGGCGCCTTGAACGACGAGAGGCCGATGGCCGAGGAGGCCGCCGTCTGGGCCAATGTCGATCCTACTTTTCTCGAAATCGGACAGGCCGATGCGCTGACGGACCTCGATCAGATTCTCGACGACCTCGATGACGTCTACATCGCGTTGCCCAGCGCCATATGGCTGCTCTATCGGCAATTGACCCAGAACAACGTGACGGTGTCACTCGACGGCCACGGCGCAGACGAGCTGATGGGCGGCTATTTGCAGGAAGGACAAGCGCGCGCGTTTCAAATACGGAACGCGGCAGAGGACCTCGCGTCGCGTTCGAAACTGGCCCGGCGTTGTGTGGATGTCCTGCGTGCGTTGGACCTCAAGCGCAAGGGCGTGTATTTTCTGCGCGGTGGCCTGCGCAATCTTCCCGCCCCGCTCCCGCTGATAGCGGAGGACGATGTGCTGCCGCGTGAATGGGGTGGCTTGAACAAGCGCCTCTATCGGATGTTTCACAGCACGGTGCTGCCCACCATCCTGCGCAACTTCGACCGCCTTTCGATGGCGCACGGCGTCGAAGTTCGCATGCCCTTCATGGATTGGCGGCTGGTGACCTATACGATGGCGCTTCCCGAAAGCAGCAAGTCGGCAGACGGCTATACCAAGGCTGTTGCCCGGCGGGCGATGGCCAATTTGATGCCGGAGTCCATCCGCACCGCGCGCCGCAAGGTCGGCTTCAACTCGCCGATGCCGGAATGGTTGAACGGACCGCTGGCCAGTTGGACGGCCGACCTGCTGGACAAGAATGTGCCGGCGTTTGCGGAGCTGGTGGATGAAGCGGGTCTGCGCGCGGCGGTCAGCCGTTTGACGGCCTCGAAGTCCTGGGACTGGGAGTCGGTCGGGCGGATCTGGCCGTATCTGAATATGAAATGGATGTTGGCGAGGTACGCGTAAACGATGCGTCTATTCCAGAATAGCGCCCTCTATCCGTCTTATCTGCCGCGGTTGGATCAGCTCGCGGCCAGCACGCAGAGCTTCGCGGAGCGGCGGCGCGTGTTTCTGCACGACCGTTTCGGCGCGTCGCATTTTCTTCAACCGGTGCTCGACGGTTCGCCGGAGGCCTTCTTCACCAATGGGGACGACGAGGTCTTGCAGCGCCGCTGGGCGCGCGAGCAGGGCATGTCGGGCGAGCCCACGCTCGAGGCCATTCTGCTCGCGCAGATCGAGCATCACGCCACCGAGGTATTCTACAATCTCGATCCCGTGCGGTACCCGAGCGCATTCGTTGCCAAGCTGCCGGGCTGCGTGAAGAAGGCGCTGTGCTGGCGTGCCGCGCCGTCGGGAAATGCCGATTTCACGGCCTATCGCGCCGTGCTCGGAAACGCACCATCGATCCTCGATATCTGGCGCCGCAACGGATGCCGGGTCGAAACATTCTTTCCGGCGCATGATCCGGTGATGGACGAGTATGGTCACGGCGAGCGCCCGATCGACGTCGCCTTCGCCGGCGGCTACTCGCGCCACCATCGCGTGCGGGCCAGGACTCTGGAGCAGGTCGCGCAGCTCGCCGATAGACGCAATATCGTGCTTTGTCTCGATGCATCGCGCCTGACCAGGCTCGCGGAGAGCACGATCGGGCGATTGCTGCCACTGCGACAGCACCGGCGCCCCGATGCCATCGCCGCCATTGCGAGGCTGCCGGTGTTCGGCAGAGCCCTCTACGAACTGATTGGCTCGTCGAAGATCGTGTTCAACGGCGCGATCGACATGGCCGGCACGGATCGCGGCAACATGCGTTGCTTCGAGACGATGGGATGCGGCGCACTGCTTGTCTCCGACGCCGGTAGCTATCCCGCCGGCATGCAGGAGGGCGTGACCATCGAGACCTACGGTACCCCCGAACAGGCCGTCGAGGTCATTTCACGCAGTCTGCAAGACTGGCCCAGAATGGCGGAGATCGCTGCGCTTGGTCGGACCCGCATCCGCGACATCTACAGCAAGGACGTGCAATGGAAGCAGTTCGGCGACCTCGTCGGACGGGTTTAGCCGTGCTAGAGCGTCCAGAACGACGCGATTTCAGTTGATTGCATGACCCTCGACTTCCTGATCCAGCGGCTCACCGGCCGCAATACCGACTACCTGATCCAGCGCATGATGGGCCGGGCGACTTGCCGTCTCGGCGACGGGGCAGCGCTCGGAGCCAGCGCGAGGATCAGGAACATCCGCGGCGATCTCGACAGGATCGTGATCGGCCCACAGAGCCGGATCCTCGGCGAACTCATGACCTTCGCCCATGGCGGCGAAATCAAGATCGGCGAATGGTGCTATGTCGGCGAGGGAACGCGGATCTGGTCGGCCGGCTCCATCGAGATCGGAAACCGGGTTCTGATCTCCCATTCGGCAAATGTCTTCGACAGTCTGACCCATCCGATCGGGGCGGCCGCGCGGCACGCGCAGGTCCGACAGATCTTCACAAGTGGTCATCCGCGCGAACTCTCGCTCGACGAAAGCCCGGTCCGGATCCGCGATGATGCCTGGATTGGCGCGGGAGCCATGGTGCTGCGCGGCGTGACGGTTGGGCAGGGGGCCGTGGTGGCGGCCGGGGCAGTCGTGACCAAGGACGTGCCGCCCTTCTCGATCGTGGCCGGAAATCCGGCTGTGCTGGTCAGGGAGCTCCGGTCCGATGAGCGGTGACGACAAGTTCACGACGTGGGAGGATGCCGTTGTCTGGCTGCGCAATCAGCCGGATCAGGGTCAGCTCGTGCGCGACGCCTTCTACGATGATCCGCTGATCGCCGCCGCCGAGCGCTATTTTCAGAGTTCCGAATGGCAGGCGGTCACGGCGCTCCTGGCCGGGCGCTCCGGCTCGGCTCTCGATGTGGGAGCGGGTCGCGGCATTGCCAGCTACGCGCTGGCTCGGAGCGGATTCGAGGTGACTGCACTCGAGCCCGATGGCAGCGCCATCGTCGGCGCTGCGGCAATCCGGGCTCTTGCGGCGAGCACGCAGCTGCCCATCCACGTGGTCGAGGAGTTTTCCGAGCGCCTGCCGTTCGCCGACAACACTTTCGATCTCGTCTTCGCGCGCGCCGTGCTCCATCATACGCGCGATCTTGATGGTGCCTGCCGCGAGATGTTTCGTGTGCTTCGCCCAGGCGGTATGTTGATCGCAGCGCGTGAGCACGTGATCAGCAAGGAAGGCGATCTTCAGAAATTCCTCGATCAGCACCCGCTGCATCACCTCTACGGGGGCGAGCATGCCTACCTGCTCGACCGCTATACCGGTGCGCTGAAGTCGGCGGGCTTTGCCAGTGTCGAGACACTGGCTCCGCTGCAGAGCGCCATCAATCTGTTCCCGTATACGACGCAGACGCTGCGATCCGCGGTCGTCGAAAGATTGACGCGGAAGATTCCCGTCGGTCCGCTGTGGCGCGCCGCATTTGCCTCGCAGCACGTCTTCGCATCCCTGCTCGCGCTTGCCGAGCGCTTTGGCCACCGGCCCGGCCGGCTCTATTCGTTCGTCTGTCACAAGGTCTAGGACATGTCCACGTGGGTTACCGGTGCGAACGGATTCATCGGACGTCATCTCGTTCGCGAACTGGCGGGCGCCGGGCATGCGGTCCATGGCGTCGGCCACGGTGCGCTCGATCCGGCCGAGGCACAGGCACTCGGTTTGCAGACCTGGATCAATGGTGAAGTTGACGCTGCCAATCTGAATGCGCTCGCCGCCTTGCACGGCCTGCCGTCGCACGTCTTCCATCTGGCCGGCGGGTCGTCGGTCGGGCTCTCGATCGCGCGTCCGTTCGAGGATTTTTCGCGGACCGTGACGAGCACGGCGCGTCTGCTCGAATGGCTCCGAAGTTTTGCGCCCAGCAGCCGGCTGATCGTGGTGTCGAGCGCCGCGGTCTACGGCGCCGATCACACCGGTCCGATTCCCGAGCGCGGGGCACTTCTGCCGATGTCGCCCTACGGACACCACAAGCTGGTCATGGAACAGCTGTGCCAAAGCTACGTCCAGAGCTTCGGCATTCACTGCATGGTCGTGCGGCTGTTCTCTGTCTACGGACCCCACCTCCGCAAGCAACTGCTCTGGGATATCTGCTCTCGGCTGCAGAGCGAGGTAGAGGCGTTGAATCTCGGCGGGACGGGGGCCGAGATCAGGGATTGGACCGACGTTCGTGACGTCGTTCGCTTGCTTGCGCGCGTCGCGCAAGCGGAGTGGCAGGATGATTTTGGCGTGATCAATGGCGGTTCGGGGCGCGGCGTGAGCGTGGCCGATATTGCCGAGGGACTGATCAGGCATTGGGACAGCAAAACGGTCGTGCGCTTTTCCGGCGTGGCGCGGCCAGGGGACCCGACGAGCTTGCTCGCAGACAACGGGCGCGTGCTCGCCATGAATTTCGATTGGCGCATCCCGCTGGAGCGCGGTCTGGCCGACTACGTCGAATGGTTCAGGAGCCAGGCTCGTGCCTGAGCGCGCGCCGCTGCGGATTGCATTCACCAACATCCCACGTCGGCTATGGGCGGGTGGCTACAACTATCAACGCAATCTGTTCGAGGTGCTCAACCGGCATTCTCCGGGGACGGTGGTCCCCGTGGTGTTTGCCGGAACGGCGGACGATCCCGAGGAGATCGCGGTGCTGGCCGGCATTCCCGGCGTTGAGGTCGTGCGCTCGCCGGTGTTCGATCACGCCGCGACCGGTCTTGCCCGCGCGACGGACCTCGCGCGCGCGATTGTCTTTGGTTTGGACGCACCTGCCGCCGCGGCCTTTACGGCCAGCAGGATCGACATGGTGTTCGAATCCGCGCGCTTCTTTGGCTGGCGCCTGCCGTTTCCGGCGGTCGCATGGTTCCCGGATTTCCAGCATCGACTACTCCCACATCTGTTCTCCAGGAGCGCATATTGGCGGCGTGATCTCGGTTTCCGGGTTCAGATCGCATCCGGCCGGCACATCATGTTGAGCAGCGCCACGGCGCTCGGCGATCTCAAGACGTTCTATCCGGGCAATTCGAGCGGCGTCTCGGTCGTCCGGTTTGCGACCGAGCCGCCCGCCAGTCTGCTCGCCACGCAGCCGTCCGAGGTGATTGCGCATTATGGTCTTTCGTCACGGTATTTTTATCTGCCAAACCAGTTCTGGCGGCACAAAAATCATCAAAGCGTGGTCGACGCGCTTGATCTGCTGAAATCCCGGGGGCTGGATGTCGTCGTCGCGGCATCCGGCAGTACGCAGGACTTCCGCGAGCCCGGTCTCTTCGAGGCGATGATGAAGGAGGTCAAGGGGCGCGGCCTGGAGATGAATTTTCGACATCTCGGAATGATTCCGCTGGATCATGTCTACGCGCTCTTGCGCGCATCAACGGCGCTGATCAATCCTTCGGAGTGCGAGGGGTGGAGCACCACTGTCGAAGAAGCGAAGTCGTTTGGTGTCCCGATGATCCTGTCCGACATCGATGTCCATCGCGAACAGACCGAGGGGGGCGCGCGATACTTCGGCATCCGCGATCCCAAGTCGCTGGCCGATCACATGTCGGAGGTTGCGCAAACCGCCGGGCCTGCGTTCGTGCGCAATTTGTTGCCGAACCTGGAGCATCGCGTAGAGGCGTTCGTTGCGGATTTCATCCGGCTGACTCGGGATGTGATGGCGTCGCGGCGCGGCTAAGACTGATTGGAAGCGTGGATGCGCATGACCATGGTTCGCTCAGAGTGACCGAATTCTTCGGTGCCCGACGAGCGCGCGCCGACCCAGGCCTGCTCAGTTGGCAGCAATATTTACAAGTTGATGCCGCAATGCTAGCAGGTACGCGTAGTAGCGCGTCTTGCTCGTAGTCATGATTGACATCGATGCTATTGGGCGTTTTGCACCTCCCGTCACAACGATCGGATTATTGATCGTCTCGGCAATCGGATGTCAGCGATCAACCGATGACGAAGACTTGGTTGACGAACGCAGCAATAGCGGTTTGGATCTCAACTAACTCAGTCCTTATCCTCTTGTATGGCATGAGTGGCACGAAGGGCCATGCAGCCATGACAGCGGCTGTCATGATCGCGCCGCTGCTCGTCATGCGAGGAAATTTCAGCCGCTACCGGCAGACTATTCGTTCGCTGCATTGGCAGCGCTCATGGTGGCGTCCGTAGTCGTCAACGGTCGAACGACGACTGATCGCGACTATGCGCTGCTCGCCCTTTCAATGGCCGCCTATCCCGCGTTTCGGGCCGTGGGTAGTCGTTTTGATCTCTCGCGTTTCTCCTACATCACGGCGGCGCTCGTTTTGGTTGGGACCCTGCTGACGGCTTGGGCGGTGGTTTACGATCGGAGCGGCGAGTACAACCGCTCGTTCTGGGTTTCCACGAAGGTCCGACCGTGTTTTCGCTGACGTGGTGCTTCCTGGTCTTTGCTTTGCTTTCAATGAACTTGTCGTCGCTTCAATGGCGTGTTGTTGGCGGATTGATCGCCTTGCCTGCGTTCGTGGTTGCCGCAGCAATGGTGCGACATCCTTTCATCGCCCTGGCTGTCACGCTCGTTGCGACGGCCAAGATGGGCAGTCGGCGCCAGATTGCGGTAGCCGGCGTCGTGGGTCTGAGCATTGTCATCGGTTTGGTCGTGCGTCCCTCGATGTCCGGCAAGATCATCGGGCTTGTCGTGGAGAATGCGCAGAAGCCGGTCGTGGCGTGCGATACCGAGGATACCTTTGCGATTAGAATTATACTCGCAAAGGAAGCCTTGAACCTGTTGCCGAAGGTTGGTCTTCTCGGCCAAGGCATCGGAACGTTCGCTCAACAATCTTGCTACAAGACGGAGCCGCACAACGTTTGTACTGCAAGCCGCAGTCGAGGTTGGTGTTGCCGCAGCGCTGCTTTTGGCTGCTGCGTTCGTTTCGGCGGGATATCGGCAGCAAAGCGGACGCACTCCAATCCCGCCGCGTCCTTTGTGCTTGCTGGCCTGATATTCGTCGGGATCGAGTTTTTGATGAGTGGCTCGCCGACGTCGAAGAACAGCGTTTCGGCCCAGCGCTTGCCTTCGTCGTAGCAGGAGCGAATGCCGATCGGGCTGACGTTGCCCCAATAATCCTCGGTCTGGGGATGGATCAGCCGATCGCCATAGACCTCGCTGTGGAGGCCTGGAAGATGCGCGCTTTGAGCCGCTTGGCGAGGCCGAGCATGTTGATGGCGCAGTGCACCGAGGTCTTGGTGGTCTGGACGGGATCGCGCTGGTCGTGGATCGGCGAGGCCGGGCAGGCCAGGTTGAAGATCGCGTCGACCTCGGTGTAGAGCGGGAAGGTGACGTCGTGCCGGACCGCCTCGAACAGCAGATTTGCGATCAGATGGGCGATGTTGCGCCGGCTGCCGGTGAACTGTCCGCTGATCCGTCCTTGGCGCTAGGGGCTCGATCGGTCTTTAGCAAGCATGCTACCCGATGAAGCCGCTGCCCCGAGCCGACGAACATTCGGCAATTTCATAGCCATTTGACGGCACGACCGGTTCTCGGAGAGGCTGTCAGCCTCATGCCGCTATAGGGGAAATGCCAAGAGGGTTGCTCCTGCTGAGATATTGCCTTTAAACCTCTCGCTGGAATGGATTTTCCCGGTCGCGGCCGGTTTGTATAGAAGTTGCGATGAATGCGTGTTCCCGTCTGGAGAGATCAATGAAGGTCGTAATTCTTGCCGGAGGTCTCGGTACCCGAATCGCCGAGGAAACCAGCACCCGTCCGAAGCCGATGGTCGAGATTGGGGGCCGTCCGATCCTCTGGCACATCATGAAGATCTACAGTCATTATGGCTTTAATGACTTCGTGATCTGTCTTGGTTACCGAGGCTACATAATCAAGGAGTACTTCGCGAACTACTTCCTGCACATGTCCGATGTGACTTTTCATATGGCCGAAAACCGAATGGAGGTGCATCGCGAAACTGCCGAGCCATGGCGGGTCACCCTGGTCGACACCGGGGAAGACACCCAGACCGGCGGGCGGTTGAAGCGGGTGCTGCCTTACGTCGCGGACGAGCCTTTCTTTGCGTTGACTTATGGGGACGGCGTCGCCGACATCGACCTCGCCGCCGAGATCGCTTTCCACAAGGCGCATGGGCGGCGCGCCACCGTCGCGGTGGTGCGGCCTGCAAAGCGCTTCGGCGCGGTTGCGATCGAGGGTGACCGGGTCGTCAATTTCGAGGAGAAGCCGAAGGACGATGGCGGCTGGATCAATGGCGGCTTCTTCCTGCTGTCGCCGTCGGTCGGTGATGTCATCGCGGGCGACAAGACGATATGGGAGCGCGAGCCGATGGAGCAACTCGTGAGTGGGGACGATCTCCGCGCCTATGTGCATCCCGGCTTCTGGCATCCGATGGATTCGCTGCGGGATCGCAGTTTCCTGGAGGGCGAATGGGCGAACCTCCGCGCCAAATGGAGAGTCTGGTGACGGATCCCGCATTCTGGCGCGGCAAGAAAGTCTTTCTGACCGGGCACACCGGTTTCAAGGGGGCATGGGCCTCGCTGTTGCTGCGCCGCTTCGGCGCCAGCGTCTACGGGTATGCGCTCGAGCCGACGCATCCATCCTCGCTGTTCGTGACGGCGCGCATCGCCGACGACATCAGGCAGCGCATCGCCGACATTCGTGATCTCTCCGCCTTGCGCGCCGCAATGACTGAGGCCGCGCCGGACATTGTCATTCACATGGCGGCGCAAGCGCTGGTGCGGCCGTCCTACGAGGAGCCGGTCGAGACCTTTGCGACCAATGTGATGGGCACGGTGCACGTGCTGGAGGCCGCGCGGCAGCTGCGATCGGTACGGGTGATCCTGAATGTCACCAGCGACAAATGCTACGAGAATAACGGGGCGGGTATCGCCTTTCGTGAGGTCGATCGGCTCGGCGGCGACGATCCCTACAGCAACAGTAAGGCCTGCGCCGAGCTCGTGACGCACTCCTATCGCGACAGCTTCTTCAATGCGAAGGGCGCGGCACGTATCGCGACCGCGCGCGCCGGCAACGTCTTCGGCGGCGGCGATTTTGCGCGCGACCGTCTGGTGCCTGACGCAATGCAGGCGTTCCTTGCGGGCGAGGCCTTGCGCATCCGCAATCCCAACTCGGTGCGGCCTTGGCAGCACGCCCTCGATCCGGTGCTCGGCTATCTCACGCTGGTCGAGCGGCTCGCGGGCGATGATCATTTCATCGGCGGCTGGAATTTCGGGCCCGATGCCGCAAGCGAGGTGCCGGTCGGGACCGTGGTCGAACATCTGATCGCGCTGTGGGGCGACGGCGCGCGCTGGACGGCCGATGCCGGCCCGCACCCGCACGAAGCTGCCTATCTCAAGCTCGACTGCGCCAAGGCGCGCAGCGAGCTCGGCTGGACGCCGCAGCTCGATCTGGCCCAGGGTCTGCGTCTCACCGTCGACTGGTACGAGGCGCTGCGCGAGAGCCGGGACCTGCGCAAAGTCTCGCTCGACCAGCTCGATCAGGTCGTCGGCGCGTCGTCGAGGACGGTCGCGTGATGTGACGGCTTGCGGCGGCCGGGGCCGAAGAAAGCGGACCGCCGCGTCTCGACCGATCTCGCTGTGGCGCGAATGCGCAGGAGATCCTTGCGGGCAACCAGGACGAGATGCCCGGTCGCGTGCTCGACGATCGGCACCGTCCGGCGCCGGCCAGAACCATCCGATCGGCGACATGCGACACGGGCTCGTCCGGATAGCCGAGCGTGAGCGAGCTGTCTGAGGCGCAGTCGAACAGGGTGGCGCGACCATCGGCGCTTGCGGCACGCCAGCGCAGGAGGTCCGAGCGGCTGACGAGTCCGGAGACCCGTCCGCCCGCATCGATCAGCGGATAGGACTTGTGACGTCGTTCCCCATCGGAGAAAAACGATGCCGCTTCGCCGACGGTCATGGTCGCGGGCAGGGTATCGACATCCCTCACCATCACTTCGTTCACGCGAAGTAGGTCGAAGGGGGCGATGTCGTAGTCGCGCACGAGTGCTGGCCGCGCCGCACGATCTTTTCGCTCAGGATCGAGCGCTTGAGCAGCAACACGGTGAGCGCATAAGCAGCGCTCGTGGCAATCAGAAGTGGTTCCAGCATCGCAAATTCGCCGGTCAGCTCGATGCCGAGCTTCTTCTTCACGTCGGGGCGGAAATTCTCCACCACAACGTCGGCCTTGGCGGCGAGGCGTTTGAACACGGCGAGCCCGCGCTCGTCCTTCAGGTTCAGCGTCATCGCCCGCTTGTTGCGATGCAAATTCTGGAAGTCGGAGCCCCGCCGCGGCCCGCCCGGCTGCTCGCCGCCGGCATCCTCGGTGAGCGCGTCGATCTTGATCACGTTCGCGCCCCAGTCCGCGAGCTGCCGCACGCAGGTGGGCCCGGACCGGACGCGGGTCAGATCGAGCACGGTGAAGCGTGACAGGGCTTCCGAGGCATGCGGAAAGGGCATCTTGATGGGCTCCGGGACAGATTGTGGGCCTACCATAGTGCCGAAAGACCATGCGGCAAGACATCACGCGGCAGGTCTGGGCCGCGCGGATGCCGCCTGTCGAAATGCAATAGCTGAAGGGCGCCCGCGGACGATCAGCGCGCCAGCCGCTTCAGCTCGGCGCGCGCCTGCTCGGCCAGCGGGTCATCGCCGTGACGCGCAATGAACAGCTCGAAGGCCCCCCGCGTTCCCACACGACGGGCGGATTCGTACTCCTCTGCTACCGCAGCCGAGGGGTCGCGGGCCATTGGAACGGAGGGGGCGCGCCCCCCTGTGCCGCCTTGCTTGCCACTCTCGTCCGCATTGGCTTTCCCGACCATGACAGGCAATCCTCCGAAGGGTAGATGGTCCGGCCCGACGAGCGCCACCAGGGCGCCGAACAGACCGGCCGAGAGGGAACGTAGTTTCATGATTTCACTCGCAACACGCAGGCCGGAACCGACATCCCTTGTTCTGGCCCGTATGACTACGGGATTTGATGGCTAACACGGCCTTATGGAAGGAGTCCGGACCGGCTCGCCAAAATTAAACCAAACGTTTAACTCTCAAGCTAGAATCACCTGTCGCGCCCCGAATCGAACGGGGCTTGCTGCTTCGGAGATTCCCTTGGCTACCACCGTCAACGTCAGTGCGACTAACAACGCCGAGATCGACGGCCTGCTGTCGGGCTACAAATGGTCCGGCGCGATCACCTACAGCTTTCCGGACGCTGCAAGCGACTACGCCAGTTCCTACAGCGGCGGCAGCGGTGAGCCGACGAAGTCGGGTTTTGCCTCGGCGCCGAGTCAGATGCAGGCGGCCATCAATTACGCGATCGGACTGATCGTCGGCTACACCAACGCCAGCATCCAGTACGCCGGGACGAACGGCGCCGACATCATGGTCGCGCAGTCGCCGGCCGCCAATCCGACATCCTACGCCTATTACCCCGGCAACTACGCGGCCGGTGGCGACGTGTGGTTCGGAACCGGCTACAATTATTCGCTGGCAGCGCTCGGCAACTACTATTTCACGACTGCGTTGCACGAGCTCGGACATGCCCTTGGCCTGAAGCACAGTCAGGAAGCGGGCGGCCCCGCCAATGTCGCGGTGCCGAGCGCGCACGACGACAGCGAATACACCGTCATGAGCTATCGCAGCTATGTCGGTGCTTCGACGACGAGCGGCTACACCAACGAAGCCTATGGGTATCCGCAGACCTATATGGCCAACGATATTCTCGCGCTGCAGACGATGTACGGCGCGAACTACACGACCCAGGGCGGGACCACCGTCTATACGTGGAGCCCGACCACCGGGCAGGAATTCATCAATGGCGCTGGCCAGCCGGCCGACAATGGCGGTGCCGCTGGTTCGGCCAATCGCATCTACGAGACGATCTGGGATGGTGGCGGCGTCGATACCTACGACCTGTCGAATTACACGACGAACCTGAGCATCAATCTCAATCCAGGTGCGTCGTCCCTGTTCTCGTCGGTTCAACTGGCCAATCTCGGAAACGGCCATTACGCGTCGGGTAACGTCTACAATTCCTATCTCTACAACAACGACGCGCGTTCCTACATCGACAACGCGATCGGCGGCTCCGGCAACGACACGATCATCGGCAATGCCATCGCCAACGCACTGAACGGCGGTTCCGGCAATGATACGATCACGGGCGGTGGCGGCAACGACACTATTATTGGCGGCGCCGGTACCGATACGGCGGTGTATTCGGGCAATAGGGCCAACTATTCTATTTCTTTCAATGCGAGCACGCAGACGTTCACCGTCACGGATTTGCGTGGCGTCTCGCCCGATGGCGTGGATACCGACACCGGCATTGAGTACCTTCAGTTCGCAGATAGCACGGTCGCCAGCTCGTCGTTGATTCCTGTCACGATAGAAGCAATGGGCATGACTGCGCTCGTCCAGTCGGGCGGCCTCTATAATCTTGACCCGGTTGGCGCCGGCACAGGGCCAACGCTGAAATATCAGGGCACGGCTTATGTGGCCGGGCAGTTTGGCAGCTGGACTCCGATCGGAGTTGAGCAGATCGGCTCCGGCTATCAGGTGGCCTGGAAGATGATTGGCGTCGATAACTATTCAGTGTGGAGCACCGATAGCAACGGCAACTACATCTCCAACGTGGTCGGTGGCGTCTCCGGCTCAAGTGCTTCGTTGGCGTCATTCGAAAGCGCTTTTCACCAAGACCTGAATGGGGACGGCATCATTGGTTTACCATCGAGAACGGTGATTGAGTCCTTCGGATCAACAGAGCTGATCAAGGTGGGTTCTAATTTCTATTTTGGCGACGTCGGCAGCGGCAGCGTGGGCCCGGAGTTGACATACAACGGTTCGCCATTCGTGGACGGTCAGGCGGGCGGATGGACCCCGATCGGCGTCGAGCAGACCGGCTCCGGCTATCAGGTCGCCTGGAAAGTGGCCGCCGCTGACAACTATTCGGTGTGGAGCACCGACAGCAATGGCAATTATATTTCTAACCTGATCGGCGGTGTGTCGGGCTCAAGCGCCTCGTTGGTGTCATTCGAGAGCGGTTTTCATCAGGACTTGAACGGAGACGGGGTAATTGGAGCGTCGGCAGCACCGACAGCGGTGATCGAATCTTTCGGTTCGACCAAGCTGGTCCAGGTCGGCAGTAATTTCTATCTCGACAACATTGGTAGCGGCGCGGGCCCAGAACTGAAATATAACAGTTCTCCATTTGTGGCGGGCCAGGCGGGTGGTTGGAGTCCTATCGGAGTCGAGCAGATCGGCTCCGGATATCAGGTAGCGTGGAAAGTGGACGGCGCCGATAACTACTCGGTATGGAGCACCGACAGCAATGGCAACTACATTTCCAACTTGATCGGTGGTGTGTCAGGGACAAGTGCTTCATTGGTGTCCTTCGAGAGCAGTTTTCATCAGGACTTGAACGGAGACGGGGTCATTGGTGCGTCGCCAGCACCGACGGCGGGGATCGAAGCTTTCGGTTCGAACAAGCTGGCCTCCGCTAAGTTCTATTTCGGCAACCTTGGAGATGGCGGCGCTAGCCCGGAACTGAAGCATGATGGTTTGCCATTCGCGGACGGTCAGGCGGGCAACCTGATCGGTGGGGTGCTGGGCTCAAGCGCTTCGTTAGCCGCTTTAGAGAGCAATTTTCATCAAGACCTGAACGGGGACGGTGTTATTGGAGCTCTCCGCGAGGCAGTCTTGAATGGGGAGCAGCATTCGGGGTTCTTTTTCTAGTTGACCGTCGTTCGCGTCCTGCATTCATGAACCGGAACGTCTTGGTGTGCTCTCCCTGGGCGACGACAAAATCGCGGCAGCAGGGGACTCGTGTCACGCGATCGCTATTCACTTTGCCGTCGATAGTGCGGTGTCCATCTTCTGGATCGCCTGAGCAGCAAGGATTGCGCCATTCGTTGTCAGATGACCGTAGTCCCAAGTGACCAGATCGCTGGTTGAGCCTGGAATTTTGGTGAGGCAACCTTCGTTGTTGCAAAACAGCCTGATCAGGGAAATGTACCGCGTCCCATTCTCTCTGGCGATGCGTTCAATTCCGTCCTCGATGGCAAGTGTCTTGCTGAGGTCAATTTGCAAGCGGCCTGGCAACATATCCGACCTGTGCTGCAGCCAAGATTGCAGCAGGCGCGAGGGAAGGCTCGGATCGAATCTCGGAGCAGGTCCAAGGACGAATATTTCGGCTACGCCGGCTGCCTTTATCGTCGCGATCGTTTCCTCAAGCATAGCTGCATACGCTGATCCGGTCTTCCAATCGTTTGGATAATTCTGCCAGGCACCAAATAAGATGACAGTCTGGGGGGGGTGTTTCCGAATTAGCTCGAAGACCGCCGCATTGCCGTCGCGACATCCCGACGACGCAGGTTCGCCAAGTCCGAGCAGGGGGGCGCAACCATTTCTGGTGAACTGCGAGATGCGCTCCGAACCGAAAACCTCCCGAAGACCTGGCGAGAGCCGCGCAGCATGAGAGTCCCCCCAGATCACGATGGCGTCGCTGCGATTTGTCTTCAGGCATACCGGCAGCAGCTTGGAAGTATCCTCGTCATTTCCGAGCCAGCACCCTGGATTGTAGGCATCCGTCTTGAAATCGTAGCGTTCGTAGGCGACGGCGGCTTGCAATGCCTCCGGTAGCCGGCTGGGGACTCCATGCGCAAATGCAATTGAAAAGCCGGCCAGTCCGACAACGGCAAGCGACGCGACAGCGCCCCGCACGAGAGGCGAAAGTCGAAGATGCTTCTTGAGCGGCACTTCGACCGCCAGGTAGGTCAGGATTGCTAGACCGATGCTCGCAACCAAACACGCCGATGCCTGCCATGGCGCGAGTGTAGTGCCATTCTTGATATAGGCGAAAACCAGGATTGGCCAATGCCATAAATAGAGCGGGTAGCTGATCCTGCCCAGGAAAACCATCAAGCCGCTACCCAGCGACCGCATCGCAAGTCTCGATGTTGCGCCGTAACGGATCGCGAGCATCGACCCAACAACGATCACTAGCGCGAACCTGTTTGGCCAAGCCGCCTGGCCGCCGCCAAAGAATGCGACGAGTGCGATCATCGACACTCCAACGATCACACCGATTGTAGAGTTGGCAGACTTGGCGCTTCCCGTTTTCATCACCGCCAACAAACCGCCCGCCGACAATTCCCAAGCCCGTGCAAGCGGCGAGTAGAAAGCTGCAGAGGTGTGGCCGAAATGGCTGAGACCCCAGCAGTGCAGAAGTGACAGCAGACTAATGGTGAGAAGCATCCATTCCATTCGGAGACGGAATCTCACGCCGACAAGCATCAATACCGGCCAGACCAGATAGAATTGTTCTTCGACCCCGAGCGACCAGAGATGCAGCAGCGGCTTTGTCGATGCGGCAAGATCGAAATAGCCAGCTTCAGACCAGAACAGCAAGTTGGGTAGGAATAAGGCTGCGGCGGCCACTTGTTTCCCGAGCGCTTCGAAAAGACTGGGCGTCAAAAAGACCCAGCCGAAGCTCAGCGCGGTCGTGGTTACTAACAGCAACGCCGGAAACAGACGACGCGCCCTGCGCGCGTAAAAGCCCGCAAATGAAAAGTCATTTGCCAGAATGACGCCCGTGATCAAGAATCCAGAAATGACAAAGAAGACGTCAACTCCGACAAAACCGGCGGGGACAACTTCCGGAAAAGCATGAAAACCAAGGACCAGGAATACGGCGACCGCGCGTAACCCATCGATTTCGGGACGGTATATCGTCATAATCTCAACGCTGCTGCTGCCAATTCTTATAGCCCTAACACGCGTGGCGACGATAGGGGCACGAAGAAGCGCGGCCTGCACTCAACCATCGGTCCTGTCGCGAGAAACACTGGTTTCACAGGGGAGGCGGTGACATCGAATGGCGCGTTTGCAATGTCGCGGACTTCACTTATAAGGCGACTTACTTCCCCCGATTTGGAACTATAGATGGCGCGTACAATTAAAGGCTGCGAGGTGTGCGGCGGGTCCGAACTCAAGGATGTGCTGGATCTTGGACGCCATCCGCTGTGCGACGATCTCGTGCCGGTCGGGAATCCGGGGATTCCTGAAACATATCCGATAGATATCGTCTTTTGTCCGACTTGTAAGACGGCTCACCAGGCGTATCAGGTTCCCAAACGGACGTTGTTTCCGAGTACGTACCACTACAGGGCACGGCACACCGCAGATGTGCTGAACGGAATGCGTCAGCTGATGGAGCGATGCGAAAAGCAGGTCGGTTCACTGAAAGATCTGTTGGTACTCGACGTAGGGTGCAACGACGGCAGCCTGTTGTCGACCTTCGGGGAACGAGGCGCGAGAACCGTTGGCGTCGAGCCGACCGGCGCCGCCGCAGACGCGAAGCAGGCCGGTCACACGGTTTATCAGGACTACTTCGCGCCTTCGCTGGCTGAAAAAATTGCGGCGAGCGGTGGTCTGCCGGACATCATCACGTTCACCAATGTTTTCGCGCATATCGAGGATCTGCGGAGCGTTCTCTCGGCCGTCGGCGCCCTCATGGGGCCGACCACGCTGCTGGTCATCGAGAACCATTATCTCGGCTCCGTGCTCGATCGCTATCAATTCGATACGTTCTATCACGAGCATCCGCGCACCTATAGTCTGACGTCCTTCCGGTACATCGCCAAATCGCTTCAGGCGCGGATCGAGGCACTGGAGTTCCCGGCACGCTATGGCGGCAACATCCGGGTCATGATGCGGCGAGGGGACGGTGAGGAGCAGGCTGCTCCCGAACTCGCCAAGGTGGACGCAGTGGAAGGCGGCTTCGAGCAGCGCCTGCTCGACATGGCGAAGCGGATACCTGCGTGGCAGAAGAGCAAGCGCGCCGAAATCGAAGCGGCCGTTTCTCGCCATGGTCCACTCGTCGGCAAGGCCTTTCCGGGCCGCGCGGCTATCCTGGTGAAGCTGCTCGATCTCGATCAGTCCACCCTGCAGGCGGTCTACGAGAAGCCGGGCTCGATGAAGATCGGGCACTACATCCCGGGCACCCGCATCCCGATTCTTTCCGACGATGATTTCGACAAGCGGCCGAATCGGGATGTGCCGCTTCTCAATCTGGCTTGGCACATCTCTGGTGAAATTCAGGGGTACATGCGCAAGCAGGGATATGGCGGTCAGATCATCGATCTATTTTCGCCAGAGGAATTTGAGCGGGCCTAGTGCTGCGCGTGACAAGAATGGCTTTGATGGCTGAAACGACGACAGGTGAAAACGCCGAATCCGCGGATGGGAGATCTGAGTCCTCGAGCAGGCCTCTCATTTCGATCATCGTCCCCGTGTTCAATGAAGAAGACAACGTCGACCGGACATATGCGGAGCTGAAGCGGGTTACGGGAGAGCTGAAGGATTATCAGTTCGAGTTTTTGTTTACCGACAACCACTCCACCGATAGCACCTTCAAGAAGCTCTCCAGCATTGCCGCCCTCGATCCGGCCGTGCGGGTCGCCCGCTTTGCAAGAAACTTCGGTTTTCAGCAATCCGTTCTGACAGGCTATCGGCTGGCGCGCGGAGCGGCGGCAATCCAGATCGACGCTGATCTTCAAGACCCGCCATCGATGTTCGCTGCCTTCCTGCAAAAATGGCGCGAAGGGTTTGACGTCGTGGTCGGCGTGCGGCGAAGCCGGAAAGAGAGCTTGCTCCTGCGGCGCGGCAGGCGGGCATATTACCGGTTCATGCGTCGGATTGGCGGGCCTCATCTCATTCCGGATGGCGGCGATTTTCGGCTGATCGACCGATCCGTGATTGAGCGGCTCCGTCCGATTCACGAGCCGCACATGTATCTGCGCGGTCTCATTTCCTCGCTCGCCAGACGCCAGACCGGCATTCCCTTCGATCGCGCCGCGCGGTTGCACAACGAAAGCAAGTTTCGATTTGGAAGCCTGGTGCGCCTTGCCATGGACGGCATCATCGCGCACTCAAGCCTGCCTTTGCGGTTGTCGTTTTATATCGGCCTGGTGATCGCACTGGCTGCCGTCTTGCTCGCGAGTTTTTATCTCATGGTCAGACTGTTTTCTCACCAGATTGTTCCGCCGGGATTTACGACTACACAAATTCTCATCCTGTTCGGAATAGGGTTGAATAGCCTTTTCCTGGGTGTGCTGGGTATCTATGTCGGGCGAATTTACGATCAGGTTCGCATGCGGCCGCCGACGATCATTTCCGATCTGGTCAATTTCAATGAGCAAATCGACAGCGTCGAACGGAATCTGCTCCGATGATCGGCTGGAAAAGAGGCCATGCGACAGATTGATCGCGAGTCTTGGAAGGGCCGGCTGGTGATGACCGATGCGCCCACCTCCGAAACGCGCGCCGGCGGCCTGTTTGCACTGGTGACTTCATCCTCCGTGCGCCTGATCCCGCGCTTTGGCTTGACGGGCGCGACGACCACGCTCGTGTACTTTGTGCTGACAAACGCGTTCGTGCTCTCGTCCGTGATGACGCCAGTCGTCTCATCGGTATGCGCGTACGCCGTATCGGTCGCCATCTCGTACCTGATGCAGAGTCGTTTCACCTTTCGGGTCGATGGCGATTCCCTTGATCAGGTTGCGCGCTTTGTGGTCATGTCCCTCGCGGGGCTCGTGGTTTCCTGGGGCGTGATGGCGCTGACAGTCGACCTGTTGCATTGGCCCTACCTGGCCGGCGCGATCGGCGTTTGCGTGATCATTCCCGTGCTGAATTTCTTCCTGACGCGCGGCTGGGTGTTTGGCACCGGCGGCAGGCGCGAGCGTATTGTTGCGACTGGAGATTCGGAATGAGCGAGCAGAAGATCTCTCATGTGACGCAGGAACAGGTCGCGGCGGATTTTGACAACGTCACCGGCGACTACGAGGAAAAAATCAACTCGGCGCTTGCCTTTGCCGGGCGTGAGCACTCATTCTACATCGACATCAAGCGCGAGCACATCTTGCGGCTCGGCAGAGAGCATTTTCCTGATCTGACAGAGCTGGATGTTCTGGACCTCGGCTGCGGGCTCGGCGCGTATCATCCCGGCCTCGAAGGAAAGTTCCGCGAACTGCACGGCATCGACGTATCGGCGCAGAGCGTCGAGCTTGCAGCGGCGCGGCATCCTTTCGTGCACTATTCGACATTTGACGGAGCCCGGCTGCCTTGTCGCGACGGGCAATTCTCGATCGTGTTCACCGTATGCGTCATGCATCATGTGCCGCCGCCGCAATGGACGGAGTTCGTCGCGGACATGTTTCGCGTCACAAAGGCTGGGGGGCTGGTGCTTGTGTTCGAGCACAATCCCTATAACCCGGCGACCCAGTACATTGTTAGGAGCTGCGACATCGACAAGGACGCGGTGTTGTTGCGGCCCGGGAAGCTGCGGCAAATGTTTGTGGACGCGGGCTTTGCCAAGGTCGAAACGAAGACGATCATTTCAGTGCCGCCGGCCGGCCCGTTTCTCAGCAGCCTCGACTCGTTCTTGGGGCATCTTCCGTTCGGCGCTCAATATTACCTCAGCGGCGTGAAGCCGTCGTCCTGAAGCGGGAGAGACGCATCTGACCGCGATCGCTTCGGAACTGGCTGACTTCTGGCGCGCGGCGGCCCTGCCGGTTCCGCTTGTGATCGTTGGCGGCGGTCGTTGGGGGCGGACTTGGCTTTCGGTCGTCGTCGCCGCGCGCGGTTCTGCGGACGGCATCGTCCTGGCCGCCCGCAGCCGGCCCGACGAGGTGCGCGTATGGGCCGATTCGCGCGCTGAGCTCGCGGGCCTGACGGTCGTGCCGACAGTTGCGGAGGCCATGCTTGTCGATCGGCAGCCGCAAGCGGCGATCATTTCGAGCCGGCCACGCGATCACGTGCGCGACGGAATGGACGCGCTCGGCCATGGTCTGCACGCTCTTGTCGAAAAGCCGCTCGGTGTGGATCCGGAAAGCGGACGGAGGCTTGTGGCGGCGGCCCAACACACGAAGCGCATCCTCGCGGTGGGCACGGAATTCGCCTATCTGCCGGCCTTCCATCAATTGTCCGAGGAACTCGCCGGCGCTAGCGCAGAGATGACGCTGATATGGGATGACGTCGAAAACGAAGTGCGATATGGCGCGACAAAGACCCGGCACGAGGAGACAGGGCTGCTGTACGACTTGTTGCCTCATGCCTTTTCGATCTTCCGGGTCTTTGTCCCTAAGGCCGATCTTCGGATCGGGGCAGCGCAGGAGAGCCCGGATGGCGGTCAAGGATGGATCGAATTCCACGATGATCGGGGAGGGCGCCACGAATTTCGCTGTCACACCAAAGCAAAGGCGCGTCGAAGACTGCTGGATATCCGGACAGAATCCGGTCACGTGTCGGTCGACTTCAGTGGTGTCCACGGGCTGATGACGATCAACGGCCAGCCGCACGCGCTTGATGAGAGCATGTCGGCGATGAACAGCACCTTGCGGCTCGAGCTTGGTGCGTTCTTGTCGCAGATGATGGGCACGGCAGATGCAGTATTTGCGCTGGGGGACGTATTAGGCTTGCTGGCGGCGCAGGAGGACCTGAAACGGACGCTCGCAAAGGCCGGGACATGATCGATTATCCGCTCCACGCGTTGCGATCTATGGATGCCATCAATTGGAAGTCGACGTGACAAAGAACTGTCCAGTGCCTTGCGCCTGGTCGCGGGCTGACTTGCTGGCAGCCGGCCTGGTAGCGACCTTCGTCGGCGTTCTGGGGCTTTGGCCGCACCTGCAATTCGCCAGGGAAATTGGCGAGTTTCGGTATTTTCACGGTGCCTATGACGAGGACACCTATGTTCTGAGCTGGCTGCTGGGAACGCTAAGGTCGACGCGCGCGCTGTCCGGCTTTGCGCTCAGTACCATTTACCGCCTCTGTGCATCCTCATTGGACGCGACGCTGGCCGCATCGGATTTCGTGTTTCCATTCCTGGCGAGCTGCGTCGCCTATTTTGCTGTCGGACAGGTCGTGTCCAGCCGGTCCGCAAGGGTATTGGCGGCATTGCTGCTCGTTTTTTCGAACGATCTGTTTTCGCTGGGCAATCTGATTCTTTGGACGTCGGGTCAGTTCAATATTTCGCGGTTTTCCCAGATCGTAGGGCTGGTTCATCCCAAGCTTGTCCCGTCCTACGAGACGAGCTTCCTCGCCGTCTTCAGGACGCCGGAGCCGCAGGTGAGCTTTGTGGTCATGTTCCTGAGTCTTGGGCTGCTCGCGCGATTCGCCGTCGTCACCGGAATTCGCGAACGAGCAGCTCTTGCGGCAGCGGTCATCACCATATCCCTGCTTCCGATCGGGTACACCTTTGTGACGCTCCCGGTGGCGGCGATTGCCGGCGGATTCCTGCTGGTGCAGGGATATTTCAGGCAGATCTCGGCCATCCCAATTGCAGTCGGTTTGCTGGGGGCCACATTGGTGTCGCTCAGCGCGGTTTATTGGGATCACAATGGCGGTCAGACGACGACGGGCATGCTCACCGGCCTTACCTACCAAACGCGTCTGCCGATCATAACGCCTGCCGTCATCGGCAGTCTCACCTTCGGTATCTGCTTTTGCTTTTGGATGATCTTGAGAGGATGCAGGGAGCCGTTGGCTTTTCTCGCCTTCGGTTGTCTGATCATGCCCCTGCTGTTGAGTAATCAGCAGATCGTAACCGGGGTGATGTTCAGCGCGCGAGATTGGGAACGTACTGTTAGCTATCCGATACTCTTGTTTGGTGTTATCGCGGCTCTTTCCATCATGGCGCCCTCTTACACTACGCGGCTGTCGTTTCCTGCACCAGTGTTATGGATATGTTCGGCTCTCATTGCTGTCGTTGTCGTCCGGGCGGAGAAGACCTCGTTCTCGGCCTGGCGGGCCTACAACATGGAGTCCATCGCCATCGTCCGGGCGTTGGAGGCTGTCGACGCCGATACGGCGAGGCAGGCGAGCCTGGTATTGGATGACGCGGGTATTGCACCGCTGCTGCAGGTCAGAACGAGCAACCACTACAATGTCGTCCTCACTTTCTACCGGGTAGCTATGGACTTCATTCCGAACATGGCGCCAGAGGCTAAGAGCGCCGATCCCAGCCGACACGAGAATGCGCTTTTTGAGCACTGGTTCCGAACCGACGTGAGCCCCGAGATGGCGGAGCAATTGCTGGGCGCAGAAATCCAGCAGCGGGCTGGAGCAAATCTGAGCTATTTGTTCAGCTTTCGCGATGCATGGTATCCGGCAAGCGACAACCGCAAGGTGCGCCAGGCAGAGCTCGAGCAAAGTGTCGGTCCGGTCATCGAACGTTATCAGGGTTATCTCTCGTCGCTTGCACGATGCAAGGTTTTTGAACATCCAGCACTGCTGGTGCGAGCTCGACCACCGCGCGAGATCATGCCTGGGCCGGCAATTGACAATCAGTATGTTGCGGAAGGCAGCGCGGGGGGCGTTATTGCCTACGTCTATCGTCAAACCAGTCTTGAGCCGGCGTGCGGCGCTAGTCATCAATAATGCATTTTGAGCGGAGAGGGGCTGAATTGCGCAAGCTTATTGCACAACTGGACCGCGGACCGATCAAGGTCACGCTGCTTCTGGCGGCTCTGATACTATTTTGCGTTCCAGGGTTTCTCCGTTCCTTGAACACGGCCGGCACGCTCGATCATTCCTGGTACTCTGCTGAGGTATGGGTGAAAAGTGCTGATTGTGCGCGAACAACGAAGGCCATCCTGGCGATTTGTCAAAGGGGTCGTCTCTTGCCTATCGCGGACCTCTCGCCAGGTGACGATCCCGGCCCACCCCTAGTCTTGGATCTCTATGCGGTCGTTAGCGGTGCGGCCGTCACCGAAACTGACGTTTCGAGAGTGAATACTATCTTGAACTATATCGGGATTGTAAGTCTGGCTGGTCTGCTTTTATGCATGCGTTTGCCCAGCCTCTCGTTTCTGGTCCTGATCGTGGGACCCTTGATTGCCAATGAGCATCATGCGCTCGGGCCGCATCCAGGCCACCTAGGTGTCGCCTGTTTGGTCGCATTGCTGCCTTTAGCCGTTCTCGGAGTACCATGCACCGGCCCGTCGCGTGCCAACTGGTCGTTATGGATGATCGCCGGTGTGCTTGGTCTCGCTGGCGGAATGGTTTTCCGCGAGGCGATCGGGCTTATGGGGGTTTTAGCTGCGTTACTTGCCCTTGGTGTCAGTTATTCTTGTTCGCTCATGAAGATGCGATGGGTGGGGCTGGCCCATCTCGTCGTTGCCAGCGCAACAGTTATGACCATCTGGGCGCCATACGCCATACTTCGCGCTCGCGATGCCTTCTTTGATATCGCGCCGTCCGCCCGGATGGAGCAGCACGGGGCATGGCACAATCTGTATATCGGCCTGGGGGCCGTTGAGAATCCCTTCGGAATCGTGTGGAGCGATGACGACGGTGTCCGGGCGGTCAAGGAGGTCAGCCCCGGCACGCTGTATCTGTCGGCCGAATATTATTCGATACTAAAGCGGAGGTATTTCGAGATTGTCCTTCACCATCCGATCGAAGTGATCACGATCTATCTGAAGAAGGTGATGAAGGCGCTCACCGCCTACAAGATGATCTACCTTCTCATCGTCGTTTCTGGCGCTTTCGCCTGGGCGCGGCTTTCACTTGTACGCTACTCTGCAGGCTGGTCGTCCTATGATGCGGTATTCAGCGTGAGTGCCGCGTTTGTTGTCACCTTTCTCGGGCAGGCGGCTCTTTTTCACTACACCGATGTCTATCTTTTCCCGGTGAAGATCTTTCTAGTCTTGCTGTTTGGTGTCATTGTCGAGATCCTTCTCGCCCTGGCAAGAGCCGGCAGGTTCGAGCCGGCCGGCCGGCGAGCCTAGACCATTACGAAGGTTCTTCCCGCTTGAACGATTTCGTCACGGCGCATCGAGCTTGGGCGCGACCGGGCCTCAGGGTTCTGCCGGACCTTCGAACAGCGTTCGCTGGGTCAAGTACCAGAGCAGGAATAGAAGCCAGAGGCCGTGGGTCAGTATCACAGTCGAGAGTGGGACGTTTGTGATAACCTGTGGCACGATGGGATATGAGGATAAAGCGCTCCGACAGGCCTGCAGATAGCCGGTTGCCGAAACCGATGATCAGCCCGCAGACGAACGTCGTGAGGGGGCTGCCCAAAGGCCGACGGATGCGATGCCCTCCGTGGCAAACAAAGGAAAGCATTGAGGAAACCTAGCGGGTAGGTGCTGTTCATCTCGACGGAAATCTGCTGTTTCAGTGCGCAGCTTACGAACGGCTTCAGGAGCCACATCTGGCAGAAGTGGGTCAGCTCGTGCTGAGCGAAGTACTCGTTGTAGACATCCATTGCTACCGAGGGAACGCTGAGCATTCTGGCATTTACGATGCCGAAGAAGAGCCTCATCGGCTCGCCGATTGTGATGATGAGAAGCACGCCGGCGAGAGCCGGCAAAAACAGGGACAGGATCGTTGCGATCCGTCCGAGGAATATCGAAAGCAACGTCATGAAAAGCAGCCAAGCCCGCGTGAACAGCGCGATCTTGGTGAACGTGCTCGGATAAAATGAGATCGCGATGGCGAGCATCCGCCGCCATCCAGTATCGACGCCGGAGGGCAAAGCACGCATAGGCGAACGGAATCAGCACTGCCGTGGTCGATGCGATGGCGTAGTTCAGCGCAATCGGAAACTGCAGCTCGGCGCGATTTCGGTAGATGTCGTCGATCGCGACGACGCGGAAGCCGTATGTGGCCGCTGCTATCGACGTTCCAAGACAGAATGCAACGATGACGTAGAGGACGCGTTCGAAGCTTCGCTCCAAGATCTCGAATAGGCGCCCGATCCGGAGAGTGGTGAGAAGAGCAGGCAGGAGGAAGGTCAGGCAGGACAAGTCGGCGGAGATGCCTGCGGCGACATGGTCGTACTGAAGCTTCGAGAAGGAGTTCAGCCAGAGAAAGCCAGCAACCATGGTGAACAGGTAGAATCCGCAGAGATAACCGAAGCTGAAGCGGGTAAAAACGAAGAGCGGAGGCAGAAGCTCACGGTCGCCGCTATCGCGTTTGCGAGTCCCGCCGGGTCGTACATCACATATTCCGAACGATAGAACGGAAATGAAATGTGAAGTGAGGCGGCGCAGACTACGACATGAAGACAGATCAGAAGCCCGAGCAGTAGCGGCCGCTGTCGGACTCGATCGAGCAGGCCGGCAAGCCCGCGATGCACTGAACTGACGGACTCGGCCATTACTCCCAATCTCACTCTAACAACCCCCAAACAACCTATCCTGAGAGCTACGGAAGTTCAACGCGTGCGGCGGTTGAGGTGGTTTGCTGAAGACCTCGTCAGCAGCCGCGCAAAGTCACCGGTCCTTTGTCGCGATCGCGGTCAGGATCTGCCGAACAGCGCGGCCTGGTGCACTGGCATCGACGTGCGTCACGATATCAAGGCAACGGCGGGGCAGCTCAATTGCCTGGCGTCCGGTTGTTCGCACGATGGCTTGATGAGTCGTTCCACCAACACGAGCGATGGCGCGAGAGAGTGCGTCTCGGCGACCAAGGGGGATGACAAGCACGTAAACCGTATCGGCGGCGCTTTAGCGGGGGTGCGGGGTCTTGGAGCCCCGGTAAAATGACGGGAACTGAATGGCTTGGGCCTGCGGCGGGCGAGCCTCGCGGGGGGCTCCTGGACGCTGGTCTTGACGCGTTATTGCTAGTATAGCCTGACCCAGATGTCCAACCCGTCCGCGAAACTAATGCGTCCTGACCTTTCCACAAGACCCAAGCTGATCGTCATGAGCTTCCATCCTGTGACGAGATCGTTTGCCGATCGAATCACAGAGGTCTGCGGACCGGTGGACAGCTACTATGACGCGGCGAACCTGCGCAAATTGTCGCCCGTCGCGGCGCTTCGGAAGCTGCGCAGTCTCCGTGCCGATAAGCTGGTCATCGCGCTGGAAAGCGAGGTTTCCACGGCGCTGATTGCACCGCTCTCGATCGCGGCTGCATTGACCCGGGTCGGCTCACTTGCGGTTGTCTGGCCCGATTTGCGGGTCGAAGCGCTCGGGCGGCTTGGCGGGCTGCAGAACTTGCTGCAGCTCTGCGTCGATACGCTATCGTCCCGCCGTGCTCTTGTCCGCCGTTTGCGGGAGGGAGAGGCGATGAGACGGTTGCCGATGCCCCGCCAGATTCCTCCCAGCGGCGGCGCGCGCATTCTCTATCTCGATGCCAACATCTCGCTTGGCGCGGCCGTCGGTGGCTCGGTCGGTCACACGGCGGGCGTCATCGGCGGATTTCTCGACAACGCCTTCGAGGTGGATTACGCAAGTCTCAAGTCGCTGCCCACGGATCGCGTGGGCGCGCGCTGGCTGAAGTTGCAGCCTGATGGGCTGCTTGCGATGCCGGCAGAGCTGAATTTCTATCCATATGCGGAGGCGATCGAGAAAAGGATCGTTCCGCTGCACAGCTCCAATCCATGGTCGTTCATCTATCAGCGATTTTCTCTGCACGATTTCACCGGGCCTCATCTGGGGCGCCGCTTGAACGTGCCGGTCGTCGTCGAATTCAACGGATCCGAGGCCTGGGCGTCCGCGAATTGGGGAACGCGGCTCCGCCTGCATGGGGCCGCTGAGAAAGCAGAAGCAGTCGCGCTGGAGGCTGCGGATTTGATCGTCACCGTTTCGGACGAGTTGGGGGAGGAGCTGAAGCGGAGAGGAATTCCCGATAGCCGGATTCTCGTCTATCCCAACTGCGTCGATCCGGCCGCTTTTGATTCCACGAGATTCTCGACGGACGATCTCGCCGATCTGAAGCGGCAGCATGATATCCCGAAAGATGCGCTGGTCGCCGGGTTCATCGGAACGTTCGGGCAGTGGCATGGCATCGAATTTCTCGCCGAATGCATCAGTGACCTCGCGCGCAACGAGGCCGCCTGGCTTGAGCGGAGCAAGTTGTATTTCATGCTGGTGGGCGACGGTCTGAAGATGCCCGAGGTGCGTCGGCTGGTCGGACCGCCCGAGGTCGCACGCTTTGTCACGCTGACGGGACTGGTGGCGCAATCGGAAGCCCCCAGATATCTGGCCTGCGCGGACCTGCTGCTCTCGCCGCACGTGCCGAACGCGGACGGCTCCGGATTTTTTGGGTCGCCGACCAAATTGTTCGAGTATATGGCGATGGAGAAGCCGATCGTCGCATCGGCGCTCGGCCAGATCGAGGATGTCATCGCCGGACGCGGTGCCACGCGGCTGGGGGCCTTACCGCCGGGGGCGGGAGCGCCTTGCGGATTCCTTTACGAGCCGGGCAACGCCCAGGCCTTCAAGGACACGTTGCGGCGGGTCGTGGATGACATGCCGGCGGCCACCGGGGTGGCGAAGGCGGCCCGCGCCGAGGTCCTGAATCGCTATACCTGGAAGCGGCATGTCGATGCTATCCTCGCCGCAATGGCCCGTAACGGGTTGCTCGTGCGCCGGCCGGATCGCGATGCGGCATGATCTCGTCTCCGAACCAAGGGGATTGTTCTGAATGTGCGGAATAGTGGGTTTGCTATCTTACGGCGACGCCGGCAGGGTCGATCGTAATGTCCTGGATCGCATGCGCGACGCCATGGCGCATCGCGGGCCGGACGGCGGAGACGGCTGGGTTTCCGACGACCGCAGAATCGGGCTCGGCCACCGCCGTCTCTCAATCGTCGACCTCAACGTCGCAGCGACGCAGCCGATGCGCAACGAGGACGGCGCCGTCATCATCACCTTCAACGGTGAGATCTACAATCACGCCAAGCTCAGGCCCGAGCTCGTCGCCCGTGGGCACAAGTTCCGTACCGATCATAGCGACACCGAGGTGCTGGTGCACGGCTACGAGGAGTGGGGCCTCGACGGCCTCCTCGAGCGGATCGAGGGCGATTACGCGTTCGGGATCTGGGACGAGCGAAAGGGGCTGCTATCGCTCGCGCGAGACCGCGTCGGCGTCAAGCCGCTCTATTTCGCCCGGATCAAGGGATGCTTCGCCTTCGCCTCGGAGATGAAGGCGCTGGTCGAGCATCCCGACTTCGTGCGGGAGATCGACACCGCGGCGATGTATCATTACCTGTCGTTCCTGACGACGCCAGCGCCGCTGACGATGATGCGCGGCATCTACAAGCTGCCGGCCGGATGCAGCATGACGATCGATCGTTCCGGCAAGGCGACGGTCTCGCGATACTGGGACGCGGTGCCCGGACGCGGCATCGACCCGGGCGAGACCGCCAATCTTTCGGAGGCGGCGCTCGAGGAGTTCTACGTCAGCGGCATTCGCGACCGGCTCCGCGCCAGCGTGGAAAAGCGGATGATGTCGGACGTGCCGATGGGCGTCTTCCTGTCGGGCGGCGTCGATTCATCGACCAACGTGGCGCTGATGAGCGAATTCTCCAGCCGCCCCGTGGAGACCTTCACGATCGGGTTCAGCGATTACAGGCATCTGAACGAATACGAGCAGGCCAATCAGGTCGCACGGCAGTTCGGCACCAATCATCATGAGATTGGGATCAGCAAGAAGGACATGATCAACTACCTGCCGCAGATGCTGCACTCGCAAGACGAGCCGATCGCCGACTGGGTGTGCATCCCGCTCTATTTCGTCTCCAAGCTCGCGCACGACAACGGCATGAAAGTGGTCCAGGTCGGCGAAGGCTCGGACGAGCAGTTCTGCGGCTATTCAGGCTACATGACGTACCTAAAAATGTATCACAAATACTGGGCGCCGTTCCGCAAGTATCTGCCGCAGCCGGCGCAGCGCCTTGCGGCGGGCACCGCCAGTCTGCTTTCGGGGATTCATCCAAAGCTACCGGTCTATGCTGACGTCATCGATCGCGCAGCCCGAAGCCGCGAGCATTTCTGGTCCGGCGCGATGGTGTTCCCCGATCTGATGAAGAGGCAGCTCGTTGACTCCGCCTCCATCGCGGCCGCCAACGACGATCACGCGGACGCGACGGGGTTGCTCGATCCCGAATATCTCAAGCTCGACAGCTTCAATATCGTCCGCAGCTTCATGGATCCCTTGGACGCCAAGTTCCCCAGCCTTGATCCGCTGACGCGCATGATCCACAGCGAGTTCAGGCTGCGCTTGCCCGAGCTGCTGCTGATGCGGGTCGACAAGATCGGCATGTCGGAGTCGCTGGAAGCGCGCGTCCCCTTCCTCGACCACAAGCTCGTCGAGTTTTCGATGGACATTCCCGAGGAATGGAAGACCAAGGGCGGCGAGCCGAAATATCTTCTGAAGAAGGCCGTCGAGGGCCTGATCCCCGACAACATCATCTACCGCAAGAAGATGGGCTTCGGCGCGCCGATGAGTGACTGGATGCGCAGCGATTTCGGCCGTGCGGTCCGGACGTCGGTGTTCTCTTCGGGGTTGATGCGGCGCGGCTTCCTGAATGCCTCTTATATCGAGAAGCTGTTCGACTGGCACTTCACGGGGCGGACCGATACCAGCCTGTATATCTGGGCGATCTACAATTTGACCGCCTGGTATGATTTGTGGATCGATCGGAAGGCGGTCGATACATCGCAGTTGTCCGATGCGGTTGCTTGACGCGGCGCGCCGCGCCAGGAGAATTCTCGGCAAATCTCCGACCTACGTTGCCAGCCGCGCCTGGCAGGAGGGGGAGCGCGAGCTCGACCGCTGGCTTGCGCCGATGCGGGAGCGAAGCCTCTCGCGCGGGCGGCTGCTTGCGATGGCGCGGGCCTCCTCCATCGATGAATTGTGGACACGGCTGCGCCAGCGCCCCTATCCGGCCTGGAAATCGGCGATGGATCCCGCGGCCCTCGACCGCGTCGAGCCTGGCGAGAGCGCGCGGATTCGAGACGCCGCACGCCTTGCTTGCGCACGAACGGTCGACCTGCTCGGGACCGGGCCGGTCGCGCTCGGCAGGCCGATCGACTGGGCCCGCGATTACCGGGTGGGGATGGGGTGGCCGGGAGGCTTCGCGCGATCGATCGATTACGTGAACCGCGAGCGTCCCAGCGACGTCAAGGTGCCCTGGGAGATTTCGCGGCTGCAATGGCTGATCCCGGCGGGACAGGCCTACCTGCTGGACGCTGACGAGCAATATGCCATCGCCGCGCGCGATATCCTGCAGGAGTGGATGGACGGCAATCCGCTCGGCTACACCGTGAACTGGTCCTGCACGATGGAAGCCGCGATGCGGCTTTTTACTTGGACTTGGCTGTTTCATGTCTTCGCGAACAGCCCCTCGTGGTGCGACGAGGACTTTCGCGCGAAGTTTCTGGCCTGCCTTTACCTCCATGGCGACTTCACGCTCAGGCACATCGAGAAAGCCGATGTCAACGGCAACCACTACACCGCGGATCTTGCAGGCCTGGTGATGGCCGGCCATTTTTTCGGCGACGTTGGGAATGCCGGTTGTTGGCAGGAGGCCGGCTGGCGAGGGCTGCAAGAGGAAATCGAAAAACAGGTCTTCCCCGACGGGGTCGATTTCGAGGCGTCGGTGCCCTATCACCGGCTGGTCTGCGAGCTCTTCCTGTGGCCGGCACTGTTCCGCAAGGCATGCGGCGCCAGCCTGTCGGACAGTTACGTCCAGCGGTTGCGCGCGATGGCGCGATTTGCCGCCGCCTATTCGCGTCGCGACGGCACCAGCCCTTTGTGGGGCGATGCCGACGACGCAAGAGCCCTGCCATTTGGTGGGCAGAAACTCGGCGACCATCGCTATCTGGTCAGCCTGATCGCGCTCGCATTCGGTGATAACGATCTGGCGGCGCAAGCGGAGGGGCCTCGCTCCGAACTCGTCTGGGTGGTCGGGCCCGAACTGGCCGCATCATTCGCGCCAACCGCTCGCTCGCCTGCGTCGTCGATAGCCTTCCCGCTAGGCGGTGCCTATGTGATGCGCGCCGGGAATCATCACGTATTCATCGATTGCGGCCCGGTCGGCCTCGCCGGCCGCGGCGGCCACGGACACAATGATGCGCTGTCGTTCGAAGCCTGGCTCGCCGGCGCGCCAGTCGTCATCGACCGCGGCTCGTTCGTCTACACGGCCTCGTTCGAGAAGCGAAACGAGTTTCGTTCGACCTCGTCCCACAATACGCCGGGGATCGGCGGTGCGGAGATGAACCGCTTCGATCCCGGCAATCTCTGGAACCTCCAGGACGATGCGCAAGCCGAATGCACGACCTGGCGGACCAGCGAAGAGCAGGACCTGTTTGCGGGCAGGCACCGGGGCTACCGGCGCCTCGGCGTCGACGTTGGGCGCGAAATCAGCCTGGACAGGCGATCGGGCCGGCTCGAGATCGTCGATACCTTCAATGGCCAGGGCGAGCACCAGATCGTTGTACCCTTGCATTTGGCGCCTTCCGTCAGTGTCGAGCGCAGCGGCGCTGCGGTCCGCCTCGCTTCAGCGGGACGCCTGTTCTCCCTGTCGGCATCCGATGACGGCTGGGAACTGACGATCGAGCCCACGTCGATCTCTCCGAGCTACGGCGTTGTCGAGCCGTCCCAACGGCTGGTGTGGCGGAAGCAGGGAGCCTTGCCGGCGAGGCTGGTGATAGCGATCAAGCCAGACGGGAATGATATCTCGTGCTCTCCCTGATCCATACATACGCCGAAATGCTGCTGGCGCGGGGCCTCGCCATTCTCGGCTCCTTCGGCGTGGCGATCATGACCGCGCGCATGCTCGGTCCCGTCGAGCGCGGGCGCTATTACTACATCGTGACGCTTGCCGCGATTGCACTTCAGATAGCCTCCCTCGGCATCCAGTCGAGCAACACCTACCTGATTGCGCGGACACCGGCGCTGCTCGCGCAGATCATGGCCAACTCGCTGTGGCTTGCGGTCCTTGCCGGTGTTGCCGCTGCCGCGGGCGTCATCGCATTCGATCTTGCGACCGGCGGTCCCGAGCAGAGCTTCATGTGCGTCGCCATCCTAATGGCTCTGACACCGTCGCTGCTCCTTTTCCTTTACCTGTCCAATATCGCGGTTGCTCTTAATCGGCCCAGGACCTTCAACGGTCTGATCATTCTCAACGGCGTCGCTGCCGTCGGAGCGGCGCTGTCTGCCTCCTGGCTTGCTCCGCAACTCGGAGGATTTCTCGTTGCGGCGGTCGTCGCCTCGTTCGTCGCCTGTGTCGTCGCCTGGGCTGTTCTGGCGAAGGGCGTCGACATTCCGCGCCGCTTCGACCTCGGGCTGTTTCGGGACGGTATCGCATTTGCGCTGCGGGCTCATGTCGCGACTCTGCTGGGATTCGTCATGGGCCGCATGAGCGTCATGGTGCTCAGGCACTTCGGCGAGTTTGCGGATATCGGTTACTGGTCGATCGCGGCGCAGATCGCCGACGCGTTGTTGGTCCTGCCCTCGACGATCGGCCTTCTGCTGTTTCCCGCGCTCGTGCGCGCGAAAGGTCCGGCGCGCAGGTACCAGTACAAGGTCGCGTTGCTACAAATCACCTTACTGATGGCGTTGGCCTGCACGGCCTGCGCCTTGCTGGCGAGCGCGATGGTCACGATCGTTTTTGGGAACGCGTACGAGCCGGCCGTGGCCATCATTCTCGCGCTGCTTCCCGGTGTATTCTTCATCGGCGTCGCCTCCGCAGCCTCCCAGTTTCTGTCGGCGAGCGGATTTCCCTGGTCGCAGGTCGTGGCCTGGCTCTGCGGGGCCACTCTGCAAGTCGTGCTCTCGGTTGCGCTGTTCGGACAGTTTGGTACCGTTGGTCTGGCGTGGATTCAGAGCACAAGCGCTGGATTTGTCTGTGTCTGGCTGCTTCTCAACAGCTTCAGGTCCGGCCTTTCCGCCGATCTCTGACGCAATGATTTGACGCGGGGTACCTCGCCGCATTCCAGTCTTCCGGATGGTCTGCAAAGCAGCCGCGCCAACTTCGGCGCGGGCCGCGAAACCTCGCCGGGAGCAAGATATTCCGGCAACCTATTCCGAGTGACGGATCGCTTCGATCATGAGATAGAGGCCGAGCTGGCGTGCAACAGCAAGCAGGAGCCTTCGCGGCCAAAGGCGCCGGGCGATCGACAGCAGACTTCCGCGATGACGCTGGCCCGTTGCGCCGGAGAGCAAGTCACCCGGGCTCAGCTCGACTACCATCTTGGCCACCCGCAAGCCGCTGGCTTCGACGATCGCGGTTGCCTCCTTCGTCGAATAGGCCTTGGTACCGGGGCTTTCGAGATGGTTCGCATAGATCGAGGCAAGGCTCAACGACAAGTGTCCGTAGCGAAGCCAGAGCATTAGACCGACTATCGACCATTTGTGATAGATCATGATCCGCGCAGAGCCCCCGGGCTTCAGCACCCGTGCAACTTCCTTGAACGCCCGGGGTGTATCGGCGCTATGGTGCAGAACGCCCCAGCTGTAGACGATATCAAACGTCGCATCCGGAAAAGGAAGCCGTTCCCCGTCGGCCACCTGGAGTTCAGATTCAAGTTGAACGAGGGCGAGACGTTCGCGTGTCAGGTCGACGGCACGCGGGGTCAAGTCGATGCCGCAAAGGCGAGCGGGCCCGCTGCGCGCCCATTGTTCATGGTCCGCACCCATGCCAACGCCGATTTCGAGCACAGCCTGCTGGTGCCCCTCTGCGAAGCGGGCGAAGGGCTCGATGAACGGCTCGAGCTCGTACCTCGTCTCGCGCTGGCTGGAGAAGCGGTTTGAGGAGTCGATGCCGACGGCATAGGCCGCCTCGCCGCAGGCCGCCTCGTTCCAGAAATCGCGGACGACCCGATTGTTCATAGGAGCGTACTCATCATAGCGCAACTGTATCCCCGCCACGAGGCTGGCACAAGAAAGGCCGGCCGGCGATCTGCTGACTTGCCGGAGTTCCGAAGCCTCCGGGCTGCCAGCGCCCCGGTACCATCGGCCTTCGCGCTTGATCGGCAAGCCACAAGCGCGCTGTCTCACGACGGCCGCGCTATTGAACTCGGCGCCGAAAATGCTATCAGCGCTGGGCGAAATCAAGCCGGATGTGGAATGTTTGGGAAACTATGGGAGGATCCTGCGCGCCTGATCCGTACGGTGCGCCATTTGCGTCCCGAACAAATCGTCAATCGCATCACACGGCGAATGTTTCCGGCCAGAATTTCGCAGGGACCCGCGCCCGGTTTGCGCGTGCCGGCGGCGACATGGCGGAACGCTCCCGGACGGCCGGCCAGCATGCTGTCCCCCCGGCGTTTCCGGATTCTCGGGCAGGTGGCGGAGCTGCGGGACGCTACCGGCTGGAACAATGCGGCAATGCCAAAGCTGTGGCTGTACAACCTGCACTATTTCGATGATTTGCGCGCCGAGGCAGCCGAGGTTCGTGCATCATGGCATCGCGACCTGATCAACGCCTGGATCGCCGAAAATCGTCCCATGACGGGAAACGGCTGGGAGCCGTACCCGGTGTCGTTGCGCATCGTGAACTGGGTCGCATGGGCGCTCTCGGGCAATGACCTGGGCTCTGCCGCACGCGACAGTCTGGCTACGCAGGCGCGCGCGCTGAGCGCTTCGCTCGAATATCATTTGCTGGGCAACCATCTGCTCGCCAACGCGAAGGCTCTTGTGTTCGCTGGTTGCTATTTCTCGGGAGCGGAAGCCGACCGATGGCGGCGCACCGGCCTTGATCTGCTGCAACGGGAGTGGCGAGAGCAGGTGCTTTCGGACGGCGGCCACTTTGAACTCAGTCCGATGTATCACGCCATCCTGCTCGAGGACGTGCTGGATCTCGTTCAGCTTTCGAAGATCTATCCGCAAGAGCTCGCTGAAGCGGCGTCGCAATGGCCGGTACTGGCAGCGCGTATGCTGGCCTGGCTGGGTGAAATGGTCCATCCGGACGGGGAAATCGCCTTCTTCAATGACGCAGCGCTCGGCATCGCGAGGACGCGAGGGGAGCTTGCCGACTATGCCCAGTCGCTCAACGTAACGCGAAGCGGGGGCGAGGCGTCAGGTCGCTTGTTGGCCGACAGCGGTTACGTGCGGCTGCGCTCGGGTCCGTGGCTTGCGATCTTCGATGCTGCTGAAGTCGGTCCCTCCTACCTGCCTGGACATGCACATGCAGACACGCTCTCGCTCGAAGTGTCGTTTGACGATCAGCGCTTGATCACCAACTCCGGAACGTCGTCCTATGCCCACGATGCTATTCGGGACGAAGAGCGATCGACCGGCACGCACGCCACCGTCGAGATTGATGGAGAAAACTCCACCGAAGTGTGGGCGAGTTTCCGCGTCGGGCGGCGTGCGCATTCGTTCGGCCGATCGGTATCTGCGACCGGCGAAATCCAGTCGGCCTCTGCGAGCCACGACGGTTATCGCTGGCTGCCCGGCCGCCCCGTCCATTATCGCAGCGTGACGGTGTCTCCGACTTCGCTGGTCATTCGGGATCGTGTCACCGGCGACGGAAACCACGCGATCGTTGGTCGCTTTCCGCTGCACCCCCTGGTCGGGGGCGTTCTCCCGGAGGGGCCGGGTTGGTCAATCGAGTTGCCGGGCGGACAGCGGATTCGTGTGTCAGCCAGTGGAGCGTCGCAATTCTCACTGAGCGAAGGGCATTATGCCCCGAGCTTTGGCCAGCGAATCTTGCGACCGGTCCTCGCATGGAGCTATACGGGGGGGCTACCAATGGACGTTGAAACCCGGTTCGAGTTCTGATTTGCGCATACTTTTCGTCAGCGATCACTATCCCCCCGAGGCGAGTGCAGCGTCCATCCGCTGCAGCACGCACGCAAAGCGCTGGATCGAGCGCGGGCATCAGGTCACCATGGTGACCAATTTTCCGAATTACCCGGACGGCAAGGTGTTCGGCGGCTATCGGCAATCGCTCTACAAGCGTGAGATCTACGAAACGGTGGACGTCCTGCGCGTACCGACGCTGGTGTTTCCGAATCGTGGTTCCATCCTGCGAATACTCGATTATTCGAGCTTCGTCGTGACGGCGAGCCTTGCTTCGGCTTTCATTGCGAGGCCCGACGTCGTCATTGCGACGTCGCCACACATCTTTGCCGCAATCGCAGGTTGGATCGTGGGCCGGATTCACCGGAGACCCTTTGTTTTCGAAGTGCGCGATCTTTGGCCGGACTCCATTGTCGCCGTCGGCGCCATGAAGGAAGGGCGGCTGGTGAATCTTATCCGGCGTGTGGAGCGCTTTCTCTATAGGCGCTCGGATCTTATCGTTACAGTCACTCATGCGACCCGCGATGTGCTGGTGGCGCGCGGATTCGACGCCGACAAGATTGTCGTCATCACCAATGGAGCGGACACCGCGAAGCTCGCCCCAGGGAGCGCGCCAGTGTCCTTGCGACAGAAGCTTAAAGTCGCGAACAAGGTCGTCTTTTCGTACATCGGCACTGTCGGCATGGCGCACGGGTTGCAGCTCATCCTGGACGCGGCAGACGCGTGTCTGAGCCGCGTTCCCGAGGCGCAATTTATCATCGTCGGATCCGGTGCGGAGCGCGAGGAGCTGCAGCAACAGGCCGAACGCCGGGGACTGCGGAATGTGGTGTTTGTCGGTCGTGTTTCGCACGATGAGACGATCGACTATTGGCATCTGAGCGATGTCACGCTGGTCTTGCTGAAGAACACCCCGCTGTTCAGGACGGTCTTGCCATCGAAGGTCTTTGAGGCCCTGGCGACCGGCACACCGATCATCACCAATGTGCTCGGTGAGCTGGAACGTCTGCTGGAGCCGCTCGGCGCCGCGGAGATCATCGAGCCGGATAGTGTCGAAGCATTGGTTGGCGCCATCGGCGCATTCGCACGAGATCCGGCGCGCCGGCATTTGCTTGCAGCTAACGCCGCTACCGGGGGCAAGCGCTACGAGCGCATGGCCCTGGCCGACAGCATGCTAGAAGCCCTGCAACGGCTATGCCCTGGGAAACCCGAAGAATCGGGCCGGTCGGATCGCAGTGTCGCTCAAGACGAGACGAGCTAACTGCGGAGGTCGCCGCAAGTCCGTCTAACTATTTGGACTTTAATACTTTTTTTGGGGGGGCGGTTCCCGGCGGTTCGTCGGGTTCCACTCCTGTTTGAGTTTGTATATTTCAGCGCGACTGGTTACACAGCGCCGCCGGGGCTCCCCGGGTGAGCGTGAGCGGACAGCAAACCCGAAGATGCGAAAAGTCATTGCAATATTTGGAACGCGCCCGGAGGCCATCAAGATGGCGCCGGTCGTGACTGAGCTGCGGCGCAGCCAAAGTCTCGATTTGCGGGTCTGTGTGACGGGTCAGCATCGGGGCATGCTCGACCAGGTGCTGGATCTCTTTGCAATCAAGCCCGACTACGACCTCAACCTGATGTCACCGAACCAGGCGCTGGACCAACTTACGGCCAAGCTTCTCGTAGGGATCGGGCAGGTGCTGGATCAGGAGAAGCCGAACCTGGTTCTTGTCCACGGCGATACCTCGACTACCCTTGCCGGTTCGCTGGCCGCGTTCTATCGCAGGCTGCACGTGGGGCATGTGGAAGCAGGTCTGCGATCCGGCTCGCTGTCCGCGCCCTGGCCGGAAGAGATGAACCGCCGGGTCACGACCCTTGCGACCCGATTTCACTTCGCGCCAACCGAGCGCTCGCGGCAGAATCTCCTTGCTGAAGCGGTCGATCCTTCGCATATCCATCTGACTGGTAATACCGTCATCGATGCGTTGATGGAGACCGTGGAGCGGCTGAGGAATGCACCCTCTGTCGGCGCGGAATCGTGCGGACGTTTCAGCTACCTCGATCCCGATCTTCCACTGATCCTCGTGACCGGACATCGGCGGGAGAACTTCGGTGACGGATTTGAAAATATCTGCAATGCGCTGCTCGAGATTGTCACACGGAACAACGTGCAGATCGTCTATCCTGTCCACCCCAATCCCAACGTTCTGGAGCCAGTCCAGCGCTTGCTCGGAGCCCAGAAGCGGATTCACTTGATCGCTCCCCTGGACTACGAACCGTTCGTCTCTCTTATGGAGCGTTCGCGTCTCATCATCACCGACTCCGGCGGCGTGCAGGAAGAGGCGCCGTCGTTGGGCAAGCCGGTCCTGGTGATGCGCGAAACCACCGAGCGTCCCGAGGCAGTCGACGCCGGGACGGTGATTCTCGTGGGCACGTCCCGGGAGCGTATTGTCGAAGAGACAACCAGGTTGTTGACCGACCGCGATCACTATGAGCGGATGTCGCAATCGATTAATCCTTACGGCGACGGCGCCGCCGCAAAGCGAATTCGCAAGGTGATCGAGGACCAACTGTGAGCGACGTAAAGCTAAAAGCGATTTGTGTGGTCGGGCTCGGTTATATCGGGCTCCCAACTGCGGTCGTGCTCGCCTCGCGAGGTGTTTCGATCGTGGGTGTCGATGTCAGCGAGGCGGTCGTAGCCAAGATCAACCGCGGCCAGGTTCACATCGTGGAGCCCGACCTCGATGCGGTGACCGCGCGGGCGGTCCAGGTTGGAAAGTTGCGCGCGGCTACGAAGCCTGCACCGTCGGATGCCTTCATCATCGCCGTCCCGACGCCATTCCATCATGGGAAGGCAGACCTCAGCTATGTCGAAGCCGCCGCGGCATCAATCGCGCCGGTCCTGAAGAGCGGCGACCTCGTCGTACTCGAATCGACCTCCCCGCCGGGCACGACGGAACGGATGGCAGCTCAGCTTGCAGCACTGCGGCCCGATCTGCGCATGCCTGTTTCGGGAGACGAAGATTGCGACGTTCACATCGCCTATTGTCCCGAGCGCGTCTTGCCCGGACGCGTGCTGGTCGAGCTGGTCGAGAATGACCGGGTGATCGGCGGGATCACGGCCAAGTGCTCTGCGCGCGCGGAGGAGCTCTATCGCATCTTCTGCACCGGTAGCCTGCTCAAGACTAGCGTCCGCACGGCGGAAATGTGCAAGCTGACCGAAAACTCATTCCGCGACGTCGGCATTGCCTTCGCAAACGAGCTGTCGATCGTTTGCGACAAGCTCGGCATCAACGTCTGGGAGCTGATCCGGCTCGCCAACCATCATCCGCGCGTCAATATTCTGCAGCCGGGTCCGGGCGTCGGCGGCCATTGTATCGCGGTGGATCCCTGGTTCATCGTCGAGGCGGCGCCTCAGGAGTCCCGCCTGATCCGCACCGCGCGCGAAGTCAACGACGGCAAGCCGTCCTACGTTCTCGAGAAGATCAAGACGGCAATCGCCGGCGCGCGGTCGGTCGGCGCCTTCCCGAAGGTGCTGACGCTCGGGCTTGCCTTCAAGCCCGACGTCGACGATTTCCGCGAAAGTCCGGCGCTCGAGATCGCCGAAGTGGTGGCTGAGTGGAACAGCTGCGAACTGCTGGTGTCAGAGCCATTCGCCGCGCTGCTGCCGGGAAAGCTTGCTACGCACAAGAACGTCCGAATGATCCATGAGGTCACTCAGGCGATCGCCGAAGCGCATATTGTCGTAATGCTGGTCAATCATCGTGCCTACAATGAAATCGAGCCGGCCGAGCTAAACGGCAAGGTGGTAATCGACACGCGCGGAGTATGGTCGTGAAGCAGCTTCTGGTCCGTTCGGGCAAGGTCTTCCTGCAGGACGTCCCGGCGCCCGTCGCCGGTCCGAAGAACGTGCTGGTCCGGGTGGAGCGTTCATGTGTGAGCGTCGGCACCGAGATGGCCGGCGTCAAGATGTCGGGCCTGCCGCTGTATCGCCGCGCCCTCAAGCAGCCGCACCACGTCAAGCGGGTGCTTCAGCTCATGCGCGATCAGGGCGTGGCGCGCGTCTATAAGCAGGTCAAGGGCAAGCTCGATGCGGGACTGCCCACCGGCTACTCGGCCGCCGGCACAGTAATCGCCGTCGGATCGGATGTCGACGGGATCGCGGTCGGCAATCGCGTTGCCTGTGCCGGCGCAGGCGTTGCGAATCACGCCGAGGTCATCGATGTCCCGGTCAATCTCTGCGTTCCGGTCCCGCAGCAAGTCTCTTTCGACGGCGCCGCCACGGTGACGCTGGGGGCCATCGCGATGCAGGGCGTGCGCCGCGCGCAGCCCACGCTCGGCGAGACCATCGTCGTGATCGGGCTCGGAATTCTCGGGCAGATCACGGCGCAACTCCTGACCGCCAATGGCTGCCGTGTCATCGGCGCCGACGTGGACAACAAGCGCATCGCAACCGCGCTGGAAAACGGCCTCGATCACGGCATCAATCCGAATGAAGGCAATCTGGTCGATAACATCGTCAAGCTGACCGATGGTTTTGGCGCCGACGCCGCGATCATCACGGCGGCATCCGCGTCCAGCGACATTCTTGCGCAGGCGTTTCAATCCTGCCGCAAGAAGGCACGGGTGGTAATTGTCGGCGACGTCGGCCTTAACATGGCGCGGTCGGACATCTACACCAAGGAGCTCGATGTCCTGATCTCCTGCTCCTACGGACCCGGACGCTACGATCCCGTCTATGAAGAGGAGGGCGGAGACTATCCGCTCGCCTATGTCCGCTGGACCGAGAACCGCAACATGGCTGAATATCTCCGGCTAATCGCGGCCGGCCGCATTCGACTCGACAACATGTTGCAGGAGCCCTATGCGATCGACCGCGCAGAAGAGGCATATGGCAAGCTAGCGGGCGAGGGCGAGAAGCCGCTGCTGGTCCTTTTGCAGTATCCGCACCGCGAAGAGGCCGTGCGGTCCGTGCTGCAGATCGCGCCTCCGAAGCCGGTCGATGGCCGCATCAAGATCGCGGTTGTCGGCGCCGGCAGCTTTGCGCAGGGCATGCACCTGCCCAATCTGAAGAAGCTCGGCGACAAGTTCGACCTCCGCAGCGTTGTGAGCCGCACCGGCCTGTCTGCGCGCACGGCCGCCGAGCGCTTCGGCTTCAGCATGGCGAGCACCGACTTTCAGTCTGTTCTCGACGATCCCAATATTGATCTCGTCCTCATCGCAACCCGGCACGACCTGCACGCCGAGATGACACTGGCGGCGCTGAAGGCCGGCAAGCACGTCTTCGTCGAAAAGCCGACGTCGATGACCGAGGAAGGCCTGGACTCGATCGAGGCGTTCTACACGGCAAACCCGAACGGACCGCTTCTGATGACGGGTTTCAACCGGCGGTTCGCGCCCGCTGTCACTGCGGCGCGCGAAGTGCTCAAGACCCGTTTGTCGCCGTTGATCGTGAACTACCGCATGAATGCGGGGTACATTCCCCCAGATCATTGGGTGCATGGCCCACATGGCGGAGGCCGCAATATCGGAGAAGCGTGCCACATCTACGATCTCTTCAACGCGCTCACCGGCAGCCAGCCCGTAGAGGTTCAGGCCCGGTCCATTGTACCAGGCAGCGGCCATTGGCGCCGCGACGACAATTTCGTCGCAACGGTGCGTTACGGCGATGGCTCGCTATGCACGCTGACTTATTCTTCGTTGGGCTCGAAGGAGTTCTCCAAGGAGCGCTTCGATATTTTTGTGGACGGGAAAGTTCTCGTCCTCGACGACTACAAGCGATTGGATGTCACCGGCGCAAAGGGGGGCTGGAAGGGCCTGACCATTGAGAAGGGGCAACTCGAGGAGTTGGCGGCACTCGCCGAAGCCTTCAAGCCGGCCGGCAAATGGCCGATCTCGCTGGCCGATCAGTTGTCTGCGACGCGGGTCAGTTTCGCGGTCGAGAAACAGCTTACGGAGTGAGGCGCTGCGCTGTGTTGTAGGGTCGGGACGTAGTAGGATCGCCGCATGCCCGCGATCTCGTTGCGGTAGAACTCGACCATACCAATCGCAGGATCTGGGTTTCTCGTAGATCTGTGCTGCAGGGAAGTGCTGGAGCAATTCCATGGGTTTCAGGAAATTGCGACGGTTTAACCTCGCCGTTGGCGTGGCGGTTACTGCCTACATCGCGACTTCAGGTGCTGCTGCGCTAATTCCATTTTCGTTTGGTCAAGAACAGCTCCGCCTATTGTTCTTTCCCCAGGAAGTTCCTTACGCGTGGATGACCACGCTCGGCTCCGCAACTTACTGGCTCTTATTCTTACTGACGCTTGTAATTGTGCCGATTGCTGCGATTGCTACCGAGAAGATCTTTGCGTCAGCAACGGTCTCATTTCCCGACGAGGTGCCCTTGTGGATTCCCCTCGTTCTGTCCGGCGCCATGATCGCTTTCTGCGTTCACAGGCTGGCTCAGGCCGGCGGCTTGTCCGCTAGCGCGGCGTGGGACCAAAGCCTATGCTACCAAGATAAAATCCTGAGGCGGGTCGAATTATTCAAGTTGCTCGGTAACCATTACTTTTCGTTCGTCTACTCCAGTCTACCCATCGTCGCTTGCTATTTGCTGGCGCGGGGATTGCTTACGCGTGAAAAGATCGCCCTCGGCGCTTGCGCGGGGGTGAGCCTAATCGTTCTTTGGTTGGATGTGGCAACTATTCAGAAGGCGCCGGCGCTTCTCTATGTGCTCGTGCTCGGATTGACATTGGCGCTCTCTGGATGCGGCCTCGTGCGCAGCGCGTGCGCGACAATTGCGGTGGGGGGGACGATCTACGTGGCACTGGCTCTGAGCCAGTTTTGCGGAGTTGAGAACCGCGGCCATCCGGAAAGGACCGCCCTGGAATCGTCGCCGCTAGCGAGCCACCCGGGACCGTCGCCCATGGTTCCGTTGGCGGAATCTTCATCCGTGCTCGGCTCGCCATCGGCCGCCGATGGGGAGCCGTCCGAGAGCGGATTCCATGGAGGGCTGGCGAAGGCCATTCGGATCTTGCGATCGAGCGTATTCCGGATGGCGGTTGGAATTCCATACTATGTGCAGATCTTTTCGGATCCCGATCAACGTTGCGGCATCGTGCGGCCAACCCTCGGCGGACTTCTTGCTCCGCAGCCTTGCTATCCGGCCACCAAAGTGTTTGCGGTGATTTATCCCGCCATCACCTATACGACGGGTTCGCAACCGGCCGGCGTGAGTCTGTCCGGGTATGCAGAGGGGGGACCCTTTTATGCTGTATTGGCGACCGCGATCGCAGGTTCGCTCATTGGTTTAATTTCGGCCTTGACGCGGCGCAACGATCCCATGAGCATTGCCATGCAGGTGGCTGGCTGCCTCTACGCGTATTACATGACCCAGGTTCCTCTAACCGCGACGCTGCTGGATAGCTATGGCCTCGTTTGGTTGATAGCTCCGCTTGTCGCAATGCGTGCGCTGACATGGATGATCAGCATCAATCTTCAAAAATGAGTCACGACACGTCGCAAGCTGCTCGGTGTTAGTCACCTCCATACTGCCTATTTGGCGTGCTGGACTTGAATTGAGTGGCACACGTCTCCGTGCAAGGCGAGAGCTTGCCGAACGAACGCTTCGAGGTTTCCGTCCTGTAATAGTAGGTCCTGCATGCGCGCGGCTTTCGGCCGCCTCCAGCTCACTTGATTTATCTCCGATCAGGACGCTTATCTAGGGTGCCACTGAAACGCGTTCGATGATGTCGGTGATCATTGCTCGGCCCGGGCTTGCGAGGGTTGCTCAGCGTTGCTAGCGCTCGATGGCTGCTTCGGGATGGTCGGGGCGGTATATAAATGCGTCAGGTGCGCACCAATCACCGGCAGCTCCTTCGTCATCCACCGATGTAGAGATTGGACATTGAAGAACCCGCGCCTCGGAGAGCTCGAAGCCGATGGCGCCGGACTCGGGGCGCTTGGCCTTGATCTCGTGCCCGCTTGCCTCCTTGGCATCCTCGGGCACGAGCTTCTTCAACTCAGCTTTAGAGCGGTTCATCGATTGATTGAATCGGGAGGGATTCCGTCGGGCGGCGGTTTGTGATTCAAGATGCTAACTGGATCGGAGGCAGCATCGGATGGTCCGACCTCTTTCGAATGATCTTCGTGAACGAGCCGTGAAGGCGCTGGAATCCGGCGAGAGTTGCCATGCTGTGGCGGCCCGGTTCGATGTTGCAATGTCGTCCGTCGTGAAGTGGCGGCAGCGCTATCGCGCGACGAGTTCGGTGGCACCAGGCAAGATGGGCGGTCACCGTAAGCCGGTTCCGGCGCCGCATCACGCATCCTGACGGCGCCGGCGTCGATCTCAGTCTAGTGCGGTTGCCCGAGATGCCTTGATCTTCCCGCTGCGCCGGTAGCCGGCCAAAGTTTCGACCTGGCCAAGCCGCGGGATCTAAGCGCCTTCTCGAAGGCATTCCGCCGCGGCGCCGATGCCCTCGGCTTTACCGGGTTCGAGTTTCTCCCCAGGCGCTGGGGCGCCTCCGTAGCGAAGCTGTCGAGCGGATCGGCGGTGCGGCATGAGCAACATCCTCACCTTCCCGGGGCGCAGCACGGCGCCCGCGGATACGTTGCGTAACCCGTCGTTCCCACCGCAGAATGTCGCCGAAGTCGAGGTCCGGTTCGCTGTCCCCACGCTCCACCGGCAAACCCGGCGCCGTTCGGCCGCCAGCATGCACTCCTTCCTCTTCCGCAGCTACGAGCTCATCCTGTCGGCGCCCGAGGCCGACCTGGTGAGGGTTGTACGGCTCGACCGGGCGCCCCACGGCAATGACCAAGCTCAACGCCATCCAGCGGCTGCTACAACGCGACCGGGACCATGCCGCGGCCCGCGCAGACCTCCTCACCAAGGCCGAGGCCAGGCTGAGGCCCGCGATCGCCTCGGCCGCGGCCGTCCGCTCCGTGGAGGGCTGAGCTATGGCGAAAGCAAAGCAGAAGAAGGCCAGCCGGCTCACGATCCGCCGCATCATCACTCGCCGCCGCAACGCCGCCAAGCGGCTCTGTAGCCGCGGGGAAGGCGCCTGGGCCGATTGGTAGTGGAGGGTGCCAGCTCGCCACGGCACATCTCCAGGCGCCTCCTGTGGCTTGCCGCCGAGTGGCACCTCGAGGCGCCGCCAAAGGTAGGCCGCTCGCCATCGGAAAGACTGGCCAGCTACTGCACCCGCCACGGCATCAGCTTCGACTGGAGGCAGGACGGCTGTATGCAGGGCCTCAAGAAGATGGTCGACGAGCGCCGTCGGCAAGAGGCGCTGTGCTGCCAGCGGCGGCTTTCGCTGCGAGGTATTCCCAACTCGATCCAGATCAACGGATGGAGGTGACCGCCAAGATCCGCCGCATTCTATCGGAGCGGGACCAATGAAGCGCCGCCGCAGACTTCACAGAAATCGCGATCGGCAGCGGCTGACGACCCATCGCCGACGATTGAATTGATGGGGACGGGGCCCGCCGGTTCACGCTGGCGGGCCAATTTGGGCGGCCTTGAGCTTTGACTTTCGAACAACAGACAGGCCGGCACGAGTGACACACTGGCGGCTTGCGCTAACGGCGTAACCGAGAAATAAGAATAGGTACGCGTCGCGGCTTATCCTCCCATGACCCATGCTCATGCAGAACATGAATGTCAGCACGCAAAGCGCGAAACGCGCCTCCTGACTAAAAGGTGCCTGCGAGAAAGCTTTTTGTCCTGCGAGCAGCACCAGAATCAACAAGGCTACACTGGCAGGCCAACCAAATTCGACGGCAACCTGAAGCACACTATTGTGCACTTCATTCTTCTCGACCAGGCAAGACGCATCCATGAAACGGTCCAAACCGACGCCAATTAGCATCGTCTGGGGCAGGAGCTGAAATGCCTCCCGATAAAGCTGCTTGCGGATTTCGATTGTGTTCCGTTGGTCGACCCCGACGCATCTCGACTGATCTGGCATCCCCGGTGGTCGGGCTGGTGTCGTTGCCTCTGCGGCCACGGGCAAAGGCAGAGGGGTGGTTTCAGCATTTCCCAGCCCGAGGGCTTCAACGCCGAATTTGATGTACAGTGCGGCTGTCGAAGGTCGACTGAGTTGGCCAGCCAAGAAGGCAAGAACAAGCGCTCCAGCGACCACAGAGAGCGCCTTTCGATCCTTCGCAGGAGTAGAGATAGCTGCGACTGCCAGCATGCTCATGATAGAGACAAAGGAAAACCGCACCATGGCCGACGCAATGATTGCCGTAGGCAGGGCTGCTGCAATGGCCACTTTCGCTGCTTGTTCAAGCGTCAACGGTCGCGCCACAAGCGCGGCGATCGTAACAGCCAGCGCAACTGCGAAGTAGAGCTGGGCGGCACCGTACTTCCCGAAAACGAACACCTTGCCAACGCTATCGACATATCCTGGTCCTGCATTGATCGCGGCGAGGATAGTGATCGCACCGATTACGACGATCGTGGCGCTTATGATTGTGAATGTCGGCTCAATCGGGGCACCGGCGAATACCCGACCGGCGGGATATGCGGCAACTGTTAGTGCGAGCAAGGCCAATTCTTTCGGATCCGAAAATCCGTGGAGAGCGATTGACACCGTGGTCCCCGCAAGAAAGACGCAAAACGCAAGATCTGCCCTGTGAACAGAAAGCGATTTCCAATTCCCAAGCAGTAGGAGCGCTAGCGTGGTCCCCCCTAAAAACGCGGCTGTAAAAACGGACGAGGTATCAAAGAACTCGTGAGCAAACATTAGGATTGGGCCGCTTGATACAAAACACGCGAGACTTAGCCCTCGCCAAAACGCTCTAGACAAAACAGGCAGATTCCAGAGCGCTGCCAAAAAGAGCGCGGTTCCCAGCACGGTGAATCCAAGCTTATTGGTGTCCTCGTAGAGAAAATTCCACATGTTCCCGTTCTCCTCAACCTGGGTAGGGACGGATTCGCAGTTAAGTCAATCGTTGGTTGTCCGTGTTAGCTATATGCGTCCGATTTGCTGTAACGATAGAGACCTGAAGCACCTTTAAGAGAATCCGAGATCTTGACAATCGGCAGTGATCTGGCTTCTGGTGCAGCCCGCATGCAGCAACATCAGCAAAACATCGACGAGCTCGCGCGCATGGAGCGCATCTGCCTAAATCTCGCCGCCGGCGCGACCATGCCGGAGGAGCGGGCAGGGCTGCTCGAGATGGCTGGCAACTACGCGGCAGCCGGACCCAAGCTTGGACCCAAAGCCGAAAGTAAGGAAAGAACTCGACGACGCGATGGATCAGGAGCCGGGCAGGCCCCCTTGTTTTCCTTGCGTAAAATAACAAGGCGGCATCTGATAGTACGATGCAGCCCGAACTCCAACACCGTGGGCGCGGGTTCGAGCCCTGCCACTCCTGCCAGCGAAACCAAATACTTAGTCTAGAGAGCTGCTCCCCCGAGGGCGTCCTTGGTGCGGAGATAGGTTGCAACGAACTCGCCCCAAGCATTTGACCAAGACAAACGCCTCCAGCCTTGGTGGTGGCGTTTCGATGTTGAAGAGCAGAGGCGTCTTGCCGCTCTGAGCGCAGCGCCAAAACTTCTTCTCAGCGGTAAGGAGCAGATGCTGATAGAGCGGGTCAGCGTGGACTTTGATCTCAACCCATTTGCCACCGCCGGTGATGATCGAGAGTACGGACGAGCGAGCGGCGACCACCCATATATTATGCTGCAGCTGTGCCATATGCGTTTCGGCGGCGGCCTCCTCCATGAACGCCCAGGGCAGCATGAACTTGGTCTCGAACACCGCTCCAGTCTGCTCGACGATGCCATCGAGTGTTGCGGCTATCCATTTGTGCACCGGATACCGAACGCCCTTCTGGATGTCCGAGATGGTTTGTCCTGTCGAGCGCTGGTATCAGAGGCGATTGAGGACCTCTGTTATCGTGCCGAGCTGGACGATGAGATTATCCGAGAGATCTTCTGGTGCGACCTCTCCACGTTTCTCTTGCCAAAGGCGGGTGAGCTTGTCCTGGTCGTCGCCCATGATGACACGCGCATCCGAGCCGCCGATGAAGTGGCGGCCGTCATTGGTTGAACCTGATGATATGATTGGGCGCATCGACGCCGTTTGCTTGAACTGTTGTCACTGGTATCTCCTATGCAAAAACAAGCGGCTTCATTTGCCGCACTGCCTGAAGCCCCGCGTCTGCGAGGCGAGATACCGGCGCTATGATCGAAGGTGGCACCCGGTAGAATCATTAACGCTCCAATCGCGGATGAAGGCCAGTCCTTTCTGTAATCTTGCTCGTTTTAGCGGTAGGAATGGCTCTTGTTCTCACGCGCTTAGGGCAAGGACGGGACGAGGCTGACCGGTATAAAACCGGCAAAACGAAGCCAATTCACGCATGAACAGCAAAGACCTGGATGCAAAAGGCGCTCGCTGTCGGTCGCATGAAATGTTGAAACGAAGCCGTGATTATCGGAAGATCGGCGGGTGTCCCCTCCAACTTGGGCCAGTGAGATTTGAAGCGTCCGGCAGTATTTTTCGATCGTGATGGCGTCCTCAACGAGGACGATGGCTATGCTTTCGATCCGGGCAAGATCCGGTGGGTGGAAGGAGCCCAGCAGGCCGTCAAAGCAGTCAATGACGCCGGGTATCTTGCGTTTGTCGTCACCAACCAATCAGGAATTGCCAGGGGGTTTTACGAGGAGCGGCATGTCTGCAATCTGCACGAATGGATGTCGCGTGAACTTGCTATTGTTGGTGCGCGTATCGATGCGTTCGAATTCTGCCCACATCACCCTGATGGCCTGATCGAGCGTTACCGTATGCTCTGCAGCTGTCGTAAGCCGCAGCCGGGGATGATCAGAGCCCTCCTTGAGCGGTATTCAGTGGATATCGATGCTAGCTTCATGGTCGGCGACAAGCAGAGCGATCTTGCTGCGGCGCAAGCGGCCGGAATAGCAGCCTATCTGTTTGATGGATCAAACCTGCACACATTCATTGCGCCGTTGTTGCCGGACCCGTCGTATCCTCCGGATCAGTCACCGTCGCATCGCCGAGGCGCGGTAACCGAGGATTGAGGCCGTGGTCTTCGCGATAAAGCGGATCGCTCGATTGCGAGATAATGAAATCAAGGAGGCAAGTTGGCGTCAAAGCGACAAATCGTAGCCATCGCGCAAACGCAGCGAGGAGTACCGGTCCCGCGAACAAGCGCCGGCAGAGGAGCATCGAGCCGCAACTCCTATCGGCATGGCTTATCTCGTTGGGATGAACCCGCTGGTCTTGGTTTCGCTGGTTTCGATGCAGTCCTTGCTGAAGACTTCAAAAGTACGGACTAGGATGTCGCAGTTCAAGATTTGGCTCAAGCTAGGAGTCGGCAGATCGCCTGCGAGCTCTTAGATTAATACTCATCTTGGCGGTGATCGAGGGAACCAAAGCAATGAGATATTTGTCGAGCTTGGAACGGTATGAGAAGGCTGCTCTCTTGCGGCAAAGGCGCCGGCTCAAACATTTGAAGCGGAATGCCGGATGAGAACCACGAGCTGAGTAGGACATTAGCAGTGTAGGGTCTCAGGCCGAGGAGCGTCGAGTGGACGGGCTGCTAGTATTTCAAAGTGTTGGAGGCTGCATGAACTACATTTTCCCACTGCTGGCTGTCGCGATCACCATCGGCCTGTTTGTGCTCTACGCGATGGTCCGGCAGAACTTGCGTCGATCCCGCCGCGCCGATGAGGTTGCTCACTGGCCGGATTCGAGCCTGAGATAGAGATCGGCCGTCGAAGCGTCCATCCCCATACGCAGGCGCATCGAAAAACCGAAACTGAGCTTGCGCCGTCGGCAAAGCAACAGATAGAGCCTTCTTGGAAGTAGCCGTTTTCGGTCGAGGAAAAGATGAAACGAGCGCTTGCCATAGTGATGATGCTACTCTTGCCGACGCCGCTGAACGCCGGATCAACGATCGTGGGCGCGGGCTCGCAATCTTGTACCGCCTGGCTGAACAGGAAGAAGAACTTACTCGTAAAGGCAGCCTTTGAATCTTGGGTCGTGGGCTTCCTCAGCGGGCTAAACGTGAGTGCCGAGAGGGACATTGTCGGCGGCGGCGATTTCTCCGCGATTGTTTCTTGGATGGACCGGCGCTGCAAATTTAATTCTTCAGATCAAATTGGAGTTGCAGCTCTGGATCTAGCGATGGAATCGGCTGGTAACGCGGCGAAGCGATGATCTGCTAGACACGCGAGTTGACGCTGAGGCCGCTAACATCCTTAGCCCGGGCGGAGCCGGCCGTGATTCACGGAGACACATGTGCGCATCAAGCTACCCGAGACAGACCTCAAGTCAGTGCAAAGCCTTGGTAGCATTGAGCTCAAAGACGAAGGGGGCGGACACGTCGGCCAATACTTTTTCGGAAAAGGTCGCGGCCGGACCGTCTTCCTATTCGGGAAGTACAAGGGCACTTTCAAGACCCACGCTGAGTGTCAAGCGTTCATCGATGGCGTGACCGCTGTGATTGATGACAACCGCGGCTCCCGCAGCAAGGAAACTGAAGCGTGATGGCAATAGCTGCGACAGGTTGAGTTTTGAGGCAGTTCGCGCACTCTTCTGGCGCGCCAATGGCAGCGCAGACCGGAGCAGGTGGTTGAGCTTGGCAAAGACCAGTTTGATCGGGTTCAGCCGGGTGAGTATTTTGGCCGACACGCAATCCGCGCCTGCCATTCGGGCTTATGAGAAAGGGCCAGCCCGTATGGCTGACCCTTTGAGTATATTATGTAAGCCGTCAGTAACGAGAAGCCGAGGCAGCGCCCCAATTGAACCGATAGTTCAGGCTGGCCTTGATGGTGTGCTCGTCATTGCGGAAGCCGACGGCGGTAACAACACCAGCGGCGCTGGTGAAGAGAGCGTTCCGCGTGCCGAAGTCATAGTACTGGTATTCGACCTTGCCCGACCAGTTCTGGGCGAACATGTATTCGAGACCACCGCCTACGGTGTAGCCGTCGCGACCACCGCCGTTGTTGGTGAAGGTGCCGCCGCCGAAACCGTTCGTAAGGCGGGAGTCAACTGACTGTCACCAGCGAGCCGGCATTCAGGATAAGTATCGCCTATCGAATTCAGAAAGTCGCAGAGCTCGGCTAGAGCCGTTTCTGTAGAGATACCGGCGAGCGGATCGTCGTGGGCGGCTTCAACGGCGCGCTCGCGCGCATGCGGATCACCACGGTCGCGCATCCACCCGTGCTCATGGCATTCATAGATCGCCCCGGCACCCAGCAAAACACCAATAGCCCACTCTCTTAGTTCGATTGATTGAAGGCAGGATTTGCAATGGACCATGTCACGACGTCCTGCTGCGAAGGCGATCAGATGTGCTGCACGAGAATGGCCGAGGAGCCCAGCACGTACTATCTGTCGCAAGACTTAGGGTTCGTGGATCGGATTTGCGGTCCATAGATCCTTGGCGATAGGCAGAGGCGATATTTGCACGTCGGCCCACCAAGTCCGCTCATTGCCATGACGATGCAGAGCCACATGGTGGCTTCGACAGAGAGGGACGGTAAACTCGTCGCTCACTTTTCTGCCCAATGTTCTCGGTTGCGCGAACTTGATGTGGTGGGCATCGCTCGGTGTCTGCTGGCAGACGAGGCATGGCTGCCCTCGCACGAACAGTCGGTGGGCTTTGCTTCTCACTGGCGCCGGATCTTTGGGAAAGGCAATCCCGTCCTCGCTGTCATGCGAATCCATCCGAGACTGCGTGTTTTGCGGCGGCTCGCGACCGTGGGGTAGGGGCGCGTGAGCGCCCCCGGCGATCGTGACAAGATCTTGGTCGACTGCGATGACCGAAGGCAACGACTGCTCGCATTTTTGTTCGTAGGCAACCTCGATCAGGTGGGCATCGGCTTCTGTGAGGCTGTTCTTGCGCGGCAGGTTGATTTTGGCCCACAACAGGAGGGCGTCCTCCCCAGCCAGTGCCGCTAATTCCGCAATAAGCTGATCGCGAAGCTCAGCGGATGATTTCGAGTCCAACGGCGGCGCTTTGTTTGAGGTTCGGTTCGACGATCTCGCGGCCGTTTCGGTTGTGCTCTGGTTAGCGCTGGAAGCCGCCGGTCCAGCTCTAGGATCCGGCGCATCGAGGTCATCCTCACCGGCAATGCCGACGAGGGCGAACAATGCGTAGCGCCGGGCATACGTCAGCGCGGCCCCCATCCAGTGCGGCGCGTTAACGTCCTTTGTGGCACACACCGGCCAATCTGAGGAGATCCATTCGCCTGAGGCGTGAGCGAGCATGGTCGTAAGATGGATTTGTCCCGTCGCCTGGTCAACCCTAGTGCTTTGAATCGTTGCGATCTCCTGCCGGCTTAAACTCTTCCGGACGAGGTCCAGGCCGCTCGCAAGAGAAGCATAGCGAAAGCTCCGGTCCTGCTGGCGCGGAAACGGGGATCGGATGGTGGCGGTAAGCGTCTTCTCAGGATTTGTCAGTTCTGCCTGCGCCCGGGCAAGGGCAGCCGCGATGGTCCCGATGCGCTCACTTGACTGATGCATGGGGTTCCTCTGCGACTTGAGCTTCAAAGCTGATCGCCCCGGACTTGGACCGCTTGGCCTTGATTCCATGACCGATCGCTTCCTTGGCCTCCTCCGGCATGAGTTTCTTGAGATCGGCCTTGGCCATTTCATGCTCGCCGTGTGCGTCTCGGGTTCGCAGGTAAGTAACCGCGAGTTCCGCCCATTGATTCGAGGTGGACATGTCGACGATCTTGACCGCGTCCAGCCGCGGGCGCGGCGTCTCGATATTGAAAAGGACAGGTGGCTGGCCGCTATGAACGCATCGCCAGAATTTCTTCTCGGCCATGAGGAGGAGGTGTTGATAGAGAGGGTCGGCATGGATTTTGATCTCGACCCACTGACCGCCGCCGGTGATGATCGAGAGCACAGCGGATCGAGCGGCGACAACCCACATGTTGTGTTGCAGCTGCGCCATGTGCTTTTCGGCTGCGGCTTCCTGCGAGAAATTCCAGGGCAGCATGAACTTGGCTTCGAAGACCGTGCCCGTCTGCTCCACGCGGCCGTCTAAGGTTGCTCCCATCCATTTGTGAATGGGATGCCGCACTCTCCGTTGAACATCTTGAATCGTATGGCCGCTGCTTCGTTCGTACCAGATCCGATTCAAATCTTCGGTGCAATTGCCGAGCTGCACGACAAGATCGCCCGACCGGTCCGGCGGCTCAAGTTCGCCGCGCTTTTCCTGCCAAAGCCGGAGTAGCGCTCCAGCGTCCTCACCCATGATAATCCGGGCATCGGAGCCGCCGATGAAGGTCCTGCGGTCCTTATCGAAACAAAATTGCGGTCTTTTGTTGAGAATCACGGCACTCTCCCAAAAGTGGAAGCAGAGTTACCAACATAAAATGTTGATAACTCTATAGACGGTGAATGTCAACATAAAATGTTGAAGAAGATGACTCCGCCTCAGTGTCGCGGTGCCAGGGCGCTGCTCAACATGACGCAACCTCGACTAGCAACCCTGGCCAATCTTGGTTTATCAACGATTGTCGATTTCGAGCGAGAACGCCGAACTGTATCAGAAGAAGCGATGCAGAAGATGCAGCGAGCCTTAGCGGAAGCCGGCGTCGAATTCATTTGGGAAAACGGCGGCGGACCGGGTGTGCGGCTCCGAAAATCAACGAAGTCGAAAACTAAGGATCGAGGGAATTAAGCGCCTCAATCGTAGCTCTCCCACGAATCTAGCAGCCCTAGGATCAGGACGAGCTTAGACCGCCCCCTCGCTTGTGCGGAGCCAGTTTGTTCAATGCAGGTGTAGCGTTTTGGGGAGGCTGACTGCGCGCAGTTACTTCGGGGGCTGGATGTGCATGTATGATTTTGGAGAGTCAGTCGAAGAACTTCTTTGCTTGATTATGCCGGATAAGCTTCGAAAGCTGGCCCCACCCTTTCTCGAAGAACTGCTCTCCGCACTTTCATGACGCTCGCGCAGGGCCCCAGTGCACTTTCCTAGCAAAATTTCCGTGGACTATTGCAGAGGGCGGGTTTAAGTTTGCTTAGGGCGCGAGTTCGCCCGCAATGGTCTCCGAAGGAGACCCACGTTGGCTTCGACGACGTCGTGGCGACGACCTTCCGAAATCAAACCATGTGTGCAGGCGGTGGAGGATCCGCCTTTTCGTGCGCGTGCTTGCTTTCGGTCAGCTGAGGTGCGGCCGACCGCGCCCGATAGTGATCGCCAACTGATGGAGGGAAGCGTGATTCGAAGCTACGTACCCGAAAACAGCGTATTGCGTTCAACGCTTTTTTGCATGTCGCTCGTCCCCACGGAATCCAAGGACGATTTCGTGAAATTGCGCATGGCCCTCGTCCGCGACATCGCGCCAAAGGGAGTTCTGGAGGAAATATTCGTCGCTGAGCTAGCGACCCATATGTGGGAGCTTGGGCGATTACGACAATGCAGAGCTCGCATCGAAAAAATGGCCTTTCAGAATGCGCTCATTGAACTGCATTCTCGAATCGAGAACGTCGTTCACGAGGATCTGCTCGCGAAGATTCAACTCGACGAGGAGGCGGTCGGCGCGCAGGCGACCCAAGCGGAGTTTGAGGATCTCCGGCAACTCGACGAACTGATCAGCCTAGAGCGGACACTCCGAGACAAGCTGATCCGCGACCTTGTCAAGGATCGCAAGGGTTTCGCGATGCATGTTGAAGCGAGCGTCGATCGCCTTGAGGAGCGAATGACCTCGAATCTCTGCCCAGGTAGGCGTTGAGGCAATGGCGACGGATCGACAGATCGCCGCGAACCGGCGAAACGCTCGCAAAAGCACGGGGCCTCGATCGGCCGGTGCCAAGAAACGTACCAGCCGCAATGCGTTCCGGCATGGCTTCGCGACCAGCTACGCGGCGGATCCGGCGGAAGCTGCGATGATCGACCAGCTCACCCAAAAAATTGCTGGCGATGGCAAGGAGCCTCTCGCGCTCGCATTCGCGCGGGACGCTGCGGTCGCTCAGTTTGAGCTCGCCCGCATTCGCCGGCGCAAGGCGGAGCTGATTACTCGAGTCATGGCCTTCGGATCAATTGATCCGCCGCAGCTTTTCCCCTCATGGAAGGCCAAGTGGCGTTACATCAAAGCATCCTTGCGAAACAACAACACCTGGCTCCCGCTGCCGATACCGCCGGATCCGTCGGCGACCATGCCGGTCGACGATGCAGAACGGATGGCCGAGGCGGTCCGACGGACGCTGCCTGATTTGGCGAGGTTGGTGCGCTATGAGGTCCGCGCGATTGGCCGACGCAACCGCGCTCTGCAAAACAATGCCAATTTTTCGCGGGCAAATTCAATTTATGCAGGCGATTCAATGACGTGAACTGTGGCGTTATCGCTCGTCCGCGATCACCTTGCCGTCGTTCGGCAGCGCGCCGGGCCTCACGAGTTCAACCTCGCCTCCGAGTTTCGTCACGGCGCGCAAGGTGCCCGCAATCTCCTCGCGCAACGCATCGTTCGCGGCCGCCGTCTCCGCTTTCAGCGTCATCGCATCGGCCTCGCCTTGGCGCGTGACGACGAGGCGTAATCTTCCGAGCGCGGAATGGCGCTTGCCGATCTCGGCGACCTGCTCGGGCCGGACGAACATGCCCTTGATCTTGGTGGTCTGATCGGCGCGGCCCATCCAGCCCTTGATGCGCATGTTGGTGCGCCCGCAGGGGCTGGTCCCCGGCAGTGCCGCGGTGAGGTCGCCGAGCGCGAGCCGGATCCAGGGATGGTGCGGGTCGAGTGAGGTCACGACGATTTCGCCGACGTCGCCGGGCGCCACGGGATCGCCGGTACCGGGCTTGACGATCTCCATGATCAGATCCTCGTTCACGACCATGCCATCGCGCGCCACGGTCTCGAAGGCGATGAGGCCGAGATCGGCGGTGCCGAAGGCCTGGTAGGCATCGATGCCGCGCGCCTTGATCTCCGCCTGGAGCGAGGGCGGGAAGGCCGCGCCCGAGACCAGCGCGCGCTTGATCGACGAGACGTCGCGGCCCGAGCTGTCGGCAGCATCGAGCAAGATCTTCAGGAAGTCCGGCGTGCCGCTGTAGCCGACAGGACGGTAGGCCTCGATCAGCTCGAATTGCTGCTCGGTATTTCCTGGACCTGCGGGGATCACGGCGCAACCGAGCGCGCGCGCCGACGCATCGAAGATGAAGCCGCCGGGGGTGAGATGGTAGCTGAAGGTGTTGAGCACGATGTCATCAGGTCGGAACCCGGCCGCGAACAGCGCCCGTGCGCCGCGCCAGGGGTCGGCTTGCCGCCCCTCCGGCTCGAAAATCGGCCCTGGGGAGGTGAAGAGACGGGCGAACGAACCGGGGGCCGCCGCGACCAACCCTCCGAAGGGCGTCGAGGCCTTGTGCAGGGCCGGCAGTTCCGACTTGCGCAGCACCGGCAGGCCCGCCAGGGCCGCCCTGGAGGTCACGGTCGCCGGATCCACGCCTTTCAGGCGATCTGCATAGACGGGCGCGGTCATCGCCGAGCGCAGCACGCCGGGCAGGCGGGCGAACAGATCGGCCTCGCGCGCGGCTTGTTCGCGCGTCTCGAGGGCGTCGTAATGGGCGGTCATGGCTGATCTTTCCGGGTTGGCATCCGTTGCGTGCCGCCGCCGGCATGGGTATCAGACGGCCATGGGCGAGGTTTGAAGAGGACGCGATGGCGGACGAGGGAATCAGTGCGGCGGACGAGGCGGCGGACGTCGTCGCGCGCCTGAAGCGCCGCATGATCGACGAGGCGCTGCCGCTGTGGTCGACGGTCGGTTGGGACCATGGCGCGGGTGGTTTCATCGATCGGCTGCACCGCGACGGCACGGCGGACGTGATCGCGCCGCGACGCGTGTTCGTGCAGGCCCGCCAGATCTGGTGCTACGCCAAGGCCGCGCAGATGGGCTGGTACCCTGAGGGGCGCGCCATCGCGCTCAAGGGGCTGGAGCATTTGCTCGCCAAGGCAAAGGCCCCCGACGGCCGGCCCGGCTACGTGCACCGGCTGACGCCGGAGGGCGCGGTGCTGGACGGCCGGCGCGATGCCTACGACCACGCCTTCATCCTGTTTGCGCTCGCGACCGTCTATGCGCTCGACCAGGACGCACAAATTCGCGCCGAGATCGACGCGCTGCTCGCCTTCCTCGACGCTCACCTGCGCTCGCCGCACGGCGGCGTCCACGAGAGCCTTCCGGTCTCGCTGCCGCGCCGGCAGAACCCGCACATGCATCTGTTCGAGGCGATGATCGCGTGCTTCGACGCGACCCACGATTTGTCGTTCCAGAACCGTGCCGGCGAGTTCTTCGCGCTGTTCCTCGCCAATCTCTACGACAAGCGGACGCGCGCGCTCGGCGAATATTTCGAGGAGGACTGGTCGAAGATCGCGCCGGTCAGCATCGAGCCCGGCCATCAGGCGGAATGGGTCTGGCTGCTGAAGGGATTCGAACGCATCACGGGTTGCCCGACCGGACAGCGGCGCGCCGAGCTGCTGGAAACCGCGCTGCGCTATCGCGACGAGGCCACCGGCTGTCTGGTCGACGAGGGTGACGACGCCGGCAACATTCGCCGCAACACGCGCCGGCTGTGGCCGCAGACCGAGATCGCGAAGGCGTGGATAGCGCAGGCCGAATCCGGCGAGGAGGGCGCGGCGGACGAGGCGCGCATGGCGCTGGCGCGGCTCGAACGCCATTATCTCAGCCATCCCGTGCGGGGCGGCTGGTACGACCAGTTCGACCGCGACGGCAAATCGCTGATCGACACCATTCCTGCGTCGTCGTTCTATCATGTTCTCTGCGCAGTCACGGAAGCGGAGCAGGTGCTGGAAGGTTAAAGCCAGCGCTTGCGCCGCTTGAAGCTCTTGAGGTTCTTGAAGCTTTTGCGCTGGTCGCCGGCGCCGCCGAGGTAGAATTCCTTGACGTCCTCGTTGTCGCGCAATTCGTCCGCGGTGCCGTCGAGCACGACCTTGCCCTGCTCCATGATGTAGCCGTGGCTTGCCACCGACAGCGCGGCGCGGGCGTTCTGCTCGACGAGGAGAATGGTGACGCCGAGGTCACGGTTGATCTTCTGGATGATCGAGAACACCTCTTTCACCAGCAGCGGCGACAGGCCCATCGAGGGCTCGTCCATCAGGATCATCTTCGGGCGCGCCATCAGCGCGCGACCGATCGCGAGCATCTGCTGCTCGCCGCCGGAGAGATAACCCGCCAACCCGGTGCGCTCTTTCAGACGCGGGAAATAGTTGAAGACCATGTCGAGATCGGCGCCGACCTCGCGATCCCTGCGGGTGAAGGCGCCCAACTTGAGGTTTTCCAGCGAGGTCATGTCGGCAACGATGCGCCGGCCCTCCATCACCTGGAAGATGCCGCGACGGACGATCTTGTCGGGATCGATGCCGTTGATGCGCTCGCCCTCGAACAGGATCTCGCCGCGCGTGACTTCGCCGTCCTCGGTCTTGAGCAGCCCGGAGATCGCCTTCAGCGTCGTCGACTTGCCGGCGCCGTTGGCGCCGAGCAGCGCCACGATCGCGCCCTTGGGCACGTCGAGGCTGAGACCGCGCAGCACCAGGATGACGTCGTCATAGACGACCTCGATGTTGCGCACGCCGAGGAGAGGCGGTGCGGGTACGACGCCGGGGGAGGGGCGAGCTGCTTCGAGGGTGTCGGTCATATCAGTTGCCGCCAATTTGCTGTGCTCGTCGTGCCCGGGCTTGGCCCGGGCATCCACGTACTTCGTCCGAGTGGTCAGGCGTGGATGGCCGGGACAAGCCCGGCCATGACGTCCGATGTTGTGGTTACCAGCCCAGCAATTCCGGCTTGCGCGGAAGCTCGACAGTCTTGACCTTCTCGAGCTTGATCGCGCCCTTAGCCATGAGGTCGTTGAGGTCGCCGTCGGTCGCGCCCGCAATCTTGGTGCGGTAGAGATCGACCTTCAGCGTGCCGCGGTGGTCCTTGTCGGTCCAGGTCGAGGCATTGCAGACGCCTTCCATGCCTGATGGCACCCAGTCCTTCTTCTGGTAGAAGCCCTTGGCGACGTTCTCGCCGGTGGCGCCGCCGTTCTTGGCGGCCCAATCGATCGCTTCCTTCATGTAGAGCGCCGAGCAGACGGCCGCGATGTAGTGCACCGGGCGATAGACCTTGCCGGTGGGATCGGACATCTTCGAGATCTCCATCACCGTCTTCATGCCGGGCGCATCGCCGCCCCAGCTTACAGCGGTGCGCAGCGGGAAGATCACGCCGTCGGCGGCGTCGCCCGCGGTCTTGGCGGCATTCTCGTCCATGCCCCAGACATTGCCCATGAACTGGATGTCGACGCCGGCGGTCTTGCAGGCCTTCATCACCGAGATGTTGGACGCGGCGGTGTTGCCGAGATAGGCGTAGTTGGCGCCTGAGGATTTCAGGCTCAGGCACTGCGCGCTGTAGTCACCCGGCGCGAGCGCGAAGACCAGCGGCGGCAGCACCTCGAAGCCGAGCTCCTGCGCCATCGCTTCGCCGGCGGCCTTCGGCGCGTTCGGATAGGGGTGGTTGGCCCCCATGTGGACGAATTTCGGCTTGCCGGACTTGCCTTTGGCCTTCCAGTCTTCGGCTGCCCACATCAGCATCGCGCGCAGCGAGTCCGAATAGCTCGGACCGTAGAAGAAATTATACGGCGCGGGCTTGGCCTTGCCGCTGACGCCTTCGGGATCGGTGAGGGCGGCGGCGTAGGAGCCGGAGAGGTCGGGGATTTTATCTTGTGCGAGGAAGCCGGTCAGCGCCTCGGTGTCTGCCGTGCCCCAGCCCATGATCGCCGCGACTTTGGAGTCCGGCGCCGACCACTTCTTGTAGAGCGCGATGGCGCGCGGCACCTGGTAGCCATAGTCGTTGGTGTCGACGTTGATCTGCTTGCCGCCCACGCCGCCGTTCTTGTTGACCCAGGCGAAGGTGTCGGCGACGGCCTGGCCGTAGGGCGTGCCGACGTCGGACGTGCCGCCGGAATAATCGGCGAGATGCCCGATTGCGATCTGCGCCTGCGCGCCTGACGAGAATGCGGCGATCGCCAGTGCAAGCGATGCGGTGCTCAAAAGGGATTTTGTCTTCATTGGTTGCCTCCTCCTGTTTATTTGTTAGTTAGAGAGTTGCCCGCGCTCAATGGGAGAACGGGTAGAGTTTCCAATACGCCTTGATCTGTCGCCAGCGATGGGCGAGCCCGTCGGGCTCGAACATCAGGAACGCGATGATGATCACCCCGATCGCGATCTCGCGCAGGAAGGTTATGTTGTTGTTCAGCGACAGCGCCTTATCGATCGCGCCGCCCTTCAACGTCACGCTGAGGAACTCCATCGTCTCGGGCAGCAGCACCACGAACGCAGTGCCCATCAGCGTGCCCATGATCGAACCGGTGCCGCCGATGATGATCATGGCGAGGAACAGGATCGAACGTTCGATGCCGAAACCCTCTTGCGACACCACGAGCTGGTAGTGCGCATAGAGCGCGCCGGCGATGCCGGCGAAGAAGGCGGCGAGCCCAAATGACAGCGTGCGGTACTTGGTGAGATTGATGCCCATGATCTCCGCGGAGAGATAATGGTCGCGGATCGCCACCAGCGCGCGGCCGTCGCGGGTGCGCATCAGATTGGTGACGAGGACGTAGCTTGCAACTACGTAGGCGAGTACGACGTAGAAATATTGCCTGTCGCCGCGCAGCGTGTAGCCGAAGATCGAGAACGGATTGGCGCTGGCCGGCACCGAGCCGCCGGTGAACCACTCCGCGCGGGAGAAGAAGTCGAGCAGGATATATTGCGCGGCGAGCGTGGCGATCACGAGGTAGAGCCCTTTCAGCCGCGCCGCCGGGATGCCGAAGATCAGTCCGACCAGCGCAGTGACGACGCCCGCGAGGGGGATCGCGAAGAAGACCGGGATCGATGTGCTGTTGGAGATGTAGGCAGACGTGAACGCGCCGAGCAGGAAGAACGCGGCATGGCCGATCGAAATCTGGCCGGTGAAGCCAACCAGGATGTTCAGCCCGAGGGCCGCGATGGAAAAGATGCCGATCTGAATCAGGATGCTGAGCCAGTACCCGCCAAGGAATTGCGGCACGAGGCAGAGCAGTACTACGCCGGCGATCGCAAAATTGCGGCTGGTCGTGGTCGGAAAGATCGTGGTGTCGGCCGCGTAAGAGGTGCGGAAATCACCAGCAGGGATGAGCGCGGGGCCGGCCATGTATCAGATCCGTTCGATGTCGTGGGTGCCGAACAGGCCGTAGGGCTTGATCATCAGCACGATGATGAGGACGTAGAACGGCGCGATCTCGTAGAGATTGCCCCAGTGCAGGTATTCGCTGTCGACATACTGCGCGATGTTTTCGAGCAGGCCGATGATGATGCCGCCGAGCACGGCGCCCCCGACGGAATCGAGCCCGCCGAGGATCGCCGCCGGAAACACCTTAATGCCGTAAGCGGCGAGGCCCGAGGATACGCCGTTCACGACGGCAACAACGACGCCTGCCACCGCCGACACCGTTGCGGAGATCGCCCAAGCCATCGCGAACACGCTCTTCACGGAAATGCCGAGCGATTGCGCGACCTGCTGGTTGAACGCGGTGGCGCGCATCGCAAGCCCGTACTTTGAGGCGCGGAAGAACCAGGCCATGCCGATCATCATCGCGATCGAGACGACGAGGCTCATGACATAGACGGTTTGGATTTGGAGCCCGAACAAGCTGACGGACTGGCTCTCGAACACACGTGGGAACGGCTGCGGATTGACACCGAACATCCATTTCAGCGTCGCCTGCAGCACGGTGGACAGGCCGATCGTCACCATGATGACGGAGATGATGGGCTCACCGATCATCGGTCGCAGGATCAGGACCTGCACCGCGATGCCGAACACGAACATGAACACCAGCGTCATCGGCATGCCGATCCAGAACGGCACCTGGTATTTCGCGAGCAAGGTCCAGCACACCCAGGCGCCGACCAGCAAGAGTTCGCCCTGCGCGAAATTGACGACCTGCGTGGCCTTGTAGATCAGCACGAACGACATCGCGACCACGCCATAGAGCGTGCCGACCACCAGGCCGTTGACCAGGAGCTGAATGAGGAAGGCGGTGTTCATGTTATGCTATCCTTGGCCTCTCCCCGCTTGCGGAGAGAGGGCGTATCGACTGGCAGCGTGCGCCCGTTTGAAAGCGTGCTCACTCCGCGGCCTCCGCGAGCTGGCCCGGTCCACCCAGATCCACGACCCTCAGCGTTGTTCGTACGCGCTGCGTGGTGCCGTCCTGGAACCGGATCACGGTGTCAACGGGGATGTCGGCCTGGCCGCGGTAGATCGCGTCGATGATGCCTTCGTATTTTTCGTTGATGACGCTGCGGCGCACTTTCCGCGTGCGGGTGAGCTCGCCGTCGTCGGCGTCGAGCTCCTTGTAGAGCAGCAGGAAGCGCGAGATGCGCTGTGCCGGCGGCAGAGTGGCGTTGACGGTCTCGACTTCCTTCTTGAGCAGCGCATAGACCTCGGGCCGCGAGGCGAGATCGCTGTAGGTCGTAAACGAGAGCCGGTTCTTCTCCGCCCATTTGGAGATGATGGAGTAGCGAATGCAGATCATCGCCGCGAGCGCGTCGCGGCCTGCGCCAAGCACCACGGCTTCCGCGATATAGGGCGAGAACTTCAGCTTGTTCTCGATGAACTGCGGCGAAAAGCGCTCGCCGCGCGAGGTCTCGGCGAGATCCTTGATGCGGTCGATGACCACGAGCTGGCGGTTCGCGTTGAAATAGCCAGCGTCGCCGGACAGCATCCAGCCGTCCCTTACGTCGTTGACGCTCGCCTCCGGGTTCTTGTAATAGCCGAGGAACATGTGGGGATGCCGCACCACGATCTCGCCGACACCGTGAACGTCGGCGTTGTCGATGCGGATTTCGATGCTGTCGGCCATCGGCACGCCGGTGGTGTCGGGATCGACCTTGCCCGCGGGATGCAGCGTGTAGGCCCCCAGCAGCTCGGTCTGGCCGTAGAGCGTGCGCAGCGGCACGCCCATCGCCTGGAAGAACTTGAATGTCTCGGGCCCGAGTGCCGCGCCGCCGGTTGCAGCTGAACGCAGGCGGGTGAAGCCGAGGCGGTCGCGCAACGCGCGGAACAGGATCGCGTCGGCAAAGCCGGAACGCTGGCCCTGTTCGAGCGCGGCAAGCCCGCTCTTCATGCCGATGTCGAACAGGCTTTGCTTGAAAGGCGTTGCGTCCATCACCCTGGCGCGGACGTCTGCGGCGATCGATTCCCACACGCGCGGCGCAAACAGGACAAACGTCGGCGCGATCTCGCGCAGATCGTTCATCATGGTCTCGGGCTCTTCGACGAAGTTGATCTTCATCCGGCACAAGAGGCCTTTGCCGAGTACATAGACCTGTTCCATGATCCAGGGCAGCGGCAGCACCGACACGTATTCGTCGTCCGGCCCCTTCGGGTCGAAAGCCAGATACGTCGCGCAATGGCCGAGCACGCGGCCGGCGGCGAGCATCGCGAGCTTTGGATGCGAGGTGGTGCCAGACGTCGTGCAGAGGATCGCGACGTCCTCGCCCTTGGTCGCGTCCACCAGCCGGTCGTAAAGCTCCGGTTCGCGCGTCGCCCGCGCCCGCCCGAGTTCGGCAAACGTCTCCGCCGACGTCAAACGCGGATCATCGTATTTCCGCATGCCGCGCGGATCGGAATAGATGATGTGCTTCAGCTTTGGGACGCGGTCGGCGAGGGTGAGCAGCTTGTCGACCTGCTCCTCGTCCTCGGCGAAAACGAGCTGCGCCTCGCCATAATTGAGGAGATACGAAGCTTCTTCGTCAAGCACGTCGCGATAGAGCCCGAGGCTCAATCCGCCGATCGCGTGGGTTGCGATTTCCGCCGCGACCCAGTCCGGCCGGTTGTCGCCGATGATGCCTATGACGTCTTGGCGCCCAAGGCCCAGTTCGACGAGGCCGAGCGCGAAATCGCGCACCCGCCTCTGGTAGGCGTTCCAGGTGAACGGGCGCCACAGCCCAAGATCCTTCTCGCGCAGCGCAATCTCGTTGCCGTACTCCTTCGCATTGAGCCGGAGCATCTTCGGATAGGTGTCGGCCTGCGCGACGCGGCCTGCGTAATCCATCATGCCGCGCTCTCCTGCGCTGGCGGCGCATCGTCAGGGTCGACCAGCACCTCGTCCTCTTCGCCGAGGTAGGCGCGCCTGACGTGGGGATCAGCGAGCACGGCGGCCGGATCGCCCTCGGCGATCTTGCGGCCGAAATCCAGCACCATGACGCGATGGGAGATGTCCATCACCACACCCATGTCGTGCTCGATCATCACCACGGTCATGCCGAACTCCTCGTTGAGATCGACGATGTAGCGGGCCATGTCCTCCTTCTCCTCGAAGTTCATTCCGGCCATCGGCTCATCGAGGAGAATGAGGCGCGGCTCCAGTGCCATGGCGCGCGCGAGCTCGACCCGCTTGCGCAGGCCATAGGAGAGGGTGCCGGCTTGCGCCTTTCGCACCGACTGGAGATCGAGGAAATCGATGATCTCCTCGACCTTGCGGCGGTGCTCGAGCTCTTCCTTGCGCGCGCCGGTGAACCAGTACAGCGAGCCCGTGAGAAAATTGTTCTTCAGGAGGTGATGGCGGCCGACCATGATGTTGTCGAGCACGCTCATGTGGTGGAACAGCGCCAGGTTCTGGAAGGTGCGGCCGATGCCGAGCGAAGCGCGCGCGTTGGGCGTCAGGCCGGTGATGTCGCGGCCTTGGTAGAAGAGCTGGCCTTCGGTCGGCTTGTAGCGGCCGGAAATACAGTTCACGATCGAGGTCTTGCCGGCGCCGTTGGGGCCGATGATCGAGAACAGCTCGCCTTCCCTGATGGCGAAGCCGACATCAGTCAGCGCACGAACGCCGCCGAATCGCAAGGACACGCCGCGCACTTCAAGACTGGTAGCCACCAAACAGATCCCTCCCGGTGATGGCGCTTTCAGTGGCGCTCTTCGTCCGTTCTATCGGGCGATCCTAGTACGGCCGTGCCGGTGAGACCATGCAGCAGATGGTCTCGACCGGAGCCGCGCCGCTCTCGTTCCCGTTTGGGATCAAAAGCCGCATCGCCCGAGGTGGTCCTCAATAGGGGAAAGCGCTATTTTGAAATGTCTCCCGGCTGACAATTCTGCGACAAAGTTTTTGGATGGGAGCATCCTCCATCTTTCGTCGGATGGTGGTCGGAACGATCATGCTGCATTGCAGCAAAATAAGGAGTGGCGCACGGTGCGGCTGGCTTCGGGATCATGATTTCAGAAGATCAACTGAAGCGCGTTGCTGCCTGGTCGCGCGAGCTCACGCAAGCGGAGATCGAGGTCGCTCGCGCCGGGATAACGGAGCGGTCCTACGGCACCGGCGAGACCGTCTTCATGCGCGGCGACACGTTCGACTATTGGGCCGGCATGGTCTTCGGCCTTGCCCGGATGGGCGGGGTCTCGCGCGACGGCAAGGAGACGAGTCTTGCCGGTCTGACGGCAGGCGCCTGGTTCGGCGAAGGCAGCGTGCTCAAGAACGAGCCGCGCCGCTATGATGTGGTCGCGCTGCGCAACAGCCGTGTCGCACTGATGGAACGTAGCGCCTTCATGTGGCTGTTCGAGAACAGCGTCGGCTTCAACCGCTTCCTGGTGCGCCAGCTCAACGAGCGGCTCGGCCAGTTCATCGGCATGCTCGAAGTCAACCGCACGCTGGATGCCACCGCGCGGCTTGCCCGCAGCATCGCCTCGCTGTTCAATCCGATCCTCTATCCGGAATCCACCGCGCATCTGGAGATCACCCAGGAGGAGATCGGCGCGCTTTCCGGCATGTCCCGCCAGAATGCCAACCGCGCGCTGAACCGGCTGGAGAAAGAGGGCTTGCTCCGGCTGGAATATGGCGGCGTCACCATCCTCGATATCGAGCGATTGCGCGGTTACGGGGACGAGTGAGACCTCTGCTTCGCAATGAGAGCAATGTCTGTGAAAAAGCATTGGTGTCTTGCGGGCGGGCGCCTCGCATAGGTCATCCGCCCTGACGGACGTCAATGCGAGCCGACGTTGATTTTGTCGTCTCCCAAGAGTGTCACTTGACTGGGAAGCAACTTTTGATAGCATCCTGGAGTGGCCCTTGAACTTGAGCGAGAGGCCCAATTGGAATTGACAAAAATCATTTCAGTCGTTTCGGCGGGTGCTTGAATGCAGCCGCGGACACCAAGTTGCTACACGACCGCGCAATGATCTCGATGACCGCATAACCTTCTGCCGTGCCGTGCGAGCGCGTTCTGGCCCGCTTCCTGGGGCCAGCGGCGGTCTCACGCGAACTCAGCCCACGGTTCAAGGTCGCGCAGTGATGTCGGTCTGTGATTGACGATCGTCGGCGGCATACATGCTTGTTCGGCCTCAGTGGCGTCACTTTCGACGGAGAGTGGTCATATGCTCGATCAATTATCGAAGCCCCAGTTAGATAATTCCAATAAATCCATTCGAACGTTGCACTGGCCGAGCTGTTTCGAAGTCATGAGATTGGCCTTGGCCGGAGTGCACACGAGAGGAGCCGCGTTCCGGAGGAAGCTCTTGCTCAAGGCCATGAATCCAATCGCCGCACCTCCGCTGGAGATCGGTCTCGATCCCCGTCCAATGGTCTATTTGGCCTCGCAACTGGAATCTCAGGAGACGGCTCATCGCATAATTTGCGCGATCCTTCTTGTCTTGACCGTGTTCGCATTCATTCTAGGCATGCCCGAGGCCACATTCGTGCTTCTCTTTCTCGTGGCAGCGGTTGCCGTCGGCAAACGCCATGTCGACCGTCAAGCGAAGCTGCGCGACTTCGCGAGGAACAAGTTCAACCTGGACAAGGCGACGCAACTGCTCAACGCGCCGCATGACAGCAAGCTGGATGTCGGCATTGGTCCGAGCGACCAGCGCGTGCTGGTCTTCAAGGATTTCGATCCGTTTAAATTCGCCGGGGTACCAGTTGGTAAATGGTCCTTCACGGTTGATGTCGAAAGGCCGGCACAAACTGCGTCAGGCACAGCGCAAGTTCATCCGGTATCTTGCGGAGAAATTGAAGCCGCCATCAAACGGGAGCTTCCAGGGAGTGGCTTCGGCGACTTGCTCGTAAGGGAGATCATCGCGATTCGCGGTGAGGATGCCTTCATCCTTCCGATGGTCTCGCACGAGGCCAATATCAACCAACCGAACGTAAGCTTGAACGAGGTCGCGGTAGCCGACCTCGCAGAGAGGCACCCTAATCTTGTTCGATGCTACATCATGTTCCATGACATTCGCTGGGACGGCGGATTGATACTCACTCATGTCGTCAGAACCGTGCTCCAGGGCAAGATTTTTTACATCGAGACGAGCAGATTTGCGCTTACTCCGCCCACCAAGGAATTCAAAGGCACAGATACCACCAATTTCAACAAGAAGCCGGCAACAAGAATCCGCGAGTTTTTTGGGTTGGCAATGGTCAGCCCGTTTGTGGTCATCGCCGAAACATACAACCTTCTGAGATTTGCCACGCTGAGCCGTTCGATCAAGCAGCTCAAAAAGGAATATCTGGAAAGCCTGGAAACAAACCCAATGTTCAACTACGGGGCCGCCGACAGCACGAGACGCGAGATGATGGACGAGAAATTCGACCATTATTCTCAGAAGGCGGATCTGGATTTCTCCGTGAAGGCGTTTGATCAGACCATTGTGGAGCTGATCTACAAGCACATGCAGGACCACGGCGTTGATGTTTCTGATCTCCGTAATAAGGTCATGACCATCTACAATTCGGGTATCATGGTCCAGGGTGGAGATGTGACGGCGCAGACGATGGCCGTTGGGCAAGGTGCCACGGCACAAACCAGTCAGACGAGTTCTCTTGGTGGCAGGTCGCATACATCATGAGCAGAAAATCAGACGCCTCGGGTAATCAAGGTATCATCGCGGATACGGTAAGCGCCCAAGTGATGGCCGTTGGCACGAATGCGACGGCAATTCAAAGCCTCTCTTCGGGAGAGCTTGCTCAATTTCGCGCGTCACTCCAAGAACTCAAAACCACTATCGAGGGGATCGGGCTTCCAGAGCAGGCGAAGGCATCGATTTCCGAGCACGTGAAGGGGTTGGAGGCGGAGGCCGCGAAAGCCAATCCGGATCGAGGTCGGGTGGAAGGTGCGCTCAGATCGCTGGCTTCCTCGGCCAAACTGCTGGGAGAGTTCGTATCAAATGCCGGAACAGTTCTCGCGCCTATCGCAAAGATTGCCGCGATATTTGGTTTTTCAATCCTTTAGCCGATCGAGAATGAAGAGTGATGTCTGTCGGGGCGATGCGGATGTAGCGTCATCCGACGGCTTACCTTGCTTCTTGGTAGGCGGCCGGTTGTTCTGCGCCATCAATCCGTTCGCCGCTGATGAAACAGGATGGGCTTCGCAAGGGCTCAACCCATCCTGCGCGTGCTCTCGAAGTTTCGGGCACAGCTGCGGTGCCACGAGCGACGCACAACCTAGCGTGCATTGGCCGGCGCGTGCACCGGCCAGAGGTCGGCGCGCCAGCGGATCGCGATTGCCAGCATCGCGATGAACCCCGATACGGCATAGAGCGACCCCGTCGCGGAATAGCCGATGATGTCGATCAGGCTGCCGGCCGCGAGCAATCCGAGTGGCAGGCCGTAGATTACCATCATGCGCACGCCCATGACGCGGCCGCGAAGGTGTGCGCTGGCCGTCCGCATCAGGATCACGGCAGCTGATATCATCGACATGCTCTGGGCGATGCCGGCGAGCACGAGGCAGGCCATCGCCACCGGCATGGTCCTGATCTCGACGAATACCAGCAGCATGGCGTACCAGGCCAGCGTCGCGCCGATCAGGAGCCGGGCAATGCGCAATCCGCTGACGAGGCTGAGCGTGACGGAGCCGATCAGCGAGCCGACGGCGAAGCTCGCGGAGAGATAACCGAGGCCGGTCTGGTCGGTATGAAAGATCTCCCGCGCGATGTAGGGCAGCAATCCGCCGGTGAAAGGAAATGCGGTCAGGTTGGCCAGGAAGGCGACGCACAGCGCCGCGCGCATTCCCGGGCCATTCCAGGCGTAGACGATCCCTTCCTTCAAATCGCCCAGCAATCTTGAAACGGCGCGACTGTCCGCCGGAAGATGAGTTGTGGCAATGGTCCTTTCCGGCCTGGTCAGGCAGAGCATGAGCAGCGCGGCCGCGAGATAGAGGCAGACGATCACCACGTAAACGAGGCCAATGCCGAGGACGGCAAACAGCCCGGCGCCCGTCAACGCGCCGGCGATGCGCGCGCTGTCCTGGGTCGTGCGCGCAACGCTGATGGCGCCCACCAGTTGCTCGGTCGGCATGATCTCGGCAAGCAGCGCGCCGCGAACGCCGAGGTCCGAGGGGCGAATCAGGCCCATGATTGCGACGATGATCATGACGCTTAGCGGCGTCAGGTGACCGGTCAGCGCCAGAATCATGATGGTCGACGCGAGCACCATATAGGCAAGACGCATCGCGACCAGGAGATCGCGATGACCCATGCGGTCGCCGACCATGCCGAACACCGGCGCCACCAACGTCCCGACGAACTGGAGCGACGCAAGCATGGTGAGTAGCAGCACCGAGCCGGTCTCGACCATTATGTACCAGCCGAGCACCAGCGTCTCGATCTCGAATGCCCAGGAGGTGAGCAGATCGGACGGCCATTGAAAGCGATAGTTGCGGATGCGGAATGGCGCGAGCGCGGAAAGACGTATGGTCGTGCTCAAGACTCGACGACGGGTTTCACGGCGATTCCCTGCCCTTTGTTATTCGTTTTTCTGCTCGCAGGGTAACCCCGGCCATCCCGGTGTCAATTGGCGCTGCCGCATAGTGCCATGCTCGCCGACGACGCGCGATCAACGCGCAGGAGCTTGCTTCCGCTCCGCGAGCGCCGTCGCCATGGCCGAGATCAGGGGCCGCATGAAATAGGCTTCGTCGGCCGGCGAGACGTCCGTGCGCAAACCATGCGCGGTGAGCTCGCCCGAGACCGCCGGTCCTACCGACGCGATCAGCGTCCGCTCGAGACCTGCGCGCAGCTTCGCCTCGCTGCCGTGGGCTTTCGCGGCTTCGATCAGCCGGCGGACCTGCCCGAGATTGGTCAGCGCGATGGAATCGATCCGCCCTTCGGCCATGTCGTCGATGGCGGCGACGATGTTGGCATCCGCCGCCTTGGAATCGTAGGCATAGGGCAGCACGCTATCGACCTCGGCCCCTTGCGCCGACAGCGCATCGGTCAGCGCGCTGTGATCCTTGTCGGGATAGAGCTGGAGGCCGAGGCGATGCCCCTTCAGGTCGAGATTGCCCAACATCTCGATCACGCCCTCGGTGGTCGGCTTCTCCGTGGTCTGCTGCGCCTCGAGCCCGATTTCGCGCAGTGCCTTGCCGGGCTTCGGGCCACGGGTGAATTTCCGCGATCCGGCAAGCGCCGCCACGAGGGCCTGATCGAGCCCTCGCGCGACGGCGAGCTTCATGATCCGCCGCAGCCCTTCGCCGGTCATCAGCACGAGATCGTCGAAGGGCTTGTCGATGGCCCGGCGGATCCAGACCTCGACCGGGGCGGGGTCCGGTGCATCCTGGATGGTGAACATCGGGCATTGCACGACCTCGGCGCCTTGCTCGGCCAGCAGCTTCGAAAACTGCGCCTCCTCGCGCGTTTCGAGGATCAGGATGCGGGTGCCGTTCAAACGGTCGGCCATGAGCCTACTCCGGTCAGTCAAAGCAATGGTGCGTTCATCCTGACTCCACGGTCGGGATTGGCGCAAGGGTGGGGTCGGTGATAGAGCAGGGCGCGATCGCGGATCGTTCCGCAGCCGTTGCCCAAACCTTCATCAAGGCCCATGCCAGATCATCAATATGTCCTGACCCTGTCCTGTCCGGATCGTCCCGGCATCGTCTCGGCGGTGTCGACTTTCCTGGCCCATAACGGACAGAACATTCTCGACGCCCAGCAGTTCGACGACATCGAGACCAACAAGTTCTTCATGCGGGTGGTGTTCACCGCCGCCGATCTCGCCGTGGAGCTGTCGGCGCTCCAGACCGGCTTTGCCGCGATCGCCGAGCGTTTCGGCATGGAATGGCAGATGCGAGATCGCGCCGCGCTTCGCAAGGTGATGCTGCTGGTATCGAAGTCCGACCACTGCCTGGTCGACATCCTCTATCGCTGGCGCACCGGCGAGCTGCCGATGACTTTGGCCGCAATCGTCTCCAATCATCCGCGCGAGGTCTATGACGGGCTCGATTTCGGCGGGGTTCCATTCCACTATCTGCCTGTTACGAAAGAGACCAAGCGCGATCAGGAGGCGCAGATCCTCGACCTCGTCGCCAAGACCGGGACGGATCTCGTCGTGCTCGCCCGCTATATGCAGATATTGTCGGACGATCTCTCGGCAAATCTGTCGGGACGCTGCATCAACATCCACCACTCATTCTTGCCGGGTTTCAAGGGCGCAAAACCCTATCACCAGGCCCATGAGCGTGGCGTCAAGCTGATCGGCGCCACCGCGCATTACGTCACGCGCGACCTCGACGAGGGCCCGATCATCGACCAGGACGTCGAGCGCATCAGCCACCGCGATACCCCCGAGGATCTCGTCCGAAAGGGCCGCGATATCGAGCGCCGCGTGCTGGCGCGCGCGATCCGCTACCATCTCAACGACCGCGTCATCCTCAATGGCCGCAAGACCGTGGTGTTCGTGGATTGATTTGCCTTACCTCGCCGCAAGCGGCGAGAGGGCACGATTTAACGCACCGCGGTGCCGGAGGCCGAGCCCGTTGCGCCCTTCTGCGCCTGCTCTTCCTTTTCGCGATCCGCTGCCGGCATCAGCCGCTTGCGCTCGCGCTCCTTCATGTAGGCATCGTATTGCGGCGTGCCCGCCCGCGGCGGGGCGTCTGCCGGCAAGCCGCCGGCCCATTGCGGGACGTAGTCGCCCATGCCGGACGAGAGCTTTTCGTTGACGGTGCCGCAGCCGGACAGGCCCGCGGAGAGCGCGAGGAGGATCAGGAGGGAACGGAAGAATCTGGGCATTGTACGGGGGCGCGCGCGATCAGTCGTGTTGGACGCCAAGTCAGGCTGGCACCGGGAGAGTAGCCTTCAACAGGTAAAATAGACTTATTCGAGGTAGGTAACTTGCTACCGGAATATGTCGACCCCAAGCCTTGGCCGATGTTCAAATTCTGCAAACAAAAGACGAAATCCTCCATCCCCTCGGCTGGCTGCGTTTCTAGACTGCGGCAAGAGCTCGCGACAAAGTGGCTTGATTGGAGATGAAGCTTTTTCGTTGACAGGTCCATTTTGTTTGTACAATCGTACAAATTAAGGTGATCGTAGTCACGATGCCGAGGTTACCCGGACGTGACCCGATATCGCTTCTGCCGTCGACAATCGGAACGCTCGGCTTGCGCCGAATGGTCGCCAAACGTCCGATTGACAATAAGGGCGCGAAAGACGCCATGTGGCGCGCGACATCACGCGTGCGTGAGCTAAACTTAAGGCAAGGACCGGGCACTCGGTCCGGCGCACAAGAGATCAGGAATGAAGGGGAGGGACATCTGATGTTCGAACGCAAACAACTGTGTCGTACGACTATTTGGGCCGCTGCAGCTACCGCCATCGCGGGCCTTGCGGCCATCGCTCCGGCCAGGGCTGAGGACAGCGTCAAGGTCGGCCTGATCCTGCCGATGACCGGCGGCCAGGCCTCGACCGGCAAGCAGATCGAGAACGCGATCAAGCTCTACATGCAGCAGAAGGGCGACACCGTCGCCGGCAAGAAAATCGAGATCATCCTCAAGGACGATGCTGCGATTCCGGACAAAACCAAGACCGCCGCGCAGGAGCTGATTGTCAACGACAAGGTCCATTTCATCGCCGGCTTCGGCGTGACGCCGGCCGCGCTCGCGGCGGCGCCGCTGGCCACGCAAGCCAAGATCCCGGAAGTCGTGATGGCGGCCGGCACCTCCATCATCACCGAGCGCTCGCCCTATATTGTCCGCACCAGCTTCACCCTGGCGCAATCCTCCACCATCATCGCCGACTGGGCGGTGAAAAACGGCATCAAGAAGGTGGCGACGCTGACCTCGGACTACGCGCCGGGCAATGACGCGCTCAACTTCTTCAAGCAGAACTTCACCGCCGGTGGCGGCGAGGTGGTCGAAGAGGTGAAGACGCCGCTTGCCAATCCGGATTTCGCACCGTTCCTCCAGCGTATGAAGGATGCCAAGCCTGACGCGATCTTCGTGTTCGTGCCGGCCGGCCAGGGCGGCAACTTCATGAAGCAGTATGCCGAGCGCGGGCTCGACAAGGCCGGCATTAAGGTGATCGGACCGGGCGACGTGACCGACGACGATCTCCTCAACAACATGGGCGACGCCGTGCTGGGCACGGTCACCGCGCACCTCTATTCGGCGGCGCATTCCTCGCAGATGAACAAGGATTTCGTCGCGGCCTACAAGAAGGCGTACGGAAACCGGCCGGGCTTCATGGCAGTGAGCGGCTATGATGGCATTCACCTGATCTACGAGGCGTTGAAGAAGACCAATGGCGACACCGACGGCACCAAGCTGGTCGAAGCCATGAAGGGCCAGAAGTGGGAGAGCCCGCGCGGGCCGATCTCGATCGACCCCGAGACCCGCGACATCGTGCAGAACATCTACATCCGGAAGGTCGAGAAGGTCGACGGCGAGCTCTATAACGTCGAGTTTGCGACCTTCGAGGCCGTCAAGGATCTCGGCAAGACTAAGAAGTAACGCGCGAAAGCGCGTCATCCCCGAGCGCGCATCGGGGATCTCGCCCGCCACTCTCGTCATGACCGGGCTTGACCCGGGCAACCACGAGAGCCGAACCAAGAACGTGGATGGCCGGGACAAGCCCGGCCATGACGATAACTCCAAGCTGAGACGATGACCTCAATCCTCACCAACCTGTTCGATGGCGTTGCCTACGGCATGCTGCTGTTCGTGCTGGCTTGCGGGCTCGCGGTCACGCTCGGCTTGATGAACTTCGTCAACCTCGCCCATGGCGCCTTCGCCATGGCCGGCGGCTATGTCTGCATGGTGCTGGTCAACCGGATGGGCTGGCCATTCTTCGCTGCATTACCGCTTGCCTTCGTCTCCTCTGCTGCGATCGGCATCGTGCTCGAGCGCACGCTGTACCGACACCTCTATGCGCGCAGCCATCTCGATCAGGTGCTGTTCACGATCGGCCTCACGTTCATGTCGGTCGCGGCCGTCGACTACATCCAGGGCTCCTCGCGGGTCTTCATCAACTTGCCGGCAGCGCTCCAGGGCCAGTTCGACGTGTTCGGAGTCGGCATCGGCCGCTACCGCCTGATGATCATCGTGATCTGCGGGCTGCTCACCATTGGTCTCCAGATGGTGCTGGCCAAGACGCGGTTCGGCAGCCGTCTGCGCGCCGCGGTCGACGATCCCCGCGCCGCGAGTGGCCTCGGCATCAACGTGCCGCAGGTGTTCGCTTTCACATTTGCCTTTGGTTGCGGCCTGGCCGGTCTCGGCGGCGCGCTGAGTGCCGAAATCCTCGGCCTCGACCCGTACTTTCCGCTGAAATTCATGATCTACTTCCTGATCGTGGTCACCGTGGGCGGCTCGTCCTCGATCACCGGCCCGTTTCTGGCCTCGCTGCTGCTCGGCATCGGCGACGTCGCTGGCAAATATTACGTCCCGAAGATGGGGCCTTTCGTGATCTACACCATGATGATCGTGATCCTGATCTGGCGCCCGAACGGTCTGTTCGGCCGCACGGCCGCGCGTTGAGTTCGCCGATGAGCGCCTCCTCCGACGTCGGCTATCACGCCCAGCGCAAGGCCCGCTGGCATTATGGCGAGGCCGCTTTCTGGCTGATCGTGCTGGCCTGCGGCTTCGTATTTCCCACGCGTTATTTGATCATGACGGACATCCTGCGGCTCGCGCTGTTTGCGATGTCGCTCGATCTGATCCTCGGCTACGCTGGCATCGTCTCGCTCGGCCATGCCGCCTTCTTCGGCGTCGGCGCCTACGCGGCGGGGCTTCTTGCGCTGCACGGAATCATCAACGAACCCGTGCTTGCGCTTGTCGTCGCCGGGCTTGTCGCGATGGTGCTCGGCTTCGCCACCAGCTTCCTCGTGATCCGCGGCGTCGACCTGACGCGGCTGATGGTGACGCTCGGCATCGCGTTGTTGCTCGAGGCGCTGGCCGAACGCTTCTCCAACATCACCGGCGGCACCGACGGTCTGCAGGGTATCGAGATGCAGCCTATCTTCGGTGAGATTCCATTCGACATGTTCGGCAAGACCGGCTTCTTCTATTCGCTCGCCGTTCTGTTCCTATTATTCCTGTTCGCCCGCCGCGTCGTGCATTCCCCGTTCGGCCTGTCATTGCGGGCGATCAAGAACAATCCGCTGCGCGCGGCCGCGATCGGCATCCCCGTCAACCGTCGCCTGATTGCGATCTACACGCTCGCAGCGTTCTATGCCGGCATCGCAGGCGCGCTGTTCACCCAGACCACCGCGATCGCCTCGCTCGACGTGTTCTCCTTCGAGCGCTCGGCGGACCTGATGCTGGTGCTCGTGATCGGCGGCACCGGCTATCTCTACGGCGGGCTGATCGGCGCAGTGCTGTTTCGTATGCTGCAGGAATTGTTCTCGACCATCACCCCGCAATACTGGCAGTTCTGGATCGGCCTCGTGCTCGTCGTGATCGTCCTTGTCGGCCGGCAGCGACTGCATCGCTGGATGTTGTATGTGCCCAATCTAGTCATCAGGCAGATAGCCGGGCGCAAGGCCGTCGTCGCCGTGCCGGAGAGCGACGCATGACCATCGCGCTCGAAACCCAAAGTCTCGAAAAGCAGTTTGGCGGTCTGCGTGTCACTCGCGACTTGTCGCTAAAAATCGAGCAGGGCGCCCGACACGCGCTGATCGGCCCGAACGGCGCCGGCAAGACCACGGTGATCAACCAGCTCACCGGCGTGCTCAAGGCGAACTCGGGCCGCATCCTGCTCGAAGGCCAGGACATCACGGATCTGCCCGTGCACAAGCGCGTGTTGCGCGGCTTGTCGCGCACCTTCCAGATCAACCAGCTCTATCCCGACCTGACCCCGCTCGAGACCATCGGTCTCGCTGTCTCAGAGCGCCTCGGCCATGGCGGCGACTGGTGGCGGCGGATGGGTACGCACAGCGACGTCAACGGCGAGATCGCCGACCTCCTGACGCGCTTCCACCTGCTCGACGTCATGAACGAACAGACCGTGACGCTGCCTTACGGCAAGCAGCGCCTGCTCGAGATCGCGGTCGCGATCGCCGCCAAGCCGCGCGTGCTGCTGCTGGACGAGCCCGCCGCCGGCGTGCCCGAGAGCGAGCGCCACGACATTCTTGCCGTCGTAGGCAGCCTGCCGCGCGACGTCACCGTGCTGCTGATCGAGCACGACATGGACCTCGTGTTCTCCTTCGCCGACCGCATCTCTGTCCTGGTCTCAGGCGCGCTGCTCACCGAAGGCCCGCCCGAGCAGGTCGCGCGCGACCCGCAGGTCAAGGCGGTCTATCTCGGCGAGGAGGCGGTCAATGTCTGACCTGCTCGCGATCGACTCGCTTCGCGCCGGCTATGGCGAGGCAGTGGTGCTGCCTAACATGTCGCTGCGTCTTGCTGAAGGTCAGGTGCTGGCGCTGTTGGGGCGCAACGGCACCGGCAAGACCACGCTGATCAACTCCATCGTCGGCGTCACCCGTCGCTTCTCCGGCACTGTCGGGCTGGGTGGTACCGACGTCACGACCTTGCGGCCGGACCAGCGGGCGCGCGCAGGGATCGGCTGGGTGCCGCAGGAGCGCAACATCTTCCGCTCGCTCACGGTGGAGGAGAACATGTCCGCAGTGGCCCAGCCCGGCTCCTGGACCGTCGAGAGGGTTTACGAGATGTTCCCGCGGCTGAAGGAGCGGCGGAGCAATTTTGGCAACCAGCTCTCCGGCGGCGAGCAGCAGATGCTGGCGATCGGCCGCGCGCTGACCCTCAATCCGAAAGTGCTTCTCCTGGACGAGCCGACCGAGGGCCTCGCCCCCATCATCGTCGAGGAGCTCTTGAAAGCGATCGGGACCATCACGCGGGCGGGCGGCATCTGCTCGATCATCGTCGAGCAGAATGCCCAAAAGATTCTGGGGCTGGCCGACCGTGTTGTGATATTGGAGCGCGGAACGATCGTCCACGACGCTCCGAGCGCCGCGCTGAAGGCCGACCCGTCGGTCCTCGAGCGCCACCTCGGCGTCGCAGGGGCGGCGGCCCACTAAAAGTAACTGGGAGTAAGAAATGCAGCGAACCAAAGCCCCCTTCCGCGCCGACGAGGTCGGCAGCCTTCTGCGTCCCGCCAAGATCAAGGAAGCCCGCGCCAGGCTGGAGAAGGGCGAGATCTCGGCCGACGATCTGCGCAAGATCGAGGACATGGAGATCGAGAAGGTCGTGCATAAGCAGGCCTCGCTCGGCCTGAAGCTCGCGACCGACGGCGAATTCCGCCGCTCCTGGTGGCATTTCGACTTCCTGGCCAAGCTCACCGGCTGCGAAATGTTCCACCCCGACACGGGCATTCAGTTCGCGGGCGTCGAGACGCGGCATGACGCGGTGCGGGTGATCGGCAAGCTCGATTTCCCCGATGACCACTCGATGCTGGATCACTTCCGCTTCCTGAAGAAGGTCGCCGACCAGGCCCACGTCACCGCCAAGATGACGATCCCTTCGCCGGCGGTGCTGCACTTCCGCGGTGGCCGCAAGGCGATCTCCAAGGACGTCTATCCCGATCTCGACGCCTTCTACGAAGACCTCGGCAAGACCTACCGCAAGGCCGTGAAGGCGTTCTACGATGCCGGCTGCCGCTATCTCCAATTCGACGACACCGTGTGGGCCTATCTCTGCTCGCCGGACGAATTGCAGAAAGCGCGCGAGCGCGGTGACAATCCGGAAGGCCTCCAGCAGATCTATGCGCGCATCATCAACTATGCGCTGGCCGAGAAGCCCGCCGACATGGTGGTGACGACGCACGTCTGCCGCGGCAATTTCCGTTCGACCTGGATTTCGTCAGGCGGCTACGAGCCGGTTGCCGAGACCATGCTCGCCGGCACCAATTACGACGGCTATTTCCTCGAATACGACAGCGACCGCGCCGGTGGCTTCGAGCCGCTGCGCTTCCTGCCCAAGGGCAACAAGGTCGTCGTGGTCGGCGTCATCACCTCGAAGTTCGGTGAGCTCGAGAACAAGGACGCCATCAAGCGCCGTCTCGAGGAAGCCGCCAAGTTCGCCCCGCTGGAGCAGCTCGCACTCTCCCCGCAGTGCGGTTTTGCGTCGACGGAGGAAGGCAACGTCCTCTCCGAAGAGGAGCAGTGGGCCAAGCTCAGCCTCGCCGTGGAGATCGCGAAGGAAGTGTGGGGCAATTGAGCTCTACGCAGCCCGTCTCGTGAGTGACGGTTAACTGGTGCAACACCCTCGGTGTCGTCCCGGCGAAGGCCGGGACCCATACCCCCAGGGAGATGTTGTGACGCGAAGGCGGCAACTCCGAGTCTTCGCCAAACTACGTCCTGTGGTTATCGGTCCCGGCCTTCGCCGAGACGACACTGAGTATGAGCACGACGCTTCGCCTCACCGCAGCAGACACGCCCCCTCACTTCTCCGCCAGATAAACCTCGCCCAGTAGCGACGAGTTCGACCACGGCACCTGCTTGTTCTTCGTTGTCGACACCACCTCGGCCCGCACCCGCGTCAGCATCTGCTGCACTTCCAGGCCCGGCGTGCCGAGATGGCGGGAGAGCGCGGCGGAGAACGGCGAGTTGGCACCCTCGCCGTCGAGCGCGACCTGGCCCGGTGCAGTGGCGAAGGCGATCAGCGTGCCGGCCCCGAGCGTCGCGCCGGCTCCCAGGCTGGTCGGCGCCGCGAGGCCGGAGGCAGCTTCGATGGCGCGGTTGGTGCCGGCGGATGCGACCTGCTGTGCCATCGGATTATTGCGGCAGGCATCGAAAATCAAAATGTTGGTGCGGACCTGGTCGTCGAGGCCGGCCATGATCGTGTCCATGTCGATCATCGCCTCCGTCATCCTCGCGCCCGGCTTGAGTTCGACGTCGACGGGAATGAGATAGTTGCGGCCGTCGACCTGCACACCGTGGCCGGCATAGTAGACCACCACGACCTGTGCTCGCGCCGCCTCCCGCAAGAAGTCACGCGTCATCTTCTGCATCGCCGCACGGTCGAGATCGACGCCTTCTGACACGGTGAAGCCGATGTTGCGCAGGCTCTTCGCAACGGCGCGCGCGTCATTGGGGGGATTCGGCAGGGCCTTTACATGCGCATAGGCGCCATTGCCGATGATCAGCGCCATGCGCGTGCCGCGCGCAGCTGGAGCAGGCGAGGGGGGCGACGCGGCACCCGTCTGCTGGGGAGCCGGTGCCTGCGCGGGCTCCGTCGTCGGTGACGGCGCATCGCGCGGGATCGGCACGCTAGCGTCGGTGACCAGCGACAGCCGCACCTTTGCGGTGGCCTGATTGGCCTTGCTGCCGGCATCGGAAGCCGCGATCGCCAGCGACGCCTTGTAGTCGTCCCTCGCGTGCGCGTAGTCGCCTTTCACCTCATAGGCTAGCGCGCGATGGGTGTAGCCTGAGATCAGCACGCTGTTCGGCGGCGTCATGATATTGACTGGCGGCTTCTCTTTCGCGAGCCGGATCGCTTCGCTGCCGTCGGCAATCGCGCGATCGTAATCGCCTCTGACACGCCAGATCGCGGTCCGGTTGATCAGCGGCTGCGGCAGCGTCGGGTCGAGCCGGATCGCCTGGTTGATGTCGGCCAGCGCGCCGTCGAGATCGCCACGTGCCTCCTTCGCGATGCCGCGGTTCTGGTACGAGAATGCCGATTTGGGATCAGCTTTGATCGACATATCGTAATCGCTAATGGCCTTGGCGTAGTCGCCCTTGCCGCGCCAGGCATTGCCGCGATTGTGGAAGATGGTACCGCTCGGCGGGCCTAGCTTCAGCGCGTCGTCGAAATCGGCGATCGAAATCTCGTACTCGCCTCTGTCGTAGTAGGCCGATCCCCTGAGATTATAGGCCGCCTGGCTCGGCTGGAGCCGGATCGCTTCCGTGGCGTCGGTGATGACCTTTGGGTAATCGCCCTTCTTGTTCCAGCCTACCGCGCGCCAGAAGTAGACCGTCGCGAGCTGCTCGCCTTTGAACACCTTCAGCGCAATGATCTTGGTGCAAGCGTCAATCATCTGGTCGGCCGGCGTGGTGTCGGTGGTGCAGAGCGGCCCAAGCTGGTTGCGCGCCTGCGCAAAAGCGGATGCCGACCACAGGGTTGCGGCGAGCACGAAGAGCGCGACGAGCAGGCGACGCATTGGCGGTGGTCCCGTTGAGGAGAGGCGTCTGTTTGTTGCCCGGCAGCGCGTGGTGGTTCACGGCCTCGCTATTGTCCACACGGCAAACCAGGTGGATGTATCCCTATTCCCTCAGTGGGCAGATTTTGCTAGGAGGCATTACCCAACCCTTCTGCCCACTGCGTCCCACTTCATGAAGAATGACGAAATCCTGAGCCAAATCACCGAGTTCTGCCGTAAGGCGGACATGGCGGAGTCGACGTTCGGCCGGCGCGCGGTGAACGATGGGAAGCTCGTGCACCGCCTGCGCGAGGGCAAGCGCATCACGATCGACACCCTGGACCGGATCCAGGCCTACATGGCCGCATCAATGGCCGGCGGCGTGCCGCCCCCGCGCGGACTTCAGGTGCCCCCGGAAAAGCGCGATCCGCGCGGCAATTTCCGCTTTTTCGAGAATCGCCAGAAATACCTGCTTTTCGTCCACACTTGCAGCGAGAAGCGGGTGGTCGCCGAGCGCGTGGCGCTGGAGCTTGCCAGCATCCATCCCCGGCCGCCGGCGCTGCGCGTGTTCGATGCCGGCGTTGGCGACGGCACGGTGCTGGCGCGCGTGCTGCGCTCGATGCATCAGCGCTTTCCGCACATGCCGTTCTATGTCGCCGGCAAGGAGCTCAGTCTCGAGGACCTCCGCCTGACGCTGGACAAGGTGCCGGATCGCATTTTCGAGCATCCGGCCTCGGTGTTCGTTTTTACCAACATGCTCTACGCGGAGGCGCCCTGGCTCACGCCGGCATCGCCTGCGGCGGCAGCCGCGACCGTCTGGCACGAGGTTCCCTTGCGGGGTGCTTCCTCGGGCGAGTTCGAGACGCAAATTACGGAATTGAAGCCGTTCTTGGAGCAAAACTGGCGCGCGGCGGTCAGCCCGCGCACGGGGATGCCGCTCTATGAGCGGCCTGTCGTGCTGGTGCTCTACCGTGAAGACCAGCGGTTTCTGCTCGATTCGACCATTCCACGGCCGGGCCAGGCCGAAGCAAATTTCGACCTCGTTATTGCATCCCAGCCATACCGCGCGCTGTCTTCGGTTAATTTCAGGGCGAAACGGATCATTGCGCCCCTGGCGCGGGCCTTGCGGGCAGGCGGCCGCCTGATCGGAATTCACTCCCACGGCCAGGATCCGGGCATGGAGATGATCCAGGCGATCTGGCCTGGAGAAAATCCTTTCTCGGTGAGCCGTCATGAGCTATTGCGCGCGGTGAAGTACGAGCTCGGCTCGGTGGGCCGCGACTTAAATTTTAATGCTTATGCAGATAACCGCTCGATCTTCAGGTATGATATGGAAGCGCTGCCCAACGAGGTGACAGGCACTATCGGAACCTCGACGGCCTTTGCAGCCTGGAATGCGGCGGTGTATGTCGCTCAGATTGAGGACGACCGGTTGACGGAAATGACTCAAAACGGCCGCACTCTGGATGCCGCCAGGGACGTGCTGCGAAAGTACAATGGGCTCTGGTTTCTCGACGAATCCTACGTCATCTCGCGCCGGCGTGATTGACATCATTCAAAGCTAAATATCACAACGCCCGCCAGCTAGCGGCGGAACAAGGGGTTACTGATGCGCGCGTCCTATCTCTTCACCAGCGAGTCCGTGTCCGAAGGCCATCCGGACAAGGTGTGCGACCGGATCTCCGACGAGATCGTCGATCTGTTCTACCGCGAAGGACCGAAAGCCGGCATCGATCCCTGGCAAATTCGCGCCGCCTGCGAAACGCTCGCGACCACCAACAAAGTCGTAATCGCCGGTGAGACCCGCGGTCCCGCATCCGTCACCAACGAGCAGATCGAAGGCGTCGTCCGCGACGCGATCAAGGACATCGGCTACGAGCAGGAAGGTTTCCACTGGCAAAAGGCCGATATCGAGATCCTGCTGCATCCGCAGTCCGCCGACATCGCGCAGGGCGTCGATGCGCTGCAGCCGGGCGAAGTCAAGGAAGAGGGCGCGGGCGACCAGGGCATCATGTTCGGCTACGCCACCAACGAGACGCCGGACCTGATGCCGGCACCAATCTTCTACGCCCACAAGATCCTGCGCCTCATCTCGGAAGCGCGGCACTCCGGACGCGAGAAGGTCCTGGGTCCGGACTCCAAGAGCCAGGTCACGGTGCAGTACGAGAACGGCAAGCCGGTCGGCGTGCGCGAGATCGTGGTATCGCACCAGCATCTGGTCGAGGACATCTCGTCCAAGCAGATTCGCGACATCGTCGAGCCCTATGTGCGCGAGGCGCTGCCGAAGGACTGGATCACGGCGAAGACGATCTGGCACATCAACCCGACCGGCAAGTTCTACATCGGCGGTCCCGACGGCGATTCCGGCCTGACCGGCCGCAAGATCATCGTCGACACCTATGGTGGTGCGGCCCCGCACGGCGGCGGCGCGTTCTCCGGCAAGGATCCGACCAAGGTCGACCGCTCCGCGGCTTACGCTGCCCGCTACGTCGCCAAGAACATCGTCGCGGCCGGTCTTGCGGATCGCTGCACATTGCAGCTCGCCTACGCCATCGGTGTGGCGCGTCCGCTGTCGATCTACATCGACACCCACGGCACCGGTAAGGTGTCGGAGGATCAGCTCGAGAAGGCCGCCGCCAAGGCGATGGATCTCACCCCGCGTGGCATCCGCAGCCATCTCGATCTCAACCGCCCGATCTACGCGCGCACCTCGGCTTACGGCCATTTCGGCCGCACCCCCGACAACGAGGGCGGCTTCTCCTGGGAGAAGACCGACCTGGTCGAAGCGCTCAAGCGCGCGGTCTGATCGCCGACGTCATCCCGGGACGCCGCCACATCGGCGAACCCGGAATTCTTCCATCGTATCGAGATTCCGGGCTCGCCCCTCCAGGCGACCCGGAATGACCAATTCAACAACAGGACGCCCGCAATGAATGCGAAGCCCGGCTTCACCGATTACATCGTCAAGGACATTTCGCTCGCCGATTTCGGCCGCAAGGAGCTCTCGCTCGCCGAGACCGAGATGCCCGGCCTGATGGCCACCCGCGAGGAGTACGGCCCGAAGCAGCTGCTGAAGGGCGCGCGTATCGCGGGCTCGCTGCACATGACGATCCAGACCGGCGTGCTGATCGAGACGCTGGCAGCGCTCGGCGCCGACATCCGCTGGGTCTCCTGCAACATCTATTCGACGCAGGACCACGCCGCGGCGGCAATCGCAGCCGCCGGCATTCCGGTGTTCGCCGTCAAGGGTGAGAGCCTTACCGAGTACTGGGACTACACCGCCAAGCTGTTCGACTGGCACGGCGGCGGTCACCCGAACATGATCCTCGACGACGGCGGCGACGCCACCATGTACGTCCACCTCGGTCTGCGCGCCGAGAACGGCGACACCAAGTTTCTGGACAAGCCGGGTTCAGAGGAAGAGGAAGTCTTCTTCGCGCTTCTGAAGAAGCAGCTCAAGGAGAAGCCGAAGGGCTACTTCGCCGAGATCGCCAAGAGCATCAAGGGCGTTTCTGAAGAGACCACCACGGGCGTGCATCGTCTCTATGACATGCAGAAGGCCGGCACGCTGCTATGGCCGGCCATCAACGTCAACGACAGCGTCACCAAGTCGAAGTTCGACAACCTCTATGGCTGCCGTGAATCGCTGGTTGACGGCATCCGCCGCGGCACCGACGTGATGATGTCCGGCAAGATTGCGATGGTTGCGGGCTTCGGCGACGTCGGCAAGGGTTCGGCCGCCTCGCTGCGCCAGGCCGGCTGCCGCGTCATGGTCTCCGAAGTCGATCCGATCTGCGCGCTGCAGGCGGCGATGGAAGGCTATGAAGTCGTGACCATGGAAGACGCCGCGCCCCGCGCCGACATCTTCGTCACCGCGACGGGCAACAAGGACATCATCACGATCGAGCACATGCGCGCGATGAAGGATCGCGCCATCGTCTGCAACATCGGTCACTTCGACAACGAGATCCAGATCGCGGGTCTGCGTAACCTGAAGTGGACCAACATCAAGCCGCAGGTCGACGAGATCGAATTCCCCGACAAGCATCGCATCATCATGCTGTCGGAAGGCCGCCTCGTGAACCTCGGCAATGCGATGGGCCATCCGTCCTTCGTGATGTCGGCCTCCTTCACCAACCAGACGCTGGCGCAGATCGAGCTTTTCGCCAACAACAAGGACGGCAAGTACAAGAAGGAAGTCTACGTGCTGCCGAAGTCGCTCGACGAAAAGGTCGCGCGCCTGCACCTCGCCAAGATCGGCGTCAAGCTCACCGAGCTGCGCAAGGACCAGGCCGACTACATCGGCGTCAAGCAGGAAGGTCCGTACAAGTCGGACCATTACCGGTACTGATCGCTGATCGTATCTATTTTCGACGCAAAGCCCCGGAGCGATCCGGGGCTTTGTTGTCTTAAGCGCGACGCACCTGTTTCCTTCCCGGTTGTGTCAGGCCGATTGCCAGTTGACGAGCGACGATCCCGGTCAGACAATCCTCGGCTGCGGAGGAAACAATGGCTCAAGACCATTTCGACGTGCTGATCGTCGGTGCCGGCCTGTCCGGCATCGGCGCGGGCGTCCACCTGCAGACGAAATGTCCAGGCAAGAGCTACGTCATCCTCGAGGGCCGCGACTGCATCGGCGGGACCTGGGACCTGTTTCGCTATCCCGGCGTCCGCTCCGACAGCGACATGTTCACGCTGGGCTATTCCTTCAAGCCCTGGACCGATCCGAAGGCGATCGCCGACGGTGCGCAAATCCTCAACTACGTTCGCGAAACCGCAGCCGAGAACGGCATCGAGAAGCAAATCCGCTTCCACCATCGTGTCAAGCGTGCGGCGTGGTCGACGAGTGAGGCGCGCTGGACCGTCGAGGCCGAGCGCATCACCGGCGAGGGCGCGGCCGAACTCGTGCGCTTCACCTGCAATTTCCTGTTCATGTGCTCGGGCTATTACAAATACGAGGCCGGATATACGCCGGAGTTTCCGGGCGTCGCGGATTTCGCCGGCCGCATCGTGCATCCGCAGAAATGGACCGACGACATCGACTGCGCCGGCAAGCACGTCGTCGTGATCGGCTCGGGCGCGACCGCGGTGACGCTGGTGCCGGAGCTGGCCAAGACGGCCGCGCAGGTCACCATGCTGCAGCGCTCGCCGACCTATGTGGTGTCGCGCCCGGCGCAGGATCCCGTCGCCAACAAATTGCGGCGCAATCTGCCGACGCGGCTTGCCTATCACCTGATCCGCTGGCGCAACGTGATGTGGGGGATGTTCTTCTTCCAGCTCAGTCGGCGCCGCCCTGCGAAGGTGAAGGAGCTGGTTCTCAAGGGCGTGCAGATAGCGCTCGGCCCCGACTACGACGTCGCGACCCATTTCACGCCGCGCTACAATCCCTGGGACCAGCGACTCTGCCTCGTGCCGGATGGCGATCTGTTCAAGGCGATCCGCGAGCAGCGCGCGTCCGTGGTCACCAAAGAGATCGACACGTTCACGCGCGACGGCATCCGGCTGAAGGACGGCAGCGAGCTTGCGGCGGACATCATCGTGACCGCGACGGGACTGGTGCTCCAGGTCGTCGGCGGTCTCGAAATCAGTGTCGACGGCCGTATCGTCGATTTCGCCAATACGCTGACCTACAAGGGCATGATGTATGCGGACGTACCTAACATGGCCTCCGCCTTCGGCTACACCAACGCATCATGGACGCTGAAATGTGATCTCACCTGCGAATATGTCTGCCGTCTCATCAACTACATGGACCGGCATAATTTCCGTCAGTGCATGCCGCACAATGACGACCCCACGATCACTGCGCAGCCATCGCTCGATTTCACCTCGGGCTATGTGCAGCGCTCGGTCGCAAAGATGCCGAAGCAAGGCTCGAAGCAGCCGTGGCGGCTCTACCAAAACTACGCGCTCGACATCGTCTCGTTGCGGTTCGGCCGGATCGATGACCGCGTGATGCGGTACTCCTGATCGCAACGATTTCGGCGTTCTATGCCTTGCGGGTGGTAAGCGGCAGCGCAAGATCAATCGCGAGTGCGAGCACGACGGCGCCGCCGCCCAGCGCGAACAGGATGAGATAATCGCCGCCGGTCTGCGCGTAAATCCAGGAGAAGCCGTAGGCCGCGGCCGCCTGGAACAGCGCAAAGCTGGTCGTGGCATGGCTCCATGTCGTGCGCTGCTGCTCGGCAGAATGTGGGACCAGCTCATGGATGCGTCCGAGCACGAGCGGTACGATGCCGGGTGTGAAGCCACCGACCACCACGCTCGACACGATCAGCGAGAGAGGCGCGGTACTGACGGTCGGGAGCAGCACGGCGGCCGCCTCGATCAGGAAGGCGGCGCGCAGCGCGGGTCCAAACCCAGCGCGGTCGCCGAGATGACCGGTGATCAGCGGGCCGACGATTGCGCCAAGGCCGTAGAGCACCCAGTAGTGCGATCCCGCGGCAATACCCTGGCCGAGGCCTCGCGCGACAAAGTCGACGATGAAGACCATGTGCGGCACCAGCGCCACCGCGTTGAGGCCGTATTGGACGAGCAAGCCGCGAAGAACGGGCGAAGCGTGGTCGTGCTTCGCGCGATACGATGGCACGGTATCGGCTTTGACTTCAGCAGGCCAGTTCCACCAGCTCACCAGCGTGAGCGTGCCCGAGAGTACGCCAAGGCCATACCAACTCTGTTGCAAGCCTTGCTGTAGCAGCAGTGGCACCAGCGTGCCCGATGCGGCGACACCGAGCCCGACGCCCGCAAAGATCACCCCGCCGACGATGCCGCGCCTCGCGGCCGAGGTATGCGGCAGAATGACGGAGGCCGCCAGCACCATGATGATTCCCCCGGTGAGCCCCGACAGGAAGCGCCAGGCGAAGAACCAGGTGAACGACACCGGGGTTGAACTGGCAAAAAAGGACAGGGTGGCGAGCAACATCATCGCTCGCACGGCACGGGCGGCCCCGATGCGCGAGGCCACAGCCCGCGCCGCGAGCGCGCCGGCGAGATAGCCGGCCAGGTTAGCGGCACCGAGATAGACGACGTCTGACGCGCCGAACCATTTCGCGGCGATCAGGGCCGGGATCAACGGCGTGTACGAAAAGCGCGCGAGGCCAAGTCCGACCAGCGATGCCGACAATCCTGCCACCGCATATCGCCAGGTTTGCCGGGAAGCTGCTTGTGATGCCGCTCCCGGCCGCCGCTGCGGCCGGGTATCGTGCTTGGAATTTGCATTGAGTTCGGTCATCTCATTCTCCTGCGCGCGCGATGGCGCCCGGATCATCCTGTCCGGGCGGCGCGGCGCCGCCGGAATTCCGGCACAGGCAGGCCGCCCCAGCCCCAGTTATCGAGGTCGACTTCCTCGATCACGACAAAGGTGGAATCGAGCGGCTTGCTGAGCACGTCGAGCAGGAGCTCGCTCGATCCCTTGATCAACGCCGCCTTCTCCTCCGCCGTGAGCGAGGCCGTTCCCGGCGTCGTTCCCTCGCGAGTCACTTGAATGGTGACAATGGGCATATCGTCTCTCCTCTTGGCCTAATGGCCGGCGCTCTGGCCGCCGTCGACATGCAGGATCTCGCCGGTGACGAAGGAGGCACCCTCGAGATAGAGCACGGCGTCGACGATGTCGGACATCTCGCCCATATGGCCGACGGGATGCAGCGCATCGAGCTGAGCGTGCGTCGCGACGGGGTGCATCGGCGACTTGATGATGCCGGGCGACACCGCGTTCACGCGGATACCGCGCTTGGCATATTCGATCGCGAGCGACTTGGTCGCGGCGCTCAACCCGCCCTTGCTCAGCGAGGCCAGAACCGAGGGCACGTTCGAATTGGCCTGGTCAACCAGGGACGTCGTGATCTGGACGACATGGCCCGACCCCTGCTTCTCCATCTCGCCGATGGCGAGCTGCGTGACGTGGAAGAAGCCCGCGACGTTGGTGCCCATCACCGCCGCATAGTCCTCCGCCGTGTACTGCGTGAACGGCTTTGCGACGAAGATGCCGGCGTTGTTGACCAGCGTGTCGACGCGGCCGAAGCGGGAGATGGCTTGCGAGACCACGCGCTCCGCCGTGGCCCGCTCGGAAATGTCGCCGGAAACGGCGAGGACATCATCGTCGGCCGACGGCTTGATCGAGCGTGCCGTTGCGACGACACGATAGTTGCGATCGCGAAAACCCTGGACTAACGCGGCGCCGATGCCCTGCGAAGCACCGGTGATGATGGCAACCTTCTGTTCGATACCCATGATGGGCTCCTGTTGTTGGCTTTCAGAACCTGCGCCAGCAGTGGCTGGCTTGGCGGATGAAATACGCCGCAGCGGGCCGGCTGCGAATATGCGCTGTCCGGCAGACACTCTTTCGCGGCGCGAACGAATGCCGGGCCGGCGCCGGCGGTGGTTGCTGCAGCGGGAGCGAACGCCTAGCTTGCAATCGGAGTTCGATGGGCTGGTGGGAGACGTATGGATCGTCTGGATGCGATGAAGGTGTTTGTCCTTGCGGTGGACGAGGGCAGCCTCGCGGCTGCGGGCCGCAAGCTCGGCCGTTCGCCGGCGGCGGTGAGCCGCGCCATTGCGTTCCTGGAGCAGCGGGTCGGTGCCGAGCTGCTGCACCGGACCACACGTTCGATCAAGCTGAGCGAGGAGGGCGAGCGCTATGTCGCGGTCTGTCGCCGCGTGCTCACCGAACTGGAGGAGGCCGACGACATCGCGGCCGGGCCGCGCACGGCACCCCGCGGCCTGCTTACGATCACCGCCCCGGTGGTGTCGGGCGAGATGGTGCTGCGGCCGATCCTCGATGCGTTTCTCGACGCCTATCCGACCGTGTCGGCAAAACTCCTGCTGTTCGATCGCGCCGTCAATCTGATCGAGGAGGGGGTCGACGTCGCGCTCCGCATCGGCCATCTCGCGGATTCGGCGATGGTCGCGATGCGGGTCGGCGAGATCAGCCGCGTCGTGGTGGCATCACCACGCTATCTGAAGCAGCATCCACGCATCACCGAGCCCGGCGATCTCGCCAAGCACCAGATCGTCGCGATGGCCCACCTTCCCAATTCCTGGACGTTTGCGCCGCTGGCCGGCTCGTCGGCTGCCCGCACCGTGCAATTCAGCCCCCGCCTCGTCGTCAACAGCACCTATGCGGCGGTGGCCTCGGCCGTCGCCGGCCGCGGTGTGGCGCGAATGTATTCGTACCAGGTGGGTGAGCAGGTCGCGCGCGGCGAGCTCGAGATCGTGCTGGCCGCCGACGAGGATCCCGAGATGCCTGCGCATTTGATCTGTCCGCAGGGACGGCTCTCGGTGCCGAAGGTGCGGACCTTCACGGACTTTGCGGTGCCGCGGCTGAAGAAGCAGTTCGCTCAGCTCAAGAATAGCATCACTGCGCGATGAGCCGCTGCACCCCGGGCAATGCGTTGTTTTGCGTATACGGCCGCTCAGGTGAATCGGCCATGCTGCCCGAACGGTTAACGCCGGATTAACCGCGGAGTCCTAGCCTGTCTCGGCCGGGGTTACTTGCAAGGCCGAGGTGAGCCCAATGGAAGCCCAGAGAATCGCGGTCGACGCCGTCGTCGCGTTGACCGATTGCGACCGCGACGCCGTCATCGCATTCATCCGCCGCCTGTATCTCGCCGGCGTCACCGACCCCAAGCGCCTGACCTTCAAGGGTCTCCAGGCCCTGTCACGGGCGTGACCAGGGCCCCGTACAATCTATTTACTGGAGGGTCGGATCGCTGATCCGGATTGACGTGACGCGGTCCGCCTGCACTTCGAATGAGAAGGGCCATGGGTGATAGGTCCAGAGCTCGGTCTTCTCCAGCCCGCTCGGCCCGACATGGAAGGGTCGCCGAACTGCGCCATCAGTTTCTCGGTGCTGCCGCCGAGATTGATGTAGTTGAAGCTGTGGCCGGGGGCCGGTGCCAGCCCGCTGACCGAAGCGCGATCACGCGGTTCGCTTTCACGGTTGCGGCGAGATAGGGAAACTGATCGGCCTTGCCGAGGAAGTACATATAATCCTGGCGTTGTTCGCCGGCGGCAGCTTGCGGTGCGGTTCGCCGAGCGCCACGCTCAGATATTCGCTGACGGCGCTGATCCTCGGCCTCATCGTGCTGTCGGCGTTGCGGTGATCGCGTCTAGCGATGGTGCTTGTGTCCTTCGGAGCTATCGGGCCGTTGGTAACCTCGCAGCTCCGCGTATCGCTGCATTTGCCTCTGATCGAGCAGGGCGGTTGTCGACAGATGATATTTGAGGTGGCTTTCGCGGAGCAGTGCCTGGGTTTCCGAAATGGCAAGGAGGGCCGCCTTGAGTGACTCCGATGTCACGGCGCGGGTGAAGAAGAGCCGGTCCAGCTCCGTTTCCTGTTCGAGCAGCTTGTTACCCAGCGGGACCGCCTCTTGCTTCATGGCATCGAAGAGGCGCTGAACCTGGATGCGCTGGTCCGCGGTCAAATCAAGCCGATCACCCAGCTCAAGAACATGACTCGGACCGGGATATCCATTGAGCTCGGCAGCAAGCGCCAGGCCCATGCCACGTCCGGCTCGAAGATCGTCGATCTGCTGGTGCGACAGCGCCTTGATGCGGCGATGCTCAAGGCCAGCATAGGGCTGACTGGACTGCGCGCTGGCAACGTCGCACGAGACGATAAGCGTGGCTGCAAGCAGGAGAAGGCGTCTCATGAGTCTGGCTCCATGAAATCGGCCCGGTTCGTCGATCGATCTCCACCGGTGCTCTGCGCGTATCTTGCTGGACAGTCCGCCCCATGGCAACAAAGATTGCCGCGATTGAGTTGCCGAAGATGGAGCAGGCGATGGCCTCCTTGCCGACCGCGAATACCGAGATCACGCTGTACTTTCGCCACTGGCTGGAAACCTTTGCGAGTTATGTCCGCGAGGTCGACTATGCTTCGGCGCGGCCGCTCTTCGATCCGGATGTGCTGGCCTTCGGCACCCACAACGACGTCATCCCAGGTCTCGATCAATGGGTCACGACGCAATGGGACAACGTCTGGCCGAAGACGTCCGACTTCCGTTTCGTCGTCAACCAGGCCTCGATCCTGGCATCGTCCGATGGCACGATGGCGACCGTGATCGTACCGTGGACGAGCACGGGCTATCATCCCGATGGGAGCGCGTTTCCGCGTCCCGGCCGCGCGACGATGGTGTTTTCAAGACATCGTGATGATTGGCTGTGCGTGCATTCCCACATGTCGCTCAATCGCGGTGTGCCGCAGGCAAGCCACGCCGATCGGCCGGTGAAGGCCCGGTAGATCGGCATCGTCGGCCATCGAAATGCAAAAGGCCCCGGACATGTCCGGGGCCTTCTTATCTGGAGTCGCCGTGAGCCTTACTCTGGCTGGCCGATCGAGACCTTCAGCGTACCGACGCCGTCGACGCCGCATTCGAGCTTGTCGCCGGGCTGGAGCTGCGACACGCCGGCCGGCGTGCCCGTCATGATGATGTCGCCGGCGGCGAGCTTCACCTGCTGCGAGAGCTGCCAGATGATCTCGGGCACGTTCCAGATCAGCTCGGTGAGGTCGCCTTTCTGCGCTTCCTTGCCGTTGACCGTGAGCCAGATCTTGCCCTTGGCGGGATGACCGATCTTCGATGCCGGCTGCACCGCGGAGCAGGGCGCCGAATAGTCGAACGACTTGCCGATCTCCCACGGACGTTCCTTCTTGCGCGAGGCGATCTGGAGGTCGCGGCGTGTCAAGTCGATGCCGACGGCATAGCCGTAGACATGGTCGAGCGCCTTGTCGGTGGGAATGTTGAGGCCGCCGCTCTTCATCGCGACGATCAGTTCGACCTCGTGATGAAGATCCTTGGTCAGCGGCGGATAGGGAATGGTGGCGCCGTCGGGCACCAGCATGTCGGCGTGCTTGGCGAAGAAGAACGGCGGGGCGCGCTCGTCATTGCCCATCTCGCGGATGTGCTCGAGATAGTTGCGGCCGACGCACCAGATGCGGCGCACGGGATAACGGCCGCTTTCCCCGACGACGGGAAGCGAAGCCTGGGTCGGAAGCGGGATGACGTAGGAGGCGGCGTTCATAGTGCGATCTCGCTGCTCTTGAGGTGAAGGGAACTCTATGCGGTTGCGCTGATCGGCGCCAGAGCGCCGGCGCCGTGATGTTGCAGGCGGAAGAACGACGCATAGCGTCCGCCGCGGCGAAGCAGCTCGTCATGCCGGCCCTGCTCGACGATCTCGCCGCCCTCGACCACCAGGATCGCATCGGCGTGCATGATGGTGTGCAGGCGATGCGCGATCACGATGGTGGTGCGGTTCTGGCAGAGATGCTCGATCGCCTCCTGCACCTGCCGCTCGGACTCCGAATCGAGCGCGGCGGTGGCTTCGTCGAGCAGGATGATCGGCGCGTTCTTGATCAGCGCGCGCGCCACCGCGATACGCTGGCGCTGGCCGCCGGACAGCTGCGTGCCGTGCTCGCCGACGGGCGTGTCGTAGCCGAGCGGGAAGCCCATGATGAAATCATGCGCGCAGGCCGCCTTGGCGGCGCCGATGATCTGGTCTTCGGTTGCGCCCGACTTGCCGAAGGCGATGTTGCTGCGGATGGTGTCGCGGAACAGATAGACGTCCTGGCCGACATAGGCGGTCTGAGCCCGCAGCGATTTTCGCGAGACGGCGCCGATCGACTGGCCGTCGATCACGATGTCGCCTTGCGTCACCTCGTAGAAGCGCAGCAGCAACCCCAGCACGGTCGATTTCCCGCCGCCGGAGGGGCCGACCAGCGCCGTGACCTTGCCGGGATCGGCAACGAAGCTCATGCGATTGAGGACGGTCTCACCGTTGCGATAGGAAAAGCTGACATCGCGCAGCTCGATGCGTGCGTTCGAGAGTTTCAGCGCCGGCTTCTCGTCGTCGGAATGCTCGCTCGCAGGGCTGTCGACGACTTCGAGCAGCATGCGGGCGCCGACGAGCTGGCTGTTGAGGTCAATGTTGAGCCGCGCCAGCCGCTTGGCCGGCTCGGTCGCCATCAGGAACGCCGTCATGAAGGAAAAGAACGCGCCGGGCGTGGCGTTGAGCGCGACCACGCTGTAGCCGCCATACAGCAGGCAGCCTGCGACCGCGAAGCCGCCGAGCATCTCCATCAGCGGATTGGAGCGATTGGCGACGCGGGCCATCTTGTTGGCATTGCGCTCGACGATCGCGATATTCTCGTCGATGCGGTTCTGCATGGTGTCTTCGAGCGTGAACGCTTTCACCGTGCGGATGCCCTGCAGCGATTCCTGCATCGTCTCCAGGATGTCGGCGGTCCCGGTGAACTGGTTGTAAGCGAGCCCCTTGATGCGCTTGACCAGCTTGCGCAGCACCAGCATCGCCGGCGGCACGGCGACGAGGCCGATGAACGACATCACCGGATCCTGCCACACCATCACGCCGATCATGGCGAGCAGCATCATGAGGTCGCGCCCGACCGCATTGACCAGCATGTTGAGGACATCGGTGATGGACTTTGCTCCGGCCGTCAGCCGGGCCAGAAATTCCGACGAATGCCGCTCGGAGAAAAATCCGACGCTCTCGCGCATCAGCTTGGCGAACAGCTGGCGCTGGTTGGTGGCGAGGATGGCGTTGGAGATCTTGGTCAGGATCACCATGTGGCCGTAGGTCGCCACGCCCTTGATGAAGAGCAGGATCACCGTGATGCCCGAGAACATCGCGATGCCCGGGATGTTCTTGTCGACATAGGCCTGGTTGATGACCTGGCCGAGCACGTAGGTCGCGCCCGCGGTCGATCCGGCGGCAAGCGCCATCAGCGCGAAGGCGACGAGATAGCGCCGCCAGTAGATGATCCCCTGTTCCGTGACCAGGCGGCGAATCAGCACCGCTGCCGCATAGGGATCGTCGGTGATTTTCTTTGGAAACTGAGCCATCCGCAGTCCATTGACGGCACAGGAATAAGCCTGCCCGCGCGTCAGGGATCGAACGGCCTCTGTGCCCGCTAAGCCAGCGCTTTTCAAGCCCAATTAAGGCCTTGCGCCCGGATGGAATCTAGGCCGAGGCGGCGTGGCGGAGCTCGCCGTGACGCTCGCGGAACAGCTTGTCCTCCCAGGCCAGCGCATGGGCTGCAATGGTCTCGAGGTCGTCGTATTGCGGCTTCCAGTCGAGCAGGCCGCGGATGCGGCTGGTGTCGGCGACCATGGTCATGATGTCGCCGGGCCGGCGCGGGGCGTATTGCACGGCGAAGCTGCGGCCCGAAACACGACGCACCGCGTCGATGGTCTCCAGCACCGAATAGCCGCGGCCATAACCGCAATTGAGCGTCGTCGAGGCGCCGCCGTTGCGCAAATAGGCGAGCGCCGAGCGATGCGCCTGCGACAGGTCCGTGACATGGATGAAGTCGCGGATGCAGCTGCCGTCCGGGGTCGGATAGTCAGTGCCGAACACGTCGATCTTGGCGCGCTGGCCGGTCGCGGCTTCCACCGCGATCTTGAGCAAATGCGTGGCGCCGGCGGTGGCAAGGCCGATGCGGGCCTGCGGATCGGCACCCGCAACGTTGAAATAGCGCAGGGTCACGTATTGCATGCCGTAGGCGGCAGCGACGTCGTGCAGCATGATCTCGCTCATCAGCTTCGACGAACCGTAGGGCGACAATGGCCGTGTCGGCGCATGCTCGGGCACCGGCACCTGGTCCGGATCGCCGTAGACCGCAGCGGTCGAGGAGAAAATGAAGCGGTCGATGCCGCGCTTGACCGCGACATTGAGCAGGTTGCGCGCGGTCGTGAAGTTGTTGCGGTAATAGCCGAGCGGATCGCGCATCGAATCCGGCACGACCACCGAGCCAGCGAAATGGATGATGCTCTCGATGTTGTGCTGGGCGATCACGCCTTCGAGGAGGTTCTCGTCGCCGGCATCGCCAATGAACAGCGGCACGCCTTCGGGCAGATAGGCCGAGAAGCCGGTGGAGAGATCGTCGATCACGACGACGTCCTCGCCGGCTTCCGCCAGCGCCAGAACCGTGTGGCTTCCGATATAGCCGGCACCGCCGGTGACAAGCACAGTCATGATCTCACCCGTCTTCGATCAACGCTCCAAGCTAACGTTTACGTGGTGAAGAGTGGGTATCGGCGCGGCTGAACTGGTCACTATGCTTAATGTTGCGTATAGGGACTTTCGAAACGGAGCGTGGCGTGGCGAATTCCCCAAGCGATCTCGAAGTGATCGTGCCAAATCTGCACAGGCGCTATTCCGGGGTCACCGCGACCAACCGGATGGTGGCGCCGCGGCTGGCAAAGCTGTTTCGCGCCGCGTGGTTCGGCTCCGACGCGCCGGAGGGGATCGCGCGGCTGAGCGGTGCCGATCTCCTGAGATTGTGGCGCCGCAAGGCGCCTGTGATCTGGCACGCGCGCCGCAACAACGAGATGATTGCGGGCGTGCTGTTGCGCGCGCTCGGTTGGCCGCTCAAGCTCGTCTTCACCTCGGCGGCACAGCGCCATCATAGCTGGATCACGCGCTGGCTGATCCGGCGCATGGACGCGATCATCGCGACATCAGATCTTTCGGCCTCGTTCCTGAAAGTGAAGGCGACGGTGATTCCGCACGGCGTCGACACCGCCGTCTATGCGCCGCCGGCAGATCGCACTGCCGCCTTTGCCGAAGCCGCGCTGCCGGGCCGCTACGCGATCGGCTGCTTCGGCCGGGTGCGCGCGCAGAAGGGCACCGATGTGTTCGTCGATGCGATGTGCCGCTTGCTGCCGCGCTATCCGGATTTCACCGCAATCATCGTCGGCCAGGTCACACCCGAGCAAACTGTTTTCGCAAACGACCTGAAGAAGCGGATCGAGGTCGCCGGCCTGCAATCGCGCATCGTCATCACTGGCGAACTGCCGATCGAAGACGTGCAGCGCTGGTATCAGCGGCTGACGATCTACGCCTTCACCTCACGCAACGAAGGTTTTGGCCTGACGCTGATCGAGGCGATGGCGGCCGGCAGCGCGCTCGTCGCCGCACGCGCCGGCGCGGCCGAACTCGTGGTCGAGGATGGCGTGACCGGCGTGCTGATCCCGACCGGTGATGCGGATGCACTGGCTGCAGCGATCGAACCGCTGATGCGCGATGTGGCCACTGCGATCGCTATGGGCGAGCGCGGGCGGGCACGGGTGCTCGAACGATTCAGCCTTGATGCCGAGGCGGCGCGGATCGGCGAAGTGTATCGGCCGCTGCTTTGAGTCACTGCTGTCGCATCCCCAAAACAAAAACCGCGAAAACAACCCCATGCACAGTAGCCGGGGCCAACGAAATCAATGGCTTGGCGGCCGGTGTAAATGGGCTGCTGATTTTACGAAATCGATTTGACTCGTCGGGCAAAACAGGTCTAAAATTCATCATCGCAGGTTTGCTGCCCCCCGCTGTCAGAGTACGCCCCCCGAGCGGGAAACCCTTTCCCTAATCGACATCACCCCAACATTGATGTGCGCAAAATGCGCATTAAATCAGTGAGTTATGTGCGGCGGCGGGTTTTTCCGACCTTGGCGAGACTAACTAGGACTTAATGCGTTGTCTGGCACTCTGCTTGCTATGCGGTTGCCATGACTAATGAGGGCTGCTTTGATGAAGGACATCGCCGCAGAGGGAACGCTGAAAATGGGCCATCTCATCGTCGTTCGAGCGACCTGGGATACCGAAGCATCTGTGTGGACTGCCGAGAGTTCCGACCTCCCGGGACTCGTCACGGAAGCTGCGAGCCTTGATGAGCTCGATGCCAAGTTGCCCGACCTTATTCGCGACTTGTTGGAGGGTGAAGGCGCCACTGAAGGGTATGAAGTCCCCGTCGAGGTGATCGCGAGCTTCTCGAAACGCATCAAGATCGGCTCCGCAAAAGAAGCCGCATGAATAGCTTTACTCCGGAATTGAAACGAATTCTGGAGAAGGCGGGATGCTTCTTTGTTCGACGTGGGCGTGGCGATCACGACATCTGGGAGAGCCCGGTCTCAGGTATCCGCTTTACGGTCGATAACAATATCAAATCTCGGCATACTGCGAACGCGGTTCTGAAACAGGCTGGGCTGCCCAAGCAGTTTTGACCGACCACACTCAGGTCGTAACCCTTGCCCCCACGTCGCCCAGCACCCGCTGCGCAATCTCCACCACCTCGCTCGCCGCGATATCTCGCATGCAGCGATGATCGTTCATCTTGCAGATCGTGCTCTGGCAGGGCTGGCAGGAGAGCACGCTCTTGTCCTGGACCACGGTCGCGGCGAGGCCGTTGAGGGGGGCCCAGAGATAGGGGCTGGTCGGCCCGAAGATGCCCATGGTCGGCGTGGCCAGGGCGGCTGCGATGTGCATCAGGCCGGAATCGTTGGAGATCGCGACGCCGGCCGCAGCCATGGCCAGCACGCCGTTGCGCAGATCATTGCCGGTGAGGTCCCGGACCCCAGCGCCGCCGGCCGCGACGATCTCCTGGGCCAGGCCCTTTTCCCCGGGGCCGCCGACCACCCAGACCTCAAGGCCGCGCTCGGCGAGCAAGCGGGCGGCCTCGGGATAGTAGGTCCAGCGTTTTGACACCCCGACCGAGCCGGGGGCGAGCGCTACGGCAGCGCCCGCGCTCAGGCCGTTGGCCTGCCGCCAGCGGACGATGTCCTCGGCCGGGACCCGCAATTGCGGCACCGGCCATTCCGGTGGCAGCGGGGCGCCATCGGGCTGGGCGAGGGCAGCGTTCTTGTCGATGAAGCGGGGCAGCTTCTTTTCGCCCCAGCGCCAACGATTGAGCAGGCCGAACCGGAACTCGCCGACGAAGCCGACCCTTTCCGGAATCCCGGCCAAAGCGGGCGCAATGGCGGCCTTCCAGGTCCGGGGTAGCACCAGGGCGGTGCCGTAGTTCCGCTCACGCAGGAGCTTCGCCAGGCCGAGCTGGCGGCCCACGGCAAGCCGGCCGCGCGGCAGGTCCCAGACGATCGCATCGCGCACGCCCGGCATGTAATCGACCAGGGGCGCGCACAGGGACGTCGTGAGCAGATCGACCGGCCGGTTCGGCCAGCGCTCGTTCAGGACCCGCACGACGGTGTGATTCCGGACGAAATCGCCGATCCACATGTAAGGGACGATCAGGATCGGGCGCGTGTCGCCCCGATCTGCCTCGCCACTAAGTTGCGAATCTTGGTTCATTCGTTAATAAGGTCGAGGTGCGCTGATGTGACGGTTCGGTTAGCCGCTCCGGGCCGACAGGTAAAGCCGGCTGAGCGGCAATCCCAAAACCGCTTACACTTTGGCGGATCATGCGCTAGGGCAGAACCGGGCCGCAAAACTTCGGGCAGGCGGAATCTGGCAGGGAAGTTGGAATGTTGCTGGTGACCGGCGGGGCCGGTTTTATCGGATCGAATGTCGTCGCCGCGCTGAACGAGGCCGGCCGCAGCGACGTGGTGGTCTGCGATTTCCTTGGCAACGAGGGCAAATGGCGCAACCTCGCCAAGCGGCAGCTCGTGGATATCGTCCCGCCGGCTGAGCTGCCGGATTGGCTGAAGGGCCGCAAGCTCGATGCCGTGATCCATCTCGGGGCGATTTCCGCGACCACGGCGACCGACGGCGACCTCGTGTTCGAGACCAACTTCCGCCTGTCGATGCGCCTGCTGGACTGGTGCACGGCGAATGAGGTGCCGTTGATCTACGCCTCCTCGGCGGCGACCTACGGCGACGGTGAGGCAGGTTTTGATGACGACAGCTCTGTCCCTGCGCTGAAAAAATTGCGGCCGATGAATCTCTACGGCTGGAGCAAGCATCTGTTCGATCTCGCCGTCGCCGAGCGCGCAGCGAACGGCGAGAAACTGCCGCCGCAATGGGCCGGGCTGAAATTCTTCAACGTGTTCGGCCCCAACGAATACCACAAGGGCTCGATGATGAGCGTGCTGGCGCGCCGTTTCGACGACGTCAAAGCGGGCCGTGTCGTGCAATTGTTCAAGTCGCATCGCGAGGGCATCGCCGACGGCGACCAGCGCCGCGATTTCATCTATGTCGACGACGTCGTGCGCGTGATCATGTGGCTGCTGGCGACGCGCTCGGTGTCCGGCATCTTCAACGTCGGCACCGGCAAGGCACGCAGCTTCAAGGATCTGATGCTGGCGGCTTATGCCGCGCTCGGCGCCAGCCCCAACATCGAATACATCGACATGCCCGAGCAGATCCGCGGCAGCTACCAGTACTTCACCCAGAGCGAGTTCGATCGCCTCCACCGCGCCGGGTATAATGGCGGTTTCACGACGCTCGAGGACGCGGTGAAGGCCTATGTCGGGGATTATCTCGACCGGCCCGACCGCTTCCGCTGAGGCCCATCACCATGCCAACGCCCATTCTCGATTTCGATGCCCTCGTGCAAGCCATCTCGGGCCGTACGGTACTGTGCATCGGCGACATCATGCTGGACGAGTTCGTCTATGGCGAGGTGTCGCGGATCTCGCCGGAAGCGCCGGCGCCTGTCATCGCGGCACAGCGCAGCGAGATCCACATCGGCGGTGCCGGCAATGTCGCGCGCAACGTCGCCGCGCTCGGCGCGCGCTGCATCTTCGTCGGCCTCGTCGGCGAGGACGATGCGGGCAGGCAGCTCGCCTCAACGTTTGCGGAGCAGGGCGCAATCGAAAGCGTGCTGGTGTGCGATCCCTCGCGCCCGACCACGCGAAAAGTCCGTTTCGTCTCCGAGCATTTTTCCACGCACATGCTGCGTGCGGATTGGGAGCAGGCCCAGCCTGCTTCGGATACGATCGAGACCAAGCTGATCGAAGCGATCCTGCCGCAGATCGCGCGCGCCGACATCGTGCTGCTGTCCGACTACGCCAAGGGCGTGCTGACCGCCCGCGTCATCCGCCACACGATCGACGCCGCGCGAAAACTCGGCAAGCCCGTGATCGTCGATCCGAAGAGCCTGAATTGGGCGATCTATCGCGGCGCGACGCTGCTCACGCCCAATCGCAAGGAATTTTCGGAAGCGACCCGAAGCCGCGCCGACACGCCGCAGAGCATCGTCGATGCCAGCGAGGACGTGATGCGGCTCGCCGATTGCGAGGCGATCCTGGTCACCCAAGGCGAGCACGGCATGACGCTGGTGCCGCGCAACGGCGAGGCCGTTCACGTTCCGGCGTTTCCGGTCAAGGTGCGCGACGTCTCCGGCGCCGGCGACACCGTCGCCGCGGCGCTCGCGGTGTCGCTTGCCACCGGCGCGGACTGGGACACGGCGCTGCGCATGGCCAGTGCCGCAGCCGCCGTCGCCGTCGGCAAGCAGGGCACCGCCAGCGTGAGTGTGGCCGAGTTGAAGCGAAAGATATTGCCGCATGCCTATCTCGCGGCCGAAGAGAAGATCGTGCTCGAGCCCGGTGCGCTCGAAACGCAGCTCGCGGAATGGAAGAAGCAAGGCCAGCGCGTCGGCTTCACCAATGGCTGCTTCGACATCCTGCATCCCGGCCACGTCAAGGTGCTGACAGCGGCGCGCTCCGCCTGCGACCGCCTGATCGTAGGGCTGAACAGCGACGCCTCGGTGCGGCGGCTGAAGGGCGCCGACCGCCCCGTTCAGGATGAGCGAGCACGTGCGGAAGTGCTGGCGGCGCTCGAAGCCGTCGATCTCGTCGTTATTTTCGATGAGGATACGCCGATCGACCTGATTACCCGCATCAAGCCGAGCGCGCTGATCAAAGGGGGCGATTACACCCGCGAGCAGGTGGTCGGCCATGAGGTCGTCGAGGCCGCGGGCGGCACGGTCGTGCTGGTCGACATTCTCAAGGGCTTCAGCACGACGGCGCTGGTTCATCGCGCGCGGGGAGAGAGCAAGTGACGACGCTCGCCGGGGAGACCACCGGCCAGGTTCTGTGGCGGCGTCTGCGCAGTCCGGCGGCCTGGTCCGAGACGGTCGATCTGTTTGCGATCCTGACCGCGGCTTCGCTGCCGTGGTCGACGTCGCTTGCGGCGATCTTCAATGTCCTGATGCTGCTCTCCATGGTGCCGTTCCTCGACGTTCGTGAGTTCCTGCAATCGCTCAAGCGTCCGATCTGTGCGGCGCCGATTGCGCTGGTCCTGCTCGCGCTGGTCGGGACGCTGTGGTCGGACGCGGCCTGGGGCGCGCGCTTCCATGCGGTCAATCCGACCGTCAAGCTGCTGGTGCTGCCGGTCCTGCTCTATCATTTTGCGCGCTCGCCGCGCGGACATTGGGTGTTCGTCGCCTTCCTGGTGTCCTGCGCGCTGTTGTCGGTGATGTCCTGGGTCGTCGCCTTCTACCCTGACCTTGCGCTCAAATCCGATCGCGTCGAGCGCGGCATCTTCGTCAAGAACTACATCGACCAGAGCCAGGAGTTCACGCTCTGCGCGGTCGCGCTCGCCTATCCGATCGTGCAGTTGCTGCGCCAAAAGCACTACTGGATCGCCGGGCTGCTCACGGCGCTTGCGCTCGCCTTCTTCGCCAACATGGTGTTCGTGGTGGTATCGCGCACCGCGCTCCTCACGATTCCGATCCTGTTCGGTGTGTTTGCGTTGCTTCATCTGAGATGGCGCAACATCGCGATCATCTCCGCGGCCCTGCTCGTGGGCGCGGTTCTCGCCTGGCAGGCCTCGCCGCAATTGCGCAAGACCGCTGACAGCTTTGCCAGCGACTACACACGCTATGTGGAAAAAGGCGAGTCGACCTCGGCAGGCTTGCGGCTCGAATTCTGGCGGAAATCCCTCGCTTTCTTCGCGGAGGCGCCGATCAAAGGGCACGGTACGGGTTCGACGCGCGGGCTATTCGAGCGTGCCGCGACGCCGGGCAGTGGTCTGTACCAGGCGTCCGCCGAGGTGATCGGCAACCCGCATAACCAGACGCTGAACGTGGCCGTACAATGGGGCGTCATCGGGGTCGCCGCTCTTTACGCCATCTGGATCCTGCATCTGCTTTTGTTTCGCGGCGACGGGCTCGCAAACTGGGTCGGCCTCCTGGTCGTGGTCCAGAACGTCTTCACCTCGCTGTTCAACTCCCATCTGTTCGACTTCCACGAGGGCTGGATGTACGTCATCGGCGTGGGCGTTGCCGGCGGCATGGTGATCCGGGCTCAGCAAGTCGAGGCGAAGGCGGCAGTAGCCGGTTCCTGAACGGCCGCCCGGATGGCAGACCTTGACGGGCAAACAATGACGGGCAAGCCTTGACTGGCATGTCCGGCCGAGATGGGATATCAGCGCGATCAGGTTGCATCTAACTGGATTTTCGGTCAGCGGATGACGCGTCTTTCGCATCTCACCTTGCGCAATGCCATGATCGCGCTCCACGACCTGCTGGCGACCACGGCGGCGCTGTTCGCCGCCTTCTATCTGCGCTTCGAGGGCGGCGACGGCTTCTTCGACCGCCTGCCGCTGCTGATCCAGATCCTGCCCTATTTTCTGGCCTTCAGCTTGGTCGTGTGCTTCGTCTTCAACCTGACCACGACGAAATGGCGCTTCATCTCGCTGCCCGACGCGCTGAACATCATCCGCGTCGCGACCGTGCTCACGGTTGCACTCCTGGTGCTCGACTACATCTTCGTCGCCCCCAACGTTCGCGGCGCCTTCTTCCTCGGCAAGGTGACCATCGTCCTCTACTGGTTCCTCGAGATCTCCTTCCTCAGCGCGTTGCGCATGACCTACCGTTATTTCCGCTACACGCGGGTGCGGCGTCACGCCCGCACCGGAGATGCCGCGCCGACGCTGCTGATCGGCCGCGCTGCGGATGCCGAGGTGCTGTTGCGGGGAATCGAAAGCGGGGCGATCAAGCACATCTGGCCGGTCGGCGTGCTCTCGCCATCGAGTTCCGATCGCGGCCAGTCCATCCGCAACGTCCCGGTTCTGGGTGGCGTCGACGACATCGAGGATGTCGTCGCCGACTTCACCAAGCGCGGCAAGGGGATCGCGCGCGTCGTGATGACGCCGACGGCATTCGAGCCGGAGGCGCATCCCGAATCGATCCTGATGCGGGCGCGCAAGCTCGGCGTGATCGTGAGCCGCATGCCCTCGCTCGAGAGTGGCGACACGCCTCGGCTCACGGCCGTCGCCGTCGAGGACCTGCTGCTGCGGCCGAGCGAAAAGATCGACTATGCGCGGCTCGAGGCCCTGATCGAGGGCAAGGCGGTAATCGTCACCGGCGGGGGCGGCTCGATCGGTTCCGAGATCTGCGAGCGCGTCGTCGCGTTCGGCGCGGCGCGCCTTCTGATCGTGGAAAATTCCGAGCCGGCACTCTACGCGATCACGGAAACGCTCGCGGTGCTCGGCAGCGCTGCTTCGATCGAAGGCCGGATCGCCGACATCCGCGACCGTGAGCGCATCATGCGCCTGATGGCCGAGTTCAAGCCGGACATCGTGTTCCATGCCGCCGCGCTCAAGCACGTGCCGATCCTCGAGCGCGACTGGAGCGAGGGCGTCAAGACCAACATCTTCGGCTCGATCAACGTTGCCGATGCCGCGCACAGCGCCGGCGCCGAAGCGATGGTGATGATCTCGACCGACAAGGCGATCGAGCCGGTGTCGATGCTCGGCCTGACCAAGCGCTTCGCCGAGATGTATTGCCAGGCGCTCGACCATGATCTTGCGGCGGGTCTCGGTGGCGCCAGGCGGTCGATGCGGCTGATCTCGGTCAGGTTCGGCAACGTGCTGGCGTCGAACGGCTCGGTGGTGCCGAAGTTCAAGGCCCAGATCGATGCCGGCGGTCCCGTGACGGTCACGCATCCCGACATGGTCCGCTACTTCATGACCATCCGCGAGGCCTGCGATCTCGTCATCACGGCGGCAACGCATGCGCTGGGATCTCAGCGTTCGGACGTGTCGGTCTATGTGCTCAACATGGGCCAGCCGGTGAAGATCGTCGATCTCGCCGAGCGCATGATCCGTCTGTCGGGCTTGCAACCCGGCTACGACATCGAAATCGTGTTCACGGGCATGCGGCCCGGCGAACGCCTGCACGAAATCCTGTTCGCCTCCGAGGAGCCGACCCGCGAGATCGGCGTCGCCGGCATCATGGCCGCGCAGCCGAACGAGCCGCCTATGCAGACGCTGCGCAAATGGATTGCGGCGCTGGAGCAGGCGATCGCGCGCGACGATCGGGCCACCATCAGGACCATCCTGAAGGACGCGGTTCCGGAATTCGGGTCGACCGCGGCCTGATCATGCAGCCTCGAGGCAAGATCGTCGTGGCGAGCCAGCATTACCCGCCTGATCCGAGCACGACGGCGGCGATCATGGCCGAGATCGCCTGCCGCATCGCCGGGGATCACGAGGTCGTGGTGTTGTCGGGCTCATCAGGCGCGTTGCCGGCCGCGCAGACCGGCCCGGGCAAGCCGCGGGTCGTCGCCGTCAAGAACCGGATGGCGGGCAAGGCGGCGCTGGTGCGGCGCGGCACCTCCGAGCTGCTGTTCGCGGCGCGCACGTTCCTGGCGCTGACACGGGAGCTGAGGCGAGGTGACGTCGTGCTCACCGTCACCGCACCGTTCATGCTGCCTTACGCGGTCGCGGCGGCGGCGAGGCTGAAGGGCGCGCGCTCGGCGCTGATCATGCACGACCTCTTCCCCGACGTGCTGGTGATGGCGGGCCTGCTGAAGCCCGGTTCGATCGTGACCATGACGATGCGCGCCGCCAACAGCCTGATGTTCCGCGCGCTCAATGCCGTCATCACGATCGGCCGCGATGCGGAACGGCCGCTGCTGAGCTATTCCGGCATGACGCGAAACAAGATCCGCTTCATCCCGAACTGGGCGACGCTGGTGGCCGCACCCCGGCCGGTGACGGAGGATAATCCGTTCCGCAAAGCGCTCTCGGCGGGTTTCGTTGTCGGCCTGTCGGGCAATCTCGGCTTCACCCATGATCCGGAGATCGTGTTCGAGGCGGCGCGTCTTTTGAGGGCCGAGCCTGACATCCACTTCCTGCTCTCCGGCTGGGGCATCGGCTTCGAGCGATTGAAGCAGTTGCAGGCCGATGCGAACTTGCCCAATGTCTCCTTCGTGGGGCGGGTCGAGGATGCCGAGCTCGAGGCATTCCTGGCGGCGGCCAATCTCTGGATCATTCCGTACCGGAAGGACGTTGCGGGGGTGTCGGTGCCGAGCCGGTTCTACAATCTGCTGGCGGTCGGCCGTCCCGTGGTGCTGGTCTCCGAACCGGAGGCCGAGGCCGCGTTGACGGTGGTGGAGAACGGGCTGGGCTGGGTGGTGACGCCGGGCCGTGCCGATCAACTGGCCGAGGTCATCCGCGCGGCGTCTCGCTCCGACGGTGTCGCCATTGCGGAGCGCGCGGTAAAGGCGGCAGCGAAATTCGATCGCGTCACCGCGATGAACGCCTATGCTGCCCTGGTCGACGAATTGTTGCGCAACCCCGAACTGGCGGAGCAACGATGAACGAGCGCAAGCCAGTCGTGCTGGTGACGGGTGCGAGCGGTTTCGTCGGCCGTCATGTCGTACCCGCGCTGGCGCGCGAGGGGTGGTCGGTCCGCCGCGCGGTGCGCAGACCGGAAGGCATGGACGACGAGGTCGTGATCGAAACGATCGGGCCTGACACCGACTGGCAGGCGGCACTTGAAGGCGTCGATGCCGTCGTTCATCTCGCCGCGCGGGTGCATCACAAGCACGAAGAGCATGCGGTCCAGCTCTATCGCAACGTCAACATTGCCGGCACGCTGCACCTGGCGCGCAGCGCGGCGACGGCCGGCGTGCGCCAGTTCATCTTCATCAGCACCGTTCTCGTGCACGGTCGCAGCAACGAGGGCCGCGCGCCGTTCAGCGAGGACGATATCCTGACGCCGCGCGGTCTCTACGGCATGTCCAAGGCCGCGGCCGAAGCGGGATTGAAGACGCTGGCACGCGACAGCGCCATGACGATCTCGGTGATCAGGCCGCCGCTGGTCTATGGTGCGGGCGCCAAGGGCAATTTCGCGCTGCTGACGCGTGCAGTGAACCTCGGTCTGCCGCTGCCCTTTGCCGCGATCCGCAATCACCGCGCCTTCCTTGCCGTGCAGAACCTGTCGTCGTTCATCCTGCGACGGCTCTCTCATCCAGATCCCGCGAGCAATTTCGAGATCTTCCTGGTGGCGGACAGGGAGCAGGTCTCGACGCCCGAGTTCATCGCGCGGCTGGCCAGGGCTGCCGGCAAGAACTCGCGGCTGTTCGGCATGCCGCAGGACCTGCTCAGCACGCTGCTGAGAGTGATGGGCCGGGAGGATACGCAGGACAGCCTGATCGGCTCGCTCGAGCTCAACCTCTCCAAGGTGACCGCAACCGGGTGGCAGCCGCAGGTGTCTCTGGACGAGGGGCTGCGGCTGGCGCTGGCGGCTCAGGACGCCTGAGGGCGGGAGAACCGCCGCAGCACGATTCCGATCGCGATTGCGCCCGCCAGCAGCGCGATCAGCGTGATCGTCACCGAGCCGGCGCGAGCGGTGACGATGGCAAGCCCCGCGAGCACGATATTGAGGGCGAACACCTCCCCGATCACGCGAGAGACCGTGAAGCCGTGGTCGGTGGCGCGCTGGTAGAAATGCGAGCGATGCGCCGACCAGAATTGCTCGCCCCTAGCGATGCGCCGAAACAGGGTGATGGTGGAATCCACGAGGTAATAGGCCGGCAGCAACAGCGCCGCGGCGGGCTGCCCGCGCCAGGCGAGATCGAGCAGGCACCAGCCGAGCAAAAGGCCGATCGGCAGGCTGCCGACATCGCCCAGGAAGACTTTTGCGACCGGCTTGTTGAACGGCGCAAAGCCGAGCATGGCGCCGCACAGCGTCGCGGCGATCAGCGCAGCCGGCCACGACAGATCGCCAAGGAGTGCCAGCAGCAGCAGCGTCGCGGTGACGGGCACGACTTCCGCCACCGTCATCAGATCGAGCCCGTCCATGAAGTTGACGAGGTTCAAGAACCACACGCCCGCCAGCAGGATGAGTCCGCGCTCCAGCGCGAGCGGCAGCGCCGGCACAATGCGCGCGGTCTCGGGCGTGGTGAACACGACAGCGCCGACCGCTGCGGCCTGCAGCACGAGACGCACGAGCACCGGCAGCGACTTGATGTCGTCGGCAAATCCGACCAGGGCGATCAAGACCGTCGCAGCGATCAGCGCCGGCGGAATCGCGACGTTCGCCCAGGCTGCCCAGGCTGATGCGACCAGCAGCGTCGCTGATATCACCGCGATGCCCGCACCCTGCGGAGTCGGGATACGATGAGAGGACCGCGCGTTGGGCCGCGCCAATGCGTAACGCTGGAGCAGGGGGCGGCTGGTCCAGGTGATGACGCCCGACACCAGCGCGGCCATCGCAACGGCAAGCAGCGATGGTATCGCGCCGAGCGCGTCGACGGCCGCGTTCACTCCGGCACCCCGAGCGGCGCCGATCCCTGCGCGGCTTTCTCCGCGCTCAGGATCCAGACCAGACCGCCGATCGCGCCGACGATGAAGTACACGGCGCCGAACAGCAGCGAGACGTTGACGCCCTCGTTCGTGGCGAGGCCCGCGAAGCCGAAGGCGAGGCTCATGGTGGCTTCACGCACGCCCCAGCCGGCGATCGAGATCGGCATCATCGTGATCAGCATCACCGGCGGCACCAGCACAAAGACGTCGCTGAAGCCGACCGGCGCCGCGATCGACTGCACGACGCACCAGGCGACCACGACGGCCAGCACATGCACGGCGAGCGACAGGATCACGACGACCGGTCCGCGCGAGCGGCTGAAGATCACGCGGTTGGCGATCACGGCACAGGCGTGAATGTGATGCGTGGCCCACCAGGTTTTGAGCCAGCGCCATTGCAGCGCGCCGAAGACCAGGAAGCCGAGACCGCCCGCAAGCGCGGCGAAGTCGACGAGCAGCAGCGCGGAGCGCCCGTGCGGATCGGCGATGAGGGCGTAGCTCCAAGGCAGGCTTGCCACGATCATGATCGCGAGCGCGATCAAACCGATCGCACGGTCGACGAAGATCGAGTAGGTCGCCGCGCGCCAGCCGGCGCCGGCGCGCGCGACGAGCCACAGCCGGACCGCATCGCCGCCGATCGCCGAGGGCAGGGTTTGGTTGAAGAACGATCCGATCACGTTGTAGCGCATGGCCCGGCTGAGCTCGAGCGGGGCGCCGCATTCGGCGCTGATCTCGCGCCAGCGCAACACGCCGACGAAGATCTGCAGGAACGCGATCGCGATCGCCAAGCCGATCCAGAACAGGCTGGTCACGTTGAAACGCGAAAACAGTTCGGACAGATCGACCTTGCGCAGCGCCAGGTAGAGCAGCGCTCCGGAAATCAGGATCTTGGCCGTCGACAGCAGGATTCGGCGCATTTCGCCCGCATGAACAAGGGTTTTGAAGCAACCCGACGCAAGGCGCCGAATTCGGCCGCTTTGGTATGGTTTTGGCGCCGATCTTGCAATAGCGGTGATCGGGAGCCCGCATGCAGGGCGGCGGGCTATTGCGACCCCGTCGACGCCGAGGCAAAAGAGGCGCCGCGGGCGAAAAATCGAGCGACGGATCGGGCGAAGCACTCCTTGGGAACAGGATGAGGGATCAGGCGATTTTGGTCACGGGTGGCGCCGATTTCATCGGCTTGGTGCCGCGGATGACCCGGCTGCCGCAAATGCGCCGTCTAAGGTCTACAATGTCGAGAACCACCACCCGGAAGAGCTGACGCACGTCGTCGGAGTTCTGGAGCAGGAGCTGGGTCGGACGGCGATCAAAGAATTGCTGCCGAGAAACCTTTGGAAACGTTCGCGGATGTCGAGGATCTGATGCGCGACGCCGGCTTTGCACCGTCAAGGCCGATCGCGCACGGAGTTCGTAATTGTGTCACCTGGTATCGGGACGACTTCAAGGTTTGAGATGACGATGGACAAACGCATTATCCCCCTGATCATGTGCGGCGGTGCCGGAACGCGGCTGTGGCCGGCTTCGCGCGAGGTGCGCCCCAAGCAGTTCCTGCCGCTGTTCGGCACGCGCTCGACGTTCCAGGATACGCTGTTGCGCGTCTCGGAGGCCTCGCTGTTCGATCGCCCGATCGTCATCACTAATGCCTCCTACCGCTTCATGGTGCTGGAGCAGCTCGCCGAGATCGGCATCGAGGCCGACGTGATCCTCGAGCCGATGCGGCGCGATTCCGGCCCCGCGATCGCAGCCGGCGCGGTGTTCGCGCAGAACCGCTCGAGTGAAGCCATCGTGCTCGCGCTCGCCGCCGACCACGTGGTGCAGGACAATGCCGCCTTCGTCGCGGCCTGCCGCCAAGGCCTCACCGCCGCGAGCGCCGGGCGCATCGTCACGTTCGGTGTCAAGCCGGAGCGAGCGGCGACCGAATACGGCTATATCAGCCCGGGCGAGGTCATCTCCGGCGAGGTGCACGCGGTCGCGCGTTTCGTCGAGAAGCCGGATGCGGTGAAGGCGGCCGACTATGTCAATTCCGGCTATCTCTGGAACAGCGGCAACTTCATGTTCCCGGCCAGCGTCCTGCTCGACGAATACCGCAAGGTCGATGCGGCGAGCGTGGAGGCGATTTCCACTGCTGTTAGTAACGCCGGACGCGATCTCGGCTTCGTGACGCTGGAGCCCGAGGCGTTCGGCGCGGCCAAGGCGATCTCGATCGACTATGCGGTGATGGAGAAGACCGCGCGCGCCGCGGTCGTGCCGGTGTCGTGCGGCTGGTCCGACGTCGGCTCCTGGCACGCGGTGTGGGAATTGTCGGACAGGGACGCGCAAGGCAATGCTTCGCACGGCACCGCCGTGTTCGAAGATAGCCGCAACTGCAACGTCACCACCGACGCTGCGCTGGTCGCGCTCGAAGGCGTCGACGATCTCATCGTGGTCGCGACTGCCGATGCAGTGCTGGTCTCGCGCCAAAAAGACGCCAACGGGCTCAAGCGGCTGGTCACAAAACTCAAGGCGGTCGCGCCGAAAGTCACCGAGGAGCACCTCAAGGTACATCGGCCCTGGGGCAGCTACCAGTCGGTCGACAATGGCGAGCGCCACCAGGTCAAGCGCATCGTGGTGAAGCCGGGCGGGCGTCTGTCGCTGCAGAAGCACCATCATCGCGCCGAGCACTGGATCGTGGTCCGCGGCACGGCCCGCGTCACCGTCAACGAGACCATCAAAAGCGTGCACGAGAACGAGTCCATCTACATCCCGATGGGCGCGGTGCACCGGATGGAGAACCCCGGTAAAATCATGCTGGAGCTGATCGAGGTCCAGACTGGAAGTTATCTCGGGGAAGACGACATCATCCGGATTGAAGACGACTATCAAAGGTCGTAACCAGCACACTCCGAATCACGCGCCCCGGGCCAAAAGAGTGGTCTCTTTCAGAGGCTTAAGCCCGGGGAACGTGTAACTGTTTGAATCAAATCGTGTCCGGACCGCCAGCTCCGCATTCGCCACAAATGTGGCGGCCGTGCTAGAAGCGCCTCGGGGATTTGCGTTGAATCGGGGTTTGCTCAAATGAGTTCCACAGGATCTGCACCGGCAAAGGCCGGCTTGCGCGTCGGCGTCATTGGCGCCGGTGTGATGGGCAGCAACCACGCGCGCGTGCTCGCGGGTCTTCCCGGCGTCAGCCTGGTCGGCGTCGTCGATCCTTCGCCGGCACATCGCACCCGGGCGATGGAGCTTGCCAATTGCGCGAGCTTCGAGACGCTCGACCAACTGCTGGCCGAAGGCGTCGATGCGGTCACCATCGCGGCGCCGACTCATCTGCATCACGAGGTCTCGCTCGCCTGCATCGCCAAGAACATCCACGTGCTGGTCGAGAAGCCGATTGCGTCCACGGTCGCGGAAGGCCGCGAGATCGTCACGGCTGCGCAAAAGGCCGGCGTGACGCTGATGGTCGGCCATGTCGAGCGCTTCAATCCGGCGGTCGCCGCCGTCAAGCAGGCGATCGCGGGCGAGGATATTCTGTCGATCGCGATCACGCGCGTCGGCCCGTTTCCGCCGCGCATGTCCAATGTCGGCGTCGTCATCGATCTTGCCGTGCACGACATCGATCTGATCCGCTGGTTCACCGAGTCCGACATCGTCGAGGTGCAGCCGCAATTGTCGAGTGCGGTCGCCGAGCGCGAGGACATCGCGCTCTTGCAGTTCCGCACCGCCAACGGCGTGCTCGCGCACATCAACACCAACTGGCTGACGCCGTTCAAGGCACGCAGCGTCACGGTCGCGACCCGCGGCAAATACGTGATGGGCGATCTCTTGACGCGCCAGGTCACCGAATGTTTCGGCTTCAAGCCTGACGGCAGCTATTCGATGCGGCATCTGCCGGTCGGCCATGACGAGCCGCTCCGCGCCGAGCTGATCGCGTTCCTCAAGGCCGTGCGTCATGGCGAGACGCCGGCCGTTACGGGCGACGAAGGCGTCGCCAGCCTCGAGATCGCGACGCAGTGCCTGGAAACGCCGTCCCGCCCCGCAGCCTCGTCGTCTGCCCGCAAGGGTCCGCGCCGCGTTGCCGGCTGAACTCTTTCCATGTCGACCAGCCAAGAAGGCTCCAAGAACCAGGCCATGAACCAGCATCTGCGTTCCGAACCCATTCCCTTTATCGACGTCGCCTCGCAGCGCCGCCGGCTCGGCGACTCGCTCGATGCCGCCGTGAAGCGGGTTCTCGATCATTGCCAGTTCGTCAACGGCCCTGAAGTCGCCGAGCTCGAGAAGCAGCTTGCGGCTTATTGCGGCGCCAAGCACGTCATCGGCTGCGCCAGCGGCACCGATGCGATCCTGATGGTGATGATGGCGAAGAATGTCGGGCCGGGCGACGCCGTGCTGTGCCCGTCCTTCACCTTCATCGCGACCGCTTCGCCGGTCGCGCGGACCGGCGCGACGCCGGTTTATGTCGACGTCGACGAAGCCACCTTCAACATGAGCCCGGAATCGCTCAAGCGCGGCATCGCGACAGCCCGCAAAGCCGGCCTGAAGCCGGTCGCGATCATTCCGGTCGATTTGTTCGGACAGCCCGCCGATCACGACGCTATCGCCGAGATCGCCAGGGCCGAAGGCCTGTTCGTGCTCGACGACGCCGCGCAAGGCTTTGGCGCGAGCTACAAGGGCCGCAAGCTCGGCACCTTTGGGCTCGCCACCGCGACCAGCTTCTTCCCCGCAAAGCCGCTCGGCTGCTTCGGTGACGGCGGCGCGATCTTCACCGATGACGACGAGCTCGCGGCGACGCTGCGCAGCATCCGCGTGCACGGGCAGGGCGTCGATAAATACGACAACGTCCGCCTCGGCCTGACCGGCCGGCTCGACACCATGCAGGCCGCGATCCTGCTCGAGAAGCTGAAGATCTTCGACGACGAGATCGCTGCCCGCAACAAGGTCGCCGAGCGCTACGCACGCGGTCTCAGCAATGTGGTCACCATGCCGCGCGTTGCTCCCGGCAATACGTCAGTCTGGGCGCAGTACACGATCCGCCTCCCTGAGGGCACCGACCGCGACGGCTTTGCCGCCGCGCTGAAGGCCCAGGGCGTGCCGACCGCGATCTATTACGGCAAGTCGATGCATCAGCAGACCGCCTACAAGCAGTACCCGGTCGCCGAAGGCGGCCTGCCGGGCTGCGAGAGCCTGTCGCAGGATGTCATCAGCCTGCCGATGCATGCCTATCTGACCGAAGCCGATCAGGAGCGAATCATCGCGGCCGTGCGCGGTGCGCTTTCAACCTGATTTCGCTGTTCTTGCCCTCTCCCCTTGTGGGAGAGGGTGGCTCGCCGCAAAGCGGCGAGACGGGTGAGGGGTCTCTCTCCGCCCGGAATGCGCGGGGAGAGACCCCTCACCCCAATGAGTTTGCGTCTACTTGCGGCGCTGCCCTCTCCCACAAGGGGAGAGGGCACAGCAATGCGCATTCGCAAGATGCAATCGACCTCTGTTCGATAAGCCTCTAAAACAGACGCATGCTCGGACGTATCTTCACGGTTGGTGGTTACACGCTGCTCTCGCGGCTGACGGGGTTTGCCCGCGACATCATGCTTGCGGCAATTCTCGGCGCCGGCCCCGTGGCCGACGCCTTTTTCGTGGCGCTGCGGCTGCCCAACCATTTCCGTGCGATCTTTGCCGAGGGCGCCTTCAACGCCGCCTGGGTGCCGGCCTATGCGCACGTCCATGGCGAGCGCGGGGAGGGGGCGGCAAGATTGTTCGCCGACCGCATCTTCACGCTGCTGCTGGCCTCGCAGGTGGTGCTGCTGATCGTCGCCTGGCTGTTCATGCCGCAGGCCATGAGCATTTTGGCCCCCGGCTTTAGCGAGGACGCCGAGCAGCGCAAGCTCGCGATCGAGCTGACCCGGATCACTTTTCCCTATCTGCTGCTGATCACGCTGGTGACGCTCTACGGCGGCATGCTCAACGTGATGCAGCGCTTCGCCAGCGCCGCGGCCGCGTCGATCTTCCTCAACATCTCGATGATGATGACGCTGGCGCTGGCCGCCTGGTTTCCCAGCGCGGGCCACGCTGCCGCCTGGGGCGTCCTCATCTCCGGCTTCCTGCAATATGCCCTGCTCGCCGGCGATCTCGCCCGCCATGGCGGCCTGCCGCGCTTTGCGCCACTCAAGCTCGACGAAGACGTCCGCGCATTCTTTAGGGCGTTGGGACCTGCGACGCTGGGCTCGATGGGCACGCAGCTCGCGCTGTTTGCCGACACCATCATCGCGACCTTCCTGCCCGCGGGCGCGTTGTCGGCGCTGTATTATGCCGACCGTCTCAACCAGCTCCCGATCGGCGTGATCGGCATTGCCATCGGTACGGTGCTGCTGCCGGAGATGTCGCGGCGGATCACGGCCAACGACCATGACGGCGCGATGAAGGCGCAGCGCCGTGCGTTCGATTTCACGCTGCTGTTCTCGGTGCCGTTCGTCGCCGCCTTCCTCACCGTGCCCGACGCGATCATGCGCGCGTTGTTCGCCCGCGGGGCGTTCTCGAAAGCCGATGCCGCCGCCGCAGGCGCAACGCTCGCGGCCTATGCCATCGGCCTCATTCCTTTCGTGCTGATCCGTAGCGCGGTCGCAACCTTCTATGCGCGCAAGGATACGGCGACGCCGGTTCGCGCCTCCCTGACCGGCATCGCGGTCAACGTCGCCCTCAAGGTCGCCTTGATGGGATCGCTGGCCCAGATCGGGCTTGCGCTTGCCACTGCCGTCGGCGTCTGGACCAATCTGCTGCTGGTGCTGTTCTTCGCGGTGCGGCGAGGCTTTCTCGTGCTGGACCGCGCCTGGTTGTTGTCGCTCGCCAAATTCCTGCTGACCGGGATCATCCTGGCCGCCGCCTTCTGGCTCATCGCGCGCTTCGGCGGTCCTTCGTTGGGCTCGATGCACTTCCGGGACGAATTGACGCTGCTTCTGCTGGCCGTCGGGGGCACGATCGTCTATGCGCTCGCCATCCTTGCGCTGTTCGGCCGCCGCTGGCTGGTCTCGCTGGTGCGGGGTTAGCTTTTTCATATTTTCAACCCATTGACGGCTCGACCTTGTCGGCACGGGCCCGTCTCGATCGTCCTTGGATGGACACATCTCGGAAGCGCGGCGGATGGACCCTGCACAATTGACGTGATGCCGTCACCTTGAGCCGGCAAAAATCGAACCAGGAGCACTGTTTATGAGGATCACCGTCGAAACCAACGTAGCAGCCCCCATCGATCAGGTCTGGCGCGCTTATACGACGCCTGCCGACATCATGAAGTGGAACGCCGCGTCTGACGATTGGCATACGACCAAGGCGACCGTCGACCTGCGAGAAGGCGGTATCTTCTCATCGCGCATGGAGGCCAAGGACGGCAGCATGGGCTTTGACTTCGCCGGTACCTACACGAAAATCATCGAGCACAAGCGGATCGAATACGCGTTCGGCGAGCGAAAAGCCGAAGTCGAGTTTGTGCCCGGCCCGAAGGGCGTTCTGATCCGGGTTGTCTTCGATGGCGAATCGACGCACTCGGTCGAGCAGCAGCAAGGCGGTTGGCAGGCCATCCTCGAAAACTTCGCACGATACGTGGAAGCGAAGCAGACGAAGTCCTGAGGGCGTTGACGGGCGTCGTCGGCTTCGGCGCCCGGCACCCTCAGGTAGGGACTCGCCTCCAGGATGCAGCGAACCTCTACACATCTCTTGATTTTGCGCGATTGCTGTGGTAATCGCAGCGCATGATCAAATCAGTGCGCAAACTCAACTGCATTCACATGACCCGCTTCGGCTGGGCCGTGGAAGGAGTCGCGCGCTAAGAATTCGACGACGACATCTTTCCACCAGGCCCCGCCGGCATCGGACGGGGCCTTTTGTTTGGCCACGCTCCCTGCCGGCACAACAGCAGGAGCGTCCGATGCCACCCCAACAGACGAACATGACATCCGAGACCGAGAGGCTCCCTCTCGAACTTGCCTCGACGTGGAGCATCCCAGGCTTGCTCGCGCAATACTGGCGTGCGCTCCAGGACTGGCGCTGGCGGCAGGGTCCACACATCGCCTTGCAGGACCTGAGTGACAGGGAGCTGATGGATATCGGCCTGACGCGTGGCGAGATTGACTACCTCACGCCGGAATGCGCTATCGACAGGCTGAGAGATCGCGCCACGGCTCTATGGAGCCGAGCGGGGATGTAAATGATCAAACGTACGGTTTTTCAAGCATGATTCCGTTTCTTGAGCGACTCGATCACGCAAGCAAAGTGCTTGTTGCTGGCTGTGGCGGCGGCTTCGACGTTTTCGCCGGGGTTCCGCTCGCCCAGCATCTGACGGCGCAGGGTAAGCAGGTGGTGTTCGCCAGCTTCTCCTTCACGAATTTGTGGCTGTGCGGCGGTGAGCGTATCGGGGAGACGATTTGGCGCGTCGATCAGCGCGCCGCCGAGATTCCGTACTTTCCGGAGAAGTGGCTGGCTGAATGGCTCGGCCGCCGCGAGCAGCTCGTGCCGATCTACGCTTTTGCCAAGAGCGGCGTTCGTCCGCTCGCAGCTGCGTATCGCGCGATTATCGACCGCCACGACATCGACATGGTCGTCCTGGTCGATGGCGGAACGGACAGTCTCGTGTTCGGCGACGAGCCCGGCGTCGGCAGCGTCGTCGAGGACGCGGTCTCGCTCATCGCCGCCGATCAGGCCGCGGGCGAACGCGTGCTGCTCGCTGCGATCGGCTTCGGCGTGGATCACTATCACGGTGTCTCGCATCATGCGTTCCTGGAGACCACGGCCCGGCTGATTCGCGATGGTGGGTTTCTCGGCATGTTTTCGCTGTCGCAGGGCAGTAAGGAGGCCGATGCATTCCTCGATCTGGTTGACTACGCCAACCAGCGTCAGCCCCAGCACCCGAGCATCGTCTGCAATTCGATCGCGAGTGCACTGCGGGGTGAGTTCGGCAACTATCATGCCACCAACCGGACCAGTGGGAACGAGCTGTTCATCAACCCGCTGATGACGCAATACTGGACGTTTCAATCCTCAGCGGTGGTTCGCCGCATGGCCTATGCGAGCCAATTGGCCGCGACCGAGCGTGCCGAGGACGTCCGCAGGATCATCGATCTTCACAGGGAGACGAGTGAGCTGCGGCCTTTCCGTCGTATCCCGCTCTGAAACACAAGGGTGCCGGACAATTTTTCGCGGACTGCGTCCAGCTAAAGCCGTTTGCCTTGCCAGTTTTTCCACGGCAATATGCCGGCAAAATAACCATGAGAAACGGGACAAGAAAATGGCGGCTCCCATCAAGTTCGGCGTTGGCCAAAGCGTGCTGCGCAAGGAGGATGACGCGCTCATCCGCGGCAAGGGCCGCTATACCGATGATTACGCGCCGCAGGCTGCGCTCCGCTGTCTGATGCTGCGCTCGCCGCATGCCCATGCCAAATACACCATCGATGCGAGCCGCGCCCGGACGCTGCCCGGCGTTGCGCTGATCCTAACCGCCGCTGAGGTCGGCGATCTCGGCGATCTGCCGTGCCTGTTCAATCTCGAGACCGACCCCTTCAAGGGCCCTCCCTATCCGATCCTCGCCAAGGATGAGGTGCGCCATGTCGGCGATTCCATCGCCTTCGTCGTCGCCGAGACCATCGATCAGGCCCGCGACGCGATCGAAGCGATCGAGGTCAAATGGAGCCCGCTGCCGGCGGTGACCGGGGTCGTCAACGCTGTGAAGAAGGGCGCAGCCTTGGTCTGGCCGGACAAGCCCGGCAACGTGCTGTTTGACGTCTCGATCGGTGACAAGAAAGCGACCGAAGCGGCCTTTGCCAAGGCGCATGCGGTGGCCGAGATCTCGATTGTCAATCCGCGCGTGGTCGCGAACTTCATGGAGACGCGCGCGGCGGTGTGCGAATACGACGCCAAGCGCGACCATCTGACGCTGACCGTCGGCAGCCAGGGCAGCCATCGCCTGCGCGATATCCTCTGCCAGAACGTGCTCAACATTCCGACCGACAAGATGCGGGTGATCTGCCCCGACGTCGGCGGCGGCTTCGGCACGAAGCTGTTTCCCTATCGGGAATACGCCCTCCTGGCAGTCGCCGCGCGAAAACTGAAGAAGGCGGTGAAATGGGCGGCCGACCGCACCGAGCATTTCATGGGCGATGCGCAGGGCCGCGACAACGTCACCACCGCGAAGATGGCGCTGGCCGAGGACGGCAAGTTCCTCGCGATGGATTGCGATCTGATGGGCGACATGGGCGCGTATCTGTCGACCTTCGGGCCCTATATCCCGCATGGCGGCGCCGGCATGCTGCCGGGCCTCTACGACATCCAGGCGTTCCACTGCCGTGTGCGCACCATCTTCACCAACAGCGTGCCGGTCGATGCCTATCGCGGCGCCGGGCGGCCCGAAGCGGCTTATGTCATCGAACGTCTCGTGGACGCCTGCGCGCGAAAACTCGACGTGACGGTGGATGCGATCCGCCGCAAGAATTTCATTCAGCCGAAGGCGCTGCCCTACAAGACCGCGACCGGCAAGGTCTACGATTCCGGCGACTTCGCCGCGCATCTGAAGCGCGCGATGGAGATCGCCGAGTGGAAGGAGTTTGGCAAGCGCGCCAAGGCGGCCAAGAAGAGCGGCCTGATCCGCGGCATCGGGCTTGCGAGCTATGTCGAGGTCTGCGGCACCATGGGCGAGGAAACCGCCAATGTGCGGATGGACCCCAATGGCGATATCACCGTCCTGATCGGCACCCAGTCGAGCGGGCAGGGCCATCAGACCGCCTATGCGCAGATCGTTGCCGAGCAGTTCGGCGTGGCGCCTGAGCGCGTGCACGTCCACCAGGGCGACACCGACATGATCGCCACGGGTCTCGGCACCGGCGGCTCGGCCTCGATCCCGTCAGGCGGGGTCAGCGTCGAGCGTGCGACCCGCGAACTCGGCGAGAAGCTGAAGGCGATCGCGGCGCAGGCGCTGGAAGCCAGCGCCGGCGACCTCGAGATCACCGATGGCCTGGTGCGCATCGCCGGCACCGACCGTTCGATCTCGTTCGCCGATCTGGCCAAGCGTCCCGGCGTCGATCCGTCGAAGCTCAATGCGAGCGCGACCTTCGCCAGCGCCGACGGCACCTATCCGAACGGCACCCATGTCGCGGAGGTCGAGATCGATCCGGCCACCGGCATCATCAAAATCGTCAACTACGTGATCGTCGACGATTTCGGCATGACGCTCAATCCGCTGCTGCTGGCCGGGCAGGTCCATGGCGGCGCCATGCAGGGCATCGGCCAGGCGTTGATGGAGCAGGCGGTCTATGGCGCGGGCGACGGCCAGCTCGTCACCGCGACCTTCATGGACTATGCGTTGCCGCGCGCGGCGGACGGGCCGGACTTCGTGTTCGAAACCGCCAACGTTCCCTGCAAGACCAATCCGCTGGGGGTGAAGGGCGCGGGCGAGGCCGGCGCGATCGGGTCCTGCCCGGCCGTCGTCAACGCCATCGTCGACGGGCTCTGGCGCGAATACAAGATCGACCACATCGACATGCCGGCGACCCCGGAGCGGGTGTGGATCGCCGTCAACGAGCACCATCGCCGCCACAGCCTGTGACAATCTTCCCATGGAATGAACTCTGCCAAGCGGTGTTGGCCCCATTGCGGGGTCAGCACGATCGTGCAGCGCTGCGATCCTGCATCAAGGCAATCCTGCATCAAGGCAATCCTGCATCAAGGAAAGGGACTTTGCGAATGAAGCGAATGTTGGTTGTTGGGGGCGCGCTCCTGCTCGGTATGGGCGCGGTTTGGGCACAACAGGACTCCGTCAAGGAGGTCCAGATCCTGATGAAGGGCAACGGCAAGAACGCCGGCGCAGTGGCGGCGATGGTCAAGGGCGAGAAGCCCTACGACCAGGCTACGGTGGACAGCGCGCTGGCGCAGTTCGAGGACACCGCCAAGAAGCTGCCGAACCTGTTTCCGGCGAGCGCCAAGGGCATGAAGCCCGAGGGCGACTACAGCGCCTCGCCGAAAGTGTGGGAGGACAAGGCCGGATTCGACGCCAAGGTCGCGAGCTTCGCCAAGGTCGTTGGCGAGGCCAAGGGCAAGATCAAGGATTTGGACTCGCTCAAGGCGAATTTCCCCGCGGTCGGCAAGGAATGCGGCGGCTGCCACGAGACGTTTCGCGTGAAGAACGGCTGAGGCAAAAATCGTAGCCCGGATGGAGCGCAGCGCAATCCGGGAAATCCAATCGAGCTGACAGACTGCCCCGGATTGCGCTGCGCTCCATCCGGGCTACTGGGAATCAAGAAGGGCGGCCTGCGAAAGCAGCCGCCCTTTTTATTGCGTCGCGTGTCACCGCTGGAAATTCTGTTCGCAAGGCCTGACGGATCGCTGCCGGAGCAGCTATCTTTGCTCCAGCCGCCGCGGCATTGGCGTGAGCTTTTGACGCTGACGCATCTCGCTCCTGACTGCGTTATGACATCAGGAGTTCCAACCCGCGGCGAGCAGCTCAATCAGCAACAGCGAGACAAGCCATGGTCAAACCGTTCCCGTCGAAGACGCACATCGGCAACCATATGCTGCATCCGGAAACGCTGATGCTGACCTATGGCTACGATCCGCAATTGTCGGAAGGCGCGGTCAAGCCGCCGGTGTTCCTGACCTCGACCTTCGTGTTCAAGACCGCCGAGGACGGGCAGGACTTCTTCGATTTCGTCTCCGGCCGGCGCGAGCCGCCGGAAGGGATGGGTGCGGGCCTGGTCTATTCACGCTTCAATCACCCCAACAGCGAAATCGTCGAGGACAGGCTCGCGATCTACGAGCGCACCGAGAGCTGCGCGCTGTTCTCGTCCGGCATGGCGGCCATCGCGACCACGATTCTGGCGTTCGTCCGCCCCGGCGATGTCATTCTGCACTCCCAGCCGCTCTATGGCGGCACGGAAACGCTGCTGACGAATACGCTTGCGCGTCTGTCGATCGGCGCCCTCGGCTTCGCCGATGGCGTCGATGAAGACGTGGTCAGCCAGGCCGCGGAGGAGGCCATGCGCAAGGGCCGCGTTTCGATGATCCTGATCGAAACCCCGGCCAACCCCACCAACGGGCTGGTCGACATCGCGATGATGCGCCGTGTCGCCGACACCATCGGAAAGACCCAAGGCCACGTTCCGATCATCGCCTGCGACAATACCCTGCTCGGGCCGGTGTTTCAGCGGCCGATCGAGCACGGCGCCGATATTTCCCTGTACTCGCTCACGAAATATGTCGGCGGTCATTCAGACCTGATCGCGGGCGCCGCGCTCGGCGCGAAGGCGGTGGTGAAAGGCATCAAGGCGCTGCGAGGCGCCATCGGCACCCAGCTCGATCCGCATTCCTGCTGGATGATCAACCGGTCGCTCGAGACGCTGAGCCTGCGCATGGAAAAGGCCGATGCGAATGCGCGCCTCGTGGCGGATTATCTGCGCGATCATCCCAAAGTGGCCAAGGTGCACTATCTCGGTCATCACGACGCGGCGTCGCGGGACGGACGTGTGTTTGTGCGGCAATGCACAGGGGCGGGGTCCACGTTCTCGTTCGACATCGTCGGCGGCAAGGCCGCCGCCATGAAATTCCTCAACGCGCTGCAAATCCTCAAGCTGGCGGTGAGCCTCGGTGGAACGGAGTCGCTTGCGAGCCTGCCGGCCACCATGACCCATTCCGGCGTTCCCGCCGACATCCGCCGGAAAATCGGCGTGCTCGATTCCACGATCCGGCTGTCGATCGGCATCGAACACCCGTCGGATTTGATCGCCGACCTCGCGCAGGCGCTGAACGCAGCCGAACCTGAGGTGTGACGCCTGCGCCAGCGTACGCGGAACGAAAAGGGCGGCTGCGATGGCAGCCGCCCTTTTTGCTGATCTGTGCGAAGGTTACTTCATCACCTGGCCGCGGATCTCGCCGCCCGGATTGGCCGCGGTGTGGATGTTGACGTAGAGCTTGCCGCCGAGCAGATCGGCCGCCTGCGCGTCGGTCAGTGTCGCCGAGCCCTCGGCCGGGCTGGTGGCGGCGCCGGGAATCGGGATCGCAACGCCGGCGTTCTTGCCGGGCTCGGCAGGTCCGTGGAAATGCGCGGCGGTGGCAGGGCCGGACAGGCCGGAATAGGTGACTTTCCAAGACAGCTTCTTGCTGGCGGCGTCGTAATCCAGATCAGCCGTTCCGGTGCCGCTGCTGGTCGTTGCCGGGACTTCGGACTTGGCATCGAGCGTTGCTTTCAGCTTTTCGGCGCTGGCCGAACCGGCAAAAGCAACGGCGCCAAGCACTGACATGGCGATGACGATCTTGTTCATGATTTTTCTCCCTGCTGAACCCGTTTGGGCTGCCAAACTTCCAACAGCCGGCATTTCAGTTTATTCCCGTTTCAGGCCGCGGTGGGCTAAATTCTTCGTGGCTGGAGCCGCGAGGACATCGGTCATAAGCTTCGTCGCGACGAAAGGACCGCATGTTGCGACGAACAATCCCCGTGGTGCTGCTCGCCGCACTCGCCGCAGCCGGCGTCTATTGGTGGCTCAGCGCGCCCGTGGTGGCGGCCGCCAGCACCGCGCCTGCCCGCGCCCCTGACCTTGCCAATGGCCAGGTGATGTTCAACGCCGGCGGCTGCGCCTCATGCCATGCCGTTCCCGACCAGCCCGATCGTCTCAGGCTCGGCGGCGGCGTCGCGATCAAGTCGCCGTTCGGAACGTTCTACGCGCCGAACATCTCGTCCGATCCGACCGACGGCATCGGCAAATGGAGCGAGGCCGAATTCGTCAACGCGGTGATGCAGGGGGTCTCGCCCGACGGACGGCATTATTTTCCGGCCTTTCCCTATACGTCCTATCAGCATGCCAGGCGCGAGGACGTGCTCGATCTCTTTGCGTATCTGAAAACGCTGCCGGCCGTTGCCGGCAAGGTGCGCGACCACGACGTGGGCTTTCCGTTCAACATCCGGCGGAACGTCGGCATCTGGAAATTTCTGTTCATGGACGGCAAGCCCTTCGTCGCCGACAGCGCGAAGTCGCCGCAGTGGAATCGTGGCGCCTATCTCGTCAACAGTTTTGGCCATTGCGCAGAATGCCACAGTCCGCGCAATGCGCTTGGCGGCATCATCGCCGGACAACGCTTCGCCGGCGGGCCCAATCCGGAAGGCGAGGGGTGGGTGCCCAACATCACCCAGAAGGGCCTTGGCGAGTGGAGCGCGAAGGATTTTGCCTATTTCCTGAAGACCGGCGAATTGCCCGACGGCGACAGCGTCGGCGGCGCGATGACGCGGGTGATCAAGAACACCTCGCAATTGCCGGACGACGATCTCGCGGCGATGGCGGACTATCTCAAATCACTGCCGCCGGTGGACGGTCCGCCGCGTCCCAAGCGCAAGGAGGGCGGCGCCTGATCAGGGCCGCCCTTTTCCGGACGGTCAACTCGCGCCAAACGCCTTGAAGGTGATGATGGTGAGGGTGTCCTGGATGCCGGGCAGCACCTGCACCTTCTCGTTGACGAAGTGGCCGATATCGGTGTCGTTGTCGACGTAGAACTTCACCAGCAGGTCGTATTGACCGGCCGTGGAATAGATCTCGGAGGCGATCTCGGCTTCGGCAAGCGCATTGGCGACCACATAGGATTGGCCGAGCTTGCATTTGATCTGGACGAAAAAGGGAACCATCGCGGTCACTCCGAAAGCATATCTGGCGGCTAATAGGCCAAACCCGGCCGGATTTAGCAAGCGAACTTGCTGGGCTGGCGGAGGCGCGCTAGGACGGGCCATGGCTTCGAAAACGCTGAAGATCGCCCTATGACCACGCCCGTCGCGCTGACCATTGCCGGCTCCGATTCGAGCGGCGGCGCCGGCATCCAGGCTGACCTGAAGACCTTCGCCGCGCTCGGCGTTTTTGGTGCTTCCGCCATCACGGCGCTGACGGCGCAGAACACGCGTGGCGTCACCGGCATTCACGCGGTGCCCGCCGAATTCGTCACCGCGCAGATCGACGCGGTGTTTTCCGATCTCGAGGTCGGCGCGGTCAAGATCGGGATGGTGGCGCAAGCCGCCAGCATCGATGCGATCGCGGCCGCGCTGTCGCGCTGGGCGCCCCGGCATATCGTGCTCGATCCCGTGATGGTGGCGACATCGGGCGATCGCCTGCTCGCGTCCGAAGCCGTCGACGCCCTGCGCATCAAACTGATGCCGCTGGCTTCGGTGATCACACCCAATCTGCCCGAGGCCGCGGCTCTGCTCAACGAGCCGGTCGCGGCCAATGAAGCCGAAATCGAGAGCCAGGGGCGCCGGCTGCTGGCGCTCGGCTGCCGTGCGGTCCTGATCAAGGGCGGGCACGGCGAGGGCGCCGAGAGCATCGACTATCTCGTCGATGCCAGCACCACGATCGCGCTCGCCGCGCCGCGCGTCGCCACTCGCAACACCCATGGCACCGGCTGCTCGCTGTCCTCGGCGGTTGCCGCGGGGCTCGCCAGAGGCGAGGATCTCGAGCGCGCCGTGCGCAACGCCAAGACCTGGATCAGCGCGGCGATCGCGGCCGCCGATCGCTTTAGCGTCGGCCACGGCCACGGCCCGATCCATCATTTCCACAAGTTCTACTGACGCCTCTCGCGAGCGCGCCGCGGTTCCGAGTTCTTGCGGAGGGCGCTGCGACGCCATGTCGCCTGATTGTCGCATGCGACTGATATTCGCGGGGTGGGCGAGGCAAGCGCGATTCGTATCCGAAGGTGCCTCAGAGGTTCAATTGGTCATCCCCCTGTCACGGGACATTGTTACAGGCTGGCGCATGGGAAGTTACGATGTGAGTGACGAGAGCCCGGAGCGGCGCTTTCGCACGTTGTTCATCTCCGACGTTCATCTCGGAGCCCGCGGTTCTCAAGCCGACCTTCTGCTCGATTTCCTCCGTTTCCATGATGCGGACACGATCTATCTCGTCGGCGACATCGTCGACGGCTGGGCGCTGAAATCGAGCTGGCACTGGCCGCAATCACATAACGACCTCGTCCAGAAGCTTTTGCGCAAGGCGCGCAAGGGCGCCAAGGTCATCTACATCCCCGGAAATCACGACGAGTTCCTGCGCAACTATTACGGCACGCATTTCGGCGGCATCGACGTGGTGGAGAACACCGTCCACACCGGCGCGGACGGCAAGCGCTATCTCGTCATCCACGGCGACATCTTCGACCTCGTGGTGCAGAACGCACGCTGGCTCGCCCATCTCGGCGACAAGGCCTACGACTTCGCGATCCAGCTCAATCGCTTCGTCAACTTCTTCCGGCGTATGTTCAAGGTGCCCTATTGGTCGCTGTCGCAATGGGCCAAGCAGAAGGTCAAGAACGCGGTCAACTATATCGGCGCGTTCGAGCAGGCGCTCGCCGCCGAAGCGCGGCGCCACGACGCCGACGGCGTGATCTGCGGCCACATCCATTACGCGGTGATCCGCGACGAGGGCGACATCCGCTACATGAATTGCGGCGACTGGGTCGAGAGCTGCACGGCGCTGGTCGAGCACGATGACGGCCGTTTCGAGATCATCACCTGGGCGGACCAGGCCGAGAAGCCGGCACAGGTCCCGCAGGTCGCAGCCAGAGCTGCATGACAAAGGCCGCCTGATGCGCATCCTGGTCGCGACCGACGCCTGGCACCCGCAAGTCAACGGTGTGGTTCGGACGCTGACCAAGCTTGCCGACGCAGCCAAAAGCCTCGACGTCGAATTCGCGTTCCTGACGCCGCAATCGTTCCGCACCTTTGCGATGCCGAGCTATCGTGACGTGCGGCTGGCCATGCCGCGGCCGGGTAGAATCGCGAAGCTGATCGAAGAGGCGCGCCCGGACAGCATCCACATCGCGACGGAGGGTCCGATCGGCTTGATGGTCCGCCGCTATTGCCGCCAGCGCAAGCTGCCCTTCACGACCAGCTTCCACACCCGCTTTCCCGAATATGTCCGCGCCCGCGTGCCGGTGCCGGGCTCGCTGATCTGGCGGGCGCTGCGCCGATTCCACAGCCCCAGCCGCGCCGTGATGGCGGCAACGTCGGCGCTCGCCAGCGAGCTGACCGAGCGCGGCTTCGACAATGTCGTGCTGTGGCCGCGCGGCGTCGACACCGATTTGTTCCATCCCCGCGCGATCGATCTCTGCTTGCCGGCGCCGGTGTTCCTCTCGGTCGGACGGGTCGCGGTGGAGAAGAATCTCGAGGCGTTCCTCGACCTCGACCTGCCCGGCACCAAGGTGATCGTCGGCGACGGTCCGGCCCGTGTCGCGCTGGAGGAGGCCTATCCGGATGCGATTTTCCTCGGCGAAAAACACGGCGAGGAACTGGCGGACATTTACGCTGCCGCCGACGTCTTTGTGTTTCCGAGCAAGACCGATACGTTCGGCCTCGTCCTGCTCGAAGCGCTGGCGAGCGGCCTGCCGGTCGCGGCGTTTCCGGTGAAGGGGCCCCGCGACGTGATCGGCGATGCGCCGGTCGGCGCGCTCGATCACGATCTGCGCAGCGCCTGCTTCGCTGCGCTGGACATCTCCCGGCAGGACTGCGTCGAGTTCGCCGCCAATTACACCTGGGAGGCCTCGGCCCGGGCATTTATCGACAGCATTTTGGCGGTCGGTGCGGTGCTGCCCGGCCGGAACGGGGCGGAGCCGGCGCGATTCGTCGCCTGAGAGCCCAAAATCCTCGCGCGGAGATGCCTTGCCCGCGCCTCATCCGCCGCGATAACATCAGGCATGACAGAACAGCTCCTTCCGATCGGCCCTGCCGATATCGATGCCGCAGCGCGCGTGATCGCGCCCTTTGCCGTCCGCACCCCGCTGTTGTCCTTTCCCGTGCTCAACGAGCGTGTCGGCGCAAAGGTCTATCTCAAGCCGGAGATGCTCCAGCGCACCGGTTCGTTCAAGTTCCGCGGTGCTTTCAACAAGGTCGCCTCGATCCCGCAGGACAAGCGCGCCGGCGGCGTGGTCGCGTTCTCCTCCGGCAACCATGCCCAGGGCGTGGCTGCGGCGGCAAAGATCCTGGACATGCAGGCGACCATCGTGATGCCGGCGGATGCGCCGTTGTCGAAGCGCGAGCGTACCAAATCCTACGGTGCAGAAGTCGTGCTGTACGACCGCGACCGCGACGACCGCGAGGCGATCTCGCGCGGCATCGCCGAGAAGCGCGGCGCAACGCTGGTCAGGCCCTATGACGATCCGTTCGTGATCGCCGGCCAAGGCACCGCCGGCCGCGAGATCGCCGAGGACATGGCGGCACTCGGTCTCGCCCCCGACATCGTGGTGGCGCCGGCCTCCGGCGGCGGCCTGATCGCGGGCGTCGCGACGGCCGTGAAGGCACGCTATCCGCTGGCCCAAATTGTCGTCGCCGAGCCTGAGGCGTTCGACGATCACGGCCTGTCGCTGACGGCAGGCCATCGCGAGCCGCACGGGCCGGCAGGCCGCACCATCTGCGATGCGCTGATGGCTCTGATCCCCGGCGAGATGACGTTCGCGATCAACAGCAAGCTGCTCGCGCGCGGCGTCACCGCCTCGGACAAGGAAGTCGGCGCGGCCGTCGCGTTCGCCTATCGCGAGCTGAAGCTCGTGGTGGAGCCGGGTGGCGCCGTGGGTCTTGCCGCGCTGCTTGCGGGGCGCCTTGATGTTGCCGGCAAGAACGTCGTCATCGTGCTCTCCGGCGGCAATGTCGACGCCGATCTGTTTGCGGAGCTGGTGGCCTGATATTCTAATCTTCTGACGTGAAGAGGGGCAGAGCGTCACCGCTCTGCCCTTTGTTGTGTGTGGCCGACCGCAATCAGTGCATGAAGCCGCGGTGGTTGTTCCCGCTGTTACCACCCTGGCTCTGGTTCATCGACTGACGGAAGTTGTTGCTGCCGTTGTTGACGATGCGGTTGGTCGTGTTGAACTGCGGGCGGTTGTTGTTCTGCACCTGCACCTTGTTCACCGGGTTTTTGTTGATCTTCGCGCCGTTGTTGATGCGGATCGGGTTGTTCTGCGTCTGAACGTTGACGGGCTTTGCATCGATGGTCGTGCCGCCCTTGCCGACATTCACCGGCATGCTCACGATCTTGCCAGGATTGCCATTGGTTGTGCCATTGGCAGTGCCGCCATTGTTGCCGCCGTTCTGCGTCTTATTGGTCGCAGGCAGCGTCACGATCTTGCCGATGCCGCCCTTGGTGGTCGTGGTGTTGGTCGGCGCGGGCAGGGTCACGATCTTGCCCGGGGTCTGCGACGGCGTGCCGTTCTGCTGGTTGGGCTGGTTGTTGCCCGCCGGCAGGTTGATGATCTGGCCGCCATTGCCGAGCTTGCCGATGCCGTTGTTGTCGCCCGACTTCTGCACGATCGGCAAATTGCCGTTCACTTGCGCGCCGCCATTACCCTGCTGCAGCGGCATGTATTTGGGCTGGCCGAGATTGCCGATCTTGAAGGTCGGGGCGATATTCTGCGGCGCCAGGAACTTGGTAGCCTGCATCAGGGGGATCTGCTTCGGCTGCATCTGGAGCTTGAGCGCGACCTGCGCATAGGGCGTGTTGCCGTAGCTGTCGTAGAAGTTCTTGTAGGCGACCGGCGAGTTCGCGAGCACCGTCTTGTGCCAGGCCTGCGTGAGCAGCAGGTTGTTGAGCAGCCAGCGGACGTGATCGCACAGCGGGTCGTGCGGATACATCGTGATGAACTCCTGATAGTACTCCGGCCGTGCTTCGGACACCACGTAGTCATAGGCTTGGCGGGTCGAGCGGCTCGGCAGGTTGGAGGCCATCTGCACGATGGGCGCATTCACCGGCGCGCGGTTGGCGGCAACAGCGGTGTCGCCGAAGAAAGTGAAGTCGGACGTCAGCGACGAGCTCTCCCACGGGATCTGCGCGCCGCTGGTGGTCTGGTTCACTTCGAGGCGCACGCGCTTGAACAGCTGCTCGATCGGCACGTTGGGCTCGCGCGCGACGTTCAGGAAGGCTTGCGTGTAGGGGCTGTGGCCGCCGGTGCCGTCCTGTGCTTCCGCGCCCGGTGCGGTCGAGTAACCGACGATCGAACCGTTCGGCGCATCGACGATGGCCAAGCCCCGGCCGGCGTCGTTGACGTTCGGGAACGGGTTGTTGCGGCAGGCGTCGAGGATGACGATGCGCATGCGGCTCGGGATCGTCTCCAGCGTCGACATCACGTCGACCAGGCGGACGGAGTTGTTGACGAGCTCGGTCTGGCTCGAGACCTTGGCGTCGACGGGAACGAGGTAGTTCTCGCCGGCGAGCTGCACGCCGTGACCGGCGTAGTAGACCATCGCCACCGTATTCGGACCGCGCGCCGACACTTTGGCGGAGAAGTCCTGCACCACCTTGAGCATGTCGTTCTGGGTCAGGTCGGTCGCGGCGACCACTTCGAACCCGGCCGAATTCAGGAACTTCGCCATCGACTCCGCGTCATTGTCGGGATTGGCGAGCTGCGGCGCGTTCTGATAGTTCGAATTGCCGATCACCAGCGCCACCCGCTGTTCCGGACCTTGCAGCACGGTGGGGGCCGGCTCGACCGGGGCGACTTGCGCGGAAACAGGGCCGCAGGCAAAGCCGAACAGGCTTCCCAGCAGGCTGGCCGTCATCAGGAAAGGTTTTAGGCGGAACATGGCGTGCTCCTTTGGCACTGATCTCGATACGAGATTGGTTGCCGGGGAGCTTGGCCGCGTTCGAGTTTGAGGTCCGTGATCCCTATCACCATGGTAGGCTGCGTGATCTGAATCACGCTTGGAACCTGCCAAGGTGGGTGCACGATGGGAGGACAGTCCGTCACATGCTGAAATCGATCTATCCGATCCTCACGCCCGACCTGCTCTGGCTGCTGGCTTCCATGGGGCATGGCGACGACCTCGTTTTCGTCGATGCCAATCACCCCGCGGCACGTATCGCGCAGAGCACGAATTCGCGGCGCCTGATCCAGTTGCCGGGCATGAGCATGGAGACTGCGATCCGCGCTATCATGTCGGTCTATCCGCTCGACGATTTCGATCCCGATCCGGTGCGCGTGATGATGCCCGTCGACGATCCCGACCGCGTCCCCGACGTGCAGCGCGCGGTGCTCGCCGAGATCGAACGCGCCGCCGGCCGGCCTGTCACGCCCGGAAAACTCTCCCGGCCTGATTTTTATCGCGCGGCGGCGGCGAGCTTTGGCGTCGTGCAGGTCGGCGACAGCAGCAGTTACGGATGCTTCCTGATCAGGAAGGGCGTGATCGGCTAGCAGCGCACGATCGAACGATGCGGGGCCGCGTCACACGTGCTCGAATGGTCCGACCTCACGGATCACCTTGCAGATCTGCAGGAAGCCACTGGCGTAGAACTCGGCATGTCCCCGCTTCATCGTCTCGACATGTTCGGGGTGGGTCCGCCAGGCTTCGAGCGCTTCCTCCGAGGCAAAACGGAACACGGTGAGCTCCTCGCCGTCGTCGGCCTTGAACGACTTGATCGACACAAAGCCGGGAAGACGGCTGACGATGTCGTACATGCGCGCGCCGAGTCGGTCGTGTTCGTCGACAGAGGCGCCGTCACGCAATTGCAGATCGCCAATGACAATCACTTCGCCAATCATGTTTCCTTGCCCCTCGGTGATGGATTTCCGTTCCCGATATCTTCGGTTTCGCGATGGCTTTGTTACATCGCCCACCCGAATTTGAATGGCCTGCCGGCATCCGACTGTTTATGGTCGGACCATGTCGCGCCTTATGTGTCTATCTGTCGCTATCGTCCTATCGCTGCTGCCGGCTGTCGCGCCGGCTGCTTCAATCCAAAAGCGTCCCAAGCAAGCCTGGCATGGCTACGGCTTTCTGCCGGGCTATCGCCAGCCGCTGAGCAACAGCATTCCGCTCTACAAGCAGAAGGAAGCGATGCGGCGGATGTCGCCTAGCGACCGCCGCCATTGGTACATCGATCCAGTCCCGCAATATTACGGCTGGGACGGTGAGTGGCGCTATTTCGGCCGGCCCGGCTTCGGCGGCGGCCGCTACAATGGCGGCAGTTTTGGGCCGTGCTGGACGCGGACGCCGATCGGCGCGGTTTGGAATTGCGGTTGATGGGCTGAGCGCGCGGCGGCCTATCCGTCATTGCGAGCGCAGCGAAGCAATCCAGACTGCCGCTGCGGAAAGACTCTGGATTGCTTCGCTACGCTCGCAATGACGTTGAGGAGAGGGTGCTTTCCCACGCCGCTCTCGTGCCCCGGACGCAGCGCAGCGTCTCTTCGACGGTGCGCTGCAGAGCCGGGGCCCATGTTGGGGCGGACGCTGTGGCTCCTGGGTCCCGGATCTGCGCTTCGCCTGTCCGGGACACGGCCGAGTAGGCGCTCCCCTTACGAGAAGAACGCGATCTTCTCGGCCTGGGTCATGCGGCGGATTGGTGCCATGGGATCGTTGGCGGCGGCGCGGGGCTTTTGCAGGATGCCGCTGGCGAGGATGGTGGCGCCGAGTGAGGCTTCCGGGACCGGCGAGGGCATCGGCAGCGTCGTGGCCTGCGCCGCGCCGAATGTCGCCGTGGCGGCCATGACAGGCGACGGCTGCTCCATCACTTCGGCGGCGGCTTCCGCAATGGCGTTGGTGAGGCGCGCAAGCGATTCCATCGCGATCGGCGCTTCCTCTACGGGCTCCTCCACGACCGCTGCGGCGGCGACTGGCTCTGGTGCGAGCGGCTCTGGTGCGATCGGCTCCGCTATCTCGGCTGCGATGGGCGCTGCGGCCTCCGCAACCACCGGCTCGGGAACCGATGCTTCCATCTCGACCGGCTCGATGATCTCGTCGAATTCCGGGTCGGGCGCGGCCATCTCCAGCGCGATCGCGTCGAGGATGGCTTCGTCCTCGGCTTCGGCAGCGGCATCGAGCGAAAATTCGTCCGTCACCTCGGCGAAGGCGGCGGGCTCTTCAAGAGCGGCGTCTTCGGGCGCGATCCGGCTCTCGGCGACGGTCTCCGGCTCCAGCGTGGCGTCCATCGCCTGTTCCGCAACGGAGAAGACTTCAGCGACGCCGGCCGTCTCCACGGCGGCTTCGGGATCGATCGCCTCTGCGATGTCCTGCGGCTCCGTAAAAGCCACGGCGGCTTCGCCGGCCATTGCCGCAGGTGCGGCCTCCGCAAGCGGAGCTTCCGCAACGGGCGACGGTGCGTCCTGCACCGGAGCCGGCGAGGGGCGCGCGGCCCGCGGCGTTGCGTCAGCGTCGGTCTGGTCGATCCGGTCCTTGAGCAGATCGAACGCGGCCTTGAGGTCTGCGCGGGGGTCGATGGTCGAAACCTGCGCGCAGGCTGCCTCGATGGAGGCGAGCTGCGAATCAATCAGATCGCAGATTCGCCCGTCGGCGCCGATCTCGCGCCAGCGCCAGGAGATCTCCTTGATGATGCGCAGGCCGCGCGGGATCGGCGCGAGGCTCGCCTCGATCGCCCCGGGATCGAACGCCGCGATCGCGATCGTCTCGGCCTCGCGGATCGCGTGCCGGATCGCGACCAGCGCCTCGGGCAGGCGGTCCTCGACCACGGGTTGGCGCTGTGCCGCAAGGGTTTCTTCGATTTTCGCGACCGCGTCGAGCACCATGCGGGTGTCGGCATTGCGGTTGCGCTTGGCGTATTCGCCGAGGAACCAGCGGCCGCGCGCGGTCTCCATGAAGGCTTCGCGGATCGCGTCGTAATCCTGCTCGTTCGGCTCGGCCGCGCGGGCAGACATAGGCGAGAGGGCGAATGCTTCGTTGGCCATGTCAATCTCGTCGCGCAAATCACCGCGCGTTACAGTAACGATCACCACGATATCGACCGAATCGCAATTGGTTTGATGGCACCCGAATCACAAATCCCCATCGCAGCATCTCAGAAGCGGCGATTCGCCGTCAGCCTCGCGCTGTTCTACTCGGCCGTGTTCGCGGTATCGGGAACGCATCTGCCGTTCTTTCCGGTCTGGCTGAAGGCGATCGGCATCGACGCTGCCTGGATCGGCCTCATCAACGCGCTGCCCGCGATCACGCGCTTCACCACGCTGCCGCAGATCACCGCCTTTGCCGAAAAGCGACATGCCATTCGCGCCGGCATGATGGTGTCCGTGCTGGCGACGGCGATCGGGTTCACGGCGGTCGGCTTGCAGCAGCAGCCGCTGGCGCTGTTCCTGATCTATGCGCTGACCTGCATGATGTGGACGCCGACCATGCCGCTGACCGACGCCTATGCGCTGCGTGGCGTCGCCCGCTACGGGCTCGACTACGGGCCGGTGCGGCTGTGGGGCTCGGCAGCCTTCGCGGCCGGCTCGCTCGCCTGCGGCTATCTCGTAGACCACATCGCGCCGCGCGATCTGATCTGGGTCATCGTCGCCTGGGCCGTGATTGCGGTCGCCGCCGGCATGCTGCTGCAGCCGCTCGACGATGTCAGGCGAAGGACGACGGCGGTGCACGACAGCAAGGCGCTGCTGCGCGATGCCGGCTTCTGGGCCATCATCGTCTCTGCCGCGCTGATCCAGGGCAGTCACGTCGCGTATTATACGTTCTCGGCCATCAACTGGCAGGCCCACGGCCTCGGCGGGCTGACGATCGCGGGCCTCTGGACATTAGGGGTGATCGCCGAGATCGCCGTCTTCGCGCTGTCGCCGCGCTTCTCGCTGCATCCGTCCTCGCTGATGGCGATCGGGGGCGCGAGCGCGGTCGTGCGCTGGGTCGTCACCGCATACGATCCGCCACTCGCGCTGCTCGCGGTCGTGCAGCTTGGCCACGGCCTGACCTTCGGAATGACCATTCTCGGCACCATGAGTCTTCTGGTGCAGCGGGTGCCGTCGCATCAGATCGCGCGGGGGCAGGGCTACTACGCCGCGTGCAACGGGCTGTTGGGTGCGACCACCTCGATCGCGTCAGGCGCGATCTACGCCCGCATCGGCGATGGCCTGTATTACGTCATGGCAGCGATGGCCGCTGCCGGCGCACTTCTGATCTGGTCGGCGCGGCACCAGCTGAAAGCTCATCCCCACAGCGACGAGTCCGGCGGATAGATCAGGCTGTCGTCGTAACGAAGGCCATGATCGCGGTCGCGCGCCAGCAGCAGCGGGCCGTCGAGATCGACGAAGCGCGCCTGCGGCGTCACCAGCATCGCCGGCGCCATCGATAGCGAGGTTGCGACCATGCAGCCGATCATGATCTCGAAGCCGAGCGCCTGAGCGGCATCGGCCATTGCCAGCGCCTCGGTGAGGCCGCCGGTCTTGTCGAGTGATGTTCACGGCGTCGTAGCGCTCGCGCAGGGGTGCGAGCGAGTGGCGGTCGTGCACGCTCTCGTCGGCGCAGACCACGAGCGGCCGCTTGATCCGCGCCAGTGCGTCGTCTTTGCCCGCGGGCAGCGGTTGCTCGACCAGGGTGACGCCGACGCCCTCGCAGACCGCAAGATTGTGCTCCAGATTGGCCTCGGTCCAGGCCTCGTTGGCATCCACGATCAGCTCGGATTCGGGCGCCGCCTCGCGCACGGCGGCGATCCGCTCCCCGTCGCCGTCGCCGCCGAGCTTGATCTTGAGCAGGGGCCGGTGCGCCGCTTTGGCGGTCGCGGCAGCCATGGCCTCGGGCGTGCCCAGCGAGATCGTGTAGGCCGTGGTGCGCTCGCCCGGCGACGGGCGGTCGAGCAGGCTCCAGGCCCGCAGGCCGGCGGCCCTGGCTTCCAGATCAATCAGGGCGCAATCCAGCGCGTTGCGGGCCGCTCCGGGCGGCATGGCGGCTTGCAGGGCCTGGCGGGTGAGGCCGCGGGCCACGGCCTCCTTCATGGCCTGGATGGCGGCAAGGGTCGCCTCGGGTGTCTCGCCATAGCGGGGATAGGGCACGCATTCGCCGCGGCCGGTCAGGCCGTCCCGGTTGACCTCGGCCACGACGGTCACGGCCTCGGTCTTGGCGCCCCGGCTGATGGTAAAACTGCCCGCGATGGGAAAGCGCTCGATTCGCGCGGAGAGGGCCGGAACTTTGCTGGAAGTCATTTTGAACTCTGGCGAAATCTGAACCTGCTGGTTACCTGTGGCAACTAAGGTTAACCAGTTGGGGATACCTTCTCTGGGTAAGGGCGCGTGCGCAACCATCTGATTTCATCCGTTTCTCGCGCCTCGGCACGGGAGCGGACATCTTGAACGGCGATCCGAAGCTGGAACGGATTGCAAAAGGCAATGCGCTGGCACTCTGCGCCACCGGAACCTGGACCGCGAGCTTCGCGCCGGTCCTGGAGCGGATGGTGGCTGACGCCGAGAAGCTCGCCGGCGGCTCTCAAAGCATCTTCATCGACGTTTCCGAGGTCTCCAAGCTCGACACTTTCGGCGCCTGGCTGATCGAGCGGCTACGCCGCAGCCTGACGCAGGGCGCCGTCGAGGCGCAGATCGCCGGCCTCTCCGCCAATTATTCGAGCCTCGTGGACGAGGTGCGGCGGGTCAGGGCAACGCCCGTCATCGACAGCAGCACGATCACCATCACCGGCATGCTGGAGCAGATCGGCCGGGCCGTGGCCGGCGTTGCCGGCACCGTGGCAGGCCTGATCGACATGCTCGGCGCGGTGCTCGCGGCGGTCGCGCGCACCCTGATTCATCCGCGCTCGTTCCGCCTGACCTCGACCGTGCATCATCTCGAGCAGGTCTGCTGGCGCGCGGTGCCGATCGTCGTGCTGATCACGTTCCTGATCGGCTGCATCATCGCCCAGCAGGGCATCTTCCACTTCCGCAGGTTCGGCGCCGACCTGTTCGTCGTCGACATGCTCGGTGTGCTGGTGCTGCGCGAGATCGGCGTGCTGCTGGTCGCGATCATGGTCGCGGGCCGCTCGGGCAGCGCCTACACCGCCGAACTCGGCTCGATGAAGATGCGCGAGGAGATCGACGCGCTGCGCACCATGGGTTTCGACCCGATCGAGGTGCTGGTGCTGCCGCGCATGCTCGCGCTCGTTCTCGCGCTGCCGATCCTGGCCTTCCTCGGTGCGATGGCCGCGCTCTATGGCGGCGGCCTCGTCGCCTGGCTCTATGGGGGCGTGCAGCCGGAGGCTTTCCTGCTGCGGCTGCGCGATGCCATCTCGATCGACCATTTCATCGTCGGCATCGTCAAGGCACCTGTCATGGCCGCGGTGATCGGCATCGTCGCCTGCGTCGAGGGGCTCGCGGTGCAGGGCAGCGCCGAATCGCTCGGGCAGCACACGACGTCGTCTGTCGTGAAAGGCATCTTTTTCGTCATCGTCATGGACGGCGTCTTCGCCATCTTCTTCGCCGCGATCGGGATGTGACGATGGCTCCCGAAATTCAGAACCCCATCATCCGCGTCCGCGACATCACCGTGCAGTTCGGCGCGACGCGCGTGCTCGACGGGCTCGACCTCGACGTCAAGCGCGGCGAGATTCTTGGCTTCGTCGGTCCTTCCGGTGCGGGCAAGTCCGTGCTGACACGCACGATCATCGGGCTCGTGCCGAAGGTCGCGGGGAGCATCGAGGTGTTCGGCGTCGACCTGGATGCCTCCAATACGTCGCAGCGTCGCAACGTGGAGCGGCGCTGGGGCGTGCTGTTTCAGCAAGGCGCGCTGTTCTCTTCGCTCACGGTGCGGCAGAACATCCAGTTTCCGATGCGCGAATATCTGCGGGTGTCGCAGCGTCTGATGGACGAGATCACCATCGCCAAGCTCACCATGGTGGGTCTCAAGCCCGAAGTCGCCGATCGCTTTCCGTCGGAACTGTCGGGTGGCATGATCAAGCGCGTGGCGCTGGCACGCGCGCTGTCGCTCGACCCGGATCTCGTGTTCCTGGACGAGCCGACCTCGGGCCTCGATCCGATCGGCGCCGGCGACTTCGACGAGTTGGTCAGGACGTTGCAGCGTACTTTGGGGCTGACCGTTTTCATGGTAACGCACGATCTCGATAGCCTTTACACAGCATGTGACCGCATCGCCGTTTTAGGCAACGGTAAGATCATTGCGGCAGGGTCGATCGCCGACATGCAGGCCTCGCAGCATCCCTGGCTGAGGCAATATTTCCATGGCAAGCGCGCTCGCGCGGTGATGGGCTGAGGTGCCGGAGTAGCTGATGGAAACGCGCGCAAATTACGTGCTGATCGGGTCGTTCACGCTGGCAGTGATCGCCGCCGCGATCGGCTTCGTGCTGTGGTTTCAGTCGCTGCACACCACCAAGCAGCGCAGCCCCCTGCGCGTCGTGTTCGAGGGCCCGGCCGCGGGCCTGCGCAACGGCGGCAGCGTCAATTTCAACGGTATCCGGGTGGGCGAGGTGGTCTCGGTGAAGCTCGACAACCCGCGGCGGGTTGTCGCACTCGCCATGGTCGAGAACAACGCCCCGATCCGCAAGGACACCCTGGTCGGCCTCGAATTTCAGGGCCTGACCGGCGTTGCCGCGATCTCGCTCAAGGGCGGCGAGGAGGCCGCGCCGTCGCCGCCGCTCGACGAGGACGGCATCCCCACGCTGACGGCCGATCCCAACAAGCTCCAGGACGTCACCGAGGCGATCCGCGGCACGCTCCAGAACATCAACAAGATCGTCGCCGACAATCAGGAGTCGGTGAAGAACTCGCTGAAGAATCTCGAGACCTTCACCAACTCGCTCGCCCGCAACTCCGAGAAGATCGACGGCGTGATGGCCAAGGTCGACGGCGTGATGCTCAAGGCCGATAGCCTCATGCTCGGCCTCAACACGCTCGCCGGCGGCAAGGATGGCGGCGAGCTGTTCCAGGCGGTGAAGTCGATCCGGGAACTGGCCGACGATTTCGACAAGCGCTCCGGCGCATTGATGACCGACGGCCGCCGCACGCTCGGCGACATCAGTCGCGCCGTCAACAATTTCGACCGTAACCCGACCCGCGTCCTGTTCGGCGCCAGCAACAGCGCACCGCCGGCCGCTCCGCCTCCGCCGCCAGAGCCGCCGAAGCCGGCCGCGCCGGAGCGCCGGCGGCAGTAGCCGCGTTGCACTCGTCTCTCACCTCGTCATTGCGAGCGAAGCGAAGCAATCCAGACTGCCTCCGCAGAAGCAGTCTGGATTGCTTCGTCGCAAGAGCTCCTCGCAATGACGAGTTTGTGGAGGCGCAGCGATGTGCCCCAAAACAAAACGGAGCCCGCGAGGGCTCCGTTTTTCATTCGCTATCGCCGCGAACCGCTCACCCCAGCCGGCCCGCTGCGTGCGCGAGCAGTGTGTACACTAGGCCCGTTTCCGAGGTCAGGTGGTTGCGCAGCTCCTGCGGGCCGCGGCCGTCGCGGGCGACTTCGTCGAGCAGACGTTCGAACTCGGCGACATAGCGGTCGACCGTGCCCTTGAAGTTGCGGTCGGAGCGATACTTGCGGGCGACCTCGTCAAAGGCCTTCTGGCCGGCGGGCGTGTAGAGGCGCTTGGTGAAGGCCTTGTTCTCGCCGCGCTGGTAGCGGTCCCACATCTCGGACGCGAGGTTGCGGTCCATCAGCCGGCCGATGTCGAGCGACAACGATTCCAGCGGATTGCCGCCACCTTGCGGAGCCTGCGGCTGCGGAGCCGGTGCAGCCTGGCGGGCGCGCGGGGCCTCACGTCCGGTGGGTGCACCCTGGTTGGCGTCCGTGCGGCTCAGCAGGTCGGACAGCCAGCCGTCGCGGCCCTGGTCGTTTCCGGCCGGTGCGACCGGCGGCGCTTCGGTGCGGCGCGAGGAGGCCGGCATGCCGAGGTCCGGCGGCGGCAGCGTCGAGGCGCTGGCGCTTTCGCGCATGCGCGTCTCGGTGCTGCGCGCGCCGACCGCCGCCAGCATCGGCTCTTCCTGACGCTGCACGCTGGCGCGGCCCGTCGTGGAGACGTCGAGGCCACGGCCGTGCTGGGCCACGATGCGGTTGAGCTCGGCGAGCGCCTCGATCTGGTCGACGATCACCTTGCGCATCTGCGCAGTGCTCTCGGCGGCCTCCTGGGGCATCTCGAGCACGCCGCGGCGCAGCTCGTTGCGGGTGGCTTCGAGCTCGTTGTGCATCTCGAACGCCATCTGCTTCATGCTGGAGACGAGGTTGGTGAACTTCTCGGTCGACTGCTTGAACATCGCATCCGCCTCGTCGGTGGTCTGGCGGTAGATGTCGTGCATGGCCTCGACGGTCTGCCGGTGCTCCTCTTCGGAGGCCGACCGCACCGCCTCGAACTGGCGGGTGATCGCGGCGGAACCGGCGCCGGCGGTCTCCGCCACGACGCGGGCGATGTCGCGGGCACGCTCTTCGGCGGCTGCCAGCGATTCATCGAGCAGGCCGGTGAAGCGCGACAGGCGCTGGTCGAGATCGGCCGTGCGCAGGTCGATCGTAGTGACGAGCGATTCCAGCGCCTGCTTGCGTTCGGCGAGCGAAGCGGTGGTGTTCTTGTTGCTCTGCTCCACGACCTGCGCGGCCTCGACCAGTGCCTTGCCGTGCGCGTCGAACTGGGTCGACAGCTCGCCGAGATCCTGGAGCGCCCGCGTGGTCTTGCTGTTGAAGACGTTGAGCTGGTCTTCCAGGTTCTGCGTCGCAGCGCCGTTGCGCGAAGTGACGTCGTTCATCGCCGAGACGAAGTCGGCGACGCGCGTCACCAGCGCCCGCTCGAGCGAGTTGAGGTTGTCGTGCGCACCGGTCAGCACCTCCTGGAGCAGGATGTTGCCTTCGCGCAGGCGCTCGAACAGGGCGACCGTGTCGGTGCGCAGGATCTTGCTGGTCTCCTGCATCTCGGTGACGGCCGCGATCGAGACCTGGCGCGACTGGTCGATCGCCGCGCGGGAGGCCTGCTCGAGGTCCTTGAGCGACTTGTTGACGGCACCCGTCGCCATCTCGCTCGCCGAGTTGATGGTTCGCGCCACCTCGGAGCCGTTGCCCATCATGGTCTGCGAGAACGCGTGGCCGCGGGTCTCGATCGACTTCAGCGCGTCGGACGTGACGCGGTCGATGTCGAGCGTGAGCTGGCTGGTCTTGGAACCGATCGCGTCCACGAGCGAGCCGCGCTTGGCGTCGATCATGTTGGCGAGACGGTCCGACTGCTGCTGCACGTAGGTGACAATCTCGTCGGTCTTGCCGGTCATGGCCTGGCCGAAGCTGCTGCTGGCGGCGAGCACCGAACGCTCGACGTCCGCCGAGCTCGACTTGACCCGCGAGCTTGCCTCGTTGGAGGCGTTGATCAGCGCGTTCTGGGCGTTGAGCGCGCTGGTCTGGATGTCGTTGGTCGCGTTCGCGGTGGCCGTGCTCAGCGTACGCTCGATCTCGCTCGAGATCGTGCGGATCTGGCTTGCGGCATCCGCCGAAGTCGAGGTCAGCGAGGTCTGCGCCTCACGCGCGCTGTTGAGGATGGTCGAGGCGGTGTCGGCGCCGACCGAGGTCAGCGTGCGCTCGATGTCCGTGGTCAGCGACTTGATCTGGCTCGCAGCGTCCGTCGAAGCGGAGATCAGCGTGCCCTGGGCTTCGCGTACGCCGCTGGTGAGCGCCTCGATGGTGGCGCCGCCGGCGGTCGCCAGCGCGCGCTGCATCTCGGCCGCCAGCGAACGAACCTGGCCGGTCTGTTCGGCGGAAACCGCCAGCAGCGTGCTCTGGGCATCGCGGGCGCTGGTCGTGATCGTCTCGGCGGTCGACTGGCCGACCTGCGAGAGCGACCGATGCACTTCGGCGGCGAGAGACTTGACCTGGCTCGCCGCATCCGAGGACGCGTTGACGAGCGTGCTCTGGGCTTCGCGCGCGCCGGTCATGATGGTCTCTGCCGTCGCGGTGCCGGCCATCGAGAGCGAGCGCTGCACGTCCGAGGACAGCGCCTTGATCTGGTTGGCGGTCTCGCTCGAAGCCGCGACCAGCGCGCTCTGCGCGTCGCGGGCGCCGGCGGTGATCGATTCCGCCGTGGCGGAGCCGGCCATCGACAGCGAGCGCTGCACGTCGGCGGTGAGGGTCTTGACGTGGTTGGCCGCGTCTGAGGACGCCGTGACGAGCGTGGTCTGCACCTCGCGGGCACCGGCCAGGATCGAGGCGGCGGTCGCCGAGCCTGCCGACGACAGCGTGCGTTCGACGTCGGCCGTGAGCCCCTTGATCTGGTTGGAGGCATCGCCGGATGCTGCGACCAGCGTCGACTGCGCTTCGCGGGCGCTGGTCAGGATCGAGTTCGCGGCACCGGTGCCGACCGCGGTCAGCGCGCGCTCGACCTCGGCGGAGGTCATCTTGAGCTGGGCGTTGACGTCGGAGGAAACCGTCATCAGCGACTGCTGTGCGGTGCGCGCACCGGTTTGGATGGTCTCGCTGGTGTTGACCACGAGGTTGGTGAGCGAGCGCTCGGCGTCCTCGACATGCGAGCGGATCGCGGTCGAGATCATCTCGGCGCGGGACATCATGTCCTCGCTGGCCTGGCGTCCGCTGCTTTCGATGCGGCCGGCGACGGCCTCGACGCGCGAGCCGAGCAGGTCCTCGAACTGCGCCACGCGCACGTCGATGTCGCTGGCGACCGAGCCGACCTTGGTCTCGATGGCCTGCTGGATGTCCTGGAACCGCGCCGTGACCGTGTCGGTCAGGTGCATGCTGCGGCCGTCGATGATCTCGGTGACGCCGGTGATGCGGCGGTCGACCGCCTCGATCGCCTGCGCGGTGCCGTCCGTGAGCGTCGAGGTCAGGAGGGTGAGGCGGGTGTCGATCGACTGCACCGCCTGCGAGGCGCCGTTCGTCACCGCGGTGGTCAGATAGGTGAGGCGCGTGTCGATGGATTCGAGCGCCTGCGACGCGCCGCCGGTGAGCGTGGTCGTCAGATGCGTGAGGCGCGTGTCGATCGTCTGGATGGTCTGCGATGCGCCATCCGTCAGCGAGGTCGTGAGGTGGTTGAGGCGGTTGTCGATCGTCTCGATCGCCTGCGATGCGCCATCGGTTAGCGACGTCGTGAGATGGGTGAGGCGGTTGTCGATCGACTGGATCGCCTGCGCGGCACCGTCGGTCAGCGACGAGGCGAGCGTGTTGAGCCGTCCGTCGATGGTCTCGGTGACCGACTTCGCACGGGTATCGAACGACTGTTCGAGCGCGGCGACGCGGCCGACGAGCTGCTCGTCGAAGGTCTTGATGTGACCATCGATCGTCGAGTCGAGGCTGGAGATTTTGCCGTTCAGCGAGGTGTCGAGGTTGCTGACGCGCTCGCCGACCGTGGTCTCGAACTGCACCAGGCGCTGGTCGAGCACAGCCGTGATCGCGCCGCCGTTGGAGGTGAAGCGGGTGTCGAAATTGTCGACATAGGTCTTCAGCGACTCATGGATGTCCTGCGTACGCTGGCCCATCCGATCGACGATCTCGCCGCCGAAGGTCTTCACGGTGCGGTCGAACTCGGAGATGTGGCGGGTGATCAGCGCGCCCAGTGTGCCGGAGTCGCGGGCGAATTTCTCGACCAGCTCGGTGCCCTGGTTCTTCACCAGCTCGTCGAAGGCGCTCATCTGCAGCGACAGCGAGTCGTGCGCGGTCTCGGTCTGGCTGACGACCTTGGCGACCAGCGTGTTGACGGTGGCGTCGAGCGCTTCGCTCGCCTTGTCGCCGGAGGTCATGATGTGGCCGGCGAGGCGGTTGCCGGCGTCGTCAATCTTGGCGGAGAGGTCGTTGGAGCGCAGCTCGAGTTCGAGCAGCAGCGAGTCCGACGAATTCTTCAGGCTGTCGTGCACCTGCTCGGTGCGCTCGGAGATGCCGTCGACGATCGCGGCGGAGCGCTGCTCAAACTCGCCGGTGATGCGGTCGATGCGCTCGTTCAGCATTTCGTGGACGCGGTCGGCGAGGTCGACGAACTCGTCGTGAACGTGGCCGGTCTTGAAATTGAGGCTGGTGGTCAGCCGCTCGCTGGCGTCGAGCACCGCGCGCGTGGTCTCGTTGCTGGCCTCCTCGAGGCGGTCGAGCAGGTCGCCGCCGCGCTCGCCGAGCGCGAGGATCATGTTGTCGCCGGCGTTGCTGAGCGCACCGGTAATGTGGGCGCCGCGCTCTTCGAGCGCCCCGGTGATGGACTTGGCGACCTCGTCGACGCGCGAGGCGATCGCGTCCGAGATCAGCGCGATGTCATGGCGCAAATCGATCTGCACGCCGGAGATGGCGCTGCGGACCTGCTCGGCCTGGCCGACCAGATTGTCGCGCTGATGCGCGATGTCCTGGAGCAGGGCGCGGATGCGCACTTCGTTGTCCGAATACGCGCGTTCGAGCGCCGCGACCTCGTTGGCGACCAGCGTCTCGAGTTCGCCGGCGCGCGCGATGGCGCGCTCGATGCCGTCGCCCATCGCCGCAACCTCGCGGCGGATGGCTTGGCCGACGGTCACCATGGAATCCGAAGCCGAGCCTTCCGGCTCGGAGAAGCGGATCGCAACCTGGGCCATTGCTTGCGCGACCGAGCTCATTTGCTGGCCGCGCCAGACGAGGCTCGCCAGGAAGAAGAACAGCATGATCGGCGCGAAGAACATCGTGACGAGGCCGGCAATGGCCAACACGCCGCCGCTCTGGCCCATCGCCGCCTGGATCGAAGGCAGGAAGCCGACCGTCAGCGCGGCGCAGGCCGCCAGCCAGATGACGGTGAAGATTGTCGCGCCGGTAGAGATGTTGCGGGTCGGGCGTCCCGTTTGCAGCGTCTGCAAGAGCTGGCCGATGGTCGCACGGTCGTCATTGGCGGCGCGGCGCGAAGAGCGCGGCTCCTCGACCTGGTCGAACATCGCGCGTTCATTCGCGGCAGGACGCGGGTCGAAGCTCGGTTCGTCGAACATCGGGGGAGCCGGTGGCGCGACCGGGGGCGGCGTTTCGCTGCGCATCGAGGCATTGCGGCTGGTGTCCGCAGCCGTGTCGCTGATGTTCAGGGCTTCCTGGATTGCAGAAAGCGCATCTTCTGTGGGGTCTTTGACCTTTTTCGGAGTGTTTGCCATGTTCAGTCCGAGCCCTCGTTACTTGTACGCGTCCCCCCGCGAGCTCTGCGCGCTACGCAAGCCCACAGTCCGGATCATGCCGCTTGCGCGGATCTCCGAGCCATCCCCACCCGGACGGCTTGTCCGCCAATTTCTCCAACATCCTATTGGCAGAGCGTCGCGAATGAAATGCCCGCGATTAAGACATTCTTAATCATCGTTAACAGGATCGTGCCGTAAGGCCTTAGCAATAAATGGAATTCTCCACGGAACTCGCCGGATTGCGGCAACTTTTCGTCAATAAACAGGCAGATTTGCGTAAAACGGCCGGAACATTTCGTTAACCATTTCCGTGCTTGGGTGGAGGGAACTTGACCGCCGGACCGGCGGACAACGCGCGATGCCGGGGCCTGCGCCATGACGCCTGAACTGCAACGGATGGACTGGATGCCCTCGCCCCCGCTTGCACCCATCGACAGCCCGCTCGACCTCGATCATCTCTCCCGCATGACGCTCGGCGATTCCGAGCTGGAACAGGAAGTGCTGGCGATGTTTGCCGAGCAGGCCGTGCGCCTGATCGCGGCAATGGCAGCGCTGCCGGCCGAGGCCGGTGTACTCGTCCACAAGCTCAAGGGCTCGGCGCGCGGGATCGGCGCCTTTGCGGTGGCGGATGCCGCAGCCAGTCTGGAGACCGCGATCCAGACCGGCCAGGGCCGGCCTCACGCCTTCGCCGCGCTGAAAGAGGCGGTGACCGAAGCTCGCGCCGCCATCGAGGCGATCCTCAACCCTTAGGCCGACAGGGCCAGAGCCGTCCTCTAGTGTTTTGTTTTGACGGGTTTTCTTCCCGCGAAGCGGTATTCACGACTTATCAAAACGCTATGGCGCCGGGCTGATCGACCCGTTATAGGACAGCCCGGACCCTCCTTCATTCCCTAGATCGCGGCAGTACGAGCACACATGGCCAAAATTCACTTTGTCGATCACAAGGGCGAAACCCGTACGGTGGACGTCGAGAACGGCGCGACTGTGATGGAAGCCGCCATCCGCAACAGCATTCCCGGCATCGAGGCCGAATGCGGCGGCGCGTGCGCCTGCGCCACCTGCCATGTCTATGTCGACGAAGCGTGGCGCGAGAAGGTCGGCAGCCCGACGCCGATGGAAGAGGACATGCTCGACTTCGGCTTCGACGTACGCCCGAACTCGCGCCTGTCCTGCCAGATCAAGGTCTCCGACGATCTCGATGGCCTCGTCGTGGCGACGCCGGAGCGGCAGGCCTAACTCTCTTAGCCATCATGTGCTCGGCGGCGCGACCTCGATGCCGCGCTTGTGCCAGGGGCTGAGCTTCTCGAGCACTTCCGCGGTGAGTGGCCTTGGCCGGCGCGACGCTTCGTCGATCATCACGGCGACCGACGTCGCCGATGCAATGCACTTCCCTTCCGAAAATACCACCTGCTCGAACGTCACCGACGTTCGTCCCAGCTTCGCGACGCCGAGGCCGAGTTCGATTGTGTTCGGCCAGTGCAACTCGGCGCGAAAATGGATGTCGAGCCGCACCATGATCCAGGCAAGTCCCGGCGGCGTCAGGCCGTATTCCGGGAGCTTCATCAGCGTGACACGGCCGGTCTCGAAATAGGTAGCGTAGACCGCGTTGTTGACGTGCTGGTTGGGGTCGAGATCGCCGAAGCGGACATTGTCGCTGAGGCGAAAAGGATAGTCCTCCAGGCGCGGCGTCGTATCGAGGCGGCTTGGTGCGTTCACCGATTGATCTCCGTCATAGCGTTGCTGGTTACAGCCCAGTTATCCTGACCCGGCAAGTGGGTGCGGCTGCGGGGCGCTCCCGCTTTTATGCCTTCCCTGATCCATCCCCGTTGGCTAGACAGGCAGGGTCACCTCGGCCCAAAGGGCGCCGTCCCACCGAACGACGATAAAGAGACGACATGAGCGACGCGATCAAAACGGATGTGCTGATTATTGGCGCCGGCCCCTGCGGTCTGTTCGCCGCTTTCGAGCTGGGCCTTCTCGACATGAAGACGCATTTCGTCGACATCCTCGACAAGGTCGGCGGCCAGTGCGCAGAGCTCTATCCGGAAAAGCCGATCTACGACATTCCCGGCATTCCGAAAGTTTCGGGGCAGGGCCTCACCGACGCCCTGATGGAGCAGATCAAGCCGTTCCATCCGACCTTCCATCTCGGCGAAATGATCGAGACGGTGGAGAAGATCGGCGATCCCCTGTTCCGCTGCACCACGGACGCCGGCAAGGTGTTCGAATGCAAGGTGCTGGTGATCGCTGCCGGCGGCGGCTCGTTCCAGCCCAAGCGTCCACCGGTGCCGGGGATCGAGGCCTATGAAGGAAGCTCGGTGCACTACGCCGTGCGCAAGATGGAGACGTTCCGCGACAAGAACGTGCTGATCGTGGGCGGCGGCGATTCCGCGCTCGACTGGACGCTCAATCTGCATCCGATCGCCAAGCGCATCACGCTCTTGCACCGTCGCGACGATTTTCGCGCCGCCCCCCACAGCGTCGAGCAGATGCGCGCGCTGGTCTCTGCCGGCAAGATGGATCTGCGGCTCGGCCAGGTCACCGCGTTGTCGGGCAACGAGGGCAAGCTGAGCGGCGCCACCGTCAAGGGCAACGACAACAGCGTGAGCGAAATTGCCTGCGACACCATGCTGCCGTTCTTCGGGCTGACCATGAAGCTGGGTCCGGTCGCGAACTGGGGCATCGCGCTGGAGAACAATCTGGTGCCGGTCGAGACATCCGCGTTCGAGACCAACGTCCCGGGCATCTTCGCGATCGGCGACATCAACACCTATCCCGGCAAGATCAAGCTGATCCTGTGCGGCTTCCACGAGGGCGCGCTGATGTCGCAAAAAGCCCATCGCTACGTGTATCCGGAGAAGCGGCTCGTGTTCCAGTACACGACATCGTCCTCCAGCCTGCAAAAGAAGCTCGGCGTCAACTGACGGCGGCGGGCGATGCCCCATGTTTCTGGTGCTGGAACAGTTCGCGAAATCGCCGTAGTCTGCGGCCATTGCAGTAGGCGGCTTAGCAAGGCGATTGGCTCAGCAAGGTGATGATAATGCGGACTCTCTTTTCCGGCTTTCGGTTGTTCTCGCTCCTCGCGCTCGCGATGTCGCTCGGCGCGGTGAGCCCGGTTGCGGCGCAAGTGCAGCAGCCGACCGCCGCGGGCCTCTGGCAGAAGGTCGAAGACGGCAAGACGGTGGGATGGTTCCTCTTCGTCGACCACAACGGCATCTTCGAAGGCGTCATCGCAAAAACCTTTCCGCGGCCCGGCGACGATCCGAACGAGATCTGCGCGAAATGCACGGACGATCGCAAGAACGCGCCGGTGCTCGGCCTCTCCTTCATCCGCGACATGAAGCGCGATGGCTTGAAGTATGACGGCGGCAACGTGGTCAACCCGCGCGACGGCAACATCTGGAAGGCAAAGATGACGGTCAGTCCGGATGGGCAGACCCTGACGATGCGCGGCTTCCTCGGCATTTCCCTGTTCGGCAAGGATGAGACCTGGACGCGTCTTCCCGACGCCAACATCGCGCAGGTCGATCCCGCCATCGTCGCGAAATATCTCCCGGCGCAAGCAACCGCTGCGACCAAGCCCGTGCCCGCGGCGAAGAAGGGCGGCGCGATGATGGCGCCGGCGCCGAAGCAGTAGGGTCTAGGTCGCGCGCTGTGGCGCCCGAACTTCCGTAGCTCCACACAGGCCGTCATTGCCCGCCAAGCGGGGAGTCCAGTACGCCGCAGCCTCTCCGCGTTCTTGCGCGGTGTCCGTGGCCCCCGTGCGCAATCGCGCATGCGGCCGGCTGCGACAGCGGAGAACTTGGCGCGCGAGCAGCAGTCATACCCGTCGAAAGACCAATGCGTGCCGGACGCGCGCCAGTAGTTCCCCGGAATGCGCGGTGGCGCCGGATTTGCATAGCTATCCGCAAAGCTGTTGGGGGAATGAGTCGCCGTCCTTGACGCCCTTCGCCGAGTCGCGGAAGGCGGACGGCAACTATCGCCCCGCGGCGATGACCTCGATCCGCGGAGACGACATGAGACGTGCAATACCGCGTGCCGCTATGCTGCTGGTCCTGACGGTGCTGCTGACCGCCCCGACGATGGCGCGTGACGACGGCCGCTACGCCAACTCGCCGTTAAAGCCCTGGTTCGAGAGCCTGCACAGCGAATACGGCCAATGCTGCTCGGATGCCGACGGCTACGTGGTCGCCGATGTCGACTGGGAATCCGACAAAGGCCGCTATCGCGTGCATCTCGAGGGCGAATGGGTGGTCGTGCCTGACGGCGCCGTCATCACCGAGCCGAACAAGATCGGCCGCACCATGGTGTGGAAGCACTATATCGACGGCCATCCGCGCGTTCGCTGCTTCATGCCGGGCAGCATGACGTAGACTGAAGCGTCATCCCGGGCGAAACGTAGCGTCGAAACGGGACTCGCACCAATGCATCCACGCGGCGAGACAGCGCCCGCGCGCGGCGCTCAGGTCACCGGCGCCGGATTGAACAGCGTCAAATCGTTGTGGATGCCCCAGCGATCCGACCATGGTTGCGTGCGGCCGCTGGCGACGTCGAGGATCAGGCGGAACAGGTCCCAGCCGGTCTCCTCGATGGTCTTTTCGCCGGTCGCGATGCCGCCGGCATCGAAATCGATCAGGTCCTTCCAGCGTCGCGCGAGCTCGCTGCGGGTCGCTACCTTGATCACGGGCGCAGCCGCAAGGCCGTAAGGCGTGCCGCGGCCCGTGGTGAACACCTGCAGCGTCATGCCGGAGGCGAGTTGGAGCGTGCCGCAGATGAAGTCGGACGCCGGCGTTGCCGCAAACAGCATGCCTTTCTGCGTCGCCTTCTCGCCGGGCGAGAGCACGCCGGTGATGGCGCTTGATCCGGACTTGACGATCGAGCCGAGCGACTTCTCGACGATGTTGGCAAGCCCGCCCTTCTTGTTGCCCGGCGTGGTGTTGGCGCTGCGGTCAGCGCCGCCGCGGGCCAGATAGGAATCGTACCAGGCCATCTCGCGGACCAGTGCGCGGCCGACGTCCTCGTTGATGGCGCGGCGGGTGAGGAGCTGGATCGCGTCGCGCACTTCGGTGACTTCCGAGAACATCACGGTGGCGCCGGCGCGCACCAGCAGGTCGGCCGCGAAGCCGACCGCGGGATTCGCGGTGACGCCGGAGAAGGCGTCGCTGCCACCGCATTGCAGGCCGATGACGAGATCGGCGGCCGGGCAGGTCTCGCGGGTGCGCTTGTTGAGGATCTTCAGGCGGGCTTCGGCCTGGGTCATGATGGCGTCGACGATGGCGCCAAAGCCGTCGAAGACTTCGTCCTGCATGCGCACGATGGCATTGCTGACGCCTTCCGGCACCAGACGCTCGGGCGCGAGCTTTTCGCATCCCAAGCTGACGACCAGGATCTCCCCGCCGAAATTCGGGTTCTGCGCGATGTTTTGCAGCGTGCGGATCGGAATCACAGCGTCGGGCGCGTTGATGGCGACGCCACAGCCATAGGCATGCGTCAGCGGCACGACGTCATCGACATTCGGATATTTCGGCAGCAGCTCGGCGCGGATGCGCTTCACCGCGTATTCCATCGTGCCCTTGACGCATTGCACGGAGGAGGAGATGCCGAGGATGTTCTTGGTGCCGACAGAGCCGTCGGAGTTGCGAAAGCCTTCGAATGTGAAACCTTCGAGCGGCGGCAGCGGCGCGGGAACGGCGGTCGAGATTTCCAGCTTGTCGAGGGCAGGGGCCTCCGGCATGCGGATGCGCGCTTCGTCCACCCATTCGCCGGCCAGGATCGGCGCGAGCGCATGACCGATCACCTCGCCGTAGCGGATGATCGGGGCGTCCTGGGGGATGTCGACCAGCGCCGTCTTGTGGCCTTGCGGCACGAAGGCGCGCAGCGTCAGCCCGCTGGCAAAGCGCGAGCCGGCGGGAAGCCCGAAATCATTGACCACGATCGCGACGTTGTCGCGATCGTTGAGCTTGATGTAGCGCGGCTGCTCTTTCGCTGCGACCGACTGGTCCATGGAAGGACTCCGAAGTGTAGGGTGGGTTAGCGCAGCGTAACCCACCACCGTCTGCATCCGTCGAACCACAAGAGGTGGGTTACGCTGCGCTAACCCACCCTACGACACCTACGATCCATCAACCGGGATAGGTATAGGCGGTCTTCACCGTCGTGTAGAACTCGCGGGCGTAGGAGCCCTGCTCGCGGGCACCGTAGCTCGAACCCTTCCGGCCGCCGAACGGCACGTGATAGTCGACGCCGGCGGTCGGCAGATTGACCATCACCATGCCGGACTCGCTGTTGCGCTTGTAGTGCGAGGCGTATTTCAGGCTGCTGGTGCAGATGCCGGAGGCAAGGCCGAACTCAGTGTCGTTGGAGATCGCGAGCGCCTCTTCGTAGTTCTTGGCGCGAATGACGGCGGCAACCGGGCCGAAGACCTCCTCGCGCGAAATGCGCATGTTGTTGTTGGCCTCGGTGAACAGCGCCGGCTGGAGGTAGTGGCCGGGCGTTTCGCGCTTGAGCAACTCGCCGCCCCAGGCGAGCTTGGCACCCTCGTCCTGGCCGATCTTGATGTAGCGCAGGTCCTGGTCGAGCTGGCTCTGGTCGACCACCGGGCCGATATGCACGCCGGCCTTGAGCGCGTCGTCCACCGTCAGGCCTTTCAGGCGCTCGGTCACCGCCGCAACGAAACGGTCGTGAATACCTTCGGTGACGATCAGGCGGGACGAGGCGGTGCAGCGCTGGCCGGTGGAGAAATAGGCGCCGTTGACGGCGACTTCGACGGCGGTCTTGAGATCGGCGTCGTCGAGCACGACCAGCGGGTTCTTGCCGCCCATCTCGAGCTGGAATTTCTTCATGTTGCTCGAGGTCACGCAGGCCTGCGCGATCTTGCGGCCGGTCTGCACCGAGCCGGTGAAGGTGATCGCGGCGACGTCGGGATGCTCGATCAGGGTCTGGCCGACCACGGAGCCCGAGCCGACAACGAGGTTGAACACGCCGGCCGGGATGCCGGAACGGGTGATGATCTCGGACAGCGCATGCGCCGAGCCCGGCACCAGCTCGGCAGGCTTGAACACCACGGTGTTGCCGTAGCAGAGCGCCGGGGCGATCTTCCAGGCGGGGATCGCGATCGGGAAATTCCAGGGCGTGATCATGCCGACGACGCCCATCGGCTCACGGGTGAGCTCGACGTCGATGCCGGGACGCACCGAGGCCCCCTTTTCGCCGATCATGCGCAGCGCCTCGCCGGCGAAGAACGCAAAAATCTGGCCGGCGCGGGCGACCTCGCCGATGCCTTCGGGGAGGGTCTTGCCTTCCTCGCGGGCGAGCAGGCGGCCGAGCTCTTCCTTGCGGGCGATGATCTCGAGCGAAATCTTGTTCAGCGCGTCGTAGCGCGCCTGCGGCGTCGACTGCGCCCAGGCGGGGAAGGCGGCCTTGGCGGCTGCGATCGCCTTCTCGGTCTGCGCCTTGTCGGCCTTGGCGTATTCGCCGACTAGGTCGTTGGTGTTGGAGGGGTTGATGTTCTTGGTGACGCCGGAGCCGTCGACCCATTCGCCGCCGATGAAGTTCTTCAGGATCGCAGTCATAGCTTCCTCCAGAGTTTTTAACGAACCAGGCAGGGACGCTTGTCGTCGAAGGTCCAGCCGGGGATCAGGTCCTGCATGGCAATAGCGTCATCGCGGGCGCCGAGTCCATGCTGCTTGTAGAGGTCATGCGCGGCGTCGATGGCGGCCCTGTCGATTTCGATACCCAGGCCCGGCCTATCAGGCACAGCGATCTTGCCGCCCTTGATCTGGAGCGGCTCCTTCGTCAGCGCCTGGCCGTCCTGCCAGATCCAGTGCGTGTCGATCGCGGTGACCTTGCCGGGGGCGGCGGCGCCGACATGGGTGAACATGGCGAGCGAGATGTCGAAATGGTTGTTGGAGTGCGAACCCCAGGTCAGGCCGTTGTCGCGGCAGGTCTGAGCCACGCGCACCGAACCTTGCATGGTCCAGAAATGGGGATCGGCCGGCGGAATGTCCACCGCGCCGAGGCGCAGCGCATGGGACAATTGCCGCCAGTCGGTCGCGATCATGTTGGTTGCGGTCGGCAGGCCCGTGGCACGGCGGAACTCGGCCATGATCTCGCGGCCGGAGAAGCCGCCTTCGGCGCCGCAGGGGTCCTCGGCATAGGCGAGGATGCCGTGCATGTCCTTGCAGAGGCTGACAGCCTCGTCGAGCGACCAGGCGCCGTTCGGGTCCAGCGTCACGCGGGCATTGGGGAAGCGTTTTGCGATTGCTGTGACGGCCTCGATCTCCTGCTCGCCGCGCAGCACGCCGCCCTTGAGCTTGAAATCAGCGAAGCCGTAATGGTCGTGGGTGGCTTCCGCGAGCCGCACCACGGTTTCCGGCGTCATCGCCTGCTGATGGCGGAGGTTGAACCATTCGGGCTTGCCGGTCTCGCCGCCGATATAGTCGAGCTTGGATTTGCGCCGGTCGCCGACGAAGAAGAGATAGCCGAGGGTCTCGACGCTGTTGCGCTGCTGGCCTTCGCCGAGCAGGGCTGCGACCGGCAGGTTGAGATGCTGGCCGAGCAGATCGAGCAGGGCCGACTCCACGGCCGTGACGGCATGGATCATGACGCGGAGATCGAACGTCTGCTTGCCGCGGCCGCCGGCGTCGCGATCGGCGAAGGCGGTCCTGATATCGGCGAGGATGTTGTTCATCGCGCCGACGGTCTTGCCGATCACGAGATCACGGGCGTCCTGCAGCGTCTGCCAGATCTTCTGCCCGCCCGGCACCTCGCCGACACCGGTGTGACCGGCATTGTCGGTGAGAATGACGATGTTGCGGGTGAAGAACGGCGCATGCGCGCCGCTCAGATTGAGGAGCATGCTGTCACGACCTGCGACCGGGATCACCTGCATCGCGGTGACGACCGGTGCGCCAGTGATCTCGGTCTTGGCCATCGCAGGCTCCTCCCTGTGTCGTTTGTTATTCTGCAGCCTGTTGTGACGATCGGATGGCGGGCAGGTTTTTCACCAGCGCCGTGACCTCCGCGATCTCCTGCTCGGTGAGGTCGGTCAGCGGCGGGCGGACCGGACCGGAATCGCGGCCGATCACCTTCATGCCGGCCTTGATGATCGAGACCGCATAGCCCTTCTTGCGGTTGCGGATCGCGATCAGCGGCAGGATGAAGTCCTTCAGGCCGGCATGGATCGTCGCGTGGTCGCGCTTGCGCACGGCGGCGTAGAAGTTGGTGGCGAATTCCGGAACGAAGTTGAACACCGCCGAAGAGTAGGTCGTCACGCCCATGTCGAGATAGGGCAGCGCGAAGGTCTCCGCGGTAGGCAAGCCGCCGATATAGGTCAGGCGGTCGCCGAGCTTGGTGTAGACGCGGGTCATCAGCTCGATGTCGCCGATGCCGTCCTTGTAGCCGACGAGGTTCGGGCAGCGTTCGGCGAGGCGGGCGAGCGTATCGGGCTGGAGGATGGCGTTGTCGCGGTTGTAAACGATGACGCCGATCTTCACGGAGGCGCAGATCGCTTCCACGTGGGCAGCGAGGCCGTCCTGCTCGGCATGGGTGAGATAGGGCGGCAGCAGCAACAAGCCGTCGGCGCCGGCCTTCTCAGCGCCCATCGCGATCTCGCGCGCGGTGGCGGTGCCGTAGCCGGTGCCGGCGAGGACGGGAACGCGGCCCTTGGTCTCGTCCACGGCGATCTTGACGACCTGCGGAACCTCGGCCGCCGTCAGCGAGAAGAACTCGCCGGTGCCGCCGGCGGCGAACAGGCCTGCGACGTCATAGCCGCATAGCCAGTCCATGTTGGCGCGGTAGGTCGCCTCGTCGAAGGAGTAATCCGCCTTGAACGGGGTGACGGGGAAAGACAGGAGGCCGGATCCGATCTTCTGGGCCATTTCCTGCGGGGTCATCTTGCTCATGGGCGCTGCTCCCTGGTCTCGTGTTGTGGAGGACGCAAAGGCTGCGCGTCCATGCGCCGTGGTTTAGGAGACCGTTCGATGCGGGTCCAAGCCAAAGCCTATATCGACCGATGCGAATTCAGCATCAATCTTCCATCACCTCCGCCGAGGACAATTCGCTCGCGATTTTGACGAGCGCCGACAGCAGCGGGTTCTCGTCGTCGCGGCGCCAGACCATGAACAACTCGACCGGGACGCGGGTGCGCAGCTTCAGCGGCCGCAGGCGGACGTCCGCGATCTTCAGGCTCGCCGCCGCTGCCGGCACGATGGCAAGGCCAAGGCCGGCGCGCACCATGGCGAGGATCGAGTGGATCTGGCTCAGGTGCTGGACATAGCGCGGCAGGATGTCGGCGCGGGTGAACAGCGCCACCAGCACGTCGTGAAAGTAGCGGCTCTCATAGGGCGAATACATCACGAAGGGCTGGTTGTCGAAATCCTTGATCGTGACGCTCTCGGCATTCGCCAGCGGATGCTTTTTCGGGATCGCGGCGAGCAGGGGCTCGGCGACGACACGGCGGCTGGCGATTTCGGGGCGCGCGATCGGCGGCCTGAGCAGGCCGGCATCGATTTGGCCCGAGGTCAGCGCCTCGAACTGGTCGCCCGACACCATCTCCTTCAGTGAGAAATCCACCTCGGGCAGCTTGGCGCGGCAGGCGGCGACGAGCTCGGGGAGGAAGCCGTAGGCGGCGGCCGCGGTGAAGCCGATCTTCAGCGAGCCGGACTTGCCGAGCGCAATACGGCGGGCGACCTGCGAGGCGCTTTCCGCGAGTTTCAAGATGCGTCGCGCCTCAGGCAGGAAGCTGCGCCCGGCAGGCGTCAGGCGCACCGAGCGGCTGGTACGCTCCAGCAGCGGCGCATCGATGATGTGCTCGAGCACCTGGATCTGCCGGGACAGCGGCGGCTGGGTCATGTTCAGCCGCGCGGCGGCGCGGCCGAAATGCAATTCCTCCGCCACCGTGACGAAACAGCGGAGCTGATTGAGGTCGAACATCGATACATGCCTTAGATGGATAAGGCGTTTCCCCGGCGCTTCTAGCATCGATTACTCCCAAAACAAAGACGGCGGCCGTGAAGCCGCCGTTAAGTTGCCTGGTCAAGCTCCCACGGGAGCCCTCAGGAGGAACGTTTGAGCACCACGCGCTCGATCTTGCCGACGACCACGAGATAGGCGAATGCGGCCACCAGCGCATTGGCGCCGACGAATATCAGCGCCCCGTTGAACGAGCCGGTCGCGGCCAGGATGTAGCCGATCACGATCGGGGTGCTGATCGAGGAGAGATTGCCGAAGGTGTTGAACAGGCCGCCCGAGACGCCGCCGGCTTCCTTCGGCGAGGTGTCTGAGACGACAGCCCAGCCGAGCGCGCCGATGCCCTTGCCGAAGAAGGCGAGCGCCATGAAGCCGACCACTAGCGCCTGACCGTCGACGTAGTTGCAGGCGATGATCGACATCGACAGCAGCATGCCGCCGACGATCGGGATCTTGCGCGCCATGGTCAGCGAGCCCGTCTTGCGCAGGATCGCGTCGGAGATGACGCCGCCAAGCACGCCGCCGATGAAGCCGCACAGCGCCGGCAACGTCGCGACGAATCCGGCTTGCAGGATCGACAGGCCGCGCTCCTTGACGAGGTAGACCGGGAACCAGGTCAGGAAGAAATAGGTCAGAGTGTTGATGCAGTACTGGCCGAGATAGACGCCGAGCATCATGCGGTTGGAAAGCAGCTGGCGGATATGGTCCCACCCGGAGCCGGCCTCGGGCGCGCGCTCTTGCTTCAGATCCTCTTTGGGCGCGTCGAGGTCGACCAGCGCACCTCCGGCCTTGATGTAGTCGAATTCGGCCTCGTTGATGCTGGGATGCTCCTTCGGGCCATAGATCGTCTTGATCCAGACCAGGCCCATGATGATTCCGAGTGCGCCCATCACGAAGAACACGTAGCGCCAGCCGTAATCATGCGCGATCCAGCCCATCAGCGGCGCGAAGATCACGGTCGCGAAATACTGCCCGGAATTGAAGAAGGCGGACGCGGTGCCGCGCTCGTTGCTGGGAAACCAGGCCGCAACGATGCGGGCGTTGGCGGGGAAAGACGGCGCTTCGGCGATACCGACCAGGAAGCGCAGGCCGAATAGCACGGTGATCGCGATGCCGGCGCTGAAGAATCCGACCCAGCCCTGAAGCGTCGTGAACAGCGACCATACGATGATGCTGAAGGCATAGACAAGGCGGGAGCCGTAGCGGTCGAGCAGCCAGCCGCCCGGCACCTGCGCGATCACATAGGACCATCCGAACGCCGAGAAGATGTAGCCCATCGCGACGGGATCGAGATGCAGCTCCTTGGAGAGCGCGGGGCCCGCGATCGACAGCGTGGCGCGGTCAGCATAATTGACGGTCGTGACCAGGAACAACATGGTCACGATGAACAGCCTAACGCGAGACCTTCTCGCGTCCGCTGCGGACATCACTGCGCTCATGACGCGCCTCCTTAGAACTCGAAACGTTTCCCCCTGCGACTCCTAGAGGTGCGCGCGGCAAAGTGTCCAAGTTCAAGGCAGTATCGATCGATGCCGCTTTTGGATTGATGGAACGGCAGGTTGAACGATTGTGAGAAAGTGCAGAGAGGTGAGCCCCACCCCGTCATTGCGAGCGCAGCTCCGCCGAGAGAAGCAAAGCAATGGGGTGCAATCTGTACTTGTGGGTCGATTTTGGCTAGCCTCCAGTATGGCCGCTGGAGTTTGGCTAGCGTCCAGTATGGCCGCCGGAGGAAGAATGTTGACGCAAATCCTCGCTCACTTGAAATCTCCTGCGAGGGCACGATCATTACATCGGGTTTTCCTTGCCACCCTGTTGAGCGCAATCATGTTGGCGCCGGGCGGCCTCGGTGCGGCCGCATCAGATGCGAACAAGTCGGTGACGCTTCGCGGCGCCGAAGCCTTCAACCTTCTCGTTGGCAACACGTTGCGGTCGGTTGGTAATAGCAAGCTGATCCCCGCGTTTCGATACTTCATGACGCAGCAGTTCGAATATCGTTGCAGCGGGTGGGATCCGTCCGGCCTCGCTGCGCGGGATATCAGACTCCACAGCGAGGCTGGGGGGTGCGAGTTACTCTTCGTGGCGCTCAGGCAAGGTCGGCTCTGCGAGAGCTATCAATACGAGGAGTGTCAAGAGCACGAACTCGAGCTCACTTTTGCCCGGCGCTCCGATCCGGCGAAGGTTGCAGAGGGGGAGGTGTTCGGTGTTGTCACCTTGCCGGAAACTGGCAGGACGGCGACCGGCCCAACTGATCCTGATCTGATCAAAGGAAAGTTCGAGCTTGTCAAAGGGAACGGAACAATCTTTCCGAATTTCGATCCCGTTCCGAAACCCGATCTTGTGCGACCGGACCCTCTTGCATTGTCTCTGCCCCCGCAGGATTCCGGCAGGACACAGCGGTTGATCGGGCTGAGTGATGCCGAAGCAACCACGAAAATCATCGGAAACACCATGGTGCGGCTCGGCCCGGACAGGAAATCAGACGGCCGTAGAGGCGAGTACTATACTCCCGACGGACGGATTATTGTGATCTCCATTCCCAAGCCGCCGGAAGGCATTGACCTCTTGCATCCCTCGGCTGAGATTGCTGGAATGATCTTCATCAATCGGTGGAAGATAATAAACGGCGCACTCTGTCGCACCGAGAACGACGAGCCGACGAAATTCAATTGTAACGTCTCCCTGTCTCTGGAGCCTCCTGAGCAGGCTGGCGATCAAGGCACTCCACGCTATGTCGCAGGCAACAGCGGAGTTGGGCAAGGCGCCTATCTCGCGAAAGGAAATTCGTTCGCGTTTGACTTCGGCAAATCGGTGCGGAAGTAGGGTGTCTACAGGCGGTCGCTGCGCTCGCGATGACCGTGTGGAGAGAACTCGCTCTCGTCGCTATTAGCGCGCGCCCGGCAGCAGTGGCGCGAGCAACCCGCGTGTCACGCCCGGGGGCGCCGCATCGAGCCCCAGCACGGCGCTTGCGGCCGGCAGTGCCGCGTCCGCCATCGCGGCGTGGCCTTCGGCGCTCGGATGCACGGCGCCGCCATAGACGGCGGAGAGCACGCCCCAGGTCGCGTCATGAATGTCGGTCGGCTGGCTCGCCGCCGGCAGGCCTTGCGGATAGGTCATCGCAGCGAAATAGCTGTCATTGGCGTCGCGGATCCAGCGCGCGCGCGGCAAATAGGCGCGGAATTCGGAGGCGCCGCGGCCGCACAGCATCGGCTGGCTCGCCGCGCTCACGATGTCGGGATTGAAGCTCTGGCCGTTCTCGGCAAAGCAGGTGCGGTCGAATTCGGGATCGTTGCCCGAATGCGCGCAGAAGCCGTGATCGGCGAACGCCGCCTGATGCGAATCCACGAAGGTCATGCGGTCGGCCTCGGGATCGCGGCACAGCGCGCCGCGGGTGCAGGTGGCGAGCCCCTTCAGTTGCGGCAGGAATTCGGTGTCCACGAAGCTCGAGACGCGGGCGAGGCGTTGCGGATCGGCGTTAAAGGAGGGATGGATGTCGAAGCCGGCGCGGCCGCCGCGGCAGGGCACGCCGCCGTCGGCGAGCGCCGGGTTGGCGTAGGAGACGTAGACCACATGCGAGAGGTCGCCGCCGACCAGCGGCTTCAGCGCCTCGCGCAGCTTGACGAAATTCTGCGGCAGCTCGCGCGCCAGCGCATCGCGGGAATCATCGACGCTCGCCATCACGCCGGAGCGCCGGAAGATCGCGCGCTCGGTTGCGGTCTCGACGATCACGTCGGCGACGAGGCCGGAGAAATAGACGTCGTTGGCGCCGACCGAGAGCAGCACGAGGTCGAGCGTGCGCTCGGGCTGGCGTTTCCTGGCGGCGGTCAGCGCCTCGCGCAGCTCGGCGACCTGCGCGTTCACGCTGATGTTGCAGACGCCGGTCTTGCCGGGCGGGCATTCGCGGGCGCGCTGCGAGCCGAGCAGCCCGTCGCTGATGCTGGCGCCGGTGCAGGCGAGCGGCAGAAAGGTCACCGCGACGTGGGTGTAGCGTACCGCGAGCGCCAGCGCGGTGCGCGCCTGATAGCTGTAGAGCGATCGGTGGCAGGGCGAGTTGAACCAGAGCGCGCTGTAGCGCTGCCAGTTGGCAAGCGTATCCGGCGCTTCGCAGGCGCGGCCGCCCTTGAAGCCGGCGCGGCTCGGCCGGTAATACTGCGCACCGGCGGTGCCGAGATAGGAGCGGAAGCAAAAACCTTCGTCCGACAGCGCCAGCGGCCGGTCCGGATTGCCTTCGCCCGAGGCGATGCTGTCTCCGAGACCAGCGACGAAGATGTCCCGGACCTGGATCTCGGTCTGGACGCGCTGGGTGGGATCGGAGCCGGAGGAGACGTCGACGCTCGCGACCGTCTGCTTGCCGTAGCGGACCCGCAGATTGACCGGCTCGGCGCAGTCGAAGGTGGATTGTTGCGGCCCGTCGCCGTCGTCGAACGACCAGGCGCAGGTGGCGCCGACCGGCACCGCGCCGGCGAGGCGCACGGTAACGGGATGGTCGATGGGCGTGAGGTAGTTTTCCTTCGTGTTGTCGCGGGTGCAGGGCTGGTTGACCCGGCCCTGGAGGTCGATGCAGAGCCGGTTGACCATGTTGCGGGCCCAGCCGCGGCCCTCGCTCTGGAGCTCCAGCGATTGCTCGGCGGCGAGGATGCTGCGGTTACGCGCGTTCTCGACATGGAGCAGGAAGTCGCGCTCTTCGCGGAACAGCCGGAAGCGGTTGCGGACCTCCCAGCTGATCTGCATGGCGCCCGCGTCCTGCGCGGCCGCCCGCTCCGGCGGCAAGGCGGTGAGGAGCCCGGCGAGCAGCAGGGCACCGGCGAGGAAACGGCGTAGGAATACAGGGATCATGGCCTGCGTTTTCAACGGCAAAGTTGAGGCGGAAATAAGAGAGCTGCCCTCCGCCTGCAACATTGGTCTGACGCTTTTGCCGGCCGCCGTCTAGCGGACTACCGTTGGAGCATGATCTTTTCGGAAAACCGCTTCGCACCTTTCCGGATCATGCTCAGCGTTTGCTGGCCTGCCGCAGCGACCGCTCGCGCTCCATCGCTGCCACCTGCTTGGGTAGGTTGGCCTGCGCGCAGGCCTCCGCCAGCCTTCGGCGCTCCTGCCAGGGCTCCACCACATTCATCCAGAGCTCCCGTGCGCCCATGATGGAGATGGCAAGACCGAACGGGATCACGAAATAGAGGATGCGGAAGACGAGGAGCGTGGCCAGAAGCTGCTCGCGACCGAATTCGGGCAGCGCCACCAGCATGGCGGCGTCGAACACGCCGAGCGAGCCCGGGGCGTGGCTGGCGAAGCCGAGCAATGTCGCCAAAATGAACACCACGGAGAGCGACAGGAAATCGATCTGCGGAGTGGCCGGCACCAGAAGGTACATCGCCAGCGCGCAGAATCCGAGATCGACGACGCCGATCAGGATCTGCACCAGCGTCAGAGGCGCTGACGGCAGCACCACTTTCCAGCCCTTCTGGCCTAGCTCGCGGCGCTTCTCGCCCATGCACAGCCAGACCAGATAGGCGCCGATCGAGGCGAGGCCGCCGAGCGCAATCAGCCGGTTGATCGACGACGGCAGCTGATCCATGTAGGAGGCGGCATCCGGATGAATGGCCATGCCGATCGAGAGCACGAAGATGTTACCGAGCCAGAAGGTCAGGCCCGACAGGAAGCAGATTTTTGCGACGTCGATCGCATTCAGCCCGTAATCCGAATAGATCCGGAAGCGGATCGCGCCGCCGGTGAAGACGGTGGCGCCGATATTGTGGCCGATCGAATAGGACGTGAAACTGGAGAGCGCGGCGATGCGATAGGGCACGTGCTTCTTGCCGATCGTTCGCAGTGCAAAAAAGTCATAGAAGGTCAGCGTACAGAACGCGAAGCATACGCAGATCGCCGCCAGCCCGATATTGGCGCGGGGGATCTCGGTCAACGCGGTCAGGATGACCCCGGTGTCGATGCCCTTGAGCGTCCGTACCAGCGTGGTGATCGCGAACGCAATAATGAAGACGCTCGCCGCAACGCCGAGTCGCCGCCAGCCGATCCATCTCTTGAAGCCGCGCTTCAGCGCGGTCAGCAGTCCGTGCATTCATCCTCCCGGCGGGGGGCAAGACCGACCAGGCCAGACATTGGCCGGTCGGATGCGATCAGTGCCCTATGTGGGCTTTGATCGCTAGGCATGATGTAGCTCATTTAAGGCAAAAACACTGACTTGTGCAGCCCTTGACAAGGATAGGTTCTGCTTTGGACCAGCTTGGACCAGCCACTTTGTCATACGCGGTTCACATCGGACGCGCGTTAAGCATATGAGTCGTGGGACCGGTCGCGTCCGTCCGTGACATGATTTCAGATCCTGCACGGCCGGCATTGTTCCAGCGCAAGGGATGCGGGCTTTTTTGGAACGACGATGCCGTGCGCTGGTTAGTCCCCATCAGCAATCGAACATGGCGGAATAACCGGCTTCTCCAGCAAGCCGGTGCCTCCGTGTTCCCACAACCGAGAGGATCGGACCGATGGGATTGTTCACAAAAGACATCAAAACCATGAACGACCTGTTCGTGCATCAGCTCCAGGACATCTATTACGCCGAGCAGCAGCTCACCAAGGCTCTGCCGAAAATGGCGGATAAGGCGACCGATCCGCAGCTGAAGCAGGGCTTTTTGACGCACCTCGAAGAAACCAGAGAGCACGTCAAGCGCCTCGAGGAAGTGTTCAAGATGCACGGTGCGCAGGTGAAGGCGGTCGATTGCCCCGCGATCGACGGCATCATCGAGGAAGCCGACGAGACCGCGGGCGAAGTCGCCGACAAGGCGGTGCTCGACGCCGCGCTGATCAACGCGGCACAGGCGGCGGAGCACTACGAGATCGTCCGCTACGGCAGCCTGATCGCCTGGGCCAAGCAGCTCGGCCGCAACGACTGCGCCAGCGTGCTCGCCAAGACGTTGGAAGAAGAGAAGGCGACCGACAAGAAGCTGACCACGCTCGCCGAGAGCAAGGTGAACCTGCGCGCGGCCAGCTAGGGCCGGGCGTCGCCAGGATCGGGATAGAGCGTCGCGCGGTCATCCGCGCGACGCTTGCGCATTACGCATCCATCATTCGGTCGTTATCGTAACATGATGGGGCGCGGGAAGCGTATCGTTCGCATGGGGCTGCAATCGAGATGGCAGCATGCGAGTAAGCACCGTCAAATATGAAACCTTCGGAGCCGGCGCGCCGAATGCCGGCTTCCGTCTTGCGACATCCCTCACCCTTGCCGCGATGAGCCTTGGTTATGGCGTGGTGCAGCTTGATGTCACCATCGTCAACACCGCGCTCGACGCGATGGGCAGGACGCTCGGAGGCGGCGTCGCCGAGCTGCAATGGGTTGTCAGCGCCTATACCATTGCGTTTGCCGCGTTCATCCTGACCGCTGGCGCGCTCGGCGACCGCATCGGCGCCAAGCGCGTCTTCATGGCGGGTTTCGCCATCTTCACCGCGGCCTCGCTCGCCTGTGCGTTGTCGCCCGATGCGACCGTGCTGATCGCAGCGCGGCTGGTCCAGGGGCTGGCGGCCGCGATACTGGTGCCGAATTCTCTTGCGCTGCTCAATCATGCCTATCCGGACGACCGCGAGCGCGGCCGCGCCGTTGCGATCTGGGCCGCCGGTGCGAGCCTCGCGCTCACTGCCGGCCCGTTCGTCGGCGGCGCGCTGATCATGCTGGTCGGCTGGCGCGCGATCTTCCTGGTCAATCTGCCGGTCGGGCTCGTTGGCCTCTGGCTGAGCTGGCGTTACGCCAGCGAAACCACGCGAGCGCGTTCGCGCGAGATCGATCTGCCCGGCCAGCTTGCCGCGATCGGCGCGCTGGGAGCGCTCGCCGGAGCGATCATCGAAGGCGGCGCGCTTGGCTGGGAACATCCAGCCGTGATCGCGGCCTTTGTCGCAGCCGCAATTCTCGCCGTGCTCTTCGTCTGGCGCGAGAGCCGCACGGCGCAGCCGATGTTGCCGCTGTCGCTGTTCGGCCAGCGGCTGTTCGCGCTGACCTCGCTCGTCGGCCTGCTCGTCAACATCGCGATCTACGGCCTGATCTTCGTGCTCAGCCTGTATTTCCAGAGGATCAACGGGCTGTCGGCGTGGTGGACCGGTCTCGCCTTCGTGCCGATGATGGGAGTGGTGTTGCCGGTCAATCTGCTGGCGCCGCGCCTCGCCGAGCGTATCGGGGCGTGCCCGACCATCGTCGTCGGTGCCTGCGTATCGGCGCTCGGTTGCATCGGTCTGCTCTGGATCGAAGCCGGCACGAGCTATTGGGCGATCTTTGCGCAGATGATCGCGATCAGCAGCGGACTTGGGCTGCTGGTGCCGCCGCTGACCTCGACCTTGCTGGGCAGCGTCGATAAGGCGCGCTCCGGCATCGCGGCCGGCGTCCTGAACGCGACGCGGCAAACCGGGAGCGTCCTTGGCGTCGCGCTGTTCGGGTCGCTGGTGGCCTCGGAGGGGGCGTTCATGACGGGCCTGCACCTGTCGCTGGTCGTGTCCGCGGCCGTGCTGATGCTCGCCGCCGCTGTGATCGGCCTCGGCGCGCCGGCGCGCGGATGAACAATCCGAGCGAATGAACACAGCTTCCGTTCACCATCCCCGAAACAGTCGCGTAGCCGGTTACCGACTGTCCATTTCTGTCGGTTCAAGTGCGGGTCGATAGGGGCCCGCAATGTATCAAGTTCTCTACTGTCTCGCCGAAGAACACGACTGGCGGCTCGTCGCGCTTGGCGGCGCGGTGTGCCTGCTCGCAAGCGCGGCGGCGATCAGCCTGTTTCACCGGGCGCGCGCGACGCAGGGCCCCGGGCGCCTGGTCTGGATCGCCCTGGATGCCGCCGTCAGCGGCTGCGGCATCTGGGCGACGCATTTCATCGCGATGCTCGCCTACGGGCCGGGCGGCGCCGGCGCCTACAACATCCCGGTGACGATCCTTTCGCTGATCTTCGCGATCTCCTTAACCTTCGTGGGGCTGAGTCTCGCGGCATCCTCCGTGCGCGCGCCGTGGGTCGTGCTCGGCGGCGCCATCGTCGGCACCGCGGTCGCGACGATGCATTATACCGGCATGGCGGCGCTGGAAATGCCGGCACGCGTCAATTGGATCGGGAGCACGGTTGCCGCCTCGGTGCTGTTCGGAATTGTCTTTGCAGCGCTCGCGCTGTTCGTCGCTGCGCGGCGCGACGACCTCTTCCATGCGCTGACCGCGAGCACCCTGCTGACGGTCGCCATCGTCGTACATCATTTCACAGCGATGGGCGCGGTCGTGCTGACGCCGGATCCGACACTCGCGATCAGCGGGTTATCGATCCCGGCGGACTCGTTGTCCTTCTTCACCGCAAGCGCCGCGGTCGCGATCATCGCGATTGCGCTGGTGGCCGCGCTGCTCGACCGCCGCGCCAAGGGCGAACTGGGCCGCCAGCAGATCGTGCTGGACACGGCGCTCGAGAACATGTCGCAGGGACTGTGCATGTTCGACGCGGACGGCAAGATCATCCTGTTCAACGAGCGGTATGCCGCGATGCTCGGCCGCACCGACACCCTGCTCACCGGCCGGCTGCTGGTCGACGTGCTGCGGGAGGAGCAGGCAAAGGGTCAGTGGCAGGGCGATGCCGGCGAATTCTTTGCCCGCCTCGTCGCCGACGCGCGCGAGAGCCGGACCACGACCGACGTCGTGACCAGGTTCGGCCGCTCCATCCGGGTCGTCAACCAGCCGATGCAGGGCGGCGGCTGGGTCGCGACCTTCGAGGACATCACCGAATGGCTGGAGGCCCAGGCCAAGATCTCGCACATGGCCCGCCATGACGCGCTGACCAGCCTGCCGAACCGCGTGCTGTTCCACGAGCAGCTCGTGCAGGGACTGCGCCGGACCAGATCGGACGACCAGCTCGCGGTGCTTTGTCTCGATCTCGACCACTTCAAGGACATCAACGACTCGCTCGGCCATCCCATCGGCGATGCGCTGCTCAAGGAGGTCGGGCGCAGGCTGAAGGCCACCGTCGGTGAGAGCGACACCGTGGCGCGGCTCGGTGGCGACGAGTTCGCCGTGGTCCAGATCGGACGTTCCGAGGAAACCGCGGCACGATCCCTTGCCGGCCGCCTTGTCGAGGTGATCTCGGCGCCTTACGAGATCGACGACCATCAGATCATCATCGGCGTCTCGATCGGCATCTCGCTGTCGCCGCAGGACGGCAGCAATCCGGACGAGCTGTTGAAGAATGCCGACCTCGCACTGTATCGCGCCAAGGCGGACGGCCGCGGCACCTATCGGTTCTTCGAGACCGGCATGGATGCGCGCGCGCAGGCGCGGCGCCTGCTGGAGATGGACCTGCGCGCCGCCCTGCAGCGCGACGAGTTCGAGGCGTACTATCAGCCGATCCGCGACGTCGTCAGCGGTCGTGTCGTCGCGTTCGAGGCGCTGCTGCGCTGGAACCATCCGCAGCGCGGCCTGATCGCGCCGATGAACTTCATTCCGCTCGCGGAGGAGACCGGACTGATCATCCAGCTCGGCGAGTTCGTGCTGCGCTCCGCCTGCACCGACGCGGCCACCTGGCCCGACGATGTCGACGTTGCGGTCAACCTGTCGCCGGTGCAGTTCAAGAATCCGAACCTGATCGCATCCGTGACCGAGGCGCTGGTCGCTTCCGGACTCGACGCTCGCCGCCTCGAGCTCGAGATCACCGAATCCGTGCTGCTCCAGAACAGCGAGGCGACGCTGGCCACGCTGCACGACCTCCGCGCCATGGGCGTACGCATCTCGCTCGACGATTTCGGCACCGGCTATTCATCGCTGAGTTATCTACGCAGCTTCCCCTTCGACAAGATCAAGATCGACCGCTCGTTCGTGTCGGAACTCGCGACGCGCGAGGATTCCATGGCGATCATCCGCGCCGTGACCGGGCTGGGCCGGAGCCTCGGCATCGTCACCACGGCAGAGGGGGTCGAGAACGATGCGCAGCTCGAGCTGCTCCGGCGCGAAGGCTGCACCCAGGCGCAGGGCTATCTGTTCAGCAAGCCGCGGCCCGCTGCCGATGTCGCGATCATGCTGGACCGACCGCCGTTGCGCGCGACCGCCTGAGGTTAGCCGCGGCGCAGTGCGAAATGCGCGCCGCAGAACGCCATCACGGCACCGAGGCCCAGCGCGGCAATTCCGGCCAGCACGCCCGAGACCGTCGGCACCGGGCTAGGCGCCGAGGCCACCTGGCCCGCGCCCGCAAGCAGCAGCACGCCGACCGCGATCAGGAACTGCCGCATCCGTCGCGGAATCTGGCCCGAGACGGCGCTCTGCATCAGGGTCGCCGTGAAATAGCCGCCGGAGAAGCCGACGGAGGCGATCAACCACCAGGCGATCGCCGCGCCCGCCGGTATGAACACGTGGGTGTCCGAGTGCCAGAGGCCGCCGAGGTCGAGCCCGTAGCGGGCGCCCAGCATGTGCACGGCGAGCGCGAGCAGCACGCCGGAGATCACGGCCGCGCCGAGAATCAGGCGGCGCGGAAAAAAAATCGTCTCAGCCATGTCCCGCTTGTAGGATGGGGCAGGGCGCTCACGCAAGCGGATCGCAGACTGGATCGCCCGGATTGGATCGAATGTGAAGATGCGGGATTCGGGAGCTGAAGCGGCTGCGGGTGCGAGCTACGCCTACAAGGCGTCGCTGATCGGCTCGGCGCATCGATTCGAGCTGACGGAGGAGGGGCTGTCCTGGCACATCGCCGGCCGCAGCTCGCTTTGGCGTTATGACGAGATCAGTGCAATCCGGCTGTCGTTCCGCCCGGTGTCGATGCAGCAGCACCGCTTTCGCGCCGATGTCAGCCACTCCAATGGCGGCCGCATCAGGATTCTGTCGACGAGCTGGCAGACGGCGGCGCTGATGGCACCGCAGGACAATGGTTTTCGCGATTTCATCGTCGCGCTGCACGCGCGCATGGCGCAGGCCGGCAGCCGCGCCGAGTTGACCGCGGGCCTTGGCCGCAGGACTTATTTGGCGATGCTGGCTTTTCTTGCGGTGCTTGCAGTGGCGATGACTGGGCTCCTGATCCGCGCGCTCGCGATCGGCGAATTTGCCGGCGCGCTGTTCATCATCGGCTTTGCCGCGCTGTTCGCCTGGCAGGTCGGCGGCTTCGTCCGGCGCAACCAGCCGCGGAGCTACGGTTTCGATCGCGTGCCGAGGGCCTTGCTGCCTTAAATGGCCGTGTTGCCCTGGACGGCGCGTTACTCCGTCGAGTCGAAATCCTCTTCCTTGGTGCCGAGCAGCGACGCGATCGTGCGCAGGCCGGAATCGAGTTGCTCGAACGTGGGCGGGGCGAGCGCGAGCCGCACTGCGTTCGGTGCGTGGCCATGGGCGATCGCGAAGGTCGAGGACGGCGTCAGCGCGATGCCGCGCCGGGCGGCTGCGGCGACGAAGGTCTGCGAGCGCCAGTGTGCCGGCAGCGTGAGCCAGAGGTGATAGGAGCGTGGATCGGCGGAGAGCTGGTAGCCGGCGAGCAGCCTTGCCGCGGTCTGCTGGCGGCGCGCGGCGTCGATGCGTTTCAGCCGCGTCAGCTCGGCGACGGTGCCGTCGGCCATCAGCCGCTGTCCGGATGCGAGCGCGTGGCCTGACGCGATCCAGCCGCCGGTGCGGACCGCGCTCATCACGCTCTCACGCAATCGCGGCGGCGCGACGAGGATGCCGAGCGCGAGGCCCGGCGCAACCTTCTTGGACAGGCTGTCGATCACGATGCAGCGGTCGGGGTCAAGCGCGGCCAGCGGCGTGTCGTCGGCCAGGAAGCCGTAGACGGCGTCCTCAATGATGGTGAGATCGAGCTTCTCGGCGACGCGCATGATGTCGGCGCGCCGCGTCGCGTTCATGGTGACGCCGAGCGGGTTCTGGATGATGGGCTGTAGATACAGCGCCGACAGATGCGCCTCGCGATGCGCCTTCTGGATGGCGTCGGGACGCGCGCCGAATTCGTCGATCGGAATCGGGACCAGCGTCACGCCGAGCCGCGCGGCGATGCTCTTGACGTACGGATAGGTCAGCGCTTCGACGCCGCAGCGGCCGCCGGTGGGAACGAGGGATGCGAGGGCGGCCGCGAGCGACTGCTTGCCGTTGGCGGTGAAGACGATCTGCTCGGTCTGCGGCGCGAAATCCTTGCGCGCGAGATAGGCGGCGGCGGCATTGCGCGCGCTCTTGGTGCCGGTGCTGGTGGAGACGCGCAGCGCGGATTCAAGCGCGTCTACGCGCTCGAGGCCGGCAAGGCTCTTGGCGATCATTGCCCATTGCTGCGGCAGCAGCGGGTAATTGACCTCGAAATCGATCCGCGCGTCGCGCGGCTCGCTCAGCGCCTCGACCTCGCGCCGGATGGCGCCGGAGATAAAGGTGCCGCGGCCGACCTCGCCGACGACGAGGCCGCGGCGGAGCAACTCCGTATAAACCCGGCTCGCGGTCGAGACCGCGATGCCGCGGTCATAGGCAAAATTGCGCTGCGGCGGCAGCCGGTCGCCGGGCCTTAACGTGCCGTTAGAGATATCGAGAGCAATGGCATCGGCAAGCTTCACGTATTCGAACTTGGACATTATTGCACCGAGAGCAATGTTTCACTTGCTCCGAGTACTGTAGTGGAGCATTTAAGTTCCATCAAGCTCCACGATTGAGCCGAGGAGAGCGAGAGCAATCCGAGGCAAATGAGGTGCAGGCGCTCGGGCGCTTGCGCCAACGGCATCCGCTTCGCCGCGTGGACAACAGGCCGGAGAAGGACAATGACCACGATCTCGCAGACCGCCGGGCGGAGTTTACGCTCATCCTCGTCAGACGGATTTTTCCGCAAGCTGGCCAACGGCGCCTATGCGCTGTTCGACAGCCTGGAGCGCCGCTCCGCCGTCAAGACGCTGAACGACCTCGATGACCGCGCCTTGCGCGACATCGGGATCACGCGCAGCCAGATCGAGGATGCGGTCTACGGTCAGGCCAAAGCAGAACTGACGCGCTATCTGTAAGCGCTTCGCTCTTGTCCCGGACGCGCTGCGTCCGGGGCATGAGACTGAGTTTTCAGGCACACCTGCTTCAACATCGTCATTGCGAGCGCAGCGAAGCCAATCCAGAATCACACCGCGGAAAGACTCTGGATTGCTTCGCTGCGCTCGCAATGACGGCACTTGTGGGTAGCACTGTCGCTCCTTAGCTCGTGCTTTCATCGTAGACACACCTTCGCCCTCTCGCGGCTTGGTTCGCCCGAGCTTTGCTTCATCGCCTTGCCCCCTTGAGAAAGAGGAATCTTGCGTTGCTGACGGGCAAAATACGCGAGCGATGGGTCAACTCCCGATCGCCAAAATATTCCGCTTTACCGAAATTCGGAAACGGCGTATGTGTCGCCGCAACCCGGCCCAAGGAAGAGGGGCGTATCGCGATCGTCACGAACGCGGGCCGGACGGCGGCGGACGCTGGGCCACACCGGCGCGAATGGCTTCGCAGGGCGGGCAACCGTGAGCGTAGGCGTCGCGCACACGACCGGTGCGGTTCGCGTACGGCAAAACCGTGTCGTCCTGACGCCCGGGGTCTGTGCGTCAAGTCTTGTGGTGATGTGGCGGCCCGACCGGGCACGCAGCATCAGCGATCCATGAGGCGACGGGGGCAATAGTGCATCGCTCCCCGGGGAGAGCACGGCATAAGCCGTAAAACCGCTGCGCAGGGAAGGCCGGACGTTTTGGCTTCACCTGTATGCCGCTGTGCAGATTTTCTTACTGCAACTTTCGCACAGTGGACCGCGGGTGCCAGCCGGCGCCCGGTCTTCCCTGCGCCGGATGGAGCGAAGCGCAATCCGGGATTCCCTCCCTAGAGGCACTGGCCCCCGGATTACGCTTCGCTCCGAGCTACCGCTCTGAAGTCGTTTTCATTATTTCGACTTATATCGATCCTTACGCCGATCTATCCCCCATCGATAGGGACCATGGCCATGGAGGGTCGCAGCCGCCAGCGCGGGCGCCTCAAGCCGCGCCCCGGGGGCCCTTCCCCATCAGACGACTGCGCGCAAAAGGGAGACCTGAGGCCTCCCCAACTCACTTTTAAGACCTGCCGATCAGAAACGATAGTTTACGCCGACACGGGCTATGTCGAAGCTCGACTTGACATCGGCACGAGTCGTGATGACGCCAGTTAACCCGGCCGGTGATTGAAGCGAGCCAGTTAAGTTGTAGCCGTTCGTGCCGAAGCCCATGTGCAGATACTCGCCCTTGACGGACCAACCTGCCCCAAGGGCATATTCGAGGCCGCCGCCAACCACGTAGCCGACCAAGACGGCACGGTCAGAAGCGTTCATGGAGCCTAACGGTCCATAGGTAAGCGGGAAAAGGCTGGTGGGGATACTGCCCGTAGCAGCCGCGCTCAGCTTGGTTTCAGCCAACGCTATACCGCCAGTCGCGTAGAGCAAAGCCGGCCCAAACGCATAACCCACTCGGCCGCGGAAGGTCGCGTACCAATCGGTGCTGACGGAAGCGCTGCCGTTGAAATTGCTGCCGATGGCGGGCGGGATGGCAATAGCCGAATTGCCGATGCTGGCCTTTGAATTGAGATACTGCCAATCAGCCTCGATGCCGAGCACCGTCTGCTCGATTTGCCAGTTGTAGCCGGCCTGGATACCGGCGGTGATGCCATTACCGTTGTCAGATACGGCGTTGAAGCCATATGGGGCCGAACCGCCGTTCGAGTTCACGATCGTTCCGATGACGTTCGAAGCGCCGTAGTTGCCCCAACCATAACCAACGTTGCCGCCGATATAGAATCCAGTCCATTTGCTTACCAAAGCAGGAGCCTTCAGCGGCATACGGTCGGGCGCGATATCCGCCGCCCGGACTGTGATCGGGCCGAGAGCGACCATTGACAGCAATGCGAGTGCAAACCTTCTCATTCAAAAACTCCCCTATTGGGCCGCCCCGGCGGCCTGCCCATCATGAGGCAAAACCGAGATTGCATCAAAGCGCGATCGAATGCGTAACTTGAGTTATCTTTGCCCAGTTGCCTCGCGCTGCGGCGATCGGCTTAGCGCGTCGGCAGCGGTCGCGGTTTGCGAAAGCCGCGCACCTCGGCAAAGCCGAGTGCCTCGCCGATTCTCCGGCGAACCCGATTCCGCGCGTCTTCCGCTTCGCCTTGCTCAATTGACGACCACCGCGGTGATCGCCGACCGCCACGTTGAACGGCGACTTCGCGTAGGTGGTCATGCTGCTGTATTGCGTCGCGTGCTCGTGCCGCCATTTGTCCCCGTGGCTTTCAAGGAGCTGGTCGAGCACCCTGTTTGAAGGTCGCGGTGTGCAGTTCCGCGGTCCGGCCGCCATCCGCTCGGCATTGCGGTGCGCCAGCGGGGCGACCCCAGGCGCCACCAGCTTGCCCGCCTCATTGGCCCTGGCGCGGGCCTCGGCCAGCCGCCACCGTCCAAGTATTTCCCGGCTTTTTTAGGCTGCGCACGAATGTCGCTGGCAGCCGATCCAAGGCCCTCAGGATCGGTCGAAGCAACCGAAAATAGGGTAGCTCGGACGCTCCATCTTAGCCCCGAGTTGCGCCCAATGACGAAGTCGGTGCGGTGCCTAGTGCCTCACCACCAGCACCGAGCATTTTGCGTAGCGCACGACATGCCCGGCATTGGAGCCGAGGAAATAGGTGCGCATCGCCGGCCGGTGCGAGGTCATCACGATCAGCTCGGCCTTCATGTGCACGGCTTCCTCCAGGATCTCGTGGTAGATGCCGCCCTGGCGCACCACGCTGGAGATGCGGGAAGGCTCGATGCCGGACTCGCGTGCGACGATGGCGAGCGCTTCTTCCGAGGTCTGGCGCTGCTGCTCGTCGAAATCGGCCGGCACGTATTCGGCCAGCATCACCGGCGTCATCGGCAGCACGTTGAGCAGGCGCACCACGCCGCTCCAGGTCTGCGACAGCGTTGCCGCGGTCGCGATCGCCGGCTTGGCCAGGTCGGTGTCGGCGAGGTCGATGGGCACGAGGATGGACTTGAACATCTGCGCCTCCAAATCTTCCAGTCAGGACGTCTTGCCGGCACGTCGCGCGATCAACCCGATCGAAGCAGCCTTAATTTCGAAGTAGCTTTGGACTGACGAACAGCACCAGCTTGCCGCGGCGGTAAGCCACGTCGGCCCAATCCTTGACGTCAAAATCGAAGATCGCAAGCCCCGACGTGGGCAGGTTGTCGGCGAGCGCCTTGGCGGCGGTCGGATCGCCGCCGCCTGTCAGCATCAGGGCGATCTCGTGCATGCCCGGATTGTGGCCGACCAGCAGCAATTGTCTCGGATCAGCCGGAATGGTTGCAGTGCGAATGGATTCCAGGATCTGGGCGGGATCGGCGGCGTAGAGTTCCGGCAGGACCTCCACCTGCGGCGCGGCGACGCGGTCCTTCATGGTCTCCCAGGCAATGTCCCAGGTCTGCCGGGCCCGCACGGCATGCGATACCAGTACGGCCTCGGGAAAGGGGGGATGGGAGGCCATCCAGTCGCCGATCTCGGCGGCATCCTTGTGGCCGCGGTCATCGAGCCGGCGGTCTTGGTCACGGCCGCTCGGCGCGTCGGTCTCGGTCTTGGCGTGACGCAGCAGGAGCAAACGGCGCATGGCATTCTCGAATCGTTACACGACCAGGATAATCTACAGGCGCCGGTCGGGGACAAGGTGACAAGCGGCCGCTCAGTCCTTTAAGAAACGACATGAGCGAGACTTTCACAAGCGTGTCCCAGGAAGAAGCCGGCTTTCGCGACCGGGCGCGGCTGTCGTTCGACCTCGATGCGGACATTTGCGTCATCGGGGCCGGGCTTGCCGGACTCTCCATCGCGCTGGAGGCGGCCCGGCTCGGGGCCAGCGTCGCGGTGCTCGAGGGCCGCCATGTCGGCTGGAACGCCTCCGGCAACCAGCTCGGCACCGTGATGCCCGGCTTCGCGCTGCCGCTCGCCGAGCTGATCGAGCGCATCGGCTTCGAGGACGCGCGGGAATTGTGGACGCTGTCGAAAGAGGGCGCCGAGTTCGTCCGGGCCAACGCCACCGAAGAGAACATGCCGGGGATCGGCCCGAGCGACGGCGTGCTGGAGGTCTCCAACGTCGATGCCGGCGACCGGCTGATCAGCCGGTTGCAGATGCTCACCGAGGATTTCGACACCGAGGTCGAGGGCTGGCAGGCCGATCGCGTCCGCGAGGTGCTCAAGACCGATCACTACTTCCACGGCGTGTATTATCCGAGGGCGTTCCAGGTCGACGGGCGCAAATATGTGCACGGCCTCGCGGCGCTGGCGCGGCGGGCAGGGGCGCGCATCTTCGAGGATACGCCGGTCGTCAGCATCGATCATTCCGGTATCCGCAAGCGCATCGTCACGCCCTCGGCGCGGCTGCGCGCCACCCACATCGTGCTTGCCGGCAACATCCATCTCGGGGCGCCGTTGCGGCGCCTCTCGGAAACGCTGCTGCCGGTCTGGCGCTATGCCGGCATCACCGCGCCGCTCGGCGAGCGCGTGCACGAGATCATGTCGTTCAGGGGATCGGTGATGGATTCCGACGGCGTCGATCATTTCCGGATCGTCGATGGCGACCGCCTGATGTGGGAGAGCCCGGAGACCACCTGGGCGGCGCGCCCGCAACGCTTTGCGGGCGCCGTCAGGCGGCGGATCCGATCCATCTTTCCCCAACTCGGCAATGTCGAAATCACCGAAACCTTCGGCGGCGCCACCGGCCAGACCGTGCATGGCATGCCGCAGATCGGCCAGTTGCGCAAAGGCCTGTGGGTGGCCAGCGGGTTCGGCCGCCAGGGCATGAACACCTCGGCCATGGCCGGGCAGATGATCGCGCGCAGCATCCTGCGGGGCGACGAGCGCTGGAAGCTGTTCTCACCGTTCGAGCTGGTCTGGGCCGGGGGAACGACGGGGAGGGTTGCCGGCCAACTGGTCGGAATCTGGGGCAGGGCGAGTTCCGCCGCGGCAGGCTCGCTTGCGCGCTATCGTGAACGTGCCAGGATCAAGGACCGGGAACGCGAGACGCGCCTCGCCGAAGCCAATCGTGCCGCTGGCACCGGTCCGCGCCGGCCGCCGTCAGGTGTCAGGCCGCGGCTTGCCCAGCCGAAAACTGCGTCCGAAACCGTGGAACGAGCCTCGGAACCAGCCTCGCGCGACGACAGCGTCTCGCACGAGACCCGAGAAAAATCCCGCCCGGAAGTGTAACGTCGGCCGTGAGAGCCCGTATCTCAGGGCATGGACGCTCCCGCATGGAGAATGAGATGTTTGACCGCCGCATCCTGTTGACGACTGTCGCCGGCCTGTTCGGCCTTGCGGCCTTCCGCTGGCTCAGAGCATCGCCCGCGGAGGCTGGAGAGAAAGCCGCGCAGAAATTCGAGATCGAGAAGACGGACGCCGAATGGCGTGCCCAGCTCACGCCGCAGCAATATGAGATCCTGCGCAAGGAAGGCACCGAGCGGCCGGGCTCCAGCCCGCTGCTCAAGGAGCACCGCAAGGGCGTCTTCGCCTGCGCCGGCTGCGACCTGCCGCTGTTCGCCTCCGACACCAAATTCGAGAGCGGCACGGGCTGGCCCAGCTTCTACCAGCCGATCGAGGGCAATGTCGGCAAGACCGAGGATCGCACCTTTGGCATGCTCCGCACCGAGGTGCATTGCCGGCGCTGCGGCGGCCATCTCGGGCACGTGTTCGACGACGGTCCGAAGCCGACCGGATTGCGCTACTGCATCGACGGTTTCGGGCTGGTCTTCCACCCCGCGGCTGCATCCGCAACGTAGGCCTTTCTCCTCGTCATTCCGGGGCGGTCCGCAGGACCGAACTATGGTGCGCAATTGCGCACCTGAGAATCTCGAGGTTTCGGATTCGATGCTGACGCATCGCTCGGGACGACAATCGTCCCGGCAATTGTTGCCGGTCCCGGCAATTGTGCCCCGGTCATCAGACCGGGGCTTTTTCGTCAAGTCATTGATTTGCTGAGAAAACCCGCATTGGCATAGCCCTTGCGACAGTCTCCTCCGACTGCGGCCATGGTCGACCGGCCGCCGAGATCGGATCTGGAGACAAAGTTATGGGTATCTTCGATGCAATGAACACCTCGGTGGGTGGCCTGCAGGCGCAGTCCTACGCGCTGCAGAACATTTCCGGCAACATCGCGAACTCATCCACCACCGGTTACAAGGGCATCGGGACCAGCTTCGTCGATCTCATTCCGGACGCCTCGGTGCCGAGCAAGCAGGTCGCCGGCGGCGTGACCGCCAATGCCAAGGCCACCATCACCACGCAAGGCACGATCTCGGGCTCCACCGTCGCCACCAACATGGCGATCACCGGCGACGGCTTCTTCTCGATCCAGAAGGCAACCGGCATCGTCGACAACTCGCCGGTGTTCAGCGGCGTCACCTATTACACGCGGCGTGGCGACTTCCAGCTCAATGCCAACGGCAATCTGGTCAACGGCGCCGGCTATTACCTGATGGGCGTCACGGTCGACCCGAAGACCGGCAACCCGCAAGGCAACGTTGCGACGGTCCTGAAATTCCAGAACAACTTCATCCCGGCACAGGCGACGACCTCGATCCAGTACGCGGCGAACCTGCCGACCCAGCCGAACACCGTGGCGAGCACGACTGCGGCGACCAAGACGCTGCTCGCGGCTGGCGGAATCAATCCGTCGGACTTCCAGGCCAACCCCTTGCCGGTGGGCACACCGCCCGCGCCCTATACCAGCGCGACGGTGTCCGGCGCAGCCGCCACGGGCAACATCCGCTCGGCCTATTCGTCAACGACGGGGACGGGCACGGTCCCGCTCCAGAACAACTCGTCCGCGGTGGCATCGGGCACCACTTCGCTCGACAATGCCGTGGGCACGCATCTCGCCTCCAGCATCCTCACAGCGCTGAGCGGCCAGACGCTGACCATCAACGGCAACACAATTACCTTCGACGGCAGCACCACCGTCGCGACGGTTGGCAGCAACACCACGATTGGTCTCGGCGCGGGCACGACGGCGACCGTGGCCAGCATCCTGAATGCGATCCAGACGGCCGGCGGTGCCGGTGTCACGGCCTCGCTCTCCGCCAGCGGCAATATCCAGATCTCGACGGGTACCGGCACCGACGTGGCGGTCAACAGCGGCACCGCAGCCACGGCACTCGGCATCAGCAGCGTGGCGCGGGGCGGCAACGTGCTGTCCTCGCCCTCGATCACAGGCGCCACGGTGCTGAGCGGCGCGGCAACGGCCGGTGGCGCCGAGGTGCTCTCGTCCGGCTTTTCGGCAGGCCCGCCCGCCGACACCATCACCGTCAACGGTCAGACGCTGACCTTTGTGGCCTCGGGCGCCACCGGTCCGAACCAGATCAACATCACCGACAACATCACGACCCTGCTCGGCAAGATCGACGCTCTCTCCGGCGCGTCGGGGTCGTCGATCAGCAGCGGCGGCGTCATCACGCTGAACACCGGCACCGTCTCCAATCTCTCGGTAGCCAGCTCCAACAGTGCGGCCTTCGCCGCGCTCGGCTTCACCTCGACCATCAGCAAGAATCGTGACGGCGGCGGCACCGCCGGCACCGGCGGCGTCATCGGCAACGACATCGCGACCTTCACCAAGGAATCGATCAGCGGTGGCGCGGTGACCGCCTACAACGCCGCCGGCACGCCGGTGAACCTGCAATTGCGCTGGGCCAAGACCGACAGCGCCTCGCTCGGCGCCGGCCATGCCGATACCTGGAACATGTTCTACCAGACCGACCCGAATGCGACCGGTTCGACGGTCGGCTGGGTCAACACCGGCCAGGCCTTCACCTTTGCCTCCGACGGCTCACTGACCTCGCCGAGCGGCTCGGGCATCACCATCAACAACGTCAGCGTCAGCGGGCAGTCGCTCGGCTCGGTGTCCTTCAACATCTCCTCGGGCGGGCTGACGCAATATGCCAGCACCAGCGGCGCGGTGACCATCAACACCATCACCCAGAACGGCTACGCCGCGGGTCAGCTCCGCTCGGTCGCCGTCAACAACAACGGTCTCGTGGTCGGCACCTTCTCCAACGGCCAGAACCTCGACCTCGCACAGGTCTCGTTGTCGCACTTCAACGGCACCAATTATCTCAAGGCGATCGACGGCGGCGCTTACGCTTCAACCGAGCAGTCGGGGCCCGCGATCGACGGCGCGTCGGGCACCATCAGCGGCTCGTCGCTGGAAGGCTCGAACACCGACATCGCCGACGAATTCACCAAGCTGATCGTGACCCAGCAGGCCTATTCGGCCAACACCAAGGTGATCACGACCGCGAATTCGATGGTGCAGGACCTCTTGAACGTGTTGCGCTGATCGCGCGTGACGTAACCAAAGGCGGCAAGTCAACATGGGTTTGAGTTCAGCCCTCGCCAGTGCGATGAGCGGTCTGCGTGCCAATCAGGCTGCGCTCTCGATCGTTTCCTCGAACGTCGCCAACTCGCAGACGCCGGGTTACGTCGTCCAGACGCCGAACCAGATCGAGGTCACCACCGGCGACTTCGGCTCGACGGTGATGACGACCGGCGTCAGCCGCGAGCTCGACACCTATGTGCAGAACCAGCTGCGCACCGAGACCGGCGGCAGCGGCTACGCCGACCAGATGGCCAACATCCTGAAGCAGCTTCAGAATGTCTATGGCACGCCCGGCAACAGCGGTACGCTCGAAAACGCGCTGAACAGTTTCACCACGGCGCTGCAGGCGCTGTCGACCAACGCGGGCTCGTCGTCGGCGCAGACGGTTGCGCTCGGCGCGGCGCAGACGCTGGCGCAGCAGCTCAACCTCGCCACCAAGGGAATCCAGTCGCTGCGCTCCAACGTCGAGCAGGATCTTGGCACCTCGGCGCTAGCCGCCAACGCGGCGATGCAGCAGGTCGCCGACATCAACGGCAGGCTCCAGGGCCTGTCGGCAAACGACCCCTCGGCCGCGACGCTGATGGACCAACGCGACCAGGCCATCAACACGCTGTCGAAATATGTCGACGTCCACGTCACCACCGACGGGTCCAATCAGGCCAACATCTACACCACCACCGGCATCCAGCTGGTCGGCGCCGGCCTGGCCTCGCAATTCACCTTTGCGTCCGCCGGCGCGCTGTCGGCGACCTCGCTCTACAACATCGATGCGGCCAAATCCGGCGTCGGCGCGTTCAACATCAGGCTCCCGAACGGATCCTCGGTCGACGTCATCGCCAACAGCGTGGTGTCTTCGGGCCAGATCGCGGCCGATCTGAAGCTGCGCGATCAGACGCTGGTGCAGGCGCAGAACCAGATTGACCAGTTCGCCGCGACGATGTCGAGCGCGTTGTCGGACAAGACCACGGCCGGCAGCACGGTCACCGGCCCGCCGGCCGGCTTCGATCTCGATCTTGCCGGGGCGGCGCCGGGCAACAGCGTCAACTTCACCTACACCGATACGACCACCAACACGAAGCGACAGGTCACGCTGGTCAACGTGACCGATCCGGCGGCGCTGCCGCTCCAGAATGCCACCAACGCCAATCCGATGCAGATCGGGGTGAACTTCGCCGGCGGCATGAGCGCGATCGCCTCGGCGCTCAACACCGCGCTTAACGGCTCGCATCTGTCGTTCGCCGCCGCCCCGTCGCCGGCGACGGCCACCACATTGCGGGTGACCGACGACAACAGCGGCCTCGCCAAGGTCAATTCGGCCTCGATCACCAAGACGATCTCGTCGCTGACCTCGGGCAATCCGCAACTGCCGCTGTTCACCGATGGTGGGCAGGCGCTCTACACCGGCGCGATCACGGCATCGGGTTCGCAGATGACCGGCCTTGCCGGGCGCATCGCCGTGAACACGCAGCTCGCCACCGACCCGACCAGGCTGTCGGTCTACAACACCTCGCCGGTGACGCCCACGGGCGACACCACGCGCTCGGACTATCTCTATTCGCAGCTCACCTCGGCGGTGTTCTCCTATTCGCCGCAATCCGGTCTGGGCTCGGCAAGCCAGCCCTTCACCGGCAGCGTCTCGAACTACCTCCAGCAGTTCCTGAGCATCCAGGGCAATGCCGCGACCCAGGCGACCCAGCTCCAGCAGGGGCAGAGCGTCGTGGTCTCGACGCTGCAGGCCAAGTTCAACTCGACCTCCAGCGTCAATCTGGACTCGGAAATGTCGAACCTGATCCAGCTGCAGAATGCCTATGCCGCCAACGCTCATGTCATGTCGGTGGTGCAGAGCATGATGAATACGTTGCTCCAGGCTCAAGTGTAACAAGTAACAGGGCTCTGAAACATGTCGATCAGCAGCATCAACTATTCCTCGTCGGTTCTCGGTTCGCAGATCCGCAACATCAATCAGCAGCTCACCGACCTATCGACGCAGCTCTCGACCGGCAAGCTGTCGCAGAACTATTCCGGGATGGGCACCAACGAGGGCTTTGCGATCGCCGGGCGCGCGCAGCTCTCCAACATCGCCGCCTATACCGACACGATGACCAACGTCAACGTCAGCATCAACCTCGCCAATACCGCGTTGCAGTCGCTGACCACGATCCGCAACACGGTGCAGACGGGCTCGGCCAACACCGCGCAGGATCTCAACGTCAACGGCCAGACGGTTGCGCAGAACACCGCGGCTGCGCAATTCGGCTCGATGGTCGGCGTTCTCAACACGCAGTCCGGCAACCGCTATCTGTTCTCCGGAACCGCCTTCAACACGCCGTCGGTCGCGAATGCCGGCGACATCATCAACGGCACCACGACGCAGGCGGGCTTCAAGACCGTCATGGCGGAGCGGCAGGCCGCCGACCTCGGCGCCAACGGCATGGGCCGGCTGGTGCTGGCGACGCCACAGCCGACGCCGAGCTCGGTAATGGTCTCCGAGGACGCCGCGGCATCGCCCTTCGGCCTGAAGATCGCCGCGGTCTCCTCGACGCTGACCGGCGCGACGGTCACCGGCCCGAGCGGCTCGCCGGTGTCGTTCTCGGTCGACCTCAACGGCGTCAATCCGAACAATGGCGACAAGCTCAGCGTGCAGTTCACGCTGCCCGATGGCTCGACCGAGCAGATCGACCTGACGGCATCGACGGCGACGCCGACACCGCTCGGCAGCTTTGCCATCGATGCAAGCGTCCCGGTCAACCCGAACAACACGGCGACCAACCTCAACACCGCGCTGAACACCGCGATCAAGAAGCTCGCCGGCACCTCGCTGGTGGCGGCCTCCGCCATCACCGCCGGCGACAATTTCTTCAACACCGACAGCTCGGCGATCGGGGTTGCCAAGACCAGCCAGGCGTCCGTGCCGATCAGCGGCACCACCGCGCTATCCGGCACCTCGCCCTCGGACTCGATTGCGCCGGGCTTCTCCGCCGGCGACACCCTGACCGTCAACGGCACCACGATCAGCTTCGTCACTTCGGGGGCGACTGGCAACCAGCTGAATATCGGCGACAGCATCCAGGCCCTGATGAGCAAGATCGACGCCATCACGGGCACCTCGCGGCCGTCTACCATCCACAGCGGCTCGATCACGATCAACACCGACGATGCGGCGAGCCTGAACATCACGAGTTCGAATACGGGTGCTCTCGCCTCGCTCGGTTTCAGCTCGACGCCGATCACCGCCACGCAACCGCCGCTGCGGGTCGGCTCGTCGCCCGCGAGCTCGGCGACCACGCTGGTCAACGGCTCGGCCACCACCGTGAAATGGTACCTGGGCAATGACGGCCCCGGCTCGCCGCGCTCCACCGCGATGGCCCGGGTCGACGATTCCGTCACGGTGCAGTATGGCGCGCAGGCCAACGAGGACGCGATCCGCAAGGAGCTGCAGGCGGTCGCCGTGTTCGGGACGTTCTCGACCTCGCCGACCGGGCAGTATTCGGGCGGGCAGGTCGCCGCGCTGAGCCTGCGGGTGACGCAGGCCTTGACGAAGCAGCCCGGCCAGCAGCGCATCGAGGACATCCAGACCGACATCGCGATGGCGCAGAACACCATGAAGGGCGCAAGCTCGCGCCAGACCCAGGCCAAGGCGCAGCTCCAGACCATCATCGACCAGGCGGAATCGGCCCCGCCGGACCAGGTTGCGAGCGAGATACTGGCGCTCCAGAATGCCCTCCAGGCGTCCTACCAGGTGACATCGAACCTCTCGCAGCTCTCGCTCGTCAAGTTCCTGTAAGCCGGGCGTTAAGGCGCCGTTAACCATGCCTCTTTACCTCTTCGTGAGGATTGCAGCGGGGCGGAGCTGACGATGTCGGAGAAGATGAAACTGGTGGTGGCCACGCCATGTTTCGGCGGGCAGGTGACGAGCATCTATGCGAGCTCGATCTTCGCGCTCCAGCGCGCCGTGCACGGCATGGCCAATCTCGAGCTCAAGGTGCAGCTGCGCGACGGCGATGCGCTAATCACGCGCGCACGGGCCAATCTGGCGGCGATGTTCCTGGACGATCCAGAGGCGACGCATTTCCTGTTCATCGACGCCGACATCGGCTTCAAGCCGGAGCAGGTGTTCCGGCTGATCGAGTGCGGCGCGGACGTCGTCGCCGGCTGCTATCCGATCAAGCGGATCAACTGGGACAAGGCCGCGCGCGCGATCCAGTCCGGCCGCGCCGACGTGCCGGCCGCATCGCTCGACTACGTGCTCGAGATCGAGGACCCCGACCGCATCGTGGTGGTGAACGGCTTCACCCGCGTGCGTTACGCCGGCACCGGCTTCCTGATGATCCGGCGCTCCGTGCTGGAGACGATGTGCCGTCATCCGGATTACGCGGCCTTGCAATTCTTCCGCGAACATTCGCACGATACGCTGGCGGCGAGCCTGAACCGGTTTGCCTTGTTCGAATGCATGATCGATGCGGCGACCGGCACCTATCTGTCCGAGGACTTCGCCTTCTGCAAGCGCTGGACCGACATCGGCGGCGAGATCTGGGCCGACATCGAGAGCTCGCTCGATCACGTCGGGCCGTCGGTGTTCCACGGCGACATCACCTCGCAATTCGCACCGGCGCCCGCGGCGGCGGCCGATGCGGCGTGAGCCTTTCGGGATGAGCGCCGGCGCATCCCGTCTGTCAGCCAGCGAGCGCGCGTCTGACGGCGGCTCGCGCTATCGCCTGCGCGATCTCTTCACACCGCTGGATACGCTGCTCGCCTCCGGCGGAGATCCGCGGCTGGCGCTGGATGCGAACGACCGTGTCAACGCCTATGGTTGCGCGGCTTCGCCGGAGCCGGAGCTCTGGAATTTCGCCTCCGCGACCGCGTCGACGATCTCGCAGATGGCCTACGACCGCGCCGCGCTGGCGCGCGAAGAGCTGATGCACAAATGCCTGTTCGACGAGGTCGAGATCGCCTTCGATGCCCGCTGCGAGGACATGCGCGAGGAGCTGCGCGGCCACCTTGCGCTCTCGTCGCGCATCGACGTCGTGTTCTCGCCGTCCGGCACGGACTCCCAGCTTCACGCGCTGTTCGTGGCGCGCGCGATGCTCGGTGCGTCGCCGGTGACGATCGTGGTCGGCGCCGACCAGACCGGAAGCGGGACGCCGCATACCGCACGCGGCCACCATTTCAGCACGATGACGCCAGGCGGCGTGGCCGTGCGCAAGGACGGCGCGGTGACGGGGCTCGCCGGCGACAGCATTGCGGTGCCGCTGATCGACATGGCGGCCGGCATTGCGATGCGCACCGATGCCGATGCCGCGGTGCTGCGCGCGGTCGAGACCAGCCTCACGCAAGGCCGCCGCGTTTTGTTGCAGATCATGGATTCGTCAAAACTCGGTTGGCGTGCCCCAAGCGAGGCCTGTCTCGACGAGATCGCGCGGCGCTGGCCGCGCAAGGTTCAAATCGTCGTCGATGCCTGTCAGGCGCGGCTCGGCCGCCGGCGGCTGCGCGCCTATCTCGACCGTGGTTACATGGTGCTGATGACCGGCTCGAAGTTTTTCGGCGGCCCCGCCTTCAGCGGTGCGCTGCTGCTGCCGAAAGGCCTGTCGCGCTCGATCGACCGGATTGGCGGGATCGCGCCCGGCATCTTCGACTATGCCGGCCGCTGCGACTGGCCGGTAGCGTGGACGACGCTACGCTCGCGCTTCGAGCGGCGGCCGAATTTCGGTCAATGGCTGCGCTGGGAGGCCGCGCTGGCCGAGATCGGCAGCTACTACGCCGTGCCCGGGGCTTTCCGCGCCAGGATGCTGGCCGAGCTTGCAGCCGGCATCGACAGCATGATCGCGTTGTCGCCGTCACTTCGTGCCGTTCCAGCCGCGATCGAGAAGTCAGGCGCGGACGACGAGGAATTCGCGGAAGCCACGATCTTTCCTTTCGCGCTGCTGCGCGGCGGCAAGTCGGTCTCGATCGCCGAGACCAGCGCCGTGCATCGGGCGCTGGCGCGCGACATGGCCGAGGAAATCAGCGACAGCGCGGCGGACCGGCAAGTGGCCGCCCAGCGCTGTCTCGTCGGCCAGCCGGTCCGACTGGAGAGGCAGGACGGTGCGCCGCAGGTCGTGTTGCGCCTCTGCGTCGGCGCACGATTGGTGACCGAAGCCTGGTCGCCGGATCCAATGCAGGCGCAACGCAATGTGCAACACGTTCTCGATCGCATCGCCCATGTGCTGGTGAAGATCGAGCTGTTGCTTGACCGTGGCGCGGTCACGGCCGCGCCGGCAAAGTCCGCGTTCGAGGTGTGAGATGCAACATCCAGTTTACGCGCAGAGCGGCGTGACCGCGCCGAACCATGCCGACCGCATCGGCTTTGCGCAGTTGACGCGTCGCGCCTTCGAGGGCGGCGACCTGCATCCATTGCGCGAGCGGCTGCTGGCGCGGATCGAGGAAGGGACGGCGGAGGCTGGCGAAGGCCTCGATCTCTCGCTGATCGCCCAGCTTCTCGGCGAGAAGGAGGCCGGTTTGGTGATCCAGACCGAAGTGCTCTCCTTCCACCAATTGTTTCGTACGCCTTGCGCTGCTGCAAAACCCCGGCTGCGCGTGCTCGCGCTCGCTGCCGATATCGACATGGGCGGCAACACGCCGATCGACTTCCTGCTTGAAGACTCCGACATCGAGCTGTTGACGCTCTACGTGGTCAAGGGCATCGGCCTGCCGGAGACTCTGCCCGAGCACGACGTCGCCATCGTGATCGCATCCGATTCCGAGGAGTGCCGGGAGGCGCTCGCGCTGATCGAGAAGGCTGCGCCACACTGGCCGAGGCCGCTGCTCAATCGTCCCGATCTCATCGGCAATCTCGATCGCGACAAGCTGTATCGTCTGCTGGCGGGCGTACCCGGTCTCGACATTCCAGTGACCGCCCCCACGACGCGCGCGCAATTGTCGGAGCTTTCGCAAGGCAAGATCGTTTGCGAGGAGATCACGGGCGAACTGCGCTTTCCGATGATCGTGAGGCCGCGCGGCACGCATGCCGGCGTCGGGCTTGCCAAGCTCGACGACGCGGCGGCGCTCGCGGCCTATCTTGCCGAGCGGCAAGAGCAGGACTTCTTCGTCGCGCGCTTCGTCGACTATGCGAGTCCCGACGGGCTCTACCGCAAATATCGTCTCGCCATGGTCGACGGCAAACCCTACGCCTGCCACATGGCGATCGCCGATCGCTGGGACATCTGGTATCTCAACGCTTTCATGGCGTTCAGCGAGGAGAAGCGGGCCGAGGAAGCCGTCTTCATGCTCGACTTCGACCAAGCGTTCGCGGCGCGCCACAAAATCGCGCTGGACGAAATGAGCAGGCGCGTCGGCCTCGATTACTTCATCGTCGATTGCGCCGAGAACCAGAACCGCGAGCTCCTGGTCTTCGAAGCCGACAACACCGCCGTCGTGCACAACATGGATCCGCCGGCCGTGTTTCCGTACAAGCCACCGCAGATGCGCAAGATCTTCGCGGCGTTCACGGCGATGCTGTCGCGGCATGTGCGAGCGGGCGAGGAGAGTGCGGCATGAACGAGATCATCCGCAACACGCAAGGCTCCATCACGCACACTTCGCTCGATCCGCAGGACTGGAGCGAGTTTCGCGCGCTCGCCCATCGCATGCTTGACGAGACGATCGACGGCATCGCCAACGTTCGCGCGCGCCCGGTGTGGCAGCCGATCCCCGACGGCGTCCGCGCGGCATTCAAGGCCGACGTGCCGCGCGAGGCGAGCGATCTCGCCGACGTCTATCGCGACTTCTCCGAACATGTCGCACCCTATGCGACCGGGAACGTCCATCCCGGTTTCATGGGCTGGGTGCATGGCGGCGGCACCGCGGTCGGCATGGTCGCGGAAATGCTCGCGGCAGGCCTCAACGCCAATCTCGGCGGCCGCGACCACATGCCGATCGAGGTCGAGCGCCAGGTCGTGGACTGGATGCGCCGCCTGTTCGCCTTCCCGGAAAGCGCGAGCGGCATCTTCGTCACTGGCACGTCGATGGCGAATCTGATGGCGGTGCTGGTGGCACGTACGAGCGCGCTCGGCACGCTGGCGCGGCAGTACGGCATCGGCAATGACAGTGCGCTTCTCACCGCCTATACATCGCAGGCCGCGCATGGCTGCGTCTCGAGGGCGATGGACATCGCCGGGCTCGGTACCGATGCGCTGCGCAAGATCGACGTCGATGCCGGTCATCGCATGGACGTTGCCGCGCTACGTGCGCAGATCGCGATCGATCGCGAGGTCGGCTTCAAGCCGTTCCTCGTCGTCGCATCCGCCGGTACGGTCGATATCGGCGCGATCGACGATCTCCGCGCGATCGCGCAGCTGTGCCGCGAGGAAGGAATCTGGTTTCACGTCGACGGCGCCTTCGGTGCGCTCGCGATCCTGTCGCCCGAGCTTGCGCCGCTGCTCGGTGGCATCGAGCTTGCGGATTCCATTGCGCTCGATTTCCACAAATGGGGACAGGTGCCTTACGACGCCGGCTTTCTGCTGGTACGCGACGGCGAGCAGCATCGGCAAGCCTTTGCGCAGCCCGCGGCCTATCTGCGTCGCGAGGCGAGGGGGCTTGCGGCCGGCGCGATCTGGCCGTGTGATCTCGGCCCCGATCTGTCGCGCGGCTTCCGTGCGCTGAAGACGTGGTTCACGCTGAAGACGTTCGGCACCGATCGGCTTGGTGCGGCGATCACGCGAAGCTGTGCGCTGGCGAAATATCTGGAGACGCGCGTCCTCGCCGAGCCGCGGCTGGAATTGCTGGCACCTGTCAATCTCAACATCGTCTGCTTCCGTTACCGCGCTGCCGAAGAGGTCAATCGCGAGATCGTCGCCGACATCCAGGAGTCCGGTATTGCGGCGCCATCGAGTACGACGCTGGACGGCAGGTTTGCGATCCGCGCCGCGATCGTCAATCACCGTACCAACGAGTCCGACATCGACGCGCTGGTCGCGGCCGTGCTGGAATTCGGCGGAAGACGGACCGGGGGAGTGATCGACGTCGAGGCGCCGCCGCTCGCGGCGCAGTAGCCTTGAAGCCGGCTTGAAACGACAACGGCCCCGGAGGCGATCCGGGGCCGTTGTCGTTTCAGGCTGGTCGTTCGTCCGGCCCGGTCGTTCGCCCGGCGTGGGCCCGCGAACGCGTGGGATCAGGCGGCGGTGCTGACGTCGTCCTGGCCCGCTTCCGTCTTGGGATGCGTGGCCTCGAACTGGCTCCGTAACTTCTCTTCATAGGCGATCAGCTTGCGGGCATCCTTCAGCGCGCGATAGAGGTCGCCGTTGAGGATGTTGTTGTTGATGCCTTCGATGATCGGCCAGGAGCTCGGCACCGCGGTGACGATGTCGCGCACCAGGTTGAAATAGGTGCCGTGCTGGGTCTGCGGATCCGGCGAGATGTACATGAGCTGGACCGCCAGATAGACGAGCTTGGCGGGCGAGTCGGCGGTCTCCGGCGTGAGGATGTCGCGCTCGCGCAGGATCGGCACGTTGTCGCCGTCGATCAGAAGGCGGGCGCGCTGGTCGGTGTTGGTTATCACGCAGTTGCCGACGATGATGCGTTCGTGCGGTCTGAGCTCGACCTTGAGGGCCATGCCTGTTCTCCATCAACGCTTTCGTAACCGAGCGTGTGTTGCGGCGGATCAGGGCGCAATACTCCATCAAGACTAGTTAACGAGTTGTAAATCCCGGTCATTGCCGCGAAAAAACTCAATTATATCAACGTCGAAATCACCCGGCGGAGCGGCGTCACGGGCCTGCATATCGGCCGAATCGCACGGCGACTCAGCAAAAGTGCCCATTTCATTTCATGTTTCGTTAGAGGACTCCGCCCCACGGTCCGCCGGTCGCTGGGTCACTCGATCCATGCAGACGCGTAACAGTAAGCGTTGTTTACCAGAAAGGTAACACCCAATGTCCGGTATCGTTCTCTCCTCCTCGGTTCGTCAGAACCTCCTCTCCCTCCAGTCCACCGCTGATCTTCTCGCCACCACGCAGAACCGTCTGTCGACCGGCAAGAGCGTCAATTCGGCCCTGGACAATCCCACCAACTTCTTCACGGCACAGTCGCTCGACAACCGCGCCAGCGACATCAACAATCTGCTCGACGGCATCGCCAACGGCGTGCAGGTGCTGCAGGCCGCCAACACCGGCATCACCTCGCTGCAGAAGCTGATCGACTCTGCGAAGTCGATCGCCAACCAGGCGCTGCAGACCACGGTCGGCTACTCCACCAAGTCCAACGTCTCCGCCACCATCGCGGGTGCGACCGCGGCTGACCTGCGCGGCACGACGAGCTTCGCCAGCGCGACCGCAAGCAGCAACGTCGTGTTTAGCGGCGCGGCGGGCGGCACCACGGCGGCGACCGGCACCACGACCCTCGGCGCCACCATCGGCTCTTTCGCCAGCACCGGCGCGACGGCCGGCGACGGCACCACGGCCCTGACCGGCACCATCACCCTGATCGCGACCAACGGCACCACGGCAACCGGCCTGTCGGCCAACGCCCAGCCCGCCGACGGCGACACGCTGACCGTGAACGGCAAGACCATCACCTTCCGCAGCGGCTCCGCTCCGGCTTCGACCGCGGTTGCGTCCGGTTCGGGCGTCAGCGGCAATCTCGTCACCGACGGCAGCGGCAACACCACCGTCTATCTCGGCACCGCGGGCACCCCGGCTGCGAACGTCAACGATCTGTTGACCGCAATCGATCTCGCCAGCGGCGTGAAGACGGTGTCCATCACCGCGGGTGCAGCGACGTTCGCCACCAGCGCCGGCCAGACCGCCTCAACCGCTGCCGGCGGCGCCGTCACGCTGAAGAGCTCGACGGGTGCGGATCTGAGCGTCACCGGCAAGGCCGACCTGCTCAAGGCTCTCGCCCTGACGACGGCCGTGGGCGGCGGCAACGCCACCGTGAGCGTCAACCGGACCACCAGCGCCGGCTCGCTGGGTGCGACCATCGCCGACGGTTCGACGCTGAACGTCGACGGTCACGTCATCACCTTCAAGAACGCGCCGATCCCGGGCTCGACCGGTGCTCCGAGCGTTCCGAGCGGGTATGGTGCGAGCGGTAACGTCCTCACCGACGGCAATGGTAACTCGACGGTCTATCTGCAGGCCGGCACGGTCAACGACGTGCTGAAGGCGATCGACCTTGCCACCGGCGTGCAGACCGCGACGGTCAATGCCAACGGCACCGCGACGCTTGCGACTGCGACCGGCCAGACCAACTCGTCGATCAACGCCTCGGGTCAGCTCAAGCTCTCGACCGGCGTCAATGCCGACCTGTCGATCACCGGCACCGGCAATGCGCTGAATGCGCTTGGCTTCGCCGGCAATACCGGGACCTCGACCGCGTTCACCGCGGCGCGTACCTCGGGCGTCGGCGGCCTCAGCGGCAAGACCTTGACCTTCTCCTCCTTCAACGGCGGCACGGCGGTCAATGTCACCTTCGGCGACGGCACCAGCGGCACGGTCAAGACGCTCGATCAGCTGAACACGAAGCTTCAGGCCAACAACCTGACGGCGACGATCGATGCCAACGGCCTGCTGACGGTTTCGACCACCAACGACTACGCGTCCTCGACCATCGGTTCGAGCGCCGCGGGTGGTGCGATCGGCGGCACGCTGACTTCGGCGCTGACGTTCTCGACGGCTTCCAGCCCCGTCCAGGACACGGTTGCCCAGACCTCGCGTTCGAACCTGGTGTCTCAGTACAACAACATCCTGAACCAGATCGACACGACCTCGCAGGACTCCTCGTTCAACGGCGTCAACCTGCTGAACGGCGACCAGCTCAAGCTGGTGTTCGACGAGACCGGCAAGTCGAACCTGAGCATCACGGGCGTGACCTACAACTCCAAGGGTCTCGGCCTTGCTGCGCTGACCAGCGGTGTCGACTTCATTGACAACTCCGCGACCAACAAGGTGCTGTCGAACCTGAACGCCGCGTCGAGCACGCTGCGCTCGGAAGCTTCGAGCCTCGGCTCGAACCTCTCGGTGGTGCAGGTGCGTCAGGACTTCAACAAGAGCCTGATCAACGTGCTGCAGACCGGTTCTTCGAACCTGACGCTGGCCGACACCAACACCGAAGCGGCCAACAGCCAGGCGCTGTCGACCCGCCAGTCCATCGCGGTCTCCGCGCTGTCGCTGGCCAACCAGTCGCAGCAGAGCGTGCTGCAGCTGCTCCGCTAACAAGCGGACGACATCGCAAGCAAGATCCGGCGGCGGGGCTCAGGCCCCGCCGCTTTCTTTTTGCGCCGGCACCAGAGTGCCGCGGCAAAGCGCAGACGATGCATCCGGATGCAGCCGATTGCTCACTCTCAGTTATGGTTGACAAGTCGCAAACGTCGCGTCGCTGCACGGAAAAGCGTCATCCAATCATGACGATATGAGCGAGCCAGATCCGGCTTCGATCGCGCACATGGTGAATCCGCGCAAGGACTGGCGCGACACGCTTCATGCTTTGTTAGCCGTCTACGTTCACCGTTCCGGACATCGATTAATCCTAATCGAAGTTTGTTGCGTTGCGTACCAGAAGGGTAACACTCAATGTCCGGTATCGTTCTCTCCTCGTCGGTTCGACAGAACCTGCTCTCTCTCCAGTCCACCGCTGATCTTCTCGCGACCACACAGAGCCGTCTGTCGACCGGCAAGAGCGTGAACTCGGCCCTGGACAATCCCACCAACTTCTTCACCGCACAGTCGCTCGACAACCGCGCCAGCGACATCAACAATCTGCTCGACGGCATCGCCAACGGCGTGCAGGTGCTGCAGGCCGCCAACACCGGTATCACCTCGCTGCAGAAGCTGATCGACTCTGCGAAGTCGATCGCCAACCAGGCGCTGCAGACCACCGTCGGCTACTCGACCAAATCCAATGTCTCCACCACGATTTCGGGTGCGACGGCGGCCGATTTGCGCGGCACGACGAGCTTCGCCAGCGCCACCGCGAGCAGCAACGTGCTGTATAACGGCACGGCCGGCGGCACCACGGCGGCGAGCGGCACCACGACCCTTGGCGCCACCATCGGCAGCTTTGCAAGCACTGGCGCAACGGCCGGCAACGGCACCACGGCGCTGGGCGGCACCATCACCCTGATCGCCACCAACGGCACGACCGCAACGGGTCTTGCCGGCAACGCCCAGCCCGCCGACGGCGACACGCTGACCGTGAACGGTAAGACCATCACTTTCCGCTCGGGTTCTGCTCCGGCTTCGACTGCGGTTCCCTCGGGTTCGGGCGTCAGCGGCAATCTCGTCACCGACGGCAGCGGCAACACCACCGTCTATCTCGGCACCGCGGGCACCCCGGCTGCGACCGTCGCCGATCTCTTGACCGCCGTCGATCTCGCCAGCGGCGTGAAGACGGTAGCCATCACTGCGGGTGCCGCAACGATCGCCACCAGCGTCGGCCAGACCGCTTCGAGCGCTACCGGCGGCGCCGTCACGCTGAAGAGCTCGACGGGTGCGGATCTGAGCGTCACCGGCAAGGCCGACCTGCTCAAGGCTCTCGCCCTGACGACGTCTGTGGGCGGCGGCAACGCCACCGTGAACGTCAACCGGACCACCAGCGCGGGCTCGCTGGGTGCGACCATTGCGGACGGCTCGACGCTGAACGTCGACGGCCACGTCATTACCTTCAAGAACGCGCCGATCCCGGGCTCGACCGGTGCTCCGAGCGTCCCGAGCGGCTATGGCGCCTCCGGCAACGTTCTCACCGACGGCAGCGGCAACTCGACGGTCTATCTGCAGGGCGGTACGATCAACGACGTGCTGAAGGCGATCGACCTTGCCACCGGTGTGCAGACCGCGGCGATCTCCAGCGGCGCCGCGACGCTGACGACCGCGACCGGCCAGACCAACTCGTCGATCAACGCCTCGGGCCAGCTCAAGCTCTCGACCGGCGTCAACGCCGATCTGTCGGTCACCGGCACCGGCAATTCGCTGAACGTGCTCGGCCTCGCCGGCAACACCGGAACTGCGACCGCCTTTACCGCGGCACGTACCTCGGGCGTCGGCGGCCTCAGCGGCAAGACCTTGACCTTCTCCGCCTTCAGCGGCGGCACGGCGGTCAACGTCACCTTCGGCGACGGCACCAACGGCACGGTCAAGACGCTCGATCAGCTCAATAGCTCGCTTCAGGCCAACAACCTGACTGCGACGATCGACGCCAACGGCCTGCTGACGGTTTCGACCACCAACGACTACGCGTCTTCGACGATCGGGTCGAGCGCCGCGGGTGGTGCGATCGGCGGCACGCTGACCACGGCGCTGACGTTCTCGACGGCTTCCAGCCCCGTCCAGGATACGGTTGCGCAGACCTCGCGTGCCAACCTGGTCGGCCAGTACAACAACATCCTTGCGCAGATCGACTCGACCTCGCAGGACTCCTCGTTCAACGGCGTCAACCTGCTGAACGGCGACCAGCTCAAGCTGGTGTTCGACGAGACCGGCAAGTCGAACCTCAGCATCACCGGCGTGACCTACAACTCCAAGGGTCTCGGCCTCGCTGCGTTGACCGGTGGCGTCGACTTCATCGACAACTCCGCTACCAACAAGGTGCTGACCAACCTGAACTCGGCCTCGAGCACGCTGCGCTCGGAAGCCTCGAGCCTCGGCTCGAACCTGACGATCGTGCAGGTTCGTCAGGACTTCAACAAGAACCTGATCAACGTGCTGCAGACCGGTTCGTCCAACCTGACTCTGGCCGACACCAACGTCGAAGCCGCGAACAGCCAGGCGCTGTCGACCCGCCAGTCGATCGCGGTCTCCGCGCTGTCGCTGGCCAACCAGTCGCAGCAGAGTGTGCTGCAGCTGCTCCGCTAACAAGCGGAAGACATCGCAAGACGACTACGGCGGCGGGGCTTCGGCTCCGCCGCTTTTTTTCGTGCGTCAGCCGACATTCGCCGCCACGCATCGTTCTGAAAAAGTAACCAGCGGTTATGGTTAATGGAGAGTAAGCGCGGATAAATGCCAATGATTTCAGCCTGATTGCCGGCCGCGACCGCGCCTTCCGCGCGCTTATGGTGAACCCGCGCTTAATGCGGGCGCGTGTTGTTTCACCCTTTGTTAGCCATGTCGCGGCACGCTGGCCCCGTCACTCGATCCGAAGCGATCGAACGAAGACGCGTAAACCAGAAGGGTAAGAGTCATGTCCGGTATTGTTCTCTCTGCGTCGGTTCGCCAGAACCTGCTGTCTCTCCAGTCCACCGCTGATCTTCTCGCCACCACACAGAACCGTCTGTCGACCGGCAAGAGCGTCAACTCGGCCCTGGACAATCCCACCAACTTCTTCACCGCACAGTCGCTCGACAACCGCGCCAGCGACATCAACAATTTGCTCGACGGCATCGCCAACGGCGTGCAGGTGCTGCAGGCCGCCAACACCGGCCTGACCTCGCTGCAGAAATTGATCGACAGCGCCAAGTCGATCGCCAACCAGGCGCTGCAGACCACCGTCGGCTACTCCACCAAGTCGAACGTCTCCACCACGATCGCGGGTGCGACGGCGGCCGACCTGCGCGGCACGACGAGCTTCGCCAGTGCGACCGCGAGCAGCAACGTGCTGTATAACGGCACGGCCGGCGGCACGACGGCGGCGAGCGGCACCACGACCCTTGGCGCCACCATCGGCAGCTTTGCAAGCACTGGCGCAACGGCCGGCAACGGCACCACGGCGCTGGGCGGCACCATCACCCTGATCGCCACCAACGGCACGACCGCAACGGGTCTTGCCGGCAACGCCCAGCCCGCCGACGGCGACACGCTGACCGTGAACGGCAAGACCATCACGTTCCGCTCGGGCTCCGCTCCGGCCTCTACTGCGGTTGCGTCCGGCTCGGGCGTCAGCGGCAATCTCGTCACCGACGGCAGCGGCAACACCATCGTCTATCTCGGCACCGCGGGCACCCCGGCTGCGACCGTCGCCGACCTCTTGTCCGCGATCGATCTCGCCAGCGGCGTGAAGACGGTAGCCATCACTGCGGGTGCCGCAACGATCGCCACCAGCGTCGGCCAGACCGCCTCGAGCGCCGCTGCCGGCGCGGTCACGCTGAAGAGCTCGACGGGTGCGGATCTGAGCGTCACCGGCAAGGCCGACCTGCTCAAGGCTCTCGCCCTGACGACGTCTGTGGGCGGCGGCAACGCCACTGTGTCCGTTGCACGGACTACGAGCGCGGGCTCGCTGGGTGCGACGATCGCGGACGGCTCGACGCTGAACGTCGACGGCCACGTCATTACCTTCAAGAACGCGCCGATCCCGGGCTCGACCGGTGCTCCGAGCGTTCCGAGCGGCTTCGGTGCGAGCGGCAACGTCCTCACCGACGGCAACGGCAACTCGACCGTCTATCTGCAGGCAGGCACCGTCAACGACGTGCTGAAGGCGATCGACCTTGCCACCGGCGTGCAGACTGCCGCGATTGCTGCCAACGGCACGGCGACACTGAGCACCGCAACCGGCCAATCGAACTCGACGATCAATACGTCCGGCCAGCTCAAGCTCTCGACCGGGATCAATGCCGACCTCTCGATCACCGGCTCCGGCAATGCGCTGAACGTGCTCGGCCTCGCCGGCAACACCGGCAGCGCCACCGCCTTTACCGCGGCACGTACCTCGGGCGTCGGCGGCCTCAGCGGCAAGACCTTGACCTTCTCCGCCTTCAACGGCGGTACGGCGGTCAACGTCACCTTCGGCGACGGCACCAACGGAACGGTCAAGACGCTCGACCAGCTCAACACGCAGCTTCTGGCCAACAACCTGGCTGCGACGATCGACGCCAACGGCCTGCTGACCATCACGGCGTCCAACGACTACGCGTCGTCGACGCTCGGCTCGACGACCGCCGGCGGTGGCATCGGCGGCACGCTCACGTCGGCGCTGACGTTCTCGACGGCTTCCAACCCCATCCAGGATGCGGTTGCACAGACGGCCCGTGCGAACCTGGTGTCTCAGTACAACAACATCCTGAACCAGATCGACACGACCTCGCAGGACTCCTCGTTCAACGGCGTCAACCTGCTGAACGGCGATCAGCTCAAGCTGGTGTTCGACGAGACAGGCAAGTCGAGCCTCAACATCACCGGCGTGACCTACAACTCCAAGGGTCTCGGCCTCGCTGCCTTGACCGTTGGTGTCGACTTCATCGACAACGCCGCGTCCAACCGCGTGCTGACCAATCTGAACGCCGCGTCGAGCACGCTGCGCTCGGAAGCCTCAGCGCTCGGTTCGAACCTCTCGGTGGTGCAGGTGCGTCAGGACTTCAACAAGAACCTGATCAACGTGCTGCAGACCGGTTCTTCGAACCTCACGTTGTCCGATACCAACGTCGAGGCGGCCAACAGCCAGGCGCTGTCGACCCGCCAGTCCATCGCGGTTTCCGCGCTGTCGCTGGCCAACACCTCGCAGCAGAGCGTGCTCCAACTGCTCCGCTAAGTAGCTGGCATCACTGAATAAAACCAGAGCGGCGGGGTCGTTTGCCCCGCCGCTTTTTTGCGTCCGGAGGCGGGCAGGGGCGTTCACCGGCCATTAACCCTATCCCTTAAACCGGCGTTAACCATACTTTAAAGGACAGCCTCTAAGACTGGACAAAAGCCCGCTTTCAAGACCGCGCGGCCGATTCGTACCTGGTTCAAGAGGAAGACTCGCCAATGTCCAACATCGTTCTCTCGGCGTCCGTTCGCCAGAACCTGTTGTCGCTGCAGTCGACGGCCGACTTGCTGGCCACGACGCAGGAGCGGCTGTCGACCGGTAAGAAGGTCAACACGGCGCTCGACAATCCCACCAACTTCTTCACGGCCCAGGGGTTGGACAACCGGGCGAGCGACATCAGCAACCTGCTGGATGGCATCAACAACGGTGTGCAGGTGCTCCAGGCGGCCAACACCGGCATCACCTCGCTGCAGAAGCTGATCGACAGCGCCAAGTCGATCGCCAACCAGGCGCTCCAGACCACGGTCGGCTATTCCACCAAATCGAACGTCTCCACCACGATTCCCGGTGCGACGCCCGCCGACCTCCGCGGCACGACCTCATATGCGAGCGCGACCGCCAAGAGCAACGTGCTCTATACCGGCGCAGCCGGTGGCGTCACCCCGGTCACGGGAACCGCCGCGCTCGGCGCCTCGCTCGGCTCGACCGCCGGCGCCTTTACCGGCACAGCGGCGCTCGCCGCCGACGGCACCACCGCACTGTCCGGTACCGCCACGCTGCTCGGCACGACCGCATCTACCACCTTCAGCACGGCGCCCGCGGACGGCGACACCCTCACGGTCAACGGCAAGACCATCACCTTCCGCACCGGTATCGCTCCGAGCACGCAGCCGACCGGCTGGGGCCTCGACGCTAGCGGACACATCGCCACGGACGGTAACGGCAATTCGATCGTCTATGAGGGAACGGCGGCTGCGCCCGGCGCGACCGTCAACGACGTTCTCAGCGCGATCGACCTCGCCAGCGGCGTCAAGACCGCGGCCATCAGCGCAGGCGCCGCAACCATCGCTGTCAGCGGCTCGGCCGGTCCTGTCGGAACGCTCCAGGTGGCATCGTCCATCTCGGGAGGCGGCGCGGTTACGCTGAAGAGCTCGACCGGTGCCGATTTGAGTGTGACGGGCAAGGCCGATTTTCTCAACAAGCTCGGTCTGACCCCGGCGACCGGTGCAGGCAATGCCAGCGTCACTGCGGCCCGATCGACCACCGCGGGCTCGCTCGGCTCTCTCGTTCAAGACGGCTCGACGCTGAACATCGACGGCCACACCATCACCTTCAAGAATGCCCAGACGCCCCAGTCGGCGATCAGCGTGACCTCCGGTGGCGTCAACGGCAACATCGTCACCGACGGCAACGGCAATTCGACCGTCTACATCCAGAGCGCGACGCTTACCGACCTGCTCAACTCGATCGACCTCGCCACCGGCGTCAAGACCGCCAGCATCTTCAACGGCGCGGCGACGCTGTCGACCACCGCGGGCCAGATCCCCTCGTCGGTCAACAGCAGCGGTCAGCTTGCGCTCTCCACCGGCATCAACGCCGACCTGTCGATCACCGGTACCGGCAATGCGCTCAACGCGTTCGGTCTCAGCGGCAATACGGGAACGGCGACCGCTTTCGCCGCGGCGCGCAACTCCGGTGTCGGCGGCGTCAGCGGCAAGACGCTGACTTTCACGTCTTTCAACGGCGGCACGCCGGTGAACGTCACCTTCGGCGACGGCACCAACGGCACCGTCAAGACGCTCGACCAGCTCAATGTGCAGCTTCAGGCCAACCACCTGACGGCGACGATCGACGCCAACGGCGTGCTGACGGTCACCACCGTCAACGAATACGCATCCTCGACCCTCGGCTCGACTGCCGCCGGCGGAACGGTCGGCGGTACGATCACGGGCGTGCTGGCCTTTACCACCGCGCAGCCCCCGATTCAGGATCCCGTCGCGCAGACCGCGCGCTCCGGCCTGGTCAGCCAGTTCAACAACATCCTGGCGCAGATCGACACGACCTCGCAGGACTCGTCCTTTAACGGCGTCAACCTGCTCAACGGCGACACGCTGAAGCTGGTCTTCAACGAGAACGGCAGCTCGACGCTCGGTATCAACGGCGTGGTGTTCAACGCGGCCGGCCTCGGTCTCAGCAATCTCGTTCCGGGCACGGACTTCATCGACAACGGTGCCACCAACAAGGTGCTGGCCAGCCTGAATGCCGCTTCGAGCACGCTGCGCTCCGAGGGTTCGTCGCTCGGTTCGAATCTGTCGATCGTGCAGGTGCGTCAGGACTTCTCCAAGAACCTGATCAACGTTCTGCAGACCGGCTCGTCCAATCTGACGCTGGCCGACACCAACGAGGAAGCTGCGAACAGCCAGGCGCTGTCGACCCGCCAGTCGATCGCGGTGTCCGCGCTGTCGCTGGCCAACCAGTCGCAACAGAGCGTGCTGCAGCTGCTCCGCTAATTTCGCGGCGCAAGATCACTCATCGATTTCGCGGCGGGGCTAACGCTCCGCCGTTCATTTTAGGGAGATCGCTAAGGCAGGATTAGCTGAGATCGACGCGCACAACGCGTGACGTGTTTACAGCGTGCACATGCGCGTCTAGCTTCACGATGACGAAGAACTCCGAGACCCGTAATAATCCGGAGTGCTTCCAAGCACACATGTAAGCAAATCTTAAGCGGTGCTGCCTAGGGTCGGGAAAGAAATCCTTAAGCGCGTTCAACGGGCTAGGTAACCTCCAGGGTGTGATTGATGTCGAATTCCGCTGCCTCGGCCTACGCACGTGTTGCAACGACCACCGCATCTCCTCGCGACATCGAAGCGCAGACCCTGCTCAAGGCAGCGAACAAGCTTCAGGATGCGATCAACAGCGCCGAGCCGTTCAGTGAGCAGACCACGCAGGCCCTGATGTTCAATCGCAAGCTCTGGACGATTTTCCTGAGCGAGGCCATGCGCGAGAACAATCCGCAGCCGATCGACGTCCGGCAGAAGATCGCCAACATCAGCGTGTTCGTTCTGAGCCAGACCGCCGCGCTGCAGATGAGCCCGCAGTTCGATCACTTCCGTCCGCTGATCGAGATCAACCGCAATATCGCCGCTGGTCTGTCCGGCCGTCCGTGATCGAGCACGGCTCGTTCCGCTTCGGCAACACCAAGTTCATGCTGACGGATAGCGGCAAGGCGCAGATCAAGAACGTCGTCACCGATCCCGCGACCGGTTCGAGCGATCTCGATGTTGCCGTTGCGACGCTCGACGCCTGATCGTCAGGCGCTGCGGTCGGTACTTGCCGGACGCGAGGGCTCGGATTTCAAATCCTGCGCATGGAAATAGGCCCGCCGGCGTAGCATTGCTTCGTCGGGGAACTGGTTGACCACGGCGTCGGTCCTGTCGTTGACGACCTGGAAGACGAACGACGCCGCCGCCTGGTCGAACACGACCTGGCGTGAGACGTTCTCGTTGCTTCGCAAATCGTTACGTGCAGGCGCGCTCGCATCGCCGGCGGCCACTGTCTGGCTGACGGGCAGATCGGTTTGCACGGCCTCGTTCGCCGCCGCATTCGACGTCGTTACGATCTGCACGGCGGCCGGTATCCCCACCGGCCTGATGCTGAAATCTGTACTCATGGCAGCCTCCTGGTTGCCTCACGTGAGTCAAATCCCAACCCCTCTCAATACGCAACCATGGAACACCGGGATTGAACATCCGGTAAGGAAACGTGCCTAACCGCGCGACGATGTTGCCGCGCGGCTTTTCGTAAAATTGTCGCTTGTTGTTGCGCGCGCTCAGAGCGAGCGGCTGACCGCGAGCGGCGTGATGTGGCGCGGGCCCGGCGCGGCGCGTCGTCCCGCGGCCGTATAGGTGTTCGGCACGTTGCGCTTCTGGATCTCGGCGTTGACGCCGCGCACGACGCTCTCGGAGACGGCGTGAGCGGTTGCGAGCACGGTGAGGTTGACCTGGAGCATCGCGCGGAATGCATCGTGGTGCCGATGCAGCGTCGAGAGCAGCTCGGGCGCGGATTTGGCGAGCTGGGCCTGGTTCGCCTTCAACTGGGTGACGGCGCCGACATAGTTTCGCGACAGCTCCTGCTTCTTGCTCTCGAGGGTCATTGCCTCGCGAACCTGGCCGGCGCGCACGAGCTCGGTCTCGCGCTCGATCAGGCCGAGCAGCGCACTCATCGCATCCATCAACTGCTCGGCGATCTTGCGCGCCTCGGCGCTGCCGGGTGCGGTGTTCGGGCGCTGCGCTTGCACCGGCTGACGCGAGGCGTTGAAGTGGTTCATCTCGTTTGACCTTATGCCGTGCGGACCGTTTTTGCCTGCTGCATGATCAGGGTGCGATAGACGTCGGTGGCGATGCCGACGCCGCCGGCGTTGGCGAAATTCTTGGAATATTGCTCGGTCAGCATCGAGCGCCACACGCCGGTGCCAGGCGTGTCGCCGAACGGGCCATCGCCCTTCAGGCCCGAGGTCATCTGCGAGAACATGCTGTTGAGGAACATCGCCTCGAAGTCGGTGGCGATCTTCTGTGCCTTGGCCTGCTGCTTCGGCGGGACCTTCTGCAGTGCTGCGGCGAGATCGAAGTCCGGCCGGCCGTTGCGGCTCTCCACCGAGAAGGCGGAGCTGGCGACCCGTGCGGTGTTGACCATGCCGGTCTGCATCACATCACCTCGATGTCGGCTTCGATCGCGCCGGCGGCCTTGATCGCCTGGAGGATGCTGATCATGTCGCGCGGGCCGATGCCGAGGCCGTTGAGACCGTCCACGAGCTGCTGCAGCGAGATGCCGTCCTTGACGACGGCCAGCTTCTTGCCGTCCTCGGTGACGGTGACGCTGCTGCGCGGCGCGACCACGGTGCGCCCCCGCGACAGCGGGTTGGGCTGGCTCACCTGCGGGCTCTCGGTGATCGTGACGGTGAGGTTGCCCTGTGCGACCGCAACGGTGGCGACGCGGACGTCGCGGCCCATCACGATGATGCCGCTGCGTTCGTCGATGATGATCTTGGCGGCGAGATCCGGATCGACCTGGAGCTGCTCGATCTCGGTGAGAAAGGCGACGACGTTGCCCTTGAACTCCGGCGGGATCGCAAGCTGCACGGTCGACGGGTCGATCGGCTCCGCGGTCTTGACGCCGAGATAGTCGTTGATCGCGGCGGCGATCCGCTTGGCCGTGGTGAAGTCGGCATTGCGCAGCGCAAGGCGGACGTTCGGCAGGCGATTGAGCGCGAACTCGATCTCGCGCTCGATGATGGCACCGTTGACGATGCGTCCGACGGTCGGCACGCCACGCACGATTTTCGCCGCCTCGCCCTCGGCCTGGAAGCCGGAGATCGCGAGCGAGCCCTGTGCGACCGAATAGACGTTGCCGTCGGCGCCGAGGAGCGGAGTGACGAGCAGGGTGCCGCCCTGGAGATTCTTGGCGTCGCCGAGCGCGGAGACGGTGACGTCCATGCGCGTGCCCTGGGTGGCGAAGGCCGGCAGATTGCCTGTCACCATCACCGCGGCGACGTTGCCGGTGCGGATGGTGGCGCCGCGGATGTTGACGCCCATGCGCTCGAGCATCGCTTGCAGCGACTGCTTGGTGAAGGGGATGTTGTTGAGGGTATCGCCGGTGCCGTTGAGGCCGACGACGAGGCCGTAGCCGATGAGCTGGTTCTGCCGCACGCCTTCGATGTTGGCGAGATCCTTGATGCGCGATGTCGCGCTTGCAGAATTGACCGAGAGCACCAGCGCTGACAGCGCGGCGCAGGCCACTCCCACAAGTCTCACCCAACGAACGCTTGGCATCCTCTGCTCCCCGAGGCTCCTCAAATCGAAGGACCATCACGACACTCCCATGACGAGCTGGTCCGACGCTGTCCTTGCGAGCGCTGTGCCAAGTCGGGGCAGCGGGGGTAGGTAGCTGAATAGGTTGAATAAATCTGTTTCGAGCGACCTCAGCCTGTGTTGTCCCTGAGGAGCGAAACTGCCGCCTGTCGGCAGATTTTGCCGGGCTGTTTACGGGGCGTTAACCATAAAACGGCGAATGTGGCGCATCGATCACCCGGATTGCTTCCGATGCGCATCTACGGACCGAACGGCACCACGCTTGGAACGCCGGCCAGCCAGGCCAGGCGGACGAGCTCCGGCACCTTCGTGCTGCCCGACACTTCGTCGGCGCCGGAGACGCGGGGCGCCGCCGCACCGAAGGCCACCGCCAACATCGACGGGCTGCTCGCGCTGCAAGGCATCGAGGAGGATCCCGTCGAGCGTCGCAGGCGCTCGGTCGTGCGCGGAAAGACCGCGCTTGACGTGCTCGACGATCTCAAGATGGGACTTCTCTCCGGCAAGCTCGACGCCGCGACCGTGATGCGGCTGCGTGACGCTGCGGCGAACCTGAAATCGTCCTCCGGCGATTCCGGCCTGGATTCGGTGCTGTCCGAGATCGAGCTGCGCGTCGAGGTCGAGCTCGCCAAGGCCGGGCAGGCGTAGCGTCTTAAGCCGCTTCATCCTTCAACTGCGCGTCGTAGCGGCGCTGGGCGGCGAGCACGTCCTTCAGATTCTGCTCGGCCCAATCGCGCAGGGGATCGACGGCGGCGGCGAGCGTCACGCCGAGCTGCGTGATCGAGTATTCCACGGTCACCGGCACGGTTGCGATGGCGTGACGCTTGAGCAATCCATCGCGCTCGAGCGACTTGAGAACCTGGCTCAGCATCTTCTGCGAAATGCCTTCGATCGTCCGGCGCAACTGATTGAAGCGCATCGGCTCCTCGCGCAGCAGCAGCAGAATCAGCACCGCCCATTTGTCGCCGACGCGGTCGAGGATCTGTCGCGTGGGGCAGTTCGCTGCATAGACGTCTGGCTTCATCGTCGGGTCCTCACGATCCATTCCGCCCATTTGCCGGCGCCGCCGGTTACTCCTGTGTAATCAGGTAAGCACAAAGTGCTCTCTTAACACCAGCGCTCTTTGCGATATCTAGTTACCGATAGTTACCAACGAAGCAAAGGAGCCTTCCATGAAAATCACAGTTGCCGGCGCCTCGGGCCGGGCCGGGTCGGAGATCACCAAGGAACTGTCCCGCCGCGGCCACACGGTTACTGCCATCGCCCGCAACCCCGAGAAGATCGCGGCCCTGCCGAACGTCATCCCCACCAAGGGGGACGTGCTCGACCAGTCAGGCCTTGCCAAGCTGTGGGCCGGGCACGACGTCGCCGTGAGTTCCGTGCACTTCCTGGCCAGCGACGCGCTCAAGCTGATCGGCGCGGCCAAGGACTCGAAGGTCGGTCGTTACCTTGTCGTCGGCGGCGCCGGCAGCCTGGAGGTCGCTCCGGGCGTCAAACTGGTGACAACTCCCGGCTTTCCGGCTCAGTACAAGGCTGAGGCGGAGGCAGGTTCGGCCTTTCTCGACCTGCTGCGGCAGGAAAAGGCGCTGAACTGGACTTTCATCTCGCCGTCGGCCCTGTTCATCGAGGGGGAGCGCACCGGCAAGTTCCGGCTTGGTACCGATCAGCTTCTCGCAGATGCGAACGGCAAAAGCTGGATCACCTTCGCGGATTACGCCATCGCGCTCGCCGACGAGATCGAGCGGCCCGCCCATGAGAGGCAACGTTTCACGGTCGGCTACTAGGCCTACGGCCGCTCCCGGGCCCTTCAGGATAAACCTTTCCTGTGCAAGGGCTTGGGGGCGCCGGTCGGACGATCAGGGAAACATTGTCTGTCACAGGAGGCCGCTATATAACGCCCCGCTCAGCGGACCCCGTTCCGCGTACGAGTCGTTGCTTAGACAGATAGGCCGCCCTTGGAAAAGTTGAAAAACTACCGACCGACCGAAAAAGAGCCTTTCATGAACGACAGGCAGAAGGAGTACTTCCGCTTGAAGCTCCTCGCCTGGAAGGATGAGATCCTCAAAGAGTCCAAGCTCACCCTGCAAGCCCTGCAGGAGGAGAACGTGAACCACCCCGATCTCGCCGATCGGGCATCGTCCGAAACCGACCGCGCCATCGAACTCCGTGCCCGCGACCGCCAGCGCAAGTTGATCGCCAAGATCGACGCCGCGCTCCAGCGTATCGAGGACAACACCTACGGCTATTGCGAGGACACCGGCGAGCCGATCTCGTTGAAGCGGCTCGAGGCTCGTCCCATCGCGACGCTCTCGGTGGAGGCGCAGGAGCGCCACGAGAAACGCGAGAAGGTCTATCGCGACGAATAGAGTCCGAGCCGCAGCGATGCGGCTCTTTGTTTTTTGACGCAAGGCGCGCCTTTTCGCGCCCTGATCGGCATTTTGCCTGTCGCTTGCAACCGCGCGCTTCGGCGCGCGAGCGCAATCGCGAAAAGTGAATCGCGATCAATGGGCTAGACTCAACTCCTCCGAGCTCACGTGAGTTCGGATGAGAAACAGCCTTCACTTCAGGTGCAGGAGGTTTTGCGAGTCGCATCAAGGACATCGACTCGAATGCTGAGGCACTGATCCAGCAGCTTCACGCCTTGCTGCATCAGGCCTGTTGCGACGCTTCAAGGCGCGCATCCCCATAAAGCCCGGACCAGCTCAATATTTCCTTAAACGCCGGCGCAGCCCATGAGGCTTGCCAGGATGTGGCCGCTCAGCGTCAGCAGCTCATCCAGCTTGGGCTGGCAATGACGTGCAGCCGCGCGGCCTCCTGCGCTTGTCACGCCCCGGCGGGGATGCTGAAGTGCCGTCCTCGATTGTGGTGTGTAGGAGCGGGCGCCGATGGACAGAATTCTCGCAGCCGCAAAGGCGATCGCGCTGGCGCGCCGCAACCATGCGCCGCTCGCGGCGCTCGAAGTTCCTCCGGCCGATGAAGCCGAGGGCTATCAGGTCCAGCGCACGCTGCACGATCTGCTGCTGCCGCATGTCGGCCCGCTGGTCGGTTACAAGATCGGCTGCACCAGCCAGGTGATGCAGGATTACATCGGCATTCCACACCCATGCGGCGGCGGCGTGTTCCAGAAGGGCGTGCACGACAGCGGCGTGCAGCTCGCGGCTGCCGACTATGTCCGGGTCGGCGTCGAATGCGAGATCGCGGTGCGGCTGAAGCGCAATCTCGCCGCCGGCGAGGCGCCGTTCACGGCCGAATGGGTCGGCGAAGCCGTCGAGGCCTATCATCCCGCGATCGAGATCGTCGACGACCGCTATGTGAAGTGGGAAACCATGGGCGCGCCGACGCTGATCGCCGACGATTTCTTCGCCGCCGGCTGCGTGCTGGGCGAGGTCGTGCCGCGCTCGTCGGTGCCTGACCTGAATGCGATCAAAGGCCGCGCCATCGTCAACGGCGAAGAGGTCAGCCATGGCACCGGCGCCGACGTGCTCGGCCATCCCCACAACGCACTCGCCTGGCTTGCCAACCATCTCGCCGCCGAGGGCAAGGGTCTGCACGCGGGACAGCTCGTCCTCACCGGGAGCCTGGTCAAGACGCTGTGGCTGAAGGCCGGCGACAAGGTGCGGATGGAGCTGGACGGGCTGGGCGTGGTGGAGGCGGAGTTTACGTGATATCTCCGCGTCATTGCGACCAAAGCGAAGCAATCCAGAGTCCCTCCGCGGTGGCAGTCTGGATTGCTTCGCTTCGCTCGCAATGACGGAGGTTAGGGCAGCGGTGTCGCTACGATCGCGCATCTGGCCAGCTGTATGCAACCGTCGTCAAAATACATGCGGCCCTCGCCAGGGGAGCTAGCGAGGGCCGCGTCGTACATCGTCGTCCGCGCCTAGGTTCGTGAACACGATGTGGGAGCTCGGGAGAAGTTAGAAGGGCAGCAGCACGTCCATGACTTGCTGGCCGTAGCGCGGTTGCTGCACGTCCATGATCTGGCCGCGGCCGCCGTATGCGATGCGGGCCTGCGCGATCTTGGTGGAATCGATGGTGTTGTCGCTCTGGATGTCCTCGGGGCGGACGATGCCGGCGACGATGAGCTCGCGAATTTCGTAGTTGACGCGGATTTCCTGCTTGCCTTCGACCACGAGGTTGCCATTGGGCAGGACCTGGGTGACGACCGCCGCGACGTTGGTCTGCAACGCTTCCTTGCGGTCCACGCTTCCTTTGCCCTCGCTGGACGCGGTCGAGTCGGCGGTGAGGATGCGTCCGGGCAACACCTTCTGCGCTTGGGCGCCCAAGGTCTTGGCGCCGATGAAATCGGTGATTCCGGAATCTTCCTTGTTGGTGCGGCTGCGCTGGGTGTCGTTTTCGATATTGGCCTTGTCGGTGATGTTCACGGCCACCGTCAGGATATCGCCGACCTGATGGGCGCGCTGGTCCTTGAAGAAGGCGCGGCTGCCGCTGCGCCACAGCGAGTTCGGATTGTAGGAGGCGACCTCGGGCTTCGGCATCGGCATCTGCACCGGCTTGTAGCCGGGCTGCGTCGTCGGATTATCGATCGCCGACAATTTCGGCTGCTCGCCGATCTGCGACAGGCGGTCGATCGATGAGCAGCCGCTCGCCAGCGTGCAAGTCGCCAGCAGCAGGGCAGAGATCGCGATGCGACGGGGCCGAAAAGCCGAACTGAACGTGGACATGACTTACTCTGACTTGGCTGGAGCTTGCGAGACGCGAACTTGCGGGACCTGGACTTGCGCGATCTGGGCCGGGGATGCCGGGGTCTGGACCAGGTTCCGGACGAGGGCTGCGGTATCGACGGGGGCGGGCGCTTCGTCGCGCTTGAGCGAGGAGGTCTGCTCGACCGCGGCCGGCATCGGCGCGGCCTGACTGGCGCCCTGGACCGTCACCTGGCCGCGGCCGGTGACGACGCCGCTCAGCGTGCGCTTGGTCTGCAGGTTGAGCACGCTGATGGTGTCGCCCTCGGCGCCGCTCTCGATCGCCTTGCCCCGCGTGGTGAGGTAGATTCCGGGGACCTGGTAGATGACGGTGACGTTCTGGTCGCGCTGCACGAAATCGGGCTTGACGATGTCGGCGACGCGGATCGGCGTTCCCGCCCGCATCGGCCGGCGAAGCTGCATGCCGAGCGTGCGATCGCGCGAGGCGGCCTCACCGGGGACCTCGGCCTTCGGCCGGCGCTCCATGGCGACGTCGGACGCCTTCAGGAGATCGACGCGATCGATGTCGCGCGTCAGCACGGCCACTTCCACCGTCTCGATCGCGGTGCCGGTGAAATGCAGCTTGGTCGGCGCCGGATTGTTGTCGTTGTTGATCTCGAAGGCGATGTCGAAACGGCCGCTGCGGGCGTCGTAGCGGGTTGCGACCGGCTGCAGCGCGCCGGTGTTGGAGGCATCCAACCGCATGTCGGCAATGCCGCGGTCGAACGTGACGGTGATGTTGGCGGCATCGCCAAGCCCGAAGCGGCGCTCGAGCGCCGAGGCGACCGCGGTTTCGAGGTCCTTGTTCGCCAGCGTGCGGGCGAGACGAGTGACCTGGACCTCCTTGATGTCGCCGGTCATCACGCCGATCACCTGCTTCGCGCGCAACACCGCCAGCACTTGCGCGACCGGCAGCGCACCGGTGGTGCCGAGATCGGGCGAGCGGTAGAGCGGAATCAGCGCGGCCGAGCCGGCATTGTCGATGAGATCGCCGACCCGCACCACGTCCGAGGTCACGGTGATGCTCGCGCGCAGCGTCGGCGTCGCGATGAAATCGTCGGCGGCCCGTGCTGGCAGCGCCAGCACGAGGAGAGCGGAGATCGTGGCGAGGGTGGTGCGGATCATCGTCATCACCTCAGCGGAACAGCGCCGTGGTCGATTGCATCATCTGGTCGGCGGCGCTGATCACCTTGGCGTTCATCTCGTAGGCGCGCTGGGCGGCGATCAGGTCGCTCATTTCCGAGACGACGTCGACATTGGCCTGCTCGAGGCTGCTTTGGGTGATGTTGCCGAAACCCTCGGAACTCGCGGTGCCGTCCTGCGGCGGGCCGGAGGAGGGCGTCTCGGTGAACTGATTGTTGCCGACCGGCTGGAGGCCCGCCTTGTTGATGAATCGGGTCAGGCCGATCTGGCCCTGGACGGCCGAGGTCGAGGAACCCGGCAGCGTCACCGAGACCTGGCCCTGCACGTTGATGGTGAGGCCCGAGGCGTTGTTCGGGATCGTGATCGTCGGTTGCACCGGGTTGCCCTGCGCGGTGACGATGCGCCCCTGATTGTCCATCTGGAAGGTGCCGTCGCGGGTGTACTGGTAGCTGCCGTCGGGCATCAGGATCTTGAAGAAGCCTTCGCCCGTGATGGCCATGTCGAGGTCGTTGCCGGTCTGCGACAGCGTGCCCTGGGTCATGCTGCGCGGCGTGCCGACGGTCTTGACGCCGCCGCCGATGTCGACGCCGACCGGCAGGATGGTGCCCTGGTCGGATGACTGGGCGCCGACGCGGCGGACGTGTTCGTAGATCAGGTCCTGGAACGCCGCGGTCTGCTTCTTGAAGCCGGTGGTGCGCAGGTTCGCGATGTTGTTGGAGATCACCTGAACGTTGAGTTCCTGTGCCGCCATTCCGGTTGCTGCGGTGTGAAGCGCCTGCATGTCAGTTCTCCCTCAATCAGGCCGGAACGTCGGCGAGCTTCTCGATCGCCGATTTGTGCATGTCACTCTGCTGCTGGAGCAGGTTGGCGATGGCGGTGTAGCTGCGCATGACTTCGACCATACGGCTCATCTCACCGACCGAGTTCACGTTCGACTTCTCGACATAGCCCTGCTGCACGGTCGACTTGGTGTCGGCCTGCGGGACCGCGGAGCCGATGTTGTAAAGGTTGGCGCCGAGCTTGGTCAGCTTGGCCGGATCGTCGAACGAGGCCATGCGGATCTTGCCGCGGATCGAATCGTTCTTGGCCGTGCCCTCGAGCACGGTGACGGTGCCGTCGGGCGCGACGTTGATGTCGTGGTCGGTCGGCTGGAAGGTGATCGGGCCGCCGGTGCCCAGCACGAGGTTGCCGTCGGAGGTGACGAGCTGACCGGTGCTGTTGAGCGAGAATTTGCCGTCGCGGGTGTAGCGCTCGGCGCCATTGGCCTGAACCGCGAAATAGGCGTTGCCGCTGATCGCCATGTCGAGCGGATTCTTGGTCGGCTCCATCGGCCCCTGGCCGACGTCGCGGAAGGTGCCGCGGTCCTGCACATAGGAGACCCGGCGGTCGGAGCCGACGAAATTGTCCTCACGCGCGTTCGAGTTGAGGTACTCCTCGAACAGCGAATGATCGGCCTTGAAGCCGTTGGTGTTGGCGTTGGCGACGTTGTTGGCGATGACATCCATCTGCCGTTCCAACGTCATCTGTCGTGACAAGCCGATCAGAAGCGCGTTCTGCATCGGAAATCTCCCCTGAGTGAGATCTGCCAGCTCGCTCTCCCAAGCGCATTGGCCGATCCCCTGAACGAGACCTCGGGTTCTCCCAAACCTCTGGTCTCGGTCCTTTCTCAGCGAAACTCGTGCCAAGCTGAAAAATCGTGAAGTTTCAATATATTGCTCATTTTTCGAGGATGCGGGGAGGCGGCAGAAAGGGACTGTTAGCCATGTTTGCCCGGCAGATTTTTCCTAGCGAAGGCCCAATCGAAAGGTTCCGTTAACCATTATTACCGTAGCGTTTGCGGGTAAGAGGAGCACTGCGCTGGGGCATTTGTATCGCGTCACTGTCTGCCAGGAGCTTCGCTCTTTCGACCCCTTTGAGAGATGAGCGAGCGCGGCGATCATGGCAGAGAATGAAGCGGAAGGCGGCGCAGGCGCGGAAGCCGCTCCGCCCAAGAACAAGTTCAAGCTGATGATCATGGCGGTAGGCCTGCTCGCCATTCTCGGCGGCGGCGCCGCGACCTGGTTCTTCTTTTTCCGTCACGGCGACGACGAGCATCACGCCGAGGTGGCGCCCCCGCCGAAGCCGCCGTCTTTCGTCGAGGTTCCCGACATCATGGTCAACCTCGCCGGCGCGCCGGGCGAGCGCGTCCAATATCTGAAGCTCAAGATCGTGCTGGAGCTGAAGGAAGAGAAGCAGGTCGAGGCGATCAAGCCGACGATGCCGCGCATCACCGACATCTTCCAGACCTATGCGCGCGAGCTCCGCTCCTCCGACCTCAACGGTTCCGCCGGCATCTTCCGCCTCAAGGAAGAGCTGACCAAGCGCGTCAACGCGGCGGTCGCTCCGGTCCAGGTCAGCGCGGTGCTGTTCAAGGAAGTCGTGATCCAGTGAGCATGACGGGCTAGGGATCATGGCAGGCACCGACCAACCAGACCAGGATGCAATTGCCGCCCAATGGGAGGCCTCGCTCGATTCCGAGGATCCCGCCGAGGCCGCGAAGGCTGCTGCCGAAAACGAACTATCCGAGACCATGGCCCTGCAATGGGCGGCCATGGTCGAGGATGGCAGCCGCGATCTCGGCGCTGGCAAGAATTCCGGCGAACGGGTGCTGTCACAGGAGGAGATCGACAACCTCCTCGGCTTCGCGGTCGGCGACGTCACGCTCGACGATCATTCCGGCATTCGCGCCATCATCGATTCGGCGATGGTCTCCTACGAGCGTCTGCCGATGCTCGAAATCGTCTTCGACCGCCTGGTGCGGTTGCTGACGACCTCCTTGCGCAATTTCACCTCCGACAACGTCGAAGTCTCGCTCGACCGCATCACCTCGGTGCGCTTCGGCGACTACATGAACTCGATCCCGCTGCCCGCCGTCCTCACCGTCTTCAAGGCCGAAGAGTGGGACAATTTCGGCATGGCCGTGGTCGATTCCAGCCTGATCTACTCGATGATCGATGTGCTGCTCGGCGGCCGCCGCGGCTCGAGCCAGCTCCGCATCGAGGGCCGGCCCTACACCACAATCGAGACGGAATTGGTCAAGCGGCTGGTCGAAGTCGTCATGGCCGATGCCGAACAGGCGTTCCGGCCGCTGTCGCCGGTGACCTTCACCATCGACCGGCTCGAGACCAACCCGCGTTTCGCCGCGATCAGCCGTCCTGCCAACGCCGCGATCCTGGTGCGCCTGCGCATCGACATGGAAGATCGCGGCGGCAACATCGAGCTGCTGCTGCCTTACGCGACCATCGAGCCGATCCGGGGCGTCCTGCTCCAGATGTTCATGGGCGAAAAGTTCGGCCGCGACCAGATCTGGGAAGGCCATTTCGCCACCGAGATCGTGCAGGCCGAGATCTCCGTCGACGCCGTGCTCTACGAAGCCGACATTCCGCTCAAGCAGCTGATGCGGCTGAAGGTCGGCGACACGCTGCCGCTTGACATGCGTGCGGATGCCAACGTCACCGTTCGCTGCGGCGACGTCACGATCACCGAAGGACGCATGGGCCGGGTCGGCGACCGCGTCGCGATACGGGTGACGAAACCCTTGCGCAAGCCAAGTACGACACTTGCGATGTTCGAAAAGGTCGACGAGCAGAACAAGATGATGGAGGCCCCATGAACCACTCCCTAGGAATGGCGATCGAGACGCTGGTGGCTATCCTGTTGATGCTGACCATCGTCTACTGCGTCACGCTCAACAAGCGACTGACGCGGCTGAAGGCGGACGAGCATTCGCTGAAGGCGGTCATCGGCGAGCTGATCACCGCAACCGAGATCGCCGAGCGCGCGATCGGCGGGCTGAAGCTCGCCGTGCGCGACGTCAACGAGAACCTCGGCAGCCAGCTCGCGTCGGCGACCCAGATGTCCGAGCAGCTCTACAAGCAGCTCGGCGAAGCCGACAACGTGGTGCGGCGCCTGTCCAAGATCGCAATCGCCGCGCGCCCCGTGACGAACCCGGAAATGGTCGCAGCGCCCGCAGCCAAGCCCTCGTCGGCGAAGGCGGTGGCGGCTGCGGCCGAAGCCTTCTCCGAGCGCCGACGCTCCAACGGTCTTGCCGCATAAAGTCAGGGTATGAAGTCCTTTCGCAACATCCGCGTCATTCCGATCGTGCTGGTTGCCGTGGCTGGCCTCGCCACGCTGAAGGTCACGGGTCTTGTGATCAATGGCGGCTATGTCTTCGACTACAAGCCGAGCCCGACCAAGAAGTCCTGGGCGCAGGAGAATCTGAACTTCCCGGCCAGCCGTGAGGATCCCGATATCACCGGCTCGACCCATGGCGCGCCGAAGGAGGCGCCGAAGCCGGCCGCACCGGACACCAAGTCCGAAGGCGCCGCGGTCAGGGAGGAAGCCCAGCCGCAGATCTCCGCCTCGGAGCGCGCGATCCTGGAACGCCTGCAGTCGCGCCGCCAGGAGATCGAGGCCCGCCAGCGCGAGATCGACATCCGCGAGAGCCTGTTGAAATCCGCGGAGAAGCGCATCGAAAACAAGGTCGAGGAGATGAAGGCGGTAGAAACTCGTATCTCCGCGACGCAGGCCGAGCAGAAGGCCGCCGAAGCCCAGCGCATGAAGGGCCTCGTGACCATGTATGAGGGCATGAAGCCGAAGGACGCCGCACGGGTCTTTGACCGGCTCGAGATGGGCGTACTGATCGAGATCGCCTCGCAGATCGCGCCGCGAAAAATGTCGGACATCATGGGATTGATGTCCCCGGAGGCCGCCGAGCGGCTGACGGTCGAGATGGCCCGTCGGGCCAATGGCGGCGGCGATCAGTCCGCCTCGGCCGGCGAGCTGCCCAAGATCGACGGCAAGCCGACCCAAAAGCCGAATTGAGGGCTCAAGTCGAAGCGTGCTTCGGCAACCCGCGCGCTATTCCGCGGTGCTTCAGCGAGGCCGAGCGAGAGGCTCGCGTGTCTAGTTCACGAGCGCCGGTTGCACCCTGCGGCCAGCGAGGCGCAACTGCTTCTCCCCACGAGGAAGAATCCGAGACTGCTGCTTGGTCAGCGCGGCCTTCGTGACACGAGTCACGAGCTGCAGCGTGCTATGGCAACAGGAACATTCATATACTTTCAGGGCATATCCTCTGGCGATCGGAACGACTGCGACGACCGCTCTCGCCCTGCTACATACAATGCAACCGGCTTCTCCGCTCATTGATTACCCCCCAAGCTAACCAATCGATTCTTCGCCGAGATCGCATCTGATTCAGAGTCGCTCGCGAACCGCAACTCCTCGGAGGTTGTGAGTGCGCGCGCTCAGCAACTCATCGAAGCCGCGGATCCAAGCTCCCGCCGCGGATGCAGACGCTGCAGGCGGCACCTTCTGAGGCTGCGATGAGTTGACGCGCGCAGATGTGAAGTGGCGTACAGTGACGCGTTAAGACTTCGTCCTAGGCTTCCACCATTCGCAATCAGCAGCGCAGGAGGAGGCCATGAACTACTCGTCCGCGGGAGAACGCGTCATTGAGGCCGTCAACCGTCTCCTCATAGCGGCGATGACGTCCGCCTGGACATCCACCCTAAGTCACCAGCATACAGCGCCGCCCGAAGAGGGCGAAAGCAACGATGACGAATCTTGTCTCGATGGAGAGAATTCCTCCGCGCCGGATGGCGCCGGCAAGCGACACTGAAGACGCGGTCGGCTTACGGCGTCACACGACCAGATCGTGTAACATATGGCCGTGAACTGCACTTGCCCCGTAAGGTGGATCAACATCGAGCAGGGATGCTTCAGACAAGGACTCCAGCTCGGACCCGTGGGTGCCTCCAGTGTGGTCGTGATGACGGGCGAGGTCTGAAAGATGATCCAGCACTGCACCGTGCTGTGAACCCTGCGAAGTGTCATCCTTGAACTGGAATGAGTCGCCGAGCTGCGGGGAATCGGCAGGTATTGACCCAGCCGCTTCATGGGGCTGCTCGTGCTGCCCGGCCGCCTTGCTTGAGGGCGAATGGTCGACTCCGCCGGTCGACGACTTCGGAGCGCCCGGGTTGAGCGTAATGTTTGCCTCGTCATTGCTGCTATGGCCGTGGGCATTGGCGGCGTGTTCCGGGTACAAGTCGCTATGAGCCCGGGCATTACTCCCTGGCTGAAGGCCGAGGCCGGTCTGCTGGTCGGCGGCGTTGTGAGCAAAATTCACCGCGGCGACAGCGATGTCAGGCATCTGGCCGGTTCCGGCGGTCATGCCATGGTTGCCAGTCGTGTCCGTGTCGAGCTTTGCCCAGTGATCGAAGACAAAGCTGCTGTCCGTCGGTGTGGCCACGTGTTGCAAGATCGTGGACATTCCGAGGGCTGCGGGCGCTAACGCGTCACTGTAGGGCGTTTCGGTTGCGTACGTTTGCTCCCCGTCTGAACCGGAGGGGCTGGAATGGTCGGTCCGTCCGATCTGGACCCAGCTCGAATCGAGGCTGTAGGTCGCCTGGATTGTCGAACTCCCGTCGGCGAGGAGCGTGCCGTCGCCGCTCGTGGAATCGGACCAGCCCCCGGAAGAGGTTGCCGTCACGACAAGCGCGTCACTCTGCGCCGCTGCGGTGAGGTCGAGCAGCTCGCCGGCATTCGCCATCACAGGTACCGCCGCCGGTGCCTGGATGAAGTCCGCCGCGTCGATGGTTGCGATCCCCTGCAAATGGATTTCGAGCAGACTGGAATCGCCGATGTGCAGGGTCTGGTCCGTTGGATTGACGTATACGATGGTTTCGTTAGCAGCGCTGTCATAGAGCCAGGCGATCGCATGTGCCGGCACGGTCGTGCTGGTTGAGCTCAAGGCCAAGATGACGAACCCAAGCGCGCCAAAAGCGGTCAAGTCGATCTTGTCGGCCCCCGATGCGAAGTCGGTGATGGTGTCGTACTGGCTTGCTTTGGAATCGGCTACGAACAAGTAAGCGAAGCGGTCGTTCCCATTGCTGCCGGTGAGTTGGTCCGCACCAAATCCACCGGTAATGGTGTCGCTGCCGTTGTTGCCGTTGATTGTATCGTTGCCCGAGCCCCCGTAGATGGTATCATCCCCATCGTTGCCTTTGATTGTGTCATTGCCGGAGCCGCCGTAGAGAACGTCCGCTTTGCCGGTGCCGTTGACGGTATCACTGCTGGCCCCGGCGTAGATGATCTGACCTGTGTCGCCGCCGCCCGCGATGGTTTCGCCCCCCGGCGTTCCATACACGTTGGGGGAATCCGAGATCACGACAGATCCGGTGGCCAAGTAATCAAAATCGTTGGGGTCTGCGTCACTGGCGCCATGGATGGCGATGGTCACCACCTGCGTCGTACCATCGATGGCAGTGACCGCGAAGGTGTCGGTCAACGTGTCGCCGACCTCAAGCGACTGAACCACACTATTGTTGTTGTCGAGGGTGTAAGTCCATACGCCGGCTGCCGTCATGGCGAAGGTGCCGTAGCCGTCGTCGCTCGCGGTAGCCGAAGAGACCGCGGTAAAGGTGTTCGGCGGGTTGTCGACGTCTGTATCGGTGAGCGTGCCGGTCGCGAGGGGAAGCCCAGGCGAGAAAGTGCCTGCCTCGGTCACTGAGCCGGTCGTAGTGCCGGAAATGACGGCCGCGTCGTTGGTGCCTTGGATGGTGATCGTCACCACCTGCGGCGTTCCATCGAGGGTTGTTACAGTGAAACTGTCGATGAGTGTGCCGCCGACATTGAGCGCCTGTACCGCGCCGTTGGCGTTGTCGAGCGTGTAGGTCCACACGCCGGCGGCGCTTATCGCAAAAGTGCCATAACCGCTCGTGCTTGCCTTGGGCGAACTCACGGGTGTGAAAGTATTGGACGTATTGTCAACGTCGGCGGCAAGGAGCGTGCCCGTTGCGCTCGGCGTGCCTGGTGTCGCGTTGGCAACGCCTCCGGCCTCGGTCAGCGAGCCGGCCGTGGCGCCGGAAATGATGGCGGCATCGTTGCTGCCGTGGATGGTAACCGTCACCACCTGGGCAGTTCCGTCCAGAGTGGTCACTGTGAACGTATCGATCAGTGTCTCGCCGGCATTGAGCGCCTGCACTGCAGGGTTGGCGTTGTCGAGGGTATAGGTCCACACGCCCGCCGCCGTCATGGTGAAGGTGCCGTAGCCGGCCGCGCTCGCCGTTGCCGTGCCGACTGCCGTGAAAACATTTGCGGTCGTGTCGACATCAGTGTCGGTGAGCGTGCCGGTCGCGGTGGAGGTGCCGGGGTTTGCATTGGCGATGCCGCCAGCCTCGATCACAGCACCGGTTGCCGCGCCGGAGATGATCGCCGCGTCACTGGCGCCGTGGATCGTGATCGTCACCACTTGGGCCGTGCCTCCGATCGTGGTCACCGTAAAGCTGTCGGTCAGCGTCTCGCCGGAATCGAGCGCTTGCACTGTGCTATTGGTGTTGTCGAGCGTGTAGGTCCACACGCCGGCTGCGGTCATCGTGAAAGTGCCATAGCCACTGGCGCTCGTTGCTGGCGAACTCACTGCCATAAAGGTATTGGGCGGATCGTCGACGTCGGTGTCGGTGAGGGTACCGCTCGCAATCGGCGTGCCGGCTGTTCCGTTGGTGATGCCGCCAGCCTCGACAACTGAGCCGGTCGTGGTTCCGGAGATGAATGCGGTGTCGTTGACGCCGTTAATGGCGATCGTGAAGGTCTGGCTGACAGAGGCGGATCCGTCGGAAACAGTCACCACGAAGCTCTCGGTCGTGGGCGCCGTCAGCGCGTTGATCGCGGCGCTGTTGGGCACGAACGTATAGGCGCCGCTCGCGCTGTTGACGTAGAGCGTCCCGTAGGGATCTGTCTTCGACAGATCGTATGTCACTCCGCCGATGACCGTGTTGCCGGCGCTCGCCCCGATGACGCCGAAGGTCAGCTTGGCATCACTATTGTTGCTGCTCGCGGTGAACGTCCCGCTCGTCGCCGCGAATGTGTCAAACACCACGGTATCGAGTTCGGCCGGGCCGGCTCCGATGCTCAGCGTCGGCGGCGCATGTATGATCAGGGGCACAGGGATGATGAACGGCGGGGCATGCGCAAGCGGATCTTGCAGTGCGGGAGCCTCGGGCGGAATGAAATTGATCGGCTGTAGCGGCTGGGATTTGACGAAGGGGGGGGTGCCCGACCCGTGGGGTCCTTGCCCTTGAAGATTGGCGAGCGCGTCCTGTTGCGCGGCCCTCAACTCCTCCATGTGAGCAGCAGTGTTCGTGACCTGGTTTACGCTGACCGAGGACCCCACCTTTTTGAGCACGATCGTCTCGCCGGGATCCTCGACGATGATGTGCCGTGGGATCGGCTCCTTCGTCACGAGCTCGAATGCGCCGTGGGCAAGGTCCTTGTAAGTGATGGAATCGTCATCCAGAATTGTCACATCCGGGTCCGCGGCCTCGCCATTTCTAGCGGCGGAGAAAGTCAAGGCTGCAAGCGTCAGGATCCCGAAACCGCCCGCGTGGCCCCGGGCGCGAATGCCTGCAACTGGCGTATTCAGCCGGAGCGACCCGGCTTCTGCCAGCCGGCCTGGCACGAAACCGAAGCTCCCTCGGCTCACGTCGAGCAAGGCCGAATGTGATATGCCTTCGGCTTCGAAGACAAATTCGCTCAGAGCGACGTGAGTGCCGCAGGCCAGGTTGAAAAGAGTACCGTCGATGAAGCGAATTGTAATCTGTCCGTCGGCACCGGTTTCTATCACGTCAGCCCGGTCGACCGGCGCACCAGCTACGGCTTGTGTGGCGACGCCGCTGGCTCGCCTGAGCGTACCGCAACCGATCACTGTATGAATGTGGCCGATGATTGGGACGGACAGGGCTATGGCGGCCTCGTTCCCAACCTGGATGCCGGCCGCAACTGACATGGCTCGACCTCGCTTGGGTGATCGATTCAGGCTCGGCGCGCTGCCATGGTGTTGCTCGGCTCCGTCCTCGCCTAGGGACAACAAATATCCTGGGCGCCAGCAGCCGAAGGCTTGCCCGCCGAACTAATCAAGTCTGCTCTAGAGAGAGGCGCATTGCGCAGCGAACAGCGACGCGTACTTCCGATCCCCGCCGTGCCCTGCCCTCCCGTCAAAGTGATTAAATTTACAACGCGGAGCATTTAATTTGTGGCGTTTCCGTAACCCTGGAGATAAATTAAAACGATAAAACAAATTAAACAAGAATTATATATTATATTTTGTGACAGCTAGGCTTCGCGGTTCAAAAAATGGGCCGACGACAGCGACAAGATCTTCTCAGAAAGGGTGGATCATGTGCAGATCTATGATAGCCGCATTGGCGACCAGCTTTGTTTTGGCGCTTGTCAGTTTCCTGCCGAGTGCGGCTCGAGCGCAAATCGATTCCGCCAAGCCCGCCGTCGTTAGCTCGTCATCGAAACCCATTGGTAAGGTAGTGGCGGCCACAGGCTCGGTCTCGATCGAGCATGCGGGCGCAGTGATCGTTCAGGCGAATGTCTCGGGTGAGCCCAGCCGGGCCAACACGGGTGATCCCGTATATCTCGGTGACGTGGTGCGGACCGGGGCCGACGGCCGAATCGGCATCAACTTTACGGACGGCACCTCGTTCAATCTGTCGAGCAATGCCCGTATGGTGTTGGATCATTATGTGTACGAGCCGGACGGCAAGTCTAATGCGACGCTGTTCAATCTCACCAGGGGAACGTTCACGTTTGTCGCTGGCAGTGTCGCAAAGACCGGCGACATGAAGGTCGATACTCCCGTCGCCACGCTAGGAATCCGAGGCACGACGCCGCATATCGAGATTTCGGATGACGGGTCAGTCAAATTCTCGACCCTGATCGAAGAGGGCAAAAGCAAGCTCCTGAAGAAGCCGCCGGCATCCGCAGCAGCGGAGCCCGATCGAAGCAGCAACCGCAGACTCAACATCTGTCGGGGATGTTGAGAACTTTGCTCGTTCCGAAGCGCCGTGATACCCGCAATGCCGGCCGGGCAGAGAGCCCCAGGGTTAGCCCTTCGTTCACGCAGTCAGACGCTTGGTTTGAAAATGATCGCAAGAGCCAGTGTCATCAAGACAGTGATGCTCATTTTCGTCATTGTGCTGTCCGGTCCGTCGGCTTTAGCGCAGAAGCCGAAGAAGGTCAGTTCGCTCAAGAATGTTGAACTGTGTAACGGCTCAGATCGCGTATTGCCCGAAGCTCGGATCGATGGCTGCACGGCGTTCATCGATGCGGGCGAGGGGACGGCGAACGGCTTCGCTGTCGCTCACAACAACAGGGGCAATGCCTACAGCGCCAAAACCGACTATGAACGCGCGATCAGTGATTTGGTTGAAGCGACCAGGCTCAATCCAGATTATGCGAAAGCTTTCAACAACCTCGGCGTGGCTTATCTGAGGAAAGGCGCGCACGACCTGGCCCTTGTCGCTTTTGGGCAGGCGCTCAAGCTCAACCCAAACTATGGCGCTGCTTTTGCCAACCGTGCGGCAGCCTACCTGAAGAGGAATGCGTACGACCGTGCAACGCAGGACTATGATGAAGCAATTCGCCTCGATCCGAATCTGGAGGCGGTGTGGAGCGGACGCTGTTGGGCCCGAGCCGTCCTCGGCGCCTTGCGGGCCGCGCTGGAAGACTGCGATAGGGCGCTTGAATCGGGATCAAACAACGCCGCAACATACGATTCGCGAGCTCTGATAAACCTGAAAATGGGGCAATTCTCCGCGGCTATCGACGACTACAATTTTGCGCTGCGGTTCGCGCCCAAGCTGGCACATGCGCTCTATGGCCGCGGAGTTGCCAGACTTAAGCTCGGCGACAGAGCTGGCGGCGATAGCGATATTGGCGCGGCAAGAAGAATCGACGCTGGAATTGGCGAGGACTTTGCCCGCTATGGAGTGCCGTCTAACGATTGACAAATCGCGGCGGCGCTGTTGCGTGGGTGTTAACAACTCCTTAACCGCCTGCGTCTCAACTCCAAATCTGGGGGCCGACCACGCTCGATCCGGCAGGGCGTGCGACCCCAATCAAAATATAGCATTAACAAGTCCTTAATTGGCGAGACCTACAGTCAATGGCACCGGCCGGCGCGATGGCCGGCTTGGATTGTCAGACCGGAAGAAATGCTGCCAATGGCGCAGAAGGCTGCCGATGGATTGTGGTCGCGAGCCCGCGCTTTGGCGCAGGGCCTGTCGCGTCATGTCTGCGCGGCGCCGCTGCTGGCAGCCGGCCTGCTGATCGGCTTCACGGCGCCTGTCCCGGCGGCCGATGCTATCCGGGGCGAGGCGACTTTCTCGGCCGGCGGCGGCTTTGCCCGTCTCGTGATCAAGCTCGGAGAGGACGTCCCCTCCGAGGTGACGACGGCCGGCTCCATTCTCGTCATCCGTTTCGACCGGCCGGTCGACGTTCCCGTCGACCGCGTCCCGGAAGGCGCGCCCGACTACGTCAACTCCGCCCGCCGCGATCCCGATGGCGGCGCCATCCGCCTGTCGCTGGCGCGGCGCGTCACCGTCAACACCATGAATGCCGGCGAACGCACCTTCATCGACCTCTTGCCGGAGGGTTGGAAGGGGCCGCCGCCGAGCCTGCCGATGGACGTGGTCAAGGAACTCGCCGAGCGCGCGCGCGTCGCCGAACGCGCGCTGCGCGCCCAGCGCGCCGCGGCGGAGAGCAAGAAGCGTCCGCAGATCCGCGTGCGCGCCTCGGTGCAGCCGACCTTCGTCCGCTTCGTGTTCGAGATGCCCGACGGAGTCGGGGTATCCTCCGTGCTCAACGAGCAGAAGCTCACGCTCGCCTTCAACGCCAACCTCAATTTCGATCTGGCGGACGCGGTCGTCGCGGCGCCGCCGAACGTCGCCTCCATCAAGCAGAAGGCCGATATCGACCAGACCAGTGTCGAGATTGCGCTGATCGGCGATTCCGACGTGCATTCGTTCCGCGACGAGAAGAACTACGTCGTCGACATCTCCTTCCAGCCGGACAAGGGCAAGATGGCTGCGTCGGCGGAGGCTGCGATCGCGCAGGCCAAGCCCGCCGCTCATGGACCGGCGCCTGCGCCCGAGAAGCCGGCGGTCGAGAAGCCGAAGGAGGCGCAGCGCGAGATCGCGCCACCGACGTCCGAGACGATCGCGCGCGAAGCCAGGATCGACGTCAAGCCCGAGGTGAAGCCGGAAGCACCCGCCGCCATGCAGCCTGCTGAAGCGCCGAAGCCGATGCCGGCTCCTGCGTCCGAAGCCGCGCACGCTGCGCAAGCGCTCAAGGAAGCGCCCAAGGAAGTTTCAAAGACTGTCGCGCCAGTTGCAGAAACTGCGGTCGCGCCTGCAAAGCCGGTCATGGCCGAAGCGCCTCAAGAGGCCGTGAAGGAAGCCGCAAAGGAGCCCGTCAAGGAGCCGGTCAAGGCCGCGCCAGCAGAGGCGCCCGCCGCGCCGCAGCCGATTGGTGCCAGCGTCGATGTCCGTCGCGACAGCGACGGCCTGCGCGTGACCTTCCCGCTTCAGGTCGCAACGCCTGCGGCGGCGTTCCGCCGTGGCGACACCGTCTGGCTGGTGTTCGATACGGCGAAGCCGATCGACGTCGAGGCAATCCGCACCAGGGGCGGTGCGATGATCGGCGAGGTCGGCCGCGTCCCGCTCGAGAAGGGACAGGCGGTGCGCATCCGTCTCACCCGGCCGCTGGTCTATTCGCTGACGAGCGAGGAGGTCGGCAAGCAGACCAACTGGCTCTTGACGCTCGCCGACAGAATCCAGGCGACGCCGCTGCCGCTGATGATCTCGCGCAACATCACCGACCCAGCGCTCGCCAACATCGCGATCCCCTTCGCCAATCCGGGGCTCCTGCACAAGCTCACCGATCCCGATGCCGGCGACACGCTCTATGTCGTCACCGCGCAGCGGCCGGTGCGCGGCTTTATCAAGCGGCAGGACCTCGTCGATCTCGCGCTGCTGGAATCCGCGCATGGCATCGCGATCCGGCCGAATTCCGACGAGGTTGGCGTCGAGGTCGGGGCCGACAAGGTCATCCTCGGCAAGAAGGGCGGGCTGACACTGTCGCCGGTCGACATCTCGGCCGAGCGCGCGCCGACCGCGGTGCGGCCGGTCTTCAGCCCCGAAGGCTGGCGCAAGGGCCAGTCGGAAAACTTCATAGCGCGTCAGAACGATCTGATCACCGCGATCTCCAGCGTCGAACCGGCGATGCGTTCGCTGCCGCGGCTCGACCTCGCGCAATTCTACATGTCGCGCGCGATGTATCACGAGGCCAAGGCCGTCACCGAATTGATGCTGGCCGATCCCCTCAACAAGGAGGAGAGCGGTGCGCTGATCATGCATGCGATCGCGAGCATCCTGATCGGCCGGCCGGCACAGGGCCTGAAGGACCTCGCCAATCCCGTGATCGGCAACAGCCACGATTCCCAGCTCTGGAAGGCGCTCGCCTATGCGCGCCAGGGCAAATGGGCGGACGCGCGCGAGAAGTTCAAGAACGTCGAATTCGCCATCGCCTCGCTGCCGCTCGACATCCAGCGCATCGTGACGATGGAGGCGATGCGCGCTTCGCTCGAGGTGAAGGACTATGCCGGCGCCTCCAAGCGCCGCAGCGAGCTCGAGGTGGTCGGCGTCTCGCCCGAGGCCGCGCCCGGCTTTGCCGTGCTGCGCGGCCGGCTCGCCGAGGCGCTCGGCCACGACAAGGACGCGCTCGACGACTACAAGTTCGCGGTCGGCTCGTCGGACCGGCCGGCTGCGGCCGAGGCCAAGCAGCTCGAGGTCGCGCTGCGGCAGAAGCGCGACGAGATCGGCAAGGAAGACGCGCTGCGCGAGCTCGAAACGCTCTCGATGACCTGGCGCGGCGATTCGATCGAGGTGAAGACGCTCCAGATGCTGTCGCAGATGTTTGCGGAGAACGGACGCTACCGGGACGCGCTCACCGCGGCGCGTACCGCGACAAAGCTGCAGCCGAACGCAGAAGCCTCGCGCCAGGCGCAGGACCTCGCCTCCGACCTGTTCACGCAGATCTTCCTGGGCCGCCCCAAGGGCGACGAGTTGCCGCCGATCGAAGCGCTGGGGATGTTCTACGAGTTCCGCGAGCTGACGCCGATCGGCCGCCGCGGCGACGAACTGATCCGGCGCCTCTCCGACCGTCTCGCCTCGATCGATCTGCTCGACCAGGCCGCCGAGCTCCTGCAGTACCAAGTCGACCACCGCCTCGAAGGCGCGGCGCGTGCGCAAGTCGCCGCGCGCCTCTCCATGATCTATCTCGCCAACCGCAGACCCGACATGGCGATCACGGCGTTGCGCGCGAGCCGCATCAGCGACCTCTCAGGCGAGCTCAGGCAGCAACGCCTGCTGCTGGAGGGGCGTGCGCAGAGCGACGTCGGCCGCCACGATCTTGCGCTCGACATCGTCTCCAACGTTACAGGGCGCGAGGTGCTGCGCCTGCGCTCGGACATCTTCTGGGCGGCGCGGCGCTGGCGCGAGTCCGCCGAGCAGATCGAGCTCTATTACGGCGAGCGCTTCCGGGACTTCAAGCCGCTCAATGCGGTGGAGAAAAGCGATATCATCCGCGCCGCCGTCGGTTATGCGCTCGCCGACGACTCGATCGGCATGTCGCGCTTCCGCGAGAAATATGCGCCACTGATGAGCGAGAGCGCCGATCGGCTCGCCTTCGACATCGCGAGCAAACCGACCGGCGCCTCCAGCGCTGAATTCGCCGATATCGCCAAGCTGGCTGCCAGCGTCGACACGCTCGACGGCTTCCTGCGCGAGATGAAGCAGCGTTTCCCCGACGCCACCGCGCGGGCGCCGGCCTCGCCGCAGGCCAAGGACCAGTCCGACCACACCGGCTCGCTGCCCACGATCCCCGTGGTGCGGCAGATCAAGATGACGCGGTAGGATCGCTGCTCCTTCTGGGCCTCGCGACAGGTGCCCGTGAGCAAACTCCTCGGAGTGACGGGCAGGGACCGGAGACTATCGCCTAGTGCGCGTACTCACCAACCCCCTCAGCCCGCGCGGACGTAAGCCATGTCCATTCAGTCTTTGAGACCGGACATGGCCCGTTTGCCTTTGCTAGTCGGCTGAGGGCTCCAGGTCCATTGTGAGAAACACCTTAGGGCGCAGAAACAGGGAAGCAGCTAAGGGCCAGCAAGCGATCTTAACGGCTTAGTTGAGCTTTACCCGCACCTGATAGATTGCCGAGGCCAAGGTCGAGGCAAGCACTAGCACGAGACCAAGTCCGATCATGGGGTTCCTTGCGATTACTGCCGCAAGCGATACCCCCAGCGCCGCGGCCAACATCTGCCAGAAACCCAACAGGGCCGAGGCAGCACCGGCGCGATCGCCGAATGGCGAAAGAGCTTGCGCGCTGCACAGCGGATTGACCATGCCCATGCCTAGCAGGAATACGCATGCGCCGACAAGAAATGGCAAAAAGCGCCCGTCGAAAAGCGCGAAAAGCAACACCATGCCGCCGCCGACACAGGCCAGCGCGAGGCCGATGCAAATCGATCGATCGAGGCCAAGGTGCGGAACAATTTTTGTAGCGATAATGCCAGCGCTAAAGACGATCATGACAGTGCCTGCGAAGAACAGGCCGAGTTGCATGGGCGTGAAGTCGAGGCCTTCTATCAAGACACGCGGCAAGGCCGAAAACATTGCAAACAGCGCACCTAAGATGAGGCTAACAGTTGCGGCAGGAACCAAGAAACGGCGGTCAGTCGATAGCGACCAGTAATTCTTTGCGATCGTCGAGGAATTGAACTCGGCGCGTGGCGCGTGGTGGGTTTCTCCGAAAGCCGCAAGAAATGCTGAAGCGGCGACGACGGCGAAGATTCCGACGAACACAAATGCTGAACGCCAGCCAAAAAAATGATCCAGCGCGCCACCGACCAGGGGCGAGAATCCGGGCGCCGCTGCCATCGCAACCATAACAAAGGTGAGCACGCGCGCTAGCTTTTCGCCCTGAAAGAGATCTCTTGCGATAGCTCGCGAAAGGACAGACGTGGCACATGCGCCACCGGCCTGCACAACGCGACCCGTCAATAGTGCCGCCAAATCATTGGCTAACGCGCACCATATGCTACCTGCGAAAAATACAGCAAACCCGATCATCACGGGTACGCGCCGGCCGAAACGATCCGACAACGGACCGACAACAAGTTGTCCGACCGCGAACATGGCGAGGAATATGGTGATAGCTGACGTTACCTGAGCGCTGGAGACGCCTACCGCGACGGCGATACTCGGTAGCGAAGGCAACAGAATATTGGTGGCCAACGTGCCACTCGCAGACAACGCAGCAAGAACGGCGACCTGAAGACCAAGCGGCACGACTCGAGCGAGCGGACGGTTTTCGACGTTGCTGGTCATAAGCCGCTTCGGATCAATGAATGATAACCATCATATCAACGACCCATTGAATGCGCAACCTGAGCATATTCCGGTATGTCACGAACCGCCGAACGCGCTCACGGTCCGCCTTGCGCTGGTAAGCTGAAGTGCACGCCTACAAACCTCGGGCCAGAGGGGATGGGTCGCTGACCGCTCCCCAGGCTCGCTAGCCCCCGTAACTCTGCACCAGGCTCCCCGCCACCAGCGACCAGCCGTCGACCAGCACGAAGAAGATCAGCTTGAACGGCAGCGAGATCGTCGCGGGCGGCAGCATCATCATGCCCATCGACATCAGCACTGAGGCGACGACGAGGTCGATGATCAGGAAGGGAAGGAACAGCAGAAAACCGATCTCGAAAGCACGCTTCAACTCCGAGATCATGAAGGCGGGGACGAGGATGCGAAGTGCGAGGTCGTCCGGGGTGGCGGGCGGCGGCTCGCCGGAGAGGTCGAGGAACAGCTTGAGGTCCTTCTCGCGGACGTTCTTCTGCATGAAGCCGCGCAGGGGTACGGAGGCGCGCTGAAGCGCGTCCTCGACGCCGAGCTGATTGGCGACCAGCGGACGGATGCCTTCGTCGTAGGATTTTTGCAGGACCGGTCCCATCACGAAGAAGGTGAGGAACATCGCCAGCGCGATGATCACCGAGTTCGGCGGGGCGGTCGCGGTGCCCATCGCGGTGCGCAGCAGCGACAGCACGACCACGATGCGCGTGAACGACGTCATCATGATCAGGATCGACGGTGCGATCGACAGCACCGTGAGCAGCGCGATCAGCTGGATCGCGCGCTCGGTGACGCCGCCACCGCCAGCGCCTCCGCCGCCGAGATTGATGCTGATGTCCTGCGCATGCGCCGGCATCGCGAGCGAAGCCGCGCCGATCAGGACAGAAAGAAGAAAAACTCTACGCGGGAGGGCCGGCAGCCTCACGAAGACGGCTTCGGACGGCCGAGCAACGAGGCCATCTCGTCTTCGAGATTTTCAAAGCTGGTCTTTTCCGGAGCCGGCTTTGCGGCAGGGGCAGGTGGTGCCGGCGGCTCGCTGCGGGCCACGCGCGGAGGAGCGGCCGGGGGCTCCGGGGCGACCGGAGGGGCAAGCGTATCGCCGGCGGGGCGGCGCAGTGCAGCCTCGAGCCGCTGCGCCATCTCGGCGAGATTCTGCTCGGCGCTCGATGGCGCCGCAGGAGCGGCCGCCGGCGGCGGAACGGGCGGGGCCTGCGGCACAGGCGGAGCGGCTACGCGCTCGGCGCGCACTGGAGGCGCCTTCACGGGCTCGCTCTGGCGCGGCGGACGCGGCATCAGAGGGGGTTCGTTGCGCGCAACGCGCGGCGGAACAGGTTCGGGACGCAGCTCGCGCTCGGGGCGCGGCGCGATCGGCTCGGAGGTGAAGCCGGCCAGTGGCGGCTCGTTGCGGCGTTCGGCGAGCGTGGGAGCAGGCCGGCGCACTTCGTCGGCAAAAGAGGGGCGCGCGGGCCGCGGTGGCGGCTCGGGCATTTGCGGCTCGGGATGATCGAGCAGCTCGGGCCGCGGTGCTTCGTCGGCCCAGCTGCTGGTATCATGCATCGGCGCAAGACGCGGCGGCTCGGCGGCATTGGGACGCTGCGGGAGCTGGTCGCGGCCGGGCGCAGCGCGCACGATGTTGGGTTCGACGACGATGTCGGTGGGGCCGCCGATCATCAGAAGATGCTCGACATTGTCGCGCCGGACCAGCACCAGACGGCGGCGGCCGTCGACCGCGGCGGCATCAATCACGGCGAGCCGGGGCATCCGGCCGCGCTGGGTGTTGGCGCCGAGCCGACTGGTGGCGAATCGGCGAACCAGCCATGCAGCGACGCCGATCAACGCCAGAACGACGATGAACGCGACGATGAAGGTGATAGGGCTGCCTTGCATACTTGTCCCCGACAAATGGCGCTTTTCTCGGGCCCGTGGTCAGATGCGCCAACCACCGGCTTACGTTGCCCAAACTGCGATTTCTTAACGTCCCACGGCAAGTTTTGCCGTCCCCAACTCTTAATAACCCATGAATCGCTCGATCCAAAACGACTTCTTGGCCTGTGTACGCACCGCCAAGCGGTTGGGTTAATGCCGCTTTTGGAGGCGTAGAATCACGGGGTGCGCGCATTCGTGTCCCGGCGGGGGACAACTGCCTACGACTCCTTAACCAGCTGTTAACCATACAGGCGGCAAATTCTGCCTAGCTTCGGACCTGGTCCGAGAGGCGGAAGGAGTCGCAACGATGTCCATCAACGATCTTCCGGTGCTATCGGCGCTTCGCACCAAGATGCAATGGCACCAGGAGCGCCAGCGCGTCCTGTCCGAGAACGTCTCCAATTCCGACACGCCCAAATTCCGGCCGCGCGACCTCGTCGAGCCGAAGCTGGACAAGAGCGGGGCCGTCACGGGCTCGATGGGCCCCTTGACGCTCACCCGCACCAGCGGTTCCCACATGGCGCCGTCAGGCGCGGCTTCCGGATTCGACCAGAACAAGAATGCGGGTTTTGAGACCCGCCCCGCGGGCAACGCCGTCAATCTCGAAGAGGAGATGATGAAGGCCGCCAGCAACCAGATGGATTATGCGGCGGCGACCTCGCTCTACTCCAAGAGCCTGCACCTGCTCAAGACCGCGATCGGCAAAGGCTAGAGCTAGAGGAAGCGCATCATGGCGAATGACAGCAGCGACTTTGCCCGTTCGATGGCGATCGCGACCTCCGGTCTGCGGGCGCAGGCCGGGCGCATGCGGGTGATCTCGGAGAATATCGCAAATGCGGATTCGACGTCGCCGACGGCCGGCGGCGATCCTTACCGGCGCAAGGTGCCGACCTTCTCCTCCGCGCTCGACCGTACACTCGACGCGCAGGTCGTCACCCTCGGCAGGATCAAACCCGACCAGTCCAATTTCCGTACCAAATACGAGCCGAACAATCCGGCGGCGGATGCGACCGGCAACGTCAAATATCCGAACGTGAACTCGGTGGTCGAGATGACCGACATGCGCGACGCGCAGCGGTCCTACGAGGCCAATCTCAACATCATCAGCGCGACGCGCCGGATGATCCAGCGCACCCTCGACATCCTCAAGAGCTGAACAGGACCTTGAACCATGGCAACACCGACAATTGCCGCCAACGCCTATGCAAACCTCGCCCGCGTGCTGGAGAACAGCGGTGCCGGCAAGGGCAGCGAACCGAGCGGGCAGTCCTTCGCCTCTCTTCTGAAAGATACTGTCGGCAGCGTCCTGGAGTCCGGCCGAAAATCCGATGCGCAGACGGTGGCGATGGCCGCCGGCAAGGCCAACGTGATGGACGTGGTGACGGCGGTCGCAGACACCGACGTCGCCGTATCCACGCTGGTCTCGGTCCGCGACCGCGTGATCGCGGCCTATGAAGACATCATGAAGATGCCGATCTGATTTTCTCGGTCGTCCTTGCGAGCGTAGCGAAGCAATCCAGAATCTTCCGCGGTGGCAGTCTGGATTGCTTCGCTTCGCTCGCAATGACGAGGAGAGCTTCGTGTCGTCCTCACCGAGCGGTGCGGATGAGACTTGAATAAAGGAACTGCGAATGACCGGACCGGAAACCCTCGACGTCGCGCGCGATGCGATCTGGACCATCGTGATCGTGTCGTCGCCACTGATGGTGGTTGGCCTCGTGGTCGGCGTCGTCGTGTCGCTGTTCCAGGCGTTGACGCAGATCCAGGAGCAGACGCTGATCTACGTGCCGAAGATCCTGGCCATCTTTGCCACCATGCTGTTGGCCCTGCCGTTCATGGCCGACGCGCTGCATTCCCACATGCTGCGGATATCGTCGCGAATCATCGGCGGCTGAGGCACAATGCGCCCGTCATGCGCATCGACGTCTCGCTGCTGCCGGCGCTTGCCGCCTCCTTCATGCTCGCCTTTGCCCGGGTCGGCGCGATGGTGATGCTGTTGCCGGGGCTGGGCGAAACCAATATCCCGACACGGATCAAACTGTCGATCGCGCTGCTGCTCACGCTGATCATCCTGCCGCTGCATCGCAACGCCTATCAGGTCGACATGGGCTCGATCGCGCCGCTGCTGGTCCTGATGCTGCATGAGATCGTGATCGGCATCGTGCTGGGGGCGACCGCGCGGGTGACCTTGTCGGCGCTGCAGGTTGCCGGTTCCGTGATTGCACAGCAGATGGGGCTGGGTTTCGTCACCTCGGTCGATCCGACGCAAGGGCAGCAGGGCGTGCTGGTCGGTAACTTCCTGACGATACTGGGGGTCACGCTGCTGTTCGCCACCGACAGCCATCATCTGGTGATCGCGGCACTGAATGACAGCTACACGATCTTCGCGCCGGGCGAGACGGTGTCGAGCGGCGATATCGCCGCGCTGGCGACGCGCGCCTTTGCCGCCGCGTTCCGCCTCGGCTTGCAACTTTCCGGCCCGTTCCTGGTGTTCGGCCTCGTCTTCAACATCGGGCTCGGCGTGCTGGCGCGGTTGATGCCGCAGATGCAGGTCTATTTCGTCGGCGTGCCGCTCTCGATCTTCGCCGGCTTCCTGGTGCTCGCCGTGGTGCTCACGGCGATGATGGGCACCTATCTCGACTATTTCATCGGTGTCATGCACCAGATGATGCCACTCAAGTGACCAGGTGATCGATGGCGGAAGACAACGATCCAGAGAGTCAAACAGAAGACCCGACGCAAAAACGTCTCGAAGAGGCGCTCGAACGCGGTGACGTCGCCAAGAGCCAGGAGATCAACACCTGGTTCATGATCGCGGGCGCCACGCTCGTCGTCTCGAGCTTCTCGGCATCGGTCGGCAGCGGGCTGTTGGCGCCGATGCGCAACCTGATCGCCAATTCCTGGATGATCAAGACCGACGGCAGGGCTCTGCTCGCCCTGATGCAGCAGATCGAAGTCGCGGTGCTGGCGGCGATGGGCGTGCCGCTGCTGATGCTGGTGCTGGCGGCAATTGCCGGTAACATGCTGCAGCACCGCCTGGTCTGGTCGGCCGAGTCCCTCAAGCCCAAGTTCAGCAAGCTGTCGCCTGCCGAAGGCCTCAAGCGCATCTTCGGCAAGCAAGCGGCGGCAAACTTCCTCAAGGGTCTCGGCAAGCTGATCGTGCTCGGCGCGGTCATGACCACGATCCTGTGGCCGGAACGGCACCGCATGGAGGCGATGGTCCGGCTCGATCCGGCCGCCATGCTCGGCGCCACCACCAGCCTGACCATTCACCTGCTCGGCGCGGTGGTTGCGGCGCTCGCGATCATCGCCATCGGCGACTACTTCTTCCAGTATCGCAGCTGGTTCCAGCGGCAGAAGATGTCGCTCCAGGAGATCAAGGAAGAGTACAAGCAATCCGAAGGCGATCCGCACATCAAGGGCAAGCTCAGGCAACTGCGCCAGCAGCGCTCCAAGAAGCGCATGATGGCTGCGGTTCCCAAGGCCTCCGTGATCATCACCAACCCGACCCACTATTCGATCGCGCTGTCCTACGAGCGCGGCATGTCTGCGCCGATCTGCGTCGCCAAGGGCGTCGACAACCTCGCTTTCAAGATCCGGGAGATCGCGCGCGAGCACGACATCCCGATCGTCGAGAACGTGCCGCTCGCCCGCGCGCTCTACGCCACCGTCGAGATCGACGAGGAAATCCCGACCGAGCACTACCATGCGGTCGCCGAAGTCATCGGCTACGTCATGCGTCTGAAGAGCGGATTTGGCGCCAGCCGGCAATAAAACCCCTGAAAAGTACTGGAAATGGCCGTAATCTGGGAATCAGCGTACCTTTCGCCCCTGCTGCCCTTGCGCCTGCGGGTCCGATTCAGGCAGGGAGGACCCTGCGCGCCCTGTAGCGCGTTGATTCTCTGCCGACAGGCTGTGCCAGCTTGAGATGACTGCCGAGACCGACCACGACCTCACACGCGAGCCCGTTGCGGCGCACGAGCCGTCGCCGCGCTCGGGCAGCATTGCGCTGGTGCTGCTGGTGGCTGCCGGCCTCGTCGCCGTCGCGGTCGGGCTGATGACGCTCGGGCGCGCGCAGGCCCAGCCCTATATTCTCGGCATCCTCGCCGTGCTGGCGATGGTCGGCCTGTTCAACCTGTTCGCCTTCGCCGCCGGCATCATCCGCTTCGTCGATCGCAATCTCGACGATCCCGTGATGGGGCGCATCGCCGACCACGCCTTCGACGGCCTCGCCGTGACCGACCCGCGCGGCCATGTGGTCTATTCCAATGCGGCCTATCTGACGCTGACCGGCGCCGCCGGCCCGCAGGACGTGCGCCCCGTGGAGCGCGTCTTCATCGGCAACCCCGACGTCTCCGAGGCGGTGTTCCGCCTGTTGAAAGCCGCGCGCGAAGGCAAGCGGCAGCAGGAAGAGGTGCGCATCTCCGGCAATGACGGCAGCCAGGGCCGCTGGCTGCGCATGCGGGTGCGGCCCCTCGGCACCGGCAAGCGCGAGACGAGATACGCAGTGTGGTCGATCGCCGACATCACCCGCGACCGCGAGCGCCAGGAGGACGTGTTCCAGGAACTCCAGCACGCGATCGAATATCTCGATCACGCGCCCTGCGGTTTCTTCTCGGTCAATCCGGCCGGGGAGCTCGCTTACGTCAACGCGACGCTGGCGAACTGGCTCGACTACGACCTCGCCGAGATCGGCTCGGGCGGGCTGAAGCTCACCGACATCGTCTCGGGCGATGGCGCTTCGCTGCTCACGGCGATCGTGGCGGTGCCGGGCGAGGTCAAGACGGAAGTCTTCGACATCGACCTGCGCATGCGCACCGGCAAGACCATGCCGGTGCGGCTCTATCACAAGCTCGCCTTCGGCGCCGACGGCGCGCCGGGCCCGTCGCGAACGCTGGTGATCAGCCGTGCCCGCGACGAGCGCAGCGATCCGGATCGCGCCGCCGAAGTGCGCTTCATGCGCTTCTTCGACCATACCCCGATGGCGATCGCCACCGTCGACCGCGGCGGCAACGTCGTGCGCGCCAATGCGCGCTACGCCAAGCTCGGGCAGGCGCTGGGGCTCGATAGCGCCAGCAAGTCGATCTTCCGCGCGGTCAATTCGCGCGACCGGCACCTTTTGATCGCGGCCATCAATCAGGCCGCGGAGGGCCAAGCCGACGTCGCGCCGGTCGAAGTGGCGCTCGAAGGAACCAAAGAGCGCTGGGGCCAGTTCTTCGTTACGCCGGTGGACGCGGCCGAGAACGATGCGGAAGTCGCCATCGTGCACATGCTCGAGACCACCGAGCGGCGCGCGCTGGAAAACCAGATCAACCAGTCGCAAAAGATGGAGACGGTCGGCCAGCTCGCCGGCGGCATCGCCCACGACTTCAACAACGTGCTCTCCGCCATCATGATGGCGAACGACTTCCTGCTGAACGCGCACAAGCCGACCGACCCGTCGTTCCAGGATATCATGCAGATCAAGCAGAACGCGACGCGGGCCGCCACGCTGGTGCGGCAGTTGCTGGCGTTCTCGCGGCGGCAGACGCTGCGGCCGCAGGTGCTCGACCTCGGCGATGCGCTCTCCGATCTCGCCATGCTGCTGCGCCGCCTGATCGGCGAGAAGGTCAAGCACGAGACCATCCACGGCCGCGATCTCTGGCCGGTCAAGGTCGACGTCTCCCAGTTCGAGCAGGTCATCGTCAACCTCGCGGTCAACGCGCGCGACGCCATGCCCGACGGCGGCAAGCTGATCATCCGCACCGCCAACGTCACCACCGAGGAAGCGGCCAGGCTGGCCTACAAGGGCATGCCGGCCGCGGATTATGTGCGGATCGAGGTCGCCGACACCGGTACCGGCATCCCCGCCGACATCCGCGACAAGATCTTCGAGCCGTTCTTCTCGACCAAGGAAGTCGGCAAGGGCACCGGCCTCGGGCTCTCCACCGTCTACGGCATCGTCAAGCAGACCGGCGGATTCATTTACGTGGACTCGGAGCCGGGGCAGGGCACCTCGTTCCACATCTTCCTGCCGCGCCATCATGCCGAGCCGGAGGTGCAGGTCGAGCAGCCGGCGCCGGTCGTTGGCGCCAGCAATGGTGCCGCGAAGGACGCCGGGTCCGCGGCGGACGCCAAGCCCCGCACCGATCTCACTGGACAGGGCACCATCCTCCTGGTCGAGGACGAAGAGGGCCTGCGCGCGCTCAACGCACGCGGTCTGCGCTCTCGCGGCTACACCGTGGTCGAGGCCGAGAACGGCGTCGAGGCGCTGGAGGTGCTGGAAGAACAGAGCGGCGGAATCGATCTCGTCGTGTCCGACGTCGTGATGCCGGAGATGGACGGCCCGACACTGCTCAAGGCGATGCGCGAGAAGAACCCCGACATCAAGTTCATCTTCGTCTCCGGCTACGCCGAAGACGCGTTCGAGAAGAGCCTGCCCGAAGGCCAGCAGTTCGACTTCCTGCCCAAGCCGTTCACGCTCAGCCAGCTTGTTGCGGCCGTGAAGGAGACGATGGCGAAGGCTGGGTGAGGGCCTCAACGGAATGACGACGGCAAAGCGGAATTCCTGTCGCCAAACCGACCGGTAACCCGCGACCGCGGCTCCTTTGCACACCCGGCCAAGCCGCCGCCAAATATGGGCTTTTGCCACATCCCCGCGACTGAGGGCCGCAGCCATAAGTTCCGATAGTGGCTTCCTTTTTACGGAAGGCTGCCCATCTTAGGGACACGTCCCCATGCCGGGGATCTGGGAAACGAACATGAATTTCTCGCAACGCTCCCGCAGCATCTTCAAGACGATTGCCGTCGTGCTGGCGCTTGCGCTGCCGACTGCGCTGGCGATCTCGTCCGTCGACGCGCGCGTCGGTGGCGGCATGTCGTCGGGTTCGCGCGGTTCGCGCACCTATTCGGCCCCGCCATCGACCACGACCGCGCCGGGCTCGACCTCGCAGTTCAATCGGACCTACACCCAGCCGGGCGCAGGCATGAATTCGGCTGCCGCCGCACCCGCGCGCGGCGGCCTGTTCGGCCGCGCCGGCGGCTTCATGGGTGGCCTCGCGGCCGGCTTCCTCGGCGCGGGCCTGCTCGGGATGCTGTTCGGCGGTGGCCTGTTCGGCGGTCTTGGCGGCATGTCGTCGATCATCGGCCTGATCATCCAGATCGTGCTCGTGGTGCTCGTGGTTCGGCTGGCGATGTCCTGGTGGCAGCGCCGCCACACCCCGCAGGCGGCCTATGCCAACGCTGAAGCCGGTGCCGGTCCGGGACCGCAGGCGAACAACCGTAGTGGCCTTGGTGGCGGTCTTGGCGGCGGCTTCGGCTTCGGCGCCAACAACGCACCGCTCGAGATCAAGCCGGACGACTATGAGGCGTTCGAGCGCCTGCTCGGCGACGTCCAGTCCGCCTGGTCCAACGAGGACGTGGCCAAGCTGCACACGCTCGCGACGCCGGAAATGGTCTCCTATTTCGAGCAGGACCTCGGCCAGAACCGCGCGCGGAACGTCGTCAACAAGGTCAGCGATGTGAAGCTGTTGCAGGGCGACCTCGCGGAATCCTGGCGCGAAGGCGAGACCGATTATGCGACGGTGGCGCTGCGCTTCGCGCTCACCGACAAGACGCTCGACCGCAATACCGGCGCAATTGTCGCCGGCAGCGAGCAGCCGGGCGAGGCCACCGAAGTCTGGACCTTTGCCCGACGTCCGGGCGGCGCCTGGGAACTGTCGGCGATCCAGCAGACCAACTGATCGCGCGTATAGCGACAAACGAGGGCGTCGTGCTTCGGCACGGCGCCCTTTTTGTTTGAGCGGCGCGTTTCCGGTCAGGCGGCCATTTGGGCGAAGCACTTAATTGCTTGTTGGCCGCGCAGAGCTGCCGCAATTTCGCGCCTGCCGGTCGGATGAGGAGATATTCCGTGAGCCAGTGTGTCGCGCGCCTCAGGACAAACTACGAAGGCATTGCCAGGAGTTCGTCCGTGCTGCTGGAGGCGATCGGAACGGCGTATGACCGGATCGTGGCCGAGCGCGACCGCAATTGCTGGATCTATCTTCGCCCGCGGCAGGAGGCACTCGAAGAATGCCATAAGCTGGTGGCGCGCGCGCGGACGGGCGAAAATCTTCCGCTGCTCGGCATTCCCTTTGGCGTGAAGGACAATATCGACGTCGCGGGAATGCCGACCACTGCCGCATGTCCGGCGTTCAGCTATACGCCTTGGCATTCCGCGCATAGCGTCGAACGCCTCATCGCGGCCGGCGCAATTTGCCTCGGAAAGACCAATCTCGATCAGTTCGCCACAGGCCTATCCGGCGTGCGCTCGCCCCATGGCCCCTGCGCGTCGGTTGCCGATGCGCGCTATGTTGCGGGCGGCTCCAGTTCCGGGTCCGCGGTCGCCGTGGCGGCCGGGCACGTCGCCTTTGCGCTCGGCACCGATACCGGCGGCTCGGGGCGCATACCTGCCGGGTTCAACAACATCGTCGGAATCAAGCCGACCGTTGGGCTGGTGTCATCACGTGGCCTGGTGCCGAATTGTCCGACGATCGATTGCGTGTCGGTATTCTGCAATACGGTCAGCGACGGCGAAGCGATTCTCGACATCATCGAAGGGTTTGATTTCGAAGATCCCTACAGCCGCCAGCCCAGAATTGTTTTCCCCGCCAACGGGGCGGCGGCATCATTCCGGTTCGGCCGCGTTGCGCCAGCGGATCTCGAATGCTTCGGCATGTCGGAATGCGGCGAACTTTACGAGAGCGCCTGCGAGCGTTTTTCTCATATCGGAGGAACGGCGATCGAGGTGGACTTCGCCCCATTCCGCCAGGCCGGGGAGTTGATGTTCAGCGGTCCCTGGGTCGCGGAGAGGCACTCTGCCATCGCTTCGCTCATCGACGTCCAATCCGGCTCCTTGCTTGATGTCACGAGGAGCGTGCTGGACTCAGCCGCCGGCTATTCGGCGATCGACACGTTTGGTGCCATTCACCGGCTGCACCGGCTTCGCCGCGACGCCGAAGCAATCTTTGCCGGCATCGATGCCCTGGTGGTTCCGACTGCACCGCGGCCGTTCACACTGGAGGAGATGCATCGTGATCCGATCACCCTCAACAATCGTCTGGGCTACTACTCGTACTTTGCCAATCTACTCGATCTCTGCGGCGTCGCCGTTCCGAATGCGAAATTGCCAAACGGCATGCCCATGGGCGTGACCCTGCTGGCGCCGGCCTGGCACGATCGCGCGCTGATCGGACTGGCGCGGCGGTTCGAGGCCGGCGCAGACGGAGCGGCGTTCGAATTAAAGTCTGGCGGCTAAAGGGCCGACATTATCCCATCGCCTGCCCGAGCGTAGAAACATCCAGAATCGAAATCACGGATCTTTCGTATCTGATCACGCCTTCGTCCTGGAGCCGCGCGAGTTGCACGGTCACCCATTGGCGGGTGGATCCGATGAGGTTGGCGAGATCCCCGTGGGTAAACGGTATGCCGACGACGATCTCACCGTCGCGCTTTACGCCGTAGACGTGAGACAGGAAGATCAGCAAGCTGTGCAGCCGCTCGGTGACCGAGCGCGTCCCAAGCATCTGAGCCATTGCCGAATAGCATCGCGCCTTGAATGCGAGGGCATCCAGCAAGGCGACGGCGATTGCCGGCGATTCAAGCGCAAGCCGCCGCAACGCCAGTCCGGGCATGAACGTCAAGCGGCTGCGCTCGGCCGCAACCGATGTCCACATGTGCGGGCCCGTCCCGAATATGTCGGGCCCGCCGACGAAGTTGCCGGGAAACCAATAGGCGAGCGTGACTTCGCGCCCCGACGGTGCCGCATAGTAGCTGCGTATGCGGCCCTCGCTGATCAGGTAGATTCCGGCCTGCGCGTCGCCCTGAGACCAAACCAGTTGGCCGGCTTCCAGGATCTTTTCGCGTCCGATCGCACGCAACCGGTTGCAATCAGCCCGGTTGAGACCATCCAGCAAGCCGGGCAGCGGTCTGACGAGATCGTCCGACTCCGCGAGCATCACACCTGCCGCAATCGCGCTGTTCGCCCTGTGCATGGCCGGCTCCGCATGTGAGACCCGGCATCGACTATTCAAGAACCATGCCAGCCCGCTGCGGTCCGCCTCAGACCCGAGGGCTCCGGGTCATCAGTCCGCGTCCGACTGATTGAACGCCCGCAACCCTTCTGCGCGGATGACGTCGAGACAATCCTTCTTGAGCGAAAGATAAGCTGGCTCGACCATGACAGAACTCGACCGTGGGCGCGGCAGCTTGACCGCGACTTCGCGCAGGATGCGGCCGGGTCCCGCGCTCATGATGAGAACGCGGTCGGCCAGCACGATGGCTTCATCGATGTCATGCGTCACGAATACGATTGTCGCCTTGATCCGGTCGCGCAACGCCAGCAGATTGTCCTGCATCACCGCACGGGTCTGTGCGTCGAGCGCCCCGAAGGGCTCGTCCATCAGCAGCACACGGGGCTGATTGGCCAACGCTCGCGCGATCGCCACGCGCTGTTGCATGCCGCCGGACAGCGTGTTCGGATAAGCGTCGGCGAAACGCTTGAGGCCGACCATCGCGATCAAATCGTCGGCGATGGCATACGCTTCCGTCGTGGACTTCCCGAGCATCCTGGGACCGTGGGCGATGTTGCTGCGGACGGACTTCCAGGGGAAGAGATGCGGCTGCTGGAACACCATGCCGACATCGGGACGCGGACTGTAGACGGGCGCGCCCTCGACCAGGATCTCGCCTTCGAACGGCACTTCCAGCCCGGCGATCGTATTGAGCACCGTCGACTTGCCGCAGCCGGAGGGACCGGCGATGCAAACGAACTCGCCAGGTGCCACGTCAAACGAAACGCGATCGACCGCGATGATCTGCCCGCGCTTGGTGTCGAAAACGATGCTCAGGTTCGAGACTTGAATGGCCGGTTGTTTCCGCGCCGATTCGACGGAGGCAGGCGAACTTGCCAGCGCCAGGTTCATGCCCGATCGAGATCCCGACATCAGCGCCACCAGACGATACGTTCGGCAAGAGCCGCAAACAGCCGGTCGGCGATGAACGAAATCAACCCGAGCGCTGCGAGCCCGCCCATGACCTGGCCCGTTTGCAAATTCTGCTGCGCGATCTCGATCCTGTAGACAATGCCGGCGAAAGCGCCGGCCAGTTCAGCCGCGACAAGCGTGTAGAAGGAGATGCTGACGGCGGTGCGCAACCCGACCACAATGTAGGGAAGCGCGCCCAGCAGGACGATCTCCTGCAGCATCTGCCGTCGGGGCGTGCCGAGCATCAACGCCGCCCGAATCAGGCCACGGTCGACCTTCTGCACGCCGATGTGAGTCGAAAGCCATACCGTAAAGAATACGCCCCATACGACGAGGAACAATTTTCCCGCCTCCGACAGGCCGAACCAGAGAATGACGATCGGCACGAACGCAATCGGCGGAATAGGTCGCAAGATATGGAATAGCGGGGACAGCAAGCTCGAGATAAGGGGGAATTGGCCGGTGAGGACACCGAGGAGGATGCCGAGCGCGCCGCCTATGATGAATCCCGTCGTGACGCGAAAGAGGCTGGCCAACAGATCGCTAAAGAACTGTCCGCTTCGTATCCATTCAAGCACCGCCGCAGCAACCACCGTCGGCGGCGGAAACAGCACCATGTTGACGGTCCCGGAACGGGAGACCAGTTCCCAGAGCCCAATGAACAAGGGAAGCGAAAGCGCCCCGACCAGAATATTGAGGCGGCGAAGCCGAACCGAATTCGGCCGCCGAGCGCGACCGCCAGTGCGGATGGCAATATCGCGTTCCGCTGAAGTGGCTTCCTGCATGGCCGCGCGGGTGGCTATTTCCATGACAGGGTGACGCGTGCGGGATCGACCTTTTTCAGTGGCTCGGTGACGACGACCTTGCTGAAGTCGGGCATCGCCGCTCCCGGAGGATGGTTGCCGCTCTCAAGGCGCCATGCGGAATGGGTCTTCAGAATCTCGATCAACCGGTCGTCGAGACGCACCCGGTAAACATAGTCGGCCCAGATGGGAGCGAGTTCGTCCCGCTTCATTCCAACCGCGTCCGCCACTGTCGTGATTGCTTCATCCGGCTGTGCTTTCATCCAGATCTCGGCATCGATCAGTGCGGCGATGAATTTCTCGACCAGCACTGGGTTGGCGTCCAGATAGGGCTTCATGACGACGATATTGAACGTCTCGGAGTAGGTGCCCTTTGTATCCACCTCAGCGACGGCTTCGCCCAGGGCCTTCTTCGCGTTGGCCACGTGGGGCTCCCAGGTGTCGATCGCGTCGATGCTTCCGGCGGCAAGTGCCGGCAGCATCTCCTGCGGCCGCAGATTGACGAGGGTGACATCCTTGGGCGTCAATCCCGCCGACTTCAGCAAGGTCGCCGTGTAAACCTCGCTACCGGTGCCGGCAGTGAAGGCGATTCGCTTGCCGCGAAGATCTGCCCTGGTCTTGACGCCGGCCTTGGCCGCGACGAGCGTCTTGAGATCGGAATATTCCATCCCGGCGACGAAGGCGATGGGCTGGTTTGCCATCGTGGATGCGGTGACCGGCGCCTCCGCCGTGGTCGCGATGTCGGCACCGCCCCCGATCACGGTGTCCAGGCACTGCTTGCCGGACGTGAAGTTCGAAACCGTGATGTCCAGTCCGTGCTTTTCGAAGATTCCCTTCGACTTGGCGATGATCGCAAGGCCGGAGATCGGTGCGAGATTTTGCGCCAGCCGGGCTTTGAGCAGTTCCGCGGCCAAGGCGCAGTTCGGACCCAGGGCAAGACCGACGGCAAGGCAGCAAAGGGTGGCGCGGCCGGCAATTGTCGTGATTGGGCGGATGGTGGTCCGGTGCATGAACGATCTCCCCTTGCGCCGCGCGCTACGCAGCCCCGATGTGATCGCGGATACCGCCCTGAACGGTCCCGCCACAGTCCCCCGCGTCCTCCCCTGGACGATCACTTGAGGATCGGCCCATTTGGTATGCTCGCCCGGCACCATTGTCCCGGGAAGCAATTAATCGACATGGCAGTCGGGAAGCGGCTGGGAATCGTCGGCGATCCCGCCGACCAACTGATCGCAGACGACATGAAAAAACCAGGGCATCGTGCTTCTTGCACGGGGCCTTTTTCTTTTGGGCGTCTCGCATCGCGGCATCGGAATAAGCGGGCCTGCGTCGGGTTGAAATCTGGCGGCCAACGACAACACAAATGGAGGACAGGATGATCCGCATTGAGAGAACCGTGACGATTTCAGGCCTCGCGCTCGCTGCGGCCTTGCTTGCGGCGCCATCGGCGCAGGCGCAGTCGGCGAACATGACGTTCTTCGTGACTTCCAGCGGTCCTGGCAAAGGCGCTGATCTCGGCGGTCTGGAGGGGGCCGATGCGCAGTGCCAGAAGCTGGCCCTGGCCGGCGGCGCCGGCAGTAAGACCTGGCGCGCCTATCTCTCCACGCAGGCCGCCGACGGCAAGCCGGCCGTCAACGCGCGCGACCGCATCGGCAAGGGACCGTGGCAGAACGCCAAGGGCGTGGAAATCGCCAAGGACGTGGCCGATTTGCACAGCGCCAACAAGATCAGCAAGGAGACAGCGCTGACCGAGAAGGGCGAGATTGTAAACGGCTATGGCGACCAGCCTAACCGGCACGACATTCTCACGGGATCGCAGTCCGACGGCACCGCGTTTGCGGGTCCCGACGACCGCACCTGCAAAAACTGGACGTCGAGTACGCAAGGCGCGGCGATGCTCGGCCACTCCGACATCAACGGCCCTGCGACCAACCCGACGGTCAAATCCTGGAACACCGCACACCCCTCGCGCGGACCCGATGGCGGCTGCTCGCAGGCCGATCTGAAGAGCACCGGCGGCGACGGCTTGCTCTATTGCTTCGCATCGAATTGAGGCTTCCGTCATTGCGAGGAGCGCAGCGACGAAGCAATCCAGAGTCCCTCCAGGGTGACAGTCTGGATTGCTTCGCTGCGCTCGCAATGACGGAGCGTGTGGTGCCGCCCTTCCGCCCCATCCTGACGGAACCTTGTCGCGCGTGATAGATTGGTCCTGTCGCTTCCACGCTCACGGACCCTTCCATGAAATACGAGCTCTATTATTGGCCCGAGATCCAGGGCCGCGGTGAATATGTGCGGCTGGCGCTGGAGGAGGCGGGCGCGGCATACGTCGACATGGCGCGTGGCCCACGCGGCACAGCCGCGATGATGAAGATGATGGATGCGCACAAGGGCACGCCGCCCTTTGCACCGCCGTTCCTCAAAGCCGGCAAGCTCGTCATCGGCCAGACCGCGAACATCCTGCTCTATCTCGGCGCCCGCCACGCCCTCGCCCCGAAGTCGGAAGCGGGTCAACTCTGGGTGCATCAGCTCCAGCTGACGATCACCGATTTCGTGGTCGAGATTCACGACACCCATCACCCGCTCGGGCCCTCGCTCTACTACGAAGATCAGAAACCGCCGGCAAAGAAGCGCACCGCCGACTTCTGGGGCGAGCGCGTGCCGAAATATCTCGGCTATTTCGAGCACCTCCTTCAGGACAATGGCGGCGCCTATGTCACCGGCCGCAAGCTGACCTATGTCGATCTCTCGCTGTTCCAGCTCGTCGCGGGACTACGCTATGCGTTTCCGAAGCGGATGAAGGCGTTCGAGACAGATATCCCGGCCCTCGTCGGCATGCACGACCGCGTGTCGGCGCGCCCGAACATCAAGGCTTATCTCGAAAGCGAGCGCCGTATTCCCTTCAACGAGCAGGGCATCTTCCGCCGCTACCGCGAGTTGGATGGCTAGAGCGCCTGCGAACGCTTCGGCCGACGTCAGTCGATCGGAGGAAACGCTTTCCGCGAATTACAGAGTGATGCGCGCGCTCACCAGACGCCAGGCAGCAGGCGATAGCGCACGCGCGTCACATAGTCGGCATAGCCCGGCAGGCCCTCGCGCAGCGTGCGCTCCTCGATGTGAATGCGGATCGCAAACAAGACGAGGAACAGCGGCACCATCAGAAATCCCCACCATGAGCCCAGAAGCAGCGGCACGCCGGCGAAGAACAGGATCATGCCGCTGTACATGGGATGGCGCACATGGGCATAGGGCCCCGTCGAGATCACGCGCTGCGCGCGCTCGGCTTGCAGCTTCACCACGGGCGCCGCGAACGAGTTCTCGCGGAAGACCCAGAGGATGAACAGCGTCGAGAGCAGGAACAGGAAGAGGCCGAGCATCTGCAGCGCCATCGGCATATCGGAGGACAGCGTACGCCGGTCGAGCCCCATCGCCGCCAGCCAGACTAGCATCGCGACGACGAAGACGGTCATGAACATCTTGTCGGCGGCGGGCTGATCCTTTTGCAGGAACGGCCGCAGACGTTCCGCGAGCAGCGCGGGATCGACCCGGTAAAGCCACCAGCCGCAGAGCGGGCCGAGCACGGCGGAGGTCGCGAGGAACCCCCAGGCCGACGGCCAATGCAGGGTGCCGGCGGACGCGAACAGCAGCGCGCCCATGGCGGCGGTGGTGATCGTGCTCTGCAACAGCAGTCTTGCGATCATGCGCAGATCTCAGAGTAGCCGCGCACGATATTGGTCCCGCTATTCGGCAAAGATGCGGCTGGACACGCGAAAAGCCCGATCGACCGGATCGGGCATTTCATCTTCGACGCGGCGGATCAGGCGAGCTGATCGATCCGCGTACCCTGACCCGGCGGCAGCGGCGCAGGCGGCGGCGGCTTATAGGTCGGATCGTTGTCCTTGGTCTTGATCTGATCGTCCTGCTGCTTGGTCGTGTCGTAGCTCGGCACCACGATCGCGATCGGCGGCGGCGAAACGGTAGAAACGCTCATCCACAAATCCTCACATATGGAAACAATTGACCCTGCGCCGCGAGACGCGAAATTTCCTTCAAGCCAATCGTTAAAATGCGAGGGATCCGGTGCGGTAGAGGAGGCCGCTTTCGTGTCGTCACAAGCGCTGTTTCCGCGAGAGGACAGACCTCTCCTCGTCATTGCGAGCGCAGCGAAGCAGTCCAGTCGGTCTCCGCGGAGGGATTCTGGATTGCTTCGCTACGCTCGCAATGACGGAGTATGTGGAAAGAGGGGGGCGCCCCGCCTATTCGTCCTTGCCGCGCGTGATCGCGATGGACGCATCCGTCTTGGTGCGGGTGCATTCCATGTTCAGACGCCGGTAACGCATGCTGATCTTGTCGCCGCGCAAGAGCCCCATCCGCTTCAGGCAGCGTGTCGCGCCCGTCGTCGTATCGTCCTTGGTCACGGTGAAGACGATCGCTGCCGTCGACCCCACCAGCGCCAGGAACTCCGGCTTGGGCTTGCGATCGCCCTTGGCATAGAGCTCGATCGAATATTTGTCGCCACGGCAAGCCACGGACAATTCCTTGGCCGCGGGGTGGGTGAGGTAGACCACGTTGGCGGCGCGGAAATTCACTTTGAGTCTATCGACCTGGTTCGCCAGTTCCTTGGCGCTGTCGTCGCAGCGGTCGGCGCGCGCGGGCGCGGCGAGGGTCACAAGGCCGGTGATGGCGGCGGCGACCAGGATCGCGCCGCGGACGTGCAAGTTCAATGTCATGATGAAGAGCCCCTTAGCGGGCGCATTCAACCGTCGTCCCGCGCGTAGCGCAAGGGGTGCACCCAGGGTCTTCACTGGCATCATGAGGGCCTCGTGTCCGCCGACAACCGCCGAAGATAGCTCGCGTGTCGCCGAATCGGGATGCCCCGACCGCACCAGAGCGCCTTCCCTTTGCGGCAAAAAAGCTTAGAACGCTTCTATGAAAGGGGCCCATGCGAGGGCTCCAAAACCCCGAGATTCCAGCCCATGAACGCTCCCACCGCCTTCCCCGATCCCGCAAAGCCTGTTCCGCCCTACAGGCACACGCCGCTGTTTCCGCTGGGCAAGGACGAGACGCCCTACAAGAAGGTCACGACCGAGGGCGTGCGGGTCGAGAAGGTCTTGGGCCGGGACATGCTGGTGGTGTCGCGTGAGGCGCTGCGGGCCCTGTCGGAAGCGGCCTTTGGCGACATCAACCACTATTTGCGGCCGGGTCATCTGAAGCAGCTCCGCGCGATCCTGGAGGACGGCGAGGCCAGCCCGAACGACAAGTTCGTCGCGCTGGACTTCCTGAAGAACGCCAACATCGCTGCCGGCGGCGTGCTGCCGATGTGCCAGGACACCGGCACCGCGATCATCATGGGCAAGAAAGGCTGCAACGTCATCACCGACGGTGACGACGAGGCGGCGCTGTCGGAAGGCGCGCGCGATGCTTACCTCCGCCGCAATTTGCGCTACTCGCAGGTTGCGCCCTTGTCGATGTACGAGGAGAAGAACACCGCCAACAACATGCCGGCGCAGTGCGAGATCTATGCCGAAGGTGATGATGCCTACAAGTTCATGTTCATGGCGAAGGGCGGCGGTTCCGCCAACAAGAGTTTTCTATTCCAGGCAACGCCTTCGGTGCTGACCAAGGACCGGCTGCTCGCCTTCCTCAAGGAGAAGGTCTTGACGCTGGGGACCGCGGCGTGCCCGCCCTATCACCTCGCCATCGTGATCGGTGGCACCTCGGCCGAGCTCTGCATGAAGACGGTGAAGCTCGCTTCGGCCCGCTATCTCGACGCGCTGCCGACACACGGCTCGCCCGACGGCAACGCGTTCCGCGATCTCGATATGGAGCAGGAAATCCTGAAGATGACGCAGTCGCTCGGTGTCGGCGCGCAGTTCGGCGGAAAATACTTCTGCCACGACGTCCGCGTGATCCGCATGCCGCGTCATGGCGCCTCGCTCCCGATCGGGCTTGGCGTGTCGTGCTCGGCCGATCGCCAGGTGCTCGGCAAGATCACCAAGGACGGCGTCTACCTGGAAGAGCTCGAGCACAACCCGGCGCAATATCTGCCTGAGGTCGAGCAGTCGCTGGGCGACGAGGTCGTCAAGATCGACCTCAACCAGCCGATGAAGGATATCCTGGCGACGTTCTCGAAGTACCCGACCAAGACGCGGGTCTCGATGACCGGCACCATGATCGTTGCGCGGGATTCCGCGCATGCCAAGCTGCGCGAGCGGCTCGACAAGGGCGAGCCGCTGCCGGACTATTTCAAGAACCATCCGGTCTATTACGCAGGGCCCGCCAAGACGCCCGAGGGCTACGCCTCCGGTGCGTTCGGCCCGACCACCGCGGGCCGCATGGATTCCTTCGTCGATCAGTTCCAGGCCGCCGGCGGCTCGATGGTGATGGTCGCCAAGGGCAATCGGGCGCCGGCCGTGCGTGAGGCCTGCAAGAAATATGGCGGCTTCTATCTCGGCTCGATCGGCGGCGCCGCGGCCAATCTTGCCGAGCACTGCATCAAGAAGGTCGAGGTGCTCGAATATCCCGAGCTCGGCATGGAAGCGATCTGGCGCATTGAGGTCGTCGACTTCCCGGCGTTCATCATCATCGACGATAAGGGCAACGACTTCTTCAAGGAGTTGAACTTGGGCTGAGAGAGTTCATCTCTCGACTCGTCATGGCCGGGCTTGTCCCGGTCATCCACGGCCTTCCGGGATCGCGAAGAGGCGTGGATCACCGGGACGAGCCCGGTGATGACGCCTGTGTGCGAGGCGAGCCAGCGCCCATATTTCGAAGCGCGCACTCATTCGCTCAACTGCAATTCGTGACCTGGTTGGAGCACAGGCCGCGCCACCAGCCGCGGACGCCGTCCTCGCTTTCGACGAGGCCCCAGAGGCCGCTGCAAGCAAAGATGTGCTTCGGGCCGCCATCGGTGTCGATGGGGCCGCCGAGCTCGCGCTGGGCCGGCATCCACTTCGCATCGACGAAAGGCGCCTGGAATAGGCCGCCCATGCGTGTCGCGCCATTGGCGTAGGACGCGCCGACCTTGTTGGAGGCGACCCAGCCGCGTCCGGCATAGGGCTTTGGCGCGCTACGCGGATATTTCTTGTCGTCCTCGTAGTCCTTGCCCGGCGGCTTGGCGCCTTCGATCAGAAACCAGCCGTTCTTGAAGCCGATGATGCGGAATTCGGTGAGCCAGCCGCCATCGGGCGTGTTCTCGCTGCCGCCGAGCTTGAGCCGGTAGGGTGGTGGAAGCGTGCCGAGCACACGCGCCTTGACCGATGGTTCGGCACGCACGTTGAGGCCATTGGGATCCTTGTCCACGGACCAGGCGCCGAGATCGCAGGGCTCGGTGCCGTCGGGGAGCGTTGACCGCTTGGCGACGAGTTCGGCGTGCAGCTTTGCGAACTCAGTGTCGTCGTTGTCAGGATCCGGCCCATTACGCGGCTTCAATTCGACCGAAACTGCGCGTGTCGCATCCGGCGTCAGCGCGACCACGAGAGCCTGGCGCGCAGCGAACACGCTTGCAGGTGACTTGGGATCGTTCGACGAGGTCGGATAAACGGCGAGGTAGCCCGTCGACCCTTCGGTTCGATAGGCCGTGCCGGCGACATAGCCTGCCGGTATCATGGCGAGCGCGCTTGCCCGCCACGGCGGTTCGGCATCGTCCGCGCGCGCCGCTTGTGTCGCGACACACAGGATCGTCGCCGCGATGAGACGGAGCGCTCGCATCGGTGCGGCGCGGGCTTACGCGCGCGTGCCGGTGAACGGGAAGCTGCCCATCGGGCCGATGCCCATCTCCCCGCTCATGCTGTCGCCGGAAACGGTTCCGATGAACTCGAGCGTCAACGGCATCGGATTGGTGATCGAGACCTTCCAGTTGACGGCATCGCCGCTGACGGTGCCGTCGAAAATCTCCGCGGTATTGCCTTCCGCACCCTGCGTACCCGTAAGCGTGCCGCCCGCGGCAGTCAGGCTCAGCGTCGCCTTGCGCTCGCCCATGGGCGTCGTCATGGTCAGAGTCCAGTTGCCGTCCACGGCCATTCGCGTCTCCCATATCCCGGCGGACCGCGACGATCCGCGGACCAGTCCCGGCCGAGCGTATAGCGCAACTCGCCGCTCGCGCCTAACGCTCCGTTGGAGGCATTTAGGCGCGGGCGGCGGCACGCCGTCGGCTGGTGACGATGAGGCGGAGCACGACATATTGCACGGCGAAGGCGACGATCTTGGCGCCGCCCGCGACGACCGTGATGTAGAACGCCCACAGCTTCAGATCGCCTGTGGAGGCGACGGCGATCATTCCGGCGCCGATCACGAACATCAGCGCCGCCCAGGCATAGCCCGCTGCCGTCACATATTCCGGAACGGTCTCGACGACGATCGGCGGCATGTAGCGCAGCATCCAGCCGCGCTTGAGCATGATGGCGCCGATCGCGAAATGCGCGATCGAGGGCTTTGCGAGCATGAAGCGGGGATCGTTGGTGAGCAGCGTGACCGTGCCGAGCACGACGACGAGTGCGACGCTCGCATAGGTCATGTAATTCAGCTGCTGCCCCTTGACGCGCGCGTAAATCACCTGCGCGATCGCTCCGGCAATTGCCACCGACGTTGCCAGGACGACGTTGTCGGTAACGAGGTAGATGACCAGGAAGACGATGGCGGAGAAGAGGTCGGAGGCGAGGCGGGCGAATACGTCCTTCATCGTCGGTCCTGTTCAGCGGGAGTTGGGCATTGCGCTGGCCGGCGCACCGTACTTGATCTGCCGATATTCGGGATACCATTTTGTGAAGTAGATCGCGCTGTTGCGGGCGGCGAAGGCGACCGCAAGGCTCGACCAGAGCGGCAGGCCGGGGACGTAGAGCAGCACGAGATTGGCGGCCGCCATCAGCAGCGCAGCCGCAGTCCATGCGCCGGTGATGACGTAGTTGGCATAGAGAAAGCCGGGCATTGCCGCGGTCTCGGCCGGCACGGATTCGAGGGCGTATTGCAGCGTGAAGGGGCGGCGGACCAGCATCGAGCCGAGCGAGATGACGAAGATGCCGATGTCGATCGACAGCTTGACACCGAGCGTCCCGAGCGCGGGGTTGAACAGTGCGAGGTGGAGGCCGATTGCGGCGAATAGCAGCGCCGAGCCCACGGCCAGGATCTTCACCGAGCGGCCGCGCACGACATCGATCGCGACGGTGGCGAGACAGATTGCCGACGCCGCGAACACGCTGATCGTGGCTGATGTCATCAGCATCAGGAAGGTGAAGGCGCCGTAGGGCGCGAGGATCAGGAAAATCACCATGGTCCGCCTCGGTCAGGCTTTATCTTTACGGTGTAAAGATCAATAAGTTAGGAGCGAGGCGGGGTCAAGCAAAATCTTTACAGTGTCAAAATGACGTAGGCGACTTCCAAAAATTGAGTGACTGCAACGGCTTGGGCGGCCATCTCGTCGAAGAATCCGGCCCAGGGCAGGTGCGACAGGACGGGTAACGCGCAGGCGGCCGAGAGGACGAAGGCGAGCAGGATGCCGCCGTTGAAGATGGTTTGGCCGCTCCGCCGCGGCCGGATCATCTGAAGTGTGAGCGCGGCGCAGATCAGGACGAGGACGACGAGATAGTCCGCGATGAGCGAAGACATATGCATGAGAGACCTTTTGATGACATCCTCGATGACGACGAACAGCTACTGCGCGCCGACCCAATTGCCGTGAAAGCCATCGGGCACGCGATGGCCGAGCTGCACCAGCGCGACGGGGCCGGCCTCGACATCTCCAGCGTTGAACACGGCGAGGTCGCTGCGGTTCTCCCGCGCGCGCCACACCACCGCCAGCAGCCAGCCATCGCCTTCCGCGGCATCCTTCGACCGTTCGACGAACACTGGCTCGGAAATAGTGTCGCCGGCCGGCAGCAGATAATGGCCGAGGCGCTTGCCATTGCCGTCGACATGGACGACGCCGGATAGCGCGCCGAACATCGGAAGCCGTGGATTGGCGCAGGCGTACCAGCCGTGACGGCTCTTCAATCCGGCGCGGCGGGCGTCGATGCGCGGGAACTCGCCGGTGAGATCGTCGAGATAGGTCTGCTGGAAGCGGTCGGTGTCGCCTGAGAGATCGAACGTCCAGCGGCAATGGCGGGCGCGCGACTTCTCCGGATCGGTCGGCCGACCGTCGGGATGCGTAAATAGTGGTGCTTCCTCGAACTGCATGACGTCGGCGATGATGCGGTTGCCGTCCTCCCACGCATTCATGACGTGGAAGACGTAACAGGCTTCAGCGCGAAACCAGACGATGTCCTTCGCCGTGCCGTTGCGTTTCATCGCGCCGACATAGGCGCCCTTGTCCGGCTCCCAGGCATAGGGCGGCCGCCCGCTCATCGCGCGCTCCATGCTGCCGGTGATGGGCAGGATCGGAAACAGCACATGGTTCTCGGTGACGATGAAGTCGTGCACCATGCTGGCATAGGGCGCCTCGAAACGTTCGAAGCGTGTCGCCTTGCCGGACGCGTCTATCGAGCCGTAGGAGAGGGCGGGCGTTAGCGGTCCCGCGGCATTGTAGCCGAAGAACACCAGCTCGCCCGTCACGGGATCGATCTTGGGATGCGCGGTAAAACTGCCGGCGACGCGGCTCTGATAATTGTGATAGCCGCGCGTTGCGAGCGTGCCCGGCTCGATCTCGGTCGGCAGATGAGCTTCTTCCAGCGCCAGCAGCTTGCCGGCATGGAAGATGATGTTGGTATTCGCGACGCCGCTGTCGGTGAGGTCTTGCGGCGCATCCGGCAGCTTGCGGCCAAAGCCGCCGAACAGCGCGCGGCCGGCATCGTGCTCGGCCAGCCATTTCGGCGTGCGGATCCAGCGGTTGCGATAGCTGGCGCGCCCGTTCTCGAGCTGAAAGGCGTGCAGCATGCCGTCGCCGACGAACCAGTGCGCGCCAGGCGAGTTGAACTGCGGGTTGGGACCATTGCGATACAGCGTGCCGTTCAGCTCGCGTGGCAATTCACCGATGATTTTCAGGAAGGCCGCGTCGGCCTCGAATGAAATCGGACCGAGGTTATGGCGGCGTTCGGCAACGGCGTCCTGCTGCACGGCGTATCCCTCTTCATCTTTACATCGTAAAGATCGATTAGCCGTACGAGGAGTGCTGGTCAAGTGAAATCTTTACACTGTCAATATTGCGTCCTATAGCTGCCCCATGGGCAAGAGCGAAATCAGGACAGCAACCGCGCGCGGTGCGCGCACCCCAAAGAAGGCGAGCGCGCCGGCGCGTCCCGCGCCACGGCCGGCGCGCGTCAAGGCCGAGGCGCCCTATCACCACGGAGCGCTACGCGAGGCGCTGCTCCAGGCTGCCGAACGAGTACTGGAGCGTGACGGGCTCGCCGGCCTGACATTGCGCGCGGTGGCGCGCGAGGCGGGCGTCTCGCATGCCGCGCCCACCCATCATTTCGGTGACCTCACCGGGCTTCTCAGTGAGCTCGCGGCGGTCGGCTTCCGCCAGTTCAATGCGGCGATGGCGTCGTCCTCCAACGCCGCCACCACCCCGCTCGAGCACGCGCTGGCGCGGCCGAAAGCCTATGTCGCCTACGCCCAGGCTCATCCCGGCATGTACGGCATCATGTTCCGCACCGAGTGGCTCGACTATTCCAGGCCGTCGCTGCACGAGGCCGCCGAGGCGTCCTTCGCGGGGCTTGCCAATGCCGTCGGCATGATGCGGCAGGAGCAGATCCGCGGCGACGCGCTGACGCTCCAACAGGGCGCCGCGATCGCGCGCGCCTGGTCGATGGTGCACGGTTTTACCATGCTGCTGCTCGATGGGCGGCTTGAGGATATTCTGGGCCGGGTGCCCGAGGGGACGACTCCCGAACGCCTGCTCGAAGCGATGCTGATGTCGCCCGTGACGGGGAAGCCGCCGGGTCCCTGATTCAGTCGGTCTCAACGCAACCCCAGCCATGATGCGGCGTTGACGCCGCATGGCAAGAGCACCCCGCGCCCCCTGGAAACGTCAAAATCCGCGCAAGCGCGCCGGCAAGGCGTCCAAGCACCTCACGCCCGCGCAGAAATCGGCGGCCAAGGCGACTGCCCGCCGCGCCGGGCGCCGCTATCCCAACCTCGTGGACAACATGCGCATGGCAGCGAAGAAAACGTCCAAGGCCAAAGCTTCAAAGAAAAAATCCGCGAAGAAGTCGCCCAAGCGCAAGGTTACAAAGAAGGTCGCAACGAAGAAGGCTGCAAAGACGTCGCGCTAACACCGCACCAAGACGGAAGCCTAGCGCATCGTCGCCAGCTCGACCGCGCGGCCCCGTGCGCCGATGATCTTCACCTCATCCTTGCCGCAGGTAAAGCTGCGGGCGAACTCGTCCGCGGCGTTGCGCGCCAGCTCATTGGCGTTCGGGTTGGCGATCGCGTCGACATAGGCGACGTGGCAGACGGGGCCAGGTGGCAGCCGGGTCACGATCAGCATGGCCTTGGTATTCGGCCGCCCCTGCTTGTCGGGATCGGTGCCGTCGGCGATGTGCCAGCGCTGGATGATCGCAAACGGTCTGGCGGCCGCGGTGCGCCATTCGACGGTGGTCTCGGACGAGTTGAACGGAGCGAACCAGACATTTGCCGCCGGTTCCTCGGCCGCGGCCTTGCGATTGCGGCCGACGGAGACGACCTCGCGAAGATCATCCTCGGCGATCAGGACCACGAGGCCATCCTTGCCCTTGCAGACCCGCGTGGTGCTGCCGTCGAGCTCGCTGGGCTTGCCGATCTGGCGGCAATCCTTCGACGCCGTCGAGGTATATTGGCTGCCCACGGATTGGGCGTCGGCGCGGTCGAGACCGCTGCACATCAGCAACATGGCCAACAGCAATATGGCCAAGCCTGCGGTGGTGATGCGGAACATGACGACGCCTTTGATCGAACGGGAACTCCGTACCATCAGACGTCTTGATTGTGGGCAAGGTTCAAACAGGGTCGACAGACACCTGACAGCGGCGCGGAATCGTTCTAGAAGAGCGGCTTCGCTTGGCTCTTTCAGCCTCGTTCGCGTCCTCGTTTTTCGTGATCATGCCAGCCACCTCTTCGAACAAACCTTATCGCGTCGGCCGCTCGAAAACCGGGCTCGGCCTCTTCGCAACCAAGCCGATCAAGAAGGGCACCCGGATCATCCGTTATTACGGACCGATCCTGGACTCCCGGATTCCCGAGCACGACGACATCGAGAACAAATACCTGTTCGAGCTCAACGGCCGCTGGACCATCGACGGCTCGGTGCGCAAGAACCTCGCGCGCTACATCAACCATTCGTGCCGGCCCAACGCCGAATCCGACGTCCGGCCGCGCGAGCGGAAGGTCTTCATCCGTGCCATCAAGAACATCGAGCCGGGCGACGAGATCAATTACGACTACGGCACCGATTATTTCAAAGCCTACCTGAAGCCGATCGGCTGCAAGTGCGAATCTTGCGAGAAGAAGCGCAAGAAGCTGCGCGCCGAGGCGCGGACCGAACGCGCCAAGGTGAAGGCGCGCACGGAGCGCAAGGCCGAGAAGGCTGGCGCCAAAGGCGCCAAAAAGAAGAAGCTCAATGGCCATGCCGTTGGCAAGGCGAAAGGCCGCGCGCGGGCCTAGCTAGCACTTGCGCGGCCGGCTCCGTTGTCGTGCTCTTGTCAAGCTCCGACAGCCAGCACACTCCCGCTCCTGCGCAATCCCACATATTGCAGTTCGGCAAACACGCCGGTCGCGATCGCCTGTGCCACGACCATGAGCTCGCCGGCAAGATTCGGCGACACCGCGCCGGAGAGCAGCAGCGCGATGCTGCCGAGCGTCCAGGCCGCGTTGCCGACCACGACCAGTAGCACGAGCGGCTTTGCCACGGAGGCGCGTGAAGCGAGCCAGCCGACGAGTGCGGTGTAGGCGATCAGGAACAGGCCCGTCGCGCGCAGCAGCGCTTCGGGCAGGTTGAACAGTGACGCGAACGCGCCGGCGCCGAAAGTGAAGCCGAGAGCGGCGACGCCGCTGAAGATCGCGTCGGCAAGAAGCGCGCGGCGAAGGAAGGTGGATGCGTCGATCATCGTGGTCTCCATGGTTGGGGTGGGCTCGGGAATAAACTCAGTGCCATCCGCGCCACCAGACGCGGAGCAGGCGGGCGATGCGGAACGGGCAGAGGCTCCTGCCGACGCTGTGCTCGAAGGCAGTGACCTGCGCGACGACATAGTCGCCGGTCGAATGCACCAGCGGCTCCGGCATGTTGAGGCTGCGCGCCAGCATCCGGGTTGCGAGCGCCATGGCCCAGGGGACAAGGTGGTCTGTGACGGTCCGGTAGAGCAGCAGTGCGATCATGGTCGTCTCCTGTTACGACCGAAGATGCGCCGGCCCGAGGCCCAATTCGATTACCTCTGACGTAATGGAAGCGCCGAAATCTGCGTGCTAGGTTTTCGACCATGAACGCACATGCATCCACGGCACAGGCCGAACGCAGCCAACCGGTCCATATCGGCGACCATTTGCGCGAATGGCGGCAGCGCCGCCGCATGAGCCAGCTCGATCTCGCCGGCGAGGCCGAAATCTCGGCGCGGCATTTGAGCTTCGTCGAGACCGGCCGTGCCGCACCCTCGCGCGACATGGTGCTCAGACTCGCCGAGCGCCTCGACGTGCCGTTGCGCGAACGCAACGTGTTGCTGGTCGCCGCCGGCTATGCCCCGGCCTTTCCGCAGCGCCCGCTGGAGGATCCCGCCTTGAAATCAGCCCGCCAGGCGATCGACCTCGTCCTCAGGGCGCACGAGCCCAATCCGGCGCTGGCCTATGACCGGCACTGGAATCTGGTCTCGGCCAACCGCATGCTGGCGCCGCTGCTTGCCGGCATTCCGCAGCGGCTGCTCGGCCAGACCCTCAACGTGCTGCGGCTCGCCTTCCATCCCGAGGCGCTGGCGCCGCGAACGGTCAATCTCGCGGAATGGTGCGGACATCTCTTGGAGCGGCTGCACCGGCAATGCGAGGCGACCGCAGATCCCGAGCTGATCAAGCTGTACAACGACCTGAAGAGCTATCCGATCCCGGCGCGCGCAGCGCCGCTGTCGAGCGACAATGTCGCGATCCCCTTCAAGCTGCGCCACGACGGCGAGATCCTAAGTTTCTTCTCCACCACCATGGTGTTCGGCACGCCCGTCGACATCACGCTGTCGGAGCTGGCTCTGGAAACCTTCTTCCCGGCCGACGAGCGCACCGCCGAGCGGCTCCGACAAATGGCAGCAGCCATGAGCTAGCGGCCTTGCCTCAGCATGGGTTCGGCTTATCTTTGGGCACAACCCGCAACGCCCGAAGGAGGCGCTCATGAGCACCCTAAAGCCGCTCCAGATCGACGTCGTTTCCGACGTGGTATGCCCCTGGTGCTATATCGGCAAGCACCGGATCGAGAGCGCGCTGGCGCTGGTGCCTGACGTTCCGGTCAAGCTCAATTTCCGTCCCTTCTTCCTCAATCCCTGGGTGCCGTCCGAGGGCATCAGCCGGGAGGAGTATCTCACCAAGAAGTTCGGCTCGGTCGAGGCCTATAAGGGCATTGCGGGGCGCGTCGTTGCGGCCGCGGGCGAGGAGGGGCTCGTCTACCGGCCCGAGCTTGTCGCGCGTCAGCCCAACACCACCGACTGCCACCGCCTGATCCTCTGGGCCGAGGCGATCGGCAAGGCGCCCGAAATGAAGCAGCGCCTGATGGAGCTCTACTTCCGCGACGGCGGCGACCTCACTGATGTGAACGTGCTGGTGCAGGCGGCTGCCGATGTCGGCCTAGATGCCGACGACGTGCGCAGGCGCCTCGCCACCGACGAGGACGTCGCGCGCGTATCGGCGGACGCGCAGGAAGCCGCCGAGAAGGGCATCTCCGGCGTGCCGACCTACGTGTTTGCGCAAAAATACGCCGTCTCCGGCGCGCAGGATCCCAACATGCTCGCGCGCGCCATCCGCGAGGTCTCGGCGGAGATCAACGCCCAGGCGGCGGAGTAGGAGCTATCTATTTGCGAAGCAGGCGAACTGCGCGGCGCGCCGCCGCGTAGGCGATGCCGTGCGCCGCGAGCGCTCCGTGCACGAGCGCCACGATGGGGTCGTTCCGCCGCAACGGTATCAGCACGTCGCCAACGGCGAAGCGCCCGCGCCAGATCGGGTTGATCATGGGGTGATCGGCGCTCGCGGTGGAATCCGCGCTGGCGATGGCGGGATCGGCGCATAGGCGGCGGGTGAGCTCGAGCGTAAGCTGCACGCCCGGCGAATATCTTGCAAAGCGCTCGTCGATGCCGAGCTTGAAGAAGAAGGCGCGGTCCTGATGCCGCAGCACGATGCCGGCGGCCACCGGCGTCGCGCCGGCGCGAAGGGTGACGATCTCGCATTGCGCGGTTTCTGCCAGCGCGGGAACGGCGCGGCGGATGAAGGTTGCATCGCCGGCATGCTGGACCAGCGCGGTGCCGCGCTTGCCTTTCCAGCCGCTGGCTTCGAGCCGCAAGAATGTTTCGAGCGCCGGCCCGATCTCGTCGGGGCTGTGCGCGACATCGAACACGACGGCGCCGTGTTCTTCAAGACGATGGCGCTGGCGACGCAGCTCCTTGAGTTTTTTGGTACCGAGCGCGTCGCGTAGCAGCGTCTCACCGTCCTGTGTCGCGTCGAGGCTGGCGCGGATGTAGGAGCTCAGGAGGCGCGGCTTCAGGCCGTCGCGCTGCAGAACCTGGTTGAGGGCGGTCATTGCCGCCCCATCGAGCGCGACATCGTTCAGCACGAGCGCATGCGCTCCGGCCGCGCGGGCCTGCTGCAACAGGCGCGCCGATGCCTCGATCGGGGCATCGCGGTCGATCAGGGGGCTGCACAGCGTGCCGTAGGGATGCGCGCTCACCAGCGCGGGCAGGGGAATCTTCCATGCCCGCCAGAGCGAGATCACCGGCATCAGCCCGACCAGCCGCGATCCATCGTATGCGGGAAGCGCCGAGGCATCCGTGCGGCCGCGCGCGGTTGCACTGACGGCGAGCTCCCAGCCAGGCAAGTAATATCCGTTCGGCTCAATGGCGCGCTGCGCGAGTGCGCGCCACTGGCCGGGTTCGATCGCCGTAAGCGGAACACGCGCGCGCGAGGCCGCGGCATGCTTTGCCGATGCCGGGTTGATCGCAGCCTGGTGCGCGATATCGACCACGTCCCGTCGTCCCCGTTCAGGAGGCCATGCTTAGCGCAAAGATTGGAAAATACCGTTGGGACACCGCTTCAATTCGAGTGGTAATATTAACGTCTCGTTGAGCATCCGGCCGCGAGCCGGCCGGATGCTCGATGGATAAGCCAGAATGCTCTCGACCCGGAGGATCATCATGGTCGCCACACCTTTTACGCCGATTGCGTCGCTCCTTGGCGGCGCGATGATTGGCCTGTCCGCCGTCCTGCTGATGTGGACGACGGGACGGATCGCCGGGGTCAGCGGTATCGCGGCGCGGCTGTTTCCGCCTTACGAGGATCGGCAATTCGCCGGCCGGCTCGCCTTCGTCGCGGGCCTTATCGTCGCGCCCGTCCTGGTGCGCCTTGTCACCGGAAGCCTGCCGGCGCAAACGATCGCCGCCGGAACGCCGCTTCTGATCGTCGCGGGATTGCTCACCGGCTTCGGCGCGGTGTGGGGCAGCGGCTGCACCTCCGGCCACGGCGTCTGTGGCCTGTCGCGGTTGTCGGTGCGATCGCTGGTCGCGACCATGACCTTCATGGTAGCCGGCATGGCGACCGTCTTCGTCATGCGGCACTGGAGCTGACCGCGATGACAATCCTCATTCAATTCGGGATCGGTCTGGTCTTTGGCCTCGGCCTCATCGTCTCAGGTATGTCGAACCCGGCAAAGGTCCTGAATTTCCTGGACGTTGGCGGCATCCCGGCAGGAACGTGGGACGCAAGCCTCGCTTTCGTGATGGCCGGCGCGGTCGCGGTGACCTTCATCGGCTTCAGCCGCGTCTTGAAATTGGCACGGCCTGTCTTCGCCGACTGCTTCTACGTCCCAACGCGAAACGATATCGATCCGAGAATTATCGCCGGTCCCGCCATCTTTGGTATCGGCTGGGGCCTCGTAGGCTTTTGTCCAGGCCCGGCGTTGACCGCGCTCGGATTTGGCTCGGCCTCCGCCTTCATCTTCGTCGCCGCGATGTGTGCCGGCATGGTGCTCGCCCGCTTCATCGCGCAGGTCCCGTCGGCAACGCCTAGCGTCACCCCGGGAGAGCCGCTTGAGATCTGACATGGACAGGACCGGGCGAGTTATCTCGTCCGGTCCCGTCTGTCATGGCTTCATCGATTACCAGCGATCGCCGACGCCGACGCCAACACTGACGCCGGGCGCGCGGATGCCGACGCCGCCGCGCGGACCATCGTCCCAGTCGCGATAGGTGCGGCGCTCATAGTAGCGATCACGCGGCATGGTCGCGTAGGAGTCGCGCACGATCACGCGCGAGCCGCCGCGGGTGCGATAGCAATTGCCGGAATCGTCGCAGACCAGCCGCACTTCCTGGACGAGATCGGGGCTGGTGTATTCGCTGGTCGTATAGACGTCGGCGGCCTTGGCGCCGCTCACCGCTGCCAAGGCTCCGACGCCAGCCAGCAATGCAATCGTGAATGTCCTCATCATGTCCTCCTCGAAACTGCCCTCGGCGGTAACAAGAAGGGGAGGCCATGATCGTTCCGGCAAAATTACACGTTTTTCCCGGAACCGGATCGGATGTCGGCTTGATCTGTTCCCTAGATCGGCTCGTAGCTTTCCGACCCGCAGATGTCGTCCGCTTCGGCGCGGCGTCGATCGACCACCTTTCCGCTTGATATGGTCACGATGTAGGTCTGTGGCCCGAGCGGCGAGCCGGTCGCCGAGGTGAGCTGGGCGCGGACGCAAGCTGTCCAGCCCGGTCCCCGCACCTCGCGATGGGGTGAGGCGACATGCACCTCACGCGGATAGGAGGTGCTGAGGAAGACGAATTCGATCTGCTCGCGCACGACGCGTTTGACGTCGGGAGGCGATTCGGGCGGCGGCTGCTCGGCCTCCTTCATGCGCATGAACTCGGGCACCGGTGCGCGGCTGTCGGCAAAACCGCAGGCCCCGAGCGCGAGCGCGCTGGCCAGCAGCGCGGCATGAGCAATAATCCGTAACATCCGTGAAGGTCCCCTGCGGGGCCAAAACATAGGCACGAATGCGATCCGACGAAGACCTGGCCGATCAAGATTTGCTGAAGCCAGAATTTCTTGGAGCCAGAATTTCTTGGAGCCAGGATTTCCTGAAGTCAGGATTCCTGAAGTCTTGGAGCTCGCGGCATTGGCTATTCCATCATTGCCGGCTAGTTTGTACCCCAGACGAGGGGGATTGCGCCCATGAGGATTTTGGTCATAGCGGCCGCCGTGCTGGCGCTGGCGGTTGCCTCCGCGCAGGCGCAGATGGGCGGTGGCAGGCGTCAGCCTAACGAGGGCGGCCAGAAGGCGGACAACAAGCCCAAGGTCGACGAGAAGGCCTACAAGGCCGCACTCGAGCGCATTCCCGAGTCCAAGGAGAAGTACGATCCGTGGAGCGGGGCGCGTCCGCCTGAACCTGCCAAGAAGCCGAAATAGGTGAGGCGGGCGTTGGCGACCCGCTCCTGCTATTTGGCCGCTCTCATCACGCTCCTGTTGTTTTCGTCGCGGCCAGGCCTCGCCTGGGAGAGCTGGGGTGGCGATCCCGGAGGCTCGCGGTTCTCGCCATTGCGGGAGATCACGCCCGACAATGTCGGCAACCTGGTTCGGGCCTTCGAATTCCACACGGGCGATCTCGCGGCGCGGCCGCCCGGGGTGATGCGGCGAACCAAATTCCAGGCCACGCCATTGTTCGTCGAGGACAGCCTGGTCTTCTGCTCTCCTTTCAACGAGGTGATCGCGCTCGATCCCGGCACGGGCGCGCAGAAATGGCGCTACGATCCCAAGATCGCGATCAACCAGCGTCCCGCCAACCGCTACGTCTGCCGTGGTGTCACCTACTGGATCGACGATGAGGCGCCTGTAGATGCCGCATGTCGATCGCGCATCTTCATGGGCACGAACGATGTTCGCCTGATCGCGCTCGATGCGAAGACGGGAATGCCCTGTGCCGGCTTCGGCGAGAGCGGTGAGGTCAGGCCCGACGTCGGCATGAAGCTGGAATGGCCCGGCGAATTCCAGATCACCTCGCCGCCGGCGATCGGCCGCGGGGTCGTCGTGGTCGGCTCCGCGATCGGCGACAACCGCCGCGTCGACGCGCCGAGCGGTGTGGTGCGCGCGTTCGATGCGCGCAGCGGTCAGCCGCGCTGGACCTTCGAGCCGCTCAAGCGCGACGGCATCGAAGCCGGTCACGCCAACGTCTGGGCGCCGATGTCGGTCGACGCCGCGCGCGGGTTGGTGTTCCTGCCGACATCCTCGCCATCGCCGGATTTCTGGGGCGGCAAGCGGCCGGGCAACAACGAACATGCCAACTCGGTGGTCGCGCTGCGCATCGAGACCGGCGAACTCGTATGGGCATTCCAGACCGTGCACCACGACGTCTGGGATTACGATCTGCCGGCGCAACCGACGCTCACGCGCATCGACACCGGCGAAGGTCAGCGCGATGTCGTGATCCAGCCGACCAAGCAGGGCTTTGTTTTCGTGCTCGATCGCGATACCGGCAAGCCGGTGTGGCCGGTCGAGGAGCGCAGCGTTCCGCAGGCGGCAGCGGAAGGTGAACGACTGTCGCCCACGCAGCCATTCCCGACGCATGTGCCGCCGCTGATTTCGCAAAAAATCTCGACTGAGGATGCGCTCTCGTTCCTTCCTGGCCTGCGCCGCTCAGCTTGCGAGACGCAGTTCGCGGAGGCACGTAACGAGGGGCTGTACACGCCACCCTCAACGCACGGCACGCTGGAGTTTCCCTTCACCGGCGGCGGCGTCAACTGGGGCAGCGCAGCCTTCGATCCCGTCAACCAGGTCCTCTATGCCAACACCAGCCGGGCCGTTCATCTCATCAAGCTGATTCCGCGGGCGGAGGCGGCCGGATTCGATCCTCCGCCCGGTCATGATTTCGGCCAGCAGAATGGTGCGCCGTTTGCGATGTCGCGTGCGGTGGCAACATCGCCGCTTGGTTTTCTTTGCAACAAACCGCCCTGGGGCGAGATGGTCGCGGTCGATCTGAAGGCCGGCAAGATCCTCTGGCGTTCGACGGTGGGCACCACCGAGGATCTCGCCCCGCTCGGCGTGCCGCTGCCGTGGGGTGCGCCGCTCGTCAACGGGCTCGCGATCACGGCAGGCGGGCTCGTTTTCACCGGAGCGATGGACGCCTATTTGCGCGCCTTCGATGCACGAAGCGGAAGGGAGCTGTGGCAAGGCCGGCTGCCGGTGCCCGGAGTCGCCAATCCCATGACCTATTTCTGGAAGGGCGAGCAGTATGTCGCCATCGGCGCCGGCGGCCACTCCGAGGCAGGCACCTCGATCGGCGACAGCGTCGTTGCGTTTCGCCTGGCACGGCCGGGCGAAGGGCCGTCGCTGTGGTCGCGTACCATCGATCGCCCCGGTGGACGATTTTTTGCGGCATCTTCAATGATCGCGCTCGCGATCGTCTCGCTTGTGATCGCAAGCCTGCGCTGGCGTCGCCGACGTCGTATCGCGCGAACATAACACGGCATCGCGCGCGCGATGCGAACGATCATTCACATCATATGCACTACTGTACGAAAGCGAGGCCGATTCGCCGCTCGGTGCGCCAGACGGTGCGGCATTTCCGCACGAAATTGTCGCGCGCGATCGCGAGCGTGAACGATTGCGGTAATGTGACGAGGGCGTCGAGGTCGATTGCGGCACCGTTCGCCGACATGTTTCGCACCGTGCATGTGATGCCGCAATTTTCAAAGGTGATCTTTCCACCCTTGAAAACACGGTAACGCTGCGCCGCACGCTTCTCGATCATCCGCGTTAATCCATAATGATGTTTGTGAAGTAGTGCATAGAAATTACGTTGAACTAAACTCAATACTGGCGCTACTTGCATAGCGCTTCAGACTTCGTTTACGACGTCGAAGCGGAGGTCACTCCGCCGACTTTCCCCGAGCCCTTCTTTTTGTGGCGCTACGCGCCGATGGAGATATTGATGAAGACCACGTTTTCGCTTCTGTTCGCCGCAGCGCTCTCGCTGTCGTCCATGCCCGCCCACGCCACCAAGCTCGATCTCGCGACCATGAGCTGCAAGCAGTTCCTCGATAGTGGCGACGACACCATCAAGATGGTGCTGACCTGGATGGACGGCTGGTACAAGGGCGACGAGGACAACGCGATCTTCGACACCGACGTGTTCGTAGAGAACGCCAAGAAGTTCGGCAGCTATTGCGGAAAAAATCCGAACGTCAGCATCGTCACCGCGGCCGACGAAGTGCTCGGCAAGTAATTTCCCGCGTGGCCGTGCGAAGCGCGATCGCCATCGCGTTTCCTCGACATGACGCCATCGAGAGCCGCGGTGCGCTTTGCGCTCCCGCGGCTTTCTTGTTTTCGGATGATGCTCACCCCGGCAGCATCGCGAACGCGCTGGACACCATCGCCACCGGCTTGTTGTCGGTGGCCGAGAGCAGCGTGACCCGGCCAAAGCTCATGGTGCGTCCGAGCCGCACCACGCGGGCGTCGGCCAGCACGTCCGACGAGGAGACGGCGCGCATGAAATGCGTGGTCTGGTCGACCGTCGTCATCGGACGATAGCCGCGGTTGGCGGCGAGGTTCGCGATCACCATCGCGGTGTCGGCGAGCGCCATCAGCGCCTGGCCGCAGACCACGCCGCCGTTGCGGCACAGCCGTTCCGAGAACGGCATGCGCAGGAGCGCTGCGGGCTGCCAGTCCGGCACGTCCGGCGGCGGCAGGTGCTCGATGCGCTCGACCGAGAGGTTGAGATCCTGGACCCAGGGCGCAAAGACCTCGCCGAGGATGCGTCGGGCTTCCGTGATGCCGAACTCGGCTTCTGGCTGCGATGGCATTGCTGTCGTTCCCTCCTGTATTGCCGGATGTTCGGCATTGCGAGCGGACCGGCGCGGCAAAGTCACCCGGTCTGCCGCGGGTCCCGTCGGCTTGAAAATGCCTGACTTCGCCCGGTATGATGCCATGGAGCGGGTATGGGTGGGTGATGTTGCGTCGGTATGTCCTCGTGTTTTGTCTGGCCGGGCTCGGCCTGTTGCTGAACGGGTGCACCAGGTGCGGCCCGATCTGGGACGACTGGCTCCACGCGCCGAAATCGTGCAGATCGGACCGGCTCTAGCGGGTCGAGCGGCCCCTGCGGTAATGACAGGGGTGACACGGCGCGGACGACCCGCGCCGCCACGGATAATCAAGGAGTCAATGATGAAGCTTTTCCGTATGGCCGCGGTGCTGGCTGTCCTGGCCGGACCGACCGTGCTGGCGGGACCGGCCTATGCGCAAATGCCCAATATCAACTTGCTGCAGGACGGTCCGAGCAAGACTCCAGAGGAGAAGGCCGCGGAAGCCGAGCGTGAGAAGGCCTACAAGGAAACGCTGAAGAAGATTCCGGACTCCAAGGCCTCCAACGATCCGTGGGGCGGCATGCGCTCCGACCCGCCGAAACAGCCGGCGGCGCCAAAGGCGTCGGCCACGACCGGTGCGCCGAAGAAAAAGTCGGGCACGACTGCCAATTGACCTCCTGCCCGATCGGAGGCGGTTGCTGCCTCCGGCCGGGACTCCTCTTTGATCGGCCTACTTCCTACATTGAGTGGGAGCGTATTGCGTCGAGGAGAGCAGAACATGGCCGATCGTCCGCGGGATCTCGCCGAGCGGATGGCGCGCCGGCGCAAGATGGGCGGCAAGCCCGACCCGATGGCCGGCGACGGCTATCTGCGCGAGACCTTCACGCTGCCGCGCGCGGCGGCGCGGGAGAGGGCGCAGGCTTTCTTCGCCCGCTACCCCAAGGCCGGCTATATGAGCGCGGTCGAGACTTGGCGCGAACTGCCCGGCGGCGACATCGAATTCACGATGCGGCGCCTGCCCAGCGCGGATTAGGGCCGGCCTCTATTCGAAGGTTTCGGATGTGATGCGGATCCGGAACACGGGCTCCTTGGCTTCGTCCAGCAGCTCCATGTGCCATTCGGAATTTTCCTGCAGCTTGCGGGCGATGCCGGCGGCCATGTCGGCGCAGACGCTGGTCATCTCCTTCCAGGCCGAATCGCGATCGGCAAATTCCGACGCCTGGTCGGCACAGCCGGAATAGCTGCCGTTCCGGATTCGAAAAAAGTAGAGCGGCATGGTTCGCACCGATCGCGCCTGATGGCTCAGTCCCCACGGCCATAATCGCGGGCAGTCCAATCCCAAACCATCGGCAGATCAATTCCGGGCGGCTACGGAATAGCCCCCATGGACGCCGCGCGCCCTGCTGTCATGGCGGCTGCAGCGCGCAGGGGCGCCATCCCGCCGACGATCTCGGTCCGGCCGTTCAGGCGGTTTCGCGCCCGATCGCCTTCAGCTCCCGATCGATGCGCCGGCCGCCCGGCGGCGGCGCGAGGCCTCTCCCGTGGTTCTCCGGCCATGAACAGAGTTCCTGGACCGGGCAACGGCGTCGTCCGGCGCGCGGCGGCATGTGCCTTGCTTGGCCCGATGAGGCTAAGGAACATGGGCGCATCATGCTGGGCATTCCCCGCCGCTATTCTCATTTCGTGTTCGGAATCATCCAGTCCGGACTGACCTCGCTGGTCGCCGCGGGCATCGCCAGCCTTCCCGCAGGGAACGCGCTGGAGTTCCTCGCGCATTGGCTGGTGTCGTGGCTGATCGCATGGGCGGCGATGCTGCCGATCGTGCTGCTGGCGGCGCCTGCGATCCGCGCCTTCTCGCTGCGGCTGACGCAGGAGGAGGGCGGTTCGCAAACCGGCCGGCCGGCATGAAAGTCGGCATGAAAACCGGCATGAAAAAACCCCGCTTGGAGAGCCAAGCGGGGAAAAGGTTATTGGAGGCTGAGGTGCTGGGCTGCAACACCATAGCCGGACGACCCTAGCCGGCTCAGCTTACGACAGCCTGACAAGGCCTGACGGCGGCAGCGAAGGCCCAGAGCTCGGGGCCGCACACTGGCCCTGCACCGGTCCCAATTTCGACATCCGTTCGCACAACTCAGGACACAACCGCAGGCGAGATTCCGCAGCGACGGTGCTGCCATGGGGGAAACGTGGCGTGCCGGCAACGGGGTGGCATCATGGACAACGTAGAGCGGTCATTCGCCGCCGCGACGGCGGCTGGCTTCGTAGTGCTGGTGATCGGCATCGGGTTGCTGGTTCTGCTGTAGGCGGCGTTGGGTGCCGGGACACGGGGTCGAAAGGCCCATGTGCGCCTTTCAAAAACGCGAAAACAACCCCATGCACAGTAGCCCGCCTACAAATTCCATCGTCCAATCAACGGTTTATTGGTAGTATTTAGATACCGTATCGGCTCGGATTCGCCTCCGCGGCCATCCGAATCCTGAATCCCGATTCCCGTGCCAATCTGCTTGAAATCAACAGGCGGCCGCTCCGGCATCGTCGCCGGAGCATTGCCGCTGGCGAACACCTCCATCGCCCCACGAGTCGCAAGCGGGCCTCGGTCAGCTCCTAAACCCTCGTCGTGGCGGCCTTATTGAAGCTTGATCGCGTCCAGCGGCAAATGGAGCTCGGCGGCACGCTCTTGGCGATCTTTCTTGCGGAACTCGTTTTCCTTGCGCTCGAACTTGATCATCTCCTCCCGCGCCGCCTCCAACAGCGGATTGCGGCGGGTCGTATCGTGATGCGTGTTGTTCGTCATGACTGAGGTCCCCAGAGTTGCGGTCCCATCCAAGAGAAGACCGCAGGCCGCAAAAGGTTCGGTGCCGCAGGATTACGGAATTCTGACGGCGCGCAGCTCATCCGTCTTTGATGCGCGTCAGGCAGCGCCATAATCCGCAAAAGAACATATTGCGAACCTAGAACAAATAGGGTACATTGTTTTTATCGCCGCGCCGCCTCGCCAGCCGTTTGTCCCTCTAGCGAATCCTCGCCATAAGGAGCACGACCCAATGTCCACCACTGCCCTGCGTATCGTCGAAGGATCTTCCATGGACAAGAGTAAAGCTCTGGCCGCCGCGCTCTCCCAGATCGAGCGGCAGTTCGGCAAGGGCTCGGTGATGAAGCTCGGCAAGAACGACCGCTCGATGGATGTCGAGGCGGTCTCCTCGGGCTCGTTGGGGCTCGACATCGCGCTCGGGATCGGCGGCCTGCCGAAAGGGCGCGTCGTGGAAATCTACGGGCCGGAATCCTCGGGCAAGACCACGCTGGCGCTGCACACGGTGGCGGAAGGGCAGAAGAAGGGCGGCATCTGCGCCTTCATCGACGCCGAGCACGCGCTCGACCCGGTCTATGCGCGCAAGCTGGGCGTCAACATCGACGAGCTCCTGATCTCGCAGCCGGACACCGGCGAGCAGGCGCTGGAAATCTGCGACACGCTGGTGCGCTCCGGCGCGGTCGACGTGCTGGTGATCGATTCGGTCGCGGCGCTGGTGCCGAAGGCCGAGCTCGAGGGTGAGATGGGCGATGCGCTGCCGGGTCTGCAGGCCCGCCTGATGAGCCAGGCGCTGCGCAAGCTGACGGCGTCCATCAACAAGTCCAATACCATGGTGATCTTCATCAACCAGATCCGCATGAAGATCGGCGTGATGTACGGCTCGCCGGAAACCACCACCGGCGGCAATGCGCTGAAATTCTATGCCTCCGTCCGCCTCGATATCCGCCGCATCGGCGCGATCAAGGAGCGCGACGAAGTGGTCGGCAACACCACCCGCGTCAAGGTCGTCAAGAACAAGCTGGCACCGCCCTTCAAGCAGGTCGAGTTCGACATCATGTACGGCGAGGGCGTCTCCAAGATGGGCGAGATTCTCGATCTCGGCGTCAAGGCCGGCATCGTCGAGAAATCCGGCGCATGGTTCTCCTATGACAGCCAGCGCCTCGGTCAGGGCCGCGAGAATTCGAAGGCGTTCCTGAAGGCCAACCCCGACATTACCGCCAAGATCGAGACCTCGATCCGCCAGAACTCCGGCCTGATCGCCGAGCAGATTCTCGCCGGCAGCCCCGAGCGTGACGCCGACGGCGAGGAGCCGGGAGACGAGTAAGCTTCAACGTTAAAGTTTTTCGCGAGGAGCGGGCGCTGAGGACGTTGAGTTGCCGACGTCTTCGGCGCCTGTTTCGTTTTGCGTGGGGTGATGGGTTTCACTTCGCTCTACCCATCCTAAGAAGCTGAACTGACAAACGAGCGGCTGTGGCGATGGGATCGCGAGAGCCGCTCATTGGTCGCGCCCTATTCCTACTCCGCGGCCTCCGCGTAATCGCTCACCGGCGGACACGAGCACACCAGATTGCGGTCACCATACACGTTGTCGACACGCCCGACCGGGCTCCAGTATTTGTCGGTGCGCGAGGTGCCCGCGGGGAAGCAACCCTCGGCGCGGGTGTAGGCGCGCTTCCAATCGTCATCCGCGATGTCGTGCACGGTGTGCGGGGCGTGGCGGAGCGGCGACGCCTCGATCTTGAAGCGGCCGGCTTCGACCTCGGCGATTTCTTTCCGGATCGCGATCATGGCATCGCAGAAACGATCCAGCTCCGCCTTGGATTCCGATTCGGTCGGCTCGATCATCAGCGTGCCCGGTACCGGGAAGCTCATGGTGGGCGCGTGGAAGCCGTAGTCGATCAGGCGCTTTGCGATGTCGTCGACGGTGACGCCGGACGTCGTCTTCAGCGCGCGGGGGTCGACGATGCATTCATGCGCGACGCGGCCCTTCTCGTTCTTGTAGAGAACCGGGAAATGCGCATCGAGCCGTGCTGCGACGTAGTTGGCGTTGAGGATCGCGATCTCGGTGGCGCGCTTGAGGCCTTCGCCGCCCATCATCAGGATGTAGATGTAGGAGATGGTCAGGATCGAGGCTGAGCCGAACGGCGCTGCCGAGACCGGGCCGACTGGCGCTTTCCCATCCGTCACGGGGTGACCCGGGAGGAACGGCGCGAGATGCGCCTTGACGCCGATCGGTCCCATGCCCGGGCCGCCGCCGCCATGCGGGATGCAGAAGGTCTTGTGCAGGTTGAGATGGCTGACATCGGCGCCGTAATCGCCGGGCCTGCTAAGGCCGACCTGCGCATTGAGGTTGGCGCCGTCGAGATAGACCTGGCCGCCATGGCCATGCACGATGTCGCAGATCTCGCGGATATGCTCCTCGAACACGCCATGGGTCGAGGGATAGGTGATCATGACAGCGGCGAGGTCGTTCGAATGCTTTTCGGCCTTGGCGCGGAGATCGTTGACGTCGACGTCGCCGTTCTTCTCGCAGGCGACCACCACCACGTCCATGCCGACCATCGCGGCCGAGGCCGGATTGGTGCCGTGGGCGGAGGAGGGGATCAGGCAGATCTTGCGATGCGTCTCGCCACGCGCCGCGTGATAGCCGCGGATCGCGAGCAGCCCGGCATATTCGCCTTGCGCGCCCGAATTCGGCTGCAGCGAGATCGCGTCATAGCCGGTGATGTCGCACAGCCATTTTTCCAGCCGCGCGAACAGCGCGTAGTAACCCTTCGCCTGCTCGCGCGGGGCGAACGGGTGCAGGCTGCCGAATTCCGGCCAGGTCAGCGGCATCATCTCGGTGGTCGCGTTCAGCTTCATGGTGCACGAGCCGAGCGGGATCATCGCGCGGTCGAGCGCGAGGTCGCGATCGCTGAGCTTGCGCATGTAGCGCAGCATCTCGGTTTCCGAGCGATGCGCATGGAAGACGGGATGGGTGAGGAAGGAGGTCGCGCGCTTGAGCGCCTCCGGCAGCGCCTCGCGTGTGGTCGCGTCGATCTCGGCATAGGCGAGCTCGCCGCCGAAGGCGCGCCAAACCGCTTCCACCGTCGCGGGCGTCGTGGTCTCGTCGAGCGCGATGCGCAAGCTGTCGTCGCCAACGCCGAGATTGATCTTCTCGGCGGCCGCGCGCGCGACGATCTCGGCACGCTTGGCGCCGGCGTCCACGCTCAGTGTGTCGAAGAAGCTGTCGGACTGCAGCGCAAAGCCGAGCTTGCGCAGGCCGGCAGCCAGCACCGCGGTGCGGCGATGCACATTGCGCGCGATCTGCGTCAAGCCTTCGGGGCCGTGATAGACCGCATACATCGAGGCGATCACCGCGAGCAGCACCTGCGCGGTGCAGATGTTGGAGGTCGCCTTCTCGCGACGGATGTGCTGCTCGCGGGTCTGCAGCGCGAGGCGATAGGCAGGCATCCCGCGCGAATCCACGGAGAGGCCGACGATGCGGCCCGGCAGCGAACGCTTCAGCGCATCGCGCACCGCCATGTAGGCCGCGTGCGGTCCGCCATAGCCCATCGGCACGCCGAAGCGCTGGGCAGAGCCGATGGCGATGTCGGCGCCGAGCTCGCCGGGCGAGGCGAGCAGTGTCAGGGCGAGGAGATCGGCAGCGATGATCGCGAGCGCGCCCTTGGCCTTCAGGCTGGCGATCGCAGGCCTGAGATCGCGCACAGCGCCTGAACTGCCCGGATATTGCAGCAGCGCGCCAAGCACGTCCGTCTTGTCGAGATCGGTGAGGGGATCGCCGACGACCAAGGTCCAGCCCAGGGGCTCCGCGCGGGTGCGCATCACCGCGAGCGTCTGCGGATGCACGTCCTTGTCGACGAAGAAGGCTTTTGCTTCAACTTTCGAGTGCCGCTCCGCGAGCGCCATCGCTTCCGCCGCCGCGGTGGCTTCGTCGAGCAGCGAGGCGTTGGCGACGTCGAGCCCGGTGAGATCGCAGATCATGGTCTGGAAGTTGAGCAGCGCCTCGAGCCGGCCCTGGCTGATCTCGGGCTGGTAGGGCGTGTAGGCCGTGTACCAGGCCGGGTTCTCCAAGATGTTGCGCTGGATCACCGCAGGCAAGATCGTGCCGGAATAGCCTTGGCCGATCAGCGAGGTGAAGACCTGGTTCTGGGCGGCGAGCTCGGCCATATGCGCGATCGCCTCGGTTTCGCTGAGCGGCTTGCCGAGATCGAGCGGGGCGGCCTGCCGGATCGAGGCCGGCAGCGTCTGCGCCATCAGCGCATCGACGCTGTTCGCGCCGACGGCCTCGAGCATCGCGGTGACATCGCGTGCCGAGGGGCCGATGTGGCGGCGAACGAAGCTGGCGGTGTCGCCGTTGGATTTGCGGTGCGCGGTCATCATGGGTCCTCGCTTCAGAGTTCGCTGTCGCCGTCATGCCCCGCCTAGTGCGCACTTGCGCACGGGGGCGGGGCATCCAGTAAACGCAGCCGCTTCGGCTAGGGCCGATGGGCCGCGGCGTACTGGATCGTCCGCCTTCGCGGACGATGACACCGAGAGTGTGGTTCGAGTTGTTCTCATCTCACGCCGTGTGGGCCTTGTACGCCGCTTCGTCCATGAGACCGCCGAGCTCGCTCTTGTCGGCCATCTTGATCTTGAAGAACCACGCCTTGCCCTGCGCATCCGAGTTTACCAGCGCCGGCTCGCTCGCGAGCTCGGGGTTGGTCTCGAGCACCTCACCGCTAACAGGCGCGTAGACATCCGAGGCGGCCTTGACGGACTCCACGACGGCGGCGGGTTCGGCCTTCTTCAGCGTGCGGCCGAGCTTGGGCAATTCGACGAACACGACGTCGCCGAGCTGCGATTGCGCGTAGTCGGTGATCCCGACCGTGGCGACATCGCCGTCGATCGCGAGCCATTCGTGGTCGGAGGTGTAGAGCGTCGTGGTCATTTTCTCAGTCCTCAGCGTTTGTAGGTGTTTTTCACGAAGGGCATGGCGGCGACCTGCACGGCCAGGCGTTGGCCGCGCACCTCGGCGAAGAGTTTCGTGTCGATCGCGCTCGATGCTGTGGGCACATAGCCCATCGCGACCGGCGCATTCAGGCTCGGGCCGAAGCCGCCCGAGGTGACCTTTCCGATCGGCTCGTGAGAGGTCGCGTTCGCAAACAGCAGCGCGCCCTCGCGCACCGGCGCGCGGCCCTCGGTACGCAGGCCGACGCGGCGGCGGGATGCGCCGTGGTCGAAATGGGCCAGAATCCTTTCCGCGCCGGGAAAGCCGCCGGCGCGCGCGCCGCCGGTGCGGCGGCTCTTCTGCACCGACCATTCCAGCGCGGCCTCGACCGGCGTGGTCGCGGTATCGATGTCGTGGCCGTAAAGACAGAGCCCGCCCTCGAGCCGCAGGCTGTCGCGGGCGCCGAGCCCGATCGGCATGACGTCCGGATTGTCCAGCAGCGCCTTGGCGAGCCGTTCGGCATCGCCGGCAGGAACCGAAATCTCGAATCCGTCCTCGCCGGTGTAGCCGGAGCGCGAGACGAAGCAGTCGAGACCGGCAACCCTGTGCGGGCCGGCATCCATGAACTTCATGGCGGGCGCCTCTGCACATAATTTCGCCAGCGCCGATTCCGCCTTCGGGCCCTGCAGCGCGATCAGCGCGCGGTCGGCAAGCGAATCGATCATGCAGTCGTCCGAGAGATTCGCGCGCAGATGAGCCTCGTCCTCTGCCTTGCAGGCGGCGTTGACGACCAGGAAGAGGTGATCGCCGAAATTGGCGGCCATCAGATCGTCCAGAATTCCGCCCTCGGCATTGGTGAACTGGGCGTAGCGCTGCCGGCCCGGCGCAATCGCCAAAATATCCTGCGGCACCAGCCGTTCCAGCGCGCGGGCGGCGTCCTCGACCTTGCCGGATTTCGGCCGGAGCGCGATCTGGCCCATGTGGGAGACGTCGAACAGGCCGGCTGCGTCGCGGGTATGAAGGTGCTCCTTCAGGACTCCGGCCGGATATTGCACCGGCATGTCATAGCCCGCGAACGGCACCATCTTGCCGCCGAGCGAGACATGCAGGTTGTAAAGGGGGGTGCGTTTCAGGGAGTCTTTGTCGTCACGCGCAAGCATCGGGGGGCCCTCGGCGGTTCCCCGGGAACGATTTCCCGTGGACACCAGTCGAAGCCCCATCTGTCGCTGTGCCTGAGAGTATTATCCCGTCGGCGGACGCTGTCCGGACCTAAACCCGTCGGCGCCTCTTTCCAGATGCTGTCAAAGCCACGCGGTCCTTTTGCCTGAGAGTTTCCGGGGCGGTTGCTCCTTCGGCGCCGGCACCAGTGCCGGTCTCTCCCGACGTGGCCGTACCATACAGATGGCTAAAGACCACAGGCCGGCCAAGCCTGTCAACGCGGCATCGGCGGCTTTCCAACGGATTACGCGACTGCGGCAACGCCTTGATCTGTCTGCACAGTTTCTGGACAGCGAAGCTGGCCTTGTCTAAAAGCGCTTTGACCCGCAGATATCAGCCCAAACTCGCGGTTTGGATGGCTGGAAGGCGGGTGCAAGCACACCCGATTGGATGAACATGAGCGGCGTCAACGAGATCAGGTCGACCTTTCTGAACTTCTTTGCCGAGAACGGCCACGAGATCGTGTCGTCCTCGCCATTGGTGCCGCGCAACGATCCGACGTTGATGTTCACCAATGCCGGCATGGTGCAGTTCAAGAACGTCTTCACCGGCGTCGAGAAGCGGCCCTATCAGCGCGCCACCACGTCGCAGAAATGCGTGCGCGCCGGCGGCAAGCACAACGACCTCGACAATGTCGGCTACACCGCGCGCCATCTCACCTTCTTCGAGATGCTCGGCAACTTCTCGTTCGGCGACTATTTCAAGGAGCGCGCGATCGAGCTGGCCTGGACGCTGATCACGAAGGAATTCGGTCTGAAGAAGGACAAGCTGCTCGTCACGGTCTACCACACCGACGATGAGGCGGCCGGACTGTGGAAGAAGATCGCGGGCTTCTCCGAGGATCGCATCATCCGCATCCCGACCTCGGACAATTTCTGGGCGATGGGCGACACCGGCCCGTGCGGCCCGTGCTCGGAGATCTTCATCGATCGCGGCGATCACATCTGGGGCGGGCCGCCGGGCTCCCCGGAGGAGGATGGCGATCGCTTCCTCGAATTCTGGAATCTCGTCTTCATGCAGTACGAGCAGGTGACGAAGGAGGAGCGCGTGGCGCTGCCGCGTCCCTCGATCGACACTGGCATGGGGCTGGAGCGCATGGCCTGCATCATGCATGGCGTCGACAGCGTGTTCGAGACCGACCTGTTCCGTCATTTGATCGATGCGACGGCGTCCGCGCTCGGCAGCGGACCGGATGAGAAGACCGTGGCCTCGTTCCGCGTCATCGCCGACCATCTGCGTTCGTCGGCCTTCCTCGTCGCCGACGGCGTGCTGCCCTCGAACGAGGGCCGCGGCTATGTGCTGCGCCGGATCATGCGCCGCGCGATGCGCCATGCGCAGTTGTTAGGTGCGAAAGAACCGCTGATGCATCGGCTGGTCTGGGCGCTGGTGCGCGAGATGGGCCAGGCCTATCCGGATTTGATGCGCGCGGAAAATTTGATCGAGGAAACGCTGCGCCTGGAAGAGACCCGCTTCCGCAAGACGCTGACCCGCGGCCTCGCCATTCTCGACGAGAAGAGCGCGTCCTTAAAGAAGGGCGATATGTTCGACGGCGACGTCGCCTTCACGCTGTACGACACTTACGGCTTTCCGCTCGACCTGACGCAGGACGCGCTGAAGTCGCGCGGCATCAGCGTCGATCAGGCCTCGTTCACCGACGCGATGGAGCGTCAGAAGGCCAAGGCACGCGAGTCCTGGAAGGGGTCTGGCGAAGCTGCTTCCGAGGCGATCTGGTTCCCGCTGCGTGAGAAGCTCGGCGCGACCGAATTCCTGGGTTATGAGACCGAGAGCGCCGAAGGCGTGGTGACCGCGCTGGTCAAGGACGGCAAGGACGCCGCGAGCCTCAAGGCCGGCGACACCGGCGCGATCGTGCTGAACCAGACGCCGTTCTACGCGGAGTCCGGCGGGCAGGTCGGCGACACCGGCGTATTGACCGGCGAGGGCGGCATCAAATTCCGCGTCACCGACACGCAGAAAAAGCTCGGCGATTTCTTCGTTCACGTCGGCACGGTCGAGAGCGGCGAGCTGAAGCTCGGCACCGCGCTGCAGCTCGAAGTGGATCACGGCAGGCGCTTTTCGATCCGCGCGCATCACTCGGCCACGCATCTCATCCACGAGGCGCTGCGCCAGGTGCTTGGCGACCACATTGCCCAGCGCGGCTCGATGGTCGCGCCGGACCGTTTACGTTTCGACTTCGTGCATCCGAAGCCGATCACGGCGGAAGAGCTCGCGCGCGTCGAGGACATCGCCAACGACGTGGTGCTGGAGAACGACGAAGTCTCGACCCGCGTCATGGGCGTGGACGAGGCCCGTGAGGCCGGCGCACGCGCGCTGTTCGGCGAGAAATATGGCGATGAGGTTCGCGTCGTCTCGATGGGCCGCACCGCGCGCGAGCGCGGCGCCAACGCACTCGGCTGGTCGGTCGAACTGTGCGGAGGCACCCATGTCAGGCGCACCGGCGACATCGGGCTGATCACGCTGACGGGCGAGAGCGCGGTCGCCTCAGGCGTGCGCCGCATCGAGGCTTTAACCGGCAACTACGCGCGCAAACACGCCAACGACACCATGGCGCTGGCGAAGACCGCGGCGCACGAGCTACGCACCTCGATCGACGACGTCCCGGCGCGCATTGCCGCGCTGATGGAAGAGCGCAAGAAGCTCGAGCGCGAGCTCTCCGACGCCCGCAAGAAGCTGGCGATGGGCGGCGGTGCAGCTTCGAGCAACGGCGCGGCCTCCGGCGTGCGCGAGGTTGGTGACGTCAAGCTGATGGCGCGCGCGGTCGAGGGCATCGAGATGAAGGATCTCAAGAGCCTTGCCGACGACGGCAAGAAGCAGATCGGCTCCGGCGTCGTCGCCATCGTCGGCGTCACCGAGGACGGCAAGGCCGGCGTCGTGGTCGGCGTCACCGCTGACCTCACCTCGCGCTTCAATGCGGTCAATCTGGTGAAGGTCGCCTCCGAAGCGCTCGGCGGCAAGGGCGGCGGCGGGCGGCCCGACATGGCTCAGGCCGGCGGCCCCGACGGCGCGAATGCGGCCGCGGCGCTCACGGCGATCGAAAAAGCCATGACTGAACAAAAATCGGCCGGCGCGTAAGCAGGTGCGCCCCGTTCCGCGAGGACGTGGCTCAACCGATCCCAATCTGAGGGATCGCCTCTACGAATTTCTGGAGCACGATCCGCTGGCCTACTCGGTTGGGTCGCGCTTCATCCAGCTGATCATCGGCGTCATCGTGCTCGACGTCGCCGCGATGATCCTTGCCTCGGTGCCGGAGCTCGACGCGCAATTCGGTGCGCTGTTCGCAGGCATCTCCATTCTCGCCGTAATCGTGTTTGCGCTGGAATATGCCGCGCGGCTGTGGACGGTGGCGGGCCATACCCAGCGCCCGGCGTCCGCGCTGTCCGACCGGCTCAGTTATGTCTTCTCCGCACTCGGCATCATCGATCTCCTCGCGTTCCTGCCGGCTGCGGTCGTGCTCGCTACTGGCCGCCATGCGACGCTGGCGGCGCTCGGCGTGCTGCCGTTCTTCAAGCTGGTGCGCTATTCGCCGGCGATGCGTTCGCTGCTCGCGGCCGTGCACGCCGAGCGGCGGGCGCTGATCGGCTGCATCGTCATCCTGATCGGCGCGGTTCTGACCTTTGCCTCGCTGCTCTACGCCATCGAGCGCGACGTGCAGCCGGACAAGCTCGGCACCATTCCGCAGGCGATGTGGTGGGCGATCGTGACGCTCGGCACCGTCGGCTATGGCGATGTCGTGCCGGTGACGGCGCTCGGCAAGTTCATCTCCGTCTTCACCATCATCAGCGGATTTGCCATGATCGCGCTGCCGGTCGCGATCATATCGACGGCCTTTGCGGAAGAGGTGAAGCGGCGCGACTTTGTCGTGACCTGGGGCATGCTGGCGCGGGTGCCGCTCTTCTCGCATCTCAGCGCATCCGAGATCGCCGACATCATGCGGCTGCTTCGGGCGCGCACGATCGAGCAGGGCGAGATCCTGGTGCGGCGGGGCGATGCGGCTTCGTCGATGTATTTCATCACCGCCGGCGAGGTCGAGATCGCGCTGCCGAACCAGCAGGTGCGGCTCGCGGATGGCACCTTCTTCGGGGAGATCGCGCTGCTGCACAAAACCAAACGCAGCGGGACGGTGACGGCAACGCGCAAGACCCGGCTGCTGGTGCTCGACGCCCAGGACTTTCACGCCCTGATCGAACGCATGCCGACGCTTGCCGCGCACGTCCACAGGACGGCAAAGGCGCGGCTGGAGGGGAGCGGCGACCTTGCGGTGGCGGAGCTGGCGCAGGCCGAGCGCGAAGGCACCGACCGCTGAGGGCTCAGCCTTTCTTCAGGAAGACGTAGTCGGCCGAGTAGGGCGCGCTCTTGAAATCGCCAGCCTTCTCGCAAGAACCATCGAGCTTGCCGCCATGGGTGTTGATGCGCTGAACCGTCGTAACCGGCGTGAGGACGCCGCTGCCCCGGTGGGTCGTCACTTCCAGCTTCAGCCAGGGAATGTCGGCCGCGGTGGTACCCGGGGCATTGCCGGCGGCCTTGGCGGCCACGGCGCTGCCGTCGGCATGCTCCCAGTTCGGCCCGGCAAAATGCCGGCCGATGGTCTTGCCCTCGGACAGCAGCGTCGCGATCGGCTCGCGGAACGTCCAGGCGAGCTTGCCGTCGGTGCCGGCCTTGCACTCATAGACCTGCGCGCCCTCGGCGTGGACGCTGAGCACGACGCTCTCGCCGGGCGCTGCGATGGCGTCGGGGAGCGGGTCGGCGGCCACAGCCGGTCCAGCGAGCAGCATCAGGCAGGGAACGGCAAGCTTGATCGACATGGTCGCATCTCCGCGCAAAGGTCCAAAAAAGCGAACGGGCCGCGCTTGCGACGCGGCCCGTGATGATGTCCGACCCAGTCGGGCGAAATTGCGGACGGCTTACGCCGCCAGCGCCTTGCCGAGGTTCTCCGCGACCTTGTCGAGGAAGCCGGTGGTCGAGAGCCAGCGCTGGTCGGCGCCGACCAGGAGCGCGAGGTCCTTGGTCATGTAGCCTTCCTCGACGGTGTCGACGCAGACCTTCTCCAGGGTGTTGGCGAACTTGGCGAGCTCGGCATTGTTGTCGAGCTTGGCGCGGTGCGACAGGCCGCGGGTCCAGGCGAAGATCGACGCGATCGAGTTGGTCGAGGTCTCCTTGCCCTTCTGGTGCTCGCGGTAGTGGCGGGTCACCGTGCCGTGGGCGGCTTCGGCTTCCACCGTCTTGCCGTCGGGGGTGAGGAGGACCGAGGTCATCAGGCCGAGCGAGCCGTAGCCCTGCGCCACAGTGTCGGACTGCACGTCGCCGTCGTAGTTCTTGCAGGCCCAGACATAGCCGCCGGACCATTTCAGCGCCGAGGCCACCATGTCGTCGATCAGGCGGTGCTCGTAGGTCAGGCCCTTGGCGTCGAACTCCTTCTTGAACTCGCGCTCGTAGATGTCCTGGAAGATGTCTTTGAAGCGGCCGTCATAGACCTTCATGATCGTGTTCTTGGTCGAGAGATAGACCGGGTAGTTGCGCAGCAGGCCATAGTTCAACGAAGCGCGGGCGAAGTCGATGATGGAGTCGTCGAGATTGTACATCTGCATCGCGACGCCGGCGCCCGGGGTCTTGAACACTTCCTTCTCGATGACGGTGCCATCCTCGCCGACGAACTTCATCGTCAGCGTACCCTTGCCCGGGAACTTGATGTCGGTGGCGCGATACTGGTCGCCATAGGCGTGGCGGCCGATGATGATCGGCTTGGTCCAGCCGGGAACCAGGCGCGGCACGTTCTTGCAGATGATCGGTTCGCGGAAGATCACGCCGCCGAGGATGTTGCGGATGGTGCCGTTCGGCGACTTCCACATCTGCTTGAGATTGAATTCCTTCACCCGGGCCTCGTCCGGGGTGATGGTGGCGCACTTGACGCCGACGCCAACCTTCTTGATGGCCTCGGCGGCGTCGATGGTGACCTGATCGTTGGTCTCGTCACGGTATTCCATGCCCAAGTCGAAATAGAGCAGCTCGACATCCAGGAACGGGTTGATCAGCTTGTCCTTGATGTACTGCCAGATGATCCGGGTCATCTCGTCGCCATCGAGTTCGACGACGGGGTTGGACACCTTGATTTTTGCCATGATCGGGGAAGCCTCTTGGGAACGGCGCTTTGGCGCGCCACGGGAATATCCGCCGCCTCTTAGCACCGGGACGCGGCCGGCGAAAGCCAAGGGATTATGCACTTTTAGCTCATCCAGCCTCCGCAGATGGGGGACGGGAGCAGCCCCGCCGCGGGGGCCGGGGTGAAGTTTCAGACGAGATTCAAAAGTCGAATCCAACCCGTTATTTCCCTTGAGAATTTTCTCAGGACAGGCAAACGACAGGCGCTCGGGCAGCCGGCCCGAGAGCAGGTCAAGACCGGGTCGATACCGGGTCAGGACCGGCCTTGAATCAATTCATCAAGAGCGCCTGTCCAAGGCCTTGAGAACCAGTGTGAAAGCGAAGCGAGATGTCGGGGACTGACAAGAGCAAAGCGGGCCTTTCCCTCGACGGTCCCATCGTCATCCTGGTCGAGCCGCAGCTGGGCGAAAACATCGGCATGGCCGCGCGCGCCATGGGCAACTTCGCGCTGAGCCGATTGCGCATCGTCAACCCGCGCGACGGCTGGCCGAATATCGCCGCCCAGCGCGCCGCGGCCGGGGCCGACTATATTCTGGATAAGGTCGAATTGTTCGACACGGTCGGTGAGGCCGTCGCAGACCTCGACCTGCTGTTCGCCACCACCGCGCGCCCCCACGACCAGGCCAAGCCGGTGGTGGGGCCGGAAGCCGCAGCTAGCGAGATTTCCGGGCACGTCGCTGCGGGCGGCAAGGCCGGTATCCTGTTCGGCCGGGAGCGCTGGGGCCTGACCAATGAGGAGGTCGGGCTTGCCAACCGCATCATTACGTTCCCCGTCAATCCGGGCTTTGCCTCGCTCAACCTCGCCCAGGCGGTGCTGCTGGTCGGCTACGAATGGTTCAAGCGGGCAACCTCCGGCGAGCTGCCGCACGCGATGCCGGAGCGCTCCGAGCGCGCCTCGCAGCACCAGATGCAGGCCTTCTTCGACAATCTCATCCGCGAACTCGACCGGGTCGAATTCCTGCGCCCGGCCGAGAAGCGCGACACCATGCTGGTGAACCTGCGCAACATCTTCAGCCGGATGGAGCCGACCAAGCAGGACATGCACACCCTGCATGGGGTGGTGATGGCGATCGCGGAAGGGCGCAAGGGCCCGGCCAAAGGCGGCGTGCTCGACGGCGAGCAGGCCACCCGCCTGCGCGCGCTGCTGGCGGAGCACGGGCAGGGCGGCGGGGTGCCCGACAGCGGCTCCACCGTGCGCGGCCTCGCCCGCCTGCTCCGCCGCAACCCGACCGATGCCGAGCGTCTGCTCTGGCAGGCCCTGACGCGCGACCGCCGCTTCGCAGGAGGGTTCAAGCGCCAGACCCCGGTCGGCCGACACATCCCGGACTTCGTCTCGTTCCCGCACCGGATCGCGATCGAACTGGTCAACCCGGGCGAGGGCGAGACCATCGCTGCCGACCGCGCGGGCCGGCGGGCGTGGCTCGAGGCGCGGGATTATCGGGTAATCGAGATGCGGGCGGCGGATGTGGAGCGGGATCTGGAGGCGGAGCTGGCGCGGCTGCAGGGGATGATCGCGCAGGGCGCGTAGATTTCGTCGGGAAGCGGAGCGAATTGTCGCTCTCGCTCACCTTGGCCAATCAGCGCCGGTTCAGCGCTGGAAGACAACCTTGCCGCCGACCAGGGTCAGGTCCACCTTGATGTCCTTGATCTGCTCCTCCGGCACGGCCGCGTAGTCAGCGGAGAGCACGACGATGTCCGCCAGCTTTCCGGGTTCGATGGTCCCTTTGCGCGTTTCATCGAACGTGTAGCGCGAAGCCGCGCTGCTGTAGAGCCGTAGGGCCTGCTCGCGCGTAATGGCTTCTGCCGAGCCGTAGACGTTTCCGTTGGGGTCCTTCCTGGTCACCATGATGTACATGTTGAGGAAGGGGTTGATCGGGTTGACCGGAAAATCCGTCCCGGCGCCGAGGCTGTTGAGCCCCATTTTCTCAATCAACGTCCTGGTCGGCACGGCGCGGTCGGCGGTCGCTTTCCCGAGAAATCGTTCGACCGTCGCTCCCTTGTCCCACATGAAAACGTTCTGGAAATCTATGCGGACTCCCAGTCTTTGCGCACGCTCCATCTGTTCTAGCCGGATCAGGCTGGCGTGGATGAGGACGAAGCGACGGTCGCGGATCGATTTTTCTTTATCCGCTGCCTCGAAGGCATCGAGCACCTGGTCAATACCCAGATCGCCCACCACGTGGACACCGACACGCCAGTCATAACGGTTGCAGACGGAGATGAGTTGCTTCAGCCGCTCGGGAGTCTGCTGCGTGATGCCGTGATAATTGTCGTGTGAATCGGGATACACGTCACGCATGAGCGCCGTCTTCAGCGTCATGCCGCCGTCGTAAAAGATCTTGATGCCGGCGAACTTGAGCCAATCGTCACCGAACCCTGATGAGGCCCCATTGCCTGACATGATCGCTTCCCATGCGCTCAGATCGGCTGGAGGCTCCGGTCGAAACATCACGCCGGTGCGCAAAGTGGCTTTTCCGGCTGCGACAAGCTTCTGCAGCGTGCGGACATCGCGTGGCTCTGTTGCGCCTTCGATCACACTGGTGATGCCGAAGCTGTTCAGCACACCTTCGGCAATGGTGAATTGCCGCATTTCGTCGTCTTCTGTCCAGGGTGGTACGGCCTTCTCGACCCGATCGATCGCCGTCTCCACGAGCACGCCGGTCAATTCACCGGCTGCGTCGCGTTCAAACTTACCACCACTCGGATCCGCGGTGGTCTTGTCGACACCGACCACTTGTAGAGCCATGGTGTTCGCCATCGAGAAATGCCCGACGGTGCGAAGATAGACCGGGTTGTTCGGAGCAACGCTATCGATCTCCTGCCTCGTCAGATAGCGCTTCTCGGCCAATTGTGAGGGCGGATGCCACGCGCCACCTACAATCCACTCACCCGGCTTTTTCTTCGTGGCGAATGATTTGATGGCTTCGAGCGCGTCCGCAACGGTCTTGGCGCGGCCCAGGATTACGACATAGTCGCCCAGACCAGCGGCCTTGAAATGAGCGTGTGTATCGATCAATCCGGGGATGACGGTCTTGCCGGCCACATCGAGCACGCGGGTCCGGGCGCCTGCAAGCGCCTTGATCGAAGCACTGGTTCCGGTCGCGATGATCTTTCCATCTGCGACGGCGACTGCCTCCGTGACGGTCGATCGGTCGTCCAACGTCAGAACCTTGCCATTAACGAGGACCAGGTCAGGCGCATTAAGCTCCGGCTGCTGCGCCTCGGCATTTGCGACGCCGGCGATGAACATGCCCGTAGCAAGGATTGCAAATGCCGTTAACTTGCGGACCATCGCGTACCCCCTTGGATCTTTTTTGCGTTGGCGACAGCTGCAAGGGTATCTTTGATCAAATAGGGGTTCAATGCTTCTCGACGCTTGGCAGCGTCGCACGGTGGGCAGGTGGAGTGCTTCCTTGTTAGGCGGAAAGCTGGCCGGCCGCCCACGTCCGTCTACGAAGGACGCCCGAGCTGCACCTCGCGCTCCACCGCAATCCATGTCGTGCGCGCCACCGCCAGCAACTTCCCGGCTTCGTCATGCGCTGCAGCTTCGGCCGTGCGTTTGCGGCCGTCGCGGCCGGTTGGCCAGGCCGTGATGATGCAGCGGTCTCCCGGGCGCGGGCGGGCTTCGATCCGCGCCGACATCCGTCCCAGCAGCAGCGGCGCCTTGTCGAAGCTGCCGCTCTGCGGATCGCAATTGCAGGCAAAACCGGTGGGGCAGTCGAGCGCCGACCAGAGGAATTCGGTGGCGACCAAGCCGTCCTCGGCGGCGAGATTTTGATCCGGCGTCCAGCTCGCCGCGAGAACGGCGCTGTGACCACGGAGCGAGCCGGCAAAGATGCGCAGGCCGTCGCCTTTCGTCCTTGCAGGACCGCAGACGAAACATGTCGGCAGCGGATGCTCGTGCGGCTTCACCGGCGTCGATAGCTCGGCGGCGCAGGCGTCCTCGAAGCTGGCTGTTTCCATGCGCGCAAGCTCGACGCTTGCCGCTCGCCCGGTCGCGACGATTTTGTCGCCGTCGCGAAGCTCCCATGTGCCGTCGTTCGTCGCGACCGCATCGAGCGGCGTGTCCAGCGGCGGCGGTGCGCGCAGCGTCACCTCCGCAGCCCCGGGAATGTGGCGGGCCAGCCGGCCGCAGACATAGCCACCGTTCCCGGAGTTGGGAGGACCGCAAAAGCGTTTGTCGATGATGATCTGTGTCATCGGTTTTGTTCTCTCTGCCCGGTGTACTTTACCTGATCTTGAGGACAATTCGCCCCTGAACCGTTCGGTTGGCCACCGCACGCATGGCTTCGCCGGCCTCCTCCAAAGGGAGGACGCGATCGATGTGCGGGCGTATTTGTCCGTCGGCCAGTAATTGCATCAGCGTGGCGTTCATACGCGCGGCTTCGAGCGAGAATTTCTCCGCCCAGGCGCCGACGAAGACCCCGAGGATGGAATAGTTCTTCAGCAGCGGAAGGTTCATCGGAAGCGACGGGATATCGCCACTGGTGAAGCCGATCGGCATCAGCCGTCCGCCCCATTTCATCAGCCGAGCCATCTGCTCGAAAATCGCGCCGCCGATGTTGTCGAAGCCGATGTCGATGCCTTCTCCCGACGTGATCGACTTGATGCGGTCGCGCAGATCCTCGCTGCGATAGTTGACGATTTCGCTTGCCCCATAATTGCGAACCAGAGCAGCCTTGTCATCGGAGCCGATACCGGCGACGACGCGCAGGCCCAGATGGCGGCCGAGATCGACCACGGCAAGGCCAACTCCGCCAGCAGCACCGGTGACGAACAGCGTTTCGCCGCGCTGCGCCCGGGCCCGTTCGAGCAGCGCATAATAGGCTGTGCCATAATTATGCAGGACCGTCGCCGCGGCTTCGAACGCGACGCCTTCAGGCAGAAGCACGCACTTTGAGTCCTTCGCTATCATCCGTTCGGCGTACCCGCCGGTCCAGGCGCTGCACGCCACGCGGTCGCCAGGCGCGAATCCCGTGACCTCGTCGCCGACCGCGACGACGACACCGGATGCTTCCGTGCCGGGCACGAAGGGCGTCGGCGGCCGCATCTGGTAGAGGCCCGAGACCACCAACTGGTCCATGAAACTGACGGAGGCGGCGTGGACGTCGATCAGAATCTCGTCGCGCGCCGGCTTCGGCTCGTCGATTTCGCTGAGGCGCAAATCGCCAGGTCCGGTGAATGAACTGCATAGAACTGCTCTCATCGTATCGCTCCAGCGGATTGTCCATGTTCGGCAGGTTCTCTCAACGGCGTCGCATATCCTGCGACGAGCTTGACGAAATCGGCCTGTCGCGCTGCACCAGTCAGGCGACGGACATGCGTCTTGATCGTCGTAACTGCGACGCCGAGCGCCGCCGCCACTTCGGGAACGCCGCCGAGCTCGACAATCGCGAGCAACACACGCAACTCCGTCGGCGTCAGTTTGAACGCGTTACGGAGAGCTTCGGAACGAGGCGATAGTGTCAGCGCCGCCTTGCGGACGAACAACGCGGCAACCGCGCTGTAGGCGACACCCGCATTTCGGCGCACGCCCGGTGTTAGCGACAGGACATGGGCGACGTGGCGTTCACCGTCCAATCCGATCATCGAGATCGCGAGTCCGTTGATGCCATGGGCCTCGTCGCCGCGTCCCGCTGCCGCGAAGACCTGCCGCAACATCTGGCTGACCATGGTATCGCAGGCCATTAGCTGCCCACGGAGCTCAAGCAGGACGTTGCAGGCATCGAGCATGGCCTGCCCGGCGGTATTGGCATGAATGAGACGTCCGTCCGTGTCGACGAGAAAGAGGCTGGCGTCGAGCCCATTGAGGATATCGGCGAACACGGCGGCGTTTGCGGCCACGGGAACGGGCCCCCGCCCGATTGCAAATGCGCGGCTTGGCACTGCGCTCATCGGGGTGCACCAGCGGGGCCAGGGGGCTGCCGCTCGTCCGCCGGGCGGCGCGTGAAAAGCCGCGGCAGCAGCATCGGAACGCGGCGGCGATATTGCCGATAGGTCATGCCGAACTCGGCGATCAGATCCCGCTCCTCGAACTGCAGGGCGACCAGGATGTAGGCCGTGTTCGCAATCGCGAACAGCAGATGGCCGACGGTCATCTCGGGCGTGGCCCAGAACGCGAGCAGAAAGCCGAGCATGAGCGGATGTCGCACGATCTTGTAGAGCAGCGGCGTTCTGAACGACTGACCTGGTATCTCGGACCCGCGGAACGCGACGAAAGCCTGGCGGAGGCCGAACAGATCGAAATGATCAATCATGTGGGTCGAGGCGAACGCGATCAGCCAGCCGAGCCAATGCACGCCGATCAGCAACCAGGCCGCTATTCCGCTCGCTTGCCAGACCGGCGTCGGGATCGGACGCCACTGCCAGAACAGCAAAAGGAGGATCAGGCTGGAGAGCAGCACATAGGTGCTGCGCTGGCAGGCGAGGGGGAGGAATTTGGCCCACCATCGCTTGAAGGCCGGGCGCGCCATGACGCTGTGCTGGATTGCAAACAGGCTCATCAGCAGCAGGTTGACGACGATGGCCTCGCCCCAATTCGCGGAGCTGCCGACGCCGATCGACATATCGATCGATTTGGGCACGACATAATTGCCGACGAAACCGAGCGCATAGAGAAATGAGATCGTGAAGATGACGTAGCTCACGATGGCATAGAGCAGGATCAGGAGGCGCGAGATCATGTTTTTTCCTATTGTGCCTGATGCAGCCGTGCCGCATGCAGGAGCCTGAGTTGCTCGCCGGCGAGCAGGCTCGATCTGCCCCGATTGCTATTGCTGGACCGTCCCCTGTGCGTCCCCCGGGGGCGCCGCGAGGGAAGGGAGGACTTTCATGACGGCTTTCTCGCTGGGGACGTTCGGGTTCCCGGAGGTCCACGCCGACGGCCGCCCGATCAAGTTGGCCTTACGCAAGGGCCTCGCGCTGCTGGTCTATCTCGCGGAGGCCAAGGGCGCTGCCCGCGAAATCGTGGCCACGCTGCTGTGGCCCGAGGCCGACCGCGACACCGGGCTTGCGCGATTGCGGCGCCTGCTTCACCGCATCGAGCTGACACTCGGTCAGAAGGTATTCGAGACCGACCGGACCAGCGTGCGATGGTCTCCGGCAGTCGCGCTGAAGGTCGATGCACATCTGTTCGAGAGCGCCTGCGATCGCGGCGATTTTGATGAGGCGTGCCAGGTCTACGGGGGAGATTTCCTCGCAGGCTTCTCGCCGGAGGATTGTCCGGAATTCGACGACTGGGCGTTCTTCCGCCGCGAGGCGCTGCGGGGACGGCTGATGCATGCGCTGGAGCGTCTGGTGCAGGACAAGACTGCCGGCGGCGACTACTTTGCCGCGGCCGCGCATGCGACCCGTCTGGTCGAGCTCGATCCTTTGAGCGAGGTCTACGGGCGGCATCTGATCCGCAGCCTGCTGCTGGCGGGCGACCGTAGCGCGGCAGAGCGGCACCACGCGGCACTGACGCAGCGGCTGCGTGACGAGCTTGGTGTTAGGCCCGAAGCCGAGACCGAGGCGTTAATGAGTCCCGCGGCGGCACACGCCGTTCCAGCGACGCGCTACGTCAAGGGCGCCGGTGTGCATCTGGCGTATCAGACCTATGGCAGCGGTCCGCTCGATATCCTGGTCATGCCCGGCTTCGTGTCGCATGTGGAGCGCGCCTGGGAGCACCCCGCCAGCCGGGCGTTTCTGGCCTCACTGATGAAGCTGGGGCGTCTGATCGTGTTCGATCGTCGCGGCATCGGGTTGTCCGACCGGGTTGGATCGGCGCCTGGTATCGACGTCACCGCGGAGGATATCGGCACCGTGCTGCGGGCCGTGGATGCGCGCCGCGTCGTGCTGTTCGGCGCATCCGAGTGCGGGCCGGCCTGCATCAAATTTGCGGTCGACGAGCCGCGTCTCGTGGCTGGACTCATCCTGTTCGGTGCATTGGCCAAGGGCTGCTGGTCGCAGGACTATCCGCACGCGTTGCGCGCCAGCCAGTACGACGCCTGGAGCAAGCACCTCATCGCGCAATGGGGAGGTCCGGTCGAGATTGAAACCTTCGCGCCCAGCCTTGCCGGCGATCCTCAGGCCCGCGCCTGGTGGGCGGGGTTATTGCGCGCGGCCTCCAGTCCCGGCGGCATCTCGGCGGTGCTCGAGGCGTTTCGCGACGCCGACGTGCGGCACCTTTTGCCGCAGATTGCCATGCCGACATTGGTGCTGCATCGTCGAGACGACAAGGCCGTACGGATCGCGGCCGGCCGCGATGTGGCGAGCCGGATCAAAGGTGCACAATTCGTCGAGCTCGACGGCAATGATCACTGGTTCTTCGCAGGCGATCAGGAGCCGGTGCTGGCGGCGATCAAAAGATTCATAGATCTGTTGCCGGGCGAGGTGAGAGCGGGCCGTAAGGTGCTGTAGCCCGGATGGAGCGGAGCGCAATCCGGGACAGTGTCCCCGCATTGCGCTCCGCTCCATGCGGGCTACGAGGTCACACCGCCTCTAACTGATCCGCCGCGCGCTTCTTCTTTGCCTTGGGCTGACTGAGCAGGGGGCCCGCGGTCAGCGCCGCCGTATCCGCCACGCCCGGATCGCGCGACACCATCGCCGCGACGATCGCACCGTCGATCAACAGGCCGAGCTGATGTGCGAGCACGACGGGCTCGTTCGATCCGAGCTCGCCGGCGAGCTTCTCGATATGGCCGAGCACGATCTTCTTGTGCTTCATCGCGATGTTGCGGAATTGCTTGGCGTCCTTGTCGTGCTCGCCGACCGCATTGATGAAGGGGCAGCCGTAGAAGCGCTCTTCCGCGAACCAGCACTTCAGGGCCGGGAAGATGCGCGTGAGCTTGGCTTGGGCGTCGCCGCCGCCTTCTTCCATGGCGCCGATGAACCATTCGCGCCACTGCTTGCCTTCGCTCTCCAGCACCGCGTTGACCAGATTGGTCTTGGAGCCGAACAATTTATAGAGCGTGGTCTTCGCGGTGCCGGCTTCCGCGATGATCGCGTCGATGCCGGTGGCGTTGATGCCGTTCTTGCAGAACAGATGCGTAGCGGCGTTGAGCAGGCGCCCGCGCGCTGACTCGTCGTCGCTGGTGCCGTGCGGCGACTGAGACTTCTGCTTAGACGTCTTGTTCAGTGAGGGCTTGTTCAGTGACAGCTTGGCCATGGGCTGCAACTTAATCGCAGCCGCGGCGCATCAGCAAGCCGCATCTGTTCTGCGCTGAAAAGATTCGCAGGGGAAAGCCCGTCTGCATCGCCTTTGAGCAAACGATCCCTGATCAATCCGCAGGCAGCTCCCGCTAAGCGGCTCCAATGCTTCGCCTTTTGATTTTGGCCGGCTCTGGCACGCTCCATGCAAGGAAACAGACCGTTCGGTATCCTGCCGATTTCCACTTCTGCCAGGGAGAAGATGATGACTGCCGTCGTTCAAAAGACAGTGCTGACGGGTTGCCTCGCGCCCATCGACAAGAATGGCCTCGAGCAACTGATCGCCAACGGCAAGGCCAATCCGAAGGTCATCAAGACCTTGAAGTGCAAGACGGTCGCGGAAGGAAAATTCCGCCACGCCAACTACATCCGCAGTCTGCCGCCGTACATCGTCGACGAGCCGCCGGGGCTTTTGGGCGACGACACTGCGCCGAATCCGTCCGAAGCCTCGCTCGCCGCGCTCGGCTCCTGCCTCGCCGTCGGTCTGCACGCCAACGCCGTGCATCGCGGCTGGATCGTCAACAAGCTCGAGCTCGAGCTCGAGGGCGATCTTAACATCACTGCGGTGTGGGGCACCGGCGACATCTCGGACAAGCCGGTCGGCTTCACCGACGTGCGCGTCAAGGTCGACATGGAATGTGAGGGGATCTCGCCGGATGAGATCAATGCGCTGGTCGCCCATGTGAAGCAATGGTCGCCGGTCGCCAACACCTTCACCCGCCCGGTCAATCTCGAGGTCGGCATCTAGTAGACGGCAACAGGACAAGGTGCGGGAAACGATCATGGGTTCACTGGCTTTATCACGGGCCGAAGTTTTGGATCAGCCCGCACCGTCCATTGCAGGAGAGGTGGCGCGGATTGCGCGGGAGCAGCTCGCGCCGCTCGCCGCCGGCATCGATGCCGGCACCGTCTATCCCGCCGAGGTGCTGCGCCAATTCGGCGAGGTCGGCGCCTGGGGCAGCCACGTGCCGCACGAGGGGCCCGCGGACTTGCGCTGTGCGATCCAGGCCATGTCGGCGATCGGCGAGGTCTGCGGCAGCACCGCCTTCATGGCGTGGTGCCAGAACACACTGGTCTGGTACGCCGCCAACTCCACCAACATGACGCTGGCAAAGCGCTTCGGCGATGCGTTCTCGACCGGCCGCGTGCTCGGCGGCACCGGGCTTTCCAATCCGATGAAGAGCTTTTTCGGCATCGAAAAGCTCAAGCTGAAGGGGCGCAAGGTCGACGGCGGCTACATCGTGCGCGGCGCGCTGCCCTGGGTCTCCAATCTCGGCCCCGACCATTATTTCGGCACCATCTTCGAGCGCGAGGACGAGCCGGGCATCGCAAGCGGCGAGCCTGGCACTGTCATGTTCCTCGCGGACTGCTCCGATCCCGCGATCACGCTGACGCCATGCAAGCCGTTTCTCGCAATGGACGGTACCGGTACCTGCGGCGTGCAGTTCCGCGATGTCTTCGTGCCGGACGAGCTGATCCTGGCCGATCCCGCCGGCCCCTTCGTGAAGAAGATCCGCGCCGGCTTCATCCTGCTGCAGGCCGGCATGGCGCTCGGCCTCATCAAGGACTGCATCAACATCATGGATGAGGTCGACAACCCGCTCGGCCACATCAACCGCTATTTGCCGCAACAGCCGGTGCACTTCCGCGATCTCGCCGCCGAACTCGAGGCCGAGACCATGGCGCTGGCGCGCGATCCCTACAATGAAGAGGAGACCTACTGGCGCAAGGTGATCGCGCTCAGGCTTCGCGCCGGAGAGGCCAGCGTCGCGGCGGCGCATGCGGCGATGCTGCATTGTGGCGCGCGCGGCTACCTCAAGTCCCACCGCGCGCAGCGCCGCCTGCGCGAGGCCTATTTCGTCGCGATCGTCACCCCTGCCACCAAGCAGCTGCGCAAGATGCTCGCCGATTCCTGAGTTTTACGAGCCCACCCACCATCTAACCTCAACGGAGAGGCTGCCCATGACGGACGTCCTGATCTCTGCCAGCGAACTTGCCGATCTCTTGAAGACCGAGCCCTGTGTCGTGATCGACACCCGCAACCCCGACGCCTATGGCGCCGGGCACCTGCCCAACGCCGTGAACGTGCATGAGATCTTCACGTTCCTCGCGACCTCAACGCCGGAGGGCATGGCCGAGCTGAAGACGAAGTTCGCTGATGCGTTCGGCGCTGCCGGTCTCTCCGGCAAAGAGACGGCCGTGATCTACGAGCAGTCGATGAACTCGGGCTTCGGCCAATCCTGCCGCGGCTACTACCTGCTCACCATGCTCGGCTATCCCAAGATCAAGGTGCTGCATGGCGGCTTCGATGCCTGGGCGGCCGCGGGTCTTCCGGTGACCAAGGATGTGCCGGCGCCGGCGAAGGCGTCGTTCTCGATCGTGCCTGAAGCGGGCGAGATCCTGATCGACGCAAAGACCATGCTGGGGGCGGTCGGCAAGCCGGGCGTCGCGATTCTCGACGTGCGCGATGTCGACGAGTGGATCGGCGACAGCTCGTCGCCCTACGGGAAGGATTTCTGCCCGCGCAAGGGGCGCATCCCAGGTGCGGTGTGGCTGGAATGGTATCGCATGATGAAGCCGACCGCCGAGGGCCCGCGCTTCAAGTCCAAGGACGAGATCCTGGCGGAATGCGCCACTGTCGGCATCTCGCCGTCCACGCCGGTCTATCTCTACTGCTTCAAGGGAGCGCGCGCCTCGAACACGTTCCTGGCGCTGAAGAACGCCGGCGTGAAGGACGTGCGGATGTATTTCGGCTCCTGGAACGAATGGTCGCGCGATCCGTCGCTGCCGATCGAGCAGGGATTGCCGATCGCATCGGAGGTGACGACCAAGGCGGCGTGATCGCCGCTAACCGCCGGCCCGCGGACGGGGCGCGATTCCCAGCGCCTTGATCCGCGAGGCCAGCGTGGTCGGCTTGATATCCAGCATCTCGGCCGCGCCACCGGGGCCGAACACTTTTCCGGCGCAGCCCTCGAGCGCGGCCAGGATGTTGGCGCGCTCGTGGTCGCGCATTTCGGATGACGTCATCACAGCCGGCCGCGCGTCAGCCTTCTGCCGCGCGGCGCCGGCTGGGGCCTGCGTGCCGGAGAAGTCGGGCAGATCAATCCGCAAACGGCCGTTCTGCGACAGGATCGCGGCGCGCTCGATCACGTTCTGTAGTTCGCGGACATTGCCCGGCCAGTCATAGCGCGTCAGCCGACGCGCATCGCCTTCCGACAGGCGCAGATTCGATTTCAGCGCCTTGCTCTCGCGGGTCAGAAAATGCTGGGCGAGCAGCGCAATGTCCTCGCGCCGTTCGCGCAGGGGTACCGTCTCGATCGGAAACACGTTGAGGCGGAAATAGAGGTCCTCGCGAAAACGGCCGCGCTGCACCTCCTGCTTGAGGTCGCGATTGGTCGCGGCGATGACGCGGACGTCGACCGCGCGGGTGCGCTCCTGGCCGACGCGCTCGAAATTGCCCTCCTGCAACACGCGCAGCAGCTTGCCTTGCAGTTCGAGCGGGATCTCGCCGACCTCATCGAGGAACAGCGTGCCGCCGTCAGCAAGCTCGAACCGGCCGATGCGGTCGCGGGTTGCGCCGGTGAAGGCGCCGCGGACATGGCCGAAGAATTCGCTCTCGAACAATTCCCGCGGGATCGCGGCGCAATTGACGCGGATCAGTGGCCGGTCGCTACGGGTAGAGTCCTCGTGGATGGCGCGCGCGATCAGCTCCTTGCCGGTCCCGGATTCCCCGGTGATCATCACCGCTGCGGTGGTCGGCGCCACCAGCTTGACCTGGCGCAGCGTTTTCTGGATCGCCTCGCTTCCACCGATGATGCCGCGCGGATTGGTCTCGATGCGGATTTCTTCCTGGAGATAGGCGTTTTCGAGCTCGAGACGTTCGCGCAGGCGATCGACCTCGGCGAGCGCGGCGTGCAGCTTCTCGTCGGCCTCGCGGCGCTGGCTGACGTCGCGAAACACCACGACGGCGCCGACCACCACGCCGCGATCGCGGATCGGCGTGGAGGTGTATTCGACCCAGGCCGGCGACCCGTCCTTGCGCCAGAACACCTCGCCGTCGACCTGGTGCACCGCGCCGTCGCGGAACGCCGCGTAAATCGGGCAATCATGGTTGTGATAGTGCCGCCCGTCATGGTGGGTGTGGTGCATGATGGGATGGATTTCCTTGCCGACCAGCTCCTCGGCGGTCCAGCCCAGCATCCGCTCGGCGGCAGGGTTCACGAAGGTGGTCTTGCCTTCCGCGTTGACGCCGTAAATGCCTTCGCCGGCGGCGCGCAGGATCAGCTGGTTCTCGCGCTCGATGTCCTGGAACACGCGCTCGACCCGCTGCCAGGTCGAGATGCCGCTGCGCATGTGGTCTTCAGCGGCGGCATCGACATTGCGGCGGCGGCGCGCGTCGAGATCGGTCAGGGTGAGCTGGACCAGCGTGCGCCCGTCATGGGGCAGGACGCAGCCGGCATATTCGAGCCGGAGATTTTGCCCGGTGGCATGGCGTGGGTTGAGCGACGTGGTCCAGTAGGCGCCCTTGTGCAGCACGGCCTGGGTGAACACGGTCAGCGCCGGAAGCTCGCCGGCATGCAGCGTGCTCGCGCTGGTTTGGCGCAGCAGCGCGCGGTCGTAGCCGAGCAGGGCGCAGGCGGCGGGATTGGCATCCACGATCTGGTCGCCGAAGGGGTCGACCAGCAGCGTCGCTTCGACCGAGGATTCAAAGGCTGCGACGCGCGGGTCGATAGCCGTGGCCACATCGTCGTGGGCGAGTATTGGCGTCGTTGCCATTACGAAATCTCGTTATTCACCTACGAAATATCGTTTATCACGAGTTTTCGTAATGACCAAGTGCGAGCGAAAGTGCTGCGTCATCAAGGCACTGGCCGGCCTGAAGGTGGTGGCATGCTCCTTGCGTAATTCTCCTCGCAAATGACGCGCAGGAGGTCCGATGTCCACTTTCGACAATCCGTTTGATCCCGATCGCAACCTGCGAGCCGGCTGTGCCTGTGGTCAGCATCAATCCGCAGCGGAGCATGAGCAAGCAACCGCATTGCGCTGCGCTCCCGTCGAGAGCGAAGAGAAGCGCTACGAGGGCGTCGTCGCCTCTGCCGTGATGCGCGCGATGTTTCCGCAGGATCTGGCGCGGCGCGCGTTTCTGAAATCGGTCGGGGCCTCCACCGCGCTGGCGGCGCTGTCGCAGTTTTTCCCGCTTCAGACCGCCACCGAAGTCTTTGCGCAAGCCGGCGCGCCGGAAAAGAAGGACCTCAAGGTTGGCTTCATCCCGATCACCTGCGCGACGCCGATCATCATGGCGGCGCCGCTGGGCTTCTATGCCAAGCACGGCCTCAACGTCGACGTGGTCAAGACGGCCGGCTGGGCGGTCATCCGCGACAAGACCATCAACAAGGAATACGACGCCGCGCACATGCTGGCGCCGATGCCGCTCGCGATCTCGCTGGGCTTAGGTGCCAACGCCATTCCGTTCGCAGTGCCCGCGATCGAGAACATCAACGGGCAGGGCATCGTGCTGGCGAGCAAGCACAAGGACAAGCGCGACCCGAAGGACTGGAAGGGCATGAAGTTCGCCATCCCGTTCGACTATTCCATGCACAATTATCTGCTGCGCTACTATCTCGCCGAACACGGGATCGACCCCGACACCGACGTGCAGCTGCGTTCGGTACCGCCGCCGGAAATGGTGGCAAATCTGCGCGCCGACAACATCGATGGTTTCCTCGCGCCCGACAACATCTGCCAGCGCGCGATCTATGACGGCGTCGGCTTCATGCATCTCTTGTCCAAGGAAATCTGGGACGGCCATCCCTGCTGCAGCTTCGCCGCCAGCCGCGAGTTCATCACGACGGCACCGAACAGCTTTGCGGCGCTGACGCGTGCGATCGTCGATGCCACCGCCTATGCGTCGAAGGCGGAGAATCGCAAGCAGATCGCCGAGGCAATCGCGCCGGCGAACTACATCAACGCGCCGGTGACGGTGCTGGAACAGGTCCTGACCGGCACCTATGCCGACGGCCTCGGCGGCGTGAAGACGGATGAAAAGCGCGTCGATTTCGACCCGTTCCCCTGGCAGTCCTTTGCGGTGTGGATGCTGACGCAGATGAAGCGCTGGGGCCAGATCAAGGGCGACGTCGACTACAAGGCCGTCGCCGAGCAGGTCTATCTCGCCACCGACACCAGGAAGCTGATGACCGAGATGGGCCTGGCACCGCCAGCCGGCAGCTACAAATCATTCGCGGTGATGGGCAAGACTTTCGATCCGGCCAAGCCGGAGGATTATCTGGCGGGCTTCAAGATCAGGAAGGCGTCGTGAGCGGCCGCGATGTGCCTCCGCTGTCGTCCCGGCGAAGGCCGGGACCCATAACCTCAGGGCGGAGTTTGGCGAATATACGTTGTTCGGTACTACGACCTTTCGACTCCGCTAGATCACGCGGTATGGGTCCCGGCCTTCGCCGGGACGACGGGTGGAGAGATCTTGCAATATGACCACCAGCTCCCTTCGTCTCCGCGCCGGCCTCGTCTCGATCGTGCTGCTCGTCGCGTTCCTCGGGGTCTGGCATCTCGCCGTGCGCTCGACGGCACCGGTGGCCACGATGAGCCCGGAATACGCCAAGCTGATGGGCCTGACCGCGACGCAGGGCAAATCCGCCATGCCCGGGCCGTTCGATGTCGGCGCAAAACTCTGGGAGCATTTGAAGAGGCCGTTCTACGACAACGGGCCGAACGACAAGGGGCTCGGCATCCAGCTCGGTTATTCCATTGCGCGCGTCGGCACCGGCTATCTGCTGGCGGTGCTGGTCGCGATTCCGCTCGGCTTTCTCATCGGCATGTCGCCGCTGCTCAGCAAAGCGCTCGATCCGTTCATCCAGGTGCTGAAGCCGATCTCGCCGCTGGCGTGGATGCCGCTCGCGCTCTACACCATCAAGGATTCCTCGATCTCCGCGATCTTCGTCATCTTCATCTGCTCGATCTGGCCGATGCTGCTCAACACCGTGTTCGGGGTCGCGAGCGTACGCAAGGAATGGATCAACGTCGCGCGAACGCTCGAGGTCGGAACGATCAGGCGCGCCTTCACCGTGATCCTGCCGGCGGCGGCGCCGACGATTTTGACCGGCATGCGCATCTCGATCGGCATCGCCTGGCTCGTGATCGTCGCGGCCGAAATGCTCGTCGGCGGCACCGGCATCGGCTACTTCGTGTGGAACGAGTGGAACAATTTGTCGATCACCAACGTCATCATCGCGATCCTGCTGATCGGGGTCGTCGGCATGCTGCTCGACCAGATCCTCGCGCGTTTCACGCGCATGGTCACGTTTCCGGAGTAGGGCTGTGACCGATAAATTCGTCTCCATCGAAGCCATCGCCAAGCGCTATCCGGGCGCCGGCGGCGTGACGACGACGATCTTCGAGAATCTGTGGCTGTCGATGGCGCGCGGCGAGTTCGCTTGCGTGATCGGCCATTCCGGCTGCGGCAAGACCACGGTGCTCAACATCCTCGCCGGCCTCGATGCGCCGAGCGAGGGCGCGGTGATCGTTGACGGGCAGGCCATTTCAGGGACGAGCCTCGACCGCGCCGTGATCTTCCAGAGCCATGCGTTGCTGCCCTGGCGCACCGTGCTCGGCAACGTCGCCTACGCCGTGAGCTCGAAATGGCGGAGCTGGGATCGCGCCAAGGTGAAGGCGCATGCGCAAACGTTTATCGATCTCGTCGGTCTGACGGGTTCGGAACATAAGCGACCTTCCGAGCTTTCCGGCGGCATGAAGCAGCGCGTCGGCATCGCGCGTGCGCTCTCCATCACGCCAAAGATGATGCTGATGGACGAGCCGTTCTCGGCACTCGACGCGCTGACGCGGGGCACGCTGCAGGACGAGGTGCGGCGCATCTGTCTTGAGACCGGGCAGACCGCATTCATGATCACCCATGACGTCGACGAGGCGATCTATCTCGCCGACAAGATCTTCCTGATGACCAACGGTCCCGGTGCGGTGCTGGCGGAAGTGGTCGAGAACCCGCTGCCGAGGGACCGCGGCCGCATCGATTTGCACCGCCATCCGCTTTACTACGCGCTGCGCAACCACATCGTTGATTTCCTGGTGATGCGCAGCAAGACTTTCGCCGCCGAGACGCCTGGTCACGATCCGCGCAATGTGCCGGTGGTGCGTATCGGCAAGCCCGGACTGACGATCGCGTCTGACGCCAAGTCGGAGCCGCTCAATGAGACGTCGTGGCCGGGCTTGGCCCGGCCATCCACGTCTTCCTAGTACAGCCAAGAACCTGGATGCCCGGGACAAGGCCCGAGCATGACGACAGCCAAGGAGACCCTGACATGAAACGCGAAGACCTCACCGAGAAGCTGCTCGACATCAAGCGCGAGAAGGGCTGGACCTGGAAATACATCTGCGAGCAGATCGGCGGCTATTCCGAGGTGCTGATAACAGGTGCGATCCTCGGCCAGATGAAATTGACCAAGCCGCAGGCCGCCAACGCCGCTGAACTATTCGGCCTGACGAAGGCCGAGACCACGATGCTGAACGAGACGCCGATGCGCGGCATGCCGATGCCGCCGACCGATCCCTTGATCTATCGCTTCTACGAGCTGGTCATGGTCAACGGTCCGGCCTGGAAGGCGCTGATCGAGGAGGAGTACGGCGACGGCATCATGTCGGCGATCGATTTCGACATGGTGATGGAGCGCCTGCCCAATCCGAAGGGCGACCGCGTCAAGATCACCATGAGCGGCAAATTCCTGCCGTACAAATATTACGGCGCCAGCGGCAATGTGCCGGAATATGGCTTCAAGGAGGGATAGCGATCCCTCCGTCATTCCGGACGCCGCGATAGCGGCGATCCGGAATCTCGAGATTCCGGGTTCGGTCCTGTGGACCGCCCCGGAATGACAGTGTGTGCGGATGCCTCTTTCGCCTTATTTCCCGGCCTTCACCTCGGCCGCCGCCACCGCGATCAGCTCGTTCATCTTGGCCCGAATCGCCTGTTCGGTGACGGCCACGTTCTTGGCGGCGAAATCGGCCATGACCTTGCGCAGGACGTCGGCGTCACCGGCTTCCTCGAAATCGGCCGCGACCACCTCCTTGGCATAGGCCGTGGCGGCATCGCCGGTGATGCCGAGCTTTTCGGCCGCCCACAGACCGAGCAGCCGGTTGCGGCGGGCTTCCGCCTTGAATTTCTGCTCCTCGTCGAGGGCGAACTTCTTCTCGAAGCCTTCCTCGCGCTTGTCCAACGTGCTCATGCCTTTTCCAATTCCCTGCTGACTGGACCCGGCTGGCCCTCGTTGCGAGAGCCCCGGTGCATGCCTAGATAGGGGGCACGAATCGGCAAAACAACGAGCCGTTAAGCCGCAGGCAAGGCGGTATAAGTTTGATGCCGGACGGCTGGATCGATTGTGCTGGGGGAGCCAATCGGATAGGTTGCCTCAGGCTGGGTTCCCGTTCTGTTTTCTCGGGTTCCAGGCCGTTCACGGCAGCTCCGCTGTGGGTCGTAGTCTCGTCAACCGGAGCACACCAAATACATGGATTTCAACAAAACACGGTACATCCCCATGAGCCGTCGGCGTCGCATTTATGAAGGCAAGGCAAAGGTTCTTTACGAAGGCCCGGAGCCCGGTACCCTGATCCAGCACTTCAAGGATGACGCCACCGCGTTCAATGCAAAAAAGCATCAGGTGATCGAGGGCAAGGGTGTCCTCAACAACCGGATCTCGGAGTACCTGTTTCAGCACCTCAACGACATCGGGGTGCCGACCCATTTCATCCGCCGCCTCAACATGCGCGAGCAGTTGATTCGCGAAGTCGAGATCGTGCCGCTGGAAGTGGTGGTGCGGAACGTTGCCGCCGGTTCGCTGTCGCAGCGCCTCGGCATCGAGGAGGGCACGCAGCTGCCCCGCTCGATCATCGAGTTCTACTACAAGAACGACCAGCTCAACGACCCCATGGTGTCGGAAGAGCACATCACCGCTTTCGGCTGGGCGACGCCGCAGGAGATCGACGACATCATGGCGCTTGCCATCCGTGTCAACGACTTCCTTACCGGTCTCTTCCTTGGCATCGGCATCCGTCTCGTCGACTTCAAGATGGAGTGCGGCCGGCTGTTCGAGAACGATATGATGCGGATCATCGTCGCAGACGAGATCTCGCCGGATAGCTGCCGTCTGTGGGACATCAAGTCGAACGAGAAGCTCGACAAGGACCGTTTCCGTAGGGATCTCGGTGGGCTGCTCGAGGCCTATACCGAAGTCGCCAAGCGACTCGGCATTCTCATGGAGAACGAGCGTCCGGCGGGCTCCGGCCCGGTGCTGGTGAAGAGCTAAGAGGGATCTGACGTGAAGGCACGTGTTACCGTTACGTTGAAAACGGGCATCCTCGATCCGCAGGGCAAGGCGATCGAGGGTGCGTTGAAGTCGCTCGGCGTCGACGGCGTCGCCAGCGTTCGCCAGGGCAAGGTGTTCGACATCGAGCTCGCCGGCGCGGACAAGGCGAAGGCGGAGGCGGCCTTGAAGGACGCCGCCGACAAGCTTTTGGCGAACACCGTGATCGAGAATTACCGGGTCGAGCTGATCGGGTGAACGGGATGGCTCACAGCCATCCGACCTGACGAAAACGCCAGTACAGCGCGCCGCAGGCCGTCAGCATCACGCCGAGCAGCGTGTAATAGCCGTACTCCCAGTCCAGCTCCGGCATGTGCTTGAAGTTCATGCCGTAGATGCCGGCCAGCGCGGTCGGGATCGCGATGATCGCGAGCCAGGAGGCAAGCTTCTTGGAGACCGCCGTCTCCTGGGCCTGGCCGACCAGCAGGCTCGCTTCAAAGGCGAAGGCCAGCACCTCGCGCATCGAATCGATCCGTTCCTGGATATTCCTGACGTGGTCGGTGACGTCGCGGAACAGCGGCTGCATCGTCGCGCGCACCATCGCCAGCTCGTCATGCTCGAGCCGGCGGCAGACCTCGACCAGAGGGCCGATCGCGGTCCGGAGCCGCAAGAGGTCGCGGCGCAGCATGTAGAGCCGTTCGATCTGCGCCTTGCTGATCGCCTTGGAGAGCACGTCATCCTCAATGCTCTCGACTTCTTCGTGAATGCTCTCGAGCACGGGCGAGTAGTTGTCGACGATAAAATCGAGGATGGCGTAGAGGATGTAGTCCTCGCCGCGCGCGAGCGCTCGCGGGCAGCTTTCGCAGCGTTCGCGCACCGGCGTGTAGGACGTCGACGCGCCGTGGCGCACCGAGACCAGATAGCCTTCGCCGACGAAGATGTGCGTCTCGCCGAAGGCGATCCGGCCCTCGATCAGTTGCGCGGTCCGCGCCACGATGAACAGGGCCTCGCCATATTGCTCGATCTTCGGTCGCTGATGGGCGTGGTTGGCGTCCTCGATGGCGAGCTCGTGCAGGTCGAACTGCTTCTGCACCGCGCTGAGCAGCGCCATGTCGGGCTCGTGCAGCCCGATCCAGACCACGTGGCCGGGCTTCGCCCGCCAGCTCGAGGCTTCGCTGATGGCGATATTGGCGACGCGCCGGCCATCGACATAGGCACCGGCGGCGATGACGCCCTCGGTGGACACCGGCTCGGAGGGGAATGTGGGCAGCGACGGGACATTCATGGCTTTAATCCCGGGCGAATCGATCGGCCGAATGGCGGGCTATGGCCTGTGCACAACGCTCGCTGCCGAGGCTAGCACTGGTAAAATCCCCGTCAAATGGATATGTCTGCTGGCGATTTGGCAGCCGTGCCAGCCCCATTCCAATCCTCGTTCGGAACCTCTGCCATGAAAGCCGCCATCCTCGTCTTTCCCGGAATCAACCGTGAGCGCGACATGGCGCGCGCCTTGAGGCTGATCTCGGGCAGCGAGCCCGCGATGGTCTGGCACGCCGAGACGTCGCTGCCTAATGGCACCGACCTCGTGGTGGTGCCCGGTGGGTTCTCCTATGGCGATTATCTGCGCTGCGGCGCGATTGCGGCGCGGGCGCCGGTGATGGACGCAGTGCGCGACTATGCGGCCAAGGGCGGCCTCGTGCTGGGCGTCTGCAACGGCTTTCAGATCCTGTGCGAGTCCGGCCTCTTGCCCGGCGTCCTGATGCGCAATGCGCGGCTGAAATTCATCTGCCACGACGTGCATCTCCGCGTCGAGCGCTCCGACACGCCGTTCACGCGCGGCTACAATGCAGGGCAGGTGATCCGCGTGCCCATCGCGCATGGCGAGGGCAATTATGCGGCGGACGCGGAGACCATCAAGCGGCTCGAGGGGGACGGTCGCGTGCTGTACCGCTATTGCTCGGCCGACGGCGCGATCGACGATATCAGCAACATCAATGGCGCCGCGCAATCCATCGCCGGCATCGTCAACGACAAGGGCAACGTGCTCGGCATGATGCCGCATCCGGAAAACCACGTCGAAGACATTATGGGCTGCACCGACGGCCGCGGCCTGTTCGCCGGTCTCACCGCGCATCTGGAAAAGGCCGCGTGATTAGGTTCGTGCTGAAGCGGCTGTCGGCCGCTGTCGCCGTCGTTACGCTCGCGACGGCCGCGTTCGCGCAGGATTTTCCCAAGCGTCCCGTCACGATGATCGTTCCGTTCGCGGCTGGCGGTACGTCCGACGTGATCGCGCGCACGGTTGCCGAGCAGATGGGCATCGCGCTCGGCCAAACCATCGTGATCGAGAACGTCGCCGGGGCCGGCGGCTCGACCGCACTGGCGCGCGCCTCCCGTGCCGAGCCTGACGGCTACACCATTGCAATCGGCAATGCAGGCACCAACGCCGCGACCTATACGATCTATCCAAAACTGCCGTTCACGCCGGACTCCTTCGTGCCGATCGCCATGGTGGCGAAGACGTTCGGCATCATCGCCGTGCGCAAGGATTTTCCGGCAAAGGACCTGAAAGAGTTCATCGCCTACGCCAAGGCCAACCCGGGCAAGATCAATCTCGGCCATGCCGGCGTCGGCTCTTCGAATTACCTTATCTGCAAGAGCTTCATCACGGCCGCCGGCATCGACGCGACGCTGGTCGGCTATCGCGGCGCCGCGCCCGCGCTCACCGATGCGATCGGCGGCCAGATCGACGGCGTCTGCGATGCGGCAGCCTCGGTCTCGCAGTCGATCAACGAGAAGCTGGCGCGCGGGCTCGTGGTCGGCTCGACCGTCCGGCTCGCCACAGTGCCCGACCTGCCGACGTCAGCCGAAGCCGGACTGCCCGAATTCGAAGCGCAGGGCTGGAACGGCCTGTTCGCGCCCAAGGGCACGCCTCCGGCAATCATCGCCAAGCTGAATGCAGCTGCACGCACGGCGGTCGAAACCGACGCGGTGAAGAAGCGCTTTGCCGACCTCTCGACCGTGGCCCCCGATGCCGACGAGCACACGCCCGAGGTGCTCCAGAAGCTCGTGACGCGCGACGTCGAGAAGTACCGCAAGATGCTGGCGGACGACGCCAAGCCATAGCTAGCGCCTCTTCAGCCGCTCCGCCGGCACCGTCATCGCGGCGACGCCCGCCATGACCAGCAGCAGTCCCAGCGCCAGGTTCGAGGGCACGCTCTCGCCGAGCAGCAGCACGGAGAGGCCCACGCCGATCGGAATGCGCAGATAGCCCTGCGCATTCGTCGTCAGCGTGCCGAGCCGTCCCAGGCACATGTAGAACAGCATGAGCCCCAGGGCGCTGGAGACGATGCCCTGACGATGGTGGCTGTGATCGCGGTCGGCGTCGGGTGCAGCGTCCAGGGCTGGTCGATGATCAGCGAGGGCGGCAGCAGCACGAGGCCGCCGAACAGGAGTGAGCCGGCCGCCACCACCATCGGGTCGTATTCGGACAGCCGCAGGCCGAAGATCGTGGCGCAGGCGAACGAGATGGTGGCGAGCAGGATGGCGATCTCGGCCACGATTTCGCTGCCGAAGCCGCGCAGCGCATCCAGGCCCACGATGACGATGGTGCCGGCAAGGCCGAGGAGCGCGCCCGCGAGCTTCAGCAGCGTTGCCGGCTCGTGACGCGTGATCAGCGAGGTGATCAGAAAGGCGAAGATCGGCGTGGTCGAAGCCAACACCACCGTGTTCGACGCCGGCACATATTGCTGCGACCAGGTGATGATCAGGAACGGAAAGGTCGAGTTGATCAATTGCTGGGTTGCGAACAGCTTCCAGGCCTTCCCGTCGGTCGGGATCCTGACGCCGCGCATCCACAGGATCGCGAACAGGAACGCGGCCGCGATCAGCGACCGCGCTGAGATGAAGGTGATGGGCGGGATCGTGTCCAGCGCGAGCTTGGCCAGCGGATAGGTTGAGCTCCAGCAGCAGGCGAGCGCGACGAGCAGCGCATAGTCGCGCCAGTTGCGCGCGCCGGCGGCGGGCATGGACGGCAATTGCGAGGCAGTGGCGCGAGCCGTCGGCGGTGTGCTCTGCGGCACCTTGATGTTGCTCCCCGGCGCGACAGCGCTGGACACAAGTCTGGGCGAGGGGGCGCCAAAAGGGAAGGCGGCGAGCTATGCGTTTGGCTGCAGTGCCGGCTTCCGCTTCACCCGCTTGATCGTGCCGGAGAAGGTGAAAAGGGGCCGCCCGCCTGACGTCAGCTTGCCGCGCAGGAAGATCAGCGAGCCGCCGGCGCGGGAAACTTCGCCGACACACTCGATCAGCTCGCCCTCGCGTGCCGCGTCGAGGAAGTCGCAGGCGAAATTCGTGGTCACGGCTGGTCCATCCAGCTCGTGAGTCGCGATCGCGAACAGGCAATAGTCGGAAAATGCCATGAAGCAGCCGCCATGGACGTTTCCGGAGCCGTTGAGGTGCTTCTTCTCGACCCGGAACGCCGAGCGGACGCTACCGTCGTCCTCGATCTTGTGCCAGAACGGGCCGATATGGCTCTCAAAACTGTCGCGAATCCAGGTCCGCCAGCCCTGGAATTCCCCATCGGTGGCGACGTGGAGGTCGGGGCGGCGAGGCGGGGGCGCTTTGGTCAATTCATGCAAGGAAATGGGCCTTCAATTGCGGGTCTTTTGCCCTTAAATCCGATCTGTCCGCGCTGTGCAATTCCTGTTCCCGCAGCCCCCGGCCGCAAAACGTGGGACAGCGGGAAAATGCGCCATAAAGGGCTTTTCCAACCCGTCCGATCTTCCTAAGAACGGCCAACCGCCGTCGAAAGCCTCGAATCCATGAAGAACGAACCCAAGATCACCCCCGAGCTGATTGCCGCCCACGGGCTCAAGCCCGATGAATATGAGCGCATCCTGAAGCTGATCGGGCGGGAGCCGACCTTCACCGAACTCGGCATCTTCTCGGCGATGTGGAACGAGCACTGCTCGTACAAATCCTCGCGCCTCCATCTGAAGGGCCTCCCGACCAAGGCGCCCTGGGTGATCCAGGGCCCGGGCGAGAATGCCGGCGTGATCGACATCGGCGACGGCCAGGCCGTGGTCTTCAAGATGGAGAGCCACAACCACCCAAGCTACATCGAGCCGTACCAGGGTGCGACCACCGGCGTCGGCGGCATCTTGCGCGACGTCTTCACGATGGGCGCGCGGCCGATCGCCTGTCTCAACGCGCTGAGCTTCGGCTCGCCCGAGCATGCCAGGACGCGGCACCTCGTCTCGGGTGTCGTCGCCGGCGTCGGCGGCTATGGCAACTCCTTCGGCGTGCCGACGGTCGGCGGCCAGGTCCGCTTCCACACCCGCTATGACGGCAACATCCTCGTCAACGCTATGGCGGTCGGCCTCGCCGATACCGACAAGATATTCTATGCGGCCGCCTCCGGCGTGAACATGCCGATCGTCTATCTCGGCTCCAAGACCGGGCGCGACGGCATCCACGGCGCGTCGATGGCCTCGGCCGAGTTCGACGACAAGTCCGAAGAGAAGCGTCCGACCGTCCAGGTCGGCGATCCCTTCGCCGAGAAGCTGCTGTTGGAGGCCTGTCTCGAGATCATGGAGAAGGGCTGCGTCATCGCGATCCAGGACATGGGCGCGGCGGGGCTGACCTGTTCGGCGGTCGAGATGGGCGCCAAGGGCGACCTCGGCGTCGATCTCGATCTCGATGCGGTGCCGACCCGCGAGATCGGCATGAGCGCCTACGAGATGATGCTCTCGGAGAGCCAGGAGCGCATGCTCATGGTGCTCAAGCCCGAGAAGGAGAAAGAGGCCGAGGCGATCTTCAAGAAGTGGGGCCTCGATTTCGCCGTGGTCGGCTACACCACGCCGAGCAAGCGCTTTGTGGTCAAGCATGGCGGTGACGTCATGGCCGATTTGCCGATCAAGGAGCTCGGCGACGAGGCGCCGCTCTATGACCGCCCGCATGTTCCCTCCGCCGCTTTGCCGGTCGTGCATGCGCGCGAGGTGGCGGCGCCGATGGGGCTCGGTGCCGCGCTCGAAAAGCTGATCGGCACGCCCGATATGTGCAGCAAGCGCTGGGTCTGGGAGCAGTACGACCACGTCATTCTCGGCAACACCATGCAGCGCCCCGGCGGCGATGCCGCTGTGGTGCGCGTGCAGGACGGCCCGAAGGGCCTGGCGCTGACCGTCGACGTGACGCCGCGCTATTGCGAGGCCGATCCCTATCAGGGCGGCATGCAGGCCGTGGCGGAAGCCTGGCGCAACATCACCGCGGTCGGCGGCAAGCCGCTTGCGATCACCGACAATCTCAATTTCGGCAATCCTGAACGGCCCGAGATCATGGGCCAGTTCGTCGGCTGCCTGAAGGGCATCTCGGAAGCCTGCCGCACGCTCGACTTCCCGGTCGTGTCCGGCAACGTCTCGCTCTACAACGAGACCAACGGCCGCGCGATCCTGCCGACGCCCTCGATCGGCGGCGTCGGCCTGCTCGACGATTTCACCAAGTCAGCCTCGCTCGCCTTCAAGGCTGAGGGCGAGGCGATCCTCCTGATCGGCGAGACTCACGGCTGGCTCGGCCAGTCGGTCTATCTGCGCGACATCTGCGGTCGCGAGGAGGGTGCGCCCCCGCCGGTCGACCTCGCGGCGGAGAAGCGCAACGGAGACTGCGTGCGCGGCATGATCCATGCGGGCACCGCGACCGCCGTGCACGATCTCTCCGACGGCGGCCTGCTGATCGCGCTTGCCGAGATGGCGATGGCGAGCGGCATCGGCGCAAAACTGCTCGCGGCGCCGACCGCGCTGGTGCCGCAGGCCTATTGGTTCGGCGAGGACCAGGCGCGCTATCTCGTCACTGTGCCTGAGACCGAGGCCGGCCGCGTGCTCGCGAAGATGCGCGGCTGCGAGGTGCCCTGTGTGCGGATCGGCACCACTGGCGGCGACGCCGTCGCGATCGCGGGCGAAGCGCCGGTAATGATCGAGGCGCTGCGAACCTCGTTCGAGCGCTGGCTGCCGGAGTTTATGGGCGGCAAGGCGGCGTAGGGCGCGTCCGCAGACTCCGTCATTGCGAGCGCAGCGAAGCAATCCAGAGTCTCACGGCCGAAGCAGTCTAGATTGCTTCGTCGCAAGAGCTCCTCGCAATGACAATGGAAAGAGCTCGGCCTCACAACACGTGCGAGGCCCCCGGAATTTTCCGCAGGGCCGCAGTCAGTCCCCAGCTCAGGATCACCGTGAGCACGAAGCCGATCGTGGCTTTCACGATCGCAGGCCAGCTGTAATCGAACAGCGCGTACTGGATCCACAACGCGATCGGGTAGTGCACCAGGAAGATGCCGTAGGCATCCGCCTGCATGCGGTCGAGCAGGTTCGGGCCCGGCGACTTCTGGTGCAGGAAGAAGGCGAGGATCGCGAGCAGGATTCCGGCCGAAAACAGCACGAAGAACATGCCGTAGATCGCCTGGTACCAGTGCGGCTGCGGGTCTGGATTGCCCAGAACTTCGCGCTTGATGTAGATCATGCCCCACATCAGGCAGTAGGGGATCAGCGTGGCGAGCACCCACAGCCAGCGCTGTTTCGGCAACTGGCCGCCGGCGCTGAGGATACCGCGATCGAAATTCGCAGCTCCAACACTGACGCCGATGAAGAAATAGGCGAAGTAGAGCAGGACGCGGCTCGCCTGCACCGAAAACGGCCCGAACTCGAACCATTTGCTGCCGCCGAAATAGAGCAGCGCCGGCACGTAGGCGATTGTCGCGACGACCACGAGCAGCAGCCAGAATACGGCCGGCTGGTCGAATCCGCGCAGCGAGACGCGGTTGCCGGGATCGACCAGATGCGCGGAGACCCGGTAGAGCAGGCTCGCGGTCAGGTCGAATGCCAGCAGCACCCACACGAACCAGATCGGGCCGCTCGGCCACGGGCCAACCGAGATCGTCTTCCACCAGAACGCCGTGAAGCCCAGGCCCGGATCGTGCCGCAGCGCGATCGCGTAATAGGCGAGCGGGATGACCGTGAGCGCCGCGATCGCGAACGGCAGCCCGAGCCGCAACAGGCGGTCACGGAGAAAGACTGACGGCGCCTTGCGCGCGATGCCCGGCCAGGTGAACAGTCCTGACAGGAAGAAGAACATCGCCATGAAGAAGCTGTCGGTGGCCAGCACGACGATGTCGAAACCGGCCCAGAAGGCCGGATCGGTGTGCCCGAAATAGGTGTAGGGAATGACGGCGTGGTGCAGCAGCACCACCAGCGTGAGGAAGGTGCGGGCACGATCGAGCGACAGATTGCGCGCCTTGGCCTTCGGCGCCGCGTGCGCCTCTGCCCCGATCGTCGCTGAATGTGACATCGTCATCGTGGCCGCCCCGGTCGCGCTTCTATCCCGGCCGGACTTTGCCGCCGGGAACCGGATTCAGCAAGGGTCGTTTGACACGTCTGCAGGTCCCGACACCCTAGGAACCAGTTCCCTGCGACGAAGTTAGCGTTCGCCAAAAGGGCTTGAGGCCGTGGCAAGGCGGTACAATTTCGGAGCTGGCGATGACGATCCTGAAATGGGCGCTGATCTTCTTACTGGTCTCGATCGTGGCCGGCGTGCTCGGCTTCACCGGCATCTCAGCCGCCTCCGCCGACATCGCCCGCTTCCTGTTCTATGTGTTCGTCGCGATTTTCCTGGTGCTGCTGATCCTGGGGCTCACGATCTTCAGGGCGTAGCGGGGCTCGCGTCAGCCATCGCTGCCGTCATGGCCGGGCTCGTCCCGGCCATCCAGGCCATCCGCGCCTGACCAAGAACGTGGATGCCCGGGCCTTCGCCTCGCCGAAGCGGCTTCGGCCGCGCAGGCGGGACAAGCCCGGGCATGACGAACTCTCAGCGGCTACCCCACTTCCTCGATCTTCACCTTATCCGGATAGAAGGCGAGATGACCGGAAATCTCGGTCATGGCGGGGAAGGGCGCCTCATAGGTCCAGATCGCGTTGTCCAGCGTCTTGCCGTCGGCCTTGACGCTGTAATAGCTGGCGTCGCCCTTGTAAGGGCAATGGGTGACCCGGTCGGTGCGCTCCAGCAGCGCCATGTTGGCGTCCTGTCGCGGCACATATTGTACCGCCGGATATTTCGCCTCTTTCAGCGTCAGCGCCTTGGTGGTCTCGGCGATCACGATATCGCCGGCCGTGACGCGGACGCGTCGGGGATTTGGGGTGATGGTGATGGGGTGGTCGGGCCCTGGAAGCTTCATGATTTCATGCCTTTTCGATCAGTCTGCCGCGCGCGGCACTTTGTCGTGGCTTTATCGCAATGGGATCACGGATATAGTGCCTCAAGGCGTGACGTAGAAGGCCGTTCACGCTAAGTTTGGCCCCGCCGGCGAGTTTGGCTTTGCAGATCCGCGACCCCCCGGCAGCGATTCGACGACAAGGCTGATTGCAGCCGAGACAGGAGCACGACCCGAATGCCAATGGACGCCCACGATATCGAGGCGATGATCAAGGCGGCGATCCCCGATGCCGAGGTGACCATCCGTGACCTCGCCGGGGACGGCGATCACTATGCCGCGACCGTGATCTCGGAATCCTTCCGCGGCAAGTCCCGCGTCCAGCAGCACCAGATCGTCTATCAGTCCCTGCGCGGCCAGATGGGTGGCGTGCTGCATGCGCTGGCGCTGCAAACCGGGGTCCCGAGCGCTTGATCTGATCGTGACGGGGGGATGACGATGGCTGCGGACAATCCGCGCGGCGCGATGTTTCGCGTCATCCTGCCGAACCAGCACAGCCGCGTCACCAATGCCGAGCTGTTCTTCGACCTGGTCTTCGTTTTCGCGATCACGCAGGTCTCGCACACGCTGCTGCACCATTTCACGCCGCTCGGTGCGGTGCACGTCGCGGTGCTGTTTCTCGCGGTATGGTGGGTGTGGGTCTACACCGCCTGGGTCACCAACTGGCTCGATCCCGAGCTGACGCCGGTCCGGATCCTGCTCTTCCTGATGATGCTGGGCGGCCTCGTGCTGTCGACGACGATCCCGACCGCGTTCGAGGGCCGGGGCCTGTGGTTTGCGATCGCCTACGCAACGATGCAGGTCGGGCGCACCGCCTTCTGGATGTTTGCAACGCCGCGGCATCGAATGCCGGTCCGGCACAATGCGATCCGCATCCTGACGTGGCTCTCGGTCTCCGCGATCTTCTGGATCCTCGGCGGCCTCGCCCATGACGAGGCGCGGCTATGGTTCTGGATCGGGGCGTTGTCGATCGAATATGTCTCGCCGGCGGTGCGCTTCTGGGTCCCGAAGCTGGGCTTCTCGTCGGTCGAGGCTTGGGCGGTCGAAGGCGGCCACATGGCCGAGCGCTGCTCGCTCTTCGTCATCATCGCGCTTGGCGAGGCCGTCGTCGTCAACGGCGCGACCTTTGCCGAGTTGGACTGGACCGCGGACAACATTTTGGCCTTCGTCTCCGCGCTGGTCGGCAGCATCGCGATGTGGTGGGTGTATTTCCACAAAGGCGCCGAGGCCGGCGCCGAGCGCATCTCGAAATCCGCTGAATCCGGCCGGTTGGCGCGGCTCGCCTATACCTATCTGCACATGCCGATTGTCGCCGGCATCATCCTGACCGCGGTCTCCGATGAGCTGGTGCTGAAACATCCGGTCGGGCATTCCGATATCAGGATCATCGTGAGCACGATCGGCGGTCCCTTGCTGTTCCTGGTCGGCACCATCCTCTTCAAGCACGCGATCCGCGGCTTCCTCCAGCTCTCGCACGGGATTGGCATCATCCTGCTCCTGGTGCTGTCGTGGTTCGCCGCGGAGCTCTCGCCGCTATGGCTCTCGGTCGCCGCGACAGTGATCATGATCGTTGTCGCGGTATGGGAGTCGGTCTCGCTGGGATCGACGCCGGGAGAAGCCGAAGAGCATTGAGCCGGCGTCAATTGGCCCGGAGCCTTTACTCCGCCGCCTCCAGCGCGTGCACCGAGAACATCTTCGCAGCATCCGTCCAGCTCTCGCGCACTTTCCAGCCGGCGCCTTGCGCCAGCGTCGCGAACCGGTCGAGGCTGTATTTGTAGCTGTTCTCGGTGTGGATGCTCTCGCCCGCGCGGAACGAGAAGCTGGTGCCGAGCAGGCGCACGGTCTGGCTCCTCTTGCTGATCAGGTGCATCTCGATGCGGTGCCGCTCGCGATTGTAGATCGCGCGGTGGGTGAAGGCGGAGAGGTCGAAATTGCCGCCGAGCTCGCGGTTGATCCGCACCAGCACATTGAGGTTGAAGCGCGCGGTGACGCCGGCCGCGTCGTTATAGGCATCGTGGAGCAGGCGCTCCTCCTTCTCGAGGTCGGCGCCGATGATCATCTGCGCGCCCCGGCCCAGAATAGCGCGCGCGCTCTTCAGGAAGGCCTGCGCTTCATGCGGTTCGAAATTGCCGATCGTCGAGCCCGGGAAGAACCCGACCTTGGGCATGGTCGCCACCGCCTTGGGCAGCTCGAACGGCGTGGTGAAGTCGGCCGCCACCGGGTAGATGCCGAGTGACGGAAAATCCCGCTTCAGGCCGTTTGCCTGCGCCGTCAGGAAGTCGCCGGAGATGTCGACGGGCACATAGGCCGCGAACTTGCAGTGGTTGAGCAGCAGCCGGACCTTTGTGGTCGCGCCCGCGCCGAATTCGACCAGGGCCGCGTGCTCCGGGATGATTTTCGCGATCTCGCTGCCGCGCTCCTTCAGGATCGCAAGCTCCGTGCGCGTCGGGTAATATTCCGGCAGCCGTGTGATCGCTTCGAACAATTCCGATCCGGCCGCATCGTAGAAATATTTCGGCGACAGCTTTTTCGGCTGCTGCGAGAGGTCCCCGATGGCCTCGCGGGCAAAGGCGGTGGTTTGTTCGTCGGGAAGATGGGCTTCGGCCAAAGCGCTGGCGTGCACATTCATGATACTCTCCTGAACGCGCTGTCCGGCGCGCATTTGTCGTCGGATGAGAATTTTACTCGTAGTCGGCGAGCCGCAGTCCCGTGAACTGCCAGCGGTGGTGCGGATAAAAGAAGTTGCGATAGGTGATACGGCTGTGCCCCTCCGGGGTCGCAAGCGAAGAGCCGCGCAGCACCAGCTGGTTGACCATGAACTTGCCATTGTATTCGCCGAGGGCGCCTTCGATGGCGCGATAGCCGGGGTAGGGCGAATACGAGCTGCGGGTCCACTGCCAGACGATGCCGAAGGCATCGTTGAGCTGGCCGGCGCGAGCCGCGACCTCCCACTCCATCTCGGTCGGCAGATGTTTTCCCGCCCAGCGCGCGAAGGCGTCGGCCTCGTAATAGCTGACGTGGCAGACCGGCGCGTCGGGATCGACCGGCTTGAGGCCGGCCAGCGTCATCACATGCCATTGGCCGTCGATTTCGCGCCAATGGCCGGGGGCGTCCCAGCCCTCGTTATTGACGGCCGCAAAACCGTCCATCAGCCACAGCGTTGCGGTCCGGTAGCCGCCGTCGCGCATGAAGGCGAGCCATTCGCCATTGGTGACGAGATTGCGTGCGAGCTTGACCGGGCCGACGAGGGCACGATGGGCCGGCTTCTCGTTGTCGAAATGAAAACTGTCGTCGACATGACCGACGGTGTGGATGCCTTCGTTCAGCGTCAGCCAATCGTCGCCGGCCGTCGTCGCAGTCGGGAAGCGCCAGTCCGGATCATAGGCCGGTGGGATCGGATTCTGCGCGAAGGCGTGCAGGATGTCGGTGACCATCAATTCCTGATGCTGCTGCTCATGGTTGAGGCCGACCTCGACCAGTGGCGCGATCTCGCGAAGCTTATCCTCGCCGGCGTCGCCGAAGAATTTCACGACGGCAGCGTCGACATGTTTTCGATAGGCGCCGACCTGATCGGCGCTCGGACGGGTGATATCGCCGCGGTGATTGCGGGAATGGCGCGGGCCGGCGCTGACGTAATAGGAATTGAACAGGAAGGCGAAGTCGGGATGAAAGGGCTGGTAGCCCGCACAGTGCTCGCCGAGCACGAACTGCTCCCAGAACCAGGTGGTGTGCGCCCGGTGCCATTTCGTCGGGCTCGCGTCCGGCATGGACTGGATCTGCTGGTCCTCCGGCGACAGCGGCGCGGCCCGGCGCTCGGTCTCGTCGCGGACGGCGAGAAACGCGTCTTCCAGCCTCTGGGCAAGGCCGCCCAAATCGGCCGACGGTGACGGGGCGGGGGCCGTAGCGGAGCCTTGTTTCGTCACGTTTTTCTCCAGACAGGACAAGAGAACGTTGTTGGCGTTGTCGGGTTCCAAAACGCCGGGTTCGTCCTAGATAGGGGCTCCGTGACGGTATGAAAGTCCTCCCCGGCGATGATATTCGTGCCATCATGCAATGGGCCGCTGCTGCCGAGAGCGGTCCGCCCAGGGGCCGCTCGCCGCCATTTTACTTTGGATGCACAACGGTTTGGGCTACATATATGGGGAGGGATCGGGTTAAATCGGCTGCGCCAGCCCGAAGCAATTGGAGTGGGCTCCGCCCCATAAGGACACGGATATGAGCATCGAGGAATTCATCGCTAACGAAGTGAAGTCGAACGACGTGGTTCTGTTCATGAAGGGTACGCCGCAATTTCCGCAGTGCGGGTTCTCCGGCCAGGTCGTCCAGATCCTCGACCACATCGGCGTCGGTTATAAGGGCCTCAACGTTCTCGAATCCGCCGAACTGCGCAACGGCATCAAGGACTTTTCGAACTGGCCGACCATTCCGCAGCTCTATGTGAAGGGCGAGTTCGTCGGCGGCTGCGACATTGTCCGCGAGATGTTCCAGGCCGGTGAGTTGCAGCAGCTCTTCTCCGAAAAGGGCGTCGCTGTCGCGGCCTGATACGTGACCGAGCTGACGCGCCGAATCGGAGGCGCGGAGCTCAAGGTCATCGTTGCTGACATCACCACGCTGAGCGTTGACGCCATCGTCAACGCGGCCAACACGTCGCTCCTGGGTGGGGGCGGCGTCGATGGTGCGATCCATGACGCTGCCGGTCCCGAGCTTCTAGCCGAGTGCCGGAAGCTTGGAGGATGCCCGACCGGCGATGCCAAGATCACGCCGGGCTACCTTCTCCCTGCGCGTCATGTGATCCATGCGGTCGGTCCGGTCTGGCACGGCGGCACTCGTGGTGAGGCTGAGGCGCTGCGCTCCTGCTATCGCCGTGCGCTTGAGCTCTGTGAGGCTAATCAGCTGACCTCCGTGGCGTTCTCCGCGATTTCGACCGGGGTTTACGGCTTTCCCGCCGACCAGGCCGCGACGATTGCGGTCCATGCGGCCATTGAAGCCCTGCCGGCCGCGCCGCTGGTGGTCGAGGTCATATTTTGTTGTTTCTCGGAAAAGAGCGCGGTTCTGCACGCGGACGCTTTGGCGCGGCACAGCAGCCCTTGTGCCGACTGACGTGGTCAGTACACTCCGCCGGGCCATGTTCCGGGGAGGGGATATGATTTCACAGTCTGGACTGCGTGCGCTGGTCTGCGCCGCGCTTGTGTCGTTGAGTGCAATGTCGTTCGCGCGGGCGGAGGGCACCTACGAGATTCCGGCCGGCGCGCATTTCAACAAGGACAAGCTCGCCAGGATCACCGAGTTCTTCAAGAACGAAGTCGCGACCGGCAAGATCGCTGGCGCAAACGTGCTCATCAAGCAACATGGCAAGCCGGTCTACCACGAAGTCTTCGGCGTGCAGGACGTGGTCAGCAAGGCGCCGATCACCGATAAGACGATCTTCCGCCTGTTCTCGATGAGCAAGGCGATCACTTCCGTGGTCGCAGTGAAGTTGATCGAGGAAGGTACGATCAAGCTCGACGATCCCGTCTCGAAATACATTCCGTCCTTCGCCAACGTGAAAGTCGGCGTCGAGAAGAAGGCAGAGGACGGCACCAAATCGCTCGAGCTCGTGCCGCCGAACCGGCCGATGACGGTGCACGATTTGATGACGCACACCTCGGGCGTCACCTACGGCTTCTACAGCGACAGTCTGGTCCGCAAGGCCTATCGCGAGGCCAACATCTATGCCGGCGATTTCGACCTCGCGGAGTTCGCCGAGCGCATCGCAAAACTGCCGCTGCACAACCAGCCGGGCGCGCTGTGGCAATATGGCCATTCCACCGATATCCTGGCCCGGGTCATGGAAGTCGCGGCCGGCAAGCCGCTCATCGAGATCGAACGGGAGAAGCTGCTCGATCCGCTCGGCATGGTCGACACCGGCTTCTTCGTCACCGATCCCGAGAAGCAGAAGCTGCTGGCGCAGCCGGTGCCGAACGACAGCGATTTCCGGGTCGGACGGATCAACGATCCGACGGTCGCCAAGAAAATCCAGTTTGCCAGCGGCGGTATGGTTACGACCATGGCGGATTATGAGCGCTTTACGCAGATGCTGCTCAACGGCGGCAGCCTCGACGGCAAGACGATTCTCAAGCCCGAGACGTTCAAGCTGATGGCGACCGACCAGATCGGACCCAAGTCGGGTGTCGATCGCGATTATTTCTACTTCCCCGGCGATGGTTTCGGCTTCGGTCTCGGACTTGCGGTCCGCACCGATCCCGGCAACGCAAAACCGCCGCCGCCCGGCGATCTCGGCGAATTGAAATGGGACGGCGCCTCCGGCTGCTATTTCGTGATCGACCCCAAGCAGGACATGTTCTTCGTGCTGCTGGAGCAGACCCCGACCGAGCGCCAGCGCGTGCAGCGAACATTGAAGCAGCTGGTTTATGAAGCGATGGAGAATTGACATGGTCGGGCGCCGCGCATTGATCGCGGCGCTCGTCCTTCTCGCCGGCGGCATCGTTGCAAAGGCAGGCTCGGAGAGACCTGAGGTTCGCACGCTCTCGCCCGCGGGGCTGGCGAAGGTTTCGGACTACATCCGCAACGAGGTCGCCACCGGCAAGATCCCCGGCGCCATCCTGCTGCTTCAGCAGCACGGCAAGCCGGTGTATTACCAGAATTTCGGCGTCCGCGACGTCGCGACCGAACTCTCGATGAGCGTCGCAGACACGATCTTCCGCCTCTACTCGATGTCGAAGCCGATCACCTCCGTGATGGCGATGATGCTGGTCGAGGAGGGCAGGCTTTCGCTCGACGATCCCGCCTCGAAATACATTCCGGCCTTTTCCGGCATGAAGGTCGGTATCGAGAAAAAGGCCGAGGACGGCAAAGTCGCCCTGGCGCTGGAGCCGCTGGAGCGACCAATCACGATCAAGGATCTGCTGCGCCACACCTCAGGGCTGCCTTACGGCTATTACGGCGGCGGTATGGTGCGCGAGCTCTATGCGGACGCCAATCTCTTCAACAGCAATCTGACCAACGCCGAATTCGTCGCCAAGATCGCCACGCTGCCGCTGGTCGAGCAGCCCGGCACGGTGTGGGACTACGGCTATTCCACCGACGTGCTCGGCCGCATCGTCGAAATCATCACGGGAAAGACGCTGCTGCAGTTCGAGAAGGAGCGGCTGCTCGATCCGCTCGGCATGACCGAGACGGCTTTCTTCGTCGCCGATCCCGCCAAATTCCCGCGCATCGCCGAGCCAATGCCGGAGGATCGCTACATCAATCCGACGACGCAGCTCCGCGACATCAGGCGGCCGGCGACATGGGAATCGGGCGGCGGCGGCATGGTCGGTACCGTCGGCGACTACGCCCGCTTCGCCCAGATGCTGCTCAACGGCGGCACGTTTGAGGGCCGGCGCTATCTCAAGCCAGAGACCATAGCGCTGATGGCCTCGGATCATATCGGGTCGGAGACGAAGATCGCGCGCGACCAGAACTATTATCCGGGCGGATCTTCCGGCTTCGGTCTTGGCTTCGCCGTGCGCACCTCGGTTCCCCCTGGAACGGCGTGGCCGCTCGGCGAATATCGCTGGGACGGCGTTGGCGGTACGTTCTTCTTCATCGATCCCGAGGACGATCTGTTCGGGATCTTCATGGTGCAGACCCCGACGCAGCGCGGCCGGATTCAATTGGCGCTGAAGACGCTGATCTACCAGGCGATGGGGCGGTAGCCTTTTCGTCTAGCCCCGCTGTGGTAGCCCGGATGGAGCGAAGCGCAATCCGGGACCGCTGCCGATGTCGCCCCGGATTTCGCTGCGCTCCATCCGGGCTACGGGGCTACAGGACTTACGCTCCGCGCACGATGTCGCGCACGTAGCCGATCGTCTCCTCGATCTGGCTCGCATTGACGTCGAGATGCGTGCAGGCGCGAATGCGGCCGTCCATCATCGCAAGCGTCACGCCGCGCTGGCGCAGTGCCGCGACCATCTTGTCGCCGGGAATGCCGGCTCCATCGGGCTTGAAGAACACCAGGTTGGTCTCGGGCTCCTGCACCTCGACGCGAGGGATCTGCGACAGACCGCGGGCGAGCGCGCGCGCGTTGGCGTGATCGTCGGCGAGCCGGTCGACGTGATGGTCGAGCGCGTAGATGCAGGCCGCCGCGCAAATTCCGGCCTGCCGCATCGAGCCGCCGAGCCGCTGCTTCCACTGCCAGACCGCATCGATGAAGGCGCGCGAGCCCGCCAGCACGCCGCCGATCGGCGCGCCCAAGCCTTTCGAGAAGTCGATCCAGGCCGAATCCCACCCCCCGGTCATGTCACGCGGGGAGATGCCGCTCGCGACAGTGGCGTTGAGCAGGCGCGCGCCGTCCATGTGAGTGACGAGGCCATGTTGTTTCGCGATCGCGACGATCTCGTCGAGCGCGGCTTTCTTCCAGATCGTGCCGCCGCCGATATTGGCGGTCTGCTCGACGCTGACCACCGTCTGCGGCGGCTGATAGCGGGTGCGTGGATGCAGCGCTTTGCGGAACGTCTCCGGCGTGAACTGGCCGTCGGGTCCCTTCAGCTGCGTGACCTGGAAGCCGCCGATCGCGGCATGCGCGCCGCCTTCGCGCGCGATAATGTGGGCGCTCTCGTGCGCGAGGATCTCGTCCCCGGGACGGCAATGCACCAGCGTCGCGGTGACGTTGCACATCGTGCCCGACGGCATGTACACGGCGGCTTCCTTGCCGAGCAACTCGGCGACGCGCTCGCACAGGGCGTTCACGGTCGGATCGTCGCCGACCTGCTCGTCGCCGACCTCCGCCCGCGCCATCGCCTCGCGCATCGCAGGTGTCGGCTTTGTCTGCGTGTCCGAGAGCAGATTGATGCGCACCGGCGGCGCTTTGGGGTCGATCGGGGGAGGGGTGTAGAGCATGGTTGGTCTCGTCATTTCATCTAGTCGAATCGTTGCGACGTATTGCGTGCGTTTCTCAAGGACCTGAACTACCACGAGAACGTTGAGTGACGCGCTGTCGCGCGGCGAGAAGGATTTCGTCTGGCGTGTCGGCCGTAAAGATATTGCAATCAGGCAGAGCGAGCAGCCCCTGATATCGGCAGATCTGCTAGTCGCGGGAGAGGGCATCCCATGCTCGAAGCGCCGCTTTAGTCGGCGCTGCCGAAGGCAGAGTGTTGGCGAACTGGTCGGCCGTGCGAGACATCGAAGGCATGCTATCAAACAAAAAGGCCCCGGAAAACCGGGGCCTTTGAGCGATTGATCTGCCGAACTATCAGCGCGAATAGAATTCGACGACCAGATGCGGCTCCATCTGCACCGGGAACGGCACGTCGGAGAGGTGCGGGATGCGAATGTATTTCGCGATCATCTTGCCGTGGTCGACTTCGAGATAATCGGGGGTGTCACGCTCGGAGAGCTGGCTGGCTTCGAGGACGTGGGCGAGCTGCTTGGAGGCTTCCTTGACCTCGATCACGTCGCCGATCTTGACCAGATAGCTGGAGATGTTGACCTTGCGGCCGTTCACCTTGACGTGGCCGTGGTTGATGAACTGGCGCGCGGCGAAGATCGTCGAGACGAACTTGGCGCGGTACACGACCGCGTCGAGACGGCGCTCGAGCAGGCCGATCAGGTTCTCGCCGGTATCGCCCTTGAGGCGGCTGGCCTCGACATAGATGCTGTGGAACTGACGCTCGGAGATGTTGGCGTAGTAACCCTTCAGCTTCTGCTTGGCGCGCAGCTGCACGCCGAAGTCGGAGAGCTTGCCCTTGCGGCGCTGGCCGTGCTGGCCGGGGCCGTATTCGCGGCGGTTCACGGGGCTCTTCGGGCGGCCCCAGATGTTCTGGCCCATACGGCGATCGAGCTTGTACTTCGCCTCACTGCGCTTAGTCATCGCGTCCTCTTCAGGTACATGGTTTGAGGAAACGCGCCCTCCTGTGTGACGGGCTAGCCCGGCACTGACAGGTCCGATCCCAAAGCTTAAGGGACAGGACCACGGGTCGCGAAACGCTTCGCGGGCCGAAATCGGCCCGCGAGCAAGCGGCTTTTAGGGGGATTTGGGGCTCGCTGTCAATGCGGATGGCCCGGAATCACGTCCCGACCGCCCGGATCGGCTTCGACCCGGCCGCACGCAGTTCGGCAGCGATTTCAGTGTTAAGGACCTGTTCCAGCCGGGTCAGGACCCGGGCGATCGGGGCGGCGTCGGTCACCCGGTGATCCCAGCGAATCACGACATGGATGGTCTGGTCGGGCCCGACCACCCCATAGCTGACGATGAAGGGGCCGGGCGTGATGGGGTGAAGCTCGCCGCCGCCATAGGCTGCCACCGAGCTCACCGCGAAGCTGCCGAACCAGTTGCCGCGCTGCCGGCCGAATTTCAGCCCGATAGCCCAGGACAGCCGCCGCAGCGGCAGCGGCAGACGGGTCACCCGCATGATCTTGCGGAACATGGGAATTTCGTCGATCGGGGCGGTCTTGGCGCGCCGGATCTCGGCGTCGACCGCAGCCAGGGTCATGGCCTCGGGAGCCACGATTCGCTGTGGGATCACGCATTCCTCGCCGCCCTCGACCCGGGCAATGGCCACCGACGCCACGCTCTTCGGCAGCTCGTAGAGCGACGGCCAGGGCCATTTGGCATAGACGGTACGCAGGACCGGCTCGTCCCTGGCGACGAGGGCAAAAGCCTTGACGAACATGGCCGCCCAGCCGGCTGGCGCCATCGCGCCGGCGCGGGCCTCCAGCAGGCGGCCGATATCGAGCGAACGGGACAGGGACACGAAGGGCACGCCCATCGAGGCGTGCATGAGGTCGACAATCAGGCGACGCGGCAGCGAAATGGTCTTGGACGTCCCGCGCATCGCTCTTTGGTTTCCCCTGATTAAAGTTTGCGCAGCGAGCGGGGTTCCCGCTCGCCGCCTGCTCTAGCACGAACCAACCCGCGTGGGGCCGGTCGGTTCGCCGCATCAGGGCGCCGGCGAGGCCAGCGGCTTGGTCTTGTCGACGACGTAAACTCCAAGCACTTTCATAGCCTTATCGCCGTGGGCTTTGGCGTCATGCACGACGCCTGCCGGGATCTGGTAGGAATCGCCGGCCTTCAGCGTCTTTTCCGGCTGCCCATCGATGAGGAGATTGAGCTCGCCTTCGAGCACGTAGCCGGTCTCGATGCCAGGATGGGTATGGCGACCGGCCGCGCCGCCCGCCGGGACTTCCGCGATGGCGGTGATGGTGTTGTAGCCATCCGGAAATTCGACCTTCTGGAGCGGGGTGCGCTTGATGCCGGGCTGCTGGGCGTAGGCCGCGAAAGCGACGGCAGTGAAGGCGAGAACGAGCAAAGTCTTTTTGAGCATGGTTTTTTCCTCCCTGGAACGGCCGACCCTAGCAGCGCCGTGGATCCCGGCAAGACTCCGGCAAGACTCAATGGCTAGCGCTTGATTCCCTCGAACGCCGCCATGATGCCGCGCTGGAATAGGGACCAGTCGAAGCCGAGCGCGATCGCGCGGTAGCCGCGGTCGACCAGAGCGTTGGCCTGGTCTGCGGTACGCGCCACACCGCCGATCGGCACGCCGCTTCTGAGGATGCCAGCCTCGGCCCGCGCCACCAGCTCCAGCAATTCCGGATCGTCCATCTGGCCGCGCTTGTTGATGGAAGTTGCGAGATCGCCGGGGCCGATCACAGCGACGTCGATGCCGGGCGTGGCCATGATCTCGTCGATATGGTTGACGGCGTCGACGTGCTCGATGGTGATCATGCAGATCATTTCGTCGTCGGCGCTGGCCATGTAGTCCGGCATCGACTGGCCCCAGCGGAATGGCGCATGGAACGGACCCCAGAGCCGATCGCCGCGCGGCGGATAGCGCACGCTGCGCACCGCTTTCTCGGCCTCCGCGCGGTTGGTGATCATCGGGAAATTGATGCCGAAGGCGCCGATGTCCATCGGTGCCTTCGCAAGCCATGGCTCGTTCGCCGCGATCCGCACCAGCGGCGTGCACGGTGTGCCGGTGGTGGCCGCGATCATCGCATGTGCTTCGGTCAGTCCAATCGGGCCGTGCTCGAGATCGACGATGATCCAGTCGAGCGAGCGCGCCATGATCTGCACGGTCTGCACGCTCGGGATCGTCGCGATCGCGCCGAAGGCGGGGCGACCCTCGCGCCAGAGCTGGCGGAGACGGTTGAGCGGCGTTGCGGAGACCGACATGGGAAGAACCTGCAGGAAACGACGACGGCGGAGCCTAGCAGCGCGCCGTCGAGGCGCAAGGTCAGGCTGGAATGCGGCCGCCGAAGAACGGCATCAGCACGGCCGAAAGGCCATGCACGCGGTTCGAGGTGAAGATCATCTCGGCGCCGGATTGCGCGATACCATCGGTGTGCGGGCCGAGCAGATCCGAGACGCGGCGGGCGATCGCGGGCGCCGGATCGATCCAGTCGACCGGCCAGGGGGCCAGCTTTCTCAGCCGGTCGAGCAGCAGCGGGTAATGCGTGCAGGCGAGCACCACGGTGTCGGTGCGTGCGCCTGCGTCGCCGGCATCGCCGACGAAACACGGGGCGAGCTCGGCGAGGATGGCGTCGTCGCTGACGGGAGAGCCGTTGAGCTCTGCTTCAGCCAGCGCCGCCAGCTCGGGCGAGCCGACCAGCGTCACCTCGCAGCCTTGCGCGAAGTCGCGGATCAGCGTTTTGGTGTATTCGCGCTTCACCGTGCCCTTGGTGCCGAGCACCGATACCCGCCGGCTCCTCGACTGCGCGCAGGCCGGCTTGATCGCCGGCACCGTGCCGACGAAGGGCAGGGAATAAGCGGCGCGCAGATGCGATAGGACCAAGGTGGACGCCGTGTTGCAGGCGATGACGACGAGGTCAGGATCGTGCGTGCCGATCAATTCCCCCATCAGCGGCACCACGCGGGCGATGATCGCGTCCTCGCTGTGGTGGCCATAGGGGAAGAAGGCGTCGTCCGCGACGTAGACGTAATGCGCATCGGAGCGCGCGGCCACGACCTCACGCAGGACCGTGAGCCCGCCAAGGCCGGAATCGAACACCAGAATCGTCGGGGATTTGGTCACGTGAACACTCTAGCCCGACATGGTTACCATTCGGTTTTTGGGGCGGTTTTGCGGCAGGGGCGCTTAGGGCTAATTTGCAGCGATTCGATTTCGCGATTGCCGCATGGGTCCCCGTATCAGCTGCCGTACTGCGGTGCGGATAGGGGCAGGCCCGCAAAACTCCGGAGAGCCGACATGATCAGAAATACCAGTCACGGCTGGGGCATCATTTCCCGATGGCTGCACTGGAGTCTGGCGCTGACCATCATCGGCATGATCGGCTTCGGGTGGTGGATGAACCACATCCCGGCGCGTCCCGACCGCTTTTTCTACCGTTCGATCCACGCCGATATCGGCTATGTGATCCTGCTGCTCACCGTGCTGCGCCTGGTGTGGCGCCTCGTCAACCCGACGCCGACCATGCCGGCCGAGACCTCGCGCTGGCAGAAGGTCGCGGCCCATATCAGTCATGGCGCGCTCTACCTCGCCGTCATCGTCGTCACCATGTTCGGCTGGGCACATTCCGGTGCGCACGCGCCTGATTATTCGAACTTCTTCGGCCTGTTTCACGTGCCGCAATTCACCGCTCCCGACCGCGCGGCGGCGGGCGCCTATGAAGACCGCCACATCCTCTTTGCCTATGTGCTGCTCGCCTTGATCGCGGTTCACGTGATCGCCGCCCTGTGGCACTACTTCATCCGCCGCGACCGCGTCGTGGCGCGGATGGTGACGGACGAGGCGTAGTCGCAACCGCACCTGTGCGTTCTCGTGGCACATCCCAAGTTCTGCTTCATGTCTTCAGGAGGCCTCATGCTCACCGTCCATCATCTCGGCAAGTCGCAGTCCGAGCGTATCGTCTGGCTGTGCGAGGAGCTGGGAATTCCCTACGAGCTGAAGCGCTATACGCGCGATCCCGTCACGATGCTGGCTCCGGCCGAGTACAAGGCGCTGCATCCGGCTGGTACGGCGCCTGTGATCACCGACGGCGAGCTGGTGCTCGCGGAATCCGGCGCTGTCGTCGACTACATCGTTGCAAAATATGGCAACGGACGACTCGTGCTCGGTCCCACTGATCCTGCCTTCGCGCAGTTTCTGTATTGGCTTCATTTCGCCAATGGCACCCTGCAACCCGGCATGGGACGGATGATGATCCTGAGCCGGCTGGATCTCGCCAAGGACAATCCGACCCTGCTCGCGATGAAGGGGCGTCTCGATCGGGCCTACGATCTTCTCGACGCAAGGCTTCACGAGGCCGAATATCTTGCGGGCAGCGCCTTCACGACCGCCGACATCATGACGGTGTTCTCACTCACCACCATGCGCTACTTCCAGCCCTATGACCTCCAGCGCTGTCCCAACGTGGCCAAATATCTCGGCCGCATCAGCGCGCGGGCGGGCTATCGGCGTGCGATGGAGAAGGGTGATCCGGGCATGGCGTTGCTGCTGAGCTGAGCGGCGACGCGCACTCGATCACGCAATCCTGTTCGTGGTGGCCGCCCGCTCGGACGCCAGCTGATTCTGCAACCGATCGATGTTCTGCAGCAGGCGCTGGCTGGTCAGCACCAGGAAGTAATAGCCGAACTGCGGATCCTGGAAGTAGATCTCGAGCAACCGGTCATAGGTAATCGTCAGCACCTGCCCGTCTTCGATGCATTCAATCGTTCCAGTGCGCCGGTTGCCCGGCGTGAGGAAGCCGAGCTCACCCATCAGCGCGCCCGGCATGATCTCGATATTGATCTCCTTGACCAGGAACTTGCCGGTGACCGTCAGGAGCATCTCCTTGGCTGGATCGCCGAGTTTGAAGAGCGTGTCGCCGCGGCGATATTTGCGTTCGGTCATGAACGGCTTGAGCCATTCGATCGACATGTCGCCTTCGGCCGCATGGCGCGCCTTCTTGACGAGTTTGAGCATCTGCCGCAGGCGCAAGGCGTTGATGGGTAGCAGCAGGAGATAGAGCAGGAAGGTCGAGACGTTGGCGGAGAGCGCGCCGAAGACGGCGAAGAACGCGCAGCCGATCATGTTGGCGACGCGCAGCGGCACCATGGTCCGCATCAGGAGGGTGGCGACGAAGAAGCCGGCCCCGACCGCGGCGAACATATTGGCCAGCGTGATGTTCTGGACGAAGATCTCCAGCATCCGATTGAAGATCGAATCATAGGTGACGTTGTTCGGATCGAGGCCCATCTGGACCAGGATCTTCGCGATCCTGAGGTTATCCGTCGCCGCCTCGAGAATGCGGTCGAGGATCGACGAAATGTCTGCGCTGCCGGACGGCATGGTACTATCCCCGCGTAAGGCCTTCAGTCACGGTCGTATTCTCGACACCTATAGCCGAAATCGAACGACGACCGCTTGAATGAAGCTTTCGGCCGCCGTGCCGCAAGAGGCAAATTTTAGCCTGATCGGGCGTTTCGGCAATTGCCTGTTTGGCGGTGTGTATGGCCGTGGCCCGCCCGCGATTCGGGGCCCACCGGGTACGAGCCTCGGCGTTGTGGACCTCGGCGCCGGACAGGGCGGGCGGGACCAGACGAGGGCGTGGGCGATCCCCGCCTTAGGGTTTGGCGGCGGGCTGCACGACCTGCTGCTCGACCAGGCCGAGGTGCCCGGGCAGCGAACCGGCGCGCAGCAGCATGGCGACGCTGTTTGCTTCCTCCAGGGTGAAATTGCCGGAGATCTGGCCCGAGCCGCCGGTGATGGGCTCGCGGATCACGGGAGCGGAGATCACCTTGCCGTCGAGCACGATGGCGAAGGGCTTTGCGATATTCTCTTCGGTGATGTGGGCAAAACGTCGCGTGCCGCGGCCGTTGAAGCGGAACGAGGCGATCGGCTCTTTCGTGGCGTTCGCAAACCCCGGGCCCGCATAGCTGATGTCGTCGCCGTCGAGCACGCTGTCCTTGGCGACCAGATAAAGGCTCTTGTCCTTGAAGCCGGGCAGGACTTCCGTGCCAGCCGGCGGCGTGCCGGCTTGCGCCTGCTCAGGCTGCATCGAGAGGTCGATCAGGCGGAAGCCGACCTTGACCCTTCGGGCGAAGACTGTGGTGACACGCTCGGGCTCCATCACACCGGGCAGGAAGATTCGGATACGGTCGGTCCCATCGGGCTGGACGCTGGCGAGCTGGACGCCGGCCTCCTTCAGACGCTGCTCGATCATGGCGATGGCATCTTCGACGAGTTCGTGCAACCGCGCGGCGGATGCCGCATTGGTCGGCGCGAGCCTGACCAGTCCGTCGCCGCCGTCGGTCACGGCGAGTGCATGCGACGGCAATCCTTCCGCGGCCGACGCCAGCTTGCGTGCGAGTTGCTCGCGGCCCTTGACGTCGGCAATCTTCAACTCGACGCCGCCGTCGCGGATCGTAAGACCGGAGAAGGCGATCTTGCCCTCGCGCAGGGTCTTGTAGACGTCGTCGCGCAAATCGGTGACGACGCTCTCGCGCAGGCCATCGGTGTCCACCTTGTAGACGATGCGCGATCCGCCAAGCTTCTCCATCTTGTCGCTGATGAAGGCCGAGATCTTGGCGCGCATCTTGTCGATCTGGCCGTCCTCGGCGTGGGCCGCGCGGGGCAGAGCGAACGCCGGTGTCAAGATCGCCGCTGTCATGGCGAACGCGATGAACAGCCGGGTGGCGCAATCCCGCGAGGGCGTAGTCATGATCACCTCAAGTCTTGCGGCAGGACGCTGGCAACGGAGCTGGCAAGCATGCCGGCATGTGAGTCCGATGCCAGTTCTTGGTCCCCGGATCGGCCGCACAGGTTCAAAGGCTTTGCCGAAGCCCCATCGTCGCCGACGTTAGGTCATGGACGAACGCCAAATCATCGATCATTCTGCCCGTGCTCGGCCGCCATCGGTCGAGGCCCGCGGGCCCAAAAAGTCAAAAGACAGGGCGTGGGGACATGCATCTGAGGGAGAACGGAATTCCATGGCGGGCATCCATGCGCTCGATCGGTTCATCGGCAACGACTATCCGGAATTGGCGACTGACGAAGAGGTCCGGGCCTTCGAGCAGGTCCCTTACGCCGAGCGCGTCGCGGCCAACAGCACCTATGACGCCATCAGGCTCGGGGCTGACCGCAATCCCGACGGGCCAGCGATCCAGTTCCTGCAAAATGCCGATCCCGCCGACACGCCGGTCGTGGTCACGTACCGCGACTTCATCGCGCGCGTCACGCAGGCCGCCAACATGTTTCACGCGCTTGGCGTCGAGAAGGGCGACGTCGTCAGCTTCATGCTGCCGCTGGTGCCGGACGCCTTTGTAACGCTGTTCGGCGCGGAGGCCGCCGGCATCGCCAATCCCGTCAATCCGCTCCTGGAGCCGCACCAGATCGCGGAGATTCTGGAAGCGGCGAACACGAAAGTCCTGGTGGCGCTCGGGCCGATGCCGGGCACAGATATCTGGCAGAAAGTCGAGCAGATCAGGCCGCAACTCAAGCATCTCAAGGCGATCATACAGGTGTTCGGTGGCGGTGACCCGGGGAAGGGAGTCTTTGCCTTCAGCGACCTGATCAAGCAGCAGCCTTCGGACCGCCTTATCAGCGGGCGCAAGATTCTGGGCAACGACATCGCCGCCTATTTCCACACCGGCGGCACCACCGGCACGCCAAAGCTGGTGCGGCACACCCATGCCAACCAGGTCTATCAGGCCTGGGCGCTCAATCTGCTGCTGAAGTCGAAGCCGGGCGCCAACATGCTGTTCGGCATGCCGCTGTTTCACGTCGGAGGCTCGTTGACGCAGGTGCTAACGACGCTGTCGGCCGGCGGTTCGCTGGTCGTGCTGTCGCCGAGCGGATGGCGCAATCCGAATGCGGTGAAGAACATCTGGCAACTGGTCGAGCGCTTCAAGCCGGAGGCGCTGTCGAGCGTCCCGACGGTACTCGCCGCAACGCTCGCGGTGCCGCCTGGCAATGCCGACATCTCCAGCCTGAAATACGCGGCCGGTGGCGGCTCGGCGATCCCGGTCGCGGTGGGGTCTGCGATCCAGGACAAGCTCAAATTGCCTGTCGTCGAGGTCTACGGCATGACCGAGACTTCGAGCGTGCACACGCTGGCCTATCGGTCGCGGCCGATCCGGCTCGGTTCGGTCGGCCTTCCGATGCCCTACGCGCGGGTCCGCATCGTCCAGCTCGATGGCGAGGGCAAGCTGATCCGCGACTGCGCGCCTGACGAGATTGGCGTCGTCATCATGGCCGGCCCAGGCGTGTTCGGCGGCTATCTCAACGACGAGCACAACAAGGGTGCCTTCGTCGACGAGGTCTGGGTCAATTCCGGCGATCTCGGCCGGCTCGATGCCGACGGCTATCTCTGGATTACCGGCCGCGCCAAGGATCTCGTGATCCGCGGCGGCCACAACATCGATCCGGCGCCGATCGAGGAGATCATGTTCCGCCATCCTGCCGTCGGCTTTGCCGCAGTGGTCGGTCAACCCGACGCCTATGCCGGCGAGCTGCCGGTGGGCTACGTGCAGCTGAAGCCGGGGGCGATTGTCGAACCGGGCGAGCTGGAGACATGGGTGCGCGAGCGTACGCCGGAGCGCGCGGCTGTCCCGGTGCAGGTCATCCCGATCGACCCGATACCGGTGACGGGCGTCGGCAAAGTGTTCAAGCCGCAGCTGCGCTGGGACGCAGCCCAGCGCGTGTTTACGAAGGTGCTGACGCCGCTCGCCGAGCGCGGCATCGACTGCAAGGTCAGGGTCGGCGCTCACGGCAGCCACGGTTCGATCGCCACTGTGACGCTGGCGGGCCTGCCGGCGGATCAGCGCGAGGCGGTTGCGAGCGAGGTGCACGCACTGCTTGCACCGTTCGTGATGCGCCATGAGGTGGTGCAAATGTAACGGACCCAACGGGCGGCTTTGGCGTCAGCTCGAAAGCAGAGCGACGCTTCGCCGCATTATCCATACCCCCGATAGAGCCCCTTATGTGACAAGTATCACATAGGAAGAATTGGTAATTGAGCGATGGTCCGAATAGTCTCGTGGAATTGCATCCGGGGGGACGCAAGTGATTCCGTTTCGGATATTTGCTTTGTTGATTTTGGCCATTGGCCTCGCCTGCGGACCGGCCCATGCGGACCGGCGGGTCGCGCTTGTCATCGGCAATTCCGCCTACAAGAGCGCGCCCAAGCTCGGCAATCCCGTCAACGACGCCACTCTGGTCGGCGGTATGTTCAAGAAGGCGGGCTTTGATTCCGTCGATGTCAGGCTGGATCTCAGTGCCAGCGAGATGCGGCGCATGTTGCGTGAGTTCGCCGGCAGGACCCGCGATGCCGATATGGCGGTGATCTATTACGCCGGCCACGGCATCGAGCTGGAAGGCACCAACTATCTCATTCCGATTGACGCGACGCTGGAGACGGACGGCGACGTGCTCGACGAGACCATCCCGGTGGAACGTGCGCTGTTCGCGGTCGAGCCGGCCAAGCAGCTGCGCCTGATCATCCTGGACGCCTGCCGCGACAATCCGTTTTCCAAGACCATGAAGCGGACGCTGGCCTCGCGCGCGATCGGACGGGGGCTTGCCAAGGTCGAGCCGACCAGCCCCAACACCATGATTGCGTTCGCGGCAAAGGCCGGTTCGACCGCGTCCGACGGCGACTCCAGGAATAGCCCGTTCGCCGTCGCTTTGGTCGAGCACCTGCCGAAGCCGGGACTCGATTTGCGCAAGGCGTTCGGCTTCGTGCGCGACGACGTGCTCAAGAACACCGGCTACAAGCAGGAGCCCTATGTCTACGGCTCGCTCGGCGGCGACGATGTGCCGCTGGTCGCGACCAAGCCGGCGGCGACCGGCCCGCAGGCCAATCCGCAGGATTCTATTCGCAGGGATTACGAACTCGCGCTGCAGCTTGCCACGCGCGACGGCTGGGAGGCCTTCCTGGCGCAATATCCCGAAGGTTTCTACGCCAATCTGGCCAAGGGCCAGATGAACAAGATCGCCGCTGAAGAGACGCGCGCGTCGGCCGAGCAAAAAGCGAATGCGGCCGAGCAGCAGAAGGCAAGGCTCATTGCCGAACGCGCCCAGAAGGCCGAGCAGGACAAGGCGGCCGCGGCCGCCAAGGCTGCCGAAGAGGCCCGGATCGCGGCCGAGAAGCAGAAGCAAATCGAGCAGGCGAAGGCGGACGCAGCGGAGCACCAGCGCAAGCTGGCCGAGGCTGCCGCAGCGAAAGCACAGGCAGAGAAGCAGGCCGCGGAGAGGGCCAAGGCCGAGCTTGCCGCCAAGCAGGCCGCAGAGAAGGCGGAGCAGGCTGCAAAGCCTGTGGCCGATCGGCAGATGCCTGAGGTCGAGCAAAAAGCTGCAGCCCTTTCACCGGCGCCGGCATCCACATTGTCGTCGGCTGATCTGACAAGATCCGTGCAGAGTGAATTGCGCCGCGTCGGCTGTCTGTCCGCCACCGCGGACGGCGACTGGAGCGCCGCATCGCAGCGTTCGCTGGCCCTGTTCAACAAATATGCCGGCACCCAGTTCGACGCGAAGCTTGCGAGCATCGACGCGCTCGATGCGCTGAAAGCGAAGCCAGGCCGGGTTTGTCCGCTGGTTTGCAATTTCGGCTTCAAGGCGGATGGTGATCAATGCGTGAAGATCACCTGCCGCGCCGGCTATCGCGTCGGTGACGACAACGAGTGCGAGAAGGTACCAGAGAAGAAGCCGGTGGCGACGCGCGAGGATTCGAGGAGGCGGGATACGGACCGGAAGGCAAGCGAATCTTCGCCGTCCAGGCCTGAGGCGAGTGGACAGATCATTTGCAGTTCGACCGGCTGTCGCCCGGTGCAAAAGGGATGTCGGCTTGTTAGCGGCACGATCCCCGGTAGGGTTAGTTCGAATACAGCCACCGGCGGCAACTTCGAGGTCTGCAACTAGGGTGTCACTGGCAATCGCCCGTATAAGGCTCGTTCTTCTATGATCGTCTTGCGATCTCTTTCAATGTTGATTTTCGGTCTTTGGCTGGGGTGCGGATCGGCCCAGGCCGACAAGCGCGTTGCGCTCGTCATCGGCAACTCCGCCTATAAAAACGCGCCGCGGCTCGCCAACCCGGTCAACGATGCCGGGCTGGTCGGCGGCATGTTCAGGAACGCGGGTTTTGATACGGTCGAGATCAGGTTGGACCTCAATGCCAGCGAAATGCGGCGATCGCTGCGCGAGTTCGCGGCCAGGACGCGCGATGCCGACATGGCGGTGATCTACTATGCGGGCCACGGCATCGAGCTGGACGGCAGCAACTATCTCGTTCCGACCGATGCCATGCTGGAAACCGACGGCGACGTCCTCGATGAGACGATCGCGCTCGACCGCGCGCTGTACGCGGTCGAACCGGCCAAACAACTCCGTCTCGTCATCCTCGATGCGTGCCGCGACAATCCCTTCGCCAAGACGATGAAGCGCACCCTGGCCTCGCGCGCGATTGGCGGCGGGCTTGCCAAGGTCGAGCCCACCAGTCCGAACACGATGATCGCCTTTGCGGCCAAGGCGGGATCGACGGCGTCGGATGGCGACTCCCGGAACAGCCCGTTCGCGGTCGCGCTGACCGATCATCTGCCGAAGCCCGGGCTCGATTTGCGCAAGGCGTTCGGGTTTGTCCGTGACGACGTCTTGAAGAAGACCGGCAACAAGCAGGAGCCGTATGTCTATGGCTCTCTGGGCGGCAGCGATGTGCCGCTGGTGCCGGCAAGGCCGGCCGCCGCAGCCGGTCCGCAGGCAAATCCGCAGGACAGTGTGCGCAAAGACTACGAGCTTGCCCTCCAGGCCGGCCTGCGCGAGGCCTGGGAAGCATTCCTCCAGACCTATCCGGACGGCTTTTACGCCAACCTCGCCCGCGTGCAGTTGAAGAAGATCGCCGCCGAGGAGGATCGCACGGTGGCGACAGAGAAGGCGCGTCTGGCCGAACAGGAGAAGGCGAGGCTCGCGACCGAACGAGCCCAGAAGGCCGAGCAGGAGAAAGCCGCCGCAGCTGCCAAAGCCGCGGAAGAGGCGAGGATCGCGGCCGAGAAGGCCAAGCAGATCGAGCAGGCCAAGGCGGAGGCGGCCGAACGAGATCGCAAGGCGGCGGAAGCGGCCGCGGCCAAGTCGCTCGCGGAGAAGCGGGCGATGGAGAAGGCGGCAGCTGAGGCGGCAGCGAAGCAGGCAGCGGACAAGCAGGCGGCTGATGCCGAAAGCAGGAAGGTCGCCGCGATGTCGCCGCCGCCGCCAAGCGCTCCGCCACCCGGCGACCTCGCGAAATCCGTTCAGAGCGAACTGCGCCGCGTCGGCTGTCTTTCGGCCTCCGCTGACGGCGACTGGAACGCCGCAACGCAGCGCTCGCTGACGCTGTTCAACAAATATGCCGGCACTCAGTTCGACGCGAAGCTTGCAAGCGTTGACGCGCTCGATGCGCTGAAGGCGAAGCCGGGACGCGTCTGTCCGCTCGTATGCAATTTCGGCTTCAAGGCCGACGGCGATCAATGCGCGAAGATTACCTGCCGCGCCGGCTATCATGTCGGCGATGATAACGAATGCGAGAAGATTCAAGAGAAGAAGCCGGTCGTGACGCGCGAGGACTCGAGAAGGCGCGATAGCGACCGCAGAAATACCGAGTCAACGGCACCAAAGTCACAAGCCTCCGGCCAGATGATCTGCAACGGCGCCGGCTGCAGGCCGGTCGCAAAGGGTTGTCATCTCGGGCCGGTGCCCAATGCGAACGCCAGCGCCAAGATCACCGGCGAGGTCTGCAATTGACGGCCAGGCAGTGGTGATGTCCGGCCGGACCACACACGTCTGCGGTTGAGGTGGGGGAAGGCGACACGAGGCTTGCGTGCCCCGCCGCAAGCGAGCATCATTCCCAAAAAAATGGGGGAAACCGATGCTTGAGCTCTCGCGCCGCAGTCACCTTCAGCAATTGTCGGCCGTGCTCGGATCCGCCGCGCTGCCTGGGTGGTCGAGATGCGCGAGGGCTTCGGAGGCAGACATTCCTCCCGAGGGCATCGGCAAGGGCATCAAGCACATCTCCTATAGCGACATCGGCGGACGGCCCGACAGCGTGCAGGTGATGTTCAACCGGCAGCACGTCTATGTCGGGCACATGTTCAGCGACGGCGTGACGATCCTGGACGCATCCGATCCGCGTGCGCTGAAGCCGGTCAATTTCTTCACCGCAAGACAATACACCCGCACCCACCATTTACAGGTGGCGGAAGATTTGCTGCTGCTTGCGAACGGCGCCAATATTGTCGCGATGCAGTCCTACGACAACATGCGCGGCTATTTCGAGAACACGCTGGTCGACAGCATCACCAAGGCAAAGAAATTCCGCTGCGGCCTCTCGATCCACGACATCTCGAAGCCGAACGAGATGCGCGAGATCGCGTTTCTCGAAATGCCTGGCTTCGGCATCAACCGGCTGTGGTGGCCGGGCGGCCGCTATGCCTATGTGTCGGCGCATCTCGACGGGTTCACCGACCACATCCTTTGCGTGGTCGATCTCAAGACCATCACGAAGCCGGAGATCGTCGCGAAATGGTGGCTGCCCGGCATGAACCGCGCGGCCGGCGAGCCGGCGACGCCAAAGGGCAAGCGCTTTGCGCTCCATCACATGATCACGGCTGGTGATCGCGGCTATGCCGCCTGGCGCGATGGCGGCTTCACCATTCACGACATCAGCGATCCCACCAATCCAAAGCTGCTGTCCCACATCAACTGGTCGCCGCCCTTCGCCGGTGGCACGCATACGCCGCTGCCGCTGCCCAAGCGGCAGCTCGCGATCGTCGCGGACGAAGCCAATGCGGACAATTGCGCCAAGGGCCTGTTCCATACATTCGTCCTCGACGTGCGCGCGCCTGGAAACCCGGTGCCGATCGCAACCCTGCCGACCCCGCGCGAACGCGATTTCTGCACGAACGGTACCTTCGGACCGCATAATCTGCACGAGAACCGCCCGGGCTCGTTCCAGAGCGAGGAGACGATCTTTGCGACCTACAACAATGCCGGCGTCAGGGTGTTCGACGTCAGGGACGCCTTCGCACCGAAGGAGATCGCGTATTGGGTGCCGCCGACACCGAAAAAGCTCATCGACCCCCGCCCGAACGTCGCGCTCGCGGCCAAGACCTGCGACGCCTATGTCCGGCCCGACGGGCTGATGTTCGTCTCCGACTGGAACGCCGGCATGCACGTGCTGCAATATCAGGGATGAGCGGAGGAGCGCGTAGGGTGGGTTAGCCCTGCAGATGCGCAAAGCGCATCTGCAGGGCGTAACCCACCTCTTCTGTTTCCGTGGACAGAGACGGCGGTGGGTTACGCCTTCGGCTAACCCACCCTACGAATCCGACTAACCCGCCGGCATCCGCGTCTCCACCAGACGCGCCCAATAGGACGCGCCGTGGCCGAGGATGTTGTCGTTGAAGATGTAGGCCGGGTGGTGGCACTCGTTGCCGTCGCCCATGCCGACCAGGATCATCGCGCCGGGGCGCGCTTCCAGCATGAAGGATAAGTCCTCGGCCCCCATCATCGGAATGAACTTGTCGTTGACGCGCTCGGCACCGACGATGTCGCGGGCGACGTCGGCGGCAAGGCCGGCCTCGCGCGCATGGTTCATCGTCACCGGATACATCCGCGTGTATTTGGTCTCCGCCGAGCCGCCATAGGCGCGCGCGACGCTGTCGGCGACCTCGCCGATGCGGCGCTCGACGAGATCGCGCACTTCAGGGTCGAGCGTGCGCACGGTGCCGCCGAGTTCGGCGATCTCGGGGATGATGTTGAAGGCCGTGCCGGAGTGGAACTGCGTGATCGAGATGACGGCGGATTTCAGCGGATCGACGTTGCGCGCGACGATCGATTGCAGCGCGTTGACGATCTGCGAACCGATCAGCACGCTGTCGATCGACTTGTGCGGACCCGCGCCGGCATGGCCGCCCTTGCCGTGGACTGTGATCTGGATGTTGTCGGAGGAGGCGAGCATCGCACCCGGCGTGGTCGCGAAATGTCCTTCGGGCAGGCCCGGCATGTTGTGCATGCCGTAGACCTCCTGGATGTTCCAGCGCGTCATCAGCCCGTCCTCGACCATCGCCTTGCCGCCGCCGCCGCCTTCTTCCGCGGGCTGAAAGATCACGACCGCGGTGCCGTCGAAGTTGCGCGTCTCGGCGAGATATTTGGCGGCTCCGAGCAGCATGGCGGTGTGGCCGTCATGGCCGCAGGCGTGCATCTTGCCGGGGACCTTGGAGGCGTAGGCGACGCCCGAGGTCTCCATGATCGGCAGCGCGTCCATGTCGGCGCGCAGGCCAATGGTCTTGCCCGAGGCGGATTTGCGGCCGCGGATCACACCGACGACACCGGTGCGGCCGATGCCCGTCACCACCTCGTCGCAGCCGAACTCGCGCAAGCGGTCGGCAACGATGCCGGCGGTGCGGTGGACGTCGTATTGCAGCTCCGGGTTCTCGTGGAAGTCATGGCGCCAGGCGGCCATTTCGTCGGAGAGGGCGGCAACGCGGTTGACGATGGGCATGGAGGCTCCGTCTCTGTTGTTGTTGCCAGATGAGCGAAGGGGCATCCGGGATCTTTTGTGAGAGAAGTCCCAGGTATCGCTGCGCTCACCCGGGCTACGAATGACGTTCAGCTTTCGCCGAACACGCGCTTGAAGATCGTGTCGACGTGCTTGAAGTGATAGCCGAGGTCGAACTGCTCCTCGATCTCGGCGTCGGTGAGATACTTCTTCACGTCAGCGTCCTTCTTCAGGAGCTGGAGAAAGTCGCCTTCGCCGCGCCAGACCGGCATGGCGTTGCGCTGCACGAGCTTGTAGGCGTCCTCGCGGCTCGCGCCCTTCTGCGTCAGCGCCAGCAGAACACGCTGCGAATGCACGAGGCCGCCGAGGCGGTCGAGGTTCTTCTGCATGTTGGCGGGGTACACCAGCAGCTTGTCGATCAGGCCGGCGAGGCGGACCAGCGCGAAGTCGAGCGTCACGGTCGCGTCGGGGGCCATCATGCGCTCGGCGGAGGAGTGCGAGATGTCGCGCTCGTGCCAGAGCACGACGTTCTCCAGCGCCGGCGTCACATAGGCGCGCACCATGCGCGACAGGCCGGTGAGGTTCTCCGAGAGCACCGGATTGCGCTTGTGCGGCATCGCGGACGAACCCTTCTGCCCTTCGGAGAAGAACTCCTCGGCTTCCAGCACTTCGGTGCGCTGCATGTGGCGGACCTCCACCGCGAAACGCTCGACCGAGGCGGCGATCACGCCGAGCGTCGAGAAATACATCGCGTGGCGGTCGCGGGGGATGACCTGCGTCGAGATCGGCTCGGGGACGAGGCCCATGGCCTTCGCAACATGCTGTTCGACGCGCGGATCGATCTGGGCAAAAGTGCCGACCGCACCGGAGATGGCGCAGGTAGCGACTTCCTTGCGCGCCGCGATCAGGCGCTCCCTGGCGCGCGAGAATTCCGCATAGGCATAGGCGAGCTTGAGGCCGAAGGTCACGGGTTCGGCGTGGATGCCGTGGCTGCGGCCGATGGTCGGCGTCATCTTGTGCTCGAAGGCGCGCTTCTTCAGCGCAGCCAGCACCTTGTCGAGGTCAGCAAGCAGCAGGTCTGCGGCACGGGTGAGCTGGACGTTGAGGCAGGTGTCGAGCACGTCGGAGGAGGTCATGCCCTGGTGCACGAAGCGCGCCTCGGGGCCGACGATCTCGGCGAGGTGGGTGAGGAAGGCGATGACGTCGTGCTTGGTCTCGCGCTCGATCTCGTCGATGCGGGCGACGTCGAAGGTGGCGTTCCTGGCCTTGGCCCAGACCGTCTTGGCGGCGTCCTTGGGGATAGTCCCAAGCTCGGCGAGGGCGTCCGCCGCGTGCGCCTCGATCTCGAACCAGATCTTGAACCGGGTCTGGGGTTCCCAGATCGAGGCCATTTCCGGCCGGGTATAGCGGGGGATCATTGGACTGCTCCAGGAAGGTGGGCGGGCGACCCACGAGGGGCGACCTGCCAGAATGTTTTTTACGCCGTGATTTAGCAGAGGGGAGAGGGCGAAACAAACGGCGGCGACAAGGTAGCGGGGGATGATTGGGTTGGGCGGTGATCGGCCCGGCCACCCCGGGCGATGGGTGGCCCGCGCCCAGGGGCGCAGATATTAACTGTCAATCACGGATCATTGACTGACAGATATTGAAATCTGTCAGCGAGACGTGTATATCCGTTCTCGGACGCTCCGATTGGGCGTCTGGCGGCATCCCGGGAGCCCGACGTCCCAGACAGATGGGATTGAGGATCGCAATTGAACAATGGGGACCGCCAATTGATTGGAGACTTACGACAATGACGACCGAAATCATCAATTTGACCGGGACAATTGGGCATTGGCTCAATTTACTGGTGGCGCGCCAGATCGCGGCGCAGGCTGCAAAACTGCCTCATTAAGGCGAGAGCTTTCCGAAACGACCGGCACGGGCGCTTCGGAAGCAGCTCCGTCGCCGGGTAACTGAGCCCTCAACGGGAACATGGTGCTGGCATGAACGAAGCCGTTATCTTGACGCCGGAGCGGATCCTCGAAGTGACCGAGGACGTGCTGCGGCGTTACGGACTCGCCAAGGCCACCGTGGTCGACGTGGCCCGTGCACTCGATGTGAGCCACGGCAGCGTCTACCGCCATTTTCCGAGCAAGGCCTCCCTGCGCGAGGCCGTCGCCAAACGCTGGCTGGACCGCATCGACGCGCCATTGCGCCAGCTGGCCGAAGAGCAGGGGCCGGCCCCAGCACGGCTCGACCGCTGGCTGCGCACCCTGTTCGCCGCCAAGCGTTCGCGCGTGCTCGACGACCCCGAGATGTTCGACACCTATCTGACTCTGGCGCGCGAGGCGTGTGCAGCCGTCAAGTGTCACAAGGACACTATGATCGACCAGATTGCGGCGATCCTGAACGATGGCGTGAAGCAGGGCGTGTTCGAGGTGGGCGACGTCAAGACCACCGCACGCGCCATCTTCGATGCCACCGTCCGCTTCCACCATCCGGCCCACGCCGACGAATGGAAGGACGCCGATCTCTCGGCGCGTGTCGATGCGACGCTGGCGCTGCTATTGCGCGGGCTGAAGGCGTAGGCCGAACACCTCCACGCCGATCCAAAGCCGCTCGATAGCCGGCATGGGCGGCGCTTGGTTATCCTTCGGCCTTGTGGGCGAGCGCACCATCGCGGAGCGAACGCGGATGGTGGGCCTTTTTCCGCCCACGAAGAGCGGTACCCGCCAACGGCACGACCGGCGGGCTTTCCGGATACGCATTGACTTCGATTTCGACCACGTCCTTCGCCCGCTTTCGAAGCCTGTAGAATGCAAGCTCTTGCTCGAGCATGGGGCAGTGGAATCGAATCGTTGCTGTGTCTGGCAAGCGACAGAGTTCATCGATGAGCTCGCCGACAGTGATGAGCGCGGGATAGGTAGCTTCGCGGATAGCCTTACTCATGGCGGAACTCCTTGACTCCGGTACTAACCAGAGTTCGACGGCCTCCGTTCCAATCCGCATCGCAAGGCGGTCGAAATATCCTTGCATGTGCCCGCATGCGGAGGAGGGCTCCGTGCGTTCTACCTCCAGGGAGGGGCGAGCATCTAGATTTTCGTCAGTCCACAACTGGCCGCCAACCGCACAAGCTGCGCATCCGTGCGCGCGCCGGTCTTGGTCTTGATCAGGTAGTGATAGTTCTGCACCGTCTTGACGCTGAGATTGAGATGCGCAGCGATCAGTTCGGTCGTGGCGCCGCCGGCGAACTGGCGCAGGATCTCGATCTCGCGTTCGCCCAGTTGATCCAGCGCAGAGCCCGCCGACAGGCTGTCCTCGGCCAGGATGTGCGCGATGTCGTCGCTCATGGCGCGTTCGCCGCGCGCGACGCTCCGGATCGCGGACACGACCGCGGACGGCTCGCTGCTCTTGGTGACGAAGCCGCTGGCACCGGCACTGAAAGCTGCCTTCACCAGCACGGCCTCGTTGTGCATGGTGAAAACGAGGATCCGCGCCCGCGGGCTGCGCGCGCGGATGTTGCGGATGGCTTCCAGCCCGCTCGCGCCCGGCATCGAGATATCAAGCACGACGACATCAGGATCGCGCGCCTTGAAGGCGCTGTAGGCATCCGCGGCGTTGTCGGCTTCCGCCACGACATGCAGATCGCCCTGGCTTTCCAGCACGCGCCGATAGCCTTGCCGTACGATCGGATGATCGTCGACCAGAAGCACGGAGATGCCTGTTGCCGTAATCTCGTTCATCCCGTCCTCACGCGGCGAGCGGGATGGTGGCGGCGACGCTGAGTCCGCGATGGGCGGGTAGGATCGACAATGATCCACCGGCCGCCGCGAGCCGTTCGCGGATGCCCGTGAGGCCGAAGCCGGCCGACCGCTCAACGCGTGCCGCGTCGCCGCCGCCATCGTCCTCGATACGGATCAGCAACGCATCGTCGTCGCCCGGGCGCCGCTCGACGCTGACCGAAATCTCGCGTGCCGCGCCGTGGCGCAACGCGTTGGTCAGACATTCCTGCGCGACGCGATAGGCGGTGGTCGCGGCCGGGCCGCTGATGTCGGTGAGGTCGCCCTTAAGATCGAGCTGGATCGTCGGCCGCGCCGAGCTCTGCGAGCGCCAGCTATCCACCAGATTCACGAGGCTCGCCTCCAGCCCAAGCTCGGCGGGCAGGGGATTGCGCAGGCGCTTCAGCGCGTCGCGCAGCGATGCCATCAGATGATGCGTGGCCTGCGAGATCATCCGCGCGTCCTGCACGATGTCGTTGCGCTTGTCTGCCTTCGTGCTCGCCGTCTCGATGGTGTTGGCGAAGGCGAGGATGGCCGAGAGATTTTGTCCGAACTCGTCGTGCAGCTCGCGGGCGAGCGCGCGGCGTTCGTCGTCGCGGATCTCGATCAGGCGCCGCGTCAGCGCCGCGCGCTGCTCGGTCGCTTCCTCCAGCCGCCCGCCGAGCTCGTCGACGGCGCTGCCGATCATCGCCAGCTCCATCGAGCGGAAGCGCGGCAGTTTCGTGCGATACTGACCGCGCGCCATGCGCTGCAAGGCGGTCACGATCGTGCGCGCCGGCGCCAGCGCATGCGCGATCGCGAGCGAAGCCAGCAGCGCGATCGCCGCCGCCATCAAAAGCGCGACGTCGATTACGTTGAGGATGTATTCCCAAGCGAGCGAGATGGCAGCTGCGGCATCCGGCGTCGCGACCACCGTTCCGGCGGTCGCCGCGCGGGGACTGACCGGCCGTATCACCTCCGCATGGCTGCCAAGGAAGGTCGGCACAATTGACGCGAACCAGCGCGGAGGCGTCTTGCCGAGCCCCTCGCTCTGGCCGCAGAGCGGCTTCTCGAATGCGATAGCGGGTTGGAACTCCACGCAGACGCCGGGTGAGATCAGCTTCATCGTCTCCAGCGTGCGCCACTCCGGAACCGGCAGGAGCTGCTCGCGTGTTCTGCTGCTACGCAACAGGAATTCGTGCCAATACAGGGCCTGAAGCGCCTGGGCGACCCGCTGCGCCGAGGCCGCAGTCGCCCGGTCGACGCTGCGATAGGCGTCGAACGTCGCCCAGATGGTCGCCGCGCCAAGGCAGAGGGCGACGATGAGAAACAGACGGGCGACAAGCTGAAGCACAAGGCGCATGCGATCACCCCAAAGTTTGGTAAGGTCAGCCTAACAACGCCGCCGCGCCTTGCCAATTGCGAGGCACGGCAAGATGGCAGCTCGGGCAAATTTCCCAAGCCGGATTGGGCATGGCTCTTTGGACCGGGCGCGGCGGCTTTGATCTAATGGGCAGGAAATCGCGGCAGGCCAATCTTTAGAGGCCAGGAGCAGTGCAGCATGAGTTCGATGACGATTGGGCCGATCGCGGGGCCTGCTGCCGACCCATCCGAGCGCAGCGCGCTCCTGTTCTGGATGATCTTCACCGGGCTTTCGATCTTCGCCGTCGTGCTGCTGTGGCGGTTCGGCCTGATCCGTCTGATGCTGACCTCGGATCGAACCTACATTTCCAGCGTGATCGCACTGCTCTATGTGCTCACCTGCGGCCACTGCTTCCTGCGTACGCGGGCCATTGCCCGTGAGGGCGCGGCGGCCCGGCGCTGCCGGGCGGCGCTCGCGGCACCCGACGGCAGCAAAGTGCTCGATGCGAGCGCGACCGCATTGCCGCGCGGGCTGGTCCGCGACCATATCGACAGCCTTGTGACAAAGGCCGCCGCGCAGGACTACCGTCCGGTGGACCAGACGCTATTGCTGCGGACGCTTGCCGACCGGCTGCGCGGCTCCAACGGCTTCGGGGCCTTCGTCTCGGATACGCTGATGAAGCTCGGCCTGCTCGGCACCATCGTCGGCTTCATCATCATGCTGGCGCCGATCGCGGGGCTGGATGCCGCCGACAAGGTCGCGATGCGATCTTCGATGGGGCTGATGAGCGACGGCATGGCGGTCGCGATGTACACGACACTGGCGGGCCTGGTCGGTTCGATCCTGGTCCGCATCCAGTATTACATGCTGGATGCCGCGACCCAGCGGGTGTTCTCGGATGCGGTGGTGCTGACCGAGACCTATGTGACGCCGGTGCTGGAGCGCAAGGGTTTTGGAATCGAGGGGTCTGGAATCAAGGGCGCCGGAACCCAGTCATGATGGGCGATTTCGGTCTCTATCCGCGCGAGGAGCCGTTCGATCCGCTGGGCGTGATGCTGTTCAAGGCGCTCCAGGTGATCGCTTTCCTTTTCTTCCTCGCACTGCTCGCGGTCTCGCCGGACGCCAAGGACGGCAAGATCGATTCCAAGGCCGAGTTCATGATCACGCTGGACTGGCCGGACAGCCATCCCGACGATCTCGATCTGTTCGTGCAGGATCCCGTCGGCAATATCGCCTGGTATCGCCACCGCGAGGCCGGCTTCCTCACGCTCGACCGCGACGATCGCGGCGGAGCCAACGACTTCATCGTCGTCAACGGCAAGAAGATTGCCTCGCCGATCCGCGAGGAGATCGTCACCGTGCGCGGCATCGTCCCCGGCGAATACACGGTCAACGTCTCACATTTCGTGGCCACGACAGGCGAACCCGTCACGGCCAATGTGAAGGTGCAGAAGCTCAATCCGACTGCGCAAGTGGTCTTCGACAACAAGTTCACCCTCGACCACACCGGCGACGAGAAGACCGCGGTGCGGTTCCGGCTTGATGCCGAAGGCAAGGTCGTCAATGTGGATCAGCGGCCGAAATCGCTGCTGGAGACCTTTCGCAGCAGTTGGCGCAACGGCGCCGATCTCGACCCGAGCACCGGCGTGAGCAAGAACGCTGTGAGGGTGCGCCGTGACTAGCTTGCAGACGGTCATCCTCACGCTATCGATAGCCTATGCCGTCATCGGCGCGCTGCTGCTGGTCGTGCTGGTCTATGCGCGGCTGCACTGGTCGATCAAGGCCGTCGCGGTGATCGTGACCAGCGCCTTCTATGTCGTCAGCTTCACCGAGATGCGCGGGCTGCTCGGCTGGGCCAGCGCCGACCGGCTGCCGGCGAACTTCAAGCTGCTGAAGGCCCGTATCGTCGAGCCGCATTCGCTGGAGGGCGATCCCGGCTCGATCTATCTCTGGGTCGAGCAGCTCGACGAGGACAATCGCCCGAGCGGCATCCCGCGCGCCTTTCGTGTGCCCTATAATGACAGGCTGGCCGACAAGACCCACGCGGCGGAGAACGAGATCGCGCTGGGACATCCGCAAGGCGGGCGCGCCGCCGATTTCGGCGGCGGCGATGGCAGCCTCATCGATATGGTCCGGGAATATGTGACGCCCAAGACCATCGTGGAGACGAGTGGCGGAGACTCCTCGACCGGCGAGTTCAGCGCTCCGCAGGCCGGCGCACAGGGCGCCGTGTTCACCCCGATTCCGCCGCCCCGGATGCCGCCGAAGGACGAGCAATAGGCTCTTCACCATCGCGACAGGGCACCGCTGGCAAACCGCGCGCCGCTGGCGCATGTTCTTGACCTCCCTCAATTTGGCCTCATCGGCTCCCAATAAGGTTCGAGGGTGGAGGGTGCGTGCTTCTCGCTGTTTTCTCGGATATCCACGGCAACCGGCAGGCGTTCGAGGCGTGCCTGAAAGTCGCGCGGGCGCGTGGCGCCGAGCGCTTCATCTTGCTTGGCGACTTCGTCGGCTATGGCGCCGATCCGGAATGGGTGGTGGATACCGCGATGGAGCTGGTTGCCCAGGGCGCCGTCGCCGTGCGCGGGAATCATGACCAGGCAGTGAATTCCTCGGCCGAGGCCATGAATGCCGAGGCGCAAATCGCGATCGAATGGACCCGCGGCCGGCTCGACACCGCGCAGCGGCGGTTCCTGGCGGAATTGCCGATGCTGGTGGAGGACGGCGATCGCCTGTTCGTGCATTCGGAAGCCTCCAGTCCCCGAAGCTGGCACTATGTCCGATCGACGGCGGACGCCGCCAAAAGCCTGATCGCGACGCCAGCTCATGTCACGTTCTGCGGCCACATCCACCGCCCGGCGATCTACTCGATGTCGGTGACGGCGAAGATGTCGGGACTCGTGCCTAAGACCGACGTCTCCGTGCCTTTGCTGCGCGGGCGGCAATGGCTTGCTGTGCTTGGCTCGGTCGGCCAGCCGCGCGATAACGATCCATCCGCGGCTTTCGCGCTGTTCGACACGGTCTCGTGTCTGATCACCTATTGCCGCGCGCCCTACGATGTCGAGACGGCCGCAAGCCGGATCCGCGAGAACGGCCTGCCGCATTGGCTCGCCGACCGACTGTCGCAGGGACGCTAGAGGCCGATGCCGAAACCCCTCGTCAAATCGGGCGCAGAGATCGACGGCTACACGATCGGCGAATGCGTCCATGCCGGCGGCATGGCGACGCTGTGGACGGTCACCCATCCCGGCATCGACGTGCCGCTGCTGATGAAGATTCCGCGGGTATCGGAGGGCGAGGACCCCGCGGCGATCGTCTCCTTCGAAATGGAGATGATGATCCTGCCGCGGCTGGCCGGGCCGCACGTACCCTCATGTTTCGGCACCGGCGATTTCGCCCACCAGGCCTATGTCGTGATCGAGCGCATCTCCGGGACCACGCTCTACAAGCGGCTGCCCGACCTGCCGCTGCCGTATGACGAGGCGCGGCAACTCGTCGCCAGGATCGCGACGGGGCTCGCGGATTTGCACCGGCAGCACGTGATCCATCACGACATCAAGCCGAGCAGCATCATGTTCCGCGAGAGCGGCGAGGCGGTGCTGATCGACTATGGCCTGTCGCATCACAACCACCTGCCGGACCTGTTGCAGGAGGAATTCCGCCTGCCTTACGGCACCGCGCCCTATATGGCGCCGGAACGGCTGTCAGGGGTGCGAGACGATCCGCGCAGCGATCTGTTCTCGCTCGGCGTGCTGCTCTATTTCTTCACGACCGGCGAGCGGCCGTTCGGTGAGGGCGAGACGCTGCGTGCGATGCGGCGCCGGCTGTGGCGCGATCCGCACCCGCCGCGCTCGCTTCGCGCCGACTATCCGCCCTGGCTCCAGGAGGTGGTGCTGCGATGCCTCGAGATCGAGCCGGTGCGGCGCTATCCGACGGCGTCCCAGCTCGCCTTCGATCTCACCCACCCGGACCAGGTCAGGCTCACCACACGCTCGGAGCGGATGAAGCGCGATCCGTTAAGCGTCGCTTGGCGGCGCCGCTTCAATCAAGGCGTCATGCAGCCGCGCGCGAAATCGGATGTCGCAGCCCAGATCGCATCAAGCCCGATCCTCGCGGTCGCGCTCGACACCGTGGAAGGCGCCCCCGAGCTGAACGAAGCGTTGCGCGTCACCACCGAGCGCATTCTCGCCACGCTGCCGTCGGCGCGGCTCGCCTGTCTCAACGTGCTGAAGCTCAACCGCATCGCGATCGACAGGACGCTGGATGAGCAGGGCTCCAACAAGCATATCGACCGGTTGGTGGCGCTCAGACACTGGGCCACGCCGCTCAAGCTGGATGAAAGCCGGCTGTCGGCTCACGTGCTGGAAGCCGTCGATCCGGCCGCGGCCATCCTGGAGTTTTGCGAGGTCAACCACGTCGACCACATCATCATCGGCGCGCGGCAGGGCTCGTTCAGGCGCACGCTGCTCGGCAGCGTTTCGGCCAAGGTGGCCTCGGAAGCGGCCTGCACCGTCACCGTGGTACGGCCGCCGCGAATGGCTGCGGATGCGGGCGAGGAGGCCGGCTAGGGCCGCGCTCTGGATTCTGGAAGGTTCAGGCCGCGTGAGCGGTGTGGACGGAGCGTTTGCGGCGGATCGGCCAGGAGAATTGCGGGCCGGGCTCGCCGTGATCCGCGCTGCCGCCGAAGAACTGGATGATCTCGCGGCAGGGCTCGCAGTTGAACAGGTTACGCGACGCGGACGCCTTGGTCATTTCCTTCAGGCAGTTCGGGCAATGCGGCTTCATGAGCTTGGTCCAGAAAAAGAATTCAATGCCGGCGCGGTGACCGGAGCGGGTGATCCAGGTCCGTCTCGGGCCCGGTGTCGTCGCGCATCTCGCCTTCGGTGCGTTCGAGCCGACCGAAGAAAAAATCGAGGTCAGGATGCGGGCGCCGCGGGATGCGGCACCGGCGCTTCGGCTGACGTTTCACGAGCGCGATCTGCATGGGGTCAGGCCCGATACCAGTCGCGACGGGCGATGCGGGTCGAGCGAGCCGAGACCTTCACCGGTCCGGCCGATGGACCAAACACAACAAACGCACAAAAACCAAGCCACAACGCCACGCCAGTCCAAACCAGGGTCGTCGTCATGATGTGCTCCGCGAAAACAGGCAAGAATCACTAGCGGTGATTTGCGCGAATCAGGGAAGCCCGGAGGAGTACGGATCAAGGTTGCAAGTTTAGGCATTGCGCGCCGCAACACCCGTAGAAGCCGCACATCTGTGGAGCTGCGCGCGAGCCTTCAGATCGCCTCGCCGCGCGCGCCCGCGGCGGCGTTGCGGATCGCGGCGATGTTGGTCTTGTAGGCGTCCTGCGTGCCGCCCCTGAACACGGATGTGCCCGCGACGAAGGCGTTGGCGCCGGCCGCGGCCAGCGGACCTGCGACGTCGGAGCCGACGCCGCCATCGACTTCGATATCGATTGGACGGCCCGCTGTCATCGCGCGGATGTCGCGGATCTTGCTGATTGCAGAGGGGATGAAGGCCTGGCCGCCAAAGCCGGGATTGACCGACATCACCAGTACGAGGTCGACCAGGTCCAGCACGTATTCGAGTACGCTGATCGACGTGCCCGGATTGAGCGAAACGCCGGCCTTCTTGCCAAGCGCGCGGATCGCCTGGAGCGAGCGGTGCAGATGGGGACCGGCTTCGGCATGCACCGTGATGTGGTCGCAGCCGGCTTTCGCAAAGGCCTCTAGATAGGGGTCGCAGGGCGAGATCATCAGATGCGCGTCGAAGATCTTCTTGGTGTGCGGGCGCATCGCCTTGATGACGTCGGGGCCATACGAGATGTTGGGAACGAAGTGCCCGTCCATGACGTCGAGATGGATCCAGTCGGCTCCGGCGGCGTCCACGGCGCGCACCTCCTCGCCGAGCCTGGAGAAATCCGAGGCCAGGATCGAGGGCGCGATTGCCAGGGGGCGGGGGGCGAAGGCTTGGGTCATGGCGGTTTCCCGTGGCGGCCGTGAAAGATGGACTCGCCTAACATGGGCCTCTCAGCCGGGCAATGCAGGGGCGGCGTGCTTCCTGTGGGCGGAAATTTCTGCCGCGACCGGCACGAATTGCCGGTGTTCCCGGGCCGTGCAAATCGCGGTGAAAGCGGATTTCATTGAGCTTTTTGCGCTGGCACGGCGCTTGCTGACTTCACCTGAACAGAACATTGGCCGCGGCATGCCGCATCGGTTGGAGTTGTGCAATGTTGTTCGCTCTTGGGGCCGTATCGAGCGCGCTCGACGCGATCCAGTCGCTGACAAATTCGAAATCGTCCACGTCGGCGCAGAAGACGGGGTCCTCGCAAAAGCCGGCGACGAATCCGTTCGCGATCGACAGCGGCAGCAACAGCACGACCGGCGCGACCTCATCGGTCAATGCGGGCAAAACCCCGCAGATCTCGCCGGAGACGATGAACGCGCTGTTCGCCGCGCAGAGCCAATCCTCGGAGAGTACGAGCAGCACAGCCAGCTCGACCTCGTCGAGCTCGACGTCTTCGTCCTCGACGCGCCGCGACGCCGCCTTGAAGGATCTGTTCTCGCAGATCGATGGGGACGGCGACGGCAAGATCACCAAGTCGGAATTCGAGAATGCGCTCGGCGCCGGCGGCACCAACCTCGCGCAGGCCGACGACGTTTTCTCGAAGCTGGATTCGAATACCGACGGCAGCGTTAGCCTCGATGAGATGTCCAAGGCACTGAAGAGCGGTCATCGCGGCCACCATCACGCGCAAGGTGCGGGCGATGCGTCCGGCAGCGGTTCGGATTCATCCTCGCGATCCACCGGCGGCTCCACCTCGACCTCGACGACGGGCGCCGACGGCTCGACCACCACCACCGTCACCTACGCCGACGGCTTCAAGATGTCGACGACGGTCCCGGGCGCCTCCAGCTCGCGTAATTCAGCCTACGATCTGTTCGCACAGTTGATGCAGCGGCAAGGCGGGCAGGGACAAGGTGCCTCAGCGACTGTCGGTTCATCGATGTCGATGAGCGTGTAGCCCCGCTCACGGCTAACCGGCATATTCGTGAGTGATGTCACGAAAGACATACCGATCATGGATTTCGTGGTTGAAGAACGTACCCTTTGAGCGCGCATTCCTGAACGCCGCGGCCACCTCGGGCGGAACGTCCTCGTAGACATAGAGGCGTCCGCTGACGAAAGCCACCTTCAGTTCGCGCGTGTCGGGTGCATAGCGGAAAAAGCGGATCACGGAAGACGGCATGGCGGTGCACCTTGGCCCCTCAGGGTAACGCTGTGCCCGCCGTTTCGTTTCTAGCCAAACCGATCCTTCCACGCCGGCATCGCGCCGGCAAACGGCAGGGCCGTCGCATTGTAGACGCCGCGAGCGATCGCGCGTGCGACCACGTTGGCGGCGACCGTGCCGAGTTCGGTAAGCCCAACCAGCGGTTCGATCGGCTTTTCGCCCGTTGCGGCGGCGAACAGCACGTCGCCGTCGGTCGGGGCATGCACCGGATAGATCGCACGGGCAAACCCGGTATGCGCGATCATCGCAAGCCGCTTGGCCTGTGCCTTGGTCAGCGTGGCATCGGTGACGACGAGGCCGATCGTGGTGTTCTCACGCGCGCTCGCTGCGGGGCCGCCCTTGATGCGCATCGCCAGCATGTCCGGCGTGAACGCGGACGGCAGACCGCGCCCGCCGAACTCGCCGTTCTCCTCGAATGGCGCAGCCCAGAACCAAGGCCCTTCGCCAACGGTCGTGCTGCCGACCGCGTTGACGACCATGATCGCTGCGACCTTGACGCCGTTGGCCAGGACCGCGGAGGCCGAGCCCAGTCCGCCCTTGAAGGTCGCGGTGGTGGCACCAAGGCCGGCGCCGACGCTGCCCAGCGCGAAATCGTCGCTGGCGGCCAACGCTGCGGCGTAGCCGAGATCGCGATAGGGCGCGAAGCGTCCCCAGGCTTTGTCGCCACCGTTGAGCAGGTCGAAAACGATCGCGCCCGGCACGATCGGAATCACAACCTCGCGAATCCGCAAGCCGCGGCCTTGTTCGGCGAGCCAGGCCTGGATGCCGCCGCCTGCGTCGATTCCAAAGGCGGAGCCGCCGGACAGCGCAATGGCGTCAACGCGATCGACGGTGCTGGCGAGGTCGAGCAACGCATCTTCGCGCGTACCGGGTCCGCCGCCGCGAACATCGATGGCCGCAACCGCGGGGGCGTCGAAGATGATCGCGGTCGTGCCAGTGGCGATTTTCGCATCTTCGGCGTGGCCGACGCGGACGCCGGCGATATCGGTGAGAAGGTTTTTCAAGGCGGCTCCGCGGGCTGAAAGGCGTTCGCTTCAGCGATATCGTAGGGATGCCGCACGCTCAACCCGCGAGCGCGGTCCTCAGCATCTTGGCGAGCTCGGACTTGCGGTAGGGTTTTGCCAGCAGCAGCACGCCGGAATCGAGCCGCCCGTGATGGACGATGGCGTTCTCGGTGTAGCCCGAGGTGAACAGCGTCTTCAAATCGGGGCGGCGGCGAGCCGCCTCATCGGCGAGCTGGCGGCCATTCATACTGCCCGGCATGATGACGTCCGTGAACAGCAGGTCGATGTCCTTGTCGGCGTCGATGATGACGAGGGCCTCGGCCGCGTTGGCGGCTTCGAGGGCTGCATAGCCGAGGCTCTTGATCTGGGTCACGACATATTGGCGCACCAGCGCGTCGTCCTCGACGATCAGGATTTTTTCGTGGCCGCCGGTGACGGGTGCGTTCTGGAGCGCCTCGAATTCGGTCTCCTGCACGCCGCTCGAGCGCGGCAGGTAGATCTTCACGCTCGTGCCGTGGCCTTCCTCGCTGTAGATCTTGATGTGTCCGCCGGACTGCTTGACGAAGCCGAACACCATGCTGAGCCCGAGGCCTGTGCCCTTGCCGACCTCTTTGGTGGTGAAGAAGGGATCGAACACCCGGTCGATCAACTCCGGCGGGATTCCGGAGCCGGTGTCGCTGACGGCGATCATGACGTAATTTCCGGCCATCACGTCGGGATTCATGCTGGCATAGCCGTCGTCGAGGAAGATGTTGCGGGTTTCCAGCACCAGCGTGCCGCCGTCGGGCATCGCATCGCGCGCGTTCAGCGCGAGATTGAGGATCGCGGTGGAAAGCTGGCCCGGGTCGATCAGTGCCGGCCACGCATCCTCGGTGAGTTGCGGCATGATGGTGATCTGCTCGCCGAGCGTGGGATGCAGGAGCTTTGCGGCCTCGAGCGTCAATGCGTTGACGTCGATTTCGCGCGGCTGGAGCGGCTGCTTGCGGGCGAAGGCGAGCAGATGCTTGGTCAGTTGCGCGCCGCGCTCGGCGGCGTCGTCGATCAGCTTGGTGATAGCGGCGAGCTCGGGACGGTCAGCGACGGCGTCGGCCAAAATGCCGATCGTGCCAGTGATGACGGTCAGCACATTGTTGAAGTCGTGCGCGACGCCGCCGGTCAATTGACCAATGGAATCCATCTTCTGGACGTGCCTGAACTGCGCCTCGGCGGCCTGCTTCTCGGTGAGGTCGCGGCCGATGAAGAAATGGCGCTTGACCGGCTCGGACCAAGTGCCCATCCAGTTCAGCGTGACCTCGTGACCGTCGTAGTGGTAGTAGCGCGCCTCGAAGCTGCGCTTGACCGCGCCGCGCCGCGCCGCGCGCATCTCGTCGCGCGTCTTCTGGAGGTCATCGGGATGAATGAACTCGGTGGCGCTGTGCCCGATCATGTCCTCCGGACTCAGGCCGAGAATGGTCTTCACGCTCGGGCTGACCTGGATGAAATTGCCAAAACCGTCGGTAACCAGGATCAGGTCCTGCGAGGTCTCGAAGATCCGCTGCCGCTCCTCGACCTCGCGGCGCAGTTTTTCTCGTGCCTGCTTCTCTTCCGTGATGTCGTGGGCGATCTTGGAGGCGCCGATGATCTGTCCGCTGGCTGATTTCAGCGGAGAAACATTGAGGACGACGTCGACCCGCCGGCCGTCCTTTCGGATCCGGACCGTCTCGTGCTGGGCGATCGTTTCGTTGCCGCCGACCCGGTTCAGGATACCCCTGACCTCGGCCTTGCGATCCTCAGGCACGATGATGTCGATCGGCTGGCCGACGGCCTCCGCGGCGGCATAGCCGAACAGCTGTTCGGCGGCCTTGTTCCAGCCCGTGATGATACCGTCGAGCGTCTTCGTGATGATGGCATCATTGGCGGATTCGACGACGGCGCCGTACAGGGCAAGGCGCTTGCCGTAATAGTCGCGATCCAATGCCGACTGCTGCCGCAGCCTGCCGACGAGACCCAGCGTATGCGCCTGAAGGCGGACATTTTCGATCAAAAGCACCGCGAGCACGAAGGTCGCCGCGCAGAGGCCGTAGAGGCGGCCAGCGTAGAAGCCGAGATCGAAGCGCGCGACGTTGACGATCGCCGACAGCGCGATATCGAACAGCCATGCGCACATCACCACCATGAGCCAGACATCGATAACCGAATGCGGACGGCGGAACCACAGCGAGACCAGCGCGGCGAAGCTCAAGGACCAGACAAAGGACACCACGCCGATCATGATCTGCGTGTAACGGCCATCGCGCAGCAGGACCGGAAGCAGGTCGTGCTGGGCAGTGACGATCCAGGTCAAGACGATCATGACCGCGACGACGCCGACCACGCTGGCGTAGATCGCCTTGCTTGCCGAGCCGGCGATCCGGGCGCCGCCGTCGGCCTCCTTGAGCCAGGCATAGGCCAGCACGCAGAGCGGGAAGCCGCCGTGCCAGATCATGTAGAGCCAGACCGTGGTCTGCTGGTTGGCCCCCAGCAGCCCGGTCGGCGAAAAAAGTCCGGGGAAGGTGAGGGCATGGACCACGGCCGCGGCGGCGGTGAACAGATAACCCGTCGCGAGCACGAGCAGCGCGCGGGTCCTGAGCACCGCAAACTGCGACAACAGCAGGACCGCGGTGACGATGTCCGCGACGACGAGGGCGGATTGATAGCTCGCGACGAAGGCTGGCACAGGCAGCAGCGGGATACCAGCGAAGGGCACGGCCACTGCGAACAGGATCGAGGAGACGCCGACGATCGCCAATGCTGCGCTGCGGTCTTTCGGGGTGGCCGGCAACGTCGAAAGGAATGTGTTCCGATCGGTTGTCGCGGACACGTGCAGCTCTCGCAGATCGGTCTTGAGCATTTTTGCCAATCTCATTTGGCCCAATCTATTTCCGCCCATGGTAGCGGGTTCTGGGCACGCATCATGACAAAACCCACTGCGACTCAACCGAAGGTTACAGCTTACTTAATTTTATGGGGAACGCGCACGGGGGATTGGGTAAGATGCGCTTTACGGGACGGTGCCATAATGCTCTCCCGCCGCTACGGGTTCCAGGTTTGAATCAGGCATTTTGATTTCAGGATCCGGGAGTTGTTCCCTATGCCCCGCGTTCTCATCATCGACGACCAGAAGGACGTCCGTGCGATGGTCGCGATCGTGCTGCGCGTCAACCGTTATGACGTCGTTGAGGCCGATAGCGGCGCAGCCGGGGTGAAAGCCTTCACCGAGGCCTGCTTCGACGCGGCAATCGTCGACATTTTCCTCGGCGATACCAACGGCGTCGAGGTCATCGCAACCCTGCGCGAGCTTGCACCGAGCCTCCCGGTCGTTGCCGTGTCGGGGATGACGGCGCTGGATTTCATGGAACAATCGCCCCACCTCGCCAACGTGGTCTGCCTGCAAAAGCCGTTTCGGCCGAACGATCTTCTTCAAGCCCTACGGAAGGCCCAAGCCGCGGCTGACACCGCGCTGCCTGCAGCCGTCTGACCCTGACGCAGGAAGAAACGCCCCGGGGCAAGCCGGGGCGCGATGATGATGGGACGAGGCCTTCAGGCCCCCCGGCACGCGTGCTTAGGTGCCGTTGCCGCTGATCGCGGCGTAGCCGCCCTTGGCGTCCCATTTGTAGACGACGTAGTCGAGCTGCTTGATGTCGCCCTTGGCGTCATACTCGATTGGCCCGATTACGGTGTCCCACTTGCCGGCCTTGATGGCCGCCATGACCTTCTTGGCGTCGGTGGTCCCGGCCTTCTTGGCCGCCTGCGACCAGACCTGCATCGCCGCGTAGGTGTAGAGCGTGTAGCCTTCAGGGTCGATGTTCTTGGCCTTGAAGGCCTCGACGATCTTCTTCGCGGTCGGCTTGTTGCGCGGATCGGGGCCGAAGGTGAACAGCGTACCTTCGCCGGCCGGGCCGGTGATGGAGGCATATTCCTTGTCGGCGAGGGCGTCGCCGGCCATCAGCACGGTCTTGAGGCCCTGGTCGCGCATCTGGCGCAGGATCAGGCCGCTCTCCTGATGGTAGCCTCCGACATAAACGAGATCGATGTTGTCGCGCTTCAGCCGCGAGACGATCGCGTTGAAGTCCTTGTCGCCCTTGTTGTAGGACTCGTACATCTTCTCGGTGACGCCAGCCTTGTTGAGCGCCTTCTTGGTCTCGTCCGCAAGACCCTTGCCGTAGGTGGTCTTGTCGTTGAGGATGGCGATATTCTTGCCCTTGTAGTTCTTGGCGATGTACTGGGCGGCGACCAGGCCCTGCTGGTCGTCGCGGCCGCAGACGCGCGCCACGTTCCACAATCCGCTGTCGGTGAACTTGGGATTGGTGGAGGCGGGAGTAATCTGGAGCACGTTGCCGTCGGCATAGGCTTCCGACGCGGGGATCGACGACGACGAGCAATAATGCCCGGCCACGAACGGGATTTTCGCGCCGGCGATCTTCTCGGCGATCGAGCGCGCCTGCTTCGGATCGCAGGCGTCGTCCTCGACGGATAGCGCGAGCTTCTTGCCGTTGAGGCCGCCGGCGGCGTTGATGTCGGCGACGGCCATCTCGGCGCCGTTCTTCATCTGGCGGCCGAAGGCGGACTCGCCGCCGGTCATCGGACCTGCGACTGCGACGGTGACATCCTGCGCGAATGTCGCGCTCGACAGCGCGATCGATGCGCCGAATGCCAGACCGATGAGCTTCAGTGATTTCATGAGATACCTCGAGGGTGGTCGCCTGTGGAAGTTACCGGGCATGCCCGGTTCAAACCGGCGCCATTCTTGAATGAATTTGAGGAGAAGTCACCGGCAAAATACGGGCATTGGCAGAGATATCTCGCCTCATTCGGCCGCACGGGTTCGCTTTCGGGCGCCTCAACCGTGCCGGCCGCCTTCCAGGTAGGCGGCGCGAATCTCGGGGCGCTGCAACAACTCGGCACCGGTCCCGGCCAACGTGATCAGGCCATTGACCATGACATAGCCGCGATGGGCGAGTTTGAGCGCATGGTTGGCGTTCTGCTCGACGATCAGCACGGTCAGGCCGTCCTGCCGGTTCAGAGTGCGGATCGCATCGAAAATCTGGCGCGCGATCAGCGGCGCCAGACCGAGCGAGGGTTCGTCGAGCAGGAGCAGCCGAGGACGGCTCATCAAGGCGCGGCCGATGGCCAGCATCTGCTGCTCGCCGCCGGACAGGGTTCCGCCGCGCTGGGCGTAGCGTTCCTTCAGCCGCGGAAACAGCGTGAACACGCGGTCTAGCGTCGCCTCGCGTTCGGCGTCGGTGCATTCGGTGGCGTCCGCGCCCATCTGGAGATTTTCCGCCACGCTCATGCGCGGGAAGATGCGGCGGCCCTCCGGCGATTGCGCGATGCGCAAATGCGCGATCTCGTGGGTGGGCACTTCGGTGATGTCGCGGCCTTCGTACAGGATCTGGCCGGCGCGGGCGCGCGGCTTGCCGAAGATCGTCATCATCAGCGTCGACTTGCCGGCACCGTTGGCACCGATCAGCGCCACGATCTCGCCGGCGTTGATCTCGAGGTCGACGCCTTTCAGCGCCTCGATCTTGCCGTAGGCGGCGCGAAGGCTGCGGATCGCGAGCAGGGCAGTGGGGGACGTCACGACCCGCTCTCCATCACGGCCGCCGCCTCTTCCTCATCTGTGCCGAGATAGGCGGCGATCACCTTTGGATCGTCGCGAACCTCGCGCGGGGAGCCTTCAGAGATCTTCACCCCGTGGTCCATCACCACGATGTGGTCGGAGATCTCCATCACCACAGACATATCGTGCTCGATCAGCAGGATCGAGGTGCCGAGCTCGTTGCGGATCGACAGCAGCAGCTCGCTCAGGGCGGCACTCTCGCGCGCATTGAGGCCGGCGGCGGGTTCGTCCAGGCACAAGAGCGCGGGCTCGGTGCACATCGCGCGTGCGATCTCGAGCCGTCGCTGGTCGCCATAGGCAAAATTACCGGCGGCATCGTCGGCGCGATCGAGCAAATTGACCCGCTTGAGCCAGTCGGTGGCGAGATCGATCGCGCGCTTCTCGGCGTCGCGGTAGACGGGCGCGCCAACGAGCCCGAGCAAGGTGAAGCCGGAGGCGCGCATCAGCGCGTTGTGCTGCGCCACCATCAGGTTTTCCAGCGCGGTCATGCCGGGAAACAGGCGGATGTTCTGGAAGGTGCGGGCGACCTTGGCCTGCTTGGCGATGCGGAAATCGTTCAGCCGCTCCAGCGCGATCACCTTGCCGTCGTCATGGCTGAGGCGGATGGCGCCGCTGCTCGGCTTGTAGAATCCGGTGATGCAGTTGAACACCGTCGTCTTACCGGCACCGTTGGGTCCGATCAGCGCGGTGATCTTCTTCCGCTCGGCGGCAAACGACAGGTCCTGCACCGCGACGATGCCGCCGAAGCGCATGGTGAGCCGGTCGACCTCGAGAATCTGGTCGCGGCTCATCCGTGCCCCTCCTTGACGAGGTCGGATGAGATCGCGTGTGCCTTGGTCAGGTACACGGTCGGCGCGCGATGGCCGATCAGGCCGCGCGGCCGCCAGATCATGATCAGCACCATGGCCATGCCGAACACCAGCATGCGATAGCTCTCGAGGCTGCGGAACAGCTCGAAACCGCCGATCATGGCGAGCGCTGCGAGCGCCACGCCTAGCTGTGAGCCCATGCCGCCGAGCACGACGATGGCGAGTACCAGTGCCGATTCCTGGAAGGTGAAGGATTCCGGGCTGATGAAGCCCTGGCGTGTCGCGAAGAACGCGCCGGCAAAGCCGCCGAACATCGCACCGGTCGCGAATGCCGTGAGCTTGGTCGTCGTGGTGTTGATGCCGAGCGCGCGGCAGGCGACCTCGTCCTCGCGCAGGGCTTCCCAGGCGCGGCCGATCGGCAGGCGGCGCAGCCGGATCGTCACCCAGTTGGTGAGCAGCGCGAGCGCCAGGATCAGGTAGAACAGGAAGACGATGCGGTGGGTCGGCGAATATTCGATACCGAGCCTGGCGGCGAGCCCGTTGTCGCTGTTGTCGAGCGGGATGCCGAAGAAGGAGGGGCGGGGAATGCTGGAGACGCCGTTGGGACCGCCGGTCAGATCCTGCCAATTGATGATGACGAGGCGGATGATCTCGCCGAAGGCGAGCGTCACGATCGCGAGGTAATCGCCGCGCAGGCGCAGCACGGGAAAGCCGAGCAGCACGCCCCAGAATGCGGCGAGGACGCCCGCGAGCGGCAGGCAGATCCAGAACGACCAGCCGAAATTGGTCGCGAGCAGCGCGTAGGAATAGGCGCCGACCGCATAGAAGGCGACGTAGCCGAGATCGAGCAGGCCGGCGAGGCCAACCACGACGTTCAGTCCCCAGCCCAGCATCACATAGGTGAGCACGAGGATGGCGAGATCGAGGATGTAGCGCTGGTCATAGAAGATCACGGGCACCAGCAGCGTGAAGATCAGGAGCGCCGGTGCGAGATAGCGGCCGAGGAACGACATTCCGCTCTGCACCGCCGGCGGCACCAGCTTCTCGGCGCCGGTCGGACCGATCCATTGCTTGAGCAGCTCGAGCACGATCGAGCCGCCGAATACCGCGGCGACGAGGGAGGCGACCTCGCCGAATCGCGTCCAATAGGTGAGCTGGCCGTCGGAACCGGCTTCGGTGCGGACGCCGACCATCAGCGAGAACAGCACCAGCGCGATCAGCGCGTTGAAGCAGGCGGTCTTCAGGAGAGCGGCGATGCCCGATGCAGCTTTGGCCGTATTGATCGAGGGAGTGTTCACGCGCGCGACCGTCAGACTTTTTCGACTTCGGGGCGGCCGAGCAGGCCGGTCGGCATGAAGATCAGCACGACGATCAGGATCGAGAACGCGGCGACGTCCTTGTATTCGACCGAGAAATAGGCCGACCAGAACGTCTCGATCAGCCCGATGGCGAGCCCCCCGAGCATGGCGCCGGGCAGCGAGCCGATGCCGCCGAGTACGGCCGCGGTGAACGCCTTGATGCCGGCGACGAAGCCCATGAAGAAATCGACCAGGCCGTAATAGAGCAGGTACATCAGGCCGGCCACTGCGGCGAGCGCAGCGCCGATCACGAAGGTCATGGAGATGGTGCGGTCGACGTTGACGCCGAGCAGCGCCGCCATGGTCTGGTCCTGCTCGCAGGCGCGCATGTCGCGCCCGAGCCGGGTGCGCGACACCAGCCAGGTGAAGATCGCCAGCAACACGATGGTGGTGATGACCACCACGATCTGGATGTTGGAGAGCTGGATGACGAAGCCATCGGCGCTCTCGTGCAGCGTATAGCCGCCGGTGATCACTGGCGGCACTGGCTTCACCCGCGCGCCTTGCGCCACCTGCGAATAGTTGGTCAGCACGAACGACATGCCGATCGCCGACAGCATCGGCGCGAGGCGGAAGGAGTGCCGCAGCGGACGGTAGGCAATGCGCTCGATGGTCCAGCCATACAGCGCTGTGACCGCCATCGAGACCAGGATCACGATCAAAAGGATCACCGGGACCGCAGTCAGGCCGGTCGAGACCAGGAGAAGGAAGGTGATCAGCGCGATGAACCCCCCGATCATGAAGACATCGCCATGGGCGAAGTTGATCATGCCGACGATGCCGTAGACCATCGTGTAGCCGATCGCGATCAGCCCGTAGATCGAGCCGAGCACGAGGCCGTTGATGAGCTGCTGGGCGAAATAATCCATAGGCTGCCGTACCCAAATCTGACGCGGCTCAAAGGGAGCTCTTCGAGAGAGAGTGCTGGTTTCTTCTCGGGCCCCGGCAGCCCTTAAGCATTCTCGTTTTGTAACAGGAGGGAACTGGCGGCTGCAACCCGGCCCCGCCGCCGCATCAAGGCTTTTACAGAGATCATTTGCCGCTCCGGTTCCCCCGGCAATGGGCGGAACCGGTTCCGCCGGCGCCCAATTGGATGCCCGTCGGGAGGCAGTTAAGGTAAACAAAGGGTTTAAATTGCCGCCACAGTCTGATGCGAGTTAGCTCCCGGCAAGGCCTTCCACGGAAGGCGCGGGCCAAGCGAAACGGGAAGCGGCATGTTCGGAAACTGGCGGATCGGTTCGGTCAACGGCGCACTTCTGGCGGCCTATTTCGTCCCGGCCTGGACCCTCGTTGCCTTCAACATCATGGTGGCGCCGGTGCACGGGCTCTATGAGCGGCCGAGCGTCGCAGTCGCTCTTTTCCTCAGCGACCATCTCCAGATGGCGGGCATGGACACGGTGCGCGCCGCCTGGCTGCTGGCACTGGGGCGACTGACCGTGGTGGCGTTCTTTGTGATCTACCTTGCGCTGCTCTGCATCCCCCGCGTCCGCAAGAACGGCGGCAGCGACGAAGCGCTCGGCATTGCGCTTGCGATCGGCAGCCTGATCTCGTTTGCGAGCATGATCATGGCTTCGAAGGTCGGCGAGATGGCCGCGCTGCGGCTGCACGCCACCGAACTCCTGCTCCTGCTCGGTGCCGCCATCGTGGTGGTGATCGAACGGCCCGAGGCGGCGCCCAAGATCGTTCAGAAGACCGTCGAGGCGACCCCGCCGCTAGGTCTTGAGCAGGCCGAGCTCCTGCACAATCGCTGAGGCTTCCTTGACGGCGTGGTTCGCGGCCGGCACGCCGCAATAGATCGCTTGCTGCAGCAGAATTTCCTTGATGTCGTCGGGCGTGAAGCCGCCCTCGGCGAGCGCCGCGCGCACATGCAGGCGGAATTCGTCCCATTGGCCAAGCGCAACCATGGTGCCGATCACCAGCACCCGCCGCGTGCGCTCGTCGAAATGCGGCCGCGTCCAGATCTCGCCCCAGGCGTAGCGCGTGATCATGTCCTGGAAATCGGTGTTGAATGCATTGCGACCCACGATCGACTTGTCGACCCAGGCATTGCCCAGCACTTTTCGGCGCACGTTCATGCCGGCATCGCGGCGTTTCTGGTCGTCCATGCTGTTCTCCTCCGGATCAGTCATTCCGGGGCGCCTCGGAGAGGCGAAACCGGAATCTCGAAGTGGTGAAATGCGGATCGAAATTCCGGGCTCGATGCTTCGTATCGCCCCGGAATGGCGATGGCGCGATCAGCGTTGCGTCAAAAAGCCCACGACCGCGTCGGTGAACGCGTGTGGCTGCTCGACATTGGAAATGTGGGCGGCGTCGATGATGGTCATGCTCGCGCCGGGAATGCTTGAGCGGATCAGTTCGCCCGCCGAAATCGGCGTCGCCATGTCGTGGCGGCCGGCGATCACCAGCGTCGGGCTCTTGATCTTCGGCAGCAGCGCGCGCTGGTCGAGCGTCGACAGCGCCTCGCAGCAGGCGAGATAGCCTTCGACCGGCGAGGCCAGTAGCATCGCCTTCATCCTGGCGGTGATGTCGGGTGCACGCTCGCGGAAATCCTGGGTGAGCCAGCCGGCAATAACGGCATCGGCGACGGCGGCGATGCCGCCCTTCTTCACGGCGTCGATGCGCTCCAGCCATTTGGTCGGCTCGGCATAGTAGCAGGAGGTGTTGGCGAGGATGAGCTTGCCGAAGCGCTCCGGCGCGTTCGCGCCCAGCCATTGCCCGACCATGCCGCCCATCGACAGGCCGCACCAGTGCACTTTCTCGATATTGAGGTCGTCGAGGATGGCCAGCACGTCGCGGCCGAAGCGCTCCATCGTATAGGGGCCGGGCGGAACGTTGGACTTGCCGTGGCCGCGGCGGTCGTAGCGGATGACGCGGAATATCTGCGTCAGCGCCTTCATCTGCGGCTCCCACATCTGCAGCGTGCAGCCGAGCGAGTTCGACAGCATCAGCGTCGGCCCGCCGTCGCGGCCCTCGACGGAGACGTTGATCAGGCAACCGTCGGCATCGATCATGGGCATGCGGGCGTCTCCGTTTATTTGCGCTCAGGACTGTTTTATTCGCGTTCGAGGCTGTCGAGCAGGCGGTCGATCAGGGCTTGGGAAGCGCCTTGATAGGCCATCGGCTCGAACAACGCCGCAATTTTTTCCGGCGAAAGATGCGCAGTGACCTGCGAATCAGCTGCGAGCACCTCGCGCAGATGCTTCTTCTCGGCGACCGCGCGCTTGCTCGCGGCCTCGACGAGGTGATGCGCATCGTTCTTGCCGATCGTCTCGGCCAGCGCAAAGGTGACCGCTTCCGCCATGATCAGCCCGTGCGTCGCATCGAGATTGCTGCGCATGCGCGCCGCATCGACGTCCAGTCCTTCCGCGATGTCGACGATGGCTGCGAGGGCACCGGAGGTGACCAGCATTAATTGCGGCAGTGTCGGCCATTCCGCGTGCCAGGGGCCAGCGCTGCGCTCATGGTCCTGTACCTGCGCAGCGAATATCGTCGCGGCGAGCTGCGGCGCCATGGTTGCGCAGCCGAGCGCGCTTGCGGCGGCCACCGGGTTGCGCTTGTGCGGCATGGTCGAGGAGCCGCCGCGGCCTTCGCCGGCAGGCTCGAACGCTTCGCCGACATCGGTCTGCATCATCAGTGAGACGTCGCGGGCGATCTTGCCGCAGCTGCCGGCGAGAATCGCGAAGGCTGATGCGGCTTCCGCGATGCGGTCGCGATGGGTGTGCCAGGGTGCTTCGGGCAGCGGCAGGTTCAGCTCCTGCGCCAGCCGTTCGGAAACCACGAGGCCCTTGTCGCCAAGTGCTGCAAGCGTGCCGGCCGCGCCGCCGAATTGCAGTGCGAGGCCCTCGCGGGAGAGCCGCCTCAAGCGGCAGCGGGCGCGGGCAAGGCTTGCTGCGTATTCGGCAGCCTTCAGCCCGAACGGCATCGGCAGGGCGTGCTGGAGCCAGGTTCGCGCCACCATTGCCGTGTTGCGGTGGGCTCGTGCCAGCGCGGCAAAGCCTTTAATGGCGCGGCCGAGATCGGCGTCCAGCGCAACGATGCCGGCGCGAAGCGTGAGCATGGTCGCGGTGTCGATGACGTCCTGGCTGGTCGCGCCCCAATGCACGTAGCGTGCGGCCTCTGCATCGGTCCTGGCGACATTGGCGGTCAACGTCTTGACCAGGGGGATCGCGAGATTGCCGGATCGCGTGGCGGCCTCAGCCAGCGCGGCCATGTCAAAGGTATCGGCCTTGCAAGCGGCTTCGATCGGGCCCACCGCGGACGCGGGAATCACACTTGTGGCCGCCTCGGCTCGGGCCAGGGCTGCCTCGAAATCGAGCATGTTCTGGAGGGTCGACCGGTCGTCGCAGACCGCGCGCATGGCTACGCTCGACAGCATCGGCGCGAGCAGGGGGGAGAGGGATGTGCTCATATCGTGCGGGACCTAACCACCATGGCCCGCCTGTGCCAATCCCAAACCACCGGCGCAAGCTTTTTGCAGTTGCGAATATGCATTGCACGTGACCGGGGGCCACCCTTTGCTTTTGCCGCCTCGCTGCGGTACTTGAGCAGCATTATAGTTGCGCGATCCAAGTTCGATATCCCGGGAGGCACCCATGGCCATGACGATGAACGGCGAAGTCCAGCTTGCGGCGCCGCGCGAGGCCGTGTGGGCCAAGCTCAACGATGCCGAGGTGCTGAAGGCCTGCATCCCCGGCTGCGAGGAGCTGGAGAAGACCGATGATGGCGGCTTTCGCGCGACGGCGAAAATGAAGGTCGGGCCGGTGTCGGCGCGCTTCAAGGGCAAGGTCACGCTGTCCGATCTCGACCCGCCGAACGGCTACAAGATCTCCGGCGAAGGCGAGGGCGGGGTAGCCGGCTTCGCCAAGGGTGGCGCCGTGGTCAAGCTTGCGGAGAAGGACGGCGGCACGCTTTTGTCCTACGAGGTCGAGGCGCAGATCGGCGGCAAGTTGGCGCAGCTCGGCCAGCGCCTGATCAACGGCGCCGCCAAGAAACTGGCCGACGAATTTTTCGCGAACTTCGCCAAGGCGGTACAGGGCTGAAGGCCAATACCTCAAGCATGGCGCCTTTCGGCATATCGCGTTTTGTCATGGCGCCTTGCATTCCCGGCGATGTTGCCCCGGGGCATAATGGCCCATATGATGGGTTGGAATAATTATAAGAACCGCTTCGACGGGACCCGTCGGGGCGCTGATAGAGAGTGCTTATGGCAAAAATCTCCCTCATCGTGAACGGCAATCCTGTCACGGCCAATGTCGATCCCCGCACCCTGCTGGTGCAGTTCCTGCGCGAGAATCTGCGGCTCACCGGCACCCATGTTGGCTGCGACACCTCACAGTGCGGCGCCTGCGTTGTGCATCTGGACGGCAAGGCCGTGAAGTCCTGCACCACGCTCGCGGTGATGGCCGATGGCCACGAGGTCAAGACGATCGAGGGGCTGGCCGCCGACGGCGCGCCGCTGCATCCGATGCAGGAGGCCTTCCGCGAACACCACGGCCTACAGTGCGGCTTCTGCACGCCCGGCATGATCATGACCGCGATCGACATCGTCCATCGCAAGGGCAACGAGCTCGACGACCACACCATCCGCGAGGAGCTGGAAGGCAATCTCTGCCGCTGCACCGGCTACCAGAACATCGTCACCTCGATCTCCGCCGGCGCCAAGGCGATGGCGAAATCCGATCTCGCGTAAACCGCGCGCGCACTCTGCGATCAGGACATTCAGATGTACGATTTCAAATACCATCGCCCCGGGACCGTTCGGCAGGCCGCCAACCTCCTGGTGAAGAACGAAGACGCCAAGGTGATCGCCGGCGGCCACACGCTGATTCCCGTCATGAAGCAGCGCCTCGCCAGCCCGCCGCATCTGGTCGACCTCTCTCATATCGATGGGCTCAACACGATCGAGATGAAGGGCCGCGCGCTCGTGATCGGTGCCACCGCCCGGCATGCCGAGGTCGCAAGCTCCGCCATCGTCGGCGAGGCGATCCCGGCGCTCGCGAACCTTGCCGGCCAGATCGGCGATCCCGCCGTGCGCCACAAGGGCACGATCGGCGGCTCGCTCGCCAACAACGATCCGACCGCGGACTATCCGGCTGCGGTGTTGGCGCTCGGCGCCACCATCGTCACCAACAAGCGGCGCCTCAAGGCAGAAGAGTACTTCCAGGGCCTGTTCACGACGGCGCTCGAGGCCGACGAGATCATCACCAAGGTAATGTTCCCGCTGCCGAAGAAGGCGGCCTATATCAAATTCCGCAACCAGGCCTCGCGTTACGCGCTGGTCGGCGTGTTCGTGACGCGGCGTCCCTCCGATGTTCGGGTCGCGGTCACCGGCGCCGGCTCCGAAGGCGTGTTCCGTGTCACCGCGTTCGAGGAAGCCCTGAAGAAGCGCTTCGCCGCGAAGGCGCTTGACGGCATCGAGGTGCCGGCGGACGGCCTCAACAGCGACATCCATGGCAGCGCCGAATACCGCGCGCACCTCATCGGCGTGCTGACGCGGCGTGCCCTCGATGCCGCCAACGCCAAGGAGTGAGTGATCCTCACGCCTCGGCCCAAACTTGTCCCCGGTGAGGGCGTAGCGAGACTGGCTTTTTCATGACCTCAGCGGCCAACACGTCCGGTGCCTTGCCGGCATCGGTCGATTCGATGCTCGAACTCCTGACGTCGCGCGGCTATCTCGCCGAGCGATCGCTGGCCACGGTGACCTATCTGTCGCTGCGCATGGGCCGGCCGCTGTTTCTGGAAGGCGAGGCCGGCGTCGGCAAGACCGAGATCGCAAAAGTGCTGTCGGCGGCCCTTGGGCGGAAGCTGATCCGCCTGCAGTGTTACGAAGGCCTCGACGTCTCCTCGGCGGTCTACGAGTGGAATAGCGCCGCGCAGATGATCGCGATCCGGATGGCGGAAGCGGCCGGCGACACCGATCGCGATCAATTGTCATCCGACATTTTCGCCGATCGCTACATGATCAAGCGACCGCTGCTCCAGGCGCTGGAGCCCGACGTCGCCGGGCCGCCGGTGCTGCTGATCGACGAGCTCGACCGCGCCGACGAAGCGTTCGAGGCGTATCTGCTCGAAATCCTCAGCGACTTCCAGGTAACGATCCCCGAATTCGGCACCGTGAAGGCGCCGAGCCCGCCGATCGTCATCATCACCTCCAACCGCACCCGCGAGATCCACGACGCGCTGAAACGGCGCTGTCTCTATCACTGGGTCGATTATCCCGACGCCGACCGCGAGCTCGCGATCGTCAAGTCGCGCGTGCCGGGCATCTCGGCAAAATTGTCGCAGCAGGTCGTGCGCTTCGTCCAGGCGCTGCGCAATCAGGATTTCTACAAGTCGCCGGGCGTTGCCGAGACCATCGACTGGGCCACCGCTTTGTCCGAGCTCGACGCCCGATCGCTGACCCCGCAAGTGGTTGGCGACACGCTGGGCGCGCTGCTCAAATACCAGGACGACATCACGCGGATGCAGGGCGACACCTTGCAGAAGGTGCTGAAGGACGTGACGAGCGAGAATTGACGCGCGTGCGTCACAACAACCCCGTCATTCCGGGGCGACGCGCAAGCGGCGAGCCCGGAATCCATAACCACGATCGGGAGTATGGATTCCGGGCTCGCGCCAAGCGGCGCGCCCCGGAATGACGGAGCAAGGATGAACCATGGCCATCAACCACCTTGCGCCTGAGCAGACCGAGCAATTCGCCGACAACATCGTCGGCTTCGCCCGCGCGCTGCGTTCGGCCGGCATGCCGGTCGGGCCGGGTGCGGTCATCGATGCCATGAGCGCGCTTGAGGTGATCGACATCGGCAAACGCGTCGACGTCTTCACCACCCTGGAGGCGATCTTCGTCAAGCGCCACGAGCATGCGCTGATCTTCAAGCAGGCCTTCAACCTGTTCTTCCGCGCCTCGGAAGAGTGGAAGCACATGCTGGATTCGGTGCCGTTGCCGGAGCAAGCCAAAAAGAAGCCACAGGCCGGCTCGCGCCGTGTGCAGGAGGCGATGTCGCAACCGCGCATGACGGAGACGCCGCAGCACCAGGAGCAGGATTTGCGCCTGTCTGTCTCGGACAAGGAAATCCTTCAGAAAAAGGATTTTGCGCAGATGAGCGCGGCAGAGATCACCGAAGCGCTCCGCGCCGTCGAGCGGATGCGATTGCCGCAGGCCGAGCTTTTGACGCGCCGGCACCTGCCCGATCCCCGCGGCCTGCGCCTCGACCTCCGCCGCACGCTGCGCGCCTCGCTGCGCACTGGCGGCGACATCATCGACATCCGTCGTCTCGGGCGGATCGAGAAACCGGCGCCGATCGTCGCGCTGCTCGACATCTCGGGTTCGATGAGCGAGTACACCCGCCTGTTCCTGCATTTCCTGCATGCCATAGGGGACGCGCGCAAACGTGTCTCGGTGTTCCTGTTCGGCACTCGCCTCACCAACGTGACCCGGGCGCTGCGCCAGCGCGACCCCGACGAGGCGCTGGCGAGCTGCTCGGCCTCGGTCGAGGACTGGGCCGGCGGCACCCGGATCTCGGCTTCCCTGCACAATTTCAACAAATTGTGGGCGCGGCGCGTGCTGAGCCAGGGCGCCATCGTGCTGCTGATCTCCGACGGGCTGGAGCGGGAGGCCGATTCCAAGCTCGCCTTCGAGATGGACCGGCTGCACCGCTCCTGCCGGCGGCTGATCTGGCTCAACCCGCTGCTGCGGTTTGGCGGCTTCGAGGCCAAGGCCCAGGGCATCAAAATGATGCTGCCGCACGTTGACGAATTCCGCCCCGTACATAATTTGAGCTCGATTCAGGAGCTGATCACTACGCTCTCCCGGCCGCTTCCGCCGCATCACCGCAGCCTGATCCGCTCCGCAGCCTGAGAGGTAGCCATGCTCGATCGCGACGAGGATATTCTGAAGGCGGCGGAGGACTGGCAGAAGGCCGGCCGTGGCGTCGCGCTGGCCACCGTAGTGGAGACCTGGGGCTCGGCACCGCGTCCGGCGGGCTCGAGCCTCGTCATCAACGACGAGGGCACGTTCCTGGGGTCCGTCTCCGGCGGCTGCGTCGAGGGCGCCGTGGTCACCGAGGCCATGGATGTGATCCAGAGCGGCAAGCCCAGGATGCTGGAGTTTGGCGTCGCCGACGAGACTGCCTGGAATGTCGGGCTGTCCTGCGGCGGCACCATCCGCGTCTTCGTCGAGAAGGTCGGCTAGCCGTGAAGCTCGCAATCCTGCACGAACTCAATGCCGAGCGCGCCGCGCGCCGCCCGGTGATCCTGGTGACCGACACCGAGAGCGGCGAGCAGCGCCTGGTGAAGGCCGACGACTTCAGTAAGGATCCTTTGCGCGCCGAGCTCGACAAGCAGCTCCGCATGGGCAAAAGCGCCAGTGTCGAAGCCGGCGGCAAGAAGCTCTTCCTCAACGTCTACGCGCCGACCGCAAAGCTCGTCATCGTCGGCGCCGTTCATATCAGCCAGGCCCTGGCGCCGCTGGCGCGCTCGCTCGGCTACGACGTCACCGTAGTCGACCCGCGCACGGCCTTTGCGAGCCCGGAGCGCTTCCCCGACATTCCGCTGGTTGCGGAATGGCCCGACACGGCGCTGCCGTCGCTTAATGTCGATGCCTATACAGCTTTCGTCGCGGTAACGCACGATCCCAAGATCGACGACCCCGCGCTGCTGCACGCCTTCGAGCGCAACTGCTTCTATATCGGCGCGCTCGGCTCGCGGAAGACGCACGCCAAGCGCGGCGACCGGCTGCGGGCGCAGGGCGCCAAGGAGGCTGACATCGTGCGCATCCACGCGCCGATCGGGCTTGCGATCGGTGCGGTCTCGCCATCCGAGATCGCGGTGTCGATCATGGCCGAGATCACGGCGGTGCTTCGCCTCCCGCCCAAAGAAAAAGAAGAAGCCGCATGAAGTTCGGCCCGGCGAGTCCCAAGGATGCGATCGGCGGGGTGACCGTCCACACCCTGCGCCAGGGACCGCTGGTGTTGAAAAAGGGCACGACGATCGGGCCCACCGAGGTCGCGGCGCTGGAGCGCGCCGGCATCAAGGACGTCGTGGTGGTGCGGATGGAGGAGGGCGATGTCTCCGAGGACATCGCGGCTGCCAGCATCGCACTCGCCGTTGGTGGCGATGGCATTCACGTCGAGCGTGCCTTCACCGGTCGCGCCAATCTGTTCGCCGCGCGCCCGGGCGTGCTGGTGATCGATCGCGCCGCGGTGGACCGCATCAACAATATCGACGAGGCCATTACCTTTGCCACGCTCTCCGCCTTCAAGCCGGTGGTCGAGGGCGAGATGGTTGGCACCGTCAAGATCATCCCGTTCGGCGTCGAAGGGAACTTGCGTGATGCCGCGGTGAAGGCCGCGGGTCGCGACGTGCTGAAGATCGCACCTTACGCGATCAAGCGTGTCGGCGTGGTCTCGACCCTGCTGCCCGGCCTGTCCTCCAAGGTGATCGACAAGACGTTGCGCGTCACCGCCGAGCGGCTGGCGCCGGCCGGGGCCGGCATCATCGCCGAGCGGCGGGTCCCGCATGAGGAGCAGGCGCTGTCGGCTGCGATCAAGGAATTGCTGGGTCTTGGCGCCGAACTCGTCATCGTGTTCGGGGCATCCGCGATCGCCGACCGCCGCGACGTGATCCCTGCGGCGGTGACCGGAATCGGCGGCGAGATCGAGCATTTCGGCATGCCGGTCGATCCCGGCAATCTACTGCTGATTGCCCGGGCCGGCACTGTGCCTGTGCTGGGTGCGCCCGGCTGCGCGCGCTCGCCGGTCGAGAACGGCTTTGACTGGGTGCTGATGCGGCTCCTGGCCGGCATCAAGGTGACGCGTTCCGAGCTGATGGGCATGGGCGTCGGCGGTCTCCTGATGGAGATCGTTACACGCCCGCAGCCGCGCGCAAAACCGGAGATCGAGGGAAACAACCAGGTCGCAGTCATCGTGCTCGCGGCAGGCCGCTCGACCCGGATGGGCGGACCGAACAAGCTTCTAGCCGAGCTCGACGGCAAGACGCTGGTGCGAATCGCGACCGAGCAGGCGCTGGCCTCCAAGGCGTCCGAGGTGATCGTCGTTACCGGCCATCAGACCGAGCTGATCGAGCAAGCCTTGCAAGGCCTCAAGGTGCGTTTCGTCAGGAATCCGGATTTCGCCGGCGGCATCGCAAGCTCCGTCAAGGCCGGGATCGCGGCCGTCCCCGAGACGTCCGACGGCGCCGTGGTCTGCCTCGGCGACATGCCGCTGATCGACGCCGGTCTGATCGACCGCCTCATCGACGCGTTCGCACCGGACCGCGGCAATCTCATCGTCGTGCCCGTCAGCGAGGGCCGCCGCGGCAATCCCGTGCTGTGGTCGCGCCGCTTCTTCAAGGAGTTGATGACGCTCGACGGCGATGTCGGCGCGCGCCATCTGATCGCCAAGCACACCGAGGCAGTCGCCGAAGTGCCGGTGGATGGCGAGAGCGCCTTCCTCGACATCGACACGCCGCAGGCGTTGGAAGCGGCACGGCGGGGATAGCTCTTGTAGGGTGGGTTAGCGAAGCGTAACCCACCACGCTTCACCGGTCGCGGAACGAAGTTGGTGGATTACGCTTCGCTAATCCACCCTACGAAGCGCCTCCCAGCCTGCCGATTTCAACGCCCCGTTCACCATCTGGAAACGACCGGCGCTTACAGTCCACTCCACCTGCCTTGGGGGGAGGGATTTTTCCATGGCTTCGAACGTCGTCGCGCGCCGTTGCGCGATGTTTTTCTTTGCGCTGTCCGTGTGCGTCGCGGGCGCTCGCCATATCACGGATGCGCACGCCGCCGGTGCATTTGCGGTCGGCAAGTGTGGCGCCTATGGCCAGGCCTTTGATTATGGCGCCGAGCACGAAGCGCGTGCGGCGGCGCAGAAGCAGTGCAAGGGCGATTGCACGACCGTGACGATGAAGCGCGCCTGCGCCGCGATGTCGGTCGACCTTTCCAATCCCTGCGGTGCCTATGGCTATGCCGTCAAGCCGAAGATCTCGGCCACGCTCAATGCCGCGACGCGCGAATGCTACAAATACGGCGGCAAGGAATGCGTGATCCGCGCCTGGGCCTGCGACGCAAAGGGTTGATTCCTCTTGCCGTCATTCCGATGGTGCGTAGCATCGAGTCCGGAATGACAGTCGGGGAGTTGCATGCAGTTCGATACCAAAATCGCCATCGTGATCCGCACCGATCTTCAGGCCTGGCAGAAGCTCAATGTCGCGGCCTTCCTCACCAGCGGCATCGCCGCAGCCTTTCCGGAATGCATCGGCGAGCCCTATGAGGACGCGTCGGGCACGAAATATCACGCGCTCATCGGCCAGCCCGTCCTGATCTATGGCGCCGACGGTCCCGCATTGACGCGCGCGCTCGATCGGGCACTGACGCGTAGCGTCAAGCCGGCGGTCTACACCGAGGACATGTTCAAGACCACGCACGATGCTGCCAATCGCGAAGCGGTGAGGGCGGTGGCGCGGGCCGATCTCAACCTCGTCGGACTCGCGGTGCGCGCCGAGCGCAAGGTGATCGACAAGATCGTTGATGGGCTGAAGTTTCATAGTTGACGTGAACGCGCGCGGTCTTGCGCGCGCTTCCACTTGCGATGCCTTATCCCGGCGGCATGCCCGCGAATTTCGGCAGGTCCGGGTCAAGACGATCCCAGTCATGTCCGCGCGCGGCGAAAGTGACCGCCTGCGGCTTGTAGCGGGCAGGCTCGTCGAGGCTAGCGGCGCGGATCGTAAAGACGTCGGGCTGTGCCGCGAAGGTCATGTACACAGGCACGCCGCACTGGGTGCAGAAACCGCGCGTCTTCACGTTGCCGCTGTTGGCGACCATGTCCCAATGCTTCGCCTCGCCGGTAAGCGTCACGCCGGCGCGCGCGAAGGTTACGTAGGAGCCGTGGCCGCTGCCGCTTTCGCGCTGGCAGTCCCGGCATTGGCAGTGATTGCTGAACAGGGGCTCACTAGCGATCGAATAGCGGATCGCGCCGCAGGCGCAGCCGCCGGTAAACGGATTGGTCATTGCGACAACTCCTTACTTATCTTCGCCGCTGATCTCGTCGAGCTGGCGGACGACCTTCTTCCAGCCGCCGCTCATGCCCGTGTAGGCGGATTCGTTCCTGGGTATGACGAAGCCCGCATGAACCAGACGGATCCGCGTGCCGGCCTCCACCGGGGTGAGGGACCACGTCACGATAGTGTCGAGCGGCGCGCCGTAGCCGGTGTTGCGCTCATCGCCGCCCTTCCAGGCGTAGACGAGGCGCCGGTTCGGCATGACTTCAAGGACGCGGCAATGGATGACGCCATCCCAGGCGCCGCCCGGCGTGGTCTGATAGGTGAAGGTGTTGCCTTCGACAGGCTCGAAACCGCTCGGCGGCATCAGCCAGCGCGCGATCAGCTGGGCGCTGGTCAGCGCCTTCCAGATCGTCTCCGGCGCGTGAGGGAGCACCTCGTCGAGGACGATGTCTTTTGTCTCGGCTTTCAATTCAACAGCACTCACGGGTCGATCTCCTTCAAGAGGTCACGCAGGTTCTGGAAGCGCTCGCGCCAGAACACGCCGTAATGGTCCATCCAGGAGACCAGCGGTTCGAGGCCTTGCGGCGCGGCACGGTAATAGACGTTGCGGCCCTCGGCACGCTCGGCGACGAGGCCGGCCTGCTTGAGGGACTTCAAATGTTGCGAGATCGCGCCTTGCGTCACGCCGCTGCCGCGCGTGAGCTCGGCGACGCTGATCTCCTTGCTCTCGAAGACGCGCTCGAACACGGCGCGCCGGGTTGGATCGGCAAGGGCGCGCATCACTGTGGTGACGGGATTTGGGGCGGCTTCGATCATAGAAGTTAGATTAGTATACGCTAATGAATTAGTCAAGACTAATTTGTTGGCCACTAGGTCCGCAATGCTGTGCCTTGACTATGACTGACCAGTCAGTCATCTTGTGCGGATGATCAAGAAGCCCGCCAAAGCCACCACGCCGCCCGCAACTCGCGCCAACGCGAAGGCCTCTGCACGTGCTGACAACGACCCGGCCCCCGCGTCGAGCCGTGCCACGCGTGCGGCGGAACGGCGTGCGGCGATCGTGGATGCCGCGATGGAGGAATTCATCGCGCGCGGCTTTGCCGCGACGCGGCTCGACGACATCGCGAAGCGCGCGGGTGTCGCCAAGGGCACCATCTACCTGCACTTCAGGGACAAGGAATCGATGTTCGAGGAGCTGGTGCGGACCGTGATCGTGCCTGTTGTGACGCGGTTGACGGCATTGCCGCCGCCGGCGGGCTCGGTGCGCGATCTCGTCGAGACGTTTGCCAGCAACTTCCTGAAGGAAGTCATCGGCACCAGGCGCGGCGATCTCGTGCGCCTGATCGTGGCCGAGGGACCGCGCTTTCCCTCCGTGGCCGATTTCTACTACCGCGAGGTCGTCTCACGCGGCATCGCCGCCATGCGCGCGCTGATCGAACTCGCCATCGCCCGCGGCGAGATACGCCAGAAGAACCTGGCGCATTACCCGCAGATCCTGGTCGCACCCGCGATGATCGCGGTGATCTGGCAGAGCCTGTTTGCGCGGCACGCGCCGCTCGACGCGCAGGACATGCTGCGCGTTCATCTCGATTTGATTTTTGGCGAACGGAGCACGACATGAGGTCGTCGCAGGTAATTTTCGGAGCTGCACTGATCATCGCGCTCGCAACCGGGCTTGCCGGGTGCCAGGAGAAACGTGAGCCCGGCTTCCAGGGCTGGGTCGAGGCCGACATGATCTTCGTCAGCCCGGACGAAGCGGGCCGCGTGACGAAGCTGAACATCCGCGAGGGCGACGAGGTCAAGGTCGGCGATCACCTCTATTCCGTCGACGATGATCTCCAGCTTGCCGATCTCAACCAGAACAAGGCGACGCTTGCCAACGCGCAGCAGACCTATGACCGCGCGGCTTCGCTGAGCAAGACCGGCTCGGGCACGCAGGCCAATCTCGACTCGGCCGTCTCCGCCTTGCGCGTCGCCGAGGCGCGGGTGGCGACCTCGGAGACGCGGATGGCGCGTCGCAAGGGCTTTGCGCCCGTTGCCGGTACCATCCAGCAGATCTATTTTCGCGAGGGCGAAATGGTGGCGGCGCAGCGGCCGGTGCTCTCGATCATGCCGCCCGGCAACATGAAGCTGCGCTTCTTCGTGCCGGAGACCGAGCTGCCGAAGCTTGCGATCGGCGATACCGTGCGGGTCGCGTGCGACAATTGCGCCGCCGATCTCACCGCAAAGATCTATTTCATCGCGACTTCGGCCGAATACACCCCGCCGGTCATTTACAGTCTCGAGGAGCGCAACAAGCTCGTCTATCTGATCCAGGCGCGGCCGTCGCGCCCCGATGCGCTGCGCGTCGGACAACCCATCGACGTCCATTTCAATCCAAAAACCCCGGTGGCGGACAAGCGATGAGCGGCGGCAATGGCATCGCGATCGACGTCAAGGGCCTGACCAAGTCGTTCGGTGGCCGCGAGGTCGTGCACGATTTGTCAATGCAGGTGAAGCGCGGTTCGATCTACGGCTTCCTCGGCCCGAACGGCTCGGGCAAGACGACGACCATCCGCATCCTCTGCGGCCTGCTCACGCCCGACAGCGGCGAGGGCACCTGCCTCGGCTACGATATCAGGCGCGATGCGGAAAAGATCAAGCGCCAGGTCGGCTACATGACCCAGCGCTTCAGCCTCTATCAGGATCTCTCCGTCCGCGAAAACCTCGAATTCGTCGCGCGCCTGTACGGCCTTCGCGATGCACGCGGCGCCGCGCGCGACATGATCAAGCGGCTGGGGCTCTCGGGCCGCGAGGAGCAGCTCGCGGGTGAGCTCTCCGGTGGCTGGAAGCAGCGGCTGGCGTTGGGTGCCTGCACATTGCCCAGTCCGAAGCTGCTGCTGCTCGACGAGCCGACCGCCGGCGTCGATCCCAAAGCGCGGCGCGATTTCTGGAACGAGATTCATGCACTGGCGGCCGACGGTCTCACCGTGCTGGTCTCGACACACTACATGGACGAGGCCGAGCGCTGTCACGAGATCGCCTATATCGCCTATGGCCATCTGCTCGTGCACGGCACCGTGGAGGAGGTGATCGCGAAATCCGCGCTGACGACTTACACCGTGACGGGCGAGGACCTGAACGAGCTCACGGCTGCGCTTACCGGCAAGCCGGGAATCGACATGGTGGCGCCGTTTGGTACGTCGCTGCACGTCTCCGGCCGCGACGTCGCCGCGCTCGAAGCCAGCATCGCGCCGTGGCGCGAGAAAAGCGGGCTGCACTGGCATCAATCATCGCCGTCACTGGAAGACGTCTTCATCGAATTGATGGGCCGTTCCAAGGACAACTTCCAATGAGTGCCGTCGACGGTCCCGAACCACGGCACGCGATCCGGGAGCGCTTCGGTTTCTGGAGGCGCTCCTATGCGATGCTGATCAAGGAGTTCATCCAGCTCAGGCGCGACCGCGTGTCGTTTGCGATGATCGTGATGCTGCCGGTGATGCAGCTGCTCTTGTTCGGCTATGCCATCAACACCACGCCGCACAATCTGCCGAGCGCGGTGCTGCTCCAGGAGGATTCCGATCTCGCCCGCTCGATCCTGAAGGCGCTGGAGAATACGGCCTATTTCCGCTTCATCTACGAGGTGCACGACGTCGACGATTTCGACAATTTGCTGAAGTCCGGCAAGGTGCTGTTCGGCGTCGAGATCCCGCGCGGCTTCGAGCGGGCGGTACGGCGCGGCGACAGACCTGCGCTGCTGGTTGCGGCCGACGCGACCGATCCGGTCGCAGCGAGCGCGGCGATCGGCTCGCTCGGCATGGTCGTGCAGACCGCACTCAAACACGATCTCTACATCGGAAATCCCCCGGAGATGCCATTCGAGATCCGCGCCCACGCCCGCTACAACCCCGCCGCCGCGTCGAGCCTCAACATCGTGCCGGGCCTCGTCGGCACTATCCTCACCATGACCATGCTGATCTTCACCGCGCTCTCGGTCACGCGCGAGGTCGAACGCGGCACGATGGAGAGCCTGTTGTCGATGCCGATCAGGCCGGTCGAGGTGATGTTCGGAAAGATCATCCCTTACGTGCTGGTTGGGTTCGTGCAGGCGTTTCTCATTATCGGCATCGGGGTCGGCCTGTTCGGCGTGCCGGTGCTCGGCAATCTGTTCCTGCTGGCGCTGCTCTCGACGCTGTTCATCACGACCAATCTGGCGATCGGGTACACGATCTCGACGCTGGTGCAGAATCAGCTCCAGGCGATGCAGATGTCGATGATGTTCTTCCTGCCGAGCATCTTGCTGTCCGGCTTCATGTTCCCGTTCGCCGGGATGCCGGCCTGGGCGCAATATGTCGGCGAGTGCCTGCCGCTGACGCATTATTTGCGCATCGTCCGCGCCATCATGCTGAAGGGCGCGAGCATGCAAAACTTGCGCTTTGACGCGTTGGCCCTGGCGGTCCTGATGCTGCTCGCCATGACCATCGCCGTGACGCGCTTCCGCCGCACGCTGGATTGAGGCAAGATGCCGCTGGAATCAAGGGGGCGGAATGGTCAGTTTTGCGAGCAGGAAGGCCCGGCAGCATGCCGTGATGTCCGAGGACTTCGAACGCGAGCTGACGCGCGAAGTGCTGCGCACCGAGCTCGTACGGGTGAGGGCGCTGATCACGACGGGGTGCGTCATCGTCGTGTTCCTCACCGCGATCTATCTCGTCGATTCCTCCGTGGTGCAGCGGGTCTGGCGGGGCACGGAGGGGCTTGCCGAGGTCTATGGTCTCCTGACCGGCTTCATCCTGTTCGAGGTCTGGGTCCATAGCCAGATCAGGCGAAACCTCAAGCTCGACCGCGATCTGCCGGTGATCCGGCGCTATATCGGTGCGCTGATCGAGACCTCGCTGCCGACCGTTATCCTGATCCTGCAGATCCGCAGCATGGGTGCGAGCCAGGCGCTCGGCTTCGTCGTGCCGCTGATCTATTTCATCTTCGTCATTCTCTCGACCCTGCGGCTCGACTTCTGGCTGTCCACCTTCACCGGCTTCGTTGCTGCGGGTGAGCTGCTCACCGTGGCGCTGATCTTCGACCCCGTCAGCGGGAGCGGCGAGCCGCAGATCTATTTCCACGCGGTGCGAAGCACCATCATCCTGATCTGTGGCGTGCTTGCAGGCGCGGTCGGTGCGCAGCTCCGGCGCCAGTTCGCCGCGAGCATTGCGGCGGCGACCGCGCGCGACCGGGTGACCAACCTGTTCGGCCAGCACGTTTCCCCTCAGGTGGTGGAGCGGCTGATGGCGGCGGGGACGAGCGCCGCCGGCGACCTCCGCCGCGTTGCCGTGATGTTCGTCGATTTCCGCGGCTTCACCACGGGCGCGCAGTCGCGCACCCCGCAGGAGGTGGTCGATAGGCTCGACGGTGCCTTCGCCGTGCTGGTCGACATTCTCGACCGCGAGGGTGGCATCGTGAACAAGTTTCTGGGCGACGGCTTTCTTGCCCTGTTCGGCGCCCCGCTCGAGACCTCCGACGCCGCGCACCGCGCGGTCGCCGCGGGCCGCGAGATGCTGACCGCGATGGAGCGCATCAACGCGCAGACGAGCTGGCCGCTCAGAATCGGAATCGGCATCCATTTCGGCGAGGTCGTCGCCGGCAATATCGGCTCGCCCCGGCGCAAGGAATACACCGTCATCGGAGACACCGTGAACTTCGCCTCCCGGCTGGAGGCGCTGAACAAGGAGTTCGGCTCGCAGCTCCTGATCTCCGCGGCCGTCCGCGAGGCGCTGGGCGAGGACGGCAGCGATGCCGTCGCGCTCGGCGAGGTCGAGGTGCGCGGCTATGAGCAGAAGGTGGCGGTGTTTCAATTGGGCTAACGCGCCTTCAAATGCGAGTCGCGCTTCGTTGAAGTGGGGCGCGCTTCGGTGAGGCGCGTGATGAACTATCTTTGCTAGCCTGGGTCTTGCATTGTAGAAGCCGCTTCTCGGCTTCAAGCACGTCATCGCGATTGCTCCGATTGCACCGAATATTGGGGCATGACGAGCGATGTCGTCGGCTTGTAGACTGGCGGTGATGCGGCCGGTTGTGGTCGCGACTTGCGTGAGGAAGCGAAGATGCAGCGCCGCTACATCACCGTCGACGTGTTCACCGACCGCGCCTTCGGCGGCAACCAGCTCGCCGTGGTGCTCGATGCCGGCGGGTTGTCGACCGCGCAAATGCAGTCGGTCGCGACCGAGTTCAACTATTCCGAGACGACCTTCGTGCTGCCGCCGCGCGACAACGCGAATGATGCCGAGGTGCGCATCTTCACGCCTGTCAGGGAGCTTCCTTTCGCTGGCCATCCCAATGTCGGTACCGCCTTCGTGCTGGCGACGATCGCGAAGGAGCCGAAGCCGCGCCTGCGGTTCGAGGAGAAGGCGGGGCTGGTGCCGATCGATATCTCGCGAGAGCAGGGCCGCGTGATCAGCACCGAGCTCACCGCACCACAGCCTTTGGCGCGCCTGTCGCAATTGTCTGCCGCTGATGCCGCAAGCTGCATCTCGCTCAGTGCAGACGACATCAAGGTCGACCGTCACGCGCCGCAGGTCGTCAGCGTTGGAACGCCGTTTCTGGTGATTGAGGTGCATTCGCGCGATGCGCTCAAGCGAGCAAGGCCCGACGCGGCGGCCTTCGGCAAGGTATTTCCGTGCGACGGCGCATTCTCGGCGTGGTTCTATACGCGCGATGTGCCCGCGGCGGAGGCGCCTTGCGAGCGGCAGGCGCGGATGTTCATGCGCGGCGCCGGCGGCCTCGCCGAAGACCCCGCCACCGGCAGCGCCACAGTTGCCGCAGCCGCGCTGTTCGCCGAGCTCAATGCCACGCGCGATGGCGAGTTGAAGCTCACGGTTGGGCAGGGTTTTGACATGGGCCGGCCGAGCATCCTGCAGACGCGCGTGAGCAAGCAGGACGGCAAGATCGTCTCGGCCCATGTCGGCGGGCAATGCGTGCAGATGATGGAAGGGACGTTTAGGCTGGCGGGAGAGGGGTAGGCTTTCGCCATTCGCCGTTTTAGTTGTGCACTACGCACCGAAGTTAGAATCGTCATCCTGACGCGCGAGCTCTTGCGAGCCTCGAAGGATGAACGGCCGAGGTGCGACCTCCGCGGCACGCCGTCGTCCTTCGAGGGCCGCTGAAGAAGCGGCCACCTCAGGATGACGGCTACGGATAGAGTCGTCGTCCTTCTTCTGCTCAAGCGGACGGTACACGAACGGCCGCTACACCTGCCGCCCCGCCAGATTCTTCACTGCCACCCCATCGCGCTCCTCGATGATCTCCGCAATCATCTGGCGGTGGCAATGGGTGTGGTCGCGCTCGTAGCAGAGCAGGCAGACGGGACCGGCTTTCTTCACCAGTGCCGAGAGCTCGTCCATCTGCTCGCGGGCCTCCGGCGTCTTCAGGTGCTTTGAGAAAAAATCTTCTCCAGCACATCGTATTGCCCGCTGCGGGCGGCGAGGCGGCCTTCCTTGGGCGTTCCGAGCGCGGCGAGGTGGACATAGGCGATGCCGCGTTCGTCGAGTCCTGCGGACAATTGCCTCTTGGAAAAGCCGGGCCGGCGCGATGACGTCACCGCGCGCACGTCGACGACGAGCTTGACGCCGGATTGCTCCAACTCGTCGAGTACGGCCTTTGGCGGCGTCTGCTCATAGCCGATGGTGAAGAGCTTTTTGGCCTTTGCCATGAGACACCTTTAGCGAAACACCTCAACTCACTCGTGCGATCAGTTCCATCGCGCCGGCCGGCGCGCGCACCTTGCCCTCGTGGATGACATAGGCGAAAACGTCGCGCGGCTCCTTCTTCGGCTTGGCCTTGTCGACCTTCGGCAGGTCGTCGGGTTCGCTCCCCTCGGCCCAGTCCTGAAAGCGCTTGGCCCAGGCATCGAGCTGCTTCGGCGGATAGCACGTCTTGATCTCGTCATTGCCCTTTTGAAGCCGGGCATAGACGAAATCGCCGGCGACGTCGGCGATACCAGGATATTTGCCGTGCTCGGCGAACACGACGGGCGTCCCGAATTCGCGGATCAGCGCGACGAAATCCGGCGTGCAGAAACTGTCGTGACGGACCTCGACGACATGGCGCAGCGCGCGTCCGTCGAGCTTGCGCGGCAACAGCTCGAGGAACTTACCGAAATCGGCACCGTCGAATTTTTTGGTCGGCGCGAACTGCCACAGCACCGGCCCAAGATGATCGCCCAGTTCCAGCACGCCGGAATCATAGAAACGTTTGATGGAATCGCCAGCCTCGGCCAGCACGCGCCGGTTGGTGGCAAAGCGCGGCCCCTTGACCGAGAACACAAAACCATCAGGCACCTCGCTCGCCCATTTGCGAAAGCTCTCCGGTTTTTGCGAGCCGTAATAGGTGCCGTTGATCTCGATCGAGCTCAGCTTCGAGGCGGCGTAGGACAGCTCCTTGGCTTGCGTGAGCTTCTCCGGATAGAACACGCCGCGCCAAGGCTCGAACGTCCAGCCGCCGATGCCGATGTAGATGTTGCCGGATTTTTTGGACGCGGTTTTTGCTTTGGCCACGGGAGGATCTCGGATGACGGGAGGAGGGCCTCCATCCTAATCAAACCAGTTGTGATTGGCCAGTTGCGACGTCCCGTCTAAGCTCGCGACGGATCTGCGAAAAAAGGAGAACAAGATGCGGATGCTGATGGTGGGAGCGGCGCTCGTCATGATGACATCTGCTGCCATGATATCTTCAGTCATGGCCGACGATGACGATGCCAAGGGTGCGCAGAAGCTCGCCATGCAGGGCCGCGACGATTATTGGCATTGCCTGGCGCGGGAATATTCGCGCGACGGCAATCAGGGCCTGTCGGAACAGGACTTTGGCCGCTCCGTCGCCGGAGCCTGTCCGTCGGAGCGGCAATATTACCGGGTGGCACTGCTCGATTATCTCACCACGCAATATCCGGCTATCGATGCCGGCGCCCATCTCGCGACCGCGAACAGGGCGGTGGAGGCGGCCCAGAAGGACATCGTGACGGCCTTCGTCAAGCACAAGCCGCCGCAGAAATAGCCCATTGAACCGGTGCGTCCGGCAAGCCCTTCCGGCAGCGCGCTCATCCATGGTATCACTGGGCGCATCTGGAACAGGGATGGGTTTCCATGTCGTCTGAGTCGGTGGGGGGCATTTTGGGCGTGATCGTCGCGGCGATCGTGCTTGCGGTCGCCGTCGTCTTTGGGCCGATCGGCCAGTACGGCAAGCCGCCCAAACCTGCGAAGGCCGAGCCGGCCGGGGCTGCGGCGCCGGCGGCCCCTGCCGCGCCCGTGCCGCGAGGGCCGGTGATCAAGGAAGTCCCGAACCAGTAAGGGTGTGAAAAAGGCCTCTTTCGCCCCTTGTAAAGCGGCGTTGCCGTTCCCATTTAGCTTTTAACGGCGACGTTGAGCGAAAAACTCCGGCGCTGGAACGACCTTGGAATAGCACAGGCTGCGCCGGATGTACGCGCGGCCCGCCGTTCCGGGGTCGTTGGCATTTTTGGGCCCCTTTTGGGCCGCTCCCCCAGAGAACCCCCGGCTTGCTAGCGCAAGTTCTTGGCAGCACAGGACGCGGCGGATATACGCTGCCGTCATGAATGAAGCGATCAGACCGGGCTCCGACATCCCACAGGCGGCCTCACCGGCGCCGGAATTGTCGGTCGTCGTCCCGACCTTCAACGAACGCGACAATGTCACGGTGCTGTACCGGCGGCTGGAGGCAGCCTTGGCCGGCGTCGCCTGGGAAGTCGTGTTCGTCGACGATAATTCGCCTGACGGCACGTGGGATGTCGTGCGCGCGCTGGCACAGCGCGACAGCCGCGTGCGCTGTGTCCGCCGTATCGGCCGCCGCGGCCTGTCGGGGGCCTGCATCGAGGGCATCCTGGCTTCCAGCGCGCCCTATGCGGCGGTGATCGACGCCGACCTCCAGCACGACGAGACGCAACTGCCGAAGATGCTGTCGCTGCTCGCGAGCGGGCAGGCCGAACTCGTGGTCGGCAGCCGCTACATCGAGGGCTACAAGAGCGAAGGCTTCAACAAGCAGCGCGCCGGAGCCAGCGCGCTGGCAACGGAACTCGCCAGGAAAGCGCTGCGGGTCGAGATCGCCGATCCCATGAGCGGCTTCTTCATGGTTCGCCGCGACCGTTTCGAGCAGCTGGCGCCGAAACTTTCCGTGCACGGCTTCAAGATCCTGCTCGACCTCGTCGCCAGCGCGAACGGCACCTTGCGGGCCGTGGAAATCCCCTACACGTTCGGCGAGCGTCAGCACGGCGAGAGCAAGCTCGATTCCATGGTCGCGCTGGATTTTCTCGGCCTGGTGCTGGCGAAGTTCACCAACGATGCTGTCTCGTTACGTTTCCTGCTGTTCGCGATGGTCGGCGGGATCGGCCTCGTGGTGCATCTCACCACCCTGTTCATATCGCTCGAGCTGTTCAAGGAGCCGTTCGCGGAAGCGCAGGCCTCCGGCGCCATTGTCGCGATGACCAGCAATTTCGTCCTCAACAACTTCCTCACCTATCGCGACCAGCGGCTGAAGGGCTTTGCACTGCTGCGCGGCCTGATCGCGTTCTACATCGTGTGCAGCGTCGGCCTGCTCGCCAATGTCGGGGTCGCCTTCTCGGTCTACGACCAGGAGCCGATCTGGTGGCTTGCGGGTGCGGCCGGGGCGCTGATGGGCGTGGTGTGGAACTACGCGATGTCCGGACTGTTCGTCTGGCGCAAGAAGTAACTCTCGATGGGCAGGGCTGACGCGCGGATCGTCCGCAATACGGTGCTGGTGATCCTTGCGCTGGTCGGCTTGCGGCTCGTCGCAGCCGCCTTCACGCCGATCACCTTCGACGAAGCCTATTACTGGATGTGGTCACAGAACCTCGCCGGGGGATATTACGACCACCCGCCGATGGTTGCCTACGTCATCCGCGCCGGCACCATGATCGCGGGTAATACCGAACTCGGCGTGCGCCTGGTCTCGATCCTGCTCGCGCTCCCGATGAGCTACGCGGTCTATCGCTCCGCCGCGATTCTGATCGGCGGCGCGCGGGTGGCGGCGACCAGCGCCATCCTGCTCAACGTGACGCTGCTGGCCTCGGTCGGCACACTGATCGTCACGCCGGATGCGCCGCTTCTGGTTGCCTCCAGCTTCGTGCTGTTCTTTCTCGCCAAGGTGCTGGAGAGCGGCCGCGGCGTCTGGTGGCTCGCGGTCGGCGCAGCCGTCGGCGCAGCGCTACTGTCGAAATACACCGCGATGTTCTTCGGGCTGGCGATCCTGATCTGGCTCGTGACCGTGCCGAAACTGCGGCACTGGTTTCTCTCGCCGTGGCCGTATCTCGGCGGCCTCGTTGCGCTCGCGCTGTTCTCGCCGGTGATTCTCTGGAATGCCGATCATCAATGGGTCTCGTTCGCAAAGCAGCTCGGGCGCGCCAGGATCGAGGATTTTCGTCCGGTCTTCATTGCCGAGCTGATCCCGACCCAGATCGCGTTCGCAACCCCGCCGGTGTTTATCCTCGGCGCGATGGGGCTGCACGCGCTGACCTGGCGCCGGGCCGGTGCGCTGGCCTCGCGCGTGCTGATCGAGACGATGTTCTGGACCATCGTCGTCTATTTCGTCTGGCATTCGCTGCATGCCCGCGTCGAGGCCAACTGGTTCGCGCCGGTCTATCCGCCTTTCGTCGTCGCCGCGGCCGCCGCCGCCAATCTCGTGCAGTGGAAGCCGCGCCAGCGTAGCCTGGTGGATTTCTGCCTGCGCTGGGCCGCACCCGCCGGCATCGTGATGTTTGTCGCGCTGATCGTGCAGGCCAATACCGGCTGGCTGTCCGGCTATCGCCGCGATGCGACGGTGCGCAGCGTCGGCGTCGGCTGGCGCGAGCTCGCTGCCGAAATCGAAGCGGTGCGCGCCCGCAATGGTGCCACCTGCGTGCTTGCGCCGGACTACGGCACGACCGGCTGGCTCGCCTTCTATCTGCCGCCCGGCAGCTGCGTGGTGCAGCAGAACCAGCGCATCCGCTGGGCCAACATGCCCGAGCCCGATCCAAAACTGCTTGCGGGCAAGCTGATCTATGTCGACGAGCTGCGCTCTGGCGGCCATCCCGCCGTCCACGACCTCTTTGCGAAGGTGACGCAGGTCGCGCAATTGCAGCGCAAGCGCGGCCCGCTCGTGATCGAGACCTACGGCATCGATCTGCTCGAAGGCGCCAAGGGCGACGTGCTGGACCGCTCGCCACCGCCGGAAGCGCGGTAGCTCTTCGTCGGGACGACGGCGAAGGTCAGTCGATCATCGCGGCCTTGGTCGTGGTCTGGTTCGGCCTGTCCTGGTCGCGCCAGAACCAGACGGTCACGACGCCAGAGCGGCCGCGGACCTGCGTGAGCAGAGGGCCCGACAGAACGCCGTCTGGAGCGCCCTGGAAGTCGGCCGCATCCAGCAGCGTATCGCTGAGCGCGAGCTGCGCGCCGTTCTGGACGGCAACCTCCATCAACCGACTCGCGACGTTGACGGTGTCGCCCGTCGCCGTGATGTGCTGGTGGCTTTCGCCGAGGCGGGAGGCGACGATCGGGCCGAAATGCGCGCCGATCTTGAAGCCGAGCTGATCCCTGATCGCAGGCGGCAACGACGCGATCCAGCGTTCGACGCCGCGGTGCAGGTCGATCGCGCATTTCAGCGCGCGTGCGGCGTCGTCGGGCATTGCGCCGGGCAGACCGAACAGGATCATGGCGCCGTCGCCGAGAAAGCCGCTGATCATGCCGCCGCAATCGACCGCGGTCTTCTCGATCAGCGCGTGAAACGCCTTCAGAATGTCCTGTAGTTCGCCCGGATCGATCCGCTCGCTCAGCGCCGTGAAGCCGGAGAGATCGATGAAGACCACGGCTGCGTCCTGCCGGACGGGCTTCGACAGGAAATTCGGATCGCGCGCCAGCCACTCCTGCACGGCCGGCGCCTGGAATTGCGCGAGCGACCGGCTCTTGGCCGCGAAATATTGCGTGCGGCGGCCTCCCGCCCACAATTGCACGCCGGCAAAGACCGCAACCGGCGGTACCGCTGTGGCGAGCGTGGTTGCGGCGTTCAGCCAGACGCCGTGGGTGAACGCGAACAGATTGAAGCCGGCCCAGGCGATCATCACCGCGGCCGCCGCGACGATGCCGAGCGCGCTGCGCCGCCAGGCGAGCAGGCCGACCAGCAGCATCGGCAACAGGATCGCGATGAGCGCGTCGGCGATGTGGACCTTGCGGTCGCGGACGATGCTGTCGCCGGCGACGAGGTGGGTGATCGCGGTGGAGACCACTTCGACGCCGGGCATTAGGGAATCGAATGGCGTCGGGTAGAAATCACCGCCGCCGGCGACCGAGGCGCCGATCACGACGATGCGGTTCTCGATCGCGGAGCGTTTGAGCGTGCCGTCGAAGACGCTCTGCGCGCTGACGGTGCGGATGGTCCGGCGCGGCCCGTAATAGGTAATCGGCAGCGCGAAGTCGCTATCGGTGGGCACCGCGCGGTCGCCGAGCATCAGATGGTCCGGCGCGATCGTCAGCGACTTGTCGAGCGCCCGCGCCGCGACCCGCAACGGGAATGACAGCTCGACCTTGTCGCTGGTCCGGAACAGCATCGGCACCGAGAGCGGCGAGCCCGATTGTCCGGTCGCAACGTTGACGACGCCGACCTCGGCATGATCGGCGAACGCCGGCAAGGGCAGCAGGAAGCGCTCGGCCTGCGGCAGGGCGGCGAGGGGGCCTTGGCCGCTAGTCTCCACGGTCTCGCTGGCGGACGGGAAGATCGCCGCGGCGGCAAGCACCATGGGACCCGTAGCCAGCGTATTTGCCAGCGTAGCGTCGCCGATCGCAGCGCTGCGGTCGACCAGAAGCAGGTCGATCGCGACGACCTTCGGCTTGAACTGCACGATGGTGTCGACGACGCGGGCGAGATCGGCGCGCGGCAGCGGATAGCTGCCGCCGCGCTTCACGACGGTGTCGTCGATCGCGACGATGGTGACGAGATCGGGCGGAACCTGCACGCCGCGGACCTGCGTCCGCCAATCCGTCAGCGTCGCCTCGAGGCGATCGAGAAAGCGAAGATGTCCGTTGGCGTGGCCGGCATAGATGCCCGCGCCCCACAGCCCGGTGAGGACGAGTGCCACCAGGATCTGAACGCGTCGGCTACTCATGTGGTCGTGTTGCAATTTTTTCTATCGTCCAAATGCTGTTCGCCGAGCCCAGGTGACCCGAACTCATTGGCCTGGTCTTATTGACCTAGTCTTATTGGCCTAGTCTTATTGACCGAGCCTTGCCATCAGCGCGTCGACGCGCGGCTGGCCCCATGTCTTGACGGTCAACGGGTCTGTCGCTTCCACATCGACCCCTTGGCCGGGGCCTAAAACGACGCCGCGCCCACGGCTCCTGCGGCTCACGCCGACACGGCCGTCGGCGACGAAGACCGAGGTCTTGGCCTCTGCGACGTCGACCGCCCATTTCGTGCCGCGCACCGCGGCGATCGCTTGCGGCGTCAGCACCTTGAAGGGATTGCCGCCGGGCTTTTTGCGCACCTCGACCAACAGCGCTTTGCTGCTCAACTCCACGGAGTCTATATGTCCGTCGCGGTTGGCGTCCTTAAGTTCAAATCTGGCACCGCTTTCGGCAACGATCGTGATGCCGTTGTCGCAGCGCCAGGTCTGCGTACCGGCAGCGGATGGCGATGCTGTGCAGCCCGCATTGGCAGGCTGCGCGGCCGCGTATCCCATCGCCAAAGACGACCACAGCAGGACGAAAAACCCCGCGTGTGCGATCCCTCTCATGCCAGCCTCCGTTTGCGTGCCAGGCACAGTTCAAGGCGATGTTGATACGGTACCGTATCACACGCAGAGGCTGCTGAAAAGTGCCGGTTGACGTAGCTATTTTCTCGCTGCGGCCTTTTCTAGTGCGGTGCAATCAACTTTCAGTCAGGGCACCGGCTCCCCTGCGCGGTGTGATGTGGCTGCTGACAACCGCGCTGCGGCTGCGGAGAAGAGGGTGCTGTGCGCACCAGCCTCGCGCAACGTTTCCCCGCTATCTTCCGGGTATCGAAGACCACGAAAACGACTTGGTTGGATGGCCTTAGAGATGCGGCCGGAGACGGTCGCCGGCAATGCCAATCCCGCCGAGAATCATAGTTAACAGAGGCCCTTAAGTCCGTAGTTCTGTGGGCTTTTTTCTCAAAATGGGACGACCCGAACGGGTTGCCCCACATCTGCCCGAACTTAATCCGCATTTAACTAAAAGTGGCCTTAATGACGCTCCGACCCTCTGCGAGATGCTGTTCCCGGATCGTGACCAGCGGCGCTTCGAAGGGGGACTGAGTGACACCGTTCTGGACGCAAGGCGAATGAGTACGAGTATCGCTGCGCAAGGCATCGCGGCACGAAGGTCCAAAGGATTCTCGAGCGCTTCTTATCGGAAGCCTTTCCGGAAAATGACCATCCAAAACGTGCTTGGCGCCGCCGTGATCGGCTGCGTCGTGCTTGGCGCCGGCTGGACCATCTACAGCAACATCTTTGCCGCCAGTGTCTATCCGTCCGTCGGCAGCCGCGGCTACGACGAGCCCGTGATCAAGCGCGCGCCCAGGGTCGCGCTGCGCGAGGCCGGTGAGGCCGTCAAGGAAGCCTTTGCGCTCTTGCCCGACCGCTTGCAGGTGGTAGCGCCGATCTCCCGCGAGATGTTCAACGATCGCTTTGCCGCGGCTGCGACCCAAGGCGTGACATCGAATGCGGCGAGCGCCGCACCCGCAACCAGGGTCGCCGAAGCCAAGGACGCGCCGAAGCCGAGCGTGATCGCAAGGGTCGCGGAAGTCCTGAAGCCGGGCCCCGCCAAGGTCGCTGACGCCGCGAAGTCCAAGCGCGGCGCTGACGCGTCGGTGCAGCTTGCCTCGGCAGATCCGGCCGAGATCGTGCCGGCGCCTGAGGCGAAGCCAAAATCGATTGCCGATCGCGCCAAGGCTGCGGTGATGTCGATCACCGGACCGCGGCAGTCGATGGTGGACAAACTCTGGGGCAAGCGCGAGCCGTCCGGCGGGCTGCTCGCCTATGCCTCGGCCGACGCCAGTGTGACCGCGTCCATCGCGCCGAGGGAGCAGAACCCCATGCTCGGCGGTTCGGCACCCTATGAGCGCGACACCGCGGTCTACGACATCTCGGCCAAGACGGTTTACTTGCCCGACGGCACCAAGCTCGAGGCGCATTCCGGCCTCGGCTCCAACCTCGACGACCCCCGCTCCTCGCGCGTCCGCATGCGCGGCGTGACGCCGCCGCACATCTACACGCTGAAGCCGCGCGAGGCGCTGTTTCACGGCGTGCCCGCGCTGCGCCTGACCCCAATTGGCGGCGAGAGCGCGATCTACGGCCGCGACGGCCTGCTCGCGCACACCTTCATGCTGGGGCCGAATGGCGATTCCAACGGCTGCGTGTCGTTTAAGGATTATTACGCGTTCCTCGACGCCTACCGTAACAAAGGCATCCGCAAGCTCGCGGTGCTGGCGCGGGTGGACTAGGCTCAGTCAATTCGAGATCACGCAAAAGGGCCGCTTGCAGCGGCCCTTTTCTGTTCCGCTTTGCGGGGTGCGTTTCAGCCCGGCCAGCACTGTCCGCCGCCGTCGATCCTCAGTACCTGGCCCGAGACGAAGGCGCCCATGGGACCGGCGAAGAACTCGACAACGCGCGCGACCTCGTCGACGGTTGCGATGCGGTCGAGCGTGCCGGTCTCGACCATTCGGTCGGGGTCCACCGCGCGTGTCCCGAGGAAGCGGCCGGTTCGGGTATCTCCGGGCGCGATGCAGTTGACGGCGATGTCGTAGGGACGGAGCTGGTCGGCCAGGCATCGCGTGTAATGGGTCACGCCGGCCTTCGACACCGCATAGATCGAGCCCTGGGTACGCCCCTTGAAAGCCGCGACCGAGCCAAGCGTGACGATGCGGCCGCGTCGGCGCTCCATCATGCCGCGCGCGACCGCCTGGCATGTCAGGATGGTGCTGAGCAGGTTGCGCTCCAGCACCGCGCGCACATCGGCCTCCTTGATGTTCACTGCATCGTTCGGATCGGGCTTGCCGCCGCCGGCCGCGATATCGCCGCCGGCATTATGCACGAGAATGTCGATCGGCCCGAGTGCCGCCTCGCTCTCCGCGATGACGCGCGCGATGTCCTCGCCCTTGGTGAGATCGCCGAGCACGCGCTGGCTGCGAACGCTGAATTCCCGGCCGATCTCAGCCGCGACCGCGGTGAGGGTGGTGCCCTCGCCATACTCGGCCGGCCCGTTCTCGCGCATGCCGTGGATGGCGACGTCAGCGCCGAGCGCGGCAAGCTTCTCTGCAAACGCGCGGCCGAGCCCGCGCCCCGCGCCGGTCACCAGCGCAACTTTGCCTGCCAGAATCTTGGTGGTGTCATGCAATGTCATGATCTTGTTCCTGTTGAGACTATCAGTCTGCTGCGAGATCGAGGCCGATCGCCAACGCCTGCACGAGGCACATCGGTGCGACAAGCGTACGCAGCGCAGGCTCAGGCATATCCTGGATCTCGAACACGACGCTCGCGCCCTCGACGATCGGGCTCAAAAGGCTGTCGGTGATGGAAATCGTGGGTACGCCACGCGCGACGAGTTCAGGAAACAGCCGCGCCGTATCTGGATAGTAGTTTCGGAAGCTGATCGCGACCAGCGCGTCCTCCGTGGTCGCGGCATGCGACTGCTCGTGGATGCTGCCGCCGGTGCCGTCGAGCAGGACGACCCGCCGTCCCAGCTTGCGCAGCACGTAGGCCAGATGAATCGCAACCGGAAACGAGCCGCCGAGGCCGAGCAGATAGATGTCGCGCGCCTTGGCAAGAATTGCAGTTGCGACGTCGAGTTCGCGCGCATGCACGGACTGGCTCAACGTGACCAGCGCCGATTGGGCTTCCGAGACGAAGCGCGACAATACCGCGGCCGGCTGGCGGCCGAGCACTGATTTCTCCTGGCTCTTCATGCGGGCGAGGCGCGCCTTGTAGCTTGGCGCGACGCCGGCAACGAGGCGTGAGCGGAACACCTGCTGCATCTCGGTGAAGCCGCCGAACCCGAGCGCATGCGCGAAGCGAACGATCGCCGACGGCGGCACCCCTGAGCGCTGTGCCACCTCCGCCACGGTGCCGAGTGCGACATCAGTCGGATGATCGAGCACGAACTCCGCGATCTGCTGCAGCCGGCCGGACAACGCCCGATGCCGCTGCGCAATCGCGCCGCGTAGCTCGTCATAACTCATGGCGCCAGCCGTCTTGTTCATCGAGTCGGATCTCCGGATCGGTCGCCTCTTTAACGGCATTTCACAGTTTGGATCAAATATTCTACTTTACATAACAGATGGAATGAATATTCTAATCTCACAAAAAAGCAAAAGACTTCGAAAACGGGAGGACACGATGAGAGGGCGTCAGATCTCACGGCGAAGCGTTCTGAAGGGCAGCTTGATGGCGAGTGTCATCGGCGGGACCGGTAGCTTCTTTGGGCCGTGGCAGCAGAATCATGCGTGGGCGCAAGGCGCAAAACCGATCAAACTCGGCCTGACTTGCGATGCCAGCGGTCAATACGGCAACAGCGGCCAGGATGATTTCCGCGGCATCAAGATGGCAATCGACGAGATCAACGCCAAAGGTGGCGTACTCGGGCGCCAGGTCACTTTCATCACGGCGGACACCGAGACGACGCCAGCCACCGGCAGCCGCGTCGCCGAACGCTTCATCACCCGCGAGGACTGCACCATCCTGATCGGCGCGCTGCATTCGGGCGTCGCCAACGCCATCACGCAGGTCGCCAGCAAATACGGTGTGATCTACATGAACACCAATTCCTCCGCGCCGAGCGAAGCCGGGGAGAACTGCTCACGCGTGAAATTCGTCTGGGACGGCAACGGCACCAATTTTTCCAAGGCGTCCGTCAAGAACGCGGTGGACTCCATCGGCAAGAACTGGATGCTGCTGACCAACGACTATGTCTGGGGTCACACGACGTCTGCCGCGACCAGGACTCAGGTCGAGAGCGCCGGCGGCAAGATCATCGACAATCTGCTGGTGCCGCAGAACACCCGCGACTTCACCGCCTATCTGCTGAAGATCCAGCAGGCCAAGCCCGATGTTGTGGCGACCGCGGTTGGCGGCGACGACATCAAGGCATTGCGCGAGCAGGTGGCGCAGCTCAAGCTCGACGGCAAGCCGGCCTGGATCAACAACCAGCAGGACTGGCCCGACGTGTGGGGCGCGCCCGACAGCCTGTTCGGCGTGTTCGGCACTACCTGGTATCACAAGCTGCCGCTGCCCGGCGTCGCCGAATTCGTCAAGAAGTGGCAGGCCGCCAACAAGGACGGCCCGGTTCCGGTGCCGGGCAACGTCTCCTACAACGGCTACATGTCCACGCGCGAACTGCTCCGTGCGATCGAGCGGGCAGGGTCGACCAACAACGTCAAGATCATCAAGGAGCTCGAGAACCTGAAGGTCTCGGCGACCGATCGCATGCAGCATTTCGACGCCTACATGGATCCGATGACGCACCAGATGCAGCAGACGATCTATCTGGCCCGGCGCAACGCCAAGCCGGCCGACAACACCGATCTGTTCGAGATCATCAGCTGGACGGAGCCGAAATCCGCCGCCGACGATGCGGCCCCCGGCAAGTGCAAGCTCACGCCCTACGAGCAGGTGCCGACCGTCGACTCCTAGAGACGGTGCGTCACATCGCGTACCGAGCGGCGCGCATCTCGCGCGCCGCGCGCCCGGACCATCGGCGTTCCGGGTGACACACGCCAGTTGCGAGAGCCAAAACCTTGTTTGACCTTCTTCCGCATCTCCTCAACGGCCTGACGCTCGGCCTGTTGTTCGCGCTGATCGCACTCGGCTTCATGCTCATCGTCGGGCTGATGGAGCAGATCAACCTCGCGCACGGCTCTCTGTTCGCGCTCGGGGCTTATGTCGCCATGCAGCTCACGGGGCCGCGCCCGCCATTGCCGATGGAGCTTGCGAAAGCGTGGCTCGCGTTGCCGCTCGGCTGGCGCTATGCCGCCACCTTGATCATCGCGCCTGTGATCGTGAGTCTGGTCGGCATGCTGATCGAGCTCTGTATGCGGCGCACTTATGGCAAGGATCCGCTGTACGGGCTGCTCCTGACCTTCGGCGCCGCGATGGTGATCGAGGAGATGATCCGCCTGGTCTGGGGCACGCGCGACTACGTGCTGCAGGTGCCGTCCGCCATCAATGGGGGCTTCCTCTTCGGCGACCTGATCTGGTCGACCTATCGCTTCTACGCGGCGGGCATCGCGGCCGGGATCATCGGTCTGGTCTGGCTATTGATCGAAAAGACCTCGTTCGGCGCGACGGTCAAGGCCGGCGCTCATGACAGCGAGATCGTCCGTGCGCTCGGCATCAACCTGTCACGACTACGGCTGCTGGTGTTCGTGTTCGGCACGATGCTGGCCGCTATCGCGGGCATCATCGTCGCGCCGATCTGGGGCATTCGTCCGCATATGGGGGTCGATGCCGTCATCCCCGCGTTCCTGGTTATCGTGCTCGGCGGCGTCGGCAGCTTTTGGGGCGCGGTCGTCGCGGGTCTTTTGGTCGGATTGTGCGTCGGCATTGCCGGCGCCTACGCGTCCGAATGGTCGCTGTTGTCGATGTACATCTTGCTCGTTGCCGTCGTCACGTTCCGCGCGCGGGGCCTCTGGGGCAAGAAGAGCGTGCTCGAGGCCTAAAGGGAATGATTGTGGGATCAAAATCTTCACCGGACGCCGCGCGCCTCGTGACGCCGACAATGCTGGTGCTCTGGTTCGTGCTTGCAACGGTGCCGCTCTGGATCACGCGGATCGGGCTCTATCCCTATCTCGGGATCGAGATCCTGATCTGGTCGCTCTATGCGCTCGCGTTCAACCTGGTGCTGGGCACCGCCGGACTTCCGTCGTTCGGTCATGGTGCCTATTTCGGCATCGGCGCCTATGCGTTCGGTCTCTGCCAGTTCGAAATCGTTGCCAATCTCTGGATATGTCTGATTGCCGCGGCCGCAGTCGCGGGCCTCGCCGGCGTGCTGGTGGCGCTGTTCATCTCGCACAGACGCGGCATCTATTATGCCTTCATGACGATTGCGTTCGGCCAGATCTTCTGGACGCTGGCGATCAAATCGCACCGGATCACCGGCGGCGAAGACGGCCTACTCAAGATCAAGCGGTTGCCGGCCGATTTCGGGCTTGTGTCTTTCGATCTTACCGACAATATCGCGTTCTACTATTTCGTGCTCGCCGTCTTTGCGATCGGCACCGCCGCATTGTGGCGGCTGGTGAACTCGCCCTATGGCCGCGTGGTCGCTGCGATCAGGCAGAGCGAAGTTCGCGCAAGCCATCTCGGCTATAACGTATGGCTCTACAAGGTAGCGGTCTTTGCGCTCTCGGCTGCCGTCTCCGGCCTTGCCGGCGGATTGTTCGCCATGGCGCAGCTCGCCGCATTCCCCGACGTCATGAGCCTGCATCAATCCGGCTACGTGGTGATGATGACTCTCGTCGGCGGCGGGCTTGTCAGCTTCTGGGGCCCGGTGATCGGCGTGTTTCTCTTCCTCACCGCCCGTGACGTGATCGGCGCGCTGACCAATGCCTGGATGCTCTATTTTGGTCTGCTGTTCATCGCGATCGTGCTGTTCCGCCCCGAAGGCATCGCCGGCGCGATATCGGCTGCCGTGCAGCAGCATTCAATCGGGGCCTTACGGCAGCGCGGTACCTCGGCGATGCGGCTGCTGTTCGGGAGCGGGCGATGAACATGATCGAGGCCGCAGCCGTTCATGTCCGCTTCGGCGATCGCGTCGTGCTGGAAAGCGTCGATCTCGCGGTCGCGGACGGCGAGTTTCACGGTGTGATGGGTCCGAACGGCGCCGGCAAGACCACGTTCTTCAATGTCCTCACCGGCCGGGTGAAACCAAACCGCGGTCGAGTCCTGCTCGCCGGCGAGGATGTCACAGGCCTTAGCCCGCACCGCATCGCCACCAAGGGCATCGCCCGCTCGTTTCAGATCATGACACTGTTCGACGAATTTTCCGCGCGTGACAACGTCATGATGGGCCTGCCGGAGTTTCGAGCCCGCGGCCACGATGTCGCCCGCGCCGCGGCGGGCGATAGTCGGTTTGCGGCGAAGTCCTCCGAAGCGCTGGCGGCAGTCGGGCTTGCCGACAAGGGCGACATCCGCGCCAAGGACCTGTCCTATGGCGATCGGCGGGCGCTGGAGATCGCGGTCGCCTTGGCGCAGGCGCCCCGCGTGCTGTGCCTGGACGAGCCGACCTCCGGCCTCGGCTCCGATGGGGTGCAGCGGCTCGCAACCCTGATCGCTCGTCTGAAGGGGCGGCTGACTATCGTCGCCATTGAGCACGATATGGAGTTCCTGTTCTCGTTGGCTGACCGTATCTCGGTCATCCATTGGGGCCAGGTGGTGGCGCGCGGGACGCCACACGAACTGCAGCAGAACGAATGGGTTCGGCGCTCCAATCTCGGAAAGTTCGCATGATCCTCGAAGTGGACGCGGTCGATACCTTCTACGGCGAGACCCAGGCGCTGTTCGGCGCATCGCTCGCCATCGAGCACGCCAAGGTATTTGCGCTGCTCGGCCCCAACGGCGCCGGCAAGACGACCATGCTCCGCTCGATTCTCGGCCTGACGCGTCCGCGCCGCGGCTCCGTTTGCTTCGACGGTCACGACGTCACGCGCAATCCCACCCACGAGATTGCGCGCGCCGGCATCGGCTGGGTGCCCGACGACCGCCGGCTATGCCCGACATTGACGGTCGCGCGCAACCTGTCGATCGCGCAAAAGCGCACGCGCTTTCGCCGCTGGAGCGTCAAGGAGGCCGCCGCGATCTTTTCACCGCTCGAATATCTCATGGAGCGCGACTGCGAAAATCTGTCGGGTGGTGAAATGCAGATGGTGGCGATCGCCCGCGCGCTGGTCGGCTCGCCGGGACTGGTGCTGTTCGACGAGCCGAGCCAGGGGCTGGCGCCGAAAATCGTCGGCGACGTGCTCGCGACTATCTTGCGCATGAAGGACGAGGGCATTGCCTCGCTGGTCGTGGAGCAGAACGCCGAGATCGCGCTGTCGGTCGCAGACCATGCCGCGGTGATCGATCGCGGCCGGATCGTTTGGACCGGGGAGGCCGCGGCCTTGCGCGATGATCGCGGGCTTCGTCAGCGCTTGCTGGGAGTACAATAAATGGCCGCACCGCTGCTCGTTCTCGACGACGTTCGGAAGGTCTATACGCGGGGCCGCCTGATCCGCCGACCGACATTCTCGCTACAGGCAAGCCTGTCGCTGGAGGAGCCTGAAATCGTCGGTGTCGTCGGCCCGAATGGGGCCGGCAAGACCACCTTGTTCGAAATGATGACGGGCTCGAACGCGCCGACCTCGGGGCGCGTGCTGGTTGCGGGCACCGATATCCATGGCGTCAAATATCGCGAGCGCGACCGGCTCGCAATCCATTATCACCAGTCGTATCAGGTCAGGCGCTTCCGTAAGCGCATTCCGTCCGCCTTCCTGGCGCCGTCGCCGACCCGGACGCCGTTGGTTCATCTGTTCGATGAACCGCAGTTCAATCTGCAGGATGGCTATATCGGCTTTATGCTCGATTTCTTCCGCAAGCTGCGCGACGAGGGCCGGCTGGTCATTCTCTGCATGCATCCGACGGCGGCCTGGCACCTCGACATCCTCGCCGAGATCGCCGGGCGATTCCTGTTCGTGGCCGGCGGTGGGGTGACACCCGTGGCGAATTTCGGCGCTCTCGTCGCAGATCCGCGCTGTCGCTCTTATCTCGGGCCGGAAATGACAAAGGCGGCGGATGCGATTTGTCACGGCGCCGTTCACAGATCGACCTAAAGGGAGAATCCGTTGGCCTATTCGAACACCCAGCTTTTCATTGGCGGCAAATGGCGACCGGCCCATTCGGGCAAGGTGATCGAGGTGCGCAATCCCGCGACCGAAGAGGTGATCGGAACCGTCGCCCATGCCGGGCGGTCCGACCTCGACGAGGCGCTGGCCGCAGCCAGCGCCGGCTTCAAGATCTGGCGAAACGTTGCCCCCTTCGAGCGCTGCCGCATCATGCGCAAAGCCGCCGCGATCATGCGCGAGCGCAATGACGAGATCGCGCCGCTGCTCACGATGGAGCAGGGTAAGACTCTTGGCGAGGCCAAAATGGAGGCGATGGCCGCCGCCGATGTGATCGAGTGGTTTGCGGAAGAAGCCAAGCGCGCCTATGGCCGGCTGATCCCTGCGCGCGGCCCCGGCATCTACCAGCTCGCGATGAAGGAGCCGGTCGGCCCCGTCGCGGCGTTCACGCCCTGGAATTTTCCGATCAATCAGGTCGTGCGCAAGCTCTCCGCCGCTCTCGGCGCCGGCTGCTCGATCATCGTCAAGGCCCCGGAGGAGACGCCGGCCTCGCCCGCACAGCTGATCCGCGCGTTTGCGGACGCTGGCGTGCCGGACGGCGTCATAAACCTGGTCTACGGTGTGCCTGCCGAGATCTCCGAATATCTCATTCCGCATCCGGTGATCCGCAAGATCTCGTTCACGGGCTCGACCCATGTCGGCAAGCAGCTCAATGCGCTCGCGGGCCTGCACATGAAGCGCGCCACCATGGAGCTCGGCGGTCATGCGCCGGCGATCGTTTTCAAGGACGCCGACGTCGCGTCGGCCGCGAAAATTCTGGCGGCAGCAAAATATCGCAATGCCGGGCAGGTTTGCATCTCGCCGACGCGGATGCTGGTGCAGGATGACGTGTTCCGTGAATTCGTCGACACCTTTGTCGACAGCGCCAAGACATTCAAGGTCGGCAACGGGCTCGACCCCGAATCCAAAATGGGCTCGCTCGCCAATCCGCGCCGCGTCACCGCCATCGAAGGCATGGTGCAGGATGCCGTCGGCAAGGGTGCAAAACTCGAGACCGGCGGCAAACGCGTTGGCAACAAGGGCTATTTCTTCGAGCCGACCGTGGTGAGCGACGTGCCGAAAGATGCGCGCGCCATGAACGAGGAGCCGTTCGGCCCGCTGGCGCTGATTTCGCGCTTCTCATCCTTCGACGAGGTGGTCGAGGAGGCCAACCGGCTGCCTTTTGGGCTGGCGTCCTATGCCTTCACCAGCTCGGCGAAGACCGCGGCCGCGATCGGTTCGGCGGTCGAAGCCGGCATGATGTCGATCAACAGTTTTGGTCTCGCGCTGCCCGAAGTGCCGTTCGGCGGCATCAAGGATTCCGGCTGCGGCTCGGAAGGCGGTACCGAGGCGATGGAGGGCTATTTCAACACAAAGTTCATCAGCCAGACCGGCGTGTGAACGCTGGACGATGCGCGGCTAGCGTTTGACGAAGACCAGATTGCAGGCACGCGCCTCGTTGCGCTTGCCGCTGCCGCGGGTGCGATCGAACTGCGCATCGACCGTAAAGGCGTAGGGCGAGCCGGGCGCGAGGTTGTTGAGGGTGTAGGTGCTCGCCCCCGTCGTTCCGCGCGCGCTCAAAGTCGTCTTGCCGTCCGCGGGGATCTGGCCATCGATCTCCAGGCGGTTGACGGCGCCCTGGCCCTGGGCGTCAGCGTGAAACACGCCGTTCGCGACCGTGGCAGACAGGGCCCTGGTGAAGCCCTGCGCCTTGCCGGTAGGCGGGCAGTTTAACGTCACGTCCCAATTGCCGTCGAAATCCTTGGTGCTACGGGGATTGCCGGTTGCAGGCGCGAGCGCCACCTTCTGCTTCAGGCTCTCAATCCGTGCCTTGGCAAGCGTAGCGAAGATGCAATTCGGAAATCTCGTGAGATGGTCCTCGTAGGCGCCAAGCGTGCCGATGCCGTCCGCGGCCTTCCAGTGCGCTTCTGCTGCCGCGCAAGGGTCAGCCCGGGGTGCGGCTTGCGGCGCCGCCGGCGCCACCGTGATCGACACCGGCCCGTTCAGATAGAACTTGCCGATGATCGATAGCGACAGCTCCGGGAGCTGGGTCTTGCCGCTGGAATCGTAGACGTCGCTGCTGATGTCGCGAAAGACCTCGCCGATCTCCTGCGGCTCCTCGATGTGCTTCAGGAACGCCGTCGTGTAGGGGCTGTTGCGACCGCTGCCATCGGCCGCGGTCTGCCCGGACTGGGTTGAGAACGAAACGATCGTGCCGCGCGGTGCTTCGACTTTCGACAAGCCACGCCCGATCGAGGCGGCGCGAGTCGCAGAGCGCTTCAGCATGTCGGCCAGTGGATTGTCGCGACAGGAATCGAGGATGAGGATGCGCAGGTTCTTGGCCTGCTGCAGATCGTTCACGATGTCGTCGACCCGCACGAAGCGCTTCAGGTCGGCTTCGTCGCTCAGCACGGCATCGACAGGCATCAGATAGTTCACGCCGTTGTACTGCATCGCATGGCCGCTGTAGTAGAACATCGCGACGTCGGCCTTGCTCGCGGCGCGCGCGAAGCGGATGGTGAGGTCCTGCATGTCGGCCTGGCGCAGGTCGATGCCCTGGAGCACCTCGAAGCCGCTGCGCTTGAGCGAGGCGGCGACGTCTTCGGCATCGTGCGACGGATTGGGAAGCTTCGCCGTACTGGCATAGGCGCCATTGCCGATCACCAGCGCGACGCGGGTTTCCGCCGATGCAGGTGCAAGGAAAAGCCAGCAGGCCAGGAGGGTGAGGCAAAGTCCGGCCGGGCAAAATCTGGAAAGAGCACGCATGAATGCCTTCCAAGGAAATGTCGAAAAATATCCTTCCAGATTAGCGCATGCCGCGCCGACATCAATGCCTTGCCAGAGAAAACGCTCGGATTTCGCGGCCGTGACATCCTGTCACGCCGGGCTCGCCGCCATCATCTTGCGCACAGCCATTTCGGTCGCAATCGCGTCCCGCACGGCCGGTCGCGCCTGCATGCGCGCGAGGTACGCCGACAACGATGGCCATTGCGCGATGTCGACGCCCGCCGGCCGGAGCAGCAGCAAAGCCCAGGTGAGGTGGGCATCCGCGACGGTGAAGCTGTTGCCGACGAGGAATTCGCGGCCCGCCAGATGCGTCGCAGGCATCGATAATGTCTGCGCTATCCTTGCACGCGGCTTGGCGAGCGAGGCGTCGTCCTTGTACCAGAAGGTTGGAAACAGGAATGCCTTGTGGATCTCGGCCCCGATGAAGCTCAGCCATTCCTGGAGACGGTAGCGGTCGGGATCTCCGAACGCGGGTGCAAGGCCCGCCTGCGGCTTCAGATCGGCGATGTATTGCAGCACCGCCGCGCTTTCGGTCAGCCGTTCGCCATTCTCCAGCATGAGGACCGGCACGGCGCCCTTCGGCGAAACGCCGAGGAAATCGCTGCCGTCGTCGACGACCTGCTTGGTCTGGAGATGGACCGGATGATAGCGGGCCTCGATGCCCGCTTCCATCAGCGCGATGCGGCTCGCAAGCGAGCAGGCCATCGGGGAGAAATAGAGTTGCAGCATCGCCCACGCTCCTTCAGGTCAATATCTCGGTTTGCGCGATGATCGCAAACCGGTCCGACAATTCGGCCAGGGCGACCTCGTGGATGATCCTTGCGGAGAGCGCTCCGTCGCGGCCATCGGGAAGATCTCGTGTGGCGCAGGCATCGGCCGCGATCGTCGTGCGCAGGCCGAGGTCGAGCGCGGCGCGGGCGGTCGAGCTGACGCACATATGGGTCATGAAGCCGGCCAGCACGATGTTGGTGCGTCCGGTTGCGGCCAGTCGGACCTGCAGGTCGGTGCCGGCAAAAGCGTTCGGCAGCGCCTTTTCGATCACGGCTTCACTGGCGAGCGGCGCCACGTTCCTGACGATCGCGCCGCGCGCGGCCTCACGGTCGAACAGGCTGCCCGCACGTCCCTTGTGCGCGATATGGAAGATCGCAGCGCCGCTCGCCCTCGCGCGGGCGAGCAGGCGCGCGGCGGCGGCGATCGCGGGCTCCGCATCCGGCAAGGCGAGCGGGCCGGCGCAATATTCGTTCTGGATGTCGATCAGCACGAGGCAGGAATCGGCGAGCCTGGGCGGATTGAGATCGGCGCCGGACAATTCAAGCAGGGTTTTTGGAGCGGTCATGCGGGTCGGGCCTTCCTAAGAAATATCGGACGGCGTGACACTAGCGCGGCCGGGGCCTGCCAATGTGCAGGACTATTGCAGCATACGGCTGCAAATTTGCAGGAGACCTGCTAGGCTCATCGCCATGAACTGGGACGATCTGCGCATCATCGCCGCGGTCAGGGACGAGGGCACCTATGCCGGCGCCAGCGCACGGCTGCGCATCGACGAGACCACCGTCGGCCGCAGGCTTGCACGGATCCAGCGCAATCTCGGCGTGCCGCTGTTCAATGCGGTGGACGGCCAGCGCCGGCCGACGCGCCATTGCGAGGCGGTGCTGGCGCATGTCGAGGCGATGGCCGCACATGCCGCCGAGATCGGTCGCGTCGGCGAGAGTCTGGCTGGCCCGGTGGGACGCCTGCGTATCGCCTCCACCAACACGGTCGCCGAGGAGGTCCTGTCGCCGCGCGCGAGCGACTTCCTGCGCGCCAATCCGGGCCTGACGCTGCAATTCCTCACCTCGAGCGAGAACGTCAAGTTCTCGCGCTGGGAAGCCGATCTCGCTATCCGGCTGCGCAAGCCCGACAAGGGCGACTTCGCGATCTCCAGACTCGGTGACGTCAAGCTCTATTATTTCGAGCCTGTTACGACCGAGGGCGAGCCGATGCTGTGCGCCTATCCCGACGAGCTCGGTGCCATTCCCGAGATGCAATTCCTGCGCACGAAGAAAGCCCGCGCGCGCTGCGTCACCGACAACGTTCGCGTCATCCGTAACCTGATCCGCGCACATCAGGCCGCCGGCGTGTTGCCGGAGCACGTCTGCGCAGACTTGCTCGGCGATCGCCCCCTGCGCGCCACACTGCTGCCTGGGCGCCGCGACGTCTGGCTGCTGGTGCAGAACCATCTCAAGCGCGATCCGGCGACGCGGCTCACCATCGAATGGATCCGCCGCTGCTTCAGCGATCTCGCGCGCGGCTGATTGCGACCCGTGAACGCGATCCGCGAGCGGCGCGACCAAGCTATGGGATTGCGCGCGCGCGAGGGTTGCGTAATCTCGCAACGGCTACGGGCTTGATCAGGGCAGGCGCATGACCACTCTCCAGGAAACCATCCACCCGCAGCCCAAGGTGCGGGAATGGAAGGCGATCGTCATCCTGATCCTCCTGATCCCGGTGCTGTGGTCGCCGCCGTTCCTGTTTCGCTTCTTCCTGTTCCAGCCGTTCAACATCCCGTCCGGCTCGATGACGCCGACGCTGGTGGTCGGCGACTACGTCTTTGCCGCAAAATATGCCTATGGCTATGGCCGCTATTCGTTTCCTTTCGCGCCGTCATGGATCTCTGGGCGTTTCCGGGCCACCGAGCCCGCGTATGGCGACATCGTCGTGTTCCGGACGCCAAAGGACACCTCAGTCGACTATGTCAAGCGCGTGGTCGGGCTGCCCGGTGATCGCATCCAGATGCGGCAGGGCCAGCTCATCCTCAACGACCGCCCGGTGACACGCGTTGCCCTGAAGGCGGTGGTTGCCGGCTCCACCTGCGGCGTGGATGACGGTGCGAAGGCCAAGCGCTGGCGCGAGACGCTGCCGAACGGCGCGTCCTACGTCACGCAGGACTGCGTCGACAACGGCTACTACGACAACACCGACGTCTATACCGTACCGCCGGGCCATTTCTTCGTGCTCGGGGACAATCGCGACAACTCGAGCGACAGCCGCGTGATGTCGTCGATCGGATTCGTGCCGATGGACAATCTGGTCGGCAAGGTGACGCGGATATTCTGGTCGCTCGACCAACACGGCGAGCCGCATCTGGAGCGGCTGGGGAAGGTGTGGTGAGGCCCGCCCGCCATCCCGGGGGCATTGCGCGGCGCCTGCATGACATGAGTTCGTATCCTGGATGGAGCGCAGCGTAATCCAGGAGAACTGCCTGCGCCGGACACCGTGCCCCGGATTGCGCGGCGCTCCATCCGGGCTAAGGGCTGTGATCATGGGGCGCGCGAAGCGATCCTGCAAAAACAAAAACCCCGGCATCGCTGCCGGGGTTTCGCATTTTGTCGTTTGCCGGAATGGCTGGACTTAGAAGTCCATGCCGCCCATGCCGCCGCCCGGGGGCATCGCCGGACCGGCGCCGCCCTTCTTGGGCAACTCGGCGACCATGGCTTCCGTGGTGATCAGGAGCGCCGCAACCGAGGCTGCGTTCTGGATCGCGGTACGGACCACCTTGGTCGGGTCGATGATGCCCTTCTTGACGAGATCGACATATTCGCCGGTCTGGGAGTCGAAGCCGTAGGCGTACGACTTGTTCTCGAGGACCTTGCCGACGATCACGGAGCCGTCTTCACCGGCGTTGATCGCGATCTGGCGAGCGGGCGCGGAGAGCGCCTTGCGCACGATCTCGACGCCGGTCTTCTGGTCGTCGTTCTTGGTGCGCAGGCCCTTGAGCTGCTCGGAGGCACGGAGCAGGGCGACGCCGCCGCCCGGAACGATACCTTCCTCGACCGCAGCGCGGGTCGCATGCATCGCGTCATCAACGCGATCCTTGCGCTCCTTCACCTCGACCTCGGTCGCGCCGCCGACGCGGATCACCGCGACGCCGCCCGCGAGCTTGGCAAGACGCTCCTGGAGCTTCTCACGGTCGTAGTCCGAGGTGGTCTCCTCGATCTGCGCCTTGATCTGCGCCACGCGCGCTTCGATGTCGGCCTTCTTGCCGGCGCCGTTGACGATCGTGGTGTTCTCCTTGTCGATCATCACCTTCTTGGCGCGACCGAGCATGTTGAGCGTGACGTTCTCGAGCTTGATGCCGAGATCTTCCGAGATCGCTTGGCCGCCGGTCAGGATCGCGATGTCCTGCAGCATGGCCTTGCGGCGATCGCCGAAGCCCGGAGCCTTGACGGCCGCGACCTTGAGGCCGCCACGCAGACGGTTCACGACCAGGGTCGCAAGCGCTTCGCCTTCGACGTCCTCGGCGACGATCACCAGCGGCTTGCCGGTCTGCACCACGGCCTCGAGCAGCGGGAGCAGCTCGTTCAGCGAGGAGAGCTTCTTCTCGTTGATGAGGATGTAGGCGTCGTCCATCTCAACGCGCATCTTGTCGGCGTTGGTGACGAAGTAGGGCGAGATGTAGCCGCGGTCGAACTGCATGCCCTCGACGACGTCGAGCTCGGTCTCGAGCGACTTGGCTTCCTCGACGGTGATGACACCCTCGTTGCCGACCTTCTTCATGGCGTCGGCGAGGAACTTGCCGATCTCCGCGTCACCGTTGGCCGAGATGGTCCCGACCTGGGCGATCTCGTCGTTCGAGGTGACCTTCTTGGAGTTCTTGACGAGGTCCGCAACGACGGCTTCGACCGCGAGGTCGATACCGCGCTTCAGGTCCATCGGATTCATGCCGGCGGCAACCGACTTGGCGCCTTCGCGCACGATCGCCTGGGCCAGCACGGTGGCGGTGGTGGTGCCGTCGCCGGCCGCGTCAGCGGACTTCGAAGCGACTTCGCGCACCATCTGCGCGCCCATGTTCTCGAACTTGTCCTCGAGCTCGATCTCCTTGGCGACGGTGACGCCGTCCTTGGTGATGCGGGGAGCGCCGAACGACTTGTCGAGCACGACGTTGCGGCCCTTCGGACCGAGCGTGACCTTCACCGCGTTGGCGAGAATGTCGACGCCGCGAAGCATCTTGTCGCGCGCATCGACGGAGAATTTGACTTCTTTAGCTGCCATCTGGATTTTTTCCTTAGGTGTTTAACTGGATAAGAGAGGGGCTCTTAGGCCGCCTTCTTCTTGGAAGCGGGGACGTCGAGGACGCCCATGATGTCGCTTTCCTTCATGATCAGCAGGTCGACGTTGTCGATCTTGACCTCGGTGCCGGACCACTTGCCGAACAGCACGCGGTCGCCGACCTTCAGGTCGATCGGGATCAGCTTGCCAGCTTCGTCGCGGCCACCCGGGCCGACGGCGACGATCTCGCCCTGCGAGGGCTTTTCCTTCGCCGTGTCGGGAATGATGATGCCGCCAGCGGTCTTCTCTTCTGCGTCGATGCGCTTGACCACGACGCGGTCGTGAAGCGGACGGAAATTCATGCAGTTCTCCTAAGCTTTTGCACGAGTTGGGAATTTTGGATTGTTAGCAGTCTGTGCCGGCGAGTGCTAGCACAGGCACAGCTGAGATAAGGCAGGATTTTGGCGGGAGCAAGGGCTTGTAGCAGAAAAATAGCACTCGGAAGCGCTGCCTGCCAAAATCTCTTTCCATCGTTAATCGCGCTCGGCGCCCGTACTAGCAGGGAGCCGCATCTGCTGCTAACGCATTGAATTTCAACAGCTTGTTAAACTTTTGGGCTTGAGATGGATTGTCAGTTTGCGTCACATTTCACTCATGTGAGCGCATCTCCACCGGGTGGCTCGTAGGGCGCGTACCGGAAAGCCACCCCTTGAATATGCGCTCCTGCAAAGGAGGTTGGCATGGTCTCGCGAGTTGGGGTTGTTTCCGACGACTTCCGGAAACAGGTGCTGGGTTACGGGCTGACGACGGCCGAAATTCTCTACCGGATGCCGGATCATCGCTCGCTGCTCCAGACCTATGTCTGGCAGAACTACGACATGTTTCCGAAATTTCCAGCGCTGACGGATTTCCTGGCGTTCTGGCAGAAGAAGCTCGACGGTCCGCTATTCTCGGTCACGGTCGCGCATTCCAAGCTGATCAAGCCGGCCGAGCTGCGCGCGGTGGACGGCGTATTCCGGTTGCATTGAAGGCGAGCGCGGTGCTGTACGGCGGGTTAGCCTCAGCGAAGCCCACCGTGCTTCAACGGTTGCGGAAAGAACTGGTGGGTTACGTGAGCGCTAACCCACCCCAGGATCTCGCATTCTGTGCTAGCCTCTCCCCATAACAACAGGGGAGACCGCCCATGACCAAGAAAGCAAAATCGCGTAGCGCATCGCAGGCGGCGGTGAAGAAGCGAAGCGGGGCCAAACCCGCCGCACGATCCTCGGCGCGCAAGGCGGTGAAGGCGAAAGCCCGCACGACAACGGCAAAGTCATCCGTCAAGAAACCGGCGCGGCCCAAGCAGCGCATTGCGATCAGCCACCACCGCGAGGAAGACTTTAAGGCCGACGGCCTCCGTACCTACGCGAAGTATCGCGATCTCGGCATCGCCGCCGCGAGCCACGGCCTCGCGCAGGCGCACGTGATCCGGCTGCAAGGCCCTTGCAATCCGGACGAGGTGTCGAAGCTGCACTTCCACGACGTCGAATTCCAGATGGTCTACGTGCTCAAGGGCTGGGTGAAGACCTATATGGACGGAGAGGGCGAGACGCTGATGAAGGAAGGCAGCGCCTGGACCCAGCCGCCGAAGATCAAGCACATGATCCTGGACTATTCGGACGACGTCGAGCTGCTTGAGGTGATCCTGCCGGCGGAGTTCAGGACGGTGGAGTTGAAGGCGTAGGCGAGGCGGAGATCAGCCGCGGTCGTTGCAATAGCGTTTCCACATCGCGCGATAGGCATCGTCCACCGCTTGCGCGTATGAGACGGGGTTGCCGGCGGCGGCAGCCCTGATCTGCCCGGGCAGTTCGCCGCGCAACTTATCGAGCTCGCCGATCTGCAACCCACGGCTCGCTGCGATTTCGACATAGGCCTCGTCGCTCTCCGCGACCCACTCCGGCAGGCCCAGCGCGGTGAGGATGGAACCGGCAGCACGGCTTGGCAGGCTGTGACCGAGCTTCGCCACCACCGGCACGCCCATCTGCAAGGCTTCCCACGTGCTGACGCCGCCATTCTGCGGGAATGGATCGAGGCCAATATCGACGCGATTGAACGCTGCCAGATGTTCGTCTCGTGACGTGGCTCCGAGCAGATCGACGCGTTCGGCCGGCAGCCGGCAAGCGGCAAACCGCGCCAGCAGATTGTCGCGGACCAGCTGAGCGTCCAGCGCAGTATCCTTGATCAGCAGTCGCGAACCCGGCACCCGCTCGAGAATCCTGGACCAGACTTCCACCGCCTCGTTCGAAATCTTGCTGATGCGGTTGAAAACACCGAATGTGATGAAGCCGTTCGCAATCGCCGGCGTCGGCGCCCGAGCAATCCCGGCCGGCAGCGGCGCCAACGTCACGAAGCACGGCAGGTCTACGATGGTCTCCGCAAACAGGTGCCGAACCGCGACAGGTATCGCGACCGGGTCCGAGAATAGATAATCGATCGTTGGCAACCCGGTGCCGGTACCGTGGCCCCAGCCATGCGCCTGGACAGGTGCCGGCTTGCGCGCAAACACACCGAGGCGGTTTCCGCTGGTATGGCCGGACAGATCGATCAGGATATCGACGCCATCGGCGCGGATCTGAGCGGCAAGGCGATCGTCGGACCATTGCGAGGCGTCGCGCCAGCGATCGGCGATCCCCTGAAATTCGCGAGTCGTCGCATCCGTTTTCGCTGAACAAGCATAGCACACGATCTCGAACTGTGCCCGATCATGGTGCTGTAGGACCGGCTTGAAAATGAACGCCGCTGAATGTGTGTGAAAATCCGACGAGACATAACCCAGCACCAGACGGCGATTTGGATCGCGGCTGTTCTCATGCGGTGCCGCCGCTGCCGAAGCGATCTTCGCACCAATCTGCTCCCACCATACATGTCGCGCTTGCTGATGCTGCGCAACGCTGGCGTCCGCCACAAAATCGAGGGTGAATATCTTGCTCGAGATCGTGCTCTGATCAGGCTCGATGTCGATAGCTCTGTCGAAACTGGCGAGGGCTTCGTCGACCCGGCCAAGTGCCGCGAGACATTGGCCGAGCAGGCTGTGAGCCTGAGCGAAGCCGGGATCGGTCGCGAGAGCCTTCTCGCAATCGGACAGTGCTTCGGCAACTTGCCGGGTCAGGAGCAAGATACTGGCCCGCCACAGCCACCCATTCGCGTCGCCGGGTGCAAGCGCGATTGCTCGATTGCAATCCGCCATGGCTTCATCAAATCGCTGAAGTTCTCGCAAAGCAACGGCGCGGGTCGACAACGCCGAGGCATAGTCAGGCTTGACCGATAGCGCGCGGTTTAAGCTTGCGATCGCCTCGTCATAGGCGCGCAGACGGCAGAGCGCCCAACCCCGGCCGTTATGGGCTTCGGAAAGTCTTCCGTCGATTGAGAGCGCCTTGTCGTAGCTCTCGAGCGCTTCCTGGTAAAGTTCGAGGGCCGCGCTCGCGTTCCCGAGATTGGATAGCGCTAAGGCGTAATTGGGTCGCAAGGCCAGGGCCTTCCGATAGCTCTCGCGGGCATCGTTGTGACGTTTTAGCCCGTTGAGCGCGACGCCCAAACTCATATGAGCTTCGGCAGATCGCGGATCCACGGCAACCGCTCGGCTCAGCAGAACTTGAGCTTGCTGATAGTTTTTGGCTTCGGACTCCAAAGCGCCGAGCAGATGCAGCGCGATGAATTGGTTGGGCGCGAGATCCAGGAGTTCGCGATAGGCCGTCTTGGCCTCGGGGAGAAGTCCCGCCTTGTGCAGCTGGAGGGCGCGCGCGAGCAACGGCGTCACCTCGGCTTTTTGCCGCTTCTGAAGCCGGGCATTTTGAAATGCCCGCTGGCCTGCGCTGTTGCTCATGAATCAATCCCACCCGAATCTCCCGACGAGATTAACATGGAAGGATTGTCACGATTGCGCTGCGCTCCATCGGAGCTGCGAGGGCGCCAGCCTCACACAAGCTTCACGAAGCCCGATCGCGTTGATTTCCTCGCGGCGGATCGGCCCACTACCGCTCGAGATAGCCCAATTCCGCGCTCATGACCTTGCGAGCATATTCGCTGAAGGCATCGATCAACCGGGCGCGCGCGGCATAAGGTGGATAGAGCAGTGCGATCGTAACGGGGACAGCCGGGTTGAAGGGGCGCGTGATCAGAGCCGCGCCAGAGCTTTCGTCATGCGCGGCAATCGGGTTGATGATGCTAATGCCGAGGCCCGCCGCGACCAGGGCACAGACCGATGCGCCCAGATCGGTCTCCGCAACGATGCGGCGCGTGACGCCTGCCTGCGCGAAGATCGTATCGATGCGATCGTAGAGTGGACTCCCCGTGGCGAAGGAGATGAAGGGCTCGTTGGCGAAATCGCCAGGGCGCAGCGTCTTCTTCTGCGCAAGACGATGTGCCTTCGGCATGATCGCGACGCAACGCGTCTTGAGCACCGGCTCGACGTGCACCCCCGCAACCTCGCCGTAGAGCATCGCCAATCCGGTGTCGCAAAGCCCGGAACTGACCCAGTCGTGCACGGCGCTCGCCGTGCCGGATCGGATCGAGATCATCACATGCGGATAGTCCACCTTGAAGCGTGCCGCGATGCGCGTCAGCAGCCCGCCGGCCAGGCGCGGCATCGCCGCAACGCTTAACCGACCCATACCGAACGAGCGGATGCTGGCTGCGCTGGCCTCCAGTCCCGCCAAGCCGATGAAAGTCTTCTCGACCTCCTGGAAAAAGCGCGATCCGTCCACCGTCGAGCGGAGCCGGCCGCCACTGCGGTCGAACAGCGGGAATTGTGTGATCGCTTCCAGCTGTCCGATCAGGCGGCTGATCTGGGGTTGCGAGGTATGCATGCGCTGAGCCGCCTGCGTCATCGATCCCGTCACGAAGACCGCCCGAAAAGCCTCCACATGCTTCAGGCCCATGCGTCTGGTGGCCATATCAAATCCGTATAGGAGAGTATGAAACTGGAATTTCATCAGATCGAGCTTTTGGACGATAGTCCAGAGCATGAAGCTGTTCGCACGGAGCTGTCCTGTGGGTGCTCACCCACCGTGGACGGACATTCGCGACAAGAGGGGACATATGAAAGCGACAATGATCAAGGCACTGGCCGCGGCGACTGTCGCTGGTGTTCTTCTTTCCAGCGAGGCCATGGCGCAGGGTGCGAGCCGGCTGGACAAGATCCGTGAGAGCGGCTCGATCACGTTGGGGTACCCCGAGACCTCGGTGCCCTTCGCCTATCTCGACGGTAACCAGAAGCCGATCGGTTACACCGTGGAAATCTGTGAACAGGTGGTGCAGGCGATCAAGACGGCCCTCAAGCTCCCCAAGCTCGAGATTCGCTATAACCCCATAACCTCGGCGACACGTATTCAGCTGCTCGCCAACGGGACGATCGATCTCGAATGCGGCAACACGACCAATAATGTCGAGCGGCACAAACTCGTTGCCTTTGCTCCCACCACCTTCGTTGCGCAGGTTGTTCTCGTCGCGCGCAAGGATGGCGAGGTCGATGTCAACGACCCGGCTTCGTTTCGTGGCAAGGCTATCGCCGCCCAGGCCGGCGGCCAGACTTTCAAGGTGATTACGCTGATCAATGCCAAGGACAATCTCGGCATCACGGTGGTGCCGGCCAAGGACACCGCCGAGACCTTCTTGTTGGTGTCGACGGGCCGGGTGGCCGGCACTGCCAACGATGACGGTCTCGCCTTTGCCACGGTCGCCTCGTCCAGAACGCCGGATGAATTCCTGATCGGTAGCAAGAGTCTTGAGACGGCGCCCTATGGTATCGTCGAACCGAAGGATGATCCTGCTTTCAAGAAGATGGTCGACGATGCCGTGATCGACCTGATGAAGAGCGGGCAGATTGCGGCGCTCTACGACAAATATTTCAATTCACCGATCCCGCCGCATGGCCTCAACCTGAAATTTCCGATGAGCGCCGCCCTCAAGCGGGCGTTGGCCAACCCGACCGATTCCGGCGAACCGGCAGTCTACGAATGATGCGACAAGCGCTCTAGAGATCTCGCAATGGCACATCAACACGACACGAAGCCGGCGGGCGCCGGGTTGCCACCCATCGACCTGCGCAGCGATACCGTCACCAAGCCGACCGAGGCGATGTATGCCCGCATGGCCTCTGCACCGCTCGGCGATGACGGGCTGGACGGTGACCCCACGGTGCAGGAACTGGAGGCCGTCGCAGCTGCGGCGTTGGGCAAGGACGCCGGCCTGTTTGTGCCGAGTTGCACCATGGCCAATCTGCTGGCGACGCTGGCGCAGTCGCAGCGCAGCGAACAGATCGTGCTGGAATCGAATGCCCACATGTACACCTCGGAACGCGGGGCGGCGACGTTTACCGGGCAGTTCTACCTCGCAATTGCCGGCACCGCCGGCGCAATGGACCTGAATTTACTGGAGGACGCCTTGCAAGGCGAAGGGCTCAAGCTCGGGACCGCTCTTGTCGCGATGGAAACCTCGCACAACAACGCGAGCGGCGCCGTATTGCCGCTGGATCATATGCACGCCGTGCACGCCATGGCCTCGGCCCGCGGTGTCCCGGTGCATCTCGATGGCGCCCGCCTGTTCAACGCCGCCGTCGCGCTTGAAACGGCGCCGGCCGAGGTTGCGAGACATTGCGACACGGTTTCTCTGTGTCTGTCGAAGGGCCTGAGCGCACCCGCCGGTGCCGTGCTCGCCGGGCCGCGCGCGGTGATCGACAGCAGCCGCAGGTTTCGCCGCATGCTGGGAGGCACGCAGCGCCAGATCGGCATCCTGGCTGCGGCCGGCCTGGAGGCGGTTCAGGTCATGGGGACGCATCTGGCGGAGGATCACCGGCGTGCGCGAGCCCTGAGTGATGCGTTGAACGGGATGCATCCAAAGATCAGCGCGACAATCCCGCAGACGAATATCGTGCAGGTTGATGTCTCTCTCTCCGGGCGCGACAGCGCCGTGTGGTCGGGGGCTCTCGAAGAGGCGGGCCTGAGGGCGAGGCCTTGGGGCAAGCATCGCTTGCGTTGTGTGACCCATCGCCATATCGATGATGCGGATATTGATCGCGCGGTCATGGCATTTCGCACCGTGGCTGGAGTTTTGGCTTAGCGCATCCGACGATGTGAATCGCGTCTCCTGTAGCCCGGATGGAGCGCAGCGAAATCCAGGGCCGCTGCTTGCGAGGATAGACTTTCCCGGATTGCGCTGCGCTCCATCCGGGCTACGAGATCGTTACTACGTCAGCACGCCCACCACCGCTCCCATCAGACACGTCGTCAGCGTTCCCGACACGATCGACTTCAGCCCGAGCGCGTTGATTTCCTCGCGCCGTTCCGGCGCCATCACGCCGAGACCGCCGATCATGATGCCTAGGCTGGCGAAATTGGCGAAGCCGCACATCGCATAGAGCATGATCAGGCGCGAACGCGGATCGAGGGTGCCGGGCGGCAGCTTCGAGAAGTCGACATAGGCGATCAGCTCGTTGAGCACGGTTTTCGTTCCCATCAGGCTGCCGGCGGTGATCGCCTGGTCCCACGGCAATCCCATCAGCCAGCACACCGGCGCCATCACGAGGCCGAGCAGGCGCTGCAACGAGATCGCAGCGCCGCCGATATCAGGCAGCAGGCCGAGGACCGCATTGACGAGGTAGACCAGCGCCACCAGCACCAGCAACATGGCGACGATGTTGATCAGCAGCTCGATCCCCGCGCCGGTCCCTTTCACGATCGCGTCCATCGTGCCTGAGACTTCCATCTCGGGATCTTCCAGTGCCCCGCCGGTGCGCTTGTCGGATGTCTCGGGCACCATGATCAAGCTGACCAGGATCGCGGCCGGCGCACCCAGCACCGAGGCGATGACGAAATGCGCGGCTGCGTCAGGAATGAGGGGAGCAAGGAGCGTCGCATACAGCACCAGCACCGTGCCGGCGATGCCGGCCATGCCGCCGGTCATCACCAGGAACAACTCGCTGCGGGTCATCTGCGCGAGATAAGGCCGCACGAACAGCGGCGCCTCGACCATGCCGAGAAAGATGTTGGCGGCGGTCGAGAGCCCGACCGCGCCGCCGACGCCGAGCGTCCGCTCCAGCAGCCAGGCCATGCCGCGCACCACCGGCGGCAGCACGCGCCAATAGAACAAGAGCGTCGTCAGAACGCTCATGACCAGCACGATCGGCAGCGCCTGGAACGCCAGGACGAAATCGGCACCCGGTGCTTTCAGGTCGAAGGGCAGGGGACCGCCGCCGACATAGCCGAACACGAAGGAGGAGCCGGCGCGCGAGGCCGCCGAAATCGCGCCCACCGCGTCGTTGACGGCACCGAAGGCGCGCGCGACGACGGGCACCTTCAGGAGAACGATCGCGGTGACGAAGGTGGCGAGGAGGCCGATTGCCGCGTGGCGCAGCGAGGCCGCGCGGCGATTCTCGCTCAGTCCCAAGGCGATCAACAGCAATGCGAAAATGCCGAGTGCCGATTGCAGCTGCAGCATGATGTCCCCAAACCCCGATGATTATGGCCACCTCTGCGTTGCAAACGCAATGCCGGGAGATTGTCGGAGCGTCCCGCTGTTGACAAGCAGGTCCGCGTCAGCCACCCGGAGCACATGACATCAGGAGCCGGATAGTCCGAGCGTGACCGAAGAGGCGATGCCAGATCAGCCAATATCGGGAAACCCGCCGGTCAGTGCCCGCGCGCTCCTCTCCCATCGCGCCTTTCTGTTCTTTCTGCTCTCGCGCAGCCTGTCGCGTTTCTCCAGCCAGATCGCGGCGGTCGCGATCGGCTGGCAGATCTACGATCTCACCGGCTCGGCCTTCGACCTCGGCATGGTCGGCCTCGTGCAATTCCTGCCCACCGCGCTGCTGGTGTTCGTCGCCGGCCATGCCGCCGACCGCTACGAGCGCAAGCGTGTGGTCCAGCTTTGCCAGCTCGTGGAAGCCGCGACCGCGCTCTATCTCGGCGTCATCACCTATCTCGGGTTGGTCAGCGAAGTTCAGATTTTCGTGGCAACCTTCGTGCTCGGCATTGCCGGAGCCTTCGAAAGTCCGACCACCGCCGCGCTGCTGCCGGCGATTGCGCCGCAGGGCTCGCTCCAGCGCGCCACCGCCGTCTCCAGCGGTGCGGCGCAGGTCGCGACCATTACAGGGCCGGCGCTCGGCGGTTTTGCCTACGCGGTCGCGCCGCATCTCGCCTACGCGGTGATGGTGCTGTTCTGGATCTTCGGGATGATCCTGACCGGCTTCATCCGGCCGCGTCCGCAGGCGGTCGCCAAGGACATGGCGGGCGCCGACAATATTTTCGCTGGCGTCCGTTTCATCCGGCGCAATCCAGCGATCCTCGGCACCATCTCGCTCGATCTGTTCGCGGTGCTGTTCGGCGGCGTCACCGCGCTGCTGCCGATCTATGCCCGCGACATCCTCCAGACCGGTCCGGTCGGGCTCGGCATCCTGCGCGCCGCGCCCGCGGTCGGCGCGCTGCTGATGACCATGGTGCTGGCCCGTCACGCCATTTCGCGGCATGTGGGCCTTCGCATGTTTCAGGCCGTGATCGTGTTCGGCGTTGCAACGATCGTGTTCGCGCTGTCGTCCTGGATGTGGCTGTCGGTGCTCGCGCTCGCCGTTCTCGGCGCGGCCGATACGATCAGTGTCGTGATCCGCTTCTCGCTGGTGCAGCTCGCGACCCCCGACGAGATGCGCGGCCGGGTCGGTGCGGTGAACTTTCTCTTCATCAACGCCTCCAACCAGCTCGGCCAGTTCGAGAGCGGGGTGGCCGCCGCACTGTTCGGCGCCATGCCGGCAGCCGTGCTGGGCGGCGTCTGCACGGTCGCGGTGGCGCTGTTGTGGATGAAGCTGTTCCCGAGCCTGCGACAGGTGGAAACGCTGGAGTAGCGGAAGGTCGCATGTCCCGGACGCGGTGCGGCACGAAGTGACGCGCCGCAGACCCGGGACCCAGAACGCCAGGAACGAGGTCGCGGAGGCGTGGGCCCCGGCTCAGCAGCGCGTCATTGCATGCCGCGCTGCGTCCGGGGCACGAGAGCGGCGATCAGCCCCGTCCCACGAACGGCATTTTGGTTGCCATCACAGTCATGGTCAGCACGTTGGCATCGAGCGGCAGACCGGCCATGTAAGCGACGGCATCGCCGACCGCTTTCGCGTCCATGCGCGGCTCCTGCTTCGACGTTCCGTCGGGCTGCAGCACGCCGGGGCCGTTGACCATGCGGTCGGTCATGGGTGTCGCGGCGTTGCCGATGTCGACCTGGCCGACCGCGATGTCGTACATGCGACCGTCGAGGTTGGACGCCTTGGTCAGGCCCGTGATGGCGTGCTTGGTCGAGGTGTAGGCGGCAGAGAACGGCCGCGGCGCATGCGCCGAGATCGAGCCATTGTTGATGATGCGGCCGCCGCGCGGGCTTTGGTCCTTCATGATGCGGAAGGCGTGCTGGGTGCACAGGAATGGGCCGGTGAGGTTGGTATTCACCACCGCCTGCCACTGCTCGAGGCTGAGATCCTCGAAATTCACTGGCGGTGCGCCCATGCCGGCATTGTTGAAGAGCACGTCGAGCCGGCCATAGGTCGCCTTCACCTTGTCGAACAGCGCGGCGATCTGGTCCGGCTTGGTCATGTCGGCGGTGACGCAGAGGCTCTTTCCGGCGGGGCCGAGCTTGGCGGTCTCCTCGAGCATCTCCATGCGGCGCCCGACCAGCACCACGGTGAAGCCTGTGTTCATCAGCGCCAGTGACGCCGCGCGCCCGACTCCGGTGCCGGCGCCCGTCACCACTGCGATCTTTTTCGCTTCACTCATCGTTTCCTGCCTTTTCTCTTAAGCTGTCAGGTTTTGGATTCTTTTTCGTTCTTGTAGGGCGGCCGCGGAATGTTCTGATGCGCGGCACGCAAGGCCGCTGACCAACGCGAGCGCAAATCGTGGAAATAGGGCTCGCCCGCCTCGATGCGGTGGTTGAGATCGGCCTCGCAGGCGTCGGCGCGCACCACCAGCACATCGATCGGCAGGCCGACGCCGAGATTCGAGCGCATGGTCGAGTCCATCGAGATCAGCCCGGTCTTCAGCGCCTCGTAGAGCTCGACGTCGTAATGCATGGCGCGGTCGAGCACCGGTTTGCCGTATTTGTGCTCGCCGATCTGCAAATAGGGAGTGTCGGTGGTGCATTCGATGAAATTGCCGGCGGTGTAGACCATGAACAGGCGCATGCGCGCGCCGCTGATCTGGCCGCCGAACAGGAAGGAGACGTCGAACGATACGTCCTCGGATTTGAGCGCCGGCCCCTCGGTCGCGTGCACGGCCCGGATCGCCCGGCCAATGCGCTGGGCGGCCTGGAACATGGTCGGCGCGTTCATCAGCGTCTCGATCTCACCCGTGTTGGGGTCTTCGAGGCCCTCGGTCAGCGTCGAGAGCACCGACTGGCTGACGGCGAGGTTGCCGGCGCTGGCGATCGCCATGATGCGGTCGCCGGGCTTGGAGAAGATGTGGAGCTTGCGGAAGGTCGAGACGTTGTCGAGGCCGGCATTGGTGCGGGTGTCGGCGATCATCACCAGACCGTCCCGAACCAGAATTCCGCAACAATAGGTCATTTCCGGTCCCCGAACGCGTTTGCGCCGAATTACTAGCCAATTTCAAGGGCCGCTCCAACCCCCGATTGCCGCGGGGCGGCAGGGTGGAAACCGACCGTGGGTGAGGGCCGCGCGCGGCGCGGCTCAGCTCTGCCGCTGGGACTGCGATTGCGACTGGCCACTGCGGCCGGCCTGCTCGACCTTGACCGCCACCGACAGCGTCTCGGCGCCGCCGCCATAGCGGGTGCCGCGCACGGGGGCTGCACCGAGATAATCGAGCCCGATCGCGACGCGGACATGGGCGTCGGTGGCGCAGATGCTGTTGGCGGGATCGAAGCCGACCCAGCCGAGACCGTCAACATAAGCCTCCGCCCAGGCATGGCCCGCGTCCTGATGCACCGTGCCGTCCGACCGCAGGAAGTGGCCGGAGACGAATCGCGCCGGCACGCCGCCGCTGCGGGCGCAGGCGATGAAGATGTGCGCGTAGTCCTGGCAGACGCCGCGCTTGAGCGTGAACGCTTCCGCCGCCGACGTGCCGCTGTTGGTGGGGTCCTCGTCGAAGGTCATGTGATCGCCGATTTGCGTCATCAGCGTATGCAGGAAGCCGAGCGTGTCGCTCTCGGCCTCGCTGCGCAGCTGGCGAGCGACCACATGCATCGCCGGATTGACCGTGGTGAGGTCGGTGGCGCGCAAGAACATGCCGGCCGGAAAGCGCTCATCGGCGCCGCGCAGAACGCCGCCGGTGTCGTGGGTCTCGATCAGGCCCTCGGCGATGATCTTGATGTCGCCGACCGGTCCGCAGGACAGCACATGGGTGACGTTGCCGAACGCGTCCTCGTGGGTGTCGAGCTTGGTGTCGGTCGACACGTCGATCTGCCACTCCGCCACATATTGCCCGTCATGGCTGCCGGGTGTCATGCGCAGGATCTGGATCACGCTCGTGGCCTGCGGCTCGTAGCGATAGGTCGTGGTGTGCAGGATTCGCAGGCGCATGGGGGACCGTGATTTCTAAATGGTCATTCCGGGGCGATGCGTCAGCATCGAACCCGGAATCTCGAGATTCCGGGTCTGGTCCTACGGACCATCCCGGAATGACAGAAGATCAGATCAAATACTGCTTCGTGATGATTTCGCCCAGCCTGGAATTGTCCGAGATGAATTCCTGAATGAATTCATGCACGCCATGCTGGAAAATGTCGTTCATATTGCTGTGTTCCAGCCGGTTGCGGATGCCGCGGGCATGGCGCTGGGCCGGGCCCTGGCGGCCATAGGCGACCCCGATCTGATCGAGATTGCGCACGAGATTGCCGTAGCAGCTTGCGAGCGAACGCGGCAGCGAATCGTTGAGGATGAGCAAATCCGCGATCAACCAGGGTTTCAGCGTCTCGCGATAGACCCAGTGATAGGCCGTCAGCGCCGAAACCGAGCGCAGGATCGAGGTCCACTGGTAGAAATCCAGCGGGCCGCCGACATGCTCCTCCTCGGGCAGCAGCACATGGTATTTCACGTCGAGAATACGCGCGGTGTTGTCGGCGCGCTCGAGATGCAGGCCCATCCGCGAGAACCAGTAGGCGTCGTTGCGCAGCATGGTCCGGTAGGCCGAGCCGTCGAAACGCAGCGAGGTCTCCTGCACGAAGCGCAGGAATTTTGCGAGGTCCTCGCGCGTGGAGGTCCCTCTGCTCCAGACTTCCTGCAATTCGATCCAGGCCGAGTTGATGGTGTCCCACATCTCGCTCGTCAGCGCTGTGCGCACCGAGCGCGAATTCAGCCGCGCCGCCTCGATGCAATTCCTGATCGAGGACGGGTTGTCCGCCGAGAACGAGAGGTAATCGACGACGTTGCGCTCGTTGGCCTCTTCATACTGCTGATAGAAGCTCGCGGCGACGCCGGCGGTCAAAAGCGCCGAGTCCCATTCGTTGGTCTTGCCGATATAGGCGGCGGGAAGCGCGGTGACGCGCAGCGTCGCATCGATGGTGCGCGCGAGATACTCGGCCCGTTCGACGTAGCGGGCGAGCCAATAGAGGTTTTCGGCGGTACGCGACAGCATCTCTCTACTCGTCCAGGATCCAGGTATCTTTGGTACCGCCGCCCTGGCTCGAATTCACCACCAGGGAGCCTTCCTTCAGGGCAACGCGTGTCAACCCGCCGGGCACGATCGTGGTGCTCTTGCTGCCGGTGAGCACGAACGGCCGCAGGTCCACGTGGCGCGGCGCAAGGCCGGATGCCGTGCAGGTCGGGCAGGTCGAGAGCGCCAGCGTCGGCTGCGCAATGAAGCCCTCCGGCTCGCGCTTGAGCTTTTCGCGGAATGCTTCGATCGTCGCCTTAGTCGCGGCAGGTCCGATCAGCATGCCGTAGCCGCCGGAGCCGTGCACCTCCTTCACGACGAGTTCGCTCAAATTATCGAGCACATAGGCGAGATCCTTCGGCTCGCGGCAGCGCCAGGTCTGCACGTTCTTCAGAATCGGCTCCTCGCCGAGATAGAATTTTACGATGTCCGGCATGTAGGAGTAGATCGCCTTGTCGTCGGCGATGCCGGTGCCGACGGCGTTGGCGAGCGTGATATTGCCGGCCGCATAGGCCGACATCAGTCCGGGCACGCCGAGCGCGGAGTCGGGCCGGAAGGTGAGGGGATCGAGGTAGTCGTCGTCGACGCGGCGGTAGATCACGTCGACCCGTTTCACGCCCTCGGTCGTGCGCATGAACACTTCATTGTTCTTGACGATGAGATCGCGGCCCTCGACCAGCTCGATGCCGAGCTTGTCGGCGAGGAAGGAGTGCTCGTAATAGGCCGAGTTGTAGACGCCCGGCGTGAGCAACGCGACTGTCGGCTCGCCGGAGGCGCTTTGCGGCGCCACCGAGCGCAAGGCCGATAGCAGCTCGTCCGGATAGCGTTCGACCGGCGCCACCCTGTGACGGGCGAACAGGTCCGGAAACAGCCGCATCATGATCTCGCGGTTTTCCAGCATGTAGGACACGCCCGAGGGCGTGCGCGCATTGTCCTCCAGCACGATGAAGTCCTCGGAATCGACCCGGACGATGTCGATGCCGGCGATGTGCACGTAGACGTCGTGCGGCACCTGCTGGCCGTTCATCTCGGGACGGAAGACCGGGTTCTGAAAGATGAGGTCATCGGGCACGATCTCGGCGCGGAGGATGTCGCGGCCGTGATAGATGTCGCGCAGGAACATGTTGAGCGCGCGCACGCGCTGCTTCAGGCCCTTCTCCAGCAGCGACCATTCCTTGCCGGACATGATCCGGGGGATCACGTCGAAGGGGATCAGGCGCTCCGTGGACTCGGAGTCCCCATAGACCGCGAAGGTAATGCCGATACGGCGGAAGAGGAGCTCGGCCTCCTGGCGGCGATATTCGAGCGCCTCGGGAGGCGTCTCCTTGAGCCAGCGCGCCAGCTCCTGATAGGCGGGGCGAAGGTCCCCACCGGGAATGTTCATTTCATCAAACGCGACTGCCATAGATCCCGACTTGTCTCCGCAAGGCGTTGCGCCATTCGACAGGTCGCCAGGCCTTGGTGAAGACCGCAACGTCCTGGCCATGCGGCAAGAGTGCATGACTTTCATGCGGTAGCAAGGGCCGGGCCAGCGCGATAAGCATGGGGAGAGGACATTTGCCGGGAGTGGCCGGCGGCTTGCCTGAAAAAATGGCTGAGGACTGCTTATTTCGGCAGCAAAACCGCGTGACTTCAACGCGTTACCTCGGCAAAGTCGGGCCGATAGGTGAGGGACTTGAGGTATGAGCGAGATCGTCACGGCGGGTATTCTGGTCATTGGGGACGAAATCCTGTCCGGCCGGACCAAGGACAAGAACATCGGCTTCATCGCCGAATACCTGACCAATATCGGCATCGACCTGAAGGAGGTCCGGGTCGTCTCCGACGACGAGCCCGACATCATTGCCGCGTTGGATGCGCTGCGGCATCGATACACCTATGTCTTCACCACAGGCGGCATCGGGCCAACCCATGACGACATCACCGCTGATAGCGTCGCCAAGGCGTTCGGCGTCGGCATCGACCATCACCCGGAGGTGGTCGCCCGTTTCCGCGAGCGCTGGAGCGAGCAGGACCTCAACGAGGCCCGCCTGCGCATGGCCCGCATTCCTGATGGTGCCGAGTTGATCCAGAGCGCGACCATCCTCGCCCCCGGCTTCAAGATCGGCAATGTCATCGTGATGGCGGGCGTGCCCTCGATCATGCAGGCGATGATGGACATCGTATCGCCCAAGCTGAAATCGGGCGTCCGCATGCTCTCCGAATCGGTCCGCGCCAATGCGCGGGAAGGCGACATCGGCGGCCCGCTGCGGGCGATTGCCGCCGAACATCCCGACACCATCATCGGCAGCTATCCCTTCATGGATGAAGAGCAGAAGCCGAACACCAATCTGGTGGTGCGCTCGCGCGATGCGGACAAGCTCGCAGCCGCAATGGCGGCCGTGAAGGAAATGCTGGCGGGATTGAACATCACCCGTTAGCAACCTAGCTGCCGGCGGGCGAAGCAGGAGACGACAATGGCTGGTGAAGCACCGGAACTGAGTGCGGAAGAACGGGCGGGTCGCCCCTTTCCGGTCTCGTGGGACCAGTTCCACCGGGACTGCCGGGCACTGACCTGGCGGCTCAATGAGGTTGGTCCGTTTCATGCGGTGATCGCGATCACGCGCGGCGGGCTGGTGCCGGCCGCGATCGTGGCCCGCGAACTCGGCGTGCGCGTGATCGATACGGTCTGCATCGCCAGCTACGACCACGACAAGCAGGGCGACCTCAAAGTGCTGAAGGGCATCTCCGAAGACGTGATGAAGCTCGGCGGCGGCACCGGCAAGGGGCTCCTGATCGTCGACGATCTCGTCGACACCGGCAAGACCGGCAAGCTGGTGCGCGCGATGCTGCCCGACGCGCATTTCGCCACCGTCTACGCCAAGCCGAAGGGGCGTCCCCTGGTCGACACCTTCATCACGGAAGTCTCGCAGGACACCTGGATCTTCTTCCCCTGGGACACCGCGCTGTCCTATCACCCGCCGCTTCGCGACGGGGCAGCGTGATTATCGCCGCCATTGCGAGCGCAGCGAAGCAATCCAGAAATGTGTCCGCGGAAACAGTCTGGATTGCTTCGCTGCGCTCGCAATGACGGGCGGAGGCCGGCATGCCGCTGCAAAACCGCGTCACGCCGACCGGCGAGATCATCGCGACACCACATCGCGGGATGTTCACCGGCAACCGCGGCATCATCCATGACCCCGCAACGAAGACGCTGCTGAAGAAGCGCTGGTCGTCGCCGGCCTGGATCGTTTGCCTGTGTGAATTCCGCGGCTGGCGGCGGCCCGTGATGGCGCGGCGGAGCTGGACCGAGCTGTTCTTTCTCGATGAGGCTACCGCCTTTGCCGCAGGCCACCGTCCCTGCTTCTTCTGCCGTCGCGATGATGCCAAACGCTTTCGCGTTGCATGGGAGACGGGCAATGGCGTGAGCAACGCGCGTGCGAAGGAGATCGATGCGCAACTGCACGTGGAACGCCTCGATCATGGTCGCAAGCGCTTGCACCCGCTGCCGATGCCGCTCGCGGAATTGCCAGACGGCGCGGTGGTGCAACAGGGCGATGACTGCTTCCTGGTCGCGCAGCGCAAGGCGCTGCTGTGGTCACCCGCGGGCTACGTCCCGCATACGAGCGCCCTCGATCACCCGATGTTGCTGACGCCGCCTTCGACGCTATGCACGATCATCGCTGGATATCAGCCTGTGCTGCATCCGACCGCGCGCAGCTAGCGTAGCGGCTTACCGTTTTCATCCACTGTCGTCCGCGCATCGCGCAGTGCCCATTCGCGGATCACCTGGCGGCAGCGTGTCAGCTCGGCTTCGCTCGCAGCATTCGAATCCTTCGACGTACGCTCCACGGTTGCCTTGCAATTGAGAAGCACCGAACGATCCTCTGCATGCGCAGGCAGCGCCAACGCGGCAAGCGCTGCGATGGTGAACGCCAGACGGATCACATCCTTAACCCAGCTTCTCGCGGGCCAGCGCGGCACCGGCGCCGAGCGCCATCAGCTTGGCTTCGGCGATCTCGCGCCGCATCGGCGCCATGCCGCAATTGGTGGTGGCGATGATGTTGCTCTTGGGTACGAATTTCGACACCGCGTCGATCACCTGCACGACGTCCTCGGCGGTCTCGACCGTGTCGCTGGCGACGTCGATCACGCCGGCCTGCACGATCTTGGACTTGAGCAGGGCAAGCAGGTCGAGCGGCACCTTCGAGTTGCGGCACTCGATCGCGACCTGCTGGATCGGACTCGCGTCGATCGCGGGAAAGATCTGCTCGTACTGCCGCCATTGCGCGCCGAGCGTTTCCTTCCAGTCGGTGTTGGCCTTGATGCCGTAGCCGTAGCAGATGTGCACGGCGGTGGCGCAGGTCAGGCCCTGCGCCGCGCGCTCCAGCGCCTTGATGCCCCAGTCGTTGACCTCGTCCATGTAGACGTTGAAGGCGGGCTCGTCGAACTGCACGAGATCGACGCCGTCGGCCTGGAGCGCCTTGGCTTCCTCGTTCAGGAGTTCGGCGAACGCAAAGGCCATCTTGACGCGGTCGCCATAGTAGCGATCGGCAATGGTGTCGATGATGGTCATTGGGCCGGGCAGGGTGAATTTCAGCTTCTTCCGCGTGTGCGCGCGGGCGACGCGCGCCTCGTCGGCGTGGACGCGGCTCTTCAGCCGGAGCGGGGCGACGACCTGCGGTACCATCGCCTTGTAGCGATCCTTGCGGATGCCCATCTCGACCTTGTGGGCGAAGTCGATGCCCTCGATCTTCTCCAGGAAACCGTGGACGAAATGCTGCCGGGCCTGCTCGCCCTCGGTGACGATATCGATGCCAGCGTCCTCCTGGACCTTGACGGCAAGCATCGTCGCATCGCGCTTGGCACGGACGAGCTCGTCGCCTTGCGACTTCCAGGGCGCCCAGAGCATATTGGGTTCGGCGAGCCATTCCGGCTTCGGCAAGGAGCCGGCGATCGTGGTTGGAAACAGCATGGCGGCCCTCTCGGCGAGTTATGATTGCGCCCCTTCCTGCCATGTCTTAACGTCGAGGTACAGAACAACAAAAGTCGCCTGAAACCGGCGGCGCCGGACCGGAAACGCCATGATCGAATTCTTCTTCGACTGTTCCAGCCCCTGGACCTATCTTGCCTTCCACAACATCCAGCCGCTGGCCAGGGAGGTTGGCGCGGAGATCGTCTGGCGGCCGATCCTGGTTGGCGGCATCTTCAATACGGTCAACCCAAGTGTCTATGCGCAGCGTGAGACACCGGTGCCGCTGAAGGCGCGCTACATGAAAAAGGATCTTGCCGACTGGTCCCGCTCGGCCGGTCTCGCGATCAAGATGCCGCCGACGGTGTTTCCGGTGAACAGCGTGAAAGCGATGCGCGGCTGCATCTGGCTCGGGCAGGAAACGGTGCCTTTCGCCACGGCGGTGTTCGAGACCTATTGGGGCGAGGACAAGGACATCTCGCAGGACGCAGTGCTCGCGGAGATCTGCAGGAAGGTCGGCGTCGACGAGCAGAATTTCTTCGCGGGCATTTCCGGGCAGGGGATCAAAGATCAGCTCAAGGCCAACACCGAAGAGGTCGTCGCCCGCGGCGGCTTTGGCTCGCCGACGATCTTTGTCGGCAAGACCGACATGTATTTCGGCAATGACCGCCTGCCGTTGATCCGCGAGGCGCTGCTGCGCGGCAAGGCGAGCGCAGCCTGATGGTGCGGGCTGTCGTCTGCCGCGCGCTCGGTGCACCCGAAAAAATGCAGCTCGAAGAGTTTCCGTCGCGCGACCTGAAGCCGGACGAAGTGCGCGTCGCGATCCGTGCCGCGGGCCTGAATTTCCCCGACGTGCTGATGGCGGCCGGCGAATACCAGCTCAAGCCCGAGTTGCCGTTCACGCCGGGGATGGAGGCGGCCGGCGACGTGACCGAGGTCGGCGCAGAGGCGGGCGGTGTTGCCGTCGGCGACAAGGTCATCGTCAAGATGCGGCACGGCGCCTTCACGGATGAAGCGGTGGTGATGCCATCGCAGCTCACGCCGATGCCATCGACGTTCGACTATGCGGAAGCTGCGACCTATCTCGCCGGGCACGGCACCGCCTATCACGCGCTGATCGATCGCGGCCGGGTTGCGCCGGGCGAGGTGCTGCTTGTGCATGGCGCCGGCGGCGGCGTGGGCCTTGCTGCCGTCGAGATCGGCAAGATGCTGGGGGCGACCGTGATCGCGACCGCGTCCAGCGACGAAAAGCTCGCAATCGCCAAGGCGCGCGGCGCCGATCATCTCGTGCGCTACGACCGCGAGCCGTTTCGTGATGCCGTCAAACGTATCACCGACGGTCGCGGTGCCGACGTGGTGTTCGATCCCGTTGGCGGCGAAGTGTTCGAGAGCTCGATGCGTTGCATCGCCTGGGGCGCGCGGCTGCTGGTGATCGGCTTCACCGGCGGCATCGGCTCGGCGAAAACCAATCTCTTGCTGATCAAAGGCGCCAGCGTGCTCGGCGTGCGCGCCGGTGAGGCGGTACGGAAAAATCCCGCGCTCGGCGAGGTGCGCCTGAAGGCGCTGCTCGAATGGGCGGAGGAGGGCAAGCTGCGCCCCAACGTCTCGCACCGCCTGCCGCTGGAGGACTATGCGAAGGCCATGCGGCTGCTGATCGATCGCAAGGCGATCGGGCGCGTGGCGTTGGTGATGGAGTGACCGTGCCGTAGGGTGAATTAGCCGAAGGCGTAATCCACCACCTCTGTGACCGCGGATCAGAAAGTGGTGGGTTACGCTTCGCTAACCCACCCTACGAAGCTACTTGTATTCCCGTTCCGTCCACCACGGGAAATAGTCCGGCATATCGCTCGACACCTTGTTCTTGAACTGAGCCGGGCGCTTCTCCAGGAACGACACAACGCCTTCCTTCACATCGTCCGAGCGGCCGCGAGCGTAGATGCCACGGCTGTCGACCTTGTGGGCTTCCATCGGATCGTCGGCGCCCATCATGCGCCACATCATCTGGCGGATCAGCGCCACCGACACCGGCGCCGTCTTCGCCGCAAATTCCTTGGCGAGCGCACGGGCGGTCGGCAGCAGATCATCGGGAGCTACAACCTTGCTGACGAGACGACCGGCGAGGGCTTCCTGCGCCGGGAAGACGCGGCCGGAATAGCACCATTCCAGCGCCTGCGAGATGCCGACGATGCGCGGCAGGAACCAACTCGAGGCCGCCTCCGGCACGATGCCGCGCTGGGAGAACACGAAGCCGAAGCGCGCGGCGTCGGACGCGATGCGGATGTCCATCGCGAGCTGCATCGTGACGCCAATGCCGACCGCGGGACCGTTCACCGCGGCAATCACCGGCTTCAGGCATTTGAAGATGCGCAGGGTCACCTGGCCGCCGCCGTCGCGCACCTGGGAATCGCTGTAGTCGACCTTGCCGTCGGCGAAGCGTTTTACGGGCCCGCGCCGTGCGTCGCGATCGAAGGTGTCGGCGCCCCACGAAAGGTCTGCGCCCGCGCAAAACCCGCGGCCAGCGCCTGTGACGATGATGGCGCGGACGTCGTCGTCCTTGTCGGCGGCGTCGAACGCGTCGATCAGTTCGGCTTGCATCTGCGCGTTGAAGGCGTTGAGCTTGTCGGGCCGGTTCAGCGTGATGGTGAGGATCTGCTCGGCGACCTCGTATTTGATCGTCTCATACGCCATGGTGGTTTCCTTCCCTGGTATTTCTTGAATCAATTGTGTCATTGCCGGGCTTGACCTGGCAATCCATCTTTTTTGAAGAGGATGGATGCGCGGGTCGAGCCCGCGCATGACGACTTGTGCTTAGTCGCTACTTCGCCGGCGGGCCGGGCCAGGGCTTCTGCGGCCCGCGCAGGCTCTCAAAAGCCTTGGCCATGCCAAGCACGCCGATATCGTCGAAGCGGCGGCCGACGATCTGCACGCCGATGGGAAAACCCTTGGCGTCGAAGCCGCCGTTGATGGAGATCGCCGGATTCTCAGACATATTCCACGGTACGGTATAGGCGATGTGTTCGAACGGCTTCATGGGATCGTTGGTCGGCGAGGCCCACTCGGCCGGATAGTTCACGTTCGGCGCGGTCGGCGAGATCACATAGTCGAGCTCGCAGAACAGCTTTGATGCCGCCGCGCGGATTGCCATGGTCTGGTTGAAGCCACGGATGACGTCGACGCCAGACAGTTTCGCGCCAGACTCGCCCCACTTGAAAATGTAGGGCAGCACCTCTGCCTGTTCGGCGGGCGTCAGCTTGGACAGGTCATCCCACATCCGCGCGCGCCAGAAATTGTCGAGACCATCGAGCATCTCGCGCGTGAGGATGCCGTCGACTTCGGTGACGACGGCGCCTGCGGATTCGAACGCTTTCGCCGCCTCCACCGCGACCTCGCGCACCGGTTTCTCCAGCGCCCGGCCAACGCCGGGATCGAGCATCAATCCGATGCGGAGTTTGCGCGGGGATTTCTCCAGCACCTTCCAGTTGAGGGGCTCCGCGGGCAGGCTCGTGCCGTCGCGCCGGTCGGGTCTTGCGATCACGCTCATCATCAGCGCGCAATCGTCGACCGTGCGGGTCATGGGACCGGCGACGCGGCCGACATAGGCGGGATCGATCGGCACACGGCCAAAGCTTGGCTTCAATCCGACGAGGCCGCACCAGCCCGCAGGCAGGCGGACCGAGCCGCCGATATCGGTCCCGAGATGCAGCGGCCCATAGCCAGCCGCCGCAGCGGCGCCCGCGCCGGCGCTGGAGCCGCCGGGGTTTTTGGAGAGGTCCCAGGGATTGCGCGCGAGCGCATGGAAAGAGGACAGCCCCGAGGACAGCATGCCGTAGTCGGGCATGGTTGTCTTGGCGAAGATGATCGCACCGGCTTCGCGCAAGCGCGCGGCGGGTGGTGCGTCCTTTTCGGCCGGCACGAGCTTGACGCTGGCCGCGCCCAGCGGCACCGGCACGCCTTTGGTCGCGATGTTGTCCTTCACCGTCACCGGCACGCCGTCGAGCGCGCCGGACGGCTCGCCCCCGGACCAGCGCGCGGTCGAGGCCTTCGCGGCCTCGCGCGCGGCATCGGGATCGAATGCATAGAGCGCCTTGAGGTGCGGCTCCCACGCGGCGACGTGCGCGAGCACGTCTTCCAGCACCTCGCTCGGCGAGAACTGCTTGGCGCGATAGCCCGCGATCAGATCGACCGCGGAGAGATCGTGCAGCGAGGTGACTTCCTCTTCGACGCTCTTTTTATGCATGGGCACCCACCGGCATCCGGGTCTCGATGATCCGGGCGAACATGCTGGCGCCGATCGGCAGGATCTTGTCGTCGAGCACGAAGCCGGGATTGTGCACGGGGACCGAGCCGTCGTGGCCGACCCAGAAATAGGCGCCGGGAATGGTTTGCAGCATGTCGGCAAAATCCTCGCTGCCCATCTTCGGCTGGGCGCGGATGATCACCTTGGAAGGATCGACGACGGTGCGCGCGACCTCCTCGACCACCTTGGACTGCTCGACCTGGTTGACCAGCACATCGAAGGTGTCGCGGATGTCGACGTCGATCACGCACTGATAGGCGCTCGCGATGCCGGCGCAGATCGTGCGAATGCGTTCGCTGATCAGGGTGCGGACTTCTTTCGAGAAAGTGCGGATGGTGCCGCAAAGATGCGCGTCGCCGGGGATGACGTTGTACGCCGAACCGGCATGAATCTGCGTGATCGAGACGACGGCGGCCTGCAGCGGCTCGACGTTGCGGCTGACGATGGTCTGGATCGCCTGCGCCAGCGTGGTCGCGATGATCACGGCGTCCTTGGAGCGTTCGGGCATCGCGCCGTGTGCGCCGTAGCCGGTGATGCGGAGATCGAAGAAGTCGGCGCTGGCCATCGCGGGGCCGGGCAGGATCGCGATCTCGCCGTGGTTGAGGTCGGGCGCGTTGTGCAGGCCGTAGAGTTCGTCGCAGGGAAACTTCTCGAACAGCCCGTCCTTGATCATCGCACGGGCGCCGCCGAGGCCTTCTTCGGCCGGCTGGAAGATCAGGTGTACTGTACCGTCGAAATTCTTCGTTTCGGCGAGGTAGCGCGCGGTGCCGAGCAGCATGGTTGTGTGGCCGTCATGGCCACAGCCGTGGAAGCGGCCGGGGATTTTCGAGCTCCATTTCAGATTGGTGTTCTCTTCCATCGGCAGCGCGTCCATGTCGGCACGAAGCCCGATACGCTTGCCGCTCGAACCCTTGCCTTTGATGACGCCGATCACGCCGGTGCCGCCGAGACCACGATGCACCTCGATGCCCCAGCTCTTCAGCTTGTCCGCGACGATGCCGGAGGTGCGCACCTCCTCGAAGCCGATTTCCGGATGGGCGTGAAGGTCGCGCCTGATAGCAGTGAGTTCGTCGGCATAGCCGTCGATGCGCTCGATTGTGGGCATGTGTTCTGTCCAGTTAGCGTGAGGAAGGAGTGAAAACCGGGCCGTTCGGCTTGATGCGGATGCCCGGCCGCAGGCGCGTCCACGGCAGCGTAGCCGTGTCCGCGGGCATCGCGCCGGGGGCAGCGCAGATCATCAGCTTTTCCGCGATCGGCTCGAAATCGGCGCGGAAGTGCACTGAGCTCTTGTTGACCAAAATCTTCTGTTCGGTCGGCTCGATGCCGACATAGCGATACATCGCCTGGTCGGCGAGCTGCGCCTTGTGCGAGCTTACGACGATTCGGACGTCGCCGATGCGAAGGCAGGCGGACGGCCCCATCTCCATCTCGCGACCGCCATAGTAGGGACCGGGCGCGATGAAGCGGCCGTCGGAAAGTTTTTCGACGACGAAAGTCTCACGATAGGGCTCGTCGCCGGGAATACCGGACTTGCCGCCGAGCGACAGCGTCACGGTGGCGCCGGCGCCGGCTGCATGCGCGGCCTTAGCCGATTCCGGATCATAGATCGCGCCGGTCGCGGCACTGGCCTTGTTGCGGACCAGCGCGCGTAGCATTCCGGTGGTGTCGGAATCGCCGCCGGCGCCGGGATTATCCTGGGTGTCGGCGATGATGATCGGCTTGCTCGCGCCCTTCGAGAGTTCCATCGCGTGGCGCACGCCGTCATCGGGTGACCAGATCTTGCCGTCGAAATCGTCCTCGTGGCTCTCGATCAGCTTCACGATCGCATCCGCCGCGCTGTCGGCATCGGCTTGCGTCTTGCCATAGGCGAACACACTCGGCCCGCAATCACGGAAATCGGCGGCGGGGAAGCCGGGCGCGAAGGACAGCGTCGGAACCGGATCGCTCTCCAGCGCCGCAAGTTTTTCGTAGATGCCCTTGGTCGGCTGGTCGTTGGTGCACTGCCAACTGATCGGGATCAGGAACGGCAATTGCCGGAAGGCCTTTGCGAAACGCTGCTTTGTCTTCAGAAGCAATGCGAGATGTTGCGCGCAGGCGCGGCCGGTCTCGGCCATGTCGACATGGGGATAGGTGCGGTAGGCGATCAGCGCGTCCGCATGCTCCATCATCTCGGGGGTGACGTTGGCGTGGAGATCGAGGCTCGCGACCAGCGGAATGTCCTTGCCGATGGCGCGGCGCACGCGCGCCAGGATCTCGCCCTCGCCGTCGTCGAGATGTTCCGTGACCATCGCGCCGTGCAGATCGAGATAGACGGCGTCGATCGGGCCGGCGGCTGCGATTCCGTCGACCATGACCTTCACGATGCGCTCGAAGGCGTCCTTGGTGACATGCGCCGAAGGGCTCGCGCCGCAGGCAATCGTTGGAATGAGTTCCCAGTCGTTGGCCTCGGCGCTGTCGACGAAACCGGCGAGGCCGACATTGATGCGGCGCATCACCTTCAGCACGTCGGGACCTTGCGTCATCGCCGGCCAGCCGCCGCCGTGCTGGAAGTCCGCGAAGGTCGCCTTCGTCGGAGCGAAGGTGTTGGTCTCGTGCAGGAAGCCGCCGACGGCGATACGTATCATCAACTCAAGCCCAGCAATTGAAAGTGCGCGACGTTAGCCCTGTGCTTGCGGCGAGAGCAAGCCGGGAAGCAATCGCGCCATGCATAGGGTCAGATCGTTTTGGGAATGCTGCGGATGGGGTGTTAGTTGAAGCCAAAGACGCCACCAAGTTCTCGGGGTCGTCCCGGCGAAGGCCGGGACCCATAACCCCAGGGAGCAGTTTGGCGAAGATTGGATGTTTGGGATAAGCGCCACACGCGATGGATAGATCACGCGGTATGGGTCCCGGCCTTCGCCGGGACGACGCCGGAGCATGCTGCTATGCCGTGGCCGCCACGCCCTCGGCCACCGGCCGGAAGTTCGCAAAATCCCAGCCGCGGCCCGGCGCGGCCTCGAGCAGGGCTCTGGTGTACGCCTCCTTCGGATGCGTCAGCACTTCGGCGGCCGGGCCCTGCTCGACGACGCGGCCGTGCTGCATCACCACGACCTCGTCGCAGATCTGCGCGGCGACGCGCAGATCGTGAGTGATGAACAGGATGGCGATGCCGAGCCGCTTCTGGATCTCATCGAACAGTTCCAGCACCTGCGCCTGCACGGAGACGTCGAGGGCGGAGACCGCCTCGTCCGCGACCAGCACGTCGGGATCGAGCGCGAGCGCGCGGGCGATCGCAATGCGCTGACGCTGGCCGCCGGAGAACTGGTGGGGATAGCGCCCGACCGCATCGGCGGGCAGGCCGACCAGCTCGAGCAATTCACGGGCACGCTTCATTGCGTCGGCATGCGACACGCCGTAATTGATAGGGCCTTCCGCGATGCTTTCGCCGACAGTGACGCGCGGGTTGAGCGAGCGGTAGGGGTCCTGGAACACGATCTGGATCTTCTTCCGATGCGGCTGCAACAGCCGCCGCGAGATGTCCGAGATCTCGCGGCCGGAGAGGCGCACGCCACCGGAGGTCGGGTCGATCAGGCGGACGATGCAGCGCGCCACGGTCGATTTGCCTGAGCCGCTCTCGCCGACGATGCCGAGCGTGCGGCCCTTGCGCAGCGTCAGCGTGACCTTGTCGGCGGCGACAACTTCGCGGCCTTTACCGAAGAACGCACGCTCGCGGTAGACCTTGCCGAGTTCGTTGGCCTCCAGCACCACCGGTTCCTTGGTTTCAGGCCGTGCCGCGCGCGGCACCAGGCTCGGCACTGCCGAGAGCAGGTTGCGGGTGTACTCCATGGTCGGATTGCGCAGGATGGAATCCAGCGTTCCGGTCTCGACCAATCGGCCCTGCCGCATCACCGCGACGCGGTCGGCGATTTCGGCGACCACGCCCATGTCATGGGTGATGAACAGAACGGCGGTGCCGTGATCGCGCTGGAGGTCGCGGATCAGTGTCAAAATCTGCTTCTGCGTTGTGACGTCGAGCGCGGTGGTCGGTTCATCCGCAATGAGCAGCTTCGGTTCGAGTACGAGTGCCATCGCGATCATGATGCGCTGGCGCTGACCGCCGGAGAGTCGGTGAGGGTAGGAGGCAAAGATGCGCTCGACCTGGGGCAGGCGCACCTGCTCCATCATGTCGAGGATGCGCTTCTTGCGCGCCTTCGCATCGAGTTTGGTGTGCGCGCGCAGGACTTCGTCGATCTGGCGGCCAACCGGCATCACCGGATTGAGCGCCGTCATCGGCTCCTGGAAGATCATCGCCATCCGCGTCGCGCGGAGCTGCCGCAGGCGGCGGTCGGTCGCGGTGAGAATCTCCTCGCCGACCAGCTTGACGCTGCCGCCGGTCGGAATCAGCGTGCCCTTCGGCAGCAGACCCATCGTGGTCAGCGAGGTCACCGACTTGCCCGAGCCGCTTTCGCCGACGAGGCACAGCGTCTCGCGCTCGTGCACCTGGATCGAGATGCCGTCGATGATGTTTGCGGCATTTGGCTTCTTGCCGACGGAGACGACGAGGTTGTTGATGTCGAGGATCGGGCTGGTCATCACTTGATCGGTCATCATTTGCCTTCCCGCTGCTTCATGCGCGGATCGAGTGCGTCGCGGGCGGCGTCGCCGATCAAATTGATGCTGAGGATGGCGATCGAGAGCAGCAGGCCCGGCCAGAAGATCAGCGTCGGTTTGAGCTGAAAGTACTGGCGGCCCTCGGCCATGATGTTGCCCCAGGTCGGCGTTTCCGGCGAGATGCCGGCGCCGAGGAAGGAGAGGATGGCCTCGGTGAGGATCGCGGACGCGCAGACGTAACTGCCCTGGACGATCAGCGGTGCGATCGTGTTCGGCATCAAATGCCGCCACATGATCTTCGGCAGGGATGAGCCGACCGAGATCGCCGCTTCAACATAGGGCTCTTCGCGAGCCGATAGCACGACCGAACGCACCAGGCGTGCCACGCGCGGAACTTCGGGGATCGTAATCGCGATCAGCACGGTCCAGAGGCTGGCGCCGGACAGCGACACCACGGCGATTGCCAGCAGGATGCTCGGCATCGCCATCAGGCCGTCCATGATTCGCATCATGACGGAATCGACCAGCTTGAAGAAGCCGGAAACCAGGCCGATCGCCAACCCAATGACGATCGACATGATCGCCGAGCCGATGCCGATCAGAAGCGAAATGCGTCCGCCATACATGACGCGCGACAGCAGGTCGCGGCCATAGGCGTCGGTGCCGAGCAGGAATTGCGCCGAAGAGGGCTTCAGTCGCTGCGACGGCGCAAGCTGGATCGGATCATACGGCGCGATCAACGGCGCCAGGATCGAGATCAGCACGACCAACGCCAGGCAGATGGTCGCTGCCGCGATGATCGGCGTCGAGGTCAGGAATCCGAGGCGCGGCCGCAGCGGCGACGTGATCGGGATGGATGACTGGGGAAGGGTATCGACCGACATTCTTGTTGTTATCCTTAGCCCTAGTACCGGATCCGGGGATCGAGCAGCGTGTAGGCGACGTCGATCAGGAGATTGACGACGACATAGATCAACGACGTCAGCAAGATCATCGCCTGGATCACCGGATAGTCGCGTGCTAGCACCGCATCCACCGTAAGGCGCCCGATGCCGGGGATGTTGAACACGCTCTCGGTGACGACCACGCCGGAGATCAAAAGCGCAAAGCCGGTACCGATCACCGTGATCACGGGCACCGCGGCGTTGCGTAGCGCATGACGCATCATCACGGCGACTTCATTGATGCCTTTGGCACGCGCGGTGCGGACGTAGTCCTCGCCGAGCACGTCGAGCATCGCCGCGCGCGTCATGCGTGCGATCAATGCGATGTAGATGAAGGACAGCGCGCAGGTGGGCAGGATGATGCGCTCGAAGAACGGCCCAAAACCGTTCGAGATGCTGCGGAAGCCCTGCACAGGCACCCAGCGAAGGTCGATCGCGAAGACCTCGATCAGGACATAGCCGACCACGAACACCGGCACCGAGAAGCCGAGCACCGACAGGCCCATCACGAAGCGATCGATCCAGGTGCCGTGCTTCCACGCCGCGATGACGCCCAGGGGAACAGCGACGATGACGGCGAGAATGATCGTCGACAGCGCGATCGAGATCGACGGCTCGACCCGCTGGCCGATCATCTTCATCACCGGAAGGTTGGAGATGAGTGACGTTCCGAGATCGCCATGCAGCAGCTTGTTCAGCCACGTGATGAACTGCACGATCAGCGGCTCGTTGAGACCGAGCGAGGTGCGGATCCGCTCGAGCCGCTCCGGCGTGGCGTTGTCGCCGGCAAGAATGGCGGCGGGATCGCCCGGGGTGAGGCGGAGCAGGAGGAAGACGAACAGCGCCACCACGCCCATCACAGGCACGGCGGCGAGAATTCGGCGAAGGAGATATCCGAGCAAGTTGGATCCCGTCAGATTAGAGTCAAATCAGAGACAGCGGCTGGAGCCTGGGGTTCTGCCATCAGCCTAACATTTCAGCAATTCCCATGCCATCCGGGCCACGGTTTTTGCAGTGCGGTCACCTTGTTTTGGTGACTTGGCCCGGTTTGGGTGACGTGGCTTGCCCCATTACTCGAGAGTCGCGAGCAGCCCCGCCATGAGCCGGCCGCGTTCGGCTAGACTTTCGACCTCGATATACTCTTCGAGCGTGTGGCCGTTGCCGCCACGCACGCCCAGGCCGTCGAGAGTCGGGATGCCCATTGCGCCGGTGAAATTGCCGTCGGAGCCGCCGCCGGCGCTCGCATGCGGCAGTTCCGCGCCGAGCGACTTGGCGATCCCGCGCGCCTTTTCATAAAGCGCCATGGTGCCGGCATCGGGCTCCCAGACCGGACGTGTCACGCCGCGCGTCACCTTGAAGGTGACGTCATTGGTTGTCCCGGAGAGCGCCAGCATCCTCTCGACGCCGCGATCGAGGTCGGCCTGGCGCTTGGCCATCGAAAGCGCTTCGCCGGTGGCGGTCGTGGCAACGCAATTGACCCATTGACCCCCTTGCACGACGCCGACCGAAAACGTGCAGTCTTCGCCCGTCATCGCGTCGATGGCGAGGATTTGCCGCGCCATCTCGCGAATCGCCGAGCGGCCCGCCGACAAGGTCGCGCCGGCGTGGCTGGGCCGGCCGGTCGCCTCGAGATTGAACCGCGCGATGGCGTAACGTCCGGTGGTGACGCCGTTGTCAGCGCGGCCGGGCTCGGGCACCAGCACATATTTGTTGCGCGCGGCTTCCGCCTCGATGATGTCGCGCGTGGAGGGGGTGCCGACTTCCTCGTCGGGCGTGAACAGCACGGTGATCGGCAGCGGCGTCGTGAACGAGGCGCGGGCCAGTTGGCGGATCGCTTCCAGCGAAAGATAATTGCCGCCCTTCATGTCGTAGATGCCGGGTCCGTAGCACTTGCTGCCCTCGCGCCGCCATTTCAGCTTCTCGATGGTGCCCGTGGGGTGGACGGTATCCATGTGTCCGGCAATCAGGATGCCGGGCTCGCCTTGTTTCGGATGCGGAAAGCGCGCCCGGATCACGCCGCCAAAACCCTGGCGACCGGCAATGCGCTCGATCGTCGCACCCATGATCGCCATCTCCCGCGCTGCGATATCGAGCATGCGGTTCACGGCGCTCGCGTCCCAGGTCGGGCTTTCGCATTCCACCCAGCCGCGCAGGCCCTGGAGCATCGTTTCGGAATCGAAGGGAAGATTGGCTGGATTCATCTCAATGTCTCTCGGGCTTCGGAACGTGGAACGCGGATTGCATTGGCGTGGAGCAGGACAGGCGGAGAGCGTTGTAGAGCCAAACCGATCCTTGTGGAGCCCGTGCGCGCGCCGCTTGGGCTTGCAGCGAAACCGGATTGACGCGCTCGGCACTGTCTGCAAGTCTCGAAAAGATAAAGGCATTGCATGAGGTTAGTTCGCCTAAAGAACGAACCGGATGCTCAATCAATAACCTGCCTTTGAACAGTTTCACGTCAGGAGAACTTTTTATGTTTAAGTTGATGCGCCGGGGGCCTCGCGCGTTCGCCTCCAAACTTGCGCTGTCGGTCGTCGCGCTTTCGACCGCACTGGCCTCGCCGGTGCTTGCGGCCGGCAAGACCATCACGGCGGTGATGCATTCGGATCTGCGCATCATCGATCCGATCTTCACCACGGCCTACATCACGCGCGACCATGGCTACATGATCTACGACACGCTCGTGGCGCCCGATTCGAACTTCAAGATCCAGCCGCAGATGGCGGACTGGAAGATCTCCGACGACAAGCTCACCTACACGTTCACGCTGCGCGACGGCCTGAAGTGGCATGACGGTGCGCCGGTGACGGCGGAGGACTGCGTTGCCTCGCTCAAGCGCTGGGCCGCAGTCGACGGCATGGGGCAGAAACTGCTCGACTTCACTGCGAGCATCGAAGCGACCGATGCCAAGACCATCACGCTGAAGCTGAAGGAGCCCTACGGCCTCGTGCTTGACTCGATCGGCAAGCCGTCCTCCCGCGTTGCCTTCATGATGCCGAAGCGCCTCGCCGAGACGCCGCCGGACAAGCAGATCCCCGAGCAGATCGGCTCGGGTCCTTTCAAGTTCGTGCAGTCGGAATTCCAGCCGGGCGTGAAGGCGGTCTACGTCAAGAACACCGACTACATGCCGCGCAAGGAGCCGTCGAGCTGGACCTCCGGCGGCAAGGTGGTGAAGGTCGACCGCGTCGAGTGGATCACCATGCCGGACTCGCAGACCGCGGTGAACGCGTTGCAGTCGGGCGACATCGACTTCATGGAAAATCTGCCCTACGACATGCTGCCGTTGCTTGAGGCGAACAAGGAGATCACCATCGAGGTCTCCAACAAGTTCGGTTTCCAGACGCTCGGCCGAATGAACTTCCTTCATCCGCCGTTCGACAATGTCAAAGTGCGCCGTGCTGCCTTTCTGGCGATAAACCAGAAGGACGTTCTCGACGCGCTCGTCGGCAACGCCAAATATCAGAAGATTTGTGGTGCCTTCTTCGTGTGCGATACGCCGTTCGCGACCGAAGTCGGCGGGGAGACGCTGGTGAAGGGCAACGGCATGGCCGAAGCCAAGAAGGCGCTCGCCGAGTCCGGCTATGACGGCACCCCGATCGTGATCATGGCCCCCGGCGATGTCACCACGCTGAAGGCGCAGCCGATCGTTGCGGCTCAGTTGCTGCGTGAGGCAGGCTTCAAAGTCGACCTGCAAGCGACTGATTGGCAGACGGTGGTGAGCCGCCGCGCCAGCCAGAAGCCTCCGAAGGAGGGCGGCTGGAACATGTTCTTCACGAACTGGGTCGCAGCCGACGTCTCCAACCCGATCGCCAATCTCTCGATCGGCGGCCAGGGCAAGAAGGGCTGGTTCGGCTGGGCCGAGAACGCCAAGATCGAAAAGCTCAAGGACGACTTCGTTCGCGCCGCCTCGCTCGACGATCAGAAGAAGATCGCTGCTGACATCCAGAAGGAAGCCTATGAGCAGGTGATCTACATCCCGCTGGGGCAGTATCTCCTGCCGAGCGGCTGGCGCAAATCGCTGACCGGCGTGCTCGACGGTCCCGCGACCCCGTTGTTCTGGAACGTCGACAAGTCGGAGTAGCGCGAAGACTCCTGGTCTGAAAAGAGAAACGGCGCCGCGGATCTCTCCGCGGCGCCGTTTCCATGAAGCGGTACTGGCTCGACCTCTTCTAGCAGTGGCTGTCGCGCAGCTGCTCGAGCCCTTCACCTGCGAACGGCAGGTTTCTGTCCGGCTGCTGCTCAGAAACTGGTTGCCGCGGGGCGGGCCGTTCGATCTCGCGCGCGGGCTGATCGAATCTGCTCTCTTGTTCCATCTCGCCTTCCTCTCGAATGTTGCAGTACAAGATCGAGAGCGCCGCGAAGTTCCTCAGCCGATGGCGCGATGATGCGGCTTGAACAGCCGTCCCCTCTCCACCACCAGCACGATCGCGAGCGCGGCGAGTGACGACACGAAGAAACCGATCGAAAACGGCAGCAACGTGCCATCGAAGCTTTGTCCGATCGCCATGCCGACGGCGATGCCGATCAGCGTGGTGATCGAGCCGTAGAGCGAGGACGCAGTGCCGGCGATGTGGCCCTGCGGCTCCATGGCGAGTGCGGTGAAGTTGGCAACCATCATGCCGAACGAGAACATCATGAGTGCCGAGAGCACCATGAACAGGGGAAGCGGCAACGCGCCGAGGCTTTCGGTCAGCAGCATCACGCCCGCCACCGCGGTGTAGAGTGTCAGCGCGCCGTGCGAGATCACGCGCATGCCGAGGGTCCCGACGAATCTTGCATTGAGGAAGCCGGCAATGGCGGTGCCGGCCGCGATCGCGGCGAAGGCGAGCGGAAAATAATGGCCGAGATGATAGATGCCGACAAAAACTTGCTGAGCCGAAAACACGTAGGCGAACAGCGCGCCCATGACGCTACCGGCGGCGAGCGCGTAGCCGAGGGTTTGGGGATGGGTCACGGTCTGCCAATAGGCCGTGAGCACGTCGGCCGGCGCAAGTGACCTGCGTTCGCTCTCAGGCAAGGTCTCCGGAAGCCGCAGCACGGACCATGCAAGCGCGAGCAGACCGTAGAGCATCAGCACGACGAAGATGCCGCGCCATTGCGTCACCAGCAGCACCGCCTGTCCGAACGAGGGGGCGATCACGGGCACGGCGATGAAAATCATCATCGCAAGCGACATCACGCTCGCCATGCGGCGGCCGACGTAACAGTCGCGCACGATCGAGGTCGCGATCACGCGCGTGGCCGAGGTGCCGAAGCCCTGCAGTGCGCGTGCCAGCAGCAGCGTTTCGAACGACGGCGCGGCAATCGCCAGCACGCTCGCCACCGCATAGACCGCCATCCCGCCAAGCAGCACCGGGCGGCGGCCGAAGCGATCCGACAGCGGACCCATGACGAACTGCCCCGCGCCAAAGCCGATCAGGAAGGTCGACAGCACCAGCTGAAGATGGTTGGCGACGGGGATATTGAAGGCCGACCCGATATTGGGCAGCGCCGGGAGCATCATATCCATCGCAAGCGGATTCAGCGCCATGATTGACGCGATCACGATAACGAATTCGGGGAAACCCATCGGTCGGTGTCCCGAGGACACCCAATCGTCGGCATTGACGTCGGACAAGAAGCTCACCTCTGATTTGAGGGACTTGTCTACCTCCAATGCTGCGTTGCACAAGCGATGTTTCGGGATGGCTGGCAGGCGGTGCAGGAGCAGGCAGAATTGATGAGGGATCAACGCTCGCGGCCGCGTCGTTCGGTGGGATCATCCGCGCAGCTCTCGTGGTGCGGGCAGCCGGAATCGAACCGGCACAGTGCTTGCGCACCGAGGGATTTTAAGTCCCTTGCGTCTACCAATTCCGCCATGCCCGCTTGATCCAACGAGATCAGTCACTTAAGTCCCTTACCGGCGGTCTGGAATTGGCGTTTGCAGGCCGGAGGGGCGGTACTTCCTTAGGCGAGCAGGCGGCACAAGGCAAAGCCTCAATCCGGACATCTGTTGTTGCTTTAGGCATTCTCAATCGACGGGGACTATTCATCCGACATGGCTGCTTTGATCCAATATCGCCTGCGTACATGCTGCGTGGCCGTCGCGCTGCTCGCGGCCGGCTTCGTGCTGTCCGGCTGCGCAGGCATGAGCGAGACCGTCGCTCCGGCATTTGCCGATCCCGCCAGGTACGAATTGTACGATTGCAAGCAGCTCGAGGGCGAGCGCAAGTCGCTCGCCAACCGAACCGGTGATTTGCAGAGACTGATGGACAAGGCACAGACCGGCGCGGGCGGCGCCGTCGTGTCGGAGCTTGCTTATCGCAACGAATACATCGCGGTACGCGGGCAGGCGCAGATGGCCGATGACGCTTGGCGCCGCAACAAGTGCCGGGAAACGCCGCCCGAGGCGACGCCGGCCGCCAATCCTGGCCCGATCAAGCCTGGCCCGAAATCGACACGAGCAGTGCGCTGAAACCAGCGCCTCGCATCAGGGCCGCCAACCGTAGATCCAGTCCTGTCGTGCCAGCATGCGTTCCGGGCCGAGCGCGCGGACCGCAAGATCGCGTGCGTAGGCCAGCGGCCCAGTGAAATGATAGATGCGGCCCTGCTGCCGCGCGGTCCGCTGCACCCGCCGCACGCGCGCCTGACGCATACGGCCGTATTGTTTCAGCGCAGCTGTGATGCCCGCGGTGCTCTCGGCGATCTCAAGACTCAAATGCTGCGCGAGCACCGCGGCGTCCTCGATCGCCATGCCGGCGCCCTGGGCTGCAAACGGCAGCATCGCATGCGCGGCGTCGCCGAGCAGCGCGACCGGCCCTTTGCTCCAGGGGCAGTCGTCAGGCACGCCGAACAGCGCCCATTTCCGCCAGCTATCGACCGTGGCGAGCATCATGCGCGCCGCTGGCGGCCAGCTCGGCGCGGCGAAGGCGTCCATCACCTCGCGGGGATCGCCGGGCGTGCTCCAGCCCGGTCTGTTCCAGGTGCCCGGCAGCACCGCGACCACGTTGATCTGGCGTCCGCCCGCGATCGGGTAGGCGACGAGATGGGCATTCGGGCCCATCCAGAGCTGGACCCGGCGCGCGGTGTAGTCCTTCGGCAGTTGCGTCGCATCGAGCGTGCCGCGCCAGGCGATCAGCCCGGAAAAGCGCGGCTGCACCTCGGGAAACAGATGCTGGCGCACCGTCGACCAGATGCCGTCGGCGCCGATCAGCGCACTGGCGAGATCGCTGCGCCGGATCGTGCCGCTGCGATGGACGACCGTCAGCCCCTTGGCGTGAGGCGCGACGTCTTCGAAGGTCGCACCAAGTTTCAGGTCGATATCGGGATGGTCGGAGACTGCGCCAGCGAGGGCGGATTGCAAATCGGCGCGGTGCACCACCCAATAGGGGGCGCCGGCGCGCGCGGCGGCGGCTTCTCCCAGCGGCATGCGCAATAGCTCGCCGCCGGCCCGCGCGCTCATGATCGAGACCGCCTCCGGGATCACGGCGCGCAGCTTGAGGCGCTCGGTGAGGCCGAGCTCGACCAGCACGCGGCTGGCATTGGGAGAGAGTTGCAGACCGGCGCCGACTTCCTCGAGCCGCTCGGCCTTTTCCAGTACCACGATGCGGAAGCCGCGGGCCGCGAGCGCAAGCGCAGCCGTCAGTCCACCTATGCCGGCACCGGCGATGACAATCGTTCGGGAGAGCGCCACCCCTGGCCGATGGAAGCGGTCAGGCCACCTTGTCCTTCAGGACGCATTCCGGCGGACGGGCTTCGCCCGCCTTCAGGTCGGCGGCGAAACGGTACAGCGTCGAGCAGTAGGGGCAGATGATCTCGTTGTCATTGCCGAGGTCGAGGAAGACGTGCGGATGATCGAACGGAGGGTTGGCGCCCACGCACATGAACTCTTGCGAGCCGATCTCGATGACGGGGACACCGGCATCGTTGTGGAAGTGCGGGACGACATGGTCGGACATCGTACTCATCCTGGAGTGGCAATGGCGGCAGACACAATCACGACTGACGCGGCATTATTAAGGCGCCGCGGACCATACTGGTGGGTACAGATGATTGCTAGTCCAGCGGAACCGAAAGCTCCGCAATGCCCCATGCTCATTTGCTCATGCAAATTCGACACAATCTTGCGGCCTGAGAGAAGCCCTTCTTTCGTCGGGGACGTTGTGTCGCAATTTTGGCATACTATGTCTGTGGACGAGCGCAATTGCGACGAAAGACGAACCGTCAGGCGTCAACGATCTCAGGACCGTCCAGGCTCTCCGCATGAAGTGGTTGCGAATCAGCACAGCGTTGACCGGTATCGCGGCATGCGGCTTCATGCTCGCGCAGGTAGCACCGCATGCCCGCGAGGCCGGCGCGATTCTGGCCGCCCGGGACGATCCCGCCGCGCTGTCCGAGATCAAGCTCGACGCGCTGCTGCGGCACAACGACCGCCTGATTCAGGACAACATCGATGCCGCGCTTGCATCGGGCGATGCCGATCTCGCCGACAGTTTTGTCGCGCTGGCGCGCGACCGCAACATCGCGCTGCCTGACGACCTCCTGAGCCGTGTCAACGACGCGGTCAAAGCCGAAAATTCCACCTCGCATTTCGCAAAACGGTTTGCCACCGGTCTCGTCACCGGCAGCGCGGACGATGTTGCGAGCCTGTCGGGAACCGTGGCCGGCGATCTCTTCGTCATCGGCGACATCAGGGACATCGTGCGCGAGGGCAAGCACCTCGCCATGGGCGAGGAGACCGATCGCCTGGTGCTGGGCCTTGCCGCCGCGGGTCTGGCGGTCACGGCCGTGACCTACGTCTCCGTCGGCGGTGCCGCGCCGGTTCGCGCCGGGCTGACGCTGGTGAAGGACGCACGCAAGGTGGGCCGGCTGGGCGAGGGACTGGCGGCCTGGGCCGGCCGGTCCGCGCGCGAGGTCGTCGATACGCCGATGCTGCAGAACGCGGTTGCCTCCGGCTCGGTGCTGCGGCCGGGCCAAACCTTGAGCGCAATCAAGGCCGCGTTCCGCGCCGAGAAGGCTGGCGCGCTGGTTCGGCTTGGCAAGGATGTCACGCGCGTCGTCGAGAAGACCGGCACGCGCGGCGCGATGGATAGCTTGCGCATCGCCGAAGGTCCCAAGGACGTCGCACGCGCGGTGCGGCTCGCGGAAGTGCAGGGCGGCAAGACGCGCGCGATCCTGAAGCTGCTCGGCCGCGGCGCGCTGCTGCTGATCGGCGGTGCGTTCAATCTTGCACTCTGGCTGTTCGGTGCGGCCCTAACGCTGTTCGGCCTGTTGTCATCGATCAAGGCGACCACGGAGCGCCTGACCCAGGCCTGGTGCGATCGCAGACGGGCGCGGCGACTTCGCCAGGCCCGGATCGCCGCCGAAGCCGTTCTGGCAAGCGCTGCCGTCTCGGCCTAAGGTACCTCTTCACCTCAAGATTTGCGGAACTGATGATGCCGAGCTTTCACAACGGCGCCGTTGAAATTGCCTATCTCGACGAAGGCGAGGGCGATCCGATCATCCTGGTGCACGGCTTTGCCTCCAGCAAGAACGTGAACTGGGTCTATCCGACCTGGGTCTCGGAGCTGCGCAAGAACGGCCGCCGCGTCATTGCGCTCGACAATCGCGGCCATGGCGAAAGCGCCAAGCTCTACGAGCCCGCGCAGTACTCGATCCCGACCATGGCCGGCGACGTGCTCGCGCTGATGGATCACCTCGCCATCCCGCAGGCCGATCTCATGGGTTATTCGATGGGCGGACGGATGACCGCCTGGCTCTCCCTCAAGGAGCCGCAGCGCCTGCGTTCGGCAATCCTCGGCGGCATCGGCATCGGCGGCCTGATCGAGGGCACCGGGCCCGGCGAGAACGTGGCGAAGGCGCTGGAAGCGCCCTCGCTCGACGACGTCACCGATCCCGTCGGACGCACGTTTCGTGCTTTTGCAGACCAAACCCGTTCCGACCGCAAGGCGCTGGCCGCCTGCCTGCGCGGCACACGCGATCTCATGACGAAGGACGACGCCGCGCGCATCGACGTGCCCGTGCTGATCGCGGTCGGCAGCAGCGACGACGTCGCGGGCTCGGCCAGCGCACTCGGCGCCATCATCCCGGGTTCGGAAGTGCTCGACATCCCGAACCGCGATCACATGCGGGCGGTCGGCGACAAGGTCTACAAGACCGGCGTGCTCGATTTCCTGTCACGCCGCGGCTGAGGTCTCGTCCGCCGCCTCGTCGCCGAACGAGCGAAACAGCGCTACCAGCACTGTGAAGGTCGCAACCCACACCATCCGCGCGCCGTAGCGATCATGGGGGCCGGAGATGACGGCGCAGATGAAGGCGTTGCCGAGCAGCGCCAGAGTCACCGTCGCCGCCAGCAGCGTCAGGTCGTCAAGCCAGCGGTTCGCGAGCGCATGCGCGAGCAGCACGACCAGGGCCAGCATCGAGGCCAGTGCAACGGGAACGTGCAGCCAGTTGATGGTGTCGAAATTGACACCCCAATGCTGCTGGCGCGCGGCGCGCATCGGCGCGGCTTGTGAGGGGATATAGCGTTCGATGATGCCGCGGGTGTGTGGGATCCAGCCATTGGTGCCTTCGCCGGTCGCTACATGCAGCAATTGCTGGCCCATCGCCCGCAACGCCGCGCCGGCCTGCCAAGCCGGATAGTCGGCAAGCGAACCCACGACGATGGTGCCCATCTCGTCGTTCATGCCTTCGAAGCGGCCGAGCGTGTTGAACATGCTCTTGCCCCACAGAAATTCGTCAGCGGTCGCCGGCAATTGGTCGCGATAGGGACACAGCTTGAGTTTTTCGCGCGGGCAATGGTCATTGAGATAGCGCGCAACGATGCCGTCCTGCATCATGCGGCCGAAGGCGACGCCGGTGCCGCCGGGCGTCCATGTCCATTTGCCCGACAAGGCATGGTTCGCCGACACCAGCATCAGGCCACCGGCGACGACGGTGAGGCTCGCTTGAGCCAATCCGGCGATCGGAAGCCGGCGCCCGAGCAACGGCCGCGCCATCCAGCCGACGACGCAGAGACCGAGCAGCACGCCGAGCGTGGCGCTGTGGGTCGCGGCGGCAAAGGCCGTGAAGACGAACAGCGAGATTTTTTCGAGCACCGAGGTCCGCTGCCCACCGATGACCAGCAGGAATAGCGACAGCACCGACAGGCCTGCAAAAATGTCGGTGAGCAACATGCTCGCAAGCCAGGGCAGCGCGGTCGACAGGATCAGGAGCAGGCTGATCGCGACGAAGCGGAACGTCTGCATCATCGAGAGCACGCGCAAGGTGAGCTGCAACAGCCACAGCGTCGCCAGCGACTGGACCGCGAGGTTGATCCAGAAACCAGAATTCTCGCCATAGTGCAGATAGATGCCGAACACGGTGGAGCGGCTCGGGACGAGATAGCCCTCGTACCAGCGCGCCAGATAGCCTCCGGTATCCCATTGCAACAGCGGATAGCCGTTCCAGAACGCCGGCGCGATCATCAGGAGCGGCAGGGCGACCGCGGCGAGCCGCAGCCAAAGTGAGCCCACGGCGCCCGCGCGCGCATGATCGGTGGTGATGGTCAAATCCGCTCCGTCCTCACTCGGACCATGCCTGCAATAACGGTTGATGCGGAATTCACCAATAGTTTGACGCCGCCCGGCTTGAATTTGGCAAAACCCTGACCATTTTGAGCCGACCTCGCGGCCCGGGGTGTCGGAAGAAACTGTTGTGATTCAACGCATTGGCATGCCCTGGCGGGACAACGCACTGTTCACTCTTAGGCAAGCCCGTCAGGACTTTGTCGCCTAGACTGTGTTATAGAACCAACGAAACGAGCCAATTCGAAAGAGCAGATCTCATGGCAGTGCATCAGGTCAATCCGGGAGGAAAGCTCGCAACGCTTGATCCGATCTGGGATCGGATCCGCGGCGAAGCGGAGGACATCGTCCATCGCGAGCCGGAGCTTGCGACCTTCATCTATTCGACGGTGCTGCATCACAGCCGCCTGGAAGATGCGGTGATCCATCGTGTCGCCGACCGGCTCGATCACTCCGCGCTGTCGGGTGATCTCGTGCGCCAGACCTATGACGAGGCGCTGCGCGACGATCCAGATCTCGGCAACGCGTTCCGCGCCGATCTCGTCGCCGTCTACGACCGCGACCCCGCGACCTCGCGCTTCATTGATCCCTTGCTCTATTTCAAGGGCTTTCACGCCATCCAGACCCACCGCCTCGCGCATTGGCTCTATCTGAAGGGCCGCAAGGATTTCGCGTATTATCTGCAGAGCCGGGCGTCTGCGGTATTCCAGACCGACATCAATCCCGCCGCGCGCATCGGCCGCGGCATCTTCCTCGACCACGCCACCGGTTTCGTCTGCGGTGAGACTGCGCTCATCGAGGACGACGTCTCGATCCTGCATGGCGTCACGCTCGGCGGCACCGGCAAGGAGAACGAGGACCGCCACCCGAAAATCCGTCACGGCGTCCTGATCGGCGCCGGCGCGAAGATCCTCGGCAATATCGAGATCGGTCATTGCGCGCGCATCGCGGCGGGCTCGGTCGTGGTCAAACCGGTGCCGCACAACGTGACGGTCGCAGGCGTGCCCGCCAAGGTCGTCGGCGAAGCCGGCTGCGCCGAGCCGTCGCGCACCATGGATCAGATGATCAACGCCATGGGACTCTGAGGCGGACTTTGAGGCGGGACTTCGAACTTGTCGGAAGGGGCGGGATTTTCCGCCCTTTCGCCCAAAATTCTTTGGCAATTCATGCTGGCGGTTAGTCGCGTCTCGTCCTAAAACCCGCGGCAACCCAGATTTCGATTGGAGACTTGCTGTGGACGTCAAGGAAGTTAGGAAGCTCGACGCGTATCTGAAGCGCGTATTCGGCAATCCCAAGATCCGCGTCGTGCCGCGGCCGAAGAAGGATGATTCCGCCGAGGTCTATATCGGCGAGGAATTCATCGGCGTGCTCTTCGTCGACGACGAGGACGATGATCGCTCGTTCCAGTTCCAGATGGCGATCCTCGAGGACGATCTGGTCGACCAGGAATAGTTCTTCACCACGAGTGTTAAATCCGCGGCCCGCGCAACTGCGCGGTGAGCCGGTCCATCGCCTCCGCCGCATCGCGCCATTGCGACAGCCAGCTTCGCGGAAAGCGGAAGGTGAGGTCGGCGCCGCCAACGCGTCGTTCGGCGAGGCACATGCCGGGCGTCGCCCCATCGCGCGTGCACCGCGCGGTCAGCGCGGGACTTGCGGCAGAATAGAGATCCTCGCTGCCATAAGGCGTGTCGGCGCGGAACATCCGCATCATCAGCCCGTCCTGGGGCACTGCCGCGGCCTGGTCGAGATAGCGCGGATAGATCGTGGCTGTGCGCTGCTCGGGCGAGAGCGCATCGCGATGCGCGGCGATCGACAGGAAGATGCGGTCGATCGGCTGCATCGCCGCATCCACACTATCAGCGGTGACGTGCTTCGGCGCGCCCGGCGGCTCCAGCGAAGGGTACAGGAAGTCGAGGTCGATCCGCTCCTGCGGCCCGGAGTGGCGCTGGATCTTCATGCGGATCGCGGTGGTCGGCAGGTTGAACAGCGTGCCGCCGACGCTCACCGGCAGCTTGTCCGGGGCGCTCGCGCCGCTCGGGCCCCAGGTCGGCCACAACAAATAGGCGACGAGCGCGACGGCACACACCGCGGCAATGCCGCCGAGTACGATCGGGACCACGTGGGCCCGGGTGCGCGTCCGGGGGGACTGAGGGGAGATTGCCGAAAACAGTGTCATGAGCCGCGCGAATGAGCCGGAAGTCGGCCGATGGCCGACGAATCAGCGGCGAATATGCCACGCGGCGGTGATTTCGCGGAGCGCTCACCGGCTGCAGGGAAGGGAGAGGGGCCTGCGTGGAACGGCCGGCGGCGTTAACCTTCCCTTAAGGATAATGTAGCGTTAACCGGCACTCTTTGTCACAGGAAGGCTCTGGCGTTGCGTAAGGGCGGACCGTTCCGATGACACCTGAAGCTCTCAATACATTCTTCTCGATAGGCATCGGTTTCGCGCTCGCGGGGGCGCTCGTGAGCGGATACCAGACGGTCGCACAGCGGCCCGCCGGCTTCGGTCTGTTGCAGGACGGCGTGGCGCCGAAGACTTTCGCGGCGGTTCCGTTTCTGGTGTTCGCGGCGCCCTTCATCATCATGCGCAACACCTTGCGCGGCAGGCAGCTGGAGAGCCGCCGCGTCGAATTCGTGATGATGGCGACCGTCATCGCCGGCTTCTGGAGCATGATGAGCGGCACCTTCTTCCTGATGACGCTCCGCGCGGCCGGCGTTCTGGTCTGATGCGCGCTGTAGGGCTGCCTGCGCGGCGGCCCTTTGCGTCGAGGCTGCCGTTTCGCTATGGCTGGGGTTGACGCGACAGGAGACCCTCATGGCGATCTACGAGCTCGACGGGCAGGCGCCCGATCTTCCCGCCGACGGCAACTACTTCATCGCGGAGACCGCCACCGTGATCGGCCGCGTGCGCTTGAAGCCAGGCGCGAGCGTCTGGTTCGGCGCGGTGCTGCGCGGCGACAATGAGTGGATCGAGATCGGCGAGGGGTCCAACGTGCAGGACGGCTCGACCTGCCACACCGATCTCGGTTTTCCGCTTCACATCGGCAGGAACTGTACGGTCGGCCATAACGTCATCCTGCATGGCTGCACCATCGAGGAGGGCGCACTCGTCGGCATGGGCTCCATCGTGATGAACGGCGCCAGGATCGGGCGCAACAGCATCGTTGGCGCCGGCTCCGTCATCACCGAGGGCAAGGAGTTCCCCGAACGGTCCCTGATCATCGGTTCGCCGGCGCGGGTGATCCGCACGCTCGACGACGCCCAGGTGCAGAAGATGGGCAGCGCGGCGAAGTTCTACGTCGCGAACGGCCCGCGCTTCACGAAAGGCCTCAAGCGGATCGGGTGAGCTCAGTTTCCTTCGGACTCGCGCGCTTCTATTGCGGTTGCGACCTTCTCGTGCCCCGCGGACCAAAGGGCATGCTCGTCGCTGCCGTCTTGGTACGGATTGGCTTCCGCCGGAATGTTTTGACGCGCCGCGCGTTCGCCTTCTGCAAAAGCATCGCGATCGTTCATCGTGACTGCGCCTTTCTGTTTCCGGAGCCTTCCCGGGTTTCAAGCTGATGCGACGGCATTTGTTCCGGAACCGGTCATTGCTGCGGCGGTTGACCGGCGAAGGAGAATTCAATGGCCAGATTGCCCACAACCCATTCAATCAAGACCGTGATCGTGATCTTCGCCCTTGCCGCGATGCCGGCCGTATCGTTCGCGCAAGCCACCGGCGGCTCTGCGGGATCGGCCGGAGGTGTGGCCAACTCTCCGGCTCCCGCGCCTGGCACCAACAGTCTGGGTACCGCCCAATCGTCCGGTGCGAATGCACCCGGCGCCACCACCGGGACCGGTGCAGGCGGGAGCACTGATGCCGCCGTCAACGCCGAGAACCGGCTCCTCGACAAGAAGCTCAAGAGCATCTGCCGCGGCTGCTGATGCTCGCGCGGAAGTGAGGCAGCGTGGCTGTCCCGAATGCCCAGCGGACGCTAGCTTGGTCCTGCTTTGAGCGTGGAGCGTGTCCACGCGGAGGATCGAGTGATGTTACGCAGGATGATGATGGCGGCGCTGGCCGTCGCGGCAATCGGGCTGTCGGCCCCACAGGCGGCCCAGGCGCGAGGCGGTTTCGGCCACGGGGGCGGCGGCTGGGGCCACGGCGGGGGCTGGGGTCACGGCGGCCATTGGCGCGGCGGCGGCTTCTGGCCGGGGATCGCCATCGGGGCGGGTATTGCCGGCGCGGGTTATTACGGCGGCTATTACGGCTACGGCCAACCATATTACGGCAATCCGTATTACTATGGTACCGGCTACAACGATGGCGGCTATGGCGGCTGCTACGTCGTGCGCAAGCGCGTCATGACGCCGTCGGGCTGGCGCATCCGCCCCGTGGATGTTTGCGAATAGGCGGCGGCGCCCGTTAAAAAACAAGGCCGTTGACGCAATATACCGTCAACGACCTTGCCAGCCCCGGACATTGAAATCGGCTCACGCCATCCGGTAACGGCGAGCATCGCTTGGAATCATACGGGTGAATGTGATCCAGTTCACAAGTCCAAAAATATAGGCAGCGCCGGCTGCTCAGCTGCGCGAGCCCTTCCGTGCACTGGCATGGACACGATGCCGTGCAGGTTTCCTGCGGGTAACCGAGGGAGCCTCCGCCTCGGTTGCTCGGGCGCTGGCAAAGGATTGCCGCAGGCCGTCGATGGACTCGTTGAGTGTCGTGACCTGCTCGGACAGGCGCTTAGTGTCGGCCTGCTGGAATGCGAGCAAGCGTTTCACACTCTGGAGCTGGTCTTGCACGACCTGGAGCTGGTCAATCGATTCCTGCTGGGTTGCCTCCAGCCCCTTGGTCTTCTCGACCAGCTGCTCGGATGCTTGTGCGGTGCGAGCCTGAAGCTGCCGCGACGCCACCACCCGGTCGGTCTCAGGGGCTGAGCCGGTATAGGCGCGCCAGATCGCGATCGAGGTCACGCCGGCGATCAGCAGCAGGAGCGCGGCGGCGGTCAGCGCGATGGGCTGGGCGCCAAGGCGAAGGAGGGGATGGGACCGTGTGTCCTCTGCGAGATCGATCATCGCTGACAAAACCCAAATTGAAACTTGGTGAGTGGCGAAGACCGGCAACCCTGAGGCCGCCGGGTGTCCCGAAAGCGTTACGTTTCAGCAAGGAATGGGACCAAAAAGAGGCCAAGAGCAAAAAAACCAGCAATCAGGATGCCTTAGGGCATCCGAGCGCCCGTCAGAGGCAGAGATCAGGGCTGAAACGGCGAAAACGGACCTGAATAGGTCTTCGATCGGGGCGCCGCATAGGGTCCGAGTCGGGAGGTCTTCAGGCCAAGTCGCACCAGTGATTCCGCCAAAGTCACTGCGGCGGCGACGCCGTCGATCACGGGCAGGCCGTGCATGGCGGCGAGTTCATTGGCGAGATCGGCCATGCCGGCGCAACCGAGCACCACGGCCTCTGCGCGGTCGTCGCGGATCGCGACTGTGATTTCGGTGGAGATTTTTGCGAGCGCATCGGTGTTGCGCTCCTCCAGCGCGAGCACCGGCACCTCGGCGGCGCGGACGCGGGCGCAGCGTTCGGCGAGGCCGTATTTCCGCAAATTATGCTCGATCGGCACGATGGAGACACCGAGCGTCGTCACCACGGCGAAGCGCGCGGCGATCAGGCTCGCCATGTGGAAGCCGGCCTCGCCAATGCCGATCACGGGTGCCTTTGCCGCGGCGCGCGCGGCGTCGAGGCCGGTGTCGTCGAAGCAGGCAATGATGTGCGCGTCCGCGCCGTCGCGGTCGGCCTCGCGGATGCAGCCGAGCATGCCGGGCACCGCGAACGCCTCGTCGTAAAATCCCTCGATCGAGACCGGGCCCATCGTGGGCTGACGCGCATCGATCACGGTGTCGGGCATGGCGACGCTTCCCGCCGCAGCGGCGATCTTCAGCGTCATGGCCGCAGTGGTGTTGGGATTGACGACGTGAAGCCGCATCAGATCAGACAAGCCCTTTGCCGGCGTCCGAGCCTTTGGCCGCCTGCCGCTTGTTGAGCATGTGGATGGTGCCGAGCGCAAGCGCGATCACCGTGAACGAGACGGCCGAGATCACGGTGCCGAGCGCATAGATGTCCGGGTTCGTCACGGTGGTGGTGAGGCCCTGGAGATCGAGCGGCAGCGTGTTCACCGCCCCGATCGCCTGGCTGGAACGCGCGAGTTCGTCCCAGGACAGCGTGAAGCCGAACAGTCCAATGCCGATCACGGGGGGCAGGATGATCGGCAGCACGACATGACGGAAGGCCTGCCATGGCGTTGCGCCGAGATCGCGCGCGGCTTCCTCGAGCCTGGGATCGAACCGGTTGAAGATCGCGAACATGATGAGCAGCCCGAACGGCAGCGTCCAGGTCAGATGTGCACCCAGGCCCGAGGTGAGCAGGCCCATCGAGGTCTCGAAATTCTCGTTGATGGTGCCCTTGATCAGATCGTCGATGATGCGGAATTCAAGCGAGATGCCGAGCGAGGTGATGATCGAGGGCACGATGAGGCTCGCGATCGCCGAGTAGAACAGGATGCTTTGCGCTTTGAACTTGCGGCGAAACGCCATGCCGGCGGCGACCGACAGCACGACGGTGACGATCATCACGATAATGCCAAGCAGCAGCGAACGACGAAAGGCCGCACCGAGATCGACGATGCCGGTGCCCTGGAACAGTTTTGCGATCCAGAAAGTCGATACACCGTTCATCGGGAAGGTGAGGCCGCCCTGCGGCCCCTGGAACGACAGCACGTAGATCGCAATCATCGGGCCGTAGAGGAACAGCGTGTAGGCCGCGAAGAAGATCGCGAGCACGTAGAAAGAGCGCGGGCGTCCTTCCTTCATGCTCTAGAGCTCCTTCTTGATGTCGACGATGCGCGACATCATGGTGATGATCAGGAAGGTGATGACGAGCAGGATCACGGCGTTGGCCGCTGCTGCCGGGAATTGCAGCGCATTCACCCGCGTCTCGATGATCTTGCCGGCGGCCGCGATCTGCTGCCCGCCCATCACGCCGATGGTGATGAAGTCGCCCATCACTATGGTGATGACGAAGATCGAGCCGATCACGATACCGGGCTTGGCGAGCGGGATGATGACGTTGACCAGCGTCTGGAAGCCGGTCGCCCCGGCGTCATAGGCGGCCTCGATCAGCGATTTGTCGATGCGCACCATCGAGTTGAAGATCGGCACCACCATGAAGAAGGTGAAGAGGTGAACCAGCGCCAGCACCACGGAGAATTCGGAGAACAGTAGCCACTCAACGGGATGGTTGATCAGCCCCGTCTTCACCAAGCCTGAGTTGACCAGGCCATTGCGCCCGAGCAGCGGAATCCAGGCGATCATGCGGATCACGTTGGAGGTCCAGAACGGGATCGTGCAGAGCAGCGACAGTCCCATCTGCCATGTCTTGGACTTGACGTGGAAGGCGAGGAAGTAGGCGACCCAGAAGCCGATGAAGAGTGTGATGACCCAGACGAGGAAACAGAGCTTCAGCGTCTTCAGATAGGTCTTGGCGATGGTGCAGAGATCGGGGAGCTGCGCGATGCAGCCCTCGAACGTGTCGGTGTAGCCGCGGCCCGAGAAGGCCGGCAGCAACTGGTATTCGTTGTAGTCCCAAAACGAGACGATAACGACGAAGACGAGCGGGATCAGGAAGAAGGCGAGGAACACCAGCATCATCGGCCCGGCCTGGAGCCAGGAAATGAAGGAGGGTGACAGCCGCGCCGCTTTGCTGCGGCGCGCCGTCTCCGATCCCCGGACCAGATCCGGGGATGCCTGTTGCAGGATGTCCTCCGACGTGTCCATCACATTATGCTGCGATAAACTCGTTCCACTTGCGGACCATGTAGTCGTTCTCATCCATCACGGCGTTCCAGCAGGCGACGCCGCCCATGCGGTCCTCGTAGGAGCCGCCGTCGCGCACGGCGCCCGCCTTTTCGAGCAGCGAGCCGTCGGGCGCCTTGATGTCCTTCTCGGCCGCCTTGCCTTCCATCCAGTAGGCCCACTCGTAAGGCTCCATATGCGCCTTCGCGGTGGAGAGCACGGCCGAGTAGTAACCCTGGCGGTTGAGATAGGCGCCGGCATAGCCGGACAGGAACCAGTTGACGAACTCGTAGGCCCACTCGAGCTTCGCACCCGAGACGCCCTTGGAGACGCAGAAGCCCGAGGCCCAGGAGCGATAGCCTTCCTTGAGCGGCTGAAAGGTGCAGGCAATCCCCATTGAGCGGACCTTCGTCACCGCCGGCGACCACATCGACTGGATGACGGTCTCGCCCGAGGCCATCAGGTTGACGCTCTCGTTGAAGTCTTTCCAGAAGGCGCGGAACTGACCGGCCTTCTTGGCCTCGGTCATCACCTTCATGGTGAGATCGATCTCTTCCTTGGTCATGTTGCCCTTGTCGGCATATTTGTACTTGCCGGAGGCTTCCACGACCATTGCGGCATCCATGATGCCGATCGAGGGGATGTTGAGGATCGAGGCCTTGCCCTTGAATTCGGGATTGAGCAGCTCGGACCATGAGCTGATCGGACGCTTGATGATGTCGGGACGAATGCCGAGCGTGTCGGCGTTGTAGACGGTCGGGATCAGAGTGACGAATTCGGTCGCCGACGTCGCGAACTTCTTGGAGTCCTTGCCTTCGAGATAGAGCACCTTCCAGGGCGCAGTGCCCTGGCTGCCGATCTTCTTGCCGCCAGGCGTCTGGCCCTTGGTGAAGACAGGCGTGATGTTGTCGAATTCCTTGATCTTCCTGGCGTCGAGGGCAAGGATGTTGCCTGACGGGACGATCTTCTTCAGCGAGAAATATTCGGTGTCCAGCACGTCGAAGGAGTTCGGCTGGGTCATCACGCGCTTGGTGACGTCGTCGGTGGTCGCGGTGATGTATTCGATCTTGATGCCGGTGTCCTTCAGGCACTGCTTGGAGATGTCGTCGCCCTCGTTCACGGCGGTGCCGAGATAGCGCAGCACCTTCGGCTCGGCCGACATGACATAGGGAAAGCCGGTGATGGCGCCGGAGCCGGCGGCAAGTCCGGCGAGACCTGCGGTGCTCTTGAGTAGCGTGCGGCGGCTAAGGCCCTTCTTCCTGGTCGTTTCGGTCATATCGGTCACTCCTCTGTTGCGCATTCCGGTGATTGATCGGCGCTATTGCAGACGTTGCGCCTTGGCGGGATCCCAGGTGGCCAGCACGCGATCGCCCGGCCGGAACTGGTGGACGTCGAAGGCGGCCTCGGGAAGGTGGGAGAACAGGGCGGTCCCGTCTTCGAGCGTGAGCGAGACGGCGATGTAGGAGCCCTGGTACTCGGTCTGGGTCAGCAGCGCCGGCGCGCCGACCGCGCCGTCGGCGATCGGCACGATGCCGAGCTGATCGGCGCGCACGGCGATGAGTTTGCCTGCGTCGCTGAGGACGTTGTGACCGCCAATGAAGCGCGCCACGAATTCGGTGCGGGGATGATGGAAGATATCGCGGGCACTTCCCTGCTGTTCGATCCTGCCCTGGTTCATCACCACGATGTGGTCGGCGAGCGCCATCGCCTCTTCCTGGCCGTGCGTGACCTGAACGAAGCTGATGCCGAGTTCGCGCTGCAGCCGCTTCAATTCGCCCCGCATCTTCACCCGCAGGAACGGATCGAGTGCCGAGAGCGGCTCGTCGAGTAACAGGATCTGCGGCTCGGTGATCAGCGCGCGGGCGAGCGCGACGCGCTGCTGCTGGCCGCCGGAGAGCTGTGCGGGAAGCCGGGCCGCGTAGGGCGTCATCGCCACCAGCTCGAGCAACTCGCCGGCGCGCTTGTGCCGCGTCGCCCGGTCGATGCCGCGCATTTTCAGGGCAAACGCCACGTTGTCGATCACGGTGAGGTGCGGGAACAGCGCGTAGGACTGGAACATCATCGCCGTGCCGCGCTTGGCGGGTTCGAGATCGGTGACGTTCTGCGGACCCAGGATGATGTCGCCCTCGCTGACGGCCTCGTGGCCGGCGATCATGCGCAAGGTCGAGGTCTTGCCGCAGCCGGAGGGGCCGAGCAGGCAGCAATAGGTGCCGGCCGGGATCTTCAAATTGACGGTGTCGACCGCCAGCGTCGTGTCGTAGCGCTTGCTGACGGCGACCAGTTCGAGGGCGGCGGGAGTGGCCATGGCGTGTCCGGGGCGAGGGCGATGCTGCGCCTCTCTCCGCAAGGTCCATGCCAATCGCGCTTGAATCGTTCTCGGCCGGCCGAATTCCAAAACAGTGCAGCGGAGTCAGATCGTTAGATCGAATCTCATGTGCGTGGGCGGCTCGTGGCCTTCGCAGTTGCGTGCACACAAAACAGGCGCGGATTGTATAAAGTTTCGCCTGTGATTGGATACAGCTGGTCGATTAGGATTCGACGCCATCTTCGACGATCGAGCCCTCACATTCATGGCTGCCAAGTCCCGACCCAAATCCGACGCGCCAGATGCGAGCGATCGCGTCAGCCGCATCCGGGAAGGCGTGACTGCGGCGATCCTCGAACATCGCCTGCTGCCCGGCACGAAACTCGGCGAGGACGAGATCGGCGAGATCTACGGCGCAAGCCGAACGCTGGTGCGCACCGCGCTTCAACAGCTCGCGCATGAAGGCATCGTCAACATCGAGAAGAACCGCGGCGCCTTCGTCGCGCGGCCGACGCCTGCGGACGCCCGAGAAGTATTCGAGGCGCGCCGCCTGATCGAGCCGACGATCGTCGATCACGCCGTTGACGCGGTGTCGCCGGCCTGGATCGGGCGTCTCCAGCGGCATCTTGCCGAGGAACGCGAGGCGGAGCTGCGTGGCGACGCGCGTGCTTCGGTCCGCCTCTCCGGCGACTTCCATCGACTCGTCGCCGAGATGAGTGGCCACAGCATCTATCTCGGTTTTCTCAAGGAGCTGATCGCGCGCTCCTCGCTCATCATCCTGCTCTACCGCCGGCACGACACGCCGGCCTGCGGCACCAATCATCACGCCGGCATCGTCGCCGCGATCCGCAAATGCGACAGGGAGGCCGCGCGCGCGCAGATGTTGTCGCATCTGAACGAGATCGAGGCCGAGCTGTTCCTGAAGGATCCCGCCGCCGACGAGTTGCGGCTCGCGGACGTGCTCGGGGCGTGAGCGCAACGAGGCGTCCGCGCCCGGTTGGGCGCGGCCGCGGCTATTGCGGCTCCAATCCGAGAGTCTTGATCGAGCCGAGCCAGACCGGCCCTTCCTTTTCGTAGAGCGCAATCGAGGATGCGCGGTCCATTGCCGGCTGGTCGACGCCGAAGGCATCGAGCAGCTTCTGCACGCGCTCCGTCTTGCCGCCTTCGACCATCAGCTTGGCGAGCATGTCGATCCGGTCTGCCGGCATCGCAGCAGGCGCCACCAGCGCGGTAAAGCTGGTGAGCTGGAAGACATTGCCGGTGACCCCTTGTTCGGTAAACGTCCTGGTCTCGGGCAGCTTCTTCATGCGCACCGGTGTCGGCACCGCAATCGGGCGGCCGACGCCGGTATCGAGCACCGGAAGCGCGGCCTGATAGCTGCCGACCGCCGCCTGGATCACCCCGGCGGCCAAATCCTGCCACATCGGCGCTTCGCCGCGGTAATGCACGATGGAAATGTCGAGACCGAATTGTCGGTTGAGCTCGGCGATCGCAATGTGCGCGAACGAGCCGATCCCGTACGAGCCGGCCGTGACCTTGTTGCCACGGGCGTACGCGACGAACTCTTCGATCGTCTTTGCGTTTGTGGCGGAATGGACCACCAACGGCAGATGCCCCGAAGGCGTCACCGCGACGATCGTGAAATCCTTGTCCGGATCATAGGCCAGCGATTTCAGCAGCAGCCGGTTACCGAGCAAGGTGGACGAGATCGTGTACATCAGCGTGTAACCGTCCGCCGGAGAGTCCTTCACCGACTGTGCCGCCAGCGCACCGCTGGCTCCGGTTTTGTTTTCGACAATGACCGGCTGGCCAAGCTTCTGCGAGATATAGTCGCCATAGGCGCGGGCGAAGGCATCGGTGATGCCGCCTGCCGGTGTGGAGACGACGATCCTGATTGCCCGGGTCGGCCAGGCTTCGGCCCAAGCCGTTTCAGAAGCGGCCATCGTGAGGCATGCAATCGCGGCAGCCCAAACTCTCGCGGATGTCCGCACTTCGGCCTCCCCCCTTTTCCCTGTATCATTGGGCAGCCGGTAGCCACCGTAACGAGGTGTCACACGGGCGAGGTGGAGGGTCAAGAAATCAAAATATCGTTTCACTGTGTGAAATGATCATCGCCGACCTTCAGGAGAGCCCGGCGCAGCAAGCTTGGCGCCGAGCGCCTCGGCAAGTGCGGAAGCGACTTTCTTCATCGGAGGTACGAAGCGCCGCACGCCGTCCTCCAGACCGACCGCCTCGCGCAGCATCATCACGTTCATGCTGCCGAACAGCCGATTCCGCAAAATCACGGGTACGCCAATCGCCCAGACTGCGCCGCCGAAGATACTGCGGCTGTAGCTGTCGTCCATCACCGCGAAGCCGGCGCCGCGGATCGCGCGCAGCACTTTGGCGAGCCTGCCGGGGTTGCGCGCCAGATCGTTCCAGGGCTCGGGACCGAGGGCAAGCCGCGCGGCAATGCGCTCCTGCTCGGCGGGCTCACAAAAGGCGAGATAGGCGCGCCCCATCGAGGTGCCGAGAACGGGAAAGCGAAATCCCGGCGGACGGCTGAACAGCAGCGATCCATCCACGCGCGTCGTGTGGGCGATGACCATGGATTCCTGATCGAGCACGGCAATGTCTGACGGCCAGTGGATCTGCTTGCGGAATTTGTTGAGGATGGGTTCGGCGATGCCGCCAATCCAGGTCGGCTCGTCATAGCCCGCGCTGAGCAGCAGCGCGCGTCCCGTCGGCGCGTAGCTGGCCGGCTCGGTACGGCGTACCACATAGCCTTCGTGCTCCAGCGTCTCGAGCATGCGGACGATCGTTGACTTGTTCAGCCCCGTCGCTTTGTGCAGCGAGCCGACGGTCGACTGCCGTTCCTGGTTGATCACCCGCAGGACTTCCAGGCCCCTGGACAACGCGATGACGGGACGGAACGACGTCATGGCAGCTCCTTGTGATTGCCTGTGCCGCTAGCCATGAAGCAACCGCCGGAGGGACAGGGCAGCGCGTTCGACGCCAACGCCTTCACCGATTGCGGGAAGGCTGGAATGAGTCAAGCTCGCTGACGCGTTCATCTCGGTTTCGAGAGGGGCGGGATCGCAGTCAAGCCGATCGCTTGCTGAGCCGGCGGCAATTTAGTTCCTGTGGTCAAGCCGCTCGCAGCCTCGTGTGGACGGTCGGGCGCTGCGGCGTCACGTGACTAGTCCTCGCGAGCCGCACCAGCTATAGGAGGACGCTCCGTCATCGAACTGTCATGAACCTGTAAATGCTGAAGTCAGACGCAACGCCGGTTCGCAAGGTTTCGAGCGCGCGGGATGGGAGTCCTGTTGCGAAGGACAACAGGAGAACGCAAGTCATCGCCGGCTTTTTGAGGCAGCGTGAACCCGCCGAGCTCGTCGCGGAACCTGTGAGCGATCAGATGCCATCGCAGGACGCGGAACCGGCAACGGAACCACTCCCGTCGAGCGGCGCCGCGCCTGCCGCCGGCGAGATCGAACTCAAGCTTCTCGTCGATGCCGATCGCATGGCGCATTTCAATGCCGCCCCCGTCATCGCGGCGAACGCGCGCAACAAGGGCACGCGCAAACATCTCAAGTCCGTCTATTACGACACGCCGGAGCGGACGTTGCGTCGCAACGGCTTGAGCTTGCGGGTTCGTCGGAGCGGTGCGCGCTTCGTGCAAACCGTGAAGACCGATGTGGTAGACGATCCGCTCCGCCGCGGTGAGTGGGAGGCGAGCGTACCTTCGCTTGCACCCGATCTCGCTTTGGCAATGCCTTTCATTCCCGAGAAGCTTCGCGGCCACCTGGAAGCGCAGCCGCTCGAAGCCGTCTTCACCGCCGATGTCCATCGCCATGCGCGGTTGATCGACCTGCCGTCAGGCACGGTCGAGATCGCCTTCGACCGGGGCGAGTTGACGGCCGGCGATCGTTCACTGCCGGTGAGCGAGATCGAGTTGGAACTCAAGAGCGGCAGCGCGAGCGCGATCTACGAGATCGCGCTGCGACTCGCGGAGCACGGTGACGTAAAGCCGTCCATCCGCCCCAAATCGGCACGCGGCTTCGATCTTGCCGACGACACACCGCCCTCGGCGCGACGTCCGCGAAAACTTCGTCTCGATCCGTCAGTGACATTGGACGAGGCGTTCGCGACGATCCTGCGCTCCTGCTTCCTCCATTTGCTTCAGTCGGTGCCGGCGGCCGAGGACGGCCGCAATCCGGAAGGCGTCCATCAGCTGCGCGTCTCGCTGCGCCGGCTTCGATCGGCGCTGGACCTGATGCGGTCGGTCGGCGCGCTCAGCAATCTCGACGCGCTGCGGTCGGAAGCCAGATGGCTCGCGCAAGACCTCTCCGCCGCGCGCGACTGGGACGTGTTCCGGATCGAGACCTTGCCGACGATCGCAAAGGCCTGTCCGTCGGTCGCGGGCTTCGATGCGTTGGGCCGGGCCGCGGCCGGGCGTCAGTCCGACGCCTATCGCAAGGCGCATGACGCGCTCGAAGATCGCCGCTGCGCCATATTCCTGCTCGGCCTCGGCAGCTGGATCGAGACGCGGGGCTGGCGCAACGACGTCGCCGCTGAGGATCTCGGCCAACTCGCCGAACCCGCCGTCAATTTCGCGCAGCGCATTCTGTCGGAGCAATATGCGAAGGTGCTCAGGCGCGGCCGCCGCTTTAAGTCGCTTTCCGCCGAAGGTCTGCACCGCGTGCGGCTGGCGACCAAGCGGCTGCGCTATCTCAGCGAGTTTCTGCTGCCGCTGTTCGTGGACCGCAAATTCGCGCGAAAATTCTCGCGCAGGCTCGCCGGTTTGCAGGAGCAGCTCGGCGCCTTCAACGACATGGCGGTGACTGCATCATTGCTGGACCGGCTTGGTGCCGAGCCCGAGGGTGCCATCGCTGCGGCGGCGATCGCCGGCTGGCAGGCGCGCGCGTCGATCGGAGTGCAGCCTGCCTTGCAAAGCACGTGGCGCGATTTCACCGCCGCGCGCGTGCCCTGGTCGCGGCAGACGCCGCAGGACTGAGCGAAGTACATCCTTGAAAAGTTGCGGCCAGCCATTGGGGGATGGCTGGCCGCGCGCGAACCGGTCTGGGACGGGGAGGGGTGGGGATGTGACCGGGTCGCGTATCTCTTTCGTTTGTCTCTACTGATCTCTCGCGCTGGCGGTGGAGACCGCCGGCTTGGTGTCGCCGAGCGAGACCCAGACGTTGGGATCGCTCTGCGACTGGCGCTTGACGAAGCGATAGCCGGTCTCCGTCCAGGCAACGACGTTCTCGTTCTGATTGTCGAGAACGAACTCGCCCTTGTCGGTCTTCACCGTCAGCACCGCGTGTCCTTCGCCCTTCTTGTCGCGCACGACGGTGATGAGCAGGGCCTCGCGCGGCCATCCGGCATCGATCAGCATCTTGCGCTTCAACAGTACGTAGTCTTCACAGTCGCCGTAACCGTCGGACGGCAGCGACCACTTTTCGATCACGCCCCAGTGCTCCTGGTCGGTCAAAGGCTTGACGGTCTCGTTGACCCAGCGATTGACCTTGACGAGGTCGCGCCATGCAGCCTGCGACATCACGATGTCGCGCGCTTGCGTCGGTGCGCCCTGGCACTGAGCGGCATTATCCGCACAGAACTCGACCCAGCCGATCGGCGCACGCGTGGTGTCGCCGAGGCTTGCGTAGAGCAGACGGCTTTCGCCGGCCTGCGCTGCCGCGCTCATTCCGAAGAGCATGGCGGCCAGCGCCATTCCCTTCCCCTGTCCCCTGAAATCAAACATTGCGGCCCCCGTTTCTTGTTGGGACCACATTGCGCAGGGAGCTTTTGAGTTGCCGCTAAGTCAGCCAAGTCAAGTCGAGACGAATGCAAGTAAAACACGCGGAAAATTCGATCTATACTTGAGTCAAACTTGAATAAAATTCGATATGACTGCAATTGATTCAAATTTTATCGATTAACGCGGAAACGCTGGCGGAACCGTTGTTTGCACGCACCCGCAGCCTCCGCGTTAACCCGCGCCAGGCCGGTCACGACCCATGAAAAAGGCGGCGTCCGCATCGCGGAGGCCGCCTTCAGGGCTGGAAATGCAGTGGTTTTGGTGCCTTCGCGCTTTACCGCGCGGTAACGCTCTCTTCGAGAGTTTCAATTGGCTGCGAATGCATGAACTCGAGCGCGAAGCCGTCTTCGAGGTTTCGGACCACGCGACCCTGCACCCGGCCGAGCAGAACCGTCGATTTCAGCGGGGGGCGGTTCTCGGCGGCGATGGCCGCGCCCGAGAGCGAGAGGTCGATGATGCGGCAGGTCATCTTGGTTCCGTCCTCGAGCGTCAGCACCGCGATCGGGTTGCGCGGCACGATACGATCGTGGCGGCGGTCTTCCGGCAAATTGAGGATGTCGCGGTTGGCGAGCCAGGTCAGCTGTGCCGCAAGCTTGTCGCGCTTTCGCGGCGTGGCACCGACGGTCATGGCGAAGCCATTGTCGATGATGCGGGTGATCTTGCCCTCGACGCGGCCGATATGGTCGAGATAGGCGACCACGCGGTCGCCGACATTGCCGATGCCGGGGGCCAGCAGCGCCAGCCCGCCCGGCGACATGTTGATCACCTGGCAGGGAAATTCACGGCGGTCCGGCAGCATGTAGCGGCCGAGCAGGTGAACTTTCACCCGCTGGAAACGCCGACGTTCCTCGGCGGCCGGAAGAAATTTTTTGTGCGCCAACGCCATTTTCACAACCCGACCCCCCCGCCTGGCGGAGTCCGGGACGACCCTAAGGTGCACAGGGTTAATGCCCCGTTAGGATCGGGCGCGGCGAAGACGAACAGACACAATGCGTTCGTAAAGCCACATCAGTGGCGGGCAGGCCAGCACCGTCAGCGCGCCGAGGTCGAGCGCGACCGCGGCAGTGCCGGCCGATTTGGCGAGCCGGCCCGCCACCGCCGGCCCCAGCATCATCGCGGCATAGAAGAGAGTGTAGAACACGCCCATCCCGATCGCCCTGGTTTCCGGCACGAGCACGCGGGCGGTCAGGCTCATGATCGGCCCGGCCGGATGGCCGCCGATGAGGCCGATCAGGACCAGGATCGTGATCACGGCGTCGGACCGGGTCAGCCAGGCCAGCAGCCCGGCCACCACCAGGCTGGCCGCGATCGCCAGCACGAAGGGGCGCTTGAAGCGATCGGCGAGATAGCCGCCTGCCGGCACCGAGATCACCGACAGCCACATCACGACGCTGATCGCCGATCCCGCCGCGGCAATGCTCCAGCCGCGCTCGGCGAGCAGCGAGGGGCCGAACGAGAAGATCATGGCGAAGCCGACATTATAGAGGCCCCAGATCGCGCCCGCGACGATCACCGCCAGGAGCGCGAGCGGATCAAGCCGCCCGGAGCCCGCCGCGCTGGCGCTTGCTCCGGGCGGCGATTGGTAGAACGTGATCAGCACAATGCCGATCGCGGTCAGCGCGCCGGCCACGAGGAACACGGCGCCCGCGCCGTAGGCGGTGCCGATCGCCGGCAGCACCAGCAGCGAGATCGCAACGCCCGCCGGCCAGGAGTTGACGAAGATCGCCATCGCGGTGGCGATCTCCTTCCCCGCAAACCAGTCGGTGCCCATCTTGGTGAGTTGCACGGTCAGCAGCACGCCGCCGGCGCCGGAGGCGAGCCGGCCCGCCATCTGCCAGCCCCAGATGTCCGTCGTGGCCATGATGAGGCTGCCCGCCGTCATCAGCAGCAGCGCCACGATCGTGGTGGGCTTGTCGCCGAGGGTGCGACCGATCGCGCCGCCCGGCAGCGCCAGCACGATGCCTGGCGTGAAATAGAGGCCGATCAGGATGCCGATATCGGCGAGCCCGACGCCGAAGCTCTGCTGCAGCAGCGGCGCGACCGCGGCCACGCTCTGGAACTGGAATGCGATGGTGAGGCGAACGACGAACAGGATCGCAAGTATGCCCCAGCGATTGCGCAACGCTTCATCTCCCAAACCCTGTATCGAACGTGCGGTGGGGCGACGCCGGAGTCAACCGGCCGTCTTCCTCGTCGCGCGCCCATAGAGAAGACATAGCAGCGCCAGCAGCACCGCGGCCGAGAGCCCGAGCGACCAGTGAATGCCGATCGCCGCACCGAACAGTCCGACCGTGATGCCGCTGAAGGCCCGCATCCCGAGCCCGGCCATGTTGTAGAGGCCGACGACACGGCCGCGAATGTCCGACGGCGCGTTCAACTGCACCAGCGCCTGCGCCATGGTGTTGAACGACAGCTCGAAGAAGCCTGCAAAGAACAACAGCACGATCGCGACCGGGTAGATCCGCACCGAGGCGAAGCCGAGCAGCGCCGCGCTCCACAGCATCGCGAGCATGATCGCGGTGCGCGGCGTGCCCTTGAGCCGTCCCCAGGATTCCAGCGCGATGCCGGCGAGCAGCGCGCCGGCAGCATCAGCCGCGAGCAGCACGCTGTAGGAGATTCCAGGATCGCCGTGGCCGAGATCGCCGGCAAAGCCCGGCATCTGGGCGTGATAGGCATTGCCGATCATGAAGGAGGTGAGGCCGGCAAGCCACGTCATCGCCGTCAGCACCGGCTGGGTGCCGATGGCGCGGATGGTCAGCATGATGTCGGCAACGCCGCGCACGGCGAAGCGCCGCACGGCCACGCTGCTGTCGCGCACCGGCGCCCAGAACAGCCACAGCAGCATCGGCAGGTAGAACAGCGTGTTGAAAATGATGCCATGCGAGGTGCCGAGCGTCAGCATGATGATGCCGCCGACGGCAGGTCCGACCAGAATGCCGAGATAGCGCGCCATCGCATTCAGCCGTACCGCGCTCGGAAGATCGGCGGGACCGACGAGATCATAGAGCAGCAGCTGGTTCGGGGTCTGCCACAACACGCCGGCGCAGCCATGAATCACCAGCAGCAGCATGGCGTGCCACATCTCGATGGCGTCGGTGATGAAAAAGAAACCCCATCCCGCCGAGGCAACGATGAACAGCAGCATGCCGCATTGGATGATGCGGCGCGGATCGACCCGATCGGCCAGTCCGCCAACCGCGACCGAGAACAGCAGGAACGGCAGCCAGTGCGACAGCACCGCAAAGCCCGCCAGCGCCGGCGAATGGAATTTCTGGAACACCACCCAATAGCTGATCACGTGCTCTATATTATCGGCCATCATCGCCAGCACGTAAGCGATGAACTGGAGCCGATACGGCACCGACTTCATCGCCGCGAACGAGCCGGAAGCGACCACGGGATTTTGGGGGAGGGGGTTCAAGAGGGCACCTGGGTGGGACTCGTCGGGAGTTACACGTTCGCCGGCGGCCGCTCAAGACACTTGGGCGTGCTTGGACATCAGCCATGCGCTGCTGCCCCAAGCTCCACCGTCATCCTGAGGTGCGAGCCTTGCGATGCGTGTTCGCATCGCAAGGTGAAGCCTCGAAGGATGGGCTACAGGCGGGCGCAGCCCATCCTTCGAGGCGCGCAAGAGCGCGCACCTCAGGATGACGGTGGTGAGTGTGGCAGGCACTGTAGCCCGGATGAGCGAAGCGATATCCGGGAACGCTGGCCCCGCATGTCGCTTCGCTCATGCGGGCTACGAGACCGCGGCTTGGCACGACCGCGCATCTCACATACGCTTCGCTTCAGCCCGCACCAATCAATCATAACAGACGGGCACCGAGGAAACAGCCATGGACCAAATCCGCGTCTGCACCCACGCAGGGCCGGGCAGCGACCCCGTCATCCGCACCGTGCCGTGGCCGAAGGTGGGCAAAAAGGCCGCGTTGATCAAGGTCGGCGCCTGTGGTGTCTGCGGCACGGACCTGCACATTCTGAAAGGACATTGGCCGAAGCCGCTGCCATGGCCGTTCACGCTTGGCCACGAGCTCGGCGGCATCATCGTCGAATGCGGCGACGAATTCACCGAGGACTTCATGAGCAAGCCGCTCAAGGTCGGCTCGAAGGTGATGATCCCGCCGCTGATGCCCTGCGGCCGCTGCTATTACTGCATCCATTATCCCCTGACCGCCAACAAATGCCTGACGCCGGTCTATTACGGCCGCTATCTCGGCTTCGACAAGGCGCCTCACATGTGGGGCGGCTGGGCCGAATATGTCTATGTCGATCTCGATATGCTGCCGGGCACCAAGATCTACAAATTGCCTGACGACATGTCGCTGCGGCTGGGTGCGCTGTCGGAGCCGCTGACCTCCTGCATCCGCGCCTTCAATCGCGCCAGCCGCGCCGGCGGTTTCACCTGGGGCGACACCGTGGTGATCCAGGGCTCGGGCCCGATCGGCATTCTCGCGGTCGCCGCCGCGCAGGAGATGGGAGCAGGGCGCGTGATCTGCGTCGGTGCGCCGGAGGAGCCGCGGCTCAAGCTCGCGCGTGAGTTCGGCGCCGAGGCGACGGTGAACATCGACGAACTGAAGTCACCGCAAGACCGCATCGCCCGCGTGCGCGAGATCGTCGGCGGCTTCGGCGCCGATCTGGTGATGGATTGCTCGGGCCACCCCTCAGCTGGTCCCGAAGGCATCGAGATGCTGCGCGACGGCGGCACCTATGTCGAGATGGGCCAGTTCACCGACGCCGGCTCGATCGAGACCTCCTGGCACCGCATCTGCACCAAGGACCTCAACGTGCTGGGCTCCTGGGGTTTCACCGGCAACGATCTGCCGCTCGGCGTCGACATGCTCTATCGCACGGCGGACAAATATCCCTGGCTGAAAATGCAGACGATCTATCCGTTCACGGAAGCGGGCGTCGCGCAGGCGGTCAGGGATGCGACGGCGATGAAGACAGTGAAGTCGACCATCGTCCCATGGCCGGAGCTGGTGGAGTGAGAAACTGGTAGCCCGGATGGAGCGCAGCGCAATCCGGGATTCTTGCCTGTGGCTCCCCGTATTCCGCTACGCTCCATACGGGCTACGAGCCGGCGTTTGGAATGAAGGACGAGATGACAAACGAACAAACAACTGAACCAACCCATCGCACGCGCTCGCCCTTCCATGCTATCCGCGCCATCGACTACACCGTCATCTTCGTGCGCGACATGGCGGCGATGCGGCGCTTCTACGAGGAGGTTCTCGCGTTTCCGCTGCTGCGGGAGCTGTCGCCGAACTGGATCGAGTACGGCTTGGGCAGCAATACCCTGGCGCTGGCGAAGCCGGGCCGAACCGCGGGCGATGCGCCGGTGCCGCACGGCAGCGCCTCGCTGCAACTGGCCTTCAAGGTCTCCGCGGCCGAAGTCGATGCGTGTGCCGACGAACTCGCACGCCATGGCGTGGCGCTGCTGTCCCCGCCAACAAACCAGTCGTTCGGGCATCGGACGCTGTTCTTCCGCGACCCCGACGGCAATCTCTTGGAGGTCTATGCGGAGATCTGAAACGCGGGAGCAGTGGCTGTGCACGAAAAGTTCCCTCGAAAATCCGCGAGTTATTCACGCCGGGGTGAAACTTAGGCCCGGGTTGCGGCTTTCAGTTCACGGGAGAGTTCATCGTGAAGCGAATCCTGAAACCCGTCACTTACATCCTGGCCGCCATCTACTTCCTGGTGGATGCGGTCTTCATGGCCGTGGCGAGGCCGATCTCGCGCTGGATCGGGCGGCATCTCCAATTGAAGCGATTGCGCGGCTGGATCAGATCACTGTCGCCTTATTGCTCGCTCGCCTTGTTTTCCGTACCCGTGATCATCCTGGAGCCGGTCAAGCCCGTCGCGGCCTATCTCGCCGCGACCGGTCAGGTCGTGAGCGGGGCGGCGACGTTCATCGTCGGCGAGCTGCTCAAGCTCGTGCTGGTCGAGCGCCTGTTTCAGCTCACGCGTGACAAGCTGATGCGGATTCCGGCTTTTGCCTGGGTCTATGGCAAGTTCACAGACGTCAAGGCATGGCTGCAGGCAACCGAAGCCTGGCGCGCGGTCCGCGCCTTGGGCCGCGCGGCGAAGGACGCCGTTGCGCGGGCCAGAGCCAGGCTGGTCGGCGGATTCGGCCGGCTGGTGACCTCCAGAGATTAGGGCCTGCGCGTGGCTCCTCCATGCCAGCTTGCGAACTGGGCGGTGGGCTTTGATGCCGGACCCCGCTATATGCAGCAAAACGGCTCGAAAACGCTGGATGTAGTGGGTTGAGCTGACCGGTAAGCTTATTCTCGGCATCACCAAAGCCATGCGTCATAGGCATGGTGATTTGCCCGCACTTGGCGTAAAGACCTTCCAAATCAAATCACCACGCGTGCGGCTCGACCATTTGCCGCCTACGCAGTTTCAGGTCGCGCGGCTCGACATTCCGCGCCTGGACCAACCAAGGTTTATCCCGTGTCTTTTCCGACCATGAGTCCGCCGCTCGCCCGAGCTTTGGCCGAGCGCAACTACGACCGTCCGACCCCCGTTCAGCTCGCCGTGCTCACGGACGAGGCCGCTGACCGCGACCTGCTGGTTTCGGCCCAGACCGGCTCCGGCAAGACGCTGGCTTATGGCCTGGCCATGGCCAAGGATCTGCTTGGCGACGCCGAGCGGTTCGAGCGGGCGGGTGCACCGCTTGCCCTGATCGTGGCGCCGACCCGCGAGCTTGCCCTGCAGGTCCATCGCGAGCTGGCGTGGCTGTACGAGCATGCGAGCGGGCGCGTCGTCTCCTGCGTCGGCGGCATGGATCCCAGGCGCGAGCAGCGCGAGCTTGCGGCCGGCGCTCACATCGTCGTCGGCACGCCTGGCCGGTTGTGCGATCATTTGCGCCGCGGCCGTCTCGACATCTCGGAATTGAAGGTGGTCGTTCTCGACGAGGCCGACGAGATGCTCAATCTCGGCTTTCGCGAGGACATGGAGTTCATTCTCAAGACCACGCCGGACACGCGCCGCACCCTGATGTTCTCGGCGACGTTCCCGCGCGGCATCGTCGCGCTCGCCAAGCAGTACCAGCAGCGGGCGTTCCGCATCGAGGTCGCAGGCGACGAAGGCGGTCATGCCGACATCGAGTACCGCGCGATCCGGATCGCGCCCGGTGACGCCGAGCACGCCGTCGTCAACGTGCTGCGCTTCTACGAGGCGCCGAGCGCGCTTGTCTTCTGCAGCACGCGCGATGGCGTCCGGCATTTGCAGGCGGCGCTGCTGGAGCGCGGCTTCTCCGTGGTCGCCCTGTCAGGTGAATTGACGCAGAATGAGCGAACCACGGCGCTGCAGTCGCTGCGGGACGGACGCTCGCGCGTCTGCGTGGCGACCGACGTCGCCGCCCGCGGCATCGATCTGCCGAGCCTCGATCTCGTCATTCATGCCGACCTGCCCAACGACGCCGAGGTCATGCAGCATCGCTCCGGCCGCACCGGCCGCGCGGGCCGCAAGGGGACCAGCGTCATGCTGGTGCCGCCCGTGCGCCGGCGGCGTGCGGAAATGCTGCTGAACGTCTCGGGGATCGACGCGGTCTGGGGGACGGCGCCGCAGCCGGATGAGATCCGCAAGCTCGATCACGAGCGCATGAAGGACGTGCTGTTCACGGAGGAGACCACCGCGGACGATCTGGCGCTGGCGCAGGCGCTCTTGGCCGAGCGGTCGGCTGAGGAGATCGCCGCGTCACTCGCACGGCTCTATCGCGCGCGGCTGCCGTCGCCCGAAGACATCCTCGACCCCGGCGAGCGAGCTGGCCGGCCGCGCGACGATCGCAGTCGCAACGATACGCGCACGCCGCGCGACGATTTTCGTACGCCGCGCGACGCTTCGCGTGGCGATGATCGGCCCGAAAGGGCTCGGCCCAAATCGGGAAAATCGTCGTCGAAACATGGCATGGCGGATGGCAGCGTCTGGTTCCGGGCCAACATCGGACGAAAAAAGAACGCGGAAGCGCGCTGGCTGTTGCCGATGATTTGCCGCCGTGGCGGCATCGACAAGGGCGATATTGGCGCGATCAAGATCATGGACACCACGACCGAGTTCGAAATTTCCGAGCGGGTCGCGGAAACCTTCGCCGTGAAGATCAAGCGTCCAGACAAGGAAGACAATATCCGCCTCGAGCCGATGGCGGATGCGCCGCAGCGGCAGGCGCCTTCGGAACAGCGGTCCCCCGCGCCGCGGCGCGACAGCGGCGAGAGCGATCATCGTGAACGCCAGGGCGAACGCCCGCGCGACAAGAGCGAATTCAAGCCACGTGGCAAGCCGCACGGCGATCGCCCTGCGAAATTCGACGACGCTCCGGCATTCGCGAAGAAAAAGAAGCATAAGACCAAGCCGGGCCATTCCGAACCTTCGGTCACGCCGTGGTCTGAAAAAGGTGCGCCGAGCAAGAAGCCGAAGAAGAAAAAGCATCGCGGTTGAGGGGGCGCTGTTCGGCAGGGACAGCAATGATGCCGCCGGATTGCACCGGCGACATCATCTGAAAAGTCAGATGGGCTCAGCGGCCACCGCCGCCGCCTCCGCCACCACCACCTCCGCCACCACCGCCGGCATCGCGCATCGACGAGATGTAGCGGGGATCGGTCTGCTTCATGTAGGTGGGCGAGGTGTCGTGAGTGACGCTGACGCGGCTTCTGCCGCTCGGCGTTGGCTGCTCGATCGCGATGCCGCAGCCCTCGAAGAAAGCGGAATCGCAGCCATAGGTCCGGAATTGCGCCGCGTTGGCGCTGGTTGCGCTGAACGCGGCCGTTGCCGCCAATGCAAGCAAAGCAACTTTCGACAATGTGAGTTTCATGGAAATTCTCCGGTCTCGTTTCGGCGAGACCAGATCGGCCCGCACAGTTCTTCGACGAGAGCTGATCGAACCCGGTTCGAGGGAATGGCTTCACGCCAGCGTGAACTGCGCCGGGGGGCAGGGACGTTACGTCGCAGCGAGATCGCGCAGCATGTAGGTTGCGTTGTCGCCGTAGGACGCGAGCTTTGCCCGCAGCTCCGCATCCGCCGTGACCGGCCGAAAGCCGAGGCGCTGCCACAGCGGCCGCGTGGCGTAGACCGACACCAGTGCGAGAGTCGCAATGCCGGAGGCGCGCGCCAGCGCTTCGATATCCGCAACATAGTCGCGCGCAACGCCGCCGCGAAAGCCGGGCAGCACGGCGACGTCGTGCAAATAGAGGCAATCCGCATCGCCAGGCAGTTGCTCGAGGAAGCCGTCGAGCGGCGGAATCCGGTGCTGCATCCACGGATGCGCGAGACCGTAGCCGACGATCCCGTCGTCCGCGACAAGCACGCGGCAGCCATCGGGATAGAGCCGTATCTTTTCCGCGAACACCTCAAGGCTTTCAGGCAGATCGGGATGGATCCGCGCTGCGATCTTGCTGATCGCCGGCAGATCGGAGGCGCGCGCGAGACGCCAATGCGGCGTGCTCATGTCGGTCCGTCCTTCCGTTTCCATCATCCCAGTTTATTCCGATGCGCCGATGCGTGCAGCGAAAAATATCTTTGCCGACATCTCAGGAATACGGCGTCTCGCGCGGCGTCCTACCCATGCAAGCCCATTGCATGACAGGAGATACCATGACGTCCTCGATCCGCCTCGCGCTCACGCTCGCAATATCGCTCGCGATGGTTCCCGCTGCTTTCGCGGCGCCGCCGACCAAGACTGGCAAGACCGACAAGGGTAATGTGCTCACCGACGCCAAGGGCATGTCGCTCTATACTTTCGACAAGGATACGGACGGCAAATCGGCCTGCAATGGTCCGTGCGCGACCAACTGGCCGGTGCTGAAAGCCGAGGCGAGCGATGCCGCCGCCGACGGCTACACCGTCATCACGCGCGACGACGGCTCCAAGCAGTGGGCCTACAAGGGCAAGCCGCTCTACACCTTCGCCAAGGATACCAAGCCCGGCGACGTCACCGGCGACGGTTTTCTGAACGGCGCGTGGCATCTGGCGATGCCGTGAGCGGGATGCACTGCTAGCGCAGCCCCTCATACACCATCAGCCCGCGTGCGATCTGTAGCTTGCGGATCGCGCGCGGCAGCAGTTTTTCCGGCTGGTGCAGATAGCGCCAGGAGGTGAGGGCGAACGGGCCAAGCGCGCCGCATTCGTCGTCGAACGGCGCGAGCACGCCTGTCACGCTCACCGGTGTATGCGGGCGGGCGTTGAACGGCAGGAGCAGCAGCTCGAGATACGCCTTGCTGCCGTCCTCGCGCGCGGCGGTGACGCCGGCGATTGCGCCGAGGCTCTCGTCGGCAACGATGGTCGTGATCTCCTCGATCTCGCGGCGGCTGGCCTCGTTGAACAGCGCCGCAAAGCTCGAGTCCTTGAGGTCGCGTCCTGCGAGTGCGCAGACGCGCGTGCCGGCGACGCGGAACGGGAAGCCGAGATTGGGCTCGCAGGACAGCACGAAGATGTCGCCGAGCAGGCCGCGCACGGCGGCCGGATCGATATCGGCGCGGTCAGGGGCCCGCGCAGTGCCGCGCTTCTCGTTCCAATATGCGAAGAACTCGCGGCTCGACGGATGTTTCATGACTGAACGCTTACCCCGGGGCGCAACCTCGCGGGACAAACCTGTCCCGCTTCAGTGCAGCCGCGATCCCTGTGTTGTTGTGCAGGAGGGGCTTTGCAGCGTCCATGCCGCAGCGGCGTTTTCGGCGCCTCTGGCGCTGCCTTTGCGTCGTTAACGTTAAATTAACTATGCGCTTTCCGTGCGCCGCCCCGCTGCTATGGTGACCGCGGTCGCAAGCCTCGCCGCTTTGCTCCAGGTTCTCGGCGAGGCCTGTACACAGGCGTCAAACAGTTTGGTCACCGGCCGCGGGGAGGGGTGGGGATACTCCCGTCTCTCTGGGTACCGGAAGTCCGACACGGATAGGCAGGGCTTTCCCAGGGCCCTGCCTTTTCCTTTTGTGCACTTGCGCAGGGCGGGCAAAGACGACTATCTCCAAGGCCTGTCGTTAGGACTGTCGCTCCGATCGCGCCTGAAAGCGAAGCCGCCTTGGATTCCCCGCCAAATTCTCCGCCGCAAGATCCTCCGTCGCAAGATGCTTCGCTGGGGGTGCCGGCCGTCGTTGAGGAGGCTCCGCGCGAGCCGATCCTGACGCTGCCCGTGGCGCTGACCGCCTATATCCTCCTGCTCGCGGTGATCCATCTGCGGGTGTTGCTGCCGCCGGAGCTCGAGAACTGGACCATCGACGTCTTCGGCTTCATCCCCAAGCGCTACGATTCCTCGCTACTCAATCTGGAGATTCCCGGCGGTGCCGGCGCCAAGGTCTGGACCTTCGTCACCTATTCGCTGCTGCACGCCAATCTCACCCATCTCGGCTTCAACGTGCTGTGGCTGTTGCCGTTCGGCAGCGCGCTGGCGCGGCGCTTTGGCGCCATCAGGTTCTTCCTGTTCCTCGCGGTGACGGCGGCGGCCGGCGCGCTCGCCCATCTCGTCACTCATGAGCACGCGGTGGCGCCGATGATCGGCGCCTCGGCGTCGGTGTCTGGGGCGATGGCAGCGGCGATCCGCTTCGCCTTCGTTCGCGGCAGCTTCCTGTCGTTCAGCCGATCGGATGCCGATACCGCCGCAAGAGTTCCGGCGCTGCCGCTGTCGCGCGCGTTGCGCGACGGGCGAGTGCTCGGCTTCCTCGCGGTTTGGTTTGGCGTCAACATCGTCTTTGGCGTCGGCGCGATCGGCGTCGATAGCGAGACCACGAGCGTTGCCTGGCAGGCGCATATCGGCGGCTTCCTTGCCGGCCTCTTGCTGTTCACGCTGTTCGATCCCGTGCCGCGCGTGCGAAGCGATGCTGCGGATGCGTCATCACAGGACATTTCAGACCGTATTTGAAGCGGCGCTTGCGGCGCCGCCCGAATTCATCCATCATTCCCGAGAAGAATGTTCCGAAGCGACAGGCCGTTCGCGGCGATGCTTCGCAAAGCGCACGAGCGTGAAACCGGCGCTGAAACTGTTAGTTGAAGACTCGAAGAACAAGTCCGGACCGCGAACAGCGGACGGTTCCGATTCAGGGAGGCGACAATGACGGTACGTTCGATTCTCAACACCAAGGGCCACCAGATCATGAGCGTCGAGCCGGACGCGAAGCTGGCGGTCGCGGTCAAACTGCTCGGTGAGAAGAAGATCGGCGCTGTGCTGGTGATGAACCAGAGCCGGCTGGAAGGCATCCTGTCGGAGCGCGACATCGTGCGAGTGATCGGCGAACGCGGCGCCGGCGCGCTGGAGGAGCCGGTCTCTCAGGTCATGACCCGGAAGGTCGTCACCTGCAAGGAGACCGACACGGTCGCCGAGCTCATGGAGATGATGACCACCGGCAAGTTCCGCCATCTGCCCGTGGTCGACAATGGCAAGGTGGTCGGCCTGATCTCGATCGGCGACATCGTCAAGCGCCGGGTGCAGGAATACGAGTCCGAGCAGGAAGCCCTGCGCGACTACATCAAGACCGCCTGATGAGTAAGACGGCCTGATCAGTCCTGCTGCTGGTCGGCTTTCGGCGCGGTGCCCTCGGGCGCCGGCGCCAGTTCGTGGATTGCCTCCTGGATGGACTCCAGCGCGCGCTCGGCAGCGCGGGTGCCCAGGGCGATGAGGTCCTCGGAGCGGTGGAAATCGAACCAGCCGAATTGGCCGATCCGAGGTGTGATCAGCATATCGGGCGGATCGCCGGCGAGGCGGGCGCGGGTGATGCGGTCCTGCATGATGTTGAAGGCGTCGACCATCACCGAAGAGAGGCCGGGCCGGGCGCTGCCGCCGCCGAAGAACTCGCGCTTCACCGTCTTCTCGGGCGAGAAGAATCTCGGGAAGCGCCGCTTTGACGTCGGCTCTTCGGCCACGGGGATCACCGGCTCAGGTATCGCGCCGTGCGAATAGACCGTCGTCGAATAGGTGAAGATGTCGCTGGAAAGATTTGCGGCGATGACGATTTCGGCGCCGAGCGCGCGGGCGGCCGAGACCGGCACCGGGTTCACCAATGCGCCGTCGACCAGCCAGCGATCGCCGATCAGGACCGGAGAGAAGATGCCGGGCAGCGCATAGGAGGCGCGCATCGCGTCGACCACGCGGCCGCGCGTCAGCCAGATCTCGTGGCCGGTGCGGACCTCGGTCGCGACGGCAGCGAACTTGACCGGGAGATCCTCAATCTGGCTCTGGCCGCAGGCAGCCTCGAGCCGGGTCGCCAGCTTCTCGCCGCCGATCAGGCCCGAGCCGTTGAGGCGGATGTCGAGGTAGCCAAGGATATTGCGCATCCCTTGCAGGCTGCGGCCCCATTCTTCCAGCGTATCGAGCCGGCCGGCCGCATAGAGGCCGCCGACCACCGCGCCGATCGAGGTGCCGACCACGACGTCAGGCACGATTCCGTTGGCAAGCAGGGTCCGGATAATGCCGATATGAGCGAAGCCGCGCGCGGCGCCGCCGCCAAGCGCAAGGCCGATCACCGGCCGGCGGATGCTGCCCAGGCCGACTTTCTCGGCGACCTTATCGCTGTTCGAACCCCGACCCTTCAATATGTCCAGCACCGAAACTCTCCTACGCCGGGACCCGCCATCAGACTAGGCACCGTACTCGCGCTCCGCCAGAACCGGGCCGAAGCATGGTTTATGCCGGTTTGGGAAGGGCACGGGGCAGGAGTATGGCGAGCGACGGTGCCCTTGGGGTAATCACGCAGGCGTCAGCCGGGTTCCAAAACGGTGTCGGGCCGTATTTCTCGGGGAGTCAGAGGCTTGAATTTGCCGCGTTTTCGGTGAAAAGCAGGTGGCATGACTCTCGGGGGTGACGGCATCATCGGATGGCGGCGCAGCGCATCGCTGCTGCCGGCCCTGGTCCTTGCTGCCTGCCTCTATACTCTTGGCCAAAATGCTGCACAGGCGCAGCTTTTCTCCGATCGTCCACCGCCGGTGCCGCCCGCTTCGGTGCCCGATCCCGGCGGTGCCGTCAGTCTGGCGCCGCCCTCCGGCCCGGGTGCCGGACCGCCGAGCCTGCCGCCGACCCTGTTGCAGCCGACCACGCCCAGCATGCCGCCGCCCGCGGTCACGACCGTGCCGTCCGCCGCGCCGCTCAACGCGGCCGTGCCCGGACAGGGCGTGCTGTCGCTGACGGCGAAATACGGCAAGGACACCCCGCCGATCACCAGCGGTCTGGTCTGGCGCGTGTTTGCCGATCGTCCCGACGAGAACGGCACCTTCAAGCTGATCCGCGAGGATCGCAATGCCACGCCAAACATCGTGCTGCCGCCCGGCAATTACGTCGTGCACGTCGCCTTTGGCCTGGTCAGCGCGGTGCGCACCGTCAGCCTGAAGGCCGAGACCGATCGCGAATCCTTCGTGCTGCCGGCCGGCGGCCTGCGCATCGAGGGCCGCGTCGGCACCAGTCGCATTCCGCAGAACCAGATCTCGTTCGCGATCTACAAGGGCAGCCAGTTCGAATCCGGCGAGCGCGCCTCCCTGGTGCCGAACGTCGCAGCCGGCGACGTCGTGCTGCTGCCGGAGGGCACCTACTACATCATCTCGAATTACGGCGACGCCAATTCGGTGGTGCGCTCGGATATCCGCGTCCAGGTCAGCAAGCTCACCGACGTCACCATCACCCACCGCGCCGCCGTCATCACGCTCAAGCTCGTCAGCGACAGGGGCGGCGAGGCGCTCGCCAACACCGCCTGGTCGGTGCTGACCCCGGGCGGCGACGTGATCAAGGAATCGATCGGCGCCTTCCCGCGCGTCGTGCTCTCCGAAGGCGAATACCGCGCCATCGCCAAGAACGAGGGCAAGGTCTACGAGCGCGGCTTCAACGTCGTCAACGGCGTCGACGGCGAAGTGGAAGTCGTCGCGCGGTAATGCTTGAGCGGTGATGCCGCATGCGGCCCGAAGCTGGTCTTCGTGCCCAGTGAACACTTCTCATTCAGCGCACGGATCCCCTTATCTTATTACCGCCAGTCCCATGACGTGTGCGAAGGCGAATTCTCTCCGCTACGCCGTTTGGTGTTGCGACTTGAATAGCTTTGTCAGCGCTACCAGGCAGGACCGATCAACACCGGCACCGCCGGCTTATTCCAGCCGCGCCGCGACTTCCTCAAAGCCGGTGCAAGATACCTATTTCCGATAATCAATTTCATTCGCTTTCCATCCTGCTGGGTTATATGTCGGGCATCCCTCCAACGGGGGAGGCCGGAGCAGGCTCGTGCGTCTGCGAGACCGGTAAGGAGCAGGGGACCAAGCTCGTCGGCATGTTCGAAGTGATCCTCACCAGGCGTAAGCGGTTCGGCTGGCGGTGGCAGGTGTGCGACCAATCCGGCAAGAAATTTGCCGATGGCTTCGAGCGCACCCGGCCGTCCGCCAAATATCATGGCGAGCGCGCATTGTTCTTTCTGCTGTCGCAGGCCCATCTGAGCAATCGCTTGGCGACCTCCGGCGAGGACTAGTCGCGTCGGCACGTGCGCGTCTCCGCAGCCCGGCTTGCGCTTCGGTCCATCCGGCAACGAGACTTCTCTGCCAGCGCCGTCAGATATCCACGACGAGCTTGCCCTGCGTCGCGTGATCGCGGATCAGCGCATAGGCTTCATCGACACTCTCCAGCGTGAAGTGCCGCGGATCCAGCAGCGGCAAGAGCTTGCCCGCCTCAACCAGGCGCGTGGCCTCCAACATGATCTCTCCGTGATGCGCGCGGCCTTCGCCTGACAGCAGTGGCAGCAGCGTGAACACGCCGGAATAGGTGGCGGCGCGGAACGAGAGCGGCGCAAGCCCATGCGTACCCCATCCGAGCGCGCTCACGACATGGCCGAAGCGGCGTACGGCTTCGAACGAGGCGTCGAGGACCTTGCCGCCGACGGTGTCGTAGACGACGTCGAAGCCGCGGCCGCCCGTATGCTCTGCAACATAAGTCGCGATGGCGGTATCGCGATCGATGAAGGTCGCGCCAAAACCTTCGATGGTGGCGCGCTGCGATGCCGAGCCGGTCGCGAACACATCTGCTCCGAACGCGCGCGCGATCTGGATCGCGATGTGGCCGACGCCGCCTGCGCCGCCATGGATCAACACCTTTTGGCCGGCCTTCAGCGCCGCGCGGTCAATCAGTCCCTCCCAGGCCGTGATGAAGATGAGGGGCAGGGCGGCTGCCTCCCGCATGCTGAGATTGGCAGGCTTCAACGCCAGCAGGTCGGTGTCGACAGCGGCGAATTCGGCGAGCGATCCCTGTACGCCGCCGACACCTCCCGTCATGCCATAGACCTCGTCGTCCGGCTTGAACCGCGAGATGTCATGTCCGGTCTGCTCGATCACGCCGGCGAGATCCAGTCCGAGAATCGCAGGCAGCGGATGGCGCGCATGCGCCGCGGCGGCGGCGTGGATCTTGGTGTCGAGCGGATTGATCCCGCTCGCGCGGATTCGCACCAGCACGTCTCGCGGACCGATCTCGGGCCTGGAGATCGTTGAGAGGCGCTGGGGCGCGTTGTGGGCCTCCAGGACGGCCGCGCGCATGGTCGATTGTCTCGTCATGATCGTCTTGCTCCGTTGATGGCCTCCAATATGCTCATGAACTTTTGCATGGGAAGGAATGAGAATGTACGATTGCCGTGCGTTTTTGTATGAGGAGGCTTCCGGTGGACTGGAGCGATCTGCGCATCTTCCTGGCGATTGCGCGCCAAGGCACTCTCGGCGCGGCCGCGCGCAAGATCGGCCAGACCCAGCCGACGATGGGACGGCGACTTCGCGCGCTCGAACAGTCGCTCGGCCAAACGCTGTTCCAGCGCACGGCGGATGGTTCCGTGCTGACCGACGAGGGCACGGCTGTGCTGCGCCATGCCGAGCGGATCGAAGAGGAGGCGCTCGCCTTGGAGCGGCGTGCGTCCGGTGCGGAGACGCAGCTCGATGGCTTGCTGCGTCTGTCGTCGTCGGACTGGTTCGGGACGGCAATACTCTCGCCGGTGATTGCCGCCTTCGGCAAGCGCCATCCCAAGGTGACCGTCGAGCTTCTGACCGATGCGCGCCTCTACAGCCTGCCGCGCCGCGAGGCTGATCTCGTCTTCCGCATCAAACCGTTTAGCGAGTCTGAAGTGATCTCCCGAAAGCTGCTCCACATTCCCTACGCACTCTACGGCAAGAAAGGCAGCAAGCCGCCACGCGCAGGCGACGGAAGCGGTGTCCGCGTTGTGACCATGAATACCGAATTCGCCGACATGCCCGATGCCCTGTGGCTGAGGCGCACGCTGCCGAATATGGAAATCGCCTCGCGCAGCAACAACAGGCAGGCGCAGGCGGAGCTTTGCGCGAGCGGCGGCGGGCTCGCGGTGCTGCCGCGCCCGCTCGGCGACCGCGACCGCCGGCTGGTCGCGCTCGACATCGGGGCGACGCCACCCGGCCGCGACACTTTTGTGGGTTATCATCGCGATCTCAAGCGCCTTACCCGCGTGCGCGCGCTGCTCGATCTCGTGATCGAGCGATTGGCAGGGTGATGGCTCCTGACACGCTGCCGTAGCCAGGGTGTGCGAAGCGATACCCGGGACAGCCCGTGGTGGGAATCCCGGATGTCGCTTCGCTCATCCGGGCTACAAGACCTTGCGGTGCCTGTCGGGCAAAACACCCAAGCTGTCAGTCAACGCACGCCGGCAAAAATATTCCACTTTATCGAAATTCGGAAACGGCGTATGTGTCGCCTACTCCGGCCCAAGGAAGAGGGGCGTATCGCGATCGTCACGAACGCGGGCCGGACGGCGGTGGACGTTAGCCACATCGGCGCGAAGGGCTTCGCAGGGCGGGCAACCGTGAGCGAAAGTGTCGCGCACACGACCGGTGTGATCGGCGTACGGCAAAATCGTGTGGTCCTGGCGCCCGGGGTCTGTGCGCCAAGCGTTGCGGCGATGTGGATTGCCCAACCGGGCACACGCATCAGCGATCCGCAAGGCGACGGGGGCAATAGTGCATCGCTCCCCGGGGAGAGCGCGACATAAGCCGTAAAACCACTGCGCAGGGAAGGCCGGATGTTTTGGCTTCACCTGTATGCCGCTGTGCAATGTTCTAACGACAATTTCGCACAGTGGACCGCGGGTGCCAGCCGGCACCCGGTCTTCCCTGCGCCCTCTTTCAATTGAGGGTGAGACGACGAAGCAAAGCTCGGGCGAACACGCCGCGAGGATGCGAAGGTGTGCCTACAAGCGAGATGTGAATTTAAGAGCGACGCTCTTGCCTACGCTCCGTCATTGCGAGCGCAGCGAAGCAATCCAGAGTCATTCCGCGTGGGCAGTCTGGATTGCGTCGCTGCGCTCGCAATGACGATGCTGATGCAGCGGTGCGCCAAAGCTTCGGTCTCACGCGCCTCCTACGCAACGCCTTCGCACAACCGTCATAGTCTCTAACGCCCACTAACCAACGCCCGACTTTAAACTGTCATAATCGCTGAACGGAACCCGCACTCGCGCGCTCTTTACACGCCGTTAAGCGCGGCTGCATTGGATGCGACGGGAAAGTGCGTTGGGGACTGCCATGAGTGCCGCGAAGAAAGTGTCGGGAAAACCGGCCGCCGAAATGTTCGACGACATCCCGGTGCTTCAGCGCAAATGGCGTGCCGCGTTGAAGCCGGGCGAGCGGCTGCCGCGCTACGAGGACGTGATGCTCGGCAGCCTGGGACGGCTCGCCGACCACATCGCGCTGCTCAAGGGCGATGGCGCGCTCGAACTGTCGCGCAGCGGACGCTACGTGCAGAAATGGCTCGGCGAAGAGCGTTGGGACATCCCGGTCGCCGCGCTCTCGCCCGATTGCGCCACCGCGCTGTCGGAAGCCGCGGCGAGCGCGCTCGCCAAAGGCCGGCCGCACCAGGCGAGCGCACATTGCGTGCGCGACGGCATGGTCAGGACCTACGATGTGCTGGCGCTGCCGACCGCCTCGCGCTGGGGCGCGACGCTGGTCGGCGCCTACATCAACGAACGCGGCGCGCAATACAATCTCCTGGACGCGATCTTCGCGTCGACCAACGACGCGGTGGTCTCGCTGGCGACGCTGCGCGACGCGGGTGGCGAGCCGTTCGATCTCCAGATCGTGCACCACAACAGGAGTGCGGGCCTGCTGCTGAAGGCCGAAGGCGCGGACTTGTTGTGGCGCCGGATCGGCGAGGGAGACACGTTGCTGGCCTCGGTTGAAGTCCTGGAATTCCTGCTCAAGGCCGTCTCCGGCGGTCGCGGCGAGCAGCTCGAGATCGAGAGCGATGGACGGCATCTCCGGCTGAGCGCCACCGCGTTTGCCGACGTGGTCTCGCTGACGATTTCGGATGTCACAGTGTTGAAGCGGCGCGACGCCTCGTTCCGCCTGCTGTTCGACAACAACCCGATGCCGATGTGGGTGTTCGACGCCGCGAGCAAGCAGTTTCTCAGCGTCAACGACGCCGCGGTCCAGCATTACGGCTACAGCCGCGCCACCTTCCTGCGCATGAAACTGCACGAGATCTGGCCGCAGGACGAGTGGGACAGCCATGCCGAGGCGCTCGAACGCATCGGCGACGCCTATCACTCCTCGCGCAACTGGCGGCATCTGCGTGCCGACGGCAGCGAGATCGAGGTGCTGACCTTCGGCCGCCGCGTCGCCTTCGACGATCGCGACGGCTATCTGGTCGCGGTGGTCGACATCACCGAACGGCGCAAGGCCGAGGCGCGGATCGCCCACATGGCGCACCATGACGGGCTCACCGATCTGCCGAACCGCGAATATTTCCAGGAGCGCCTGAAGCAGGCGCTCGACCAGGCCGCCGGAAAGCGGGTCGGCGTGCTCTACATCGATCTGGACCTGTTCAAGAACATCAACGATTCCTTCGGTCATCCGGTGGGCGATCGCCTGTTGAAGGAGGTTGCGGCCCGTTTGAGCACCGCGGTCCGGGGCGCCAATCTCGCGGCCCGGCTCGGCGGCGACGAGTTCGCGGTGATCCTGGCGGCCGACGTCTCGCCCAACGAGGCCAGCGCCTGCGCGGGCTTGCTGATCGACATGCTGAAGGCGTCCTATGAGATCGACGGGCAGGAGATGGTGATCGGCGCCAGCATCGGCATCGCCCTGTCGCCGGGCGACGGTACGACGTCGGAAGAGTTGATGCGCAACGCCGATATGGCGTTGTACCGGGCGAAGTCTGACGGCGGCGGCGTGCATCATTTCTTCGAGCGCGAGATGGATCTGCAGGCGCAGAAGCGCCGTGACATGGAGCTCGATCTGCGCCGCGCGTTTGCGAATGGCGAATTCGAGCTGCACTACCAGCCGCTGGTATCGATCGCCTCCGACCGCATCTCCGGCTTCGAGTCGCTGCTGCGCTGGCATCACCCCGACAAGGGCATGATCTCGCCGGCGGAGTTCATTCCGGTCGCCGAGGACATCGGCCTGATCACCCAACTCGGTGAGTGGGTGCTGCGCGAGGCCTGCTCTGAAGCGGTGAAATGGCCTGTCGAGGTCAAGGTCGCGGTCAATCTGTCGCCGGCGCAGTTCCGCAGCCGCAATCTGGTTCAGGTCGTGATCTCGGCCCTGGCGCAGTCCGGTCTGTCGCCGAAGCGGCTCGAGCTTGAGATCACCGAGTCGATCTTCCTGGCCGAGACCGATGCCAATCTCGCCATTCTGCACCAGTTGCGCGAGCTCGGCGTCAGCATCTCCATGGATGATTTCGGCACCGGCTATTCCAGCCTCAGCTATCTCCGCAGCTTCCCCTTCGACAAGATCAAGATCGACCGCTCCTTCGTCAAGGATCTGGCAGGGCGGCCCGATTGCGTCGCGATCGTTCGCGCGATCTCGGGGCTTGGCCGCAGCCTCAACATCACCACGACCGCGGAAGGCGTCGAGACCGAGGATCAGCTCGCGTGGTTGCGCGCCGAAGGCTGTAACGAAGTCCAGGGCTTCTTGTTCAGCGCGGCGCGGCCCGCCGCCGAGATCGCAAGGCTGCTCGCCGATTTTGGCCAGCACGCGTCACGGGCGGCGTAGCTCGGGCGGGTAGCAATCGTAGACCAGCGCCTTGAAGGCGGGCGTGATGCGGCTGCGCTCGTTCTGGGTCTGCTGCATCAGCAGGTAGACCATGTCGAGCTTGGGATCGACGCCGAAATAGGTGCCGCTGCCACTGTCCCATTTCAACTCGCCGAGCGAGCCCGGCGCCGGTGGTTTGGCGTTGCCGGCATCGGTCCGCACCGCGAGGCCATAGCCATAGCCGAAGCCGTCGCCCGGAAAATAGAAGTAATCGCGTCCGACGCCCGAGCCCGGCCCGACGTGATCGGTCGTCATGGCCTTGAACGCGGCGGGGCTCAGATAGCGCTTGCCGTCGAACTCGCCGCCATTGAGCAGCATCTGCGAGAAGCGCTGATAGTCGGTGATCGTCGAGAGCAGCCCGCCGCCGCCGGACTGCCATTCGGGATGGTCGAGGCGGTCGCGCTCGCCGGCGAGCAGGATCTTGTCGTTCGGCAGCGGCCGCGCCATCCGCGCGAGCTCGTCCTCTGTCGCCAGCGCGAACTTGGTGCTGGTCATGCCGAGCGGATCGAAGATGCGCTGCTTGAGGAATGCGTACAGCGTCTGGCCCGAGATGATCTCGATGACGCTGCCGAGCACGTCGGTGGAATGACCGTAGCGCCACAGCGTTCCCGGCTGCCGCGCCAGCGGCAGCTTTGCGATTCGTTGGGCGAATTCCCTGTTGTTGAACTGACCTTCGAAGATGTTGGCGGCCTTGTAGGCCTGCTCGACCCATTTGCCGCCGATATAATCGTAGCTGATGCCGGAGGTGTGCCGCAGCAGATCCTCGATGTTGACGGGACGGATCGGGGCCACGAGATCCAGATGCAAGGTGCCGTCGGGGTTGGTGACCTCCAGGCCCACCTTGGTGTCGGCAAAGAGGGGAATGTATTTCGACACGGGGTCGGTGAGCGCGAGCTTGCCCTCGTCGATCAGCATCATCGCGCCAAGGCACGTGACCGGCTTGGTCATGGAGTGGATGGCGAAGATCGTATCGGGCGTCATCGCGAGGCCCGTCCTGGTGTCGCGCACGCCGAAAGTCTTCAGATAGACCGGCGTGCCGTGCTGCTGGACTAGCACCACGGCGCCCGGCAGCCGGCCGCTCGTCACCTCGTTGTCGAAATACGCTGTGATGCGGTCGAGTCCGTCGGACGACGGAGCAGGGGTGTCTGCAGCGCGCGCCCGCGCCATCGTGCCGGCCAGCAGCGCGGCTCCGACCAGAAATTCACGACGCTTCATCCGGGCTTCCTTCCTGGCCGGGATCAAAGCCGCAAGACGTCGAAGGCGTCAACACGCCTTCGATTAAAATCGCGTCACGATTTCAGAAAGGACCGGTCGCGGACGGTCTTCGCTCGGCCTGGTCGGCTTCCCGATATGGACGAAGCCGGCGAGTTTCTCGTCCGGCTTGAGGCCGAGGCCATCCAGCACGTCGCGATCGAACGAGAACCAGCCGGTCAGCCAGCAGGCGCCGTAGCCGAGCGCGGTCGCGGCCGTGACGATGTTCATGACGCTGGCACCGGCGGACAATTCCTGCTCGAAGGCCGGCACCTTCGGATGCGGCTTGGTGAAGCTGACGATGCCGATCACCAGCGGCGCATCCGTGAGGCGTTTGCGCTCGGTCTCGACGTCGGCCGCCGGCGCGCCGGGATTCTTCCGGGCGAACACCTTCGCGATCACCTCGCCCGCGCGCTGGCGCGCATCGCCCTCGAAAATGATGAAGCGCCAGGGCGCAAGCTTGCCATGGTCGGGCACGCGCGCGCCGATGGTGAGGATGGTCTCGAGCTCGGCCGGGGAGGGGCCGGGACCGGACATCTCGCGCGGCTTGACCGAGCGGCGGGTCTTCAGGAGTTCGATGGCGTCGGGCACTGCGGTTTCCTCTTCGGCTGGTCGTCGGGCGTGCAGTCCCCACATAGGAATGCACGCCCGCAACCGAAAGCGAGTTTAGACCGATTTCAGATGTCAGGCCGCGCCGCGCGCCCGCTTAACATCCGGCGGGGTCGCCTCGTCGACGAGGGCGGCGATGGCCTCCGCCGTTGTCATCACGTTCTGCCCGTCGCTGCCGAGCCGGCGGATCGAGACCGACTGCGTCTCGGCCTCTTTCTTGCCGACCACGAGCAGTGCTGGAATTTTGGCCAGCGAATGCTCGCGGACCTTGTAGTTGATCTTTTCGTTGCGCAGGTCGATCTCGGCCCGAAGTCCCGCACGCCGGACTTGCTCCAACACCTGCTTGGCATACTCGTCGGCTTCCGACGTGATGGTGGTGACCACCACCTGCACCGGCGACAGCCAGAGCGGGAAGTTGCCGGCATAGTGCTCGATCAGGATGCCGATGAAGCGCTCCATCGAACCGCAGATCGCGCGGTGCACCATCACCGGCGGCTTCTTGCTGCTGTCGTGGTCGATGTAGAACGCACCGAACCGTTCCGGCAGGTTGAAGTCGACCTGCGTGGTGCCGCATTGCCAGTCGCGGCCGATGGCGTCGCGCAGTACATATTCGAACTTCGGTCCGTAGAAGGCGCCTTCGCCCGGATTGATCTCGGTCTTGATGTGATTGTTCTGCGACTGGATCTCGCGCAGCACCGTCGCCATCACGCGCTCGGCGTGATCCCACATCGCGTCGGTGCCGACGCGTTTCTCCGGGCGGGTCGACAGCTTCACCGTGAGGTCGCCGGTGAAGCCGAAATCGGCGTAGGTCGACAGGATCAGTTCGTTGATCTTCAGGCACTCGTCGGCGAGCTGATCCTCCATGCAGAAGATGTGCGCGTCGTCCTGGGTGAAGCCGCGCACGCGCATCAATCCGTGCATCGCGCCGGACGGCTCGTAGCGGTGCACCACGCCGAACTCGGCGAGCCGCAGCGGCAGGTCGCGGTAGCTCTTCAGGCCATGCTTGAAGATCTGCACGTGGCCCGGGCAGTTCATCGGCTTCAGCGCGAACCAGCGCTTGTCCTCGGCCTCCTCGCCGGCCGACTGCGCCGCGAACATGTTCTCGCGATACCAGCCCCAATGGCCGGAGGTCTCCCACAGCGACTTGTCGAGGATCTGCGGGGCGTTGACCTCGCTATAGTCACCGGCCAGGCGCCGCCGCATATAGGCGATCAGCTGCTGGAAGATGGTCCAGCCCTTGGCGTGCCAGAACACGACGCCCGGGCCTTCCTCCTGGAAGTGGAAGAGATCGAGCTCGCGCCCGAGCTTGCGATGGTCGCGCTTTTCCGCTTCCTCGATCTGCTTCAGATAAGCGTCGAGGTCCTCCTGCTTGGCGAATGCCGTGCCGTAGATGCGGGTCAGCATCGGGTTGTTGCTGTCGCCGCGCCAATACGCGCCGGCCACTTTCATCAGTTTGAAGGCGTTGCCGACCTTGCCGGTCGAGGTCATGTGCGGGCCGCGGCAGAGATCGAACCAGTCGCCCTGGTAATAGATCTTGATCGGCTCATTGCCGGGAATGGCGTCGACCAGCTCGACCTTGAATGCCTCGCCCTTGTCGCGGAACACCTGTTTTGTCTTTTCGCGATCCCAAACCTCCTTCGTGAAAGGTTTGTCGCGCGCGATGAGCTCGCGCATCTTTTTCTCGATCGCGGCAAAGTCTTCCGGCGTGAACGGCTCGTTGCGGAAGAAATCGTAATAGAAGCCGTTCTCGATCACGGGGCCGATGGTGACCTGGGTGCCCGGCCACAGCGTCTGCACGGCTTCGGCAAGCACGTGGGCGCAGTCATGGCGGATCAGCTCGAGCGCGCGCGGATCGTCGCGGTTGATCAGCTCGATCCTGGCATCGGCTTCGATGGGATCGTCGAGGTCGGAGACCACGCCGTCGAGCGCCATCGCGACCGTGCGCTTGGCCAGCGACGGCGAAATGCCTTTGGCGAGTTCGAGGCCGGTGATGCTCTTGGCGTATTCGCGCCGGGCGCCGTCCGGGAAGGTAAGGGTGATTTTTTCCGGCGGGGTCACGGGCCTCAAATTGCTGAGGCTGTACTGGAAGCCGGATTCGGATTTGGGCTGCTCGGACTTGGATGGGTCCTTGGATTGGTCGTTGGGCTGGTCGGTCATGGCATGTCTCCTGAGGCTCACTCCTGCGAACGAGCGCAGGTAAGCGGGAACGAGCGATATATCAGGCGATTCGGCCTGCGCAATCCGGCATTTCCAAGAAACCGGCGCGCAAAAGCGGGGGCGCTGCACGAACTATTCCGGGCAACGCCCTTTAACTGGTCGCAAGGCGGCTCTACATGCGTTTGCATGGAAAATGCACGCGTCGGCCGCTTCGCGCCAACCGCCCTGATGCTCGGAAATCTCGTCACCGGCTGCTCGGTCTTGGCACCGGCCGGCATGCTGCCCGAATTGGCGATGGGGCTCGACGTCAGCATCCATGCGGCCGGGCTCCTGATCACCTTCGGCGCCATCATCCTGTGCATCGGCTCGCCGCTGACGGCCTGGCTCACCAGCCGGATCGAGCGCCGGACGCTGCTCGCCACGACGCTGGCGGTGCTCGCTTTTGGCAATCTGGCCTCAGCCTTTGCGCCCGACTATGCAAGCCTCCTCGTCATCCGCCTAGTGATGCTCGCGGTCGGCGCGCTCTACACGCCGCAGGCCGCCGGCACGGCGGCGCTGATCGTGCCGGTGGAACGTCGCGGCAGCACGATTGCCTACATCTTTCTCGGCTGGTCGCTCGCTGCCGCCGTCGGCCTGCCGCTGATCACCTTCATCGCCAGCCGCTATGGCTGGCGCGCGGCCTATGGCGGGATCGGCGCCCTTGGTTGCGTCAGCTTGCTGCTGTTGCTGATGCGGCTGCCGGCGGGCTTGAAGGGGACGCCGGTGGATCTGAAGACCTGGAGCTCGGTTGGTCGCAACAGGACGATCCTGCTTCTGCTTGCGATCACGATGTTGCAGATGTCCGGGCAGTTCGTGGTATTCACCTTCATGGGGCCGCTGCTCAACAAGCTGACCGGCGCAGGGCCCGATGCGATCGGCCTGGTGTTCGCTCTCTATGGCGTCTGCGGCTTCCTCGGCGTTGTCATCGCGACCCGCATCGTCGACACCTCGGGACCCTATCGCACCTCGCTGTTGTTCACCTGCCTGCTGCTTGCAGGAATCACGGGCTGGGCGCTCGGCGCCGGCACGCTCGCGTTGATGGCGGGTGCGGTCGCGATCTGGGGCCTCGGCTTTGCCTCGACCAATTCCATGCAGCAGGTGCGGCTGGTCTCGGCCGCACCGTCGCTGGCATCGGCGACCGTCGCACTGAACACCTCCGTCCTCTATATCGGCCAGGCGGTCGGCTCTGCCGTCGGCGGACTGCTGTTCGCCCGCGAGCTCCTGCATACGCTCGGCTTCGTCGCGGTCGGTTTTGTCGTGCTGGCGCTGATCCTGGTGGTCCTGACCCGGCCCCGGCCGGCAACTGCCGCCCCGGCCTGAACGGAAGCGTGTCCGTGTGCGCAAGGTGCTTGGCAAACCGCGCGCCGGGAGGCTAGAAGGCCGGTCATGGGGACCAAAGAGGGTTGACTGAAATGAGGATGATTCTGGCGGTTGCCGCGGTGCTCTATTCAGCTTCCGCTTTCGCGCAAGCCGACAAGCCACCAATGATCGGGGACAAGCCGTTGGTGCAGGTCAAGCCCAAGGGCAGCAAGGAGGCTGCGGCCAAGCCGGCTGCGGCGCCGAAGGGCAAGCCCCAATCGATCGCGGCGCGGCTCCAGGCTTGCCTCGACCTCGATGACGGCACCAAGGACCGGCTCAATTGCTACGACGCCGTGATCGCGCCGACACCGAAACCGAAGCCGCCGAAGGCCAAAGGCTACGCCGATTGCCGTTTCTTCAAGGAAGAGGACGAGCGGCTGGCTTGTTTCAACGGCTTTGCCGAAAGCATTCCGAAGCTGCCAAAAACCTGAGGCAGATCGCAAAGTCTGGGAGCCGGGCGGTTTCGCTGACCCGGCTCAACACGGCCCTGAAGGCAACGCCCGGCAGTTGCAGTGCGGTGCCTTCGAATTCCGCGGTGTCGCCATCCTCCCGTCCCGCGAGCGTCAGCGTGATCCGGTCGAGACCGAACAGCGCCTTGAAGGACTGGTCGTCATTGTAGCGCTCGGTCGAGATCTTGACCTTGATGCTGTCGCCTTCGCCCGTGCAGGTGCCGATGAACGCGAAAGCGGAATTGCCGCCGCGCATCTTGCCCTCCGTCACATAGACGACGCCGCAACCGGTGCCGTGAACCGTGTGGAAGTCGACCTTGTAGAGTCCCTGACGCACTGCATGTCCCCGCAGAATCCCAAATACAACTTGGCCGGCAAAGTATGATTGTTGCCAGTGGAAGCAATCCCGGCCCCGGGACCGTCGGCCATCAACATCAGATTTTGATCAAGGCCTGTGAGAATTGCGGGACGTGCAGCCAAATGCTGGCCGGCGCAATACGCTACCGGCTCGACGCGGATGGATTGGTGGAGGCCACGCGCGTGAGCGCGAGTGATGGCGTCGCCGACATCTTGACCAGGACGTCCTTGAGCGGGTCCCGCGTCCACGCTCGGGTCACATAGTCGCGATGGGTGATGCCGTCGCCGGTTTCGACGAACACCACGCTGCCGGGACGTAAGGGGCCGTCCATGTCTTCGGAGACGGTGATGCCTTTCTGCCGCAGCGTGCTCATCAGTTCGCGGTCGCGCCGCGCGGTGTAGCGGGTGTAGGAGCTGACGAAGAAGCCGGAGCGGTGGCTCTCGATCCATGAGGCGAACTTGTCCATCTCGCCATAGACGGCGTCGAGCAACACGACGCCGCGGACGCGATCGCTGATGCCACCAACCTCGAGGCTCCAGGCGGTCGGCAGGAAGCCGCCGCTGTAGCCCACGATCACGACCGGCATATTGGCGAAGGCGCGGGCGCTGTTGGGATCGCCAGTGAGCCGGGCCAGATGGTTCGCCGACTCGTCGATGAAGCGCTTGAGGCCGCCGGCTTGCCAGAACTTGCCGGCGCTGGAATCGGCGGCGTCAACCGCCATCTGCGGCGCAAGCAGGATGGCGTTGGCGCCGGAATCGGTGACCTGCTGCGGCACCAGCTGGCGGTCGCGCACGTCGCGCTCCAGCGTCGCGCCATTGCCGTGGAAGAACACCACGATCACGCCTGGCTTCCGCACGTCGAAATGTTCGGGCACGTGCATCAGAACGCGATTATCGTTGTAGGTCTCGTCCTGCCAGAACACGCGTCCGGAATAGCTGCGGTGGCCGCGTCGGTCGCCCTTGGAGATGTTGAGGAACGGCGCGTCGGAGGCGGGGTTGTTGCCGAAATAGGGGAAGGCTGACGACTTCATGCTGACGAGCGTTGTCAGGTCCTCGCGGGGCGGAGGCTGGTAGGGGATCTGCGGCGCGAGCGAAGCGACCTTGTAAGGCGCCTGCTCCGGCTGTGGCTGCACGGCGCGCTTGGGTGCGAAGTCCGACATCTGCCGTTGCAGAAAAGCCTCGCTGGCGGATGGGAATCGCTCCCTGAACTGGGGGGCCGGGAAGCGATCCTCGAACGTGTCGTTGCTTGCGACTTGCTGGTTTGTCTTCGCAACGACCTGGACGTTGGTTTGGGCGTTGCCCTGGACGTTGGCCTGCGAGTTCGCCGCGAGCGCTGCCGGATTGGGCGCCTTGCCGCATTGAACCAGGGTCAGCGACAACGGCACCAAGGCTGAGATCAGGGCGATCCGGAGCGCACGACCGCGCGCGCCGGACGTCGTCCGGTCGGCGCGGATGTCAGCTCTCGGTTTCGGAACGGCCCCGACCATTCACCCATGACCCCAAGTCATGACCACAAGTCCATCGGCAGTCATTAAGGCAATTGAGCCGATGGGCGTTTAGGCGACGTTAAGTGTCCGGAGAAACTTCCCCACATCCGGAACGCTCAAAGGGACCACGCAATCGTGTCCTGATTGTGGGGGAAGGAGACGGGATGTCCCGGTGTTTGCGAAGCTTTATTGCCCCGGACCGTGCAATAATGGTGCTTCAATACCGATTTTGACCGCCTCATTTAACCCTTGTTAACCCTGCTTGAATTGATTGGACCGAACTGCACGATGCTTCCCACGAGGCGTGAGGCCTGAGGTTGAGGACGGCGATGACGGCATCAGATGCGGGTACTGCACCCTGGACCGGCCGGCTGACCGGAAGCGGGTCGGGGGTCTCCGTTCTGGTCGCAACCGCCATTGTCGTGGCCGACATGATCGGGGTCGGCGTTTTCACCAGCCTCGGCTTCCAGGTCAAGGACATTCCCTCAGGCTTCTCGATCCTCTTGCTGTGGACCGTCGGCGGCATCGTCGCGCTGTGCGGGGTATTCTCCTACAGCGAGCTCGGCGCGATGTTTCCGCGCTCAAGCGGCGAATACAATTTCCTGGGCCGCGCCTATCATCCCGCCTTCGGCTTTCTCGCCGGCTGGGTGTCGGCGACGGTTGGTTTTGCAGCACCCGTCGCGCTCGCCGCGATGGCCTTTGGCGAATACGCCAAATCGGTCGTCCCGGGTGTGCCGCCGATCCCGCTTGCCATCGCCGTGGTGTGGCTGGTCTCGCTCGTGCAATTGACCGGCGTCAGGCACTCCTCGACCTTCCAGTTGATCTCGACCATCCTGAAGGTCGTGCTGATCGTTGCCTTCCTGGTTGCCGGCTTTATCGTCGGCGTACCGCAGCCGATCGCCTTCACGCCGCAGGCGGGCGATCTCGCGCATATCGTCAGCGCGCCCTTTGCGATCGGGCTCGTATTCGTGATGTATTCGTTCTCGGGCTGGAATGCCGCAACGTACATCATCGGCGAGATGAACATGCCGCAGCGGGACCTGCCGCGTGCGCTGCTCGCGGGCACGCTGATCGTGCTCGTGCTGTACGTTGCGCTGAATGCGGTGTTTCTCCATTCAACGCCGGTCGGCGCGCTCGCGGGTCAGCTCGACGTCGCCAGCGTCGCCGGCAGCGCGATCTTCGGCAATCTCGGCGGCCGGATCGTCGGCGCGATGATCTGTTTCGGCCTGATCTCCTCGATCAGCGCGATGATGTGGATCGGCCCGCGCGTGATGATGACGATGGGGGAGGATATTCCGGCGCTGCGCGTGTTCTCGAAGCGCTCGGTGCGTGGCGCGCCGGCCTATGCCATCCTGTTTCAGCTCGCCGTCGCCAATCTGCTGCTGTTCACGCGCAGCTTCGAGGCCGTGCTCGACTTCATCCAGTTCGCACTGCTGTTCTGCTCGTTCTTCACGGTCGCCGGCGTCATCAAGCTGCGCATCACGGATCCCGATTTGCCGCGGCCCTATCGTGCCTGGGGATACCCGTTCACGCCGCTCGTTTTCCTGCTCGTGACCGGGTTCATGATGTACTATTTGTTGACCGAGCGGCCCGTGCAATCGCTGTCGGGGATGCTCGTCATGGTCTCGGGCCTGTTGATTTATGCTGTTTTCCGCAGGCGGCCGGTCGCCGCTGGCACTTCATCACATCGCGAATAGACATGTTTCGACCCATGAGAATTGCGGCCGTCGCTCTCGCCTTGCTGGCTGCGGCCGTCTCGTCTGCACGTGCCGCCGAGGCAACCTTCAACGACACCGCGCGCTTCCTCGCGGGCATGCAGCCTTCGGCGGATTCGCCGCTGGTGCCGCTCACAAAAGACCCGGGCTGGCAACGCCACGCAAAGTTCTTCGACGGCGCCTTCGCCCAGCTCGAGCAGCGCCAGCTCGCGAAAATCCGCAACTGGGCTGACGTCAATCTGGCCGCGCCCAGGCCGACCATGTTTTATTTGTTCAGCGGTCCCGACTTCCTCTACGCCAACGCCTTCTATCCCAAGGCCAGCACTTACGTGCTCGGCGCGCTGGAGCCGGTCGGTGCGGTGGCTGACCTGACGCGATTGCCGCGCGGTTCGGTCGGCGCCGCGCTCTACAACGTCGAGCGCTCGCTCGGCTCGATCCTGAGTTTTTCCTTCTTCATCACCAAGCAGATGAAGGTCGACCTGCACACCAACCAGGTCAACGGCACCTTGCCGATCCTCTATGTCTTCCTCGTCCGTTCCGGCAAGACCATCCGCAATGTCGAGATGATCGCACTCGACGACAAGGGCGGCGTGCATGTCGGCAACGACAATCCCGGACCGAACGCGACGCGCGGCGCCCGTATCACCTTCGCCGGCCCCGACGGCGAGGCACGCACGCTGTACTATTTCTCGACCGATCTCTCCAATTCAGGTGCGCGCGCCGCCGGCTTCCTGAAATTCTGCGAGACGCTCGGCCCAGGCAACAGCCTGATCAAGAGTGCGTCCTATCTGCTGCACTCCGGCAACTTCACCGTCGCGCGCGACTGGTTGCTCGCCAACAGCGCGACCATCGTCCAGGACGATTCCGGCATTCCGCTTTCGAACTACAATACGCGGCAATGGCGGTTCTTCCCGTTCGGCCGCTATCTCGGACCCATCGGCGAATTTCCCGGCCGCTACCAGGAACGCTACGCCGCGCTGTTCACGCGCGCCCAGCCAATCGATTTCGGCGTCGGCTACCGCTGGCGGATGCACGAGTCGAACTTGCTGCTGTCGGTGAAGGTGCCGGGAAGCGAGACGGCGCCGGGCGCGGAGACCACCTCGTCCGCCGAGCCGTCGCCGAAACCGCCGCGTCCGAAGCGGCCACGTCCGCCCGAGCCGGTCCCGCCGCCCGGGCGCTTTTTCTGGTCCCGTTAAGCCTGGTGCCAGGCCCGGCGTTATGCCGCCGGGCTCTGGGCGACGACGACCAGGACCTCCGCCTTCTGCCGGCCGAGGCTCCTGACCTCGTGTGGTGTCTCGCCTGAAAAATATAGGCAATCGCCCTTGCCGAGGACGAGTTCTTCGCCGTCGAGCTTGATCGCGATCTTGCCGTTGATGACAAACAGCAACTCCTCACCCGCATGCGAGGCGCGCGTCGCCGATTTGTGCGGCGGGCTCAGGAGGAACGGCTCCATCATCTTGCGGGTGCGGCCGGTTGCCAGTGGTACCACGCCAAAGGTGTCCTGAAACAGCGGGACGTTGCCGCCTTCACGGCGGAACAGCGTGTAGCGCGGCGCCGGCTCGGCGTTCGGGTCGAAGAAAGTCGCGACGTTGACCTCGAGCGCGGCTGCCATCCGCAGCAGGGCGGCGAGCGAAGGGATCTTCAGGTCGCGTTCGACCAGCGAGATATAGCCGCGCGTGAGATCACTCTGCCTGGCAAGCTGGTCCAGTGTCAGGCCCTTGGCGATCCGCGCCTGGCGAATATTGGCCCCGACGGCTGCCGCTTTGCTGACATCAAGCACGCATGAGTCTCCCGAACTGCTGATGTCTCTTTTGCAACAGATGTCGCCCGACTGCCAGTCCGTCGGGGGGCGCTGTCGCTTCCGCCAGCGTGCAAGTGTATTCCAAAGGAAAACTCATGCGCAGAAATTTAGAGCAAGGGCGCGGATATTGTAAGCAGAGGCTCTGGAATATCGCGTAAAATAGCTCAAAAACGGTGCAGTAAGTGTGTTTTGCCGCTCCGCACGGCATTTGCCGCGTTCCGCGCCGTTGATTTCCAGCAGTAAACATGATCGATTTTTACCGTCCGGGCTGCCGATGGGCTCCGCGGACAGAACCAACTGCTTCCCCTGGCGCCGGTACTTTTTGGAGACATCGATGACCGTAGCAGACGACGTAACCCTGAACGTAGCGCCGGACGAGGCGGCGAGCTTGCGGCGGATCGTGTGGTCGAGCGTGATCGGCACCGCCGTCGAATGGTACGACTTCCTCATCTACGGCACGGCGACCGCGCTGGTCTTCAACAAGGTCTTCTTCGCTGCCGGCAATCCCACGCTCGCCACCATCGCGGCCTTCGGCACTTATGCGGTCGGCTTTCTGGCGCGACCGCTTGGCGCCGCGATCTTCGGTCACTACGGCGACCGGGTGGGCCGCAAGGCGATGCTCGCGATCACGATCATGGTGATGGGCATCGGCACCTTCCTGATCGGCCTGCTTCCGACCTATCAGCAGATCGGGATCGCCGCGCCGCTGCTCTTGATTGGGCTGCGATTCCTTCAGGGCATTGGCCTCGGCGGCGAATGGGGTGGTGCGGTGTTGATGGTGGTGGAGAATTGCCCGACGCACCGCCGCGGTCTGCTCGGCAGCATGGTGCAGGTCGGCAATCCCATCGGCAATCTCGCCGCGATCGGCATGTTTGCGCTGGTGGCGAGCCTGCCGGAAAGTGAGTTCATGTCCTATGGCTGGCGCATTCCGTTCCTGATCTCGATCTTGCTGGTCGGCGTCGGTCTCTACATCCGCCTCAATATGGAAGAGACCGTGGCCTTCCGTCAGGTCCAGGCCAAAAAGGAGGTCGCAAGTCTGCCGCTGGTCGAGATCTTCAGGCATCACCGCCGGCCTTTCTTTACCGCGGTCGGGCTGAAAATCTCGGAGATCGCCTACGCCAGCATCGGCGGCGTGTTCGTGATGTCCTATGCCACGGCGAATCTTGGCTTGTCTCGTACGGTGGTGTTGAACGGCGCCTTCGCGGCATCGCTGGTCGCGCTGCTCGCGATTCCGCTGTTCGGTTGGCTGTCCGACATCGTCGGCCGCAAAAAGATGTTCTATGCAAGCTGTCTGTTTTCGGCGCTGTTTGCCTTTCCGCTGTTCTGGCTGCTCAACACCCGCGATCCCACCATCGTCATCTGCACCATCGTGGTCGCGATTACTTTCGGGCAGATGGTGATGTTCGGTATCGGCGCGCCCTGGTACTCCGAGCTGTTTTCCGCGCGGCTGCGCTATAGCGGCGCCTCGCTCGGGTTTCAGGTCGGGGCGGCCATCAGTGGCGGATTGACGCCGCTGATTGCGGCGGCTCTGATGGCCTGGAGTGGCGGCGCCACCTGGCCGGTTTCGCTGCTGCTGATTGGCTGCGCCGCCATCACGGCGACCGCGACCATGTTCGCGCCGGAAATGGCGAACAAGGAACTGACCTGATCCCGCGGCGCGCCGCTGCTGGCGGCGCGCCATCGCTCTCACAAGGATTTTGTCATGCTCGATGAGATAGACGCCGGCTCGGCTGATACCACAGCACGCCTCGGTTGGACTGGTTTGGTCCGCTTCCTCCATCTCGCCCCACGCGCGTTCCTGCCAATGCGCGCGATGGAGCAGCTCGTTCTCGTCGCCGGCCAAGGAATCGAGGGCGACCGCTACATGATCGGGCGCGAGGAAGGATTTTATTCGCACAAGCCCGAGGAGGGCCGGCAGGTCACCCTGTTCGAGCTCGAAACCTTGATCGCGCTCAAGCGCGACGCGGGAATCGAACTCGGTCCCGAAGAGCATCGCCGCAACGTGACGGTCGAGGGCGCGCCGTTGAATCATCTGGTCGGCCGCCGCTTCTGGTTAGGTGAGACCTTGCTGGAAGCAACCCGATTATCGATTCCATGCCGGCATATCGAGGAGATCACCGGCAAGGCGATCTTCGATCCGCTCATCAACCGCTCGGGCCTGAACTGCAGGATACTGCAAGGCGGCATCGTCAGGGTCGGCGACACCGTGCGGAACGCGGCATGAGCGTACGGCCCATTACGACGATCAAGACGGTTGTCGCCGGCATCGAAGGGGCCGGTGCGGGGATCAAGGTGTTCACGCTGGCCGACCCCGACCGTTGGGCCCTGCCGCCGTTCAAGCCTGGCGCCCACATCGACCTGCATCTGCCGAACGGTCTCGTGCGGACCTATTCGCTGTGCAACGAGCCCGCCGACAACTCACGTTACGTCATCGCGGTCAAACGCGAGGCCGATGGGCGCGGCGGTTCGCGCGCGCTTCACGACGAGGTTGGCATAGGCGACGTCATCGGCGTGTCACTGCCGCGCGGCGGGCTGGAGCCGGGTGCGGACATTGCGCGCCATGTGTTCGTCGCGGGTGGCATCGGCGTGACGCCGTTCCTGTCGATGGCCCGTCACCTCCTGCAGATTGGCAATGCAGATTTTGTGCTGCACCTCATCGTGCGCGAGGAGGTGCCGCTTGCCGCACACCTCGCGCCGCTGATGGAAGCGGGGCATGTCGTCGTGCACCGCACGTCCTGCGCCGGGCGTCCGGGTCTGGCGTCGCTGGTCGGAGAGGTTAAGGTGCAGACGATGGTGGCCTGCTGCGGGCCCGAAGGCATGACCGAAGTGTTCGAGGGCGTGGCCGCAGCCTGGCCCGCAGCCAACGTTCACATCGAGCGTTTCGTGGCGCCGCGGCCGGTGATCGACCCCGACGCAAAGCCATTCGTGCTGTCGCTGGCGCGTACGGGGACGGAAATCCAGGTTCGCGCCGGCCAGACCATGCTGGCCGCCTTGCAGGAACGAGGCATCGACATATCGACCTCCTGCTGCGGCGGCATCTGCGGCGCCTGCAAGGTCGGCTGGATCGAGGGCAAGCCCGTGCACCGCGATCGCGTCCTGTCGCCCTATGAGCGCGAACGCTTTCTCATGATCTGCGTCGCCGGATCGGACGCCGACCGGCTGGTGCTGGACCTCTGAAGTCTAGCCCTACCAGTGCACGCTCTGGCTCGGCACGATGAATGCCGTTGTGCTGGGCGGCGTGGCAGTGCTCGTCGCCAAATACCAGCCGGAGCCGACGACGAGCATCAGCAGAGCGATGATGGCGAGCATGTCGAGGGTTCTGGGATCGTGGCCTCGCGAACCACCCCGCGAATCCGGTCTAGACCTGACGTGAAAATGAGGGCTGATTTTCCAGCGCATTGTTGTTTCCTCCCGCGGGAGCATCACATCAACGCGAGGGGAGAATTTCGGTTCCACTCAGGGTAGCGGCGCCTAAGGCGCCGCATCAGTCTTGGATGCGTTGACGCCGCGCCAGCGGCCGTAGCGCCAAGGCGAGTACCAGCGTGCCCCCTGTGGCGCGGTGAGGGGCACGTTGTCGATGCCCGAGGTGCCGAACGGGTTGCAGCGGAGCAGGCGCGCCAGCGTCATCCAGCCGCCGGCCCACAGCCCGAACCTTTCGATCGCCTCGTCGCCATAGACCGAGCAGGTCGGCAGGTGCCGGCAATTGTAGCCAACCAGCGGCGAGAGCGTGTGGCGGTAGATCCAGATCAGCGCACGGCCGAATTTGCGCGGAAGCCGGAGCGCGCCCGCGACGGGATTGGGACAGTGCTCGCAGGCTGATTGCTTCATGGGCGCTTTGCTGAGATCGTGGGCGAGGTTCTGCGCGGTTCCGGTGCAGGGAACTGTAAGCTGTTGTTTGTACGTCATATTTTGCATGCTTTTTGGGAGCAGTGCAGCAAGTGCCTATGGACGAGCTGTATTCCCCCGGATACCATTTTTGTGACGTTCATGTGAGACTCATTGGAACGTCAGAACGGGGCTTGGCTGAGTCGGCTCGCTGTAAGGCTTGGGCTAAAGCTTGGGACTTGGGGAAGGGACCAGTTTGAAACTTCTGAAGGCGCTCAAACTTCGCGGCTGGTTGCTGGTGGGAACCGCTGCTTGTGGAGTCGTGTTGGCTGGCGCCGTCGCGACCCTCGGGTCGTCGGCCCGGGCCGGTGCTGCCCTCGAAGAGCGCAAGCTGCCGATGAAGTTCGGCTGGGTCGCCTGCGAGCCGAATTGCCGCGGTTGGGTCAGCGCGGTCGGCATCATCACCGCCGATACGCCCAGGGACTTCGAAGAGTTTTCCCGCGGACGCCAGCTCGGCGGCGCCACCGTGGTGCTCGATTCCAGCGGCGGATCCGTCAACGACGCGATCACGCTCGGCCGGCGCTTCCGCAATCTCGGACTTTTGACTACCGTCGGCATCAGCGTTCAGAGCCGCGGCGGGCAGACGGTTCGTCCGGCGGTCGCGCCTCAGGCCTATTGCGAATCCATGTGCGTATTCCTGCTGCTAGCCGGCAAGAAGCGCTACGTGCCGGAAGCGGCCCATGTGCGGGTCCACCAGATCTGGATGGGCGATCGCGCCGATGATGCCAAGGCGGCGAGCTACAGCGCGCAGGACCTGATGATCGTGGAGCGCGACATCGGCCGGCTCGCCAAATACACGTTCGACATGGGCGGTGCCGGCGATCTGCTGTCGCTCGCGCTCAGCGTCCCGCCCTGGGAAGATTTGCACGAGCTCGATGCTGGCGAGCTCAAGCTCACCAATCTCGTGACGACGGATCTCGTGGCCGATGTGCTGCCGCATGTCGACATCTCGGCGCCGGCAATGGCGGAGCTTGCACCGAAGACCCAGGCGAGGTTCGGTGCGGAACCGGAGCAGCCTGCCAAATCGACCAAGACGGCGGAAGCGCTGGTCCCGACGGGCAGCGTGGCCACGCCGGTTGCGGCGTCACAGAAGTAGCCTCGAATTGCCGATTTCATTCGGGCCCAGCGACGAGCCCGGAATCAGCATCCAGAATCAGCCTCCGGAATCAGCCTTGCGCCGCAGCCGGCTGCTTCGCCTTCGCCTCGATCTGGCCGATGGCATCGACCACGGCATCGAAGGTCAGGAGCGTCGAGGCGTGGCGCGCCTTGTAGTCGCGGACCGGCTCGAGGAACTTGATCTCTTCCCATTTGCCTTCAGGAGGCGCGCCGTTCTCCTTCAGCATCCTGCGAACAGTTTCGCGTAACTCGCGGAGTTCGCTCGCAGTCGATCCGACGATCTGACTTGCCATGATGGATGAAGATGCCTGTCCCAGCGCGCAGGCCTTCACGTCGTGGGCGAAGTCGGTGACCTTGTCGCCCTCCATCTTGAGGTCGATTTTGACGGTCGAGCCGCACAGCTTGGAATGGGCGGTGGCGGTGGCATCGGGATCCGACAACCGCCCGAGCCGCGGAATATTCCCGGCCAGTTCGATGATCCGCTTGTTATAAATGTCGTTCAGCATGTGATGGAGTCCAGCAGGATCGGCCTTGGCGTGCGCCGTCCACGGCCCTATATAGGGTCGGAACTGGCGGAAAAACAGTCCAGCGCTGCGGCAGTGGTGTGATCCAGAACCGTGCTGTCGGCGTTCTAACTTGCAGATCTTTTCGCCGAAACTGTTCTCTCAGGCGTCCGGCGGTTCGCCGCCCCGTCTGCCGGTGACACTCCGGCCGCAAGGCCGTCGAACGGAGTAGACATGGACGCTACCATCAAATCCATCCGCCCCAACAAGCCCTCCGACCGGCAGCCCGAGAGCCGTCCGGCGGAGCTTGATCCTTCCGAATTCCTCGCAGCCGCCGTCCGCGCCGACCAGCCGCGCCCCGCGCGCGCCGAGGCCGAGCAGGCGGTTAAGACGCTGCTCGCCTATATCGGCGAGAATACCAACCGCGAGGGTTTGCTCGACACGCCGCGCCGCGTGGTCGAGGCTTTCGACGAACTCTATCAGGGCTACCACCAGTGCCCAGCCGAGGTGCTCGATCGCACCTTCGGCGAGACCGCCGGCTATGATGATTTCGTCCTTGTGCGCGACATCGAGTTCACCTCGCAATGCGAGCATCACATGATGCCGTTCTATGGCAAGGCGCACATCGCCTACACGCCGGTGGAACGCGTGGTCGGCCTCTCGAAGCTTGCGCGCCTCACCGACATCTTCGCCCGCCGGCTCCAGACCCAGGAGCACATGACCGCGCAGATCGCGGCGGCGATCGACGAGATCCTCAAGCCGCGCGGCGTTGCCGTGCTGATCGAGGCCGAGCATACCTGCATGTCGGTGCGCGGCGTCGCCAAGCATGGCGCCTCCACCTTCACCAGCCGCTTCACCGGCATGTTCCGCGACAATCCGGCGGAGCAGGCCCGTTTTCTGTCCCTGGTGCGAGGCCTGCAGCGCTGACCTCGCGAACAGACCGGCGAGGGCGTTGTGTCCGCTCACTCTCATGAAACCGAGGAAGGTCTCGCCTTCCTTCCCAGGTTCGATGCGGCCGGCCTCGTGACCGTCGTTGCGACCGACGTCGCCACTGGCGACGTGCTGATGGTCGCGCACATGAACGACGAGGCGCTGCGCAAGACCATCGCGACCGGCGAGGCCTGGTACTTCAGCCGCTCGCGCAATGCCTTGTGGCGAAAAGGTGAGACCTCAGGTCAGACCCAGCGTGTGGTCGAGATCCGCACCGATTGCGATCAGGATGCGGTCTGGCTCCGTGTCGAGCAGATCGGTGCCGCGTGTCACACTGGCCGCCGCTCCTGCTTCTACCGCAAGGTCGAGGCCGAAGACGGCGGCGCCAGGCTCGTCTTCGTCGATGCAGACAGGCTGTTCGATCCGGACGCGGTGTACAAGAAGTAGTCCTTCCGTCATGCGGAGGTGCCGGCCCGGATTAACCCCGCATTAACCATACCTGTCCCACGGTGAGACGATTAGGGCGCCGAATTGCCGGCGCCCCTCAACGCCGCGCGGGGCGGGCATTTCATCATGTCGGTCGACAATTCCAGTGCCTCTCCGACGGCGGTTCTCGATCCGTCGCGGGCACGCGTCGCCGGTGCGATCAAGCAGGCTTCGAACGTCGGCGGCGTCAGCTTCCAGTACATGCTGACCACCGCCAAGATGGAATCGGATTTCGATCCCACGGCGGGGGCGACTACGTCATCGGCGCACGGGCTCTACCAGTTCATCGACCAGACCTGGCTCGGCACGGTGAAGGAAGCGGGCACCCAGCTCGGCTATGGCCATTATTCCGACGCCATCACCAGGACGTCGTCGGGCACCTACACCGTCGATGATCCCGCGATGAAGCGGTCGATCATGAAGCTGCGCGACGATCCGGAGGCCGCGTCCAGCATGGCGGCTGCGCTGACGCAATCGAACAGCTTCAAGCTCACCGGCCTGCTCGGCCGCAGGCCGTCCGACAGCGAACTCTACATGGCGCATTTCATGGGGGTCGGCGGCGCCGCGAAACTGATCGCCAATGCCGAGGACAATCCGCAAGCGGTCGGCGCGCGGTTGTTTCCCAACGCGGCCTCCGCCAATCGCTCGATCTTCTACGCCAAGGACGGCCGCGCGCGCAGCGTCTCCGAGGTCTATTCGGTGCTGGATGCACGCTACGCCAGCGCGGCAAATTCGAAAGCCACCCGCAGCGCGATGGCGATGTATGGCGGCACGCCGTCGACCACGCAGGTCGCGAGCGCCAACGGCGTACAGCCTGCCGCGCCGCTGATCGACAATGCCGCGTATCTCCAGACCTTTCCGAACACACGCGCGGTGACGCCGGTCAGCGCGACAGCGCCAATGACGGTCGCGGACAATGCACCGAGCACGCCGGTGTTTCGCTCGATCTATCAGCCCGGCGACACCACCCAGCCGGTCTCGACGACCGTGCAGAAATTGTGGGGCAACAATGCCTCGCTCACCTCGGTCGCGACCTCGGCCGCATCGGCGACGCCCGACGTCCGGCCGCCGCAGCCGCTTGACCTTTTCAGCGATCGCAGCGGCACGTTCTCAAGCTAACACGCACCCCGTGTCTCGGACGCGTCGCAGCGTGAACGCTGCTGCGCACGTCCCGGCGCGTGCGGGTCGCCTTTGTTCCCTTAATAAAACGTCAATAAAACCAGCCAGTTATGGTGAACGCTTTGTTAAGCGTCGTGGTTTATTTTGTGTTGCAGGTGACAAGCCGTCACCGCTTCGTCTTCGTTGCGTAAGCCGGAAGCACCATGATCGTTCGGCAGTTCATCAATTGGATCAGGACGGCGCCCGCTGGCGAGCGGGCCGAGGCAACGCGGGCGCTGGCCCGGGCCTGGCTGATCTCAGACCTTTCCCATGACGACCGTGTTGCCGCTGAAGGCGCGCTTCTGATGCTGCTCGACGATGCCTCGCCGCTGGTGCGGCAGGCGATGGCCGAGGCGTTTGCGCGCAGCACCGAGGCGCCGGCGTCGATCGTGCGGGCGCTGTCGGCGGACCAGCCGACCGTCGCGTTGCCCGTGCTCGAACATTCTCCGCTGCTGATCGACGCCGATCTCGTCGACATCGTCGCGACCGGTAACGACGAGGTGCAGTGCGCGGTCGCGCGCCGCATCGCGCTGCCGGTATCGGTCTGCGCCGCCATTGCCGAAGTCGGCTGCGCGGCGGCAGCGCTCGAGCTGATCGAAAATCCTCATGCCGAGCTTGCGCCGTTCTCCTGGGATCGCATCGTCGAGCGTCACGGCCATCTCGCTGCGATCCGCGAGGCGATGCTGGTGCTGGAGGATCTGCCGTCCGCAACGCGCGCCGCGCTGGTGGCAAAACTCTCGGAGACGCTGGCTCAATTCGTCGTGGCCCGGAACTGGCTGACTGCTAACCGCGCCGAGCGCATCGCGACGGAGGCGCGCGACCGCTCCACCATGAACATCGCAGCGCGCTCGCGCGGCGAAGACATGGAAGGTCTGGTTCGGCACCTGCGCATCACCGGCCAGCTCACCGCGGGTCTCATTCTGCGCGCGCTGCTGTCGAGTAATCTCGACCTGTTCGATGCGGCGCTGGCTGAGCTCGCCGAGTTGCCGCTGGCGCGCGTGTCCGCGCTGCTGCACGATCGCGGCGGCAACAGCCTGCACGCGCTGCTCCGTCGCGCCGGGCTTCCCGAGACGACGTTTGCGGCCTTCCAGGTCGCCCTCGATGCCTGCCACGAGCAAGGCTTCGTCGACAGCGAAGACAATGCGGCGCGGCTGCGCCGCCGCATGGTCGAGCGCGTGCTCACCCATTGCGAGACCGACCGCGGCGCGACGGAGCCGCTGATGGTCCTGCTGCGCCGCTTCGCCACCGAATCCGCCCGCGAAGAGGCAAGACTGTTCTGCGACGAGCTGGTCGCGGACGACGCGGTCGATCCGGTGTATAGCGAGCTGATTGCGGCGTAGTTCGAGCCGGTCCCGAAAACTCCGTCATTGCGAGCGTAGCGAAGCAATCCAGAATCCCATCGCGGGAACAGTCTGGATTGCTTCGCTACGCTCGCAATGACGAGAGGGAAAAGCTACCCCGCCGGCGCGATGCTGGGCGCCAGGATCACTTCGAGATGCTCGGGGCGGTCGCGGTTGGCGTGGGCGAGATAGTCGTCGGCGACCTTGCGCAGGCGCCGGCCGAGCTCGGCGGAGACGCTGATGCTGTCGAGTTTGGTATTCTCGTGCACGATGGCGAGGATGGCGTTGATGTGGTGCGTGAACAACTCGGCCGGCACCTTTTCGAGATCGGGCGCGTGCTCGATGACGCGGCACAGGCTCTCGGCTATGCCCGCCGCCGCCGGATAGCCGAAGGTCGCGGCATCGCCCTTGATGTCGTGCGCGGCGCGAAACAACTCGTCGCGCCTGTCCTTGGTGAAGCCGTCGTGTCGGATGGCGACGTAGGCGGCCGATAGCCGGTTGATCTCGGTCGCCATCCAGTCCTTGAACTCGCCGGCGAGGCCCGCGAGCGCCTGTTCGGCGCGGCCGACCGGATCGTCCATGTCCTTGTCTTCGACGCGGCGCAGGACCGACCGCAGCGGGTTGGGCTGCGTAATAATTTGATGCGTGGCGAAGGCCGTGATCTCGATGTCTCTTGCGCTGTTCTTCGCCATGGTATCGGCCTCGATCGTGAGAGACGTTGCGCTAGATGGTGGAGCGGGCCTTGTCGAGCAGCGAGGGCTGCTGCAGCACCTCGTGCTTTTCGCCGACGCGGCGCTCGGGGCCCATATAGGCGGAGTTGATGTTGCGGCGCCGGTCCGGGCCGAAATAGGTCTTGGTCTTGATGAAGGGGCGGGGACTGGCGACCACGTTGAGGATGCGCTGGTAGAGCCCCTTGGCCGAGATCGGTTTGGCCAGGAATTCGGTGACGCCGGCATCGCGCGCCACCGTGACGCGGCGTTTCTCGGAATGGCCGGTCAGCATGATGATCGGCGCGTAGGGATTGCCCTTGGATTCCGGCTGCCGGATCATCTGCGCCAGCTCGAGCCCGTCGAAGATCGGCATCGCCCAATCGGTGATGACGATGTCCGGCACGTAATGGCTGTACATTTCCAGCGCAGTGGCGCCGTCCTCGGCCTCGTAGACTTCACGCGCGCCAAAGGAATGCAGCAGCGTCCGCAGGATGCGGCGCATGTGCGGATTGTCGTCGCAGACGAGGAAACGCAGCTTGTTGAAATCGATGCGGAACATGGAGCCCGGGCCGGAGCGGTCAACTTTCGTTAACCATATCTCGCCGGGGGTTAATGAAGGGTTGCGATCTGCAGTCCGGCGAGGCGGCTCAGGAGCCGAATTGCTCGCGCAGAATGCGTTCTTCCAGGCTGTGACCGGGGTCGAACAGCATGCGCATCGAGATGGTCCTGTCGGACAGCACCTCGACGCGGCGAACATCGCGCACCTCGTCGTGGTCGGCGACCGCCGCCACGGGGCGCTTGTCGCCCTCCAGCACCTCGATCACGACATAAGCCGTGTTCGGCAGCAGTGCGCCGCGCCAGCGTCGCGGACGGAAGGCGCTGATCGGCGTCAGCGCCAGGAGCGCGGCGTTGATCGGCAGGATCGGTCCCTGGGCGGATAGATTGTAGGCGGTCGAGCCGGCCGGCGTTGCCACCATGATGCCGTCGGCGATCAACTCGGACATGCGCTCGCGCTCGTCGATCAGGATCCGCAGGCGCGCGGCCTGGTAGGTCTGCCGGAACAGGGCGACCTCGTTGATGGCGTGATGCAGGTGGACGCGGTCGTTGGCGTCGGTCGCGCGCATCAGGAGCGGGTGGATTTCGGATTCCTGCGCCGCCTCGAGACGGGCCCGAAGATCGACGGTCGAGTACTCGTTCATCAGGAAGCCGACGGTGCCTCGGTGCATGCCGTAGATCGGCTTGCCCGTATGCATGTGCTGATGCAGCGTCTGGAGCATGAGCCCGTCGCCGCCGAGTGCGACCACGATGTCGGCGTCCTTCGGATCGCAATTGCCGAAATCTCTGGCGAGCTGGCCGAAGGCGGCTTGCGCCTCGCTGCTCGGGCTGGCGACGAAGGCGATCCGGTCGTATCGCGCTGGCTTGGTCATGGCTTCCGGGCAGGGCCGCTGGCTGGAGAAAGTTCCGCCGGGCTCGTCTAACGATCTCGACCTCGATTGTCGAGGAGGACCGCCCTTCAAAGGAGACTGGCAACTGGCCATCTCGGCCTGAAGACAAAACCGGGTCGATTTATGCCTAACCAGGCCCTTCAGGCGCGGCCGGGCCTGTGATCCCCCAAACCGTCGCAATTCCGAGCTAGCCTCACCGTCCGCACCGGTTCTTGCAGCCGGGCAGGGAGAACGATCATGAACATGAAGATCCCGGCACTCCGCCGTGCGACGCTGGTGCTGGCGGTGTCGGCTTTCGCGCTCGCTGGATTTGCGCGCGCCGACGATCCGCCGCAGCCGCGCGCAGAGGTGGCGGCGGCAGCCGGACAGAAGGGCGGACGCGGCGGCGCACAAAGCGCGTCGCAGAATGCATCGTCATCCGCCGAGCCGCACCGTCTTCCGCCGGATTCAACCACGAAGCAGACGCTCGATCTTCCCGGCCGCACCCTCAATTTCGCGGCGACCGCCGGATCGATCCGCGTGTTCGACGGCAAGGGCGAGCCGGTGGCCGATATCGCCTATACATCCTATGAACTCGACGGCGCCGATCGTGCGACGCGCCCCGTCACGTTCCTGTTCAACGGCGGGCCCGGAGCATCCTCGGCATGGCTCCAGTTCGGCGCGGTCGGGCCGTGGCGGTTGCCGCTCGATGGCGAAGCACTGTCGCCGTCCGCCTCGCCCGAGGTGAAGCCGAACGCGGAGACCTGGCTCGATTTCACCGATCTGGTCTTCATCGATCCCGTCAGCACCGGCTACAGCCGCTTTGTCGCGACCGGCGATGACGCGCGCAAATCGTTCTACTCCGTCGACGGCGACGTCAATTCGATCGCGTTGGTGATCCGCCGCTGGCTGGAGAAGCATGACCGGCTGACCTCGCCGAAATACGTCGCCGGCGAAAGCTATGGCGGCATTCGCGGGCCGAAGGTGGTGCGCCAGTTGCAGCTCCAGCACGGCGTCGGCGTCAGGGGATTGATCCTGGTGTCGCCGCTCCTGGACTTCCGCGAGTTCACCGGCACCAGCCTCCTGCAATATGTCGCGACGCTGCCGAGCTATGTCGCGGTGGCGCGCGAGGCGAAAGGCCCGGTCAAGCGTGCCGATCTCGCCGACGCCGAGGCTTACGCACGCGGCGAATTCCTGGCCGACCTCGTCAAGGGCGAGGCGGACAGGGAGGCGACCAATCGTCTTGCCGACAAGGTCGCCGAGCTTACCGGCATCGACCAGGCGGTCAGCCGCCGGCTTGCCGGCCGCTTCGACGTCGGCGAATTCCGCCGCGAGTTCGACCGCAAGAATGGCAAGGTCACGGGGCGCTACGATGCCTCGGTGCGCGGCTTCGATCCCTATCCGGATTCGAGCAGCTCGCGGTTCGGTGATCCCTCCGGCGATGCGCTGCAAGCGCCGCTGACGAGCGCCGCGGTTGAGCTGCTGACACGCAAGCTCAAATGGCGGCCCGATGGCTCCTACGAGGTGTTGAACGGCGCCGTCGAGGGTCACTGGGATTTCGGCCGCGGCATCAACCCGCCGCAGTCGGTCTCCGAGCTGCGCCAGATCCTCGCCACGGATGCGAAGCTGAACGTGCTGGTCGCGCACGGCCTGTTCGATCTCGCCACGCCCTATTTCGGATCCAAGCGCGTGCTCGACCAGTTGCCGGCCTTCGCAACACAGCGAGTCAAGTTCGTCGTCTATCCCGGCGGCCACATGTTCTATTCGCGCGACGGCTCGCGCCAAGCCCTTCGGAGCGAGGTCGAGACTCTCATTCGGGAGTAGGCCGTCGCTTGCGCGGCTTGTATCTCCGCGCGATCTCGCGCGCCACGACGGCCGCAGGCTTGACGTTGGCGCCCGCGATCCAGACGTCGCTGATCCTGCCGCGCTTGTCGCGGACGCGGCGCACCGGCTCGCCGTGGCTGGAGTAGCCGGCGGCCCAGGCGAGCTTGCCGGTGTCGCGGCCTGTGACCTCGATCTCGGCGGCGTCCATGAACGGGTTGTTGAACTGGGGATTGGCGACCAGCACGCGGTTGCCGACCGGCACGAGGTCGTTCGCGCCCCAGATCGTCCACCAGCGGCCGGTCCAGTCGCGCACGCGGCGGTCGGGTGCACCACGGGCTTGGAAGACGCGCAGGATCTGCATCGCGCCGTCCATCCAGAACGGCGCCGCGCCGTCGATGGAGTTGCTGAGGATACTGATCGCGAGCTCGCAAGCGGGGATGGAGCAGGTCCGGGAGATGTAACCTTGAAAGCCGCCGCCATGGCCGAACCAATCCCAGCCGTCGGTTTTGCCGGCGTTGACGCCGAGGCCGTAATAGGCCTCGAAGCTTTGCGGCACGCGCCAATGGTTTCGCGTCATCTCGCGGCGGCTCGCGACCGATAGCACGCTCTTCTTCGCATTGGGCGCGAGCTGCGCGTAGAAGCGGGCGGTATCGGCGGCGGTCGCGATGAAGCCGGCCGCGGAGGCCATCGCGTGCGCGGGATTGTCGCCGGGGATCACGCACCGCTCCCCGTACGGCAGCTTGCGGGTGTGGCCGCGCGCGAACGACGCGCCCTTGGGAAGCGGTGCGTCCGGCTCGGTCTCGCGCAGGCCCGCGGGTTCGATGATCTCGCGCTTGATCCAGACCGGATAGGGCTCCTTCGCCACGGCCTCGATGACGAGACCGATCAGGCCAAAGCCGTGATTGGAATATTTGAAGCGTGTGCCCGGCTCGATTGCGGTCGGCAGCTTCAATTCCGCGAGCAGCTCGCTCGCGTCGAGATAGGGACGGCTGTCGATGAACTGGCCGGAATCGGCGCCGTCGCGCGTCAGTCCCGCGCTGTGCGAGAGCACTTGCGCAATGGTCGTTTCGGCGACGCGCGGATGCAGCCCGGCGACATATTGGCCGATGGAATCGTCGAGCCGGAGCTTGCGCTGCTCGCGCAGCTTCATGACGCCGGCGGAGGTGAAGCTCTTCGAGTGCGAGGCGACGCGGAAGCGGTGGCGCGGGGTGAGCTTCTCGCCGGTGTCGAGATTGCCGAGGCCGAACGCATGCTCGGCAACGATTTCGCCGCGATGGACGAAGGCGAGGATGACGCCCGGCTGCTGGATTGTGGTGTGCTGGAATTCGATCCAGGAGCCGATGTAGTCGATCGCGGATCGCAGCCACTTGTCCATTGCGCACCGATTTGCGAGGGGAGGATTGGTGGGCAAGCTAGCCGAGAACGCAGAACGGGCACAACCCTGCGGTTGTGCCCGTTCGCCTCATTCGAAAATGCGATGCGCTAATAGACGAGGGTCGCGCCGGTCGGCTTGTCGAGCGCGGCGGCGAGCGAGCGATATTCGGAGCTGTCAGTGCCGGCGAGCGAGGCGAGCTTGTTGAGGTGATACTGCGCCTGCTCGCGGTTGCCCTGCTCGAGCTGCCAGAGGCCATAATACTGCCAGGTGCGGACGTGGTTCGGATCGTCCTTCAGAGCGAGCTCGTAGTAGACCTTCGAGGACTGGTAGTCGCCGAGCTTGCGATAGGAATAGCCGATCAGATTGGCGACGTCGGCGACGTCGTCGCGCTTGAGCGACTTCAGCTGACCGATCGCGCCGGTGTAGTCGTGATTGTCATAGATCGTGGTGTAGGCGGTGCGATAGGCAGCAAGGAATTTCGGATCGCTGATGGAGGAGCTCTTCTTCTTGCCCTTTTTGGTCGAGGTGTCCGACGCCGGCGGTGACGAGGGGGTGTCGCCACCTGCGGCATAGGCGCTGGTCAGAGCCGGCCCGGCCGCCAATGTCATGGCGACAAGTCCCGGCACAAGAAGCGTTGAGAGTTTGCGCATCGAAGTTCTCCGGTATGGAACGTGGCGATCCTACACGATTGCCCAAAGACCGGAACACCCATCAGGCAAAAACATTCCCGGCATCCCGGCCTATTCGTCCTGCGGCCGGATGACAAACTTGTCATCCAGATGAACGGAAGCCTGCTGCGGGCTTCAGATTGGGTTCAGTGCGTGCCCTCTAGCCTCCAACCTACGATCAAAGGGTTGGCGAGAGGGCGCCCACCTCAAGATCCTTCCAAGAGGAGACCAACCATGTTGAAGACCATTTCCGCAGCCTTGCTCGCAGCTTCCGTAATCGCAGCCCCGGCCTTCGCAGCCGAGACCGGCAAGACCACGACGACCACGCCGGTGATCAAGGCGGACCGGAGCCAGACCAAGGTGCCGACCACCGCCGCGAAACCCGACGCCGGCCTCAAGGCGGACGTCAAGGCTTCGGACGTCAAGGCTTCGGACGCCAAGGTGGATGCCAAGGTGGACTCGAAGTCGAAGGCGATGAACGCCAACGCCGCGGTCACACCCGACGAGCACAAGACCGTGCGCACGCATCGCCACCACCACAAGCATCTCTCAGCGAAGAAGTCGCTGAAGACGCAGCCGGACGTGACCAAGCCGGCGACGATGGACAAGCGCAGCTAACCACTGATCCTGCGCGGCGGCGTCCTAGCATTGCCCCAGCCGCCGCGTGGGGAATTCAGGCCGGCCCGTTCGTCACGCCTTGCGCGAAAGCCCGAGGTGCTGGCGGCGGGCCGGTACGACCATGCTGAAGCCCGCGAGCGACGTCCCAGGTTTGGCGGCCGCAAACAAAACCTCGAAAACAACCCCATGCACAGTAGCCGATGCTAGATCAATCAATGGTTTGACGGGTGGCTCATCTGCGGATTTTACGAAGCCGTTTGACTTGTCGGGCCAAACACCTGTAGACATGCATCATTGCAACCTTGGGGCTGGAACGTCTCCGAGACTGATCGAGCGGAGAGCGTGAGCGGTGCGGCGACTAGCGGAACGCGCAGTGAGCTTGGCGTTGATGCTGGCACTGCCGCTGGCGCTCACGGGATGTTTCGGCAGCGGCGGTGATCGTCCGGCTCTGATGGAGGGGACCCAGGCCGGAGGCCCACAACCGTTCCCGGATAATTTCCGCGGCGATACGCTGGCCTTGATGCGCACCTACCTGAACAACCCCGTCGGCGTGCGTGGCGCCAGTATGGCCGAGCCGGTGCAGCGCGAGGTCGGCGGCCGGCAGTTCTATGTCAGCTGCCTGCACTTCACCCCACGCGAGACCGACGGCACCTACAAGGCCATGAGAGAACGCGCCGTGATCTTCGTCAACGGCCGGGCGGACCGCGTCGTCGATCGCGCCAACGAGCTGTGCGCGGGCGCGGTTTACGTAGCCTTTCCGGAACTTGAAAAGATGACACGGTAGCGCAAAGCCCACCTTCATCGCCGGGTGATAGAACAGAGCCCGCCGGAGTTGCGGGATCACATTTCGGCGAGCTTTGAACGGGGTGGTTTTGCGTTGCGACTAATCGGTACGGCAGGTTGCAGCCGACGGAAAAAACCGTCGGCACCAGCCTGCGGGACGGAACAAAACGGCGTTGTTGCCGCTCCGTCACAGTCACGAACGATCAACGTTCCGGCATCGCCGCGAAGCAACCCAATTCACGCCACGTTGTTTCCTGAGTGTCGTAATTGAAAGAACGGGGATGATCATGAAGAGGATTTTGCTGGGTGCAGTTGCCCTGCTTGCGCTGGCCGCGCCGGCTGCCGCAGCCGACATGCAGGCGCGCACCTACACCAAGGCTCCGGCCTACACGCCGCCGCAGGTGATCTACAACTGGACCGGCTTCTACATCGGCGGCCATGTCGGCGGCGCCTTTGCCGGGGACAGCAGCTTCCAGTCGAGCGACGCGCGCTTCCTCGGCGGTGTCCAGGGCGGCTTCGACTACCAGTTCGCGCCCAATTGGGTCATGGGCGTCGAGGCCCAGTATTCCTGGCTGCCGACCAACAATAGCGGTGCCACGTTCCCGCTGGGCACGCAGGTGACCTCCAATACCGACCAGCTCGGCTCGGTGACCGGCCGCATCGGCTACACCTGGGGTCCGGCGCTGCTTTACGCCAAGGGCGGTTATGCCTGGCGCAACGGCGGCCTTGGCGTCAATATCGCCGGCGTCCCGCAGACCTTCACCGCCACCGGCAACAGCAAAGACGGCTACACTGTCGGCGCTGGCCTCGAATACATGTTCGCGCCGAACTGGTCGGCCAAGGCCGAGTACCAGTATTACAACTTCGGCAGCACGACGATCACCTCCGGTCCGGTCGACGTTGTCGGCGTCCGCGGCCGGGAGGACGAGCATACCGTCAAGGTCGGTGTGAACTACCGCTTTGGCTGGGGCGGTCCGGCAGCCTCGCGCTACTGACGCGCCACCAATGACCACGAACTGACAAAGGCCGGCTCTCGCCGGCCTTTCGTTTGCCCGGCACTCGTTGGCGAGTTTTGTTTGCATTGCGTCAACCATCTGGCGCATCATTTGCAAGCAAACGTTCTGGCGGGCGCGTTCTCACGCGCGTCATGGAGCTCGGGTAAAGCAAAAATAATTTTTGCCGCTTACGGAACTCGCGCGCCGGCACGCGTTATATGACTTTTACCGGGCTGGTGGGACGACGGACATGCGTATCTTGGTGTCGGCAGTGGTGCTCTCGTGCTTCGTCGGTTTGCCGTGCGCTGCCCAAACAATCCTCAAATCCGAGCCTCTGATGCTGGCACCCTATGAGGTGGCCTTCGTCAAGGATGCCTCGTGCTCTTCCGGCAAGGTGCTGAAGGTCACCGGAGCGATCCGTGGGCTGCATCGCCGGAAGGCCTGCGTGGCTCTGGCTGGCGAGCAGGCCTCGCTGGCAACCGCGACGCCCTGAGATTTTTCTGAGCTGTGGTTTCGAGCCGTCCTCAGGAATTGAGCTCAAGCTCCATCCTGGCCTGGCGATCGGCCTCGGCTTTGTTCCGGGCCGGGTCCTCCCCCTGTGCGGCCCGGCACGGCTTGATCTCATAATCGTTGTCGAGCACCCGGCGGGGCCCGGGACGGTTGTCATCCGCAGTTACGTCCACCACCAAGCCACTTCGCTGCGCGAGCCTCCAGACGTCGGACTCATCAGGATAGGCCTTGCTGATCTGGGCGTCGTTGCAGAACAGGGCGTAGGGCATTCTTCCCGCTCCCGGAAAGCGCGTTAACGACTTTGCGGGGGAGGGGTTCCGATCGGGAGGTCGATCACGCCGCCGTGAACGGGGTCGCCGGGTCCTGAGTCCTTAACGAGTCCTGAATCCCGAAAAAAAGAATCCCCGGGACTCGTTTGGCGGAATCAGGGGATGTTTTCGGCCATGACGACCGACCTGAAAACCTCTTGCGGGCACATGCTGCTGCCCCTCACGCTGGCCCTTTTCGGCGCCTGCGCGGCCAATCTCTGGCTGGTGTGGTCCTGGCTGTAGCCCGCGACGGGAGGCCCCGGCTTTACTTATCAGCCGGCGGACGGGGGGAGGCGTCGCCGATGGCGGCGCGCAGTTTGGTCAGGGTGGCCGCGCAATATTCCTCGCGCTCGCGCTCGAACCGCTCCTGATGCTTGCGGAAATTGGCGATGCGGGCCTGCATCTCGGTGCGGACGTCGTGGCTCGCCATCCGCGGCGGAGGCAGAGGTAAGGGCTGCGGCGGAGCGGCCTGAAGTGGCTCGGTCTCGACGACGGTGCTGGCGGGGACGATCTGCACCGACACGGCCACTGCCGCCGTCGGGATCTCCGGTGGATGCAAGTCATCCTTTTTGCCGGTTACCGATTGGACGAAGGCCATTGTCTGCGCGATCAGCGCGTCGCGTTCCGCGATCCACTTCATGGTGCACCCCTGTTGGGGCTATTCCAGCAAAGCTGGCCAGCCGAATCAAGAAGGTGTTGGGCGGGGGATTGCATATTTTTCCCGACCGCCCGACAGTGGGGAATGGATGCCAAAGCAGACCATTCGACCGAAGCGGAGGGCCTGAGACTCGTCCGCGCGTTCCTGTCGCTGCCGCCCGACAAACGGGCGGAGGTGATCGCGATCGTTGAGGAGTTGGCCCGCGCCAAACGCCGTCCCGAGGAGGGCGCCGACGTCTCGCCGGTGTGAGCGCTAGCGCTCCCGCGGATTGAGGTTGGGCTCGAACGGGGCCCCGACCACCCGAACTGGCGTCGGAGCGATCATGCCGATCGCCGACGCTTCTGCCTGCTGCTTTGCCGGAGCCGGTTCGAACAGCGCAATTGCTCCAGCCAGTGCGCTACAGCACAGCGTAACGGTCGCCAGCAGAAATATGTTTCGGTTTTCTTCCCTGATCCGCATGGACCGACAACGACTGACGCCGGCGACCGGTTCCGGTTTTCCACGCCAGGCTCGCACCCCGAATAGTCCGAAGCTTACGCGAAGCTTACGGCGAAAGCCCAAATAGTTAGTTTTCCGTAAGACTACTCGGGATGTTTGGCATCAAATCTTAACGTCAGCTGGTTCCAATGCACGGTGCTGGGAATATGCCCCGGCGGAAATCACTGGGGCGGCTGCAATGAGCGTTTTGAACAATCTGAAGATCGTGTGGAAGGTCGCGCTGATCGTGGCCGTGATGGGCTTTGCCATGGTCGCCGTCGCGGGCTTCGGCACGCGCGAACTCTCGGCGACTGTCGACGGCTTCGCCGAGCTTTCCGCCGCGCAATCCTCGGCGCTCAACTTGACGCGAGCCCAGCGCCGCGCCGAGACCTATCATGCCGCGCTCTATGCGGTCTTCACCGAGGCGACGGAGGCGGGCAACGCCAACCGCCTCAAGGCCGCGACCCAGAACCGCGATGAAATCCGCCAATACCTCGACGCAGCCGAGCAGGACGATCCCGCGCGCGCGAGCCAGATCAAGAGCATCGGCGACCAGCTGAAAGCCGTATTCGCCGGCTGCGATCCGGTGCTGAAGGCAGGCTCGCTCGCAAGCAGCCCGGAAGAGAACGCGAAGGCATCCGAACGCGCGCACAAGGAGTGCGACCCGGTGATGGATGCGGCCCTGGGGCGCATTGCCCAGTTCGTGGGCGAGACCGCACAGGCGGTTGCCAAGCGCAAGGACGCCATCAACCGCGACGCCAGATCCGCAACCTGGACCGTGATCGGCGTCAGCGCCGGCGGCCTGATCCTGGGTATCGCGATCGCGCTGTTCATCGGCCTCAACGCGATGTCCCGGCCGATTGCCCGCCTCAAGCTCGCCATGGAGGGCCTTGCCCGCAACGATCTCAAGACCGAAGTGCCCGAGAAGGACCGGCGCGACGAGATCGGCGACATGGCCAGGACGGTCGAAATCTTCAAGACCAACGGGATCGAGGTCGAGCGCCTCAAGGCTGCGCAGGTCGAAGTGGAGAAGCAGGCCGCCGATCAGCGCAAGCGCGACATGGTCAACCTTGCCGACGGCTTTGAGCGCGCGGTCGGCGAGATCATCGAGACGGTGGGCTCGGCGTCCACCGAGCTCGAAGCGTCGTCCTCGACGCTGGCCACCACCGCGCAACGTGCGCAGGAACTGACCTCCGTCGTCGCGGTCGCCTCGGGCGAAGCCACGGTCAACGTGCAGTCGGTTGCGACCGCCACGGAAGAACTGTCCTCTTCGGTTAACGAGATCAGCCGGCAGGTGCAGGAATCCGCGCGGATGGCGGGCGAGGCCGTCATCCAGGCCCGCACCACAACGGAGCGCGTCAGCGAGCTCTCGGTTGCGGCGACGCGCATCGGCGATGTCGTCGAGTTGATCAACACCATTGCCGGCCAGACCAACCTCCTAGCGCTCAACGCCACAATCGAGGCGGCACGTGCCGGCGAGGCCGGCCGCGGCTTTGCCGTCGTCGCCGCCGAGGTGAAGACGCTGGCCGAGCAGACGGCGAAAGCGACCGGCGAGATCAGCCAGCAGATTTCCGGCATCCAGACCGCGACCCAGGAATCCGTCAACGCGATCCGCGACATCTCCGCGACGATCGAGCGGCTGTCGGAAGTGTCCTCGACCATCGCCGCGGCCGTCGAGGAGCAGGGCGCCGCGACCCAGGAGATTTCGCGCAACGTGCAGCAGGCCGCCCACGGCACCCAGAAGGTCTCCACCAACATCGCCGACGTGCAGCGCGGTGCGGCCGAGACCGGCTCGGCCTCCTCGCAGGTGCTTTCCACCGCCAAGATGCTGGCGACCGACAGCAACCGGCTGAAGGACCAAGTCGGGAAATTCCTTCACACGGTGCGCGCCGCCTGAGTCAGCGCGGCGGCTTTCGTCCGCCGCGCTACGCACTCATCGCGCCAGCAGAAATCCCATGGCGAATGCGAACAGCACGGCCGTCATGACGACGGCCGCCGCCGCGCCGGCGGCGACCCTGGCCTTCTCTTTGGCTGTGGTGGGGCGCATGGGGACCAGACGCGACAGATGACGTAAGGAGGTTCTCTTACGAACCATTTCGGACCGCTCGCTTTGCCTGTATAGTGCGGCTGCGCCGGAATTCACATCCCGCCCATGACCGCCAAGCGTCCACCCGTGCTCGCCCATGAGCGGTTCGTCGCCGACCGCGATAATTTCGCGGGCCTCGATCTCGCCGCGCGGTTCGAGCGGATCGAGCAGACCAACCTGTGGGGCGCAGCCAGTTCGGTGTCGGGCCTCGGCTCCGAGGATCCCGCGACCGCCGCGATCCGCGAGGCGCTTCCTGCACTGCTGCAACGGCTCGGCGCGCACTCGCTGCTCGATGCGCCCTGCGGCGACGCGGGCTGGATCGGCCGCATCAAGCTGGATCTCGACTATACCGGCATCGACATCGTGCCGTCGCTGATCGCGGCCAACAGCGAGCGCGCGGCCCGGGGAGAACTCGTCGGCCGCTTCCGCGTTGCCGACATCACGCGCGATGCGCTGCCGAAGGCCGATGTCATTCTTTGCCGGGACTGTCTGGTCCATCTGAGTTTCGACAACATCTCTCGCGCCATGGCGAACTTTCGCGCCAGCGGCGCGCATTTCCTGCTGGTCACGACGTTTCCCGAATGGGACGGCAATCGCGATTGCGAGGACGGCGACTGGCGGGCGCTGAACATGGAGAAGGCGCCATTCGACTGGCCGGCACCGCACGCGCTGATCAACGAGCGTTGCGAAGAAGGCAATGGCGGCTGGCGCGACAAGAGCCTCGGGCTGTGGGCGATGGATGAACTGCCCGATCGTGTCCTCACTGTCCCGGGGACGTGACGGACGCGGGCTGAACGTCCGTTGCGTCAGTGATTGCCGTCGCGCTATACTTTGGGTTGCATGATGCCGTCTCGCATTGCGGTGACGATGCCGGAGCACGCCATGAGACCGAGTGTTGTCGTGGTCGCCATGCTGGTCTGGTGCTGCGCGCCCGCGCTGGCGCAGCAGGACGGCGCTTCGCTCTACGGAAGCCACTGCGCGCAATGTCACGATGGCGGTGATGGCCAGAGCCGTGTGCCAGGCCGCGGTGCCATGCAGGCGATGTCGTTCGATCATGTGCTGGGAACGCTGACTTCCGGCAGCATGGCGGCGATGGCGAAGGACCGCAGCGACTCGGAACGGCGCGCGATTGCTGCCTTCGTCACCGGCAAGGCCGCGGTGGGCGACAATGCAGTCGATGCGGAGGGACGCTGCACGCAGCAGGTCAACTTCTTTCCGCAACCGCTCGATGGTCCGCGCTGGAATGGGTGGGGTGTCGACGCTGGCAACAGCCGCTTCCAGCCGGCCGACATGGCCGGCCTGACCGCGGAAGAGGTGCCGCGCCTGCGGCTGAAATGGGCTTATGCCTTTCCCGGCGCCTCGGTGTCGTTTGCGCCGCCGACCATTGTGGGCGGTCTGCTGTTCATCGGCGGCACTGACCGCAAGGTGCGCGCGCTCGATGCGCGAAGCGGCTGCACGCTGTGGACGCTGCCGACCGATGCCGCGGTGCGCGCGGCGATCAGCTTCGGGCCGCTTCCCGGCACCGATCAGTTCGCGATCTTCTTCGGTGACCTGCGCGCCAATGCCTATGCGGTGAACGCACTGACTGGCGCACTGATCTGGAAGACGAAAGTCGAGGAGCATCCGGCAGCGCGCATCACCGGAGCACCGACGCTGCATTCCGGCGTGCTCTACGTCCCGGTCTCCTCGCTCGAGGAGGCCGCCGGTTCGCAGGCCAGTTACGAATGCTGTACTTTCCGCGGCAGCGTGGTCGCGCTCGAGGCAGTGACCGGCAAGCCGGTGTGGCAGGCCTACACGATCCCCGAGGTGCCGCATCCGACCGGCAAGAATGCAAGAGGCACGCAGCTGTTCGGCCCGTCCGGCGCGGCGGTGTGGTCGGCACCGACGATTGATCCGAAACGCAACGCCGTCTACGTCGCGACCAGCAATTCCTATTCGAATCCGCCGGCCGCAACCGCCGATGCGGTCCTCGCTTTCGAGCTTGCGACCGGTAAGCTGCTCTGGAAGCAGCAAGCGACCCCGAGCGACGCCTTCATCGTCGCGTGCTTCGGCGCGGACAAGACCAATTGTCCTGAAGATCACGGGCCTGACCACGATTTTGGCCAGTCGCCGATCCTCGTGACCTTGCGTGACGGCAGGCGCGTTCTCGCCATCGCGCAGAAGTCCGGCGTCGTGCACGCGCTCGATCCTGATGATGGCGGCAAAATCCTTTGGCAGACGCGGATCGGGAAGGGCGGTGCGCTCGGCGGCAGCGAGTGGGGCTCGGCCGCCGACCAGGATCGTATCTATGTCGCGAACTCCGACGTGCGGTTCCTGCGCGATGGTACGCGGCGGCTCGATTCCACCCAGGGCGGTGGCCTGTTCGGCCTCGACCTCGCCAGTGGAAAAATTGCGATGGAAGTATCTCCTGTCGCCTGTGGCGATCGCCTCCAATGCAGCCCTGCGCTCTCGGCTGCCGTGAGCCTGATCGCCGGCGTCGTGTTTTCCGGCGGCGTCAGCGGCTTCCTGCGCGCCTACGCGACAGCCGATGGAAAGCTGTTGTGGGAATACGACACGGCGCGAGACTATACGACGGTGAACGGCGCCCCTGCTCATGGCGGCGCGATCGACGGCCCCGGGCCGATCATCGCTGGCGGCATGCTCTACACCAATTCCGGCTACGGACAATGGGGCGGCGTCGCCGGCAACGCACTGCTGGCGTTCGAGGTTGCGAAGGAGTGAGGGTCCGTGCTGGATCGCCCTGCGCTCCAGCCGAGCGACAGAACCCCTCAGCCAACTGAGAGGAAGGAGTTTCGATGATCGGCGCGAGATGTCGTTGCGGCGCGCTCACACTGTCGCTTCCGGGACCGTCCGGCCTCGTCGTCGCCTGCCACTGCATTGACTGCCAGCGTCGAACCGGCGCGCCGTTCGGGGTCGGTGCGTTCTATCCGGCGGACGGCGTCGCGATCTCGGGAACGTCGAAGGAGTACGTCCGGACAGCCGCAAGCGGCGGCCAGGTCCGCAGCTATTTTTGCCCCGAGTGCGGTTCGACGGTCTATTGGAAGGCGGACAATCTGCCCGCGATGATCGGCGTTGCCGTCGGCGCGATCGCGGCTCCGAACTACCCGGCCCCCATCCGCTCGGTTTTCGAGCAGTCGAAACATGCCTGGGTGGAGATATCAGGCGCTGAGCACTTCCACCAAGGCAGCGCGCCGAAGCACTCGAAGTGAGGGTTGCGCGTCAATTTTGCGCCAATGCTTCGCGGCGGGATGAATTAACGCCGTTCCCGTTCGGTTCCCGCCGAGAGGCGTTGGAATTTGCGGCAGCCCCTCTGCTTCGCGTGAGACAATAGCTAGCGGTCCGGATTGGAACGAACGTCACAAAAACTCGTTTGCCGACCGGAGCTAACGATGAATAACGCGGAAATTTTCGAACCTTTCTTGAAGCGGTTGCGGGTCAGCACCGAAATTGATGAAGAGGACGAGATCGCTATCCGTGATCTGCCAATCACGGTGAAGCGGATGGCTGGCGGTCAGCCGGTCGTTTCTCTCGGAGATCGACCTTCGGCATGCTGCCTTGTCGTTGATGGCTTCATCCTGAGATCGAAGATCGTCGGCAATGGCCACCGCCAAATCATGGCCTTTCACCAGCCCGGCGACATTCCCGATCTGCAGGGTCTCTTTCTCCATGTGATGGACCATGACGTCAGAACCCTTGGCGATAGCGTTCTCGGCTTCATTCCGCATGCAGCGGTGCGTTCGCTGATAAGAAAGCGGCCCAACGTGGCTCAAGCGCTTTGGCGCGATACACTGACTGACGCCGCGATCTTCCGGGAGTGGATTTGCAACGTCGGTCAACGCGAAGCCACAAGCCGCGTGGCGCACCTCGTGCTTGAGCTTTACACCAGATTGAAAGCGATCGGCCGAGCGGACGGCCTGTCCTTCGATTTTCCGGCCTCGCAGGCACTCCTCGCCGACGCCGTTGGCACGAGTGTGGTTCACATGAATCGCGTCGTTCAGCAGCTGCGTGCTCAGCGCGTGTTGGACTTGGAGCGGGGACGAATATCGATCCTTGATGAAGCCAGGCTGCGCGAAATAGCAGACTTCGATGTGCTTTACCTTCATCTCAATCCCTCGCTGTGAGCCATGAAGTTTTACTTCGACATCAAGGACGACTTCTTTGCTGCGGTCGACGAGGATGGGATGGATTTGCCCGGCCCGGAAGCCGCCGAAAAAGAGGCGATCGCGATGGCTACCTCCATTGCCAGAGACGTCGCGTCGGCAAAGGGGACGCAGGTCCTTATTACAGTCAGGAACGAGAAGCACCCGCTGCTCGAGTTGAGTGTGACGGTCGCTCGGAAAGCTCTGACGTGATTGCGTCGGAAATCGATTCTAGGCGTCGTTAGCCCCTAAGGACGTTCAAGACACTCTTGGGCCGCTGCTAACGATGAAATGGCTGAAGGACGAGCATGGGTCTGCCACGAGCGCAAAGGTGATGGGCTTGGTCGTTATAGATGCTCCTGTTTTTCAGTGACAGGACCATCGTGATTCAAACAATCGTATACCGCGCCTGATTTGCGGGGCGTTGCAGTTTAAGTGGGCTCATTGCAACGAAGTTCTTGCGTGCGGTTGCTCACAGATGGCGCGATGGCCGTATGGCACTGATGTCCAACTCTCAAAAGGGGACCGGTAATGAGCCGCGACTGGACGATTCGGTGGAAGGGCCTGATCTTTGCTGGCCACGGCGTGATGCTTGCACTCGCCGTGAACAAATTTGTTTTCGACGGACCAGGTTGGAGCAAGTTCCCCGTGATGCTCTTCCTGGCGATAGTCTTTGGCGTGATCGGCCATCGCATTGGACGAAAGCAAATGCGCGACCACGTTTGACGTATACGACTTCTGGACCCAAGCTTCACGGTGAGAACAGTTGTAATGCACCACGGCTGCCCCGTCGTTGAAGCTGGTGCATCGACAAATAACCGAAAGTTTCGCCGACTACCCTGGGTAGGGCCCGCTAAGTTGTCGATTCCGGCGGCGAATGGTGCCGGCTGAGGGGATTGAACCCCCGACCTTCGGTTTACAAAACCGCGTGTCTGTAAACAGGATATCTCTCAACGAACCAAGAATGGCAAAATTTGTTGACGGTATAGGAGGTTAAACGGACAGCCTAAATCGACCGCTTGTGGAATGGGCCTTGGACCTCCATATCGTTGTAGCCCCATGTATCCCAAAAGGCTAGGAAAATGGCGAACAGGCGCTACGCGTTGACCAAGGAGTTGCTGAGCGAGGCTAGTGCCAAGCGCGACGTGAGCGCCGAATGTCAGTTCGCCATCGATAATCCAAGGGGTCTAAGCATCCGTGTCAGGGGCGGAGAGGTTGCATACTATGTGCAGGCTCGCACGCGCGTCCCCGGCCAAAAATCCTCAGTTGTAAAGCGGCGGCTTGGGGCGGCAGGAGATTTCACCTTCGCCCAGGTAAAGAAGATCGCTACTGAAACGATTTTCGCGATCAAGAATGGGCGCGATCCGGATGCAGTCATTGAAACAAGGCTTATGGGTGGAGACGAGAAGTCCGTCGCTGTCGCTGTAGATCGCGCTGAAGCTTTGAAGGGCGAACTGTGGACGTTCGAGATGCTGATCACTCAGTATGCGCAACGTACGAAAAGCTCGAAAAATGGTGGTCGCAATGAAGCACCCAAGCTGCGACTTGCACCTTCGTCAATCACCGAGATTGAGACGCGATTGCGGGATCGGCCGGAGAACGCTGACCTCAAGAAGCGTTTCGTCAAGGAGCTTCGGCTTGAGGATCTTGAAGAGGTTCGCGACCTGATTGAGGCCAGTGGTTCAGGTCCTTCAGCTGCCGCAAAATATGCTGATCTTGCCAAGCGGGTTCTACGCTGGGGACTCAAGCAAAAGCGTCGCTTCACCGGTCTCGAACCGACTGCGACCTGGTGGGAGGCGTTATCCCACGAGTACGAGATGGAGGATCGCTCAGGGCGCTATCTCACCCCGGCGCAGATCGGGATGCTCATTGCCCTTCTGGAGGCCGTCAGGCCTTTGGGAGGCAATAACAACGACGCAGTGCTGGGGGCTCTGCAGGTTTCATGGATGATCCCTCAACGGAGCTCCGCGCTGGTGAATATGCTCGCCTTGCGCTCCGATCGCTGGGTTCCTGATCCCGCCCCGGAACGTGTCGGTTGGCGCGTCTATACCTGGAAACCGGACGAGGTGAAAAACAAGCGCGAAATCAAGCTGAGCGTTCCGCCTATTGCGATCGAGATCCTCGAAAGAGTTGCGCGGTACTCGAAACAACAGTTAGGCGCAGTGTCGACCTGGGCGTTTCCGCAGGATCGCAACAAGTACCTTGTGCGCGCTCTCGCCGCTAAACAACGTAACGACAATCGCGTACCGGCCCACCTGGATAAGGCGATTACCCCTTCCTCCCTCAATCACGCGCTTGATGCCCTGGCAGGTCGCAAACCGGGATGGCCGGATCTGCTTACTGTTGTCGGGCTGCCGAACCGGATTGGCCCTCATGACGAGCGTCGGTCGGTCACGAGCTTCTTTGAGAATTTCGGGGAAGGTGCATATGCATCCGCGCTTCTGGATCATCGCGTGAGCGGCGCAGACAAAATGTCGCGGGAGGTCGCTGCCATTACCCAGACCGTCTACAGCGCCGCCGACCGCGTCGTGTTCAAGGCCGAAGGCATGCTGATGTGGATGGAAGCGGTGTTGCCGGCCTACGAAGCTGCAAAGAAGGACCCCCGCTTGGCGAAGGCAGTCGAAATGCGAAAGGCCGCGTTGGCGACGAGGTTGCCGGACGAAAAGACGAGAGGGCGAGCCAAGGCGCGTTCCGCGAGGGCGCTTGCCTAAATCCTTGCGGTGTGGGTGTAGTCGCCAGGCGCGGGTGATCTTTCCATCCCTGATCCAGAAGTGGGCACCACATTTTCTGGGGCACCCACAAAAATGGATCTTTCAATTCATCTCGTTCAGTACCTTTGGACCTTGCCCATGCGCGGCGGCTTTACCGGGCCCGCTACTCCGTAAATGACCGTGATGCCCGAACCTCCACCCCATGTCGAAGTGGGACGAAGAGGGTCAGGCGCGGCGGCTCCGTTGAGATCATTCCAGTTATTAGCCGCCCAAACGTTGCCGCCCGCATCAATCGATACATCGGTCAGCATTTGGATGCTGCCGCCTCTGAAAACGTGGATGGCATCGCCAGTCTTCGTACCCGCCGGATGACTCGTGGTGTTGTCACCCGCCATCAACACGACACCACGGCCTCAGAAATTGCCGATCCAGACGTCGTCGTTACCGTCAATATTCAAACCCCACGGCACACTGACTGCTTTGTTGCCGGTGAAGCCCATCGGAGCAGGCTGGGAGCCGTCGGGACGGATCATGTTGACGACGCCGGTGACCATCTTGGGGTTGGTCTCGAGGACCTTGAGCATGTGTCCCGCGGCGATCTTGAATTGCTCCATGATAGACGCGCCGTCGGGAATGACCGGCGGGGGGAAGTCGAGCGACATATTGCTGGCCACCCAAGCGTTCCCCTTACTGTCGAGCGCGAGAGCACGAACACCAATCCCGGCGCGGAATGTTTCCGTTTTAGAGGGATCACCGGCGTCAAACCGGACGACGGTGTCCGACTGAGAGTTGCTGACCCAAACCCGATTTTGGCCATCGACGACGATGTCGAAGGGAGACTTCAGACCGGCGACTTTGACGATCCGGCCGTCCTTCACCCGCCCACCAGGAAAGTGCAGCAACTGATTGTCGGAGCCATCTGCAATCCAGACATCACCGCCTGCCGAGACGCCGATGCCCATGAGGCCAAGAAATTTCTCCTTGAAAGGAAAGTCGCTCTCCATGCCGCTGGGGCGACCGTCGAAATCCATCACGAAAATCTTTCCGTTAAAACTCGTGGTCCAAACCCTATCCCGCGTCACAGCGGTGCCCCAGCCGACTCCATCAATACCCATCCCGGTGAAGCCCGTGATTGGTGGCGAGAGCGCCGTTCCGGCGGGCGAGAGTTTGGCCACACCGCCGCCGGTACTTTGATTGACGCCAGACTGCGAACCGGCCATCCAATTTTGTCCACTCCAAAGATTGCCCTCGGGGTCGAACATCAGACGACCGGCCGAGTAAACCCCGCCGCCTGCGAAGCAAAGCGAGAGAGCGAAGTCATCGGGGACGTAAGCCAAGTACGGCACGAACGGCGCCTTGCGTCGGGCGCCGTCCTTGGGTTGCGGGTAGGCTTCATCGAACAACGCGTAAAGTGTCTTTGGGTCTGCCCAGGGCTCGCGGGCGATGCTTACCATCGCTTCGAGCGTGGTCTTCGGCGTCACGCCGCTGCTGGTGGTGGCGGCCTTGAGGAAGCGGGCTCGCCAATCATCATTACCTGCGGTCGCAAACGCCGCAATCAGCGAGCCTAGAGTGTTTAGGCTTGCAAGTGTGGTGGTTTGCGTGCTGTTGAGCGGATCAAGGAGCACCTTGCCCCATGCCCCGGTGGTCGGATCAACCAAGTTTGGAGCATTTCCAGCGGCGATGCGTAAACCGAGTGGATTGCCAGAGATGGAGTCGCCCTTGATAAATTGGGCGGCAGTAAACGCCGACGCGACGGTAGTCATCTCGTTGATGACGACCTGCGCGGGAGGATTGTTGCCCAGCACACTCAACAGAGTGGTCGCCGGATTGTCGCCGCTGCCGGTTTTAGTACCTGCGCCACCTTTAGCAATCACATACAGGACTACGTCCTTGCCGGGTGTTTCGTCAGTTCGAAGCTCAAATCGGCCGTCACTGTCCGATCTTGCCTGAGCCAACTGCTTGGGTTCGCCCGCACTCGCACCCCACAGGGTGATGGTCGAGCTTACGAACGGTCCACCGCCGGCCTGGACCTGGCCCGCGACGCGCACCGAAGCGGCAGCAGTCTCGCAGGCACATGCGAGTGCGAAGGTCAGGATCGCCAGAACCAAGGGCACTTTGGCAAATTTGATCACCGGAGGCTCCCCTTTTCCAAAGTTGCTCAACGCAGTCACCGGCAATGAGCGGGGTGTATATTCGAGCTTGTTACTGTCTCTTGCCAGGCCTCTTGTTCGATAATGCCTCTCGGTAATCGCGACTATGCGAAAACGGCCAAACGTAATTCCCGGTATCGAATTCCCGGCCGCGGCGAGCCAATCTGCGGTTGCTAGGATTTTTCCCACGGCCGAATTTGCGTAGTCATTTCAACACTGCTCGAAGGGTGAACGCATCCCATTCACTCTGGGGGCGAGTGCGAAGCATTATCTAGCGGAGATGAAAGTGCCTTGGAGCAGAGTCTTCGCCTTCGAAGATGCGTACCTCTACCAGTCGCGATCCGGATGGAGACTGGGAAAGGTTTCCCGCCGAAAGAGGACAACTGCGCGCCGAATTGACTCAAATGGCGATGAACAAATTCTGAATGCAGCGCTTTAGCGAGGAGTTGCCGCGCGTCCACAAAGGAGCAATCAGCTCCGGTCGCAAGTTAATTACCTTTCCTATGGAACGTCAGCCGGAGGTGTACAATCGTGGAAGGCTGCTGTCGTTTAGTGAAATCCAGGCATGCTGCTGTGGATGGAAGCGAGGTTGCCGGCCTACGATGCTGCAAACAAGGACCCACGCCTGGCGAGGGCGGATGAACTGCGAGAGGCACTGCGAGAGGCACCATGGAAAATGGTGTGGCAGATGAGAAGACGAACGGGCGAAAGGCGCGTTCGGCGACGCGGTTGCCTCGGCTTAGGCTACCGAGGTCATGATCCAGAGGCGGCGGCCCCCTCGATAATGATCCCGTCTTTTGGTTGGCGGACGCCGCGCGGAAGCGCTCGCGCGCCTTCATCTTGACCTTCGCCGGGCCCGGACGACTGATGAGAGCGCTGAACCAGTCAAAAACCGGTTGTTGAGATATTCTCCGGGCATCGCGCGAATTTCGAGTTCACACTCCAGGGTCATTCGCGCCACCAGAAGCGAGCCTGAGCTCGCCGATTTCGCATAGTCAGCACTCCAAAACCCTGGTTATTGTGCTTCCTGTCCGAACGTCATTGACGAGGCGAGAGACGGAAGGAAGTTGTTAGATGCTTACAAAACGGGAGTTGCTCCGCTCTGCTGCAATCGCGGGGCTCGCGTCCGCTACGTTGGTATCCACCGACGTGCATGCCCAAAACAGACCGGAATGGCCGAGTATTTTTGAGGCGAAGGACATCGCCGAAGAAGGTTTCATCTTCGGCTTGCCGCTCGTGATGAACTATGCGGTGATGCAGGAATTCGCGGTTGATAGGAATTCGGGGCAGTTCAAGGCGCCTTTCAACGAAATCAACAACCAGCATCGCGTCGCTACCCCGGAGGACACCGCTGTCATTACCCCGAACAGCGACACTCCTTACTCGTTGCTCTGGCTGGATCTCCGCGCTGAAGCAATCGTTGTCTCGGTCCCGATGACTGAAAAGGACCGCTACTACTCGGTCCAGTTCATCGACGGCAATACCTACAATTTTGGCTACATCGGCACACGAGCCACTGGGAGCGAGGCGGGTGACTATCTGCTGGTTGCTCCGGGCTGGAAGGGTGAAACGCCCAGCGGGGTCAAGCAGGTCTTTCAATCAACGACCCCGTTCGCGCTCGCGATTTTCCGTACTCAGCTCTTCAATCCTGGCGATATGTCGAACGTCGAGAAGGTTCAGTCCGGGTACAAGGCGCAGCCGCTTTCTGCATACCGTAGACAACCCGCGCCGCCCGCCGCGCCCCCGATCGACTTTCTTCCTGCCACCACGGCTGGCATCAAAGGTAACTTTTTCCAATATCTCGACGCAGCGCTGCAATTTGTCCCCGAGACAGCGAGAGACAAATCGATCCGTGCGAAACTTGCAAAGATCGGCATCGGGCCCGGCAAGACTTTCGCGTTCAAAGATCTATCGGTCGAACACAAAGCCGAAATCCTTCTGGGGATGAAGCGGGGTGACGAGAAGGTAGACTCATGGCTGTCCGCCGGAAACAAAAACATCGACGGCTGGAATGTTGGTTCGTTCTTTGGCGACGAGACCTTCTACAACGGCGATTGGGTCATGCGAGCGGGCGCTGCCAAGGGCGGCCTATACGGCAATGATGCTGTCGAAGCCATGTATCCCTATACCCGAGTGGACGCGAGTGGTGAGCCGCTCGACAGCAGCAAGCACAACTACACAATCACCTTCGCGTCCGGCCAGCTGCCGCCAGTAAATGCGTTCTGGTCAGTTACGATGTACGATGGCAAGAGCCAGCTACTGGTCAAGAACCGGCTCAATCGGTACCTCATCAACTCTCCAATGATGTCGACAATGAAAAAGGACGCGGACGGCTCCCTGACGCTGTACATTCAAAAGGACAGTCCCGGCGCGGACAAGGAGGCGAATTGGCTCCCTGCGCCCGATGACAGGATCTATCTCGTGATGCGCCTGTACTGGCCAAACCCTATGCCGCCGTCGATCCTGCCAGCTGGCGAAGGGACGTGGAGGCCGCCCGGTGTGAAGCGTGTCTGATGGAAGTCATGCGTCGATAGAAAATTATCTGCTGCGGGTCGAAATGCGAAGAACTCAGCGCAGGGTGGCCGCTTTTTTCTTCAGCGCGGAGTTAGGCTACTGACAGCCCCTTGGCGGTATGACGGAATGAAACACACTTGGTACGTCACTTTTGAAGTTCCGCCGATTGGCACGGTCTCAAGACGGCGACATCCCCGCTTAACCAAGACATTTGAAACCGAATCAGAAGCCAAGGAGTTTGCACGAGCCAAGTTGAACGGCGGATTGATCGTTACGGCAGGGACTATCCTCCCGCACCAGCCAAGAGCGTCAATCCCGTCGGAGAATATTCTGGTGTGGCTCGAAGCTGACCAATTACATGAGCAGCCATCGGCCAGTAAACCGGGATCTTGAAGAGGTCGGAGCCAAAACGAATCCGTCACCGCAACGTTGCGGATGCCCGACTGTGCGTCAGAACAGGCCGGGGATCAACATCGCGACAGGACGGGAAAGCTGGAGATGGCGCTAGTCGCCTCCTTCAAGGATGTTGCACTTACCAGATGCATTCTGCTGGGAGCGCTCACGCCACATCGGCCATCCGTAGGCTCGGTCGCGCGGTGGCTCGGAACAACGTAGCCGAAGGTGTTTCCCCAAACATCGCGCGGTAATTCACCGAGAAGCGCCCCAGCTCCCAGAATCCGTGCTCCATGGCAATTCTTGTCACCGTTGTCGTGGAAGAACCGGCTTGCAAGAGTGCACGGCGAACAAGGTGCATTCTCCTCAGCGCGAGGTAGCGGATAGGACCCATACCGAGATGTATTTCGCAGGCGGCGCGAAGGCTGCGCTCCGCAGCTCCGATCGCTCCGCATATGTCTCCTAAATAAAGCGGCACGTTTGGGTTAGCTTCGAGATATTCATGGAATTTTGCGATTATCCGAGCCTGACGCAGGCCGCAGTTAATGGATCGACTGGAGGCGCTCTCGGTGAGACACCTGACCAATAGATGGATGAACTGGTTCTCCAAAGAGCGCGCCGCCTCGTTGACGACAAGAATCTCGGGCGCGTTCTCAGCGATTTGGCCCACTATCTCATGCAGGTTCAGCAGCCGCGACATCATAGCAGCATCTGGCCGAACAAGCTGCCTTTGCGAAGAGCTCGAAAACAAATCGCAACCGGCTATGACTTGGCAAGCCGCATCAAGTCTGGGCATCTCAAGAGATATCGATCCTAGACGAAACTCGGCCTCGGTCTGCTGGTGTATCTCGTCACTGTCATTGACGATAATGGTCCCAGACGAAACGTCCATCCCGCAGTGCCGCATACTAGCTGGGGACGAGGACGTCAGGAATGTAAGTACGCTGCGTCCGGGCTTGATGAACCCGGAGTTGATCGTGGGCAAATTGTGGAAGAAGCGTTGGAGCAATAGCTCGCCTAGGCGAACCTTGGTCAGTTCCGCTTTGAACGAACAGCCTGACGTGGGTAGCACCTCAAAATCGGCAATAGTGATCGCCGCCTGGTAACAAAGTGGATCGTCAAAACTGAGCGTCGCACTCCGATCCATCTTCTCCTCCGCAGTTTTCGGCACACGTGTGTGACAGCGGACGAGTGCGACGGACTCGTCGACGCACTGACCGAAGAAGCTGCCGGTGTGCTGGCCGGTTAAGAACAACTAGAAATAGTGATTTGGCGCATTGCTGTCCCCATCGTGGGAGAAATGAAGCGTTTGGCGGCCCGGAACGTGAATGATGGATCAAGAGTGGTAGGGATCTTCGCGCCCGTTGTGGAGTGCGGGTGTGCCGCCGCGCCGCAGCGAAGGTATCTACGTGAGGAAGATATGCGGCCAAACCGCCCCGCTGAATTGGACCAAGGTCCCACATTGGCAGAGCCGAAGGACATGAGGCGCATGAAATTGGGCCCTGATCCGGTGCGGCTTAGTTCCGCCACGGCCCCAAGCCGAGTTCACCACTCGACAGTTCGCCGCGAACGTGTCCAGTGATGACTACGGCGACGATTTCGGGGATCAGCGTCCTCGCAAGGCCCGCCGCACAACATCGTGAGGCCTCGCCCGGAAGAAGTCGTGGAGGGCAAGATCATTGCCAACTCGCCCGAGGCGGCGGGTAGCTGCTTCGTGGCGCTTTCGGTGCACGATCGATCTCACCGCCTTGAGCGGTTGAGATCGCCCGCTGAGCACCCAATCCGTCCAGGCTGCAGGAGCCCGCTCGAGCGGATCGTGCCCTTGAACCAAGTCGTCGATCTCAATCGCCCGCGTCGACTCCAGCGCGATCTCCTCAAGCTCTCTCTCGAGACCTCGATGTACTGCCCCTTATCGAGCTCGTAGCACTTGACGATGTCCTCGTTGGGCACCTGATCGCCGATGTTGGCATTGACCTTCAGGTACTTGATCCGATGGCCGGTCTGCCGGTTGAATTGGTTGAACGATATCTTCTCGAACTCGGAGGGTGGCGGGATAAAGCGACGCGGGACAGGTGACGACGCAGACGCCAGCCACGTCGCCGCGTTGATCCGCTATGCCGACGCGACGTCGCTCGCTGCGCGGATCCTCACGCGGTTCGGCCGGACGTGGACTCGATCGACAACAATGACCTCAGGATCACCGCTTTGATGCGTCTACCCTCTGGAGCGAATTCCTCGGCAAGCCGACGCCCCGGTTCTTCTTGGACGCCGTTTTCGAGATGACCACCGCCGGTTGACGCCTCCCTGGAGGGTTCTGCGGCACGTGTGCGAACATGTTCGTACCTTGATCGCCTCCATTCTTGAGCGAAACTTAGAGGGCCGAGCTGCCGGTTGAGCCGGTGGAATGCGTCTTTCCGTCAAGCAGACCAAGGGAGATAATGATGTTGAATGCAAGACTAATCGGCACCGCAGGCCTTCTTGTCCTGGCACTTGGCAGTGCCATTCCAGCCGATGCGGCGCCGAAGAAAGATACCAACGCAATCCGTGCCGAATGCTTCAGACAGGCGAACGAAGCTGCGTCGGCTGCTGCTGGTAGTATGACAAGCGGAGCCACGGCCGCCCGAAACTCCGCAGGCTATTCCGCTTACCGCGATTGCGCGCGCAAAAACGGGATTCGCCCGTAACCGCCCACCCCAATCCCAATGGCCGACAGAAGGCCGCCGTAGGGCGGTCTTTTGCCGACGCGAACCAAGCTCGTCCGCAAAGCGCAGCCTTAATTGCCCTGTGCTCGGAAGTTTGCTGATCAAGGTGTCGCGAGAGGCGAAGGAGGTGTTCAGTCGACGGCTCCAGATATGCCGGCGCGACCTGGGTTGCGGCTCTTCAGAGTCGGCCGGCCAATCAGGCGGCAACTTCCGCCTCCTCCGGTCGGGGCCTTTTTCGAAGTCGCCTATTTCTGGTCGAAGTGAATGATCCGGTCCCAATTTTGGGGCGGCGGCTCGAGCACAAATCCGATTACGCGAGAAAGATAGATGCCGGCAACCACGTCCGCGGGGTGCTGCGCGGCAAATGCCTGCAGCGCATCCAAGGTTCCAAGCCAGTCCTGACGGGAATACTCCGCATAGACGCGATTCCAGTCTTCGACGAGGCGCGTCATTTCCAGCGTGACGCGCAATTCCTCCGGGCCTTCACGCATACCAAGAAGCTCAAAGACGTCGAGGGGCTGCCCGGCCCCTTTGGGTTGGCTGCGGTCGACGCGTCGGAAAAGGAACTCTTCCGAGCATGCGTCTGCGATGTCGCCGCTCGCCAGGATGCCAGTGCCGTAATGCTTATTCAGCCCCTCCAGTCGGGAGGCGATGTTCACGGTGTTGCCGATCGCCGTGTAGTCGATCCGGTCGGACGAGCCTACATTGCCCAATACCGCCGGGCCGACGTGAACCCCGAACCGGGTTTGCCAGGGCGCCAGGCCGCGTTCCATCCACCGCTCGTTCAGCCGCCGCAGAGCGAGGCGACATTTGAGGGCCGTAGCGCAAGCCGCGTGCTCATGGCGAGCGACCGGCAGCGGCGCATTCCAGAAGGCGAAGACGGCATCGCCGATGTACTTATCGACGGTTCCGCTCTCCCGGATGATCAGCGACGCCAGTTCGTCGAAATATTCAGACAGGTTGATCATCAGCTTTTCGGCTGGCATCTGCCCGGCCATTTCGGTGAAATCTCGGATGTCGGTGAACAAGATGCTGACCAGTCGCGTTTCGCCGCCCACCTCGAGGGTACCCTCGCTTTGCAGGAGTTCTCTGACCAGCGCCTTCGGCACGAACTTGGTGATCTCCCTGATGGTCCCTTTCATGCCTGACATGGATCGGATCAGTGCGTTGACCTCGCGCACCCGCGACTCCAGCCGGATGGGCTCGGCAAGCTGGAAGGACCGGATCAGTTCGGCCTCCTCAGACAGCTTGCTCAGGGGCTTCGAAATCGAATGCGCGAGGTAGATGATGCCTGGCAGCGCGAGCAGGAAGACCAGCGACGCGGCGAGGATATTGCGCGCTGCGGCGTCGGCCAGTGGTCCCATGAAGTTCGACAGAGGCGCCGCATATAGGATTCGAAAACCGCTGCCGTCCCTGCCGACCTGATGCACGACCGTGGCGAGATACTCCGAGCCGCCGACATCGATGCGTGCCATTTCATACGGGCCCTGGCGCACGAAAATCCGCACCGCCTCGCGGACAATGGGGTCCACGAGGTCCGCGGTCGTTGCAAGCTCGGTCTTTTTGGCGTCGCCGGCGCCAGATGTCTTGAACATCCGCTCTGGATCGAAATGGGCCAGCAGGCGATCCTGCTCGTCGAACGCCACGAAGCGCTGATCCTGGTTCGATCTGACGGATCGCACGTACTCCATCAGCCGATCGAGAGTGATGTCGACGCCCACGACGCCGTCTTCGGTTGCTTTCGACAGGGTCATTCCCGCCTGCGAGGTGGCCGCGAATATGTACGGCGGCGTGCGAATCATCTTCTCGGGCTGCGCACGCGCTTCGCGATACCAGTCGCGGCTGCGAGGATCGTAGGTGGCCGCCCGGTCCGCAAGCGCTCCGATTTGCTGGCCGCGGGCATCGAGGAATGTCCATGAGGTCTCGCGGACACCGTCCACCACGCGGATTTCGTGGAGGGCAAACCGGGTGGCAGGTGGACCGCCCTGTTGCTCGATGAACGGTTTCTCCGCCTCGGAGATCGACAGGACGTGGAAAAAATTGCCGCTCTCATAGCCGACATAGACCGCCGAGATCTGCGGATTCATCATGAGGCTCGGCAGGAGAGGTTTCAGGATGTCCTCCCTGGATTCGACTGCGTCGCGAAGCGCCGGATGGCCGTAGAACTGCTGCAGCACCAAAAAAGGCGCAGCGAAGAAGGCAAGCCGTCGCTCGTTGATGCGGCCGATTTTTTCCTTGAACGCATCGGCTGCTACGCGCTGCGCGTTGCTGCGGTTCTGGATGTAATCGGCGGTCGTGACGCCGATGCCCACGAGTAGCGCGGAGACCAGGAACAGCGTCAGGATCGTGACGAACAGCGTCAAGCGGGTTCTGCGGTCTGCGGAGATATTCATTGCGGACGATGTTCTGTCAGGAGGACAAATCGACGATGCGCTTCGACAGATAATCGACCCAGTAGCGGATGAAGGGGTCGGCTTCCTCCAGCTTCTGCTTCAACTTCTCCTCGCTTACCATCATCACTTCGCATCCCTCCCGGGTCGAGGCCGTGGCGCCGCGCCGGGCGTCCGCCATCAGCGCATGGATGCCGAACATCTGGCCGGGCTTCAGCTCGATTAATGCGCGCTGCCTGCCGGCTTCGAGAGCGACGTCGCCGCGCAACAGAATGAAGGCGGCCGATCCCGTGTCGCCTTCCGCGAAGATCGTTGCGCCCGCTGGATAGGTCTTGCGATCAAATCCTTGCCAAACGGATCGGACCGTCGACTTGTCTGGCATTCCGGCCTCCTCGCTTGCATCATTTGAACGGGCCCGAGCGAGCCCGGTGCCGGAACGTGAAGTTTCGGGCTGGATCGCTATCGGGAAGCCAGAGCGCGGGCCTTTCCCAAACCTGCGACGAGCGCGCCCACGGTCTGATCCGCAATGCCTTGGCGACGCAGAAATCCTTCGGGGTCGCGAGCCAGGGGGTCGTAGCGCGCCAGGTTCTCCAAGGCCTGCCGCGTACCTTCCCGGTCTCCAAGCTCGGCATTGGCGGTCGCGAGCACCAATTGACTGAATCCTGAATCGCCGAGCGCGGATCGCTCCGCGATCCTGCGGGCTTGCTCCCAATCCCCCTTCAGACAAAGGCCGACGGCGATGAAATGAAAGTACCAGTTCGGCGGGTTCAACGTACGATCTATCGCACGCTTGAGGATGGGAACGCCTTCCTCGAAATTGCCTCTCACCGATAACCGCCAGCCGAGTTGAGCCAGGATCTCCGGATCATTCGGATAGAGTTCGGCCAATTGGCGCGTGAGGCGCTGGCTCTCTTCATAGCGGCCAGTAAAGTGGTATGCGGCGGCCAATGCCTTCAGGGCGAGCGGGTTCTTCGGCTGAAGTCTGAGGGCGTTAAATATGGCCTCTTGGGCCTTTTCATACCGTTTTTGTCGGTCATCACCGGCGAAGCCCAAGCGGCCGGCGTCGACATGAAGCCATCCGAGCATCGCCCAGGCATCGCTGTACCCGGGGTCTCGCTGAACGCTCTGTTCGAGACATCGCATCGCCGGATCGAAGTCCGCCCGGAGGAAGGTGCGCCTGTAGCCATAGGCGCGAAGCACGCACATGTAGCTGTCCATGTTCGAAACCGCAGGCATGGACGAGCCGTTGCTCATATCGCTCCTGACCACACCATAGGGTTGGCCAATGACTTCAGCGATCTCCTCGGCGAGATTTCTCTGAATGCCCACAAGAGCCTGCGGGTCGAGTGGCCGACTGTAGGATTTGGTCCATACGATCAAACCGCTCGCCGCGTTCACGACCGAAGTCGTGACGCGCACTTCGCCGCCATCGGCCTGGACGCTTCCATTTACGATATACGCAAAACCCCGGTCGCGTGCGACCTGTAGTGCCGCCGGCCGCGGCTCCTGGTTCGCTAATGCCGCCGACGTATACAGCCGAAAGCCGGAAAGATGGAAAAGGTTGGCGATCAGTTCCTGCTCCATCCCGATGGCCAGATAGCGGGCACTTTCGCCAGAGCTCAAAGAGTCGAACTGCATCACCAGGACGCCGGGCTCCCTCGTCGCACTCGAGGGAGATCGACTCGCATCGAATGGAGACATCCAGATGGCCAGGCCAGCAGCAACCGCTGCCACAAGCGCGGCGCCTATCAACAGCCGACGGAAGACACTGGACTTTACGGATGGTGCGACATCCTTGCCGCATGGTGCGACATCTGCCGCATCGTTCTGGGCCGGAACGGTTCGAACATCGTGCGCCAAGTCATCCGACGAACCGGCAACCGGCGGCATGTTGAGCCATTCGAACTTCGGAACGTACGAACCCTTCGGAATCCAGATGCGGACCACGTCATTTCGACCAGCGTCCACATAGTAGCTGTCGAGGTCACGTCGAAGCCGTCTGGCTTCGAGGCGCACGACGGGATCTACTTGAGGATCGAATGACTGGTCGCGACCGAATACAGCCAGAGCGATCGTGTAGCCCTTCAGACTCAAGGCACGTCCCGAAAGCGTCTCTTTGACGATGAAACGGAGAAATCCGCGCCGTCGTTCGTTCACGTGGAAGTGCTGGCTGGAACAGATTTGCTTGAGCTGAGCAAGCACAATCTCCGGAGGTATCCCCTCGGGCTTGCGATACGCGGCTTCCGGAAGCTCAGCGTCGCCTCCACTTGGGAAACTAGACCGACTGGACGTCACAAGACGCCTCATACTGATTGCATGCGACGTAGTATCAGTAACAGAACACCGCCTTCCGAACAGTTCACATTTGTTTAGAGTGAGATCAGGCAATTCGTCGCAGCGTTGGCATGCCAGGAACTGCGAGCAAGTACCAGCTCAGACAATTGGAGGTCGAGCGCCCTTTATCGGCCCGTTTGCTCGGTCGTTCGACTGCTCGACCGGTTCGAACCTGTTCGAACCTTGCGCGGGCAAAGCGAGAGCTGCTCAATGCTGGCGCAATTCACGACGCGAACCGAAGCTAAACCCAAGAAGCTAAACCCAAATGGATTTCGGAAGCGTCAGTCCTGCTGTCGCAATCGAATGCTCGCTTGAGCGCCGAATGCAGCGCGTCATCACTCATCGATTCGGTCGAGTCGCATGGAGGAACTTCGATACATTGTGGAGCGCCTTCCGGAGCGCGAACTGGATATCCGCCGACGTTTCGCCCGCGACGCTTCCTTCAGAGCGATCTGCTCGGATTATGAGGAGGCCGCGAAGGCGCGAGACCACTGGCGACAAGCCGCGAAACGCGGAGACCTCACGGGAGAACGAAAAGTCGAAGACTACGCTGACCTACTGCTCGAGTTGGAACAGGAAATTCTATCGCATCTAAGCGACCCCAAGCCTGAGCGTGACAATTCACAAGAAGACTGACCGGAGACGCAGTATGAGAAATAACTCTTTCGCGAAACTATCGATCGTTGGCATCTTGGCCGCTGGCTTCCTTCAAGGCGCCGCAGCGCAGACCCAAGACCAACGCAAGGACGCGACCGACGCGACCAAGCAGGCCAATTCGGCTCTACTGAAACAACTACCCTTCAGCGACACCTCCGACTTCGACGCCGCCAACAAGGGTCTGCTGGCTCCGCTCCCGTCCGAACTGATCAAGGGAAGCGCAGGCAACGCGATCTGGAATCCGCAGCAGTACGGTTTCATCAAGGACGCCAACGCGCCCGACACGGTCAATCCCAGCCTGTGGCGGCAATCCCGGCTCATCAACATCTCGGGCCTGTTCGAGGTAGTGGAAGGCATCTATCAGGTCCGAAATCAGGACCTGTCCAACATGACGATCATCGAGGGCAGCGAAGGCATCACGATCGTCGATCCGCTCGTCTCGGCGGAGACGGCGAAGGTCGCGCTCGATCTCTACCGCTCCAAGCGCGGGAACAAGCCCGTCAAGGCCGTGATCTACACTCACAGCCATGTCGACCACTATGGCGGCGTGCGCGGCGTCACGACCGAAGACGACGTCAAGGCCGGCAAGGTCAAGATCTACGCTCCGGAAGGCTTCCTGGAAGCCGCCGTGGCGGAGAACGTGATGGCCGGCAACGCCATGAGCCGGCGCGCCAGCTACATGTACGGCAATCTGCTCAAGCCCGATCCGAAAGGGCAGGTCGGCGCCGGCCTCGGCACCACGACGTCCGCAGGGACCGTGACGCTGATCGCACCGACCGACATCGTCAAGGAGACAGGTCAAAAGGTAAAAATCGACGGTTTGACGTACGAATTCCTGATGGCGCCCGGCTCCGAAGCTCCTTCCGAGATGATGTGGTTCATCGAGGAGAAGAAGGCCATGGAGAGCGCCGAGGACGCGACCCACACCCTGCACAACACTTATTCGCTGCGCGGTGCCAAGATCCGCGAGCCGCTGCCCTGGTCGAAGTATCTCAACCAGGCCCTCGTCATGTGGGGCGACAAAGTCGAAGTCGTCTTCGCCCAGCACCACTGGCCGACCTGGGGCAACGACAAGGTGACCGGGCTCCTGAAGAGCCAGCGAGATCTCTATCGCTATATCAACGACCAGACGCTGCACATGGTCAACAAGGGCATGACCATGCGCGAGATCGCCGACACCTTCAAGATGCCGGACAGCCTCGCAAACGTCTGGGCGAACCGTGGCTACTATGGGTCCGTGTACCACGACGTCGCAGCGACCTACGTTCTCTATCTCGGCTGGTTCGACGGCAATCCCGCGACTCTGCACGAATTGCCCCCGGTCGAAGGAAGCAAGAAGTACGTCGAATTCATGGGCGGCCCCGATGAAGTATTGAAGAAGGCCAAGGCTGCCTACGACAAAGGCGAATACCGGTGGGTCTCCCAGGTGGTCTACCATGTCGTGTTCGCCGATCCGAACAACCAGGCCGCCAAGAACCTGGAGGCCGACGCGCTCGAGCAGCTCGGCTACCAGGCCGAGTCAGGGCCGTGGCGCAACTTCTATCTGAGCGGCGCTCAGGAGCTGCGCAACGGGGTCGCGAAGCTGCCGACCCCGAACACCGCGAGCCCAGATACGGTGCGCGCGATGTCCGCCGATCTGTTCTTCGACTACCTCGGAGTTCGTCTGAACGCCGAAAAGGCAGGCAGCGCCAAGGCGAAGCTGAACTTCGATTTCGGCCAGGACGGCACCTATTTTGTCGAGCTGGAGAACGGAGTTCTGAACCACACGGCAAAGATGAAGTCGGACAAGGCCGATGCGAGTCTGACCCTGTCGAGGGACACTCTAAACAAGATCATCCTTCAGCAGACGAAGCTCGACGAGGCGATTTCGTCGGGGACGGTCAAGATCGACGGAGACCGGGCGAAGCTCAATCAGGTCGTCGCCGCTCTCGACGACTTCGAGTTCTGGTTCAACATCGTGACGCCCTAGCCCGCAGTGTAACATCGCGCTCCGCATCTGCGCGGTGCGGAGGCGATGGAGCCGAAAGCATACGCAAGAGATCGAACGAGGAGTTCAACATGAGCTACGGTCGACGAATAGCCAGGCTGACGACTTCGATCCTCGCAGTCATGTTTATCACTACGAGGCCGTCAGGCGCCGTACCGGTGGCACCACTAAGCCAGTTTGCGATCGGGCAACACGCCGCAGGATCGCCCAATCTCATCGAAGTCCGCGCTGCAGGTCACCGCGGCCGGGCAGCGGTCGGGCCTCGAGGCGGGGCGGTGGTCCATCGCGGCGGCGCCGCCGTCGGGCCTCGCGGCGGAGCCTATCACGGGCGAACCGCTGTCCGGGGACCGCGGGGCAATATCGCAGTTCGCAGCACCACGGTCGCGCGAGGACGCGGCGGCTGGGCGCGGCCCGGCTATTACCACTGGCCGAGAGGCGGCGCGATCGCCGCCGGCGCGGCGATCGGATTCGTGAGCGCAGCGACCGCCGCCGCCTGGGCGGGGGCGGCGCCCGCGCCAGGGATGTGCTGGTACTACACCGACCCGTCCCGAACACAGGGCTTCTGGGACTATTGCCAGTAGCAATCGGAGCATCGTCGGCGGGCGATACGCAGGGATTCATCACCCATGACGCTGGACTACGTCGCATTGGCCATCCTCATCCTCGTGTTGCTGCTGGTCGTCTACGGGGTTGTCGCCGTCTGGGGCATTCCCTACGAAATCGCCAAACGGCGCGATCACCCACATCAGGATGCCATCGGCGCAGCGACCTGGGTCAGCCTGTTCACGCTTGGCGCCCTGTGGCCGTTCCTGTGGATCTGGGCGATGGCCTATCGACCGGACCGGGGCTGGGGCCTGTCGGGCGCCGCCGCAGCACCGGCGGAGCTTGAGAAGCGCATATCAGCGCTCGAGCAGCAATCTCATCAATCGAGTTGACGCATGGCGGTCCTGCTCCTGCTCATCTATGCCGCGATCTGCGTCGCGATTTTCAGGGTCCTGCGCGTCCCGCTCAACAAGTGGACCATCACCGCTGCCGGAATCGGAGGCGTTGCGATGGTCGGCGGTCTGCTGGCGGGAATGAACTACAACCACCCCTTCACCACCGACGCCCGGCTCTATTTCTTCACCACGCCCGTCATCCCGCAGGTCAAGGGGCGGGTCGTGGAGGTCGCGGTCAAGCCGAACGTGGCGCTGAAGAAGGGCGATCCGCTGTTCAGGATCGACCCGGCCCCCTACCAGTTCGTGGTCGAGCAGAAGAAGGCGGCGTTGGCGGAGGCGGAGCAGGGCGTCAAGCAGCTCAAGGCGTCGCTCGACCAGACGTCGGCCGGCCTCGAAAAGGCGAATGCCCAGCTTTCCCTGGCTCAGGCGAACTACGACAGGCAGAACCAGCTCTTTCAGGCCAAGGATATCGCGCAGGCGGCGCTCGACACCGCGCAGCGCAATCTCGACGCCGCCAGGCAGACCGTCGCCGAAGCCCAGGCGGTCGAGCAGCGTGCCCGGCTCGCCTTCACCTCCGATATCGGCGGCGTCAACACGACGGTGGCTCGACTATCGGCCGATCTGCGCGACGCGCAGTATGATCTCGACCAGACCACGGTGTTCGCTCCGACCGACGGATACGTGACGCAGCTCTTCCTGCGTCCTGGCATGATGGCGGCATCGACGCCCGCCATGGTCTTCATCCACAACGACGACCGAACCTTCTCGGCTTCCTTTCCGCAGACGGTCGTCCAGCGCCTGCGGCCGGGCGCCGAAGCGGAGATCGCCTTCGACGCGATTCCCGGCCGCGTGTTCCGCGGCAAGGTCAACGCGCTGATCGACGCGGTATCGCAAGGCCAGTTGCAGGCCTCGGGCACCTTGCTGAACCCCGAGGACCGGGCGAAATCCCAAGGACTGGCATCGGTCAACATCGACATCGTCGACGATCTTTCCTCCTATCAGTTGCCCGCCGGCACCACCGCCCAGGTCGCGCTCTATAGCGATCATTGGGCGCCGGTCGCGGCGATCCGGCGCATCCTGCTGCGAATGAAATCCTGGTTGAACTACGTTTTGTGAGGGCGTGTCGATGGGCGGCAAGTTCGGCGAACCGAAAGTGGGGTGCAGAACTGCGTCCGTCGCGTGCGAATGCCGCGACGCTAGTCTCCTGCCCTCCAGGCACGCCGTTTCGATTCTATCACTCCAACCTGTCTAGAAAGGTGAGCACATGAGAGCGAAACTTAATCTGTCTGCCTTCAGCCTGTGGTGCGCGCTTCTTACGGGCGCGGCGGTAGCTCAAGACCGTCCCGTGGGCGTGACCAAAGAGAACTTCGCACGTGCCATGACCGATCTCGCCATGCAAAAGGAGGTCGAGCAAGGCGCCACGAACGCCTGGCACCATCATCGGAAGACGATGGCGCTGTCGGAGCAGCCGGCACCGCTGATGAACCGCGATACGGTCTACTCATTCGCCGTGCTCGATGGCGGAGGCGACGTGGCCATCACGTTGCCGGAGAACGACGGCCGTTATATGTCGCTGCACGTCATGAATCACGACCACGTGACCTACAAGGTCTTCTACGGCCCCGGCCGCTACGTGGTACCCGCCGACAAATCCACCGACTTCTTCTATGCCAACGTGCGTATGCAGATCAACGACAAGGATCCGGAAGACGTCAAGAAGGTCAACCAGTACCAGGATCGGCTGAAAATTGAATATCTGAATGGGTACAAGCCGAAGGCCTTCAAGGTCACGAATTGGGACATGAAGTCCTTCCAGAAGGTCCGCGAGACGTATGTCGCCGAAGCCCAGAGCGAGGGCGTGAAGGGGACGATGGGCACTCTCGATCATCCCGTGTCGGTGGAGGCAAAGAACCGGGGTGTCGCTATCGCCACAGGTCTGCTGCCCGACAAGGACGCCGTCTACCTGACGGACAAGCACGACGTTCAGATGGGCAAGGCTTACAAGGCCACCTACAACCTGCCCGATCAAGTCGATCCCAAGCTCGGCTTCTACTCGGTCACCGTCTACGGAGACGACCAGTATCTCAAGACCGACAAGGGCTCGACCATCGGCAACACCGAACTCAAGCTCAATTCCGACGGCAAGACCTTCGACATCTACTTCGTTCCCGAAAACGAATTCGGCAAGGGAAAGCACGCAAACGAGTTGATCATTCCGACCGCGCCGTTCTGGACCGCCTTTCGCGTCTACATGCCCGGCGAGTCAGTGGTGGACGGCAAGTATAAGACCCCGAAGCTCGAGTTCGGCGGATAGGATTATAGAGCCCAGTCACGCCAGCGATCATCCGGAATGGCGGGAGCCGGGCGGTCGCTGCAGCGGAGGCGGAGGGACAAACGCGTGAGCGAGTTGATGGGTAGCGAATGCGAACCGAAGCTCTCGAGTGGCAAGTCGGAACGAGCCGGCTACGGAACGACCGCGGACCTCTGCCGTCGAAAACACATGGCATCTGGCGCCGCCACTATTGCGCTCCTGCTGTGGCCCGTCGGGGCCGTCGCGCAGTCATCGCCACCGATCGCGGACACCTCCGGTCTGGACTTCTTCCGCCCGCCCGAGAACCTGTTCCAACTCGAGTACGAATACCGCATGGCGCCGGGAAGCACTCGCGACGTGACGACGCAGACGCTCAACTTCCGCTACGACCATGCGTTCTATCTGACGCCCACCTGGAGCGTGGTCACACGAGCGGATCTGCCGCTGCTCGCCAGGAATAGGATCAACTCAAGCAACCCGACCGGCAACTATCTGTACGGCATCGGAGACGCCGACATTCAGGCGGCCGTCATCCACGATCTGGACAAGCGCTGGGCGGTCGGGTTCGGAGCTCGAATGTTCGTTCCGACAGGCGAAGACCCTCTCGGCTCCGGAAAGTGGCGCGTGATGCCGATCGTGGGTTTTCGGGTCGCGTTGCCGGAAATCAGTTCGTCGAGCTACTTCGAACCAATCTTTCGATACGACGTCAGCGTCGCCGGCGATCCGACCAGAAGGAACATTAGCAACCTGCAATTCGGTCCAGCGTTAAACCTTGGTCTTCCCGACCGATGGTCCGTCACCTTCTACCCGAGCCAGGACATCCGCTTCAATTTCGGGGATTCGATCACCGGGCAGACTGGCCGTCTGTTTTTGCCGCTGGATGTCCGCGTCGGCAAAAAGCTGTCCGACAATGTCGCAACCTCCTTCGAGGTCGGCGTTCCGATCATCAAGAACTATCCGGTCTACAATTTCAAAGGACAGTTTCGGCTGAACGTAACGTGGTAGTCGTTCAGTTAGAGGCTACATTCCCTCGTTGGAAGCTGCAGCGATTTTGATGTATATTCGCTAACAAGCGCCACCCAAGAGTGCCTCACAAAACAGACCACCGGACCGAAAATTGCATTAAAAGCAATAGAATTCAGGATTGTCACATCAGTTCCCGAAGGAATGCTCTATTCTCGCCCAAGTTTCGAATGGACGAACTCCGTGAAAGCCTGCGATCGGGGTGATTGGCCGGCTGCTAGGTACGCGCGCTTTTGGCGCGGCGTATTTTTGCTGATTTTTTTCGCGCCTTGGATTCTCATCGCGCAATCTCAGGCTGAAGATGCATCGCGGCGGGTCTTAGTTCTTCACTCATACAATTATACGTTCCCGGCTACTGCAATGGTTTCGGATGCGGTCCGGAAGCGCTTTCTGGAACGTTCTGCCGAGCGGATCGAAATCGACGCCGAATATTTGGATTTGGCCCGACGTCCGGATGAGGCCCACGCCTCACGAATGGCCAATTTCCTTCGCGAAAAATACGACGGCGTACATTTTGACCTTCTGTTCGTAATCGGCGTCTCGGCGATACCTTTCATCCTGAAGTATCGCGACGTGGTCGGCCCGGCGGTTCCCGTCGTATTCTCGGATGTCACCCGGTCGACTTACGAAGCGCTGCAGCTGCCGCCGGACATCACCGGCGTGATCAATAACTCCTACCCCGGAAAGACACTTGAGCTTGCAGAAAGGCTTCAGCCCCAGGCACGTCGCTTAGTGGTGATTAGCGGGACCGATGCCGTTGATCTCCGCTGGCGTGAAATCGCACGCACGGCGATCGAAAGCCAAAATGCCGGGCCTGAGGTGCTCTACTGGTCCAACCTCACATACGCGGAATTGCTCCGCGATGTTTCGCAGCTGCCAAGAGACAGCATTGTCATGATTCTTACCTTTTTCGCAGATCGCGAAGGCAAACGCCTCATCCCAAGAGACGTGGCCGCCGCTGTGGCGAAAGCTTCCGCCGCTCCGGTCTACGGGATCTTCGATACCTATATCGGCGCCGGGATCGTTGGAGGGTACACAGACACATTCGAATCTCTGGGCATAACTGCCGCTGACATGGCGCTTGATATACTTTCGGGTACCGAGGTGACAAAGATACCTCCAAAATCCAATCCCAAGCCCGCCTTCCGTACTGACGCGCGGGCTATGAAGAAGTGGGGCCTCAAAGAAAGTGACCTTCCGCTCGGCAGCATTGTGCTCTTCAAGGAGCCGACTCTCTGGAGTGAGCATCGCTACCTCGTACTGAGCACGATCTTGATTGTCGGATTGCAGGCATCCTTCGTCGTCGCATTGCTGTTCCAACGACGCCGGCGCCATCAAGCTGAAATCTCGCTCAAGGAAAGCGAGGAGCGAATGAGCTTCACCGCGGCTTCGGTAAATGTGGGCCTATGGCAGTTTGATGGAAGTACCAACGAAATGTGGACGACTGAGCATTGCCGAGCAATGTTCGGACTCGTGGGTGACCTGCCGCTTACTCGCGATGCGTTTTTGGAGGTCGTACACCCTAACGACCGCGATGTCGCACTCGCCGCGATCCGCCAAATTAGGAATCCCGGGGAACCTGCCGTAACGCGAGTTCGTGTTATATCAGAAGGGCGGGTCCGGTGGATCAGCATCCGGACGCGTGTGCGCCCAGACGATCATGGAGCTCCGAACCGATTTAGCGGAATCTTCGTTGATGTCACCGAACAGAAGGCCGTCGAGGCCGAAGCGGAGTTGCAACGACAGGAAGTCACGCACTTGATGAGGGTTTCCGTTCTGGGTGAGCTCTCCGGCGCGATCGCGCACGAAGTCAACCAGCCACTCACGGCGATCTTATCGAACGCGCAGGCGGCGCTCTATCTGCTGGCTGACGATCCCCCCAACGTCGCGGAGGTTGGAGACGCGCTGCAGGATATTGTGCAAGATGTCAACCGGGCGGGCGAAGTCATTCATCGGCTGCGAAACCTGCTGAAAAAGGGCCAGGCGGAACTGGAATCTGTCAGTATGAACGCATTGATCGATCAGACGGTCGCGTTGCTTCGGAGCGAAATGATCGATCGCCGCATTGTGGTCAACATGGATCTTGCGGCCGCTTTGCCTCATCTCTTAGGCGATGCCATCCAATTGCAGCAGGTTCTCTTAAACCTTCTCGTGAACGCAATGGACGCGATGGCTTCAACCGAGGGGACGCGGATGATCACGGTATCCAGCCGGGCAACGCAGGGATGCATTGAGGTTTTTGTCAGAGATCGGGGGCCAGGGATTGAGGTTGCCCAGGCAGGCCGATTGTTCGAGCCGTTCTTCACCACAAAAAACCATGGCCTTGGACTTGGATTGACGATCTGCTCCAGCATCATTGAAGCGCATGGAGGAAAGATTGTCGTGGCCAATGACAGTACTGGTGGCGTCGTCGCCACCATATTGCTCCCAACGCAAGAAGTCCTTGCGGAGGCTTGAATGAAATATCCGGCGTTCACGATTTTTCTTGTTGATGATGACACGAGGGTGCTGAATGCGTTGTCGCGGCTGTTACGGGCGCGAAACTTCAGCCTTAAGGCATTCACGTCTGCGCCGATGTTTCTGGCCGAACACGATGGGTCGGTACCCGGCTGTGCGATCCTTGATGTGTCGATGCCGGGGTTAAGTGGGCTAGAGTTGCAGCAGACCTTGACTGCAGCAGGTTCGCAAAGGCCAATCATCTTCCTAACTGGCAAGGGCGACATACCGACCAGCGTCCGCGCGATGCGTGCGGGTGCGATCGACTTCCTGACCAAGCCGGTTAAGGAAACAGAATTGTTGACTGCGATCGCACGAGCCGAAAAACAGGATGCGACGACCCGTGTCGCTATTGCTGAGATCGACGAGATCAAGGTACGCCTCGCGATGCTGACACCGCGGGAGCGCGAAGTTCTGACCGAGGTAGTCGCCGGCCGCCTCAACAAGCAGATCGCGGGGGACCTCGGTACTGCGGAGAAGACGATCAAGGTGCACCGCGGGCGGGTGATGATGAAACTCGGGGTACGCTCGGTAGCGGACCTCGTAAGGTTGACAGAAAAAGCGCGGATCTAGTGCCGAGTGGTACCAAAGTGATGTTGGTCCAAGGGCCAACTCGACAGCCCACAACCTTGACGCCGATAGTGTCGCTATGGGAGACAACTCGGGCTGCATCGCGATTGTGGATGACGACCCCTTCGTGCTGAGGGCTCTCGAGCGCTTGTTAAGGGCTCGCGCGCTCAAGGCTAGGACATACGCCTCCGCTCGGGACTTTCTGGCCAGCCTGCCGCTCGGAATACCAGTGTGCCTGATTGTCGACCTGCAGATGCCCGAAATGAGCGGCCTTGAGCTTCAGCACCAACTCACTCGCTCAGGGATCTGGATTCCGACCATCGTCATCACGGCTCACAACGAGGCCAGCGCTCGCGAACGCTGCGAAGCCGCCGGGTGCGCGGCTTTCCTTACCAAGCCGCTGCAACCTGGATCCCTGCTGGTCGCCATCGAAACTGCGACGACACGAAGGTGTAAGCGTCATCCCTAGACCGGCCGGCGACCTTGGTAGACAAAGGTAAGAACGGGCTACCCGACGTCTGGCTCAGGAGCGCCAGTTTGCCCACCCCCGCAAGCTTCCGGTCCGTCCCTATCAACCGACATTCAGCGGGGTCGCATCAACGGCAGCGATGGGCTGGAATCAGACATTAGAGCCACATTGGACAAGCTATTACGTCCGCTCCATACTGCCGTAGCGATCAAAGCGGCCGGTTGGGATGACGATGTTCATTTTCCGAGCTCGCGCCAAAGGGACGGCGCAAGAGCGACGTTTTGCCGATGTGGTTCGATCGTACTGTTGTCTGATGCTCTTGCCGGCTCTGGTATGTCTATCCGGTCCCGCCCTGGCTCAGGATCCTAGCGACAGCAATGGTGGATCCGGACCGACTTCGTGGCCTAATCTTTATTTTGACCTGAGAACGAACTACGCCTCGGTGCCCGCCAATACACTTTCGGTCGGCTTCAGCAGTCCTTCGCTGTCAACGGCCATCGCGGCGCTTCGAGCACTCTCGGATCCGTCGAGTTTACCGCGACTTTCGAGCTTTCCGGCACCATCGTCGCCTTCAACCCAGAGCGTTGCACTTGACGTTCCGCTGACGGTCGATGTTAGCGACGCCGTTTCGTTGTATGGCGGGTTCACGGCGAGCGCTTTGCAAAGTGGGACGTCTGACTGGTCGTCCCTTGCGATCTCGAGCTGGAACGTGGGCTTCCAGGCTGACCTTTATCAGCAGAATGGCGGATCCATACCAACGATTACACTGCAGACCACCATCACGAGATCGGTGCCGGATTCTGCGCTTGCGACGACGTCCTTCAACAACATTGTGGAGTTCGACTATGCGCTGAACGAAGACGAGACCAAAGGCTTTCTGACCGGCGTCCAATACACGAGGATCAATGTTGACTCTTCTTCCGCAACAATCAACCCGAATACCATTGGCTATCTCGGCGGCTACTATCAGTGGCCCAACAACTGGAAATTCACGGGCCGCGCGGGCGTTCAATCATTCGGCGGAGCGCAACTGCTGAACCTGGCGACAGTGCCATCCTTTACTCAGCCAATTGTACGGTTCGACCTCGACCGGATGGACGATAACGATAATCGCCTGTTTGGCATCACAGCCCAGATTGCATGGACACCAAAGCCGGCCTATCAGTTGACGATTAGAACGCCGCTATACTTCGTCAGAAATTGAGACGCCGGGCGGCGCTATCTTGTTGACAACACCGCGCGGCGGATACCGGCGGCCTGAGGTCAATTGAGCCGCTTAACTATTGCAACCAGTGCGTCTGCTTACCCAGAGACGTCCTCGCGTCCTCACCTCGCAACTTCGGACGCGGTCGTCAGCCGCTACAAAAGCGGTTGCAATTGTGCGATTTCCTTGTTCAGGACGAACGCGACTACAGGGCAGGGAGTAGGCGGTCCTGAGGGACCGCCTGCTTCTGGTCACAGTGGATGACCTATTGGCAGACATGTCGAAGGCCGTCAGGACCCTTGAAATAGGTGCCGGGGCGGCAAACGATGCCATTGCGAGTGGCATAGGTGTTCCAGTTGCCGTGCCAGCCCATCTCGCCGGCGTTGGCGTAAGAGTTGCCCCATCCGCCGACCGTAGCACCTGCTGCCGCAGCGACGGGCTGGCTATTGGCGCGCCGCGTTGATTGCCGGTATCGATAGCCGGTGGTAGGGGTCGCCCCGGTCCCGAGTCCCGTGCAGCTTGCGAATTCAGCTTGGCACATGTCTGGATTAGAGAGGGCCGATTGTGCCGATGCAGCAGAGCCGGACAGGGCTGATGCCACAATCACGGTCGCGCCCAGAACCCTTAGAGTCATCATCGCTTGCTCCTAGTGATTGCAACGTGGCCCGAAATCGCCACGTGAAGAGGGTATCAACAGGTGCGGGCCTGACTATGCTACTTCGGCCAATCTGCGCTGCAGAAATCGGGTCTGCTTTGTGGGGCACTAGTTCTCTCCGCATGCCGGGGGAACGACACCAGTGGGGGACAATCACATAAGAGCGCACCTCTTATCCTGCTCGTGCACTCGTCTCGTCGGCGATCACGGCCGTCGCCTTAGGTCGAACAGACGCCCGGGGCGCGCGGAACTGCAAAGCCGAAAGTGTTTAGATCAAGCCAACGTTGTTGCCGAACTAGCATAGTGGCGAGAGGCAAGCTCCCCTAGTCTAGTCTCAAAGTAGCGGTGCGCCTGCATGTTCACGTTCCGGACGTCGATAACGCTTGCTGTGGCTACCTTTGTGGTTGCGCTTGCAGGTTTATTGATCGCAATTCAGGCTCGATCTCTGCGCTTGGCAACGCACGAAGCGGCTTTAGCCTATATGGACGCAGCAAGCGCCAAGTCTTTGGGCCGCTTGCATAGTGAGTTGAGCTCCATCTCTTCAATTGTGAACGTGCTTGCTACTAGTTCGAGCGTAGCGGATTCGGATGACCGATCTGAAACGGGCAGGGCGATCCCCCTGTTCAAGGCCGCTCTGCACGAAATGCCGCAGATGGACAGTATCTACGTCGGCTTTGCGAATGGCGCCTGGTTACAAGTGCGGCGCACCAGCGACCTCACTGAGGACCAGCGCGCAAAGCTGCGAGCGCCGGCCAATGCTGACATCGTGATTAATCTCGTACGGCCCACGGCGGCGGGCGAGCTGCCGATGCGCCGGGTGTTCCAAGATCGGCAGGGCAGCGACGTCGACGAAATCGATTTCTGGAAATACGGCTACGATGCTCGGACGCGGCCTTGGTACACCCAGACCATGAAAACGGGCCGGACCTTTGTCACCGAGCCGTATCTTTCCTTCAATCTTGGCGCACCAGTAATTACCGTGGCTGCGCCCTTGCAGGGCAAGGTGACCGGCGTGCTCGCGGCCGACCTTAAGCTCGATAGCTTCAGCGCTTTCGTCCAGGCTCAGCGGCCAGGACCAAACGGCACCGCAACGATCTTCGACCAAGCTGGCTCCCTGATCGCCCATCCTGACTTTGTGGAGTTACTCGAAAATGCGATGATCGATCCCGCGCGATCGCAGCTACCCAACATCGGCGAAATCAAAGATGGACTCATTGCCTCTGTGCTGCGGATGTCACGCAATCTTGGCGTGGACGAAGGTTCGGTCGAAGATAACCGGGGCCACGGTTATCTTTTTAGATTGACGAGTTTCACCTTGAGCGATGGCTACAGCGCCAGCATATTGCTGGTGGCGGCGCAGGATGATTTTGTCCAGAATGTCAGGAAAGTACAGTTCACGGGCTTGATCTTGGCGATGGTCGTTGGCGCGGCCTTCATCCCGATGGTCTGGATTTTCGGCAATCGCATGGCGCGTTCCTTAAACGCTATTGCTGCGCAGGCCGGAAAACTTCAGAATCTGGCTCAGCCTGATCCAGTGCCAGTAACATCCTACATTGCAGAGATACACGATCTAGGCAGTACCGTGAATTTGGCGCAGCGTGCGATATGGTCGTTTGCGCATTTCGTTCCAAAAGAGATCGTGCGCGGCGTGCTGGACAACTCCATCTCCACTAGGCTCGGAGGGATCAAACAGGAGATCACGTTGATCTTTACGGATGTTCAGGGCTTCACGACGATCGCGGAATCGGTCGACCCCGACTTGTTGATGCAACAGACCTCGCGCTACTTCTCGGCCCTAAGCCAAGCCTTCCTCGCGGAAGGCGGCACAATCGACAAGTTTATCGGTGACGCGGTGATGGTATTCTGGAATGCGCCCGCGCCACAAGCAGATCATGTCGCGCGTGCCTGCCGTGCGGCACTGGCAGCCAGAGCCGCCGGTGAACGGCTCAACGCTGAGTTCGCGGCGGAAGGGTGGAAGCCCTTCATCACGCGGTTCGGTATTCATGTTGGAGAGGCCGTCGTTGGAAATGTCGGATCAACTGAGCGAATGAACTACACAGCTCTTGGCAACACGGTGAACCTTGCTGCTCGGCTCGAAGGACTGAACAAGCAGGTCGGTACGACAATCCTAGTGAGCGAAGCCGTCTACTCGCGCGTTCGCGATCAATTTAAATTCAGGGCCTTCGATGCGGTCATGGCGAAGGGGATGTCCATTGAGACGCGCATCTACGGGCTCGACGGAGGGGCCGCATGAAATTCGCTTCGACTTGGCGCGGCTTGCTGTGGGCGATGCTCGCTCTTTCTGGTCCGTTGGGTCATGCTTCCGAAGAGACCATCAAGGTGGGCATTCTGCATTCGTTGTCCGGAACCATGGCGATCAGCGAGTCCGTTCTCAAGGACACGGCTCTCATGATGATTGCGGACCAGAACAAAAAGGGTGGCTTGCTGGGGAAAAGATTGGAGCCGGTAGTCGTGGACCCTGCTTCCAATTGGGAAGCTTTCGCCGAGAAAGCTCGCGAGTTGCTCACGGTGGAGAAGGTTGCAGTCGTATTCGGCTGCTGGACCTCCGTGTCCCGAAAAGCGGCAACCCCCGTTTTCGAACAGTTGAATGGCCTGCTCTTCTATCCCGTTCAGTATGAGGGCGAGGAGAGTTCGCGTAACATCTTCTACAGTGGCGCCGCGCCGAGCCAGCAGGCAATTCCGGCCGTTCGATATCTAATGAGCAAGGAGGGCGGCCAAGTTCGCAGGTGGGTATTGCTCGGCACCGACTATGTCTATCCGCACACCACCAACAAGATCCTAACCGCCTATCTGTACAGCGAAGGCGTAGCTCCGGAGGATATCACGACGATCTACACGCCCTTTGGGCAATCAGAGTGGCGCGAGATTGTCGGAAGGATCAAGGCGTTCGGTTCGGAAGGGAAACGGACGGCTGTCATCTCGACCATTAATGGAGACGCCAACACCTATTTTTACCGTGAGCTGATCGCTCAACAGGTCAGCGCTAAAACCCTCCCTGTTATGGCGCTCTCGATCGGAGACCGCGAACTGCAGCAGATTGGCGTTGACAGGCTGGCTGGTCAAATGGCGGCATGGAATTATTTTCAGTCCGTTAAGTCGTCAGAAAACGACGCTTTTGTCAAAATGTGGACCGACTTCAACGGGCAGCGTGACGGCATGACAAATGACCCGATGGAAGCCACTTTCGTCGGTTTTCGAATGTGGGCCCAGGCGGTCAGCCAAGCCGGCACTGTTGATGTGAACGCCGTCCGTCAAGCGATGTACGGTCAGCGAGTGAAGGCGCCGAGCGGCTTTGAGGTTGTGATGAACACCAATCACCATCTGTCCAAGCCTGCCATGGTTGGTAAGATAAATTCCGCAGGAACGTTCGACGTAGTTTGGCGATCGATCTCACCAATCAAACCGTCGGTTTGGAGCCGATACATTCCCGCAAGCGCGAGACTGACAGCCGACTGGAGTTTTCCTTGGGTTTGCGGGGGGTGCGCCGAGCCCACATTCAAAGACTGGTGAAAAGGTCTTGTTCGCGCTTAATCGTCGGAATCGAATGAGCTTATCCGCTATCGCCGCGGAGCAGCGCACTCCTTAAACTGACGTCAGTCGCTAAACGACACGGTTGCGGGAGAGGTCGGACGATCAAAGACATAGTTGTCGTCGGCGAACCGGCGCAACGTGATCGAGGGCGGTTCTCCGAACATCGTTCGGTAAGCCGCCGCAAATCGCCCCAGTTCCCAGAAGCCATGATCGGTGGCAATCTTTGTGACTGTCGAGCATGAAGGATCAGCCCTGAGCAGCGCGCGACGAACCAGATGCAATCTTCGCAGAGTCAAATAGCGGATGGGTCCCATCCCCAGATGTTCTTCGCAGGCCACTCGAAGTGTTCGCTCGGCCACGCCGATCGCGGTGCAGATATCAGCTAAATACAACGGCTGCACGGGATTTGCTTCGAGGAATTCCTCGAACCGTGCAACTATCCGCCCGTGGCGATGGTTGGCGCCTTCTACTTTCGACGTTAAGCCCTCAGTGAGGCACTTGATCATAGTGTACGTTATGTTGTGCTCTAAGGCCCGGGCCACCTCTGGGAGTTCGAGAAGGTTTGGTGTCGCGATGGCTATCTTACCAATTAATTCGTGCTGTTGTTGCAATTGCCGCATAAGAACCGAACTTGGCCGGACCAAATATTCCAACTCCACTCCAGAAAACTCATCACCCGCGATAGCCCTGCACGCGGCATCGAAATCGCCAGGGGCCAGTGACATCGCTCCAAAGCGGCAGTCCCCTTCGGTTCTGTGATGCACTACGTCGTAATTGCAGACGACGATTTCGTTGAGCGAAAGATCTCTGCCGCGATGGAGAAACGTCGGCTGCTCGCCGGTAAGAAAGGCAATAACCCTTCGACCAGAGGTGATCTGGCTCGTGTAGACTTGCGGCAGCGTAACGTCGAAGCGCTGCATCATTAGCCGATTGAATGTCACCTGGGTCAGTTCGGCGCGGAAGTCCCCCTTTCTTGTTAGCAGCAGCTTGTTGTCCGACCCTCGGATAGACTGCTGGAAAGGGAATGGATCGTCAAAATTGAAAACACGACTCCAGGCCATAGGCTGCTCAACACTTTCCATTGCTAAATACGTCCGGAGATCTAATTTGTGCTCCCTGCGAAGTATTTGATGCCGCATCCGAAAACTTACTTGTCGCCGAGAGGGCACTTCGCCTTCTGCGAGAGTTCGGCAAGGTATCTTTGCATACACGCAAAACGTGCGGACACGTTAAAGGCTGGCGAAAGACGTTGACTATGCAAAAACGGCAGAGAAAGTCGGCGGCGCCGGCTTAGGGCGTCGCTCCAGTCCAGTCAGAAGCCCTTCGCGTCGAAATCATATAGCGCCGTTTCTGCATAGGCGCCGTTCAGTCACGGTGTACGGTTGGCTCGAGGAGGGCCGATTTAGGCGCCCGCGGCCGGATCTCATCAGCGTGAGGAGGAGCAAAATGTCGGCTCGAACCGTTGGAGCACTCGCCGCATCTGCCATTGTCGGCACAGGCGTTTTGTTGGCCGTTTCAGGCGAAGCATCGGCATTTCGCGGTGGTGGTTTTCACGCCGGCGGTTTTCGAGCTGGTGGTTTTCACGCAGGCGGATTTCGCGCAGGCGGCGTGCGCGCCGTTGGGGTCCGGGGCGGCGTCTACCGGGGTGGCGTCTACCGAGGCGGCGTTTACCGAGGAGGTATTTACCGCCCCGCCGTAGGCATCGGCGCTGCTGCAGTCGGTGCCGCTGCACTCGGTGCCGCCGCAGGTGCGTACTACAGGCCAGGTTACTACGGTCACGGTTATTATGGCGCTGCTGCGCCGGTGACCTGTGGATACGGCTATTACTACTACCCGCCTTATGATCGCTGCGTGCCCACGCCATAGTCGATCGCACGAAATGGATGACGTCGGAAGAGCGTTAGCAAGCATCTGCCGCTCCTGCAAAACCGGGACAACCCTGCAAACATCTAAGCCGGTGGATAGAAACAAGAAGTCAGGCGCTGTTTGAGAACGGAAGAAGCGATGCGATCCATCGGGTGCTATGCCGCTTTACATGCTGAGTAAGCTAGTTTGGGCCGCGGAGGAACATTCGCTTCATCTGGCCAAGGGTCCCGTAAGCTTTCAGGCGCTCATTCCGATGTCCGCATGGCATGCCTGCAGCTTCCTGAAGGAGAGCTTGCGCCAATTCGTCGCACGGCTCAGCGCTAAAGCATTGCTCTTGCTGGTGCATCATAGACTCGCGGTCAATTTCGTTGATTCCGATGGCGCTTTTCCTGGACATTTCCGTTCCGATTTGATGCTTTATGTCACGGTTGAGTCACATGGACTATGCGACTGCGGCGTTTTGCTCCAAATTCCCGATTCTGCCGAATTTGCATAGACTTTCTGCCGGTCATTCACGAATATCGTCTGCTCTACAGCCTTCGCGTGTGGCGTTTGTGGGGGTCGAAATGCCCTGGAGCAAAGTCCTTGTATTCAACGATCCGGCTCAATACGCGACGAGCGTACGTTCCGCGGAGATACAGATTTTCCCGACGACCAAAGGGGATTTTCGGGCTGAGTTGACTCAAGTTACATTGAATGAACTGTGGATGCAGCGCTTTGCGGAGTGCTTGCCACGCGTGCACAGGGGTACGATTAGCCCAGGCCGTCAGGTTTATACTTTTCTGACAAACGAACAGCCCGAGGTGCACAGCCGGGGACGACTATTATCGCTGGGGGAAATGTGTGTCCACGATTATGACGTGCAACATGTCAAAACCTCCGGGGATTATAGGTTTGGGGGGGTCTCCCTAAGACCAGAGGCGCTGGCTACGACCTGGAGGGCATTGGTCGGATCCGAATTCAATCCGCACAAGGGCGCGCGGTTCATACGGCCGAATTCTGGATTAATGAGCCGATTCCTGAACCTTCATGCGATAGCCGGAGGGTTGGCGAAGAGCGCACCCGACCTCTTCACACAGCCGGAAGTGGCTCACGCGATTGAGCAGCATCTGCTGCACGCGCTGATAAACTGTTTAGCTGATTGTGAGGCCTCCAACATTGGAACAGGTTTGCTGCGCCACGGAATCATCCTCGGACGTTTCGAAGAGTATTTGGAAGCGAATCCAAATACTCCGTTGCATTTGAGCGAAGTTTGCGCAGCCATTGGGGTGGCAGAGCGAACGCTTCGCGCCGCATGCGAGGAGCATCTCGGGATGGGACCCATTCGATATCTGACGTTGCGGAGAATGCATCTCGTCCGCCATGCCTTGCGGCAAGCCGCTCCTGATGCAAAGACCGTTACCCAAGTGGCGACCGCGCACGGGTTTTGTGAATTGGGGCGGTTCGCTGTAGCTTATCGGCAGATGTTTGACGAATCACCAATTGCAACCCTTCGCAAAACACCAGACTCTTGGCAGGAAAAGGTAAGCCGTCCCTTGAAGCTAGTGTCGTAAGTTCGTCAAAGGCTCTACCGATGGATTTGGAAGAGCCGTCGGGCCGCAGGCGGTGCGCTGTCGATCAGTTTCCCAATACGGTGTGCCCACTGTACAGGTTATTGCCGGGAATACTCAGGCTGCCGTTTGCCCATGCCCAGCCGAGTTGCCACCAATCTAGAAGCCTTACCAATTACAAGGTGGTGCGCCCCTGAAGGTTCGCTCCAACAGCTAACGATCAGACAAAGGGCGCGCGAGGCCTATTCAGTCGCGTCATCTTTACGCGGATTTTGAACCGCCTGTGCCCCGTTCAGCAACTATTCCGAATGCAAAATTGGCTTCTAACGGCCGTCGCCTTTGCGCGCGCAATCGTTTGGTTTGCCGAACTCGCATAGTAACGCGCAGCCCCCCGCGCTAATTTGATCAGTCAACAGGCCGCGGCATGATTGCACGCATTCAGGACGAAGTGCTCCGGTCTAGCGCGAGATTTACGAAGACTCCGTCATAAGCAGCCGCCGAATTTCTCGCGCGAGGATCAACAAGGACGCGACCTATGTCGAATTACGACGGAAATGCACCCGCTGCCCCCCTTTCTCCGAACGCTACAGCGATTGACATCGGCCTCCGCGCTTTCATGTTGCGGGTCTACAACTATATGGCTGCCGGGGTTGCTTTAACGGGCGTCATGGCGCTGCTGACCTATCAGTTCAGCGGGCCGGAATTACTTCAAAGTCCGCTGATGTGGGTGCTGATGCTGGCTCCCCTGGCGCTGGTGTTCTTCATCAGTGCACGAATCAACACGATGTCGGTGGAAACCGCGAGAGGATTGTTTTTCCTCTATGCGGCGCTTGTCGGAATCTCCCTGTCGACCATCTTTCACATCTACACGGAGTCTTCGATCACACGGGTGTTCTTTGTCTCGGCCGCCGCGTTTGGTGCGCTTAGCATGTGGGGTTACACGACCCGGCGCAACTTGTCGGGTGCCGGCACCTTTCTTTTCATGGGCTTGATCGGCATCATTGTTGCCAGCCTGGTGAATTTGTTTCTGAGATCTAGCGGGCTGGATTGGATGATCTCCGTCATCGGTGTCGGCGTGTTCGCAGGTCTCACAGCGTACGATACCCAACGGATCAAGGAGATGTACGAAGGTGGCGATGACAGAACGTCGACAGGCCGCAAGGCGGTGATCGGCGCACTGTCGCTTTATCTAAACTTCATCAATCTGTTCATGATGATGCTGCGCCTCATGGGCGGCCGGCGTTAGCATCTGGACTAATTGGCGTGCGCGGAGCCCAGATCCCTCAAACGTCTCACGGGAAGAATTCATTGGGAATCAGGAGGGTGTGCAACTAAGCCGAGCGAGAGGCCCTGAGTTGTAGATGAGAAACAGGTCGCCCGTATAATGGAAGTCTTCTCCAACGAATTCCTTTGTCACAAACTTGAGCTGGATCTTGTTATTACTGGTAACACGGAGAGGGAGTTTATTATTTGCCATGATCAGCGACATCCCGTCCCTGCCATCCAGCGTGACGTTCAGGTCGACTCGTTTTGCTTGAATGGCCGGATCCAGCATCTGTTGAACGATTTGACCTTTGCATAAAAATTGCTGGCCTGCGGCATAGCTTGGCCCGATCATCGTCATCAGCATGGCCAGGCTAACCGCAAATTGAGTTGCTTGCATTTTAGCATCCCTAAAATTCGAAGATCGTCGTGACAGGAAGATGTAAGCCATTGCTGATCGCGGGCTTGCCGAATGGCCCGATCTCAACGAGCAGGGGGCCGGTTTTAGTACAGATGGTCCAATACACCGCAGTGATGGCCGATTTGCCACGTCGAGTGTGGACCGACGCGTAGAAAGCAGTATGCAAATCCGGCCATTTCCGGCTTTTGCACCTCCGTGACGCTACACAGAAACGTTGAAAGTGACTCGCGAAGGCCGAGCCACAAGTTGCGGCGTCGCTGATCGTGATAACTGCGCCCGGAGCAAGCGTGCAGGCCGACCGGGTGACGCTGCGCCACCGACGAAGTGTGGGCTGCCTGATATCTGGCGGCACGTCTAATGGTCTAAAGGCAGTATCGAGCCTGACGTTCCGCTTGGCATGCTAGACCGAGTCAGCGCACGCCGAGCACTGCTTTGGAAAAGCGCGGCCAGCTATTTCTTGCTGCTGCCATCACCGTGACCCAGAACCAACGCCGCCCCATCCTGGCCGTGCTTTTTCAGATCGGCCAAAATTCCGAGATCGGACAAATCGAGCCTATGCGAATGTTTCCAGTCGCGCCGCGAGACCTGGACCAACCGTTTGATCACAGGCTTGGATTTGGTCGCGATCGCCAGCTCGCGTCGCGAGTCGAAACTTCCCGGGCTCAGATTGATTGATCCGACAATTGCTTCTTTCCCATCCGCAATCAGAATCTTGCCGTGAAGCTTAAGCCCCTGCAACAGATGCACCTTCGCTCCAACGTCGTGCATGATGCGCAAGCCGCCGATCCCTTCGGCGAGCTTCTTGCCGCCTAGCTTATGTGGAGCTCGAGCCATGATCTTGACGCGAACGCCGCGGTTCACAGCACGTACCAGCCTTTCTACAATCACCGTGTCCTGATAACGTTCATTTTGCAGCCAGAGCGTCTTTTTCGCTTTATCGATCACATTCGCGATACGCTCGCGCCCGTTGTTCGGACACCAAATTAGGTGCGACTTCGGATCTGGCTTGAATGGTTTGCGGGTCCAATCAGCGTCGAAACACCGTACCATTTCCCGAACTTCGCTCTTCTTGGTCGTCGTGACCGCATAGTCTCTGGTTTCCGTGAGATCACGAGGCTCCCAATTCAGGGACTCTACAAAACCGATCTTGTCGTCGATGACCATTGATTTTTGATGCGTTAACGCGAACGCCGCGCTGCTGTCCCGCACTTCGACGCCCGCTGCCAAAAGTGCCTTTCTAGCCTTCGCGTTTTCACTCTTCCCGTTGCGCCTTGCGGGATTCAACATGACACGGACATTGACGCCGCGTTCCTTGGCTGCGATCACCGCTTTCAATAGGGTCGGTTCGGTGAACAGAAACATCCTGATATTTAAGGAGCGCCTGGCGGCGCTGATCGGATCCAGAATTGCCGAGATGGTATCGTCCGGAAGAACGATAAGTCTGTGGGGCATGGTGTTGCTCCGTACTTTAGCCGGCTCGATAACTAGGCCGCGTTTGCTGATGCCGATGCCGGTTCGTATTGAATTCGGTGCAGCTCGGCATAGACGCCGTTGCGCGCGAGAAGTTCGCTGTGAGAACCCTCCTCGGCAACCACGCCATCCTTTAGAACGACGATTTTGTCTGCCTGGCTTATCGTGCTGAGGCGATGAGCAATCATGATGACGGTGCGGCCCTTCATCAATTGTCGTAGCCCCTCGATCACGAGGCGTTCGGATTCGGTATCGAGCGCGGCGGTCGGTTCATCCAGGATCATGATCGGACTGTTCCGAATTACAGCCCGGGCAATACCGATCCGTTGCCGCTGACCGCCAGAAAGAGTGTCTCCTCGTTCTCCGACGACGGTATCGTAACCGTGGGGCATACGGCTGATGAACTCGTCGGCGTTGGCAATTGTCGCCGCCGCGATGATTTCTTCGTCGGTTGCTCCGGGACGCCCGTAGGCGATATTTTCGCGAATGGTCCCGCGGAACAGGACCGTCTCCTGCAGGACGAATCCGACCTGAGACCGCAGCGCCGCCAACTTGAAAGTAGCCACGTCGTTTCCATCGACGAGAATGCGGCCACCGCTGGGATCATAAAAGCGCGGGAGCAAGCTCAGAATGGTAGATTTTCCAGACCCGGTAGGGCCGACAATGCCGATGACTTGGCCGGGTTCGATGTTGAACGAAACGTCCCGAAGTACCTGAACTTCGTCGCTATAGCCGAACGCGATATTCTCGAAAGAAATGGCGCCCTTAACGCGGCCTGGATCCACTGCCTCGGGATGTTCGCGAATGACAGCGTCGGCCAGGAGGATTTTCTGGATGCGCTCGAGCGCGACAGTTGTCTGTGCAATCGCGCTCGTCATGCTGGCGAGATCTTTCACAGGCTTGAAGAACTTTGCGAGATAGGCGAGGTAAACAGTAAGCGCGCCGGTTGTCATCACCCCCGCGACAATCAAGCCCGTACCTCTCCACAGTACGATTGCAGTGCAGAACGCAACTACGATGCTGACCATAGGCGACAGCAGCGATTTTACCTGCCGAGCCTTCAGAGCGGCCTCGACGGTAGCGTGACTCGCAGCCTCAAGATGAGCGGTCTCAAGGTCCTGTCGTCCAAATGCCTTCACAGCGCGCACGGATCCGAGGCCCTCTTGAACTACTGCGACAACCTCGCTCTGCTTGATTCGGACGATACGCGTGACCTCCTTTACAGCTTTCTTGAAATGCATCACGGCCATCAGGAGGAAGGGCGTCACTGCAAGGGCGATCAGGGTGAAGTCCCAGTCTAGCCAAAACATCAATCCCACCATGAAAATGATGGTAATGACATCAACGACGATGCTTAGCGTTGACGAGGACGCGAAACTCTGGATTGTCGCGACGTCACTTGTAATGGTTGACATTAGCGTGCCCGTCTTGGCGGTATCGTAAAAGCGGAGCGACAATCGATGCAGGTGTTCGTAAATCCGGATCCGCAGATCGTTCGCAACCCATTGTCCGATGCTGGTGGTGTAGTAATTGTCGATGTATGTGGCGAGCGCGCTTATGATTGCGATGACCAGCGTCGCGGCGCCCGCGAACATGGCCACACCGAGCGTGTGGCGTCCGAAGCCATAGTCATGTGCCCATGCCAGCCAGTCGGGCAATCTATGCTTTCCGAGTGCGTCGTCGAGCACGAGCTTTAGGGGCCAAGGCGCCGCCAGACTGGCCGCAATCTCGAGCAGCATCGCTGCGAAAACAATAGCGAGCCAGCCGCGATAAGGTCGGAGCAATCCGAGCACGAGACGCGTCATTTTGCTCTCCCCATCAGCAAGAGTCGTAATCATGCGGGCCGAGTGTTTGAGTGAATGTCCGCCGGGAGGATGTTCGCCGGTGCTGCAGCTAGGGGCTATGCAGAATCGGCCGTTCGCCGAAAATCGGCATAGTGCCTACCTGAGTTGGCAAAACCTCAGGAGGCGCCTTCCGCCCGAGAAGCCCAGCCGTCAATCCAGCCTGTGTCATTGCGTCTGCCGAAGTTGCATAGACGTCGTACGCAGAGCGTGGCTAACTGGCGTAGCGGTCCGGAAGTGTTCTGACCCGCTTCGCAGGGGGCGCTTGCTACAAAGAGAAAAGCGCACTGACATGAGCTTTTGTTAGCGATCGAGACTGCCGCTGGCGCCTTCGTTGAGGGCAGCTCTTCGGCAAAAAAGCGCTACTTCTAGGAGAATACAAAATGCCTTTTTCAGTGGCTATGATCGCTCTGAGCACACAACTGGTTGTGGCGGTAGCGGACGGTGTGCCGGCGTTTGACATGGCAAGAAGCTGCAAGCTCGATTTGGCTGCGACATCCGGACTGTCCGATACCCAATCGCTCCGGGCGTGCATCAGGGATGAACAGGGAGCGCGAAAGCAATTAGCCCAGCGATGGTCGACGTTCCCGGCCTCGAGCAAAGCGGAATGCATTCCCCAGGAGTCGATCGGGGGCACTCCCAGTTACGTCAGCTTGCAAACGTGCCTGCAAATGAACCAATGGGCCAAGTAGACTTCTTTTAGTTCGGGTTGACGAGTATAGCGCACCGTCGACAGCGCGTTGAGATCGGCGGCAGTCTCGACATCGGCCGCTGCTGAAAAGCCATCACGGGGCAGTTTTACTCGCTTGTTAGTGAGAGACAGGTACATTCGCCGCGAATTAGAGCAACGGTAGGACATAGTCGCTACACGGAAACCCGCCGGAAGCGTGCGCGCACCGAACTCACGTCATCGAATTGCTTGCTGTGGTCGCAAATCGGCGTCGATGTCCTGTCGTGTCTCCGCCCAAATCGTATGGAGATAAACGTGATGCAAAGAACCAGCGGAATCCGCATGACCCAGCTTAGTGCGGGCGAGTGTGGTCCTTGGACCAGCCCAAGCCTAGAAGTTCAATCACCCAGTGCGCTCCTGGGAAGTATGCGGAGGTTGAGGGCGGCGGGTGTGCCCTGCACAGGATGCGTTTCCAGGATGGGCGATATGCCGGCGCGATAGGATCTGAAGCATGAACGGGGGCCGGAAGAATTTCTAAGCGGCTCATCCGCCTCCCGGCGAATAAGAGCGTGCTTGCTTGATTAGACTTTGTGGCAAGCAGACGCTCGTAGCTCCGGGCTTACTTGTTCGGAGCATGGACCGGCGCGTGCCGAAATCGCATAGACGCGCAAACGAACGTTCGTAAGGTCGTGTCGTCGTAGTGCGAGAGGTTTCAGATGTACGCAAGCAGCCGAACAACTTTCGCATCAACGCTGCTTGCGGGCAGCATGTTCGGCGGACGCATTCGAGGGCATCGGCCGTGGCGAATCGCTTTCAAGCCGATGTACTGCTGGGTGAAGCCGGTTCGCGCGATAGCACGGCGTTTTGAGTATACCGCAACAGACGATATGGCACTGATCGCCCCGGGTGCCTTTCGGCACCGCTGGTCCTAGTGCACTGCTCAGTTCTCACGCGGAAACAGGATCAATTGTCCGGGCTCAGAAAGGTGCTCCCATGAAGATCTCTGCTGGATTGCGCTTTACGTCCTGTGTGGCGCTACTAGCCGTAATGGGGTCGACGACGTTTGCGCAGCAGCGCAACAAGCCCAACGTCGTCTTTATCCTGGCTGACAATGTCGGCTACGGCGACCTCGGATCGTACGGCGGAGGCCAGCTGCGCGGAGCTCCGACGCCGCGCCTCGATGCGCTTGCCCAAGAGGGACTCCGTCTCACGCAGTTTTTGGTCGAACCGGCCTGCACGCCCTCCCGTGCAGCACTTATGACGGGCCAGTACTCGATTCGCAGTGGGCTTTCGCTGATCGCCATTGAAGGCAGCCCCTATACACTTCCTGCAAACGCCTTCACGATGGGGGAATTGTTCAAGAACGTGGGTTATGCCACCGCGATCTTTGGGAAATGGCATCTCGGAAGCGCCCCCCAAAGCCTGCCGACGGCGCACGGATTCGACGAGTTCTACGGTATTCCGCCTGACATCAGCTGGGATGCAGCAACATACCCCGCAACGATCGCTCTCACGCATTCGATCGACGAGCCTTATGATGCGTTGCTGAGAGCAGGGCCCCATATCGTCGAGGGGAAGGCTAAGGGGCCCTTGCAGACCGTCAAGCCATTCACCGAAGAGGTGCGCGCCAACATCGACAATGAGCTGGTGGACAAATCAGTCGATTTCATGCGGCGTCAAAAAGCCGCCGCGATGCCCTTCTTCCTCTACCTTCCCTTTTCCATGGGGCACTTTCCGAACCTGCCTTCTCAGCAATTCAAGGGCAAATCGCGGATTGGTAACTATGGCGACAAGCTGATGGAAGGCGATTATCACGTCGGCGAGATTCTCGACACGCTCAAGGAACTTGGACTCGAGGACAACACGATTGTCGTCTTTGCTTCCGACAATGGCCCGCAAGGACAAACCGCGCGCGAACACGGCAATCAGGGGACGCCCGACATGGGCAGTTCCGGGCCGTTCCGCGGTGAATTGGGCGAAGTGACCGAAGGAGCGATACGGACAGCGGCGATCATCCGCTGGCCTGGCAGGGTCAGGCCGGGAACGACTACATACGCCATGTTCTCCATCATGGACTTCCTGCCGACGTTCTCACATATCGTGGGAGGCACGATGCCAGCGGACCGAGCGATTGACGGCATCGATCAGTTCGATCTCCTGATCGGCGCTGCGGCCACGGGTCGTCGCGAAAGCATGTTGAGCTTTATCGGAGGAGAGCTCGTCGCCACGCGCTGGAAGCAGTGGCGCATTTACTTTACCGACGTTCACCCCACCGGTATCGGCCCGCAGCGGCAGCCGGGAATGTTCTCCGCCGGTGCTCCAATGGCCGGTTACCCGAAGATTTTCAACATTGAGATGGATCCTCACGAGGACCTCATTGTGGCTGCGATGTTTGGCTGGGTGTCGGGGCCGGCGCTCAAAACTGTCGAAGACTACAAGGCAACGACAAGGCGATATCCCAATCCGCCGGCGCCGAACATCACACAATTTGGCAGTGGCGGCTGATCCGGAGCGGCGTCATCAAGCGGATAGCGGAACACCGGCGCGACACCAGCGGCCAGACGGAAGCCGATGCGCAGCGCAGGTCTGCCGGTCCATCGTCATCCGGGCGCCGGTGAGCGCGCCGAGCGGTGCGGCAATCGGCCGGATAGGTCGCCGCAGGATATGCAAAGCCGGCATTGTCACGGCAACGAGCATTCAGAACTCATGCACGTAGCTCCACGGGGAACCGCCACCGAGAAAGATGAACGAAGTTTATCCCATGTTGTAGCGCAAGCTTCCCCTCGATGGCCTGATCGCGAGCACCGCCAGAAGGGTAGCCAGCGTGAACACATCGATAAACGTCAGACCCTCGATCGAAGATCAACATCTGACTGTGGAGGAGTGCGACGAACTCTCGCAAATCCTGATTCAAGACGCCGCAAGCATGCAGGATGGACCGCAAAGACGGAAGCTTTTGGAATTGGCGGAGTGTTACGGGGCCTTGGCGCGCCTTAAGAATCTGGTTCTTGGAAAGGTGTATTGATCGTGTGCCGGGTAGGCACGGTTTTCCCTTCCGAGCAAACCAATACTGACTTGTCTAATCGTCAAACAGTCGGTTTCGTCTCGCGCCATTGGAATTCTGAACAGCCCGAACGGTCCGGTGCGAGAGCAAAAAAAAGCTCGGGTCGTTTCTTCCGGTTCGTTGTCGGACACGGAAGTCCTTCTGCGCTGTTTGGGCCAGCGATCTTCGGGAGACCGTCAGGCTGATGGGGATAGCGACCTGGCAGGTCAATAAGGCTTTGATCGACGATGTGCTATTGAGACGACATGGTCTCGACCCTCTGAATGGCTTCCACGCAACCCGCAGAGGCTGTCGATTTATTAGACAGCAGACAAGCGGCAATTCGACCTTGGCCGGGCACTATTTTTCCACACGTTCCGGTTATCTCGGCTTTGCACGCAATCACAGCGTCTTTCAGAACGTCTGCCGTTGTTTGCACACTTGTCGCGGCTTCCCCGAGTTCAAATGCGCATTTGGGGCTGATCTTGTCTTCATGGGCTTGCATGCAATAAATCATGCGCCCTTCACCAGGCGTCACCGATTTGCAGTATTTCTTGATATCGCTTGCGCAGGCGCTCTCAAGCTTTGCCACCCTGGCGGTCAGCTTTTCCAAAAGGGCCTTTCCCACGTCGGTCTGCGCGGACGCGTTGCCAGCCGACGAAATGGCCAGGCACAGGAGAGCCCCACGGATGATAATTAATCTGACTGTCATTCTCATCGATACGTCCTCTGATGACTGGCTCCGAACCGTGCCATCGTTGAAATGGCTGCGGGCTCGTGATGAACACTGAGGGATGCTCCTTGTCTGTAATTCATTGCGCTAAGGAAAGCGTGAGGCTTGAAACTCCAAGCGACAAATTGATCCCGACCGAGCCCTCGAGGGAGAGCGGCTGCAAGGCGATCGAACGCCCCGTTCCGCCGAACAGCAGATTGGCGCCGACCCCGACGCCTACGCCAACGGCGCCACTCGCGCCCACATAAGTGCCGGATAGCGCTCCGCGTCGTGGACCTGCCGTGGGGGCAAAGACGCCCCAAGCCATCGCCCCGCCTGCCGTGATCCCGATATCGATACCGATAGTGCCCATTACGCCGAGATATGCTTCTTGCGGATAAGGGCCATTGGGTGCGAAGCGGCATGCCATCCGCTGGCGTGATCCAAAGATCAAGCCGATGGAAGGCGCCATTTTGCACGTGAGGGTACCCACGCTAACTCCGGGAGCCGGCTGCTGGGCAACCGAAGGTGATACGACCACTGCGGCGAGCCCCACGAGCAACAGCGTGAACAGACATTTGAGCATGACGAAATCCCGCGTTGCTGCAATTACTCGATGTGGGCTCAGCCAAGGGTCGAAGGCGATTCAGAACTTATAGCCAAGGCGAACCGTGACCTGGTTGTTGCTCAGCTCTTGCTTAAGCCCAATGATGCCAAGATTGAGAACCGGTATCGGATACACCAAGGATCTGGATTGATACTGTGAGTAGCGATACTCGAGGCCTGTGAACCAGTTGTTTGTAATGGCGTAGTCCACTCCGGCGCCGGCCGTCCAGCCCACCCGCGTGCCGTCGCCGCCGACCGAAATGCCGGTAAAAGGAATCGAGGTCTCGATGGATGCGAACGCCGCTCCACCCGTCACATAGAGCAGGGCGCGGTCGGCAGCGTAGCCGAGCCGGCCGCGTATCGAGCCGCCCCATTTGCTATGCGCCGTGAGGAAATCGCCGGTGATGGCGGTGTAGCGTATTACGCCGACCGTCCATCCCTGAAAATCGCCTTCCACGCCCAACACAAACTGACCCGCTTGGTAGTTATAGCCAGTGAGAATTCCATATGTCAGGCCATCCTTACGCGAGCCGGATGTGAGCAGGAATGGAGCCCCGAACAAATGTGCGCCGGTCGTGTATTGGGGGTTCGTTTGTATCCACCCCAGCTCTCCACCAACGTAGAAGCCTGTCCATGAAAACGCAGGCGCATAGGCGACCGGTGCGAGCGGCTCCAGTCGACCTGGGAGGTCGGCAGCAGATGCCGATGCGCTAACGGCGCCGGTCGTGGTGGCGAGGAGAGCGATACGTGACAAACGCCACATGAGCCGGTCCTTATGAGTTGAAGCCGCCAAGTTTTACCGACGGAATTCTGGAGGAGCATTCGGGGAAGCCGAGCGGCTGTCAGGATTGAGCGCCCGCGGCAAAGGGCGCCGAGCTCCGAAGGCAAGAGGGTCTGTTCTCGGAGGTGCGTCTTCAATAGCAAGGCGGGTAAGGGTAGTAGCCGCAGGCCGGAGGGGGCGGATAGGAACGATAATATGGGGCGGCATAAGCTGCCGCCCCATATGCGGCAGCCCCTGCAGCGCCCGCGTACATTGCGCCGCGGAATGCTGAACGGCGAGCAACTCCGGCAAACGATAGCGGCGTCAGCGGTCGCCCGATAATATCGATGAAGATCGCTGCCGCTCCGTCGGCGCCGGCGAGATCACCTTCCAGCGTCTGCACGGTGAACGTCAGCTTGTCACCCTCGAGCTTCGGGCTCTTCAGCACCACGACTGCATCCTTCACTGAGCCGTCCTTCGCTAAAACGGACACTGTCGCATTGGGCGGGTTCTTGGCGAAGCTGTCCTCTCCTGCGCCCCATTCTGCAATCACGTCGGCGGTGGCCTGGTGACCGGCAGCTCGTATCGGGCGATCGGCGAAGATAATCGAGCTCGGCGTGACGCCAGTCAGAACCAAGTTATCTCCCTGCAGTGATGCACCGCGGGAGTTCATTACGAACAGGGACGGGACGATTTCGGGTTTGGCAGGCGCGCTGGGGGTGCCGATCGTTTTGATTGGGGACGATGATGGACCTGCCTGCCCAAATGCGCTGGCGATGCCTGTGAACGCGATGGAAACGCCCAAAAATCCTGCGAGCGCGGCGGTCTTGGTCTTGCTCGTCATATCGCCCCCTTATTCGTCAACGTTCTCGGACGTCTCGCTTCCAGAATTGTCGCAAGGCGTCCCGTTACTCGGGGCGACCATGGAAGAGCGTTGTGCGTTTGGCTATGCAATTCCGGCGACCGGAAAGGTAATTCTCTCTGCCGGCCAATTCTGACGCGGAATCTGGGGATGAAGGCTCTCGCAAGACCACGTGCTCCACATCGTGAAGCTTAAAAATTGCGGTCAAGAGCAATGTCATTTGAATCCGGCCGAGAGCCGCTCTTGCTTGAGCATGACGGCAATGGCCTCAATGATGCTATTTGAGGACTTGCTTTGCAGTAGACGATCACCTCATGCTCGAGCTCTTTTGATCTCGCTATATTGTAATGCTTCTTGGCGAGGCCGTTGTACCAGCCGCTATATCAGGTGGGGAGCCGATCGGCGTCCCCCTGCTAGGTGCCTGCAAGCGCGGCGCAGGTCAATGTTTGGACGTCGATGTATCCGTTTGCATCCGCATATGCGGTGAGGTCCGTTTGCGCTTCGCATGCGAGTTTTCCGCCAAAAGCATTGTTGTCACGACAAGGAGCATCTTGCGCATTGTTGGCCTCTCTGAAGTGTTAAGGCAGTCCGGTTGTCGGCGTCGAGATCACAATAAAATGGCCTGTCTGCAACTCGGTTCGTTTCGTGGCATCGACCTACGCGGCCCAAGATCGCGTGCGACAGGACCGACTTGATCACCCTCACGGATGAGGAAGTTCATCAAAAAGTTCTGCTCCCTCAGAATTGGCCGGGTTGAGCAGGAGGGCTGGGCCAGTCTACGCGGAAGTTATTTGGGTTGCGCCGATCAAACAGATCCTGTCGAGCGACCATGCTAGATCTCACGCGCAGAGCGGACCGAGTATCGCGAATTGTCACGGTGCGTTCGTGCCCGTCTTTGGCGATGGCCACTGACGGCAGCGCATGTTCAAGGATGAGAATGATAGCCAGCGAGCGGGCGGTGATCATGAACAATCCTACAATCCTGCAGTCGGCCATGGAGTGGTTGCTGTCCTCGCCTCCAAAGCGATCGTGCCTGGAGGTGGTTTATCGCAGTGGCTTGCCGCAGTCTGAAGTTCAACACTCAGGCGCGCTATGCAATTCCGGAGAAATTTAATTCATTCGATTTTGTGGCAGTTCCATGTGAACGCGCCCGTAGGGGAGACATATTTCGGAAAGGTTGAGCAATGTCGAGCTTCCTCCTTCATTGCTCGTAAACCCGTGTATTCCGAAGATTCGCCGAAACTGCATAGACGGTGAGCATCCAAGTCCATCAAGCTTTGACTAGACGGCTGCTGTCATCAATTGGCTTTTGGAGGTGAGCTATGAGGCGCAAATGTTGGCGCGCCATTGCCGGCGCGATACTGTGCGTGGCGCTGACTCTCAGCTGGCTGCCGCGCGCGTCTGCCCAAGATGACCCATTGCCGTCATGGAACGATACTTCGACTAAACAAGCCATCGTCGATTTCGTGCGTCGAGTTACGACGTCCGGAAGTTCCCAGTATGTGCCGCCCGCCGCACGTATCGCGACCTTCGACAACGATGGCACGCTTTGGGTTGAGCAACCAATGTATGTTCAATTGGTATTCGCCCTCGAGCGGGTAAAGGCTTTGGCGCCATTGCATCCGGAATGGCGATATACCGAGCCTTTCCAGTCGGTTCTTGAGGGCGACATGAAAGCACTGGCGGGGTTCAGCGAGCGGAGCCTCCTCGATCTGATCATGCAGACCCATGCCGGGATGACCACTGACGAGTTCTCGAAAATAGTAATGGATTGGCTCGGCTCCGCGCGCGATCCGCGCTTCCGGCGGCCATATACTGATCTGGTCTACCAGCCAATGCTTGAGTTGCTCTCTTACCTGCGGGCGAACGGCTTCAAGACCTTTATCGTCTCGGGCGGTGGAGTTGAGTTCATGCGTCCATGGACAGATAAGGTTTACGGGGTTCCTCCCGACCAGGTCGTAGGCTCATCCATCAAGACCAAATTCGAGATGCGCGACGGAATTCCTACGCTGTTTCGTTTGCCGGAGTTGAACTTCATCGACGATAAGGCGGGCAAGCCCGTCGGCATCAACGAAGCCGTAGGCCGCCGCCCAATTGCTGCATTCGGAAACTCAGACGGAGATCTCGAAATGCTTCAATGGACTACCATCAGCGACGGCTTGCGCTTTGGGGCTATCGTTCATCACACCGACGCAGTGCGCGAGTACGCCTACGATCGGCAGTCGCATTTCGGGCATCTCGACGTTGCTTTGGACGCCGCTGCTACGAATAGGTGGACGGTGATCGATATGAAAAAAGACTGGAAAGTGATCTTTCCCTTCGATACGCGCTGAAAACACTGCTGGTTCATTCTATCTGCACTGCATTCTATCTGCACTTCATTCGGCATCAGGCGCGATTGCAGCCACGAACGTCAAATTGGCGATGGCCCCGGCCGTTGGGTGTAATTCGCCGGCCCGGTAGCGCTTCCGGCATGGCGGCCAAGCCCGTCCGATCGAGCGATTAGAAGGAAAGTAGAAGGCGCGTTGGGAGGCGAAGGCCTCGGCGGCTTTGCGGCCCTACTTCGTCACGAGATGCCGGGTCGCTTTCGCATCAATTGCCGCAGTTGGGGAAATTGCAAACGTCAGCCAAGTATTCCAACCAGATGGCCGGTTGGCCGCATTGAATTCCCCATACGCCTTAATGTTTAAGTACCCCTGCATGTCGCCGACGGGAAAGATGTATCCGAATTGGGGCCCCACGCCGAGAACGCGGGATCTGAAGCCACCAAGCAGTGGATGACCGCCAGTATCATCTGAGACTTGCTGATAGGCGTAGCCAACGAAGCCCACAAAAGCCTGTTTCGTAAGAAATTGGGCTGTGCTCCAGTCGAAATGAAAATCGATCCCGCTTTGAACCTGAGTGTCGGGGTTCTTGAAATTGTAGGTAAACCCTGCAACTCCGGAAATCGTCACGCCGGAAGCCGGGTTCAGATAGGTGTAGCCGCCGCCGGCATCGATCGCGCCGTGGCCGATACCAAGGTTCGCGATGCGACTTGGATCGTAAGCGCCGACGGGAATGTCGCCCGTTATATACGTCATGTAATTGTTGACACCCGAATTCCATTTGAGCGTGATCATCGGATAGAGGTCGCCGACAGACGTGATTGAATCTCCGATACTCCCCATCCGGGTTGCCGCAAATCCTCCCAGGTTAGCTGTCAATGTTCCGTCAATGGTCGCGGCTGACCGGCCGAATATGCCGGTTACTCCCATCGCCAACTGACCACCAAGGACCGGCGTGCCGAAAGTGTAGGTTGGGTTGAGCAACAAGAGATCGGCTTGCGCGTTCAGGCTCGCGTTGAGGCTGACATTGACAGTCGGTGCCAATCTGCCGACCTGAATCTCTCTTGCCGCAGCGACGGAGCCGGAGGCTGCAACACTCGTGTGGTAGTAGACGGTTCCCATTGACCAGCCCGGCGCGCCCTGCGGGACTGCCGGCAGACTGCTGACCTGGCCCGGCAGCCAGAACGAAATGCCGCTTTCGTCGGCGCGGGACTGTTGGCTCGTGAGGATCAGCATCGCACAGATCGCACCGGTACCGAGCTGGAAGTCCCTGATCGAACGATCACGCCGCATCTGCCCGCTCCTCGATACATGCTTATCCTATGCTATCTGCGGTTCGGCCTTAAGCTATGCAAAATCGGCAAAAACAACAAACTGTGCGTGGTTGATGTACCGGCGCAACACTCGGAGTAAAGCGCGAGTCGCGTAGCGGAGATCTCAGGGCACCAAAAAGTCGCGACGGAGCACAATCGGCTTCCGAAGCTGCATAGGCAGGTCGTTGCCAATCTACCATGCTGTAGCCCGGCTGGGCTCGCGGCGGTGGCGGCCATCTCGAACGAGACGATTCGGATGATCCAGAACGGAACGGCGATCTTCGTTAGTCCCGATGCCTACGGTGCGGCGATTGGAGCAGAAAAGGTCGAGCTTTTTGTAACAGGTAATGGAGAGTTCAAGGGGCAATTGACCCACTTGAAAATTGGTCGCCTGCACGTGCTGAGAGGAAGAGAGAACCTTCCCCGCATCGCCTTTATCGCCTTGCCGTCGGCCCATGTGCATATCTCGTTTTCGACAAGCCGGACGCGGAGCATGGTCTATTGCGGCGTGGCCTTGAACTTCGGCGACCTGGTGTTCCATTCCCTTGAACAGCGAGCACACCAGCGCACGACTGGAGGAGCCGAGTGGTGCCTTATATCTCTGCCGCCAGACGAGCTTACCGCATGCAGCAGAAGGTTGATCGGCGAAAGTATCAGAGTGCCATCAGAATCCTGTGACGTCATGCCTGCACACGACGCCACCGCAGCGTTTCTTGCCATCGTTTCGAAGCTGTGCGATCTCGCTGAACTGATGGGAGAAGTATTCTCAACAGCGGGCGCCGCCTCGCTTGAGCGCGAGTTGCTCAGCGCGCTTGTCAAATGCCTGTCGATCAAGAATGGGGGTAGACCCTCGAACTCCAGGCGGCGCCACTCGGACATTATGGTTGGTTTCGAGGACTGCTTGGCTCGACAAAAAGAGCCTCATTTGAATCTGTCGGAGCTCTGCACCACAATCGGGGTGCCGGAGCGCACCTTGCGACTTTGCTGCGCCGAATTTCTGGGCGTTAGTCCAAGCCGTTACTACCTGTTGCAGCGATTGAATAGGGCGCGATCAGCATTGCGTTGCGCCGATCCGGCATCAGCCAGTGTTTCAGAGATTGCGCGAAATCATCACTTTACCGAACTCGGGCGCTTCGCGGTGGCTTACCGCGACGTCTTCGGAGAGACGCCGTCATCAACGTTGCGCCGCGTCTCCAGCAAGGAGGAGTAATTCAAGCGCTGTGCCGAATTCGCATAGCGCGATCGAAGAAACTTCGGACAGACTAACCTCCACGGAGAGCGGAGCCCTGTGAGTGGGGCAGCTCCTCTTCGCTTCTGCACCCCACAGACTTCGAGAAGTCTGCCGATCAAGTATCGTGACAGCTAGGAGCCGGAGTTATGAAGATCACTAGAAACTTCAAACGTATGCTGGTGTCAGCAACCGCCTTGGCGGCAGTCAGTCTGCCGGTAATCTCCCTGCCTGCCTTCGCACAGGCACCAGCCGGAAAGCCCAACATCCTCTTCATCATGGGCGACGACATTGGACTATACCAGCCAGGCATTTATCATCGCGGATTGATGGTTGGCGAGACACCCAATATCGACCGCATCGGCAACGAGGGTGCGATCTTCACACATTACTATGCCGAGCAAAGTTGCACGGCCGGAAGGAACGCTTTCTTCACTGGAATGCATCCGTTGCGCACAGGTATGATTCCTCCGCAGTTGCCTGGCAGCCCGTCCTATCTACGACCCGGCACACCGGCACTCGCAAAATTCCTGCTGGATCTCGGTTATAATACCGGCGAATTTGGCAAAAACCATCTCGGCGACCATACCGATGCATTGCCGACCGCGCATGGATTTCAGGAATTCTGGGGCTATTTGTATCATCTCGACGCGATGCAGGGCGTGAGCTTCCCGGACCTCAACAAGTCTCCTACTCAACAGACCGTTGCTCCGCCGTGCAAGAACACGCCGATACCTGGGTTGCAGGAGGTAAATGGTGCGGTTGATCCGAAAACGTCACCAGTTTGCCTGACACCGCCGCGACCAGTCTTGTCGTGCAAATCGTCCGATGGCACCGCAAAGAACATGACGTGCAGCGACCAAGGTCCCCTGACGCTTGAGCGCTCGAAGAGCGTCGACGAGGAAATCTCGGCGAAGGTCGTTGACTTCCTCGATCGCAATGACCCGAAGAAAACCAACAAACCCTTCTTCGCCTGGTACAATCCGGCACGCATGCACATTACGACCGTGCTGAATGAGAAGTACGCGGGCATGATTGGCGAAGCCGGCGGCAAGGATTGGGGCCTTAACGAGGCCGGCATGAAGCAGCTGGATGATAACATCGGCACTGTGCTTAAGAAGCTCGAGGACATGGGCCAACTCGACAATACGATCGTCGTGTTCACGACCGACAATGGCGCCGAAACCATCACCTTCCCGGACGGCGGCACTACCCCATTCAAGGGCGGCAAGCTTAGCACTTGGGAAGGCGGCATGCGTGCACCTGCACTTATCCGTTGGCCGGGAGTGATCAAGCCAGGCACGATCAAGAACGATATTTTTGCGTCGCTGGATTGGATGCCGACGCTTATCAATATTGCGGGCGGCGCCAAGGGTGATGGTTTGAAGAAGCGCATCGAGGCCGGGCAATATCCCGGCATCGTCAAGACGACCTTGGATGGCGTCGATCAGACCGAGTACCTCTCCGGACGTTCGGAAAAGTCTGCGCGCGACACATTCTTCTACTATTCCGGCAAGGACCCCTCGGCGGTTCGGTACAAGAACTGGAAGATCTACTTCACGATGGTATCTGACGCTCCATCCGGCTTTATTGCTGGCGCGCTTCCCTACCACTGGGCACAGGTCGTCAATATCAAGCGAGATCCGTTCGAGACGTCGATCGGTGCGCAGTTCAAGACCCTCATGGGCCAGGGTGGCACGATCGGTTCACCTTCGACGGCCTACGTTTACGACTGGAACATGTTGCCCATCGGTCAGACGCTGTGGCTGAAGGAATTGGAGACCTACGTCGAATATCCGCCGCTCCAGGATCCTGCAAGCTACAACCTCGACCAGGTTATCCAGCAGCTCAAGCAGGCCAAGACTGCTGGACGGAGCGATTAGCGAACGGTTAGTGCTCGATTGAAACACAATTAGCGGCCGGCCGCGAAGGGCCGGCCGCATGTTCCAGAAATTCCAGGAATCACAGGACGTAGAATGGGCTTCAGTAAGATCATCCGACCAAGCCTGATCGCACTCGCCACCTTGGCCGCCGTCAACACTTCTGTTCGAGCGCAACAGCCGCAGAAGCCCAACATTCTCGTTATTATGGCTGACGACATCGGTTACTGGAATATCAGTGCTTACAACCGGGGTATGATGGGATATCGGACGCCCAACATCGATCGTATCGCCAACGAGGGCGCAATTTTCACCGACTATTATGGGCAACAGTCCTGTACAGCCGGTCGTGCTGCTTTCATCACCGGGCAGAGTCCGCTCCGCACGGGCCTTTTGAAAGTTGGGCTGCCTGCAGCCAAGGAAGGGCTCTCCGCGAAAGACCCAACGATCGCGGAGCTCTTGAAACCGCAGGGTTACGCAACCGCACAATTCGGCAAGAACCATCTAGGTGACCGCAACGAATTTCTGCCGACCGTGCACGGCTTCGATGAGTTTTTTGGAAATCTTTATCATCTAAATGCCGAGGATGAACCAGAGCATGCGGATTATCCGGCTAATCCATCGTTCCGGGCGAAATTCGGTCCGCGCGGAGTCATGAAGTGTTTTGCTACGGCAACTGCGACGCCCGGCGACGATCCCCGATTTGGACCTCTTGGCAAACAGCAGTGTGAGGACACCGGTCCTCTTACCAAGAAGCGAATGGAGACGATTGATGAGGAATTTCTAAAGGCATCGACAGATTTCATCGATCGCGCCAATCGGGACAAGAAGCCGTTCTTCGTTTGGTTCAATCCCAGCCGCATGCATATCTGGACGCGCCTTAAGAAGGAATCGCAAGGCAAGACGGGTTTGGGCATCTACCCCGATGGCATGGTCGAACACGACGGGCAGGTCGGCCAGTTGCTGAAGAAACTCGACGACCTCGGTATTTCCAACAACACGATCGTCGTCTACACGACCGACAATGGCGCTGAAACTTTCAGCTGGCCTGATGGTGGAACCACGCCGTTCAAAGGCGAGAAGAACACCAATTGGGAGGGCGGCTATCGGGTCCCCGCGATGATCCGTTGGCCCGGCCTCGTCCCGGCGAAAACGGAAATCAACGAAATTTTCTCCGCCGAGGATTGGGCGACGACGCTGGTTGCTGCCGCCGGCGAGCCCGCTATCAAGGAAAAGCTGCTGCAAGGCTATGATGCGGCAGGCCAGAACTTCAAGGTTCATCTAGACGGCTATGATCAGCGCGACCTGCTGGCAGGAAAGGGGCCCGACAAACGTAGAGAATTCTTTTACTGGACCGATGACGGCGACCTCGCCGGGCTCCGCTTCGACCAATGGAAAGCAGTCTTTCTCGAGCAGAAGGCCGAAGGTTTCAGCGTCTGGCAACAACCGATGGTTCAGCTCCGCCTCCCAATGCTGTTCAACTTGCGCTCCGATCCATTCGAGCGCGCCCAACGTGAGTCCGGCGACTATGTCAGATGGTTTATCGAGCATGCGTTCGTGGTCGTGCCCGCGCAGGCAATTGTGGGGCAGCACCTAGCAACTTTCGCGCAATTTCCGCCTCGGCAACGTCCGGGTTCGTTCTCCGTCGAAGAGGCGATGGATAAACTGAGGCTGCCGCCGGCCAACAATTAGCAAAACTCCGGAGGTTAGGTCATGACCAACATCGCCGTCCTGCCACAGCAGTCCAGCATCTGGTGGGTTTTCCTCCTGCAAGGGTTTGCCGGCGTCATACTGGGCCTTATGCTTGTCACCCAACCCAGCGCGACGATCCTCGCGCTCACAACGTTTTTGGGATTTTACTGGCTCATAACGGGCTTGCTTGCGTTCGTCCAAGTGTTTATCGATCGCTCAACGCCATGGATATGGTCGTTGCTCAGCGGAGTGGTTGGCGTTCTCGCAGGTCTTTTCGTTCTGCGACACCCGCTCGTTGCTGCCCTGACTGTGCCGACGGTGCTGGTGCTCATTCTCGGCGTTCAAGGACTTCTCATGGGCACTCTGCAGATCATTGCCGGCCTCAAGGGTGGCGGCATCGGGCCGCTTATCTTGGGAGCGATCAACGGCCTGGTTGGTCTTCTGCTACTAGGGTCTCCCATAGCAGCCGCATTGGCCGTGCCGGTTGTCTTTGGTGCGCTGCTCCTCATTCAGGGCGCGGGATTGGTAATCCTGGCCTTTCGAGTTCGTAGCTAAGGCTTTCTTTTCTCTTCGGGGTTTACGGATTTTGCCGAATTCGCATAGTGCGCACGGCGCAGGGTGGGCATTCTGCTGCTGAAGTGACCGTCAAGACGGAAGTCACATGAATTCTGCCCGCCAGTCTGATCTCAGGCGCCCCCTTGAAGATCCTCCGCATGAGATGGTGCGCGTACCAGGCGGTACGTTTCGGATGGGCTCGGACAAGCATTATCCGGAAGAAGCTCCCGCCCACCGCGTCACCGTGGACGGTTTTTGGATGGACCGGACCCCTGTAACCAATCGCCAGTTCCGCGACTTTATCAACGCGACCGGCTACGTCACCTTCGCCGAGATAACTCCTGAAGCGAAGGATTATCCGAACGCATTGCCGCAGATGCTTAAAGCTGGCTCCCTTGTCTTCACTCCGCCCAAAGAGGCGGTGGATCTGCGGTACTGGGGTGAGTGGTGGACCTTCGCCTTCGGCGCCAACTGGCGGCGGCCGTACGGACGCCACAGCAATATCCGTGGCCTCGAAGATCATCCCGTCGTCCACGTCGCATTACGCGACGTGGACGCATACGCAAAATGGGCCGGGAAGGATCTGCCAACCGAAGCCGAGTGGGAATTCGCCGCGCGAGGCGGATTGAGCGAGGCGGAGTTCGCGTGGGGAGACGAACTGACGCCTGCTGGCAAACACATGGCAAACACCTGGCAGGGTGACTTCCCGCATGAGAACCTCTTAGCCGATGGCTTCGAACGTACCTCGCCGGTGACCGCGTTTCCACCGAATGGCTACGGCCTCTATGACATGATCGGGAATGTCTGGGAGTGGACGGCCGATTGGTATTCGCCGAAGCACGACGCCGATGCGCCGAAGGCTTGTTGCATTCCGCAGAATCCCCGCGGCGGCGCCGAAGGCGAAAGCTACGACCCACGTACCCCAAACATCAGCATTCCCCGGAGAGTGCTTAAGGGAGGCTCGCATCTGTGCGCGCCGAACTACTGCCGACGGTATCGCCCGGCAGCCCGTCACGCCGAGCCGATCGATACTTCGGCGAGCCATGTTGGATTCCGGTGTATCTCCAGGACGAAATCCTGATGAAAAAGGCCATTGCCTAGCTTGCCATCTGCCCATGTCTCAGATGCTTCTCGACGTAAGCGCTATTGCAACGCTCGTGTCGGTTCATCTTAGCGTTCTCGACGAGCAAAATGTTTCTCGGTCCAGGTATTTTCCAGTGTGCTGCCTCCCTTGTAGAGGAGGCTAACGTTTTTAGCGTGTGGCGGCGCTCAGGTTGATCCCTCGGCCACCAACAGTGCGGTGTCGCATTCGTCCTTGGCTCTTAGCTGACATGCCGCGACTGTCGGGGTTGGGTCCAAAACGCATATGCGTGCGTTCGAAGCGGCTGCCGTTTGTGCATAGTCGATCGCTGGAAACACAGTCAAAGTGCGGCGTCGGCATCAGCGTGTCGGATCACAAGATCTGATGTGCCCTGCGTGATATTCGTTGGGTTGAGTTAAAGCCCGTTAGCCACCGCGAACAGGAAAAAGGACTGTCATGAGCGACAAAAAGGCGTCCGAGAAGTCAGAGCTCTCTAGCGGGCCGAGCAGCGCAGGATTGAAACGCCGCGAATTGCTGTTGAGCGGCAGCTCTCTGGTCGCGGCCTCCGCACTCGCAGCCGTCGGGTTGACGAACCCTGCCCAGGCGCAGCAGGCAACGACAGCGCCCGCAGCTGCGTCTGCCGGACAGAAGCCCAACATCGTCGTCATCATGGGCGACGACATCGGCATCTGGAATCTTGGCGCTTATCACCGCGGCATGATGGCCGGCCGGACTCCGAATTTGGACAAGATCGCCGCCGAGGGCATGCTGTTCACCGACTACTACGCCGAGGCGAGTTGTACGGCCGGCCGCGCCAACTTCATCACTGGCGAGCTGCCGATCCGCACCGGTATGACTACGGTTGGGCAAGCCGGCGCTCCCACTGGTCTGCCGGCTCAGGCGGTAACGATCGCTCAGGCGCTAAAAGGAATGGGCTACGCGACCGGCCAATTCGGGAAAAATCATCTCGGTGATAAGAACGAGTTCTTGCCAACCGTTCACGGCTTCGACGAATTCTTCGGCTACCTCTATCATCTCGACGCGATGGAAGATCCAGCTCATCCCGCCTATCCGCAGGATTTGCTGAACACCGTCGGTCCGCGGAACATGATTCATTCATATGCCACCAGCGTTGACGACGCGACGGTAGATCCACGCTGGGGCAGGGTAGGCAAGCAGAAGATCGAGGACGCCGGAACGCTCTATCCGAAGCGAATGGAAACGGTGGACGACGAAATTCGCGACTTCTCGCTGGCGTTCATCGATAAGGCGAAGGCTGAGAACAAGCCGTTTTTCCTGTGGCTCAACCCGACCCGCATGCATATCGTCACCCATCTGTCGCCGAAATATCAGGCGTTACGCAACTCCAAGAACGGCTGGACGATCCATGAAGCCGGTATGGCGCAACTCGACGATGACGTCGGTATCGTTATGAAGAAGCTCAAGGACATGGGGGTCGACGACAACACCATCGTCATCTTCACAACCGACAACGGCACCGAAGTGTTCACCTGGCCTGACGGCGGACAGACGCCTTTCGCGCAGAGCAAAGGCACGGTGATGGAAGGCGGCTTCCGCGCGCCGGCAATGATCCGGTGGCCCGGCAAAGTGCCGGCGGGCAGGGTGGAAAATGGGATGATCTCCGGCCTCGACTGGTTCCCGACACTTCTTGCAGCCGCGGGCAATCCCAACATTGCGGAAGAATTGAAGAAGGGAAAACAGATCGGCGATACCACGTTCAAATGCCATCTCGATGGGTACAACCAGATGGATATGATCACCGGTCAGGGACCGTCGAAAAGGCACGAAATCTGGTACTTCGGCGAGAGCGAACTCGGCGCGGTTCGCATCGATGACTACAAGTTTCGTTTCATCGACCAGCCCGGGGGCTGGCTGGGTGACAAAACCAAGCCGGACGTACCCTACATAACCAACCTCCGCCTCGATCCGTTTGAGCGCACTGGCTGGCCGAACAATGGGACCAAGGAGGGCGCGCAGCAATATTTCGATTGGTTCAAATACGAATTCTGGCGCTTCGTATTTGTCCAACAACAGGTTGAAAAACTGGCGATGACCGCGATCGAGTTTCCGCCGATGCAGAAGGGCGCGAGTTTCAATCTTGAGGCTGTGAAAGCGAAGATCGCCGCAGCCCAAGCAGCAATCGCCAAGTAAATTGAGCTTCGTTGACAAAATTCTACGGGTGCCCCGATAGCGAGGCGCCCGTCGTTTTTTTGATTAAGCTAATCACCTGCGGGCGCCCTGTGGCAGCGAATGAGTTGGTCCGCAGCATGCGTATTCGGCCTTTCGAGCGGAGGTCTGTTTACGACGTTGATCCGGACATCGCACGACTTGCTCAACGATCCAACGGGCCTAAGCGGGATCGACATTCATCGTGAGCCTACGATCGAGTTCTGAGCGACGACTTGTCTTCGCCGTTTCGTCCTATGGCGCACGATGTAGGCTGGCGAAGGGGGGCTGGCCAAGTATTTCATCACACGCAACCAAGAGGCGACCCTGCTCCGCAGAGTCGTGGGTGGTAATATCTGCGCAACTGATGGCGACGCGCGCCTTCCGGCAGGATGTCTGCTCGTCTCAGTCGTTAGTTAGAGAGGGGAGGGGATGGAACGAGTTCTGAACAAAGTTCCTGGCCAGTAGACTTAGGCAGGTCCGAGTTTGGTCTGTCCGTTCCTCTGGATACCTAGCCACTCCAAGGGAAACCCGGCAGCTGACCCTAGATCGAATAAGGGCGAGCAGTCCGCGCCGGATACGAAAAGTGCTGTAAGGCGCTTCGTCCGCGCGATCCCTCAAGAGCGCTAATCTATAAGCTGTGCACTGCATCTGCTCGCGGCATCGAGCCGAAGCTCTCGTTCGCTCAGCTACGATGCGTGGACGACTCCTTGGGATGAGTGATTCTGCCACGTGATCCCTCGCGGCGAAGCACCAAGGCTGTGGGGAACCCGATCCGCAGGAAATGGTTCCAAAGCGATTTTTCGAGAACCGGACAGATTTTAGGTGCAAAATCAATCACTTAAGCAACGGCGTCCGTTCAGCAAAAAGTGATATTTGTGCAACATCCGTCCAAAAACGCGCCATTCCGACCTCATCAGAGGCACTCTGTCATTGATTGATCGGAGGTCTTTGCCTCATATCGTGAGTGCGACGGAGGGGGGCATCCCAAGGTCGTCCCGTTTAGGTCTTTCGCTTAAGTCCCTCGCGTTCCGCGGGTGTGTCCAAAGGCGCGAAGTGGCTCAAGCGGTGGATTTGAAGGGGGTTCGGGAATTGGCCGTCCGGTCAGTGACCTTCCCTGAAGAGCAACTTGGAGGTTTAACATGAAGTTGGTTAAGAGCCTTTTGCTCGGCTCAGCGGCGGGTCTTATCGCCGTGGGCGGAGCGCAAGCAGCCGATCTCCCCGTGAAGGCCAAAGCGGTCGAATACGTGAAGATCTGCTCCCTGTACGGTGCGGGTTTCTATTACATCCCCGGCACTGACACCTGCATCAAGCTGGGTGGTTACCTGCGCGCTGAAGTCGCGCTGGGCACCAACAGCGTCTACGGCATTGCCAACGGCTCTCCGGCCGGTGCGCATAACCGTCTGAGCAACTACTACACCATGCGCGCTCGTGAAGACCTCAACATCGACACGCGCACCGCGACCGAATATGGCGTCGTCCGCACGTTCTTCGATGCGACGTTCTCTTGGACGACGGGCGGCTATCAGGGCACCGGTTCAGCCTTCGGTAATACCGCCTACACCAGCACGCTGGCCCTGAACACCTCGGGTGCGACCCCGGCGCTCGTTGGTTCCTCGATAAACCCGTCCGACGGCGGCACCTCGGGCGGTTCGCTCGGCGTGTACTATGCCTTCATCCAGTTCGCTGGGTTCACCATGGGTAAGGCCGTGTCGCAGTTCGACGCGCCCTGGACCAACTATCCCGGCAACAACATTGACAGCCTCGTCGGCGGCTCCGGCACGGTCACTGGTGTCAACCAGTTCACCTACACCGCGGACTTCGGCCAAGGCATCACTGCGTCGTTCTCGGCCGAAGACGCCACCGCTTACTATCAGGCTGGCAACTTCAACCTCGCCGGCGCCAGCGTGGCTGGCCTCGTCGGCGGCACCAGTGGTATCAATGGCATCGGTGGTTCGCGTTCTCCGAACCTCGTCGGTATGGTCCGTGTCGACCAGGCCTGGGGTCTGTTCCAGGCATCGGTCGCTGCGCATGACAACCACGTTGCCTACTACGGTGCGACCGAGCCGACTGGTCACCCCGACGACAAGTGGGGTTGGGCGGTTCAACTCGCTCTGTCGATCAAGAACATCCCGACCGGTGCGGGTGACGTGATCAACATTTCGGGCGTCTACACGGACGGCGCGACCCGCTACAACTTCCAGAACCTCGCGGGTAGCTCGTATTCGATGTTCGGTAGCTCCGGTATCGCTTACCAGAGCGTAGCTTTCGCCTCTGCCCCGGATACGGTGTACACGTCTGCGGGCGGCGGCAGCCAGCAGGAGAGCGTCAAGACCTGGGGCTTCCGTGGTGCTTACACTCATAACTGGGATCCGTACTGGAATACGGCCATCTACGGTGCCTACGCTCAGGCGCAGTTCGGCTCGCTCGCCAAGGGGTCCCTCTGCGGTGTTGGTGGTACGTTCGCCGTGGCCGGCGTTACCAATTGTAACCCTGACTTCGCCATCGGCCAGGTCGGCCTGATCACCCGCTGGACCCCGGTCAAGAACCTGACGTTCTCGGCCGACGTGAACTGGACGCACTTGGACTCGAAGATGGCAGGTACCTTTGCTTACGGTGGTGCTGCTGCCATCGCGAAGCCGGCTGCTGTGTACGAGCTGAAAGATCAGGACAGCTACACGCTGCTGCTCCGCGCTCAGCGCAACTGGTAAGTTCGGTCTAGCGACCTAACCTCCAAAGGCCCTCGGCGGGAAACTGCCGAGGGTTTCTTGCGTTGTTCTTCGGCTTGGCGAACGCGTTCGTTTGCTGAGATTCCTGGATTTCCAGATATCGGACATTCAGGTTCTCTGGGCGAGCGCGTTGGAGCCGACTATTCCGCAGTGGGACATTCTCTTCAGTTCGATGCGGAAGACAGTGTCGGCCTCTCCACAAAGTCAGTTGCCGAAGCCTTGCGGGGAAACCTTTCGTTCATCGTAGCGAGGCCCTTGATACAGCTTAGGTTGATCCCAAGGAGAGCTCCAGTGACGATAAGAGGTTCGTCTATCTTCGATCACGCCGAAGGTGAGGAGTGAACTTGGCCAATCGCGGAGACCAGTCGCTCGCTCCATCAAGAACGAGATGAGGCAAGCTGCCACATTGCGCACCATAGAAATTATTGCAGCATCTTGAGCGTTGTCTTCGCTGTTATTGTGCGAAATTGCAGATCGAGGATTAGCACGTAGCTGACTGGAGCGGATCGAATGATCATCTTTCCATTTGGCTTCTATATCTTGGAAGGCAAACGGCCGGTCTACGTAGGCAACGACCTAGAAGTGCAGAAAACCGTGCGCAGCTGGATGGGAGCAAATCCGGAAAAAGTGCGTCTGAGTTTCGACCAGATTGGCTCTGCGCACATCTTGACCAAACTCTTGGCTGGAATACCGCTCGTTCCAACAGCATGGACCAGACGCCCTTGCTATTCGAAGGTGCTCTCATCGCTGACGAGCAAACCCGTGTTCGCCGTTTCTACAGCGATTACGACGCTGCGCTCGAAGGGCACGTCGAACTGATCGAAATCGTAAAGTTCGATCGCATTAAACGAGCGGATCTCAGGCCAGCCCTGGCCATCCTGCACCTCGGGCACCCGGAGCGCCGCGGATCAGGGAGCCATCTCAGCACTCGGGCAGGCATGCAAAAGGGAATCTCAGGGATTCCATTCTGCACGTTGTCTACAATCTAAGTGGACGTATAGGTTCTTTACAGACCAGCTCTGAAGAACCTCGACCTGCCATCGGCTCCGCTCATCACCTACATCCGCGTGTCCACCTCTGCTCAAGGTCGCTCAGGCCTGGGCATCGAAGCCCAGCGGCAGACCCTGGCTCACTTCGCGTCCTCCGAGGGATACGAAGTGGCCCGCGAGTTCGTTGAGGTCGAGACGGGCAAGGGCGCCGACGCGCTCGACCGCAGGCCGCAGCTCAAGGCCGCCTTGGCCGCAGCGCGGAAGCTCAGGTGTCACGTAGGAGTTGCGAAGCTCGACCGGCTCAGCCGTGATGTACACTGCATCTCCGCGCTAATGGCCCACAAGGTCCCTTTCGTGGTCGCTGAGCTTAGGCCCGACGTTGACCCATTTGTCCTGCACCTGTTCGCCGCCCTGGCCGAGAAGGAGCGTGCGCTGATCTCCACCCGCACCCGGCAAGCCCTATCCGCTGCGAAGGCCCGCGGGGTTACACTGGGCAACCCTAAGCTCCGCGTGGCCCGCAAGGGAGCTGTGGAAGCCGTAAAGGCCGAGGCCGACCGCTACGCTGCGAATGTGCTCCCCATCTCCGCGAGGCACAGAAGGCGGGTGCGAGCACGCTCAGGCAGCTAAGCTTGCCGGCATGCGTAGGTCCGCCTCGACGATTGCGGAAGGTGGGCCGATCAGAACGAAGTAAGGCCTTCAGTTCGAGCCATAGTCTTTCGCATCGTCGGTCGCTTGTGACCCCATCAAACCGATAGAAACCGTCTTGCAGACACAAGCCTCAACTCAGGTAGTTGAGATGCCCTTGTAGATGTGACCGCCCCACAAACGCAGCTCGAAGAATTGTCCTTTGACGTCGCGTCGAACAGCCGCATCCCCCAGACGATTCCACGGGATAGCCCCGCTGCTTGAAAGCGTGAGCTGCGTGACGATCTTTCTGAGACTTAGGGCGATGGAGTAACGAGCGACGTAAAGGTCGCCATCGTCGCCCAAGCGGACGATGTCTCCAACTAGATTTCGAAGCTCGTCCTTCCGCGAAAGCTCCGCTGCGTCCGGGAGCGCAGGGTGGGCCAAAAACTGTAGAACGTTTGCTTCGAAATCCTGGTAGGACCATGCCGTCCGCGTGCACCCGTTTTCATCGAGCACCTTCGCACAGACCAGGCTCTTATAAGGGTGACTACTAAGAAACCGGACTTCGCTCCCGCAGTATGCGCATGTGGTAAGTCCATCAAACAGGTTTGCTAGATCATTTCCCTTTCGCCCGCGGCTGGTCATCAAATTTTGCTGCCGGGCGGCCTGGGCTTTTTGGAAGGTACCTTCGTCTATTACGGCCGGATAGTAGTCCGGCACGGGCGGACCATTCGGAATTCCCTTGCTTCGGCCGCCGGCATAACTCTTCGGCTGATACTCCCCTAAGACGGCGCGGTTGCGAAGCATGCTATCTATCGTGGTGTGGTCCCATTTGCGCGATGATCCGAACGGGGGAATGCCCTGTTTCTCCAGAAAGCTCGTTATTGCGTAGCTGCCCAACCCGCCAATCGAAAGTTCAAAGATCTTTCGAATTATCTCGGCTCGGTCCTCAAGATAGACGAAGCTCTTGCGGTCCTCGCTTAGTGCGAGCCAGCTCGGACACGCGGAAATTTTCTTGCTCTCTGTGATCGTCATCGGGGTGACGCCATTTTCCATCGTCAATTTCGTTTCGAGAGCAGAAAATCGGATGAAATGTGGCCGGCCGCAAGCCTTATCAAATTGGTTCCGAACGCTAGTGCAATATGTGGCGTCCGGCCGAGCCGGGCGCGCATTGGGAGCACTAGCACGAGTATGACGCGATCGGACGTCTCAGCCGAAACTGCATAGTGGGGCGTGGAAATATCAATCACAATCCAGAAAACCCAGCTGGGGCGGCGGAGAACCGGATGGGTGTTAACTGCCAGATACAGAGTAACCATCAGCGGAGGTTGTGCTCGACGTATAGGGGGACGTTGCTTCCTGATGCGGGCTGCGCGTTATGACTGTAGCAGGTACGCCGCGGTGGAGCTGGGCTTGGCCCGCGGTGGCGTGGCTGCTGCTCCTGCTCCTAATTATCCCCTTCATCGGTACCGGGGTCATCGTCGGTGGACTCGCTGGAGTCGTGTTGTTGGGTACCGTTTTTGCAGCGGTTTACCATGCCGAGGTGGTTGCTCACCGTGTCGGTGAGCCCTATGGAACACTTGTTCTTGCCTTGGCTGTGACAGTGATTGAAACGGCCCTGATCGTTTCGGTTATGGTCGCAGCGCCGGCCGAAAAAGCGGCGTTAGCTCGTGACACGGTCTTCGCTGCCGTCATGATCGTGTGCAATGGCATCGTAGGCACGTGTCTATTGTGGGGCGGCATTCGTCACCACGAACAGGGATTTCAGGCTCAGGGTGCGAGTGCGGCGATGGCGGTTCTCGTCGCGCTCACCGGCCTAACGATGATTCTTCCGAATCTGGCGGCGCAGGAACTCGGCCCCTTGTACAACACGCCGCAACTCATCTTCGCCGGCCTCGTATCGCTAGTGCTGTACTTCGCATTTGTCTTCATCCAGACGGTACGCCACCGTCATTATTTTCTGCCAGTCAAGCCGCCGAGCAACGACGGCCATGTCGCGCTGCCCGACAATAGAGCGACTGCGCTAAGCGCAGGACTTCTCCTGGTTTCGCTTGCCGCCGTGGTCGCTCTCGGCAAGACTCTGACGCCTCCGATCGAGCGGGGAATCAGTTATCTCCAGGTGCCGGAATCAGTCGTCGGCATTATCATCGCTCTGCTGGTTCTGCTGCCGGAAGCGGGAGCAGCAATCAAAGCGGCGCGAAACAACAGATTGCAGACCAGCCTGAACTTGGCGCTCGGCTCGGCGCTCGCCACGATCGGTCTGACGATCCCCGCGGTAGCGGCAGTTTCGATTGCGCTCGGCTACCGTCTGGAGCTTGGATTGGATGCCAAGGAGCAGGGGCTTCTCGCCCTGACACTGCTTCTCGGTGTGATCACTCTCGGCACGGGGCGAACAACTGTGCTTCAGGGAATCGTGCATCTCGTCATGTTCGCGGCGTATTTATTTTTTGCCGTTGTGCCATGATGAAACGCAATCATCCATTCGATCATTGCAGAACGACGCGTGTTCGTCGCGGCTTGGCAGGGTGAACAATCAATAGGACTTGGGATGTTGGCTGACACTCATTCGCCTGTCCTTCTGGTTCTGGTCATGGCCGTCGCCGGACCTTTGCTCGCTGAGCTTCCGATCGGATTTCGTATTCCGGCGGTAGTGCTTGAAGTCGTGTTAGGCGTCATCATCGGCCCGCAAGTTCTTGGCTGGGTGCGATTCGACGGCGTCTTGGCCTCTATGTTCGCCTTCGGAATGGCGGCCACGCTCTTCATGGCGGGCATGGAGCTCGAGTTCGAAAGAATTCGCGGACGGCCCTTGTTACTTGCGGTCGGCGGGTGGGGAATGTCAGTCTTGCTTGCGGTGTCAGCGGCAGCCATCCTTCGTGCGAGTTCGCTCCATGATCCTATGATCGTGGCATTGGCTCTCGCCACAACCGCGCTGGGTACGCTGCTACCCATTTTGCGTGATGCAAATCAACTCGACACACCGTTCGGGCGTTTTTTCATTGCCGCAGGGACAATGGGCGAACTAGGACCGATTGTCGCAATGTCGTTGCTGCTTAGCCAGCAGTATACGACTGTCCAGGAGTTTGGTTTCCTGGTGGCATTCCTTGTGGTCGTAGTTTTGGCGGCCGCAATCAGCTTGGGGCTACGTCCGCCCCGTGTTGTCGCCCTCCTGGCTCGCTCGCTACATGGGAGCTCCCAGCTTCCAGTTCGTATCACCCTACTATTGTTTGCCGCTTTCTTCGTTCTGTCGGAGCGCTTCGGGTTCGAGAGTATCCTGGGAGCATTTGCTGCGGGATTAGTCGTAGGATTGGGTACACAAGGGCCGGACGGCAAAGCACCGCGGATGAAAATTGATGCCATCTTCTTCGGCTGGTTCATTCCGTTTTTTTTCGTCGGCACGGGTATAAAATTCGATCTCGCGTCAATAACCGGTAGCGTCGTCACGATGTTGCTAGTACCGGTCGCTCTCGCCCTTTTTCTGCTGGTGCGAGGTGCGCCGGTATTTCTGTATCGCAGGGATCTAAAGCCCGCAGAACGGATACCCTTCGCGCTTTACAGTTCGGTCGCCTCGCTTTCGTTGGTCGTTGTCATCACCGAGATTGCCGTTCGTGCAAAAACCATGAGTCAGCAGATGGGCTCTGTGCTGGTCGGAGCTGCAGTCTTGTCGGTGTTGCTGTTCCCGACGATCGCCGGGCAGCTTCTTCATAGACGCGCGACGAGCGGCCCGGGCGCGGGTAAGGGGGGCATCACCGGCGATTGAGCCGGGTCGAGGTGAACCTTGGTCGTCATTGCGCTGCGGAAGCGGTGCATGGACGTGATGGCGCTGCACAGGCAAATGTTTGATGACTCGCCGCGCACCTTCTTCATGCATTTCCGAGCCGACGAGGATGCTGTCAAGTCCGCTGAAGACATCCCTGCGGCGCTCTTGAGCTGCGAGCACATGCCCCGTACCCGCGAAGGAGCCTCGCCAGATGTCGAAAAGAGAAAAAAGCAAATCCATTCGGGCGATGGATCGCATAGAGCAGCTTATTACTTGATGGCGGGCGGCTTGCCGTCGACTTTTGCCGGTGCGGACTGTGCAAGGGCCTGCGGTGTGACTCCAACTATGACAAGCAGGGCCGACACGATCGCGGCGGCCGAACGAGTGGCCGCAGGCATCGAGAACTCCACGCTAAAGATATCGCGAGATCGCCTTAAACTCGGCGAGGGCATTCTTTGCAGATTTGCCGGAGCCGCCATTGGCGGCCGCATCCAGGCAGTGGTCGACATGATCGTGGATGAGGGCTTTTTTGGCCTCGGCGATGGCTTTCTCGACCGCATGAAGCTGCTGGGCCAAGTCGAGACAGGAGCGGCCATCATCGAACATCGCGATGACCCTGCGCAGGTGCCCCTCGGCGCGCTTCAGCCGCTTGACGATATCCGGATGGCTCTCGTGGATGTGCTGCGTCATGGATCATCCTATCCCCGGGGAGGGGATAGTTCATGACGGGCGCGCCGCCAAGCCCCCTTCTCGGACCAGGTTGCCGCGGCGTGAGGCGCACGGGCTTTCCTTGGGTGAAGGGTCCGTATTGTGTGTAGCCCGGCGTAGCCCAGAACGCTGTCCGCTGCGAAAGCGGAGGGACGGTCGGGGCTACAAATCGGGGATAACTTGTTGTAACGCTGGTGCCGGCTGAGGGGATTGAACCCCCGACCTTCGGTTTACAAAACCGCTGCTCTACCGCTGAGCTAAGCCGGCGACGCCTGGAAAAACGGGGCGGGGCCGGCGTATGCCGGGGCTGTCCGCCCGTGCGCGCCGCAATACCAGACTTGATCTGAAAGTGCCAGAACCCGCGATCCCCTGCAAATATGAATCAGGCGGCCCGAAGGCCGCCTGATCTGTCGCGTTCGGTTCAAACCGCCTTACTGGCAGATGTGGCGGCGCCCGTCTTGGCCCTTGAACCAGGTGCCGGGCGTGCAGACGAAGCCGTTGCGCTGGGCGTAGGTGCGGGTGTCCCAGCCGCGGTTGTCCCAAGAATTATTCCACGAATTATCCCAGCCATTGTCGTAGGCGTAGGCGTCGTTCGTGGCACGGAACGGGGCGGTTGCGATTGCGCCCGCAGTCCCGATGGCTGCGCCGGCCACGCCGGCGGCTGCTCCGACCGCGCCAGTGGCTACGTCGGTCGGCCAGAAGCCGGTGCGGCTCCTGTTCCAGTCGTTATTCCAATCGCCGTTGTTGGTCTGGCGATAGGACACGCGACGATGCCGATAGCCGCTATCGGTGTACGGATTTCCCGGTCCGACGTTCTGACAATTGGCGTTGGGGAATTGCGCCGCGCACCGGCCCGGATTGGTGATCACGGCCTGCGCCATGGCAGAGCCTGTCACCAGGGTCGCCGCAATCGCCGTGGCTCCGAGAAGTTTGATATTCATGATTGTTTGGCTCCCGTTTTGTTGACGGGGGCTAAACGCCGAGGACGCCGGACGTTCCGCTGAAACCGGTGGATTTTCGTCAACGATATTCAAACGGAAGTGAGCACGCACCATGGTTCCCGACTGCAGGGTCCAGCGGCGTTAATGCTTCGCTAGTTCGCCTTGCAGCATTTGAGCGGCGCGCAATCCTTACACATTAGGCTTACCAGCAATTGGTGAGAGGGCCTTAACCCTCTCTGCGTCGCTATCGGGTAGGTTGTCGCCGAATAAATGGGATCCCCTCATGCGCGCATCTGCGCTCGCTGCGTTTCTGATCGGACTGCCCGCGACGGCGTTTGCCGGCGGCGGCTTCGATATCGTCGTTCCCGGCCGCCCGGGCGTGCCCATCATCATCAACAACATCGACGCGTCCTATGCCGTGGTCGAGGGGACCTGGGGCCTGGGGAAGAACGTCCAGGTGCAGCCCACGATCTATGGCGGACGTTACGTCGCCGAGCGCCAGCCCGCCGACGTCGGCCATTACTACCCGACGCTGGGCCTGCGGCCCGGCTATGGGCGGCTCGAGATCGAGCCGCCCGCGAACCGCAAAATGCCCAAGCCCGCCGAGAGCTATTACCAGAGCTGGGGCGCGCAATCGGCGCCGCTGCCGCCGCAGATGGATGTGCCCGTCAATCCGCCGCCGGTGATCCTTGCGCCTGAGATCAACGACTATCCGCGGCGTCCTCGGCCGCGGCCGCGTGCAGAGATGCCCGGCAGGCCGCCGGGTTAAGAAACGAAAACAACAAACGAAAATCAACAGGAGAGAGTAATGCGTCAGATGATTTCGGGACTGGTCGTGGCGGCTGCCGCGATGTTCGTCGCTACCGCGCCCGCCGCGGCCTGCGGCTTCAATGCGTGCCAGCCGGTCGCGCCGGTCTATTCCGGCTGCAACACCGGCTGCGGCGGTTATGGGGCCGGCTACGGCTACGGTTATGGCGCCTATGAGCGTCTCGCCGAGCCCACCACGCAATATTATCACGTCAACCAGGGCCCGACCTACACCGGCCCGGGCGCCTTCGCGCCGTATCCGACCTATCGTGAAGACGCGGTGGTTGCGCCCGCCAATTACGGCTACGGCCGTGGCTATGGTTACGGCAACGGCTATGGCTATCGCGCCGCCGCGGTCGAAGCTCCGGGCGCCTATCCCTACCGCCGCCCGTATTACCGTCCGTATCGCTACGGCTACGGCCCGCGCGCCGGCTATCTGCCGCGCACGCATTACGGCTACGGTCCGCGCTACGGCTACGCTCCGCGCCATGCGCCGTACTATGGCGGCCACCGCGTGCTGCGCCGCTATTACTGATCGCTTGATCGGTTGAGCCAACGAGACGCCCGTCCGCGATGCGGACGGGCGTTTTGTTTTGCTTTGTTACCGCTTGATCAGCCCGAGCCGGCTGGCGCCGACATAGAGCGAGAGCACGGCGGCATTCGAGACGTTGAGGCTCTTGATCTCTCCGGGCATGTCGAGCCGCGCCACGACGCTGCAGGTCTCGCGCGTCAATTGCCGCAGGCCTTTGCCTTCCGCGCCCAGCACCAGCGCGAGCGGTTCGCGCAGGGTGACCTCGGAGAGATCCGCGCTGCCTTCACTGTCCAGCCCGACGGTCTGGAAGCCGAGCTCGTTCAGCGTGGTCAATGCGCGGGCGAGGTTTTGCACCGTCACCATCGGGACGAGCTCTAGCGCGCCGGAGGCGGCCTTGGCCAGCACGCCGGTCGCTTCCGGACTGTGGCGCGCGGTGGTGACGATCGCCTTCACCGCAAACGCTGCCGCCGAGCGCAGGATGGCGCCGACATTGTGCGGATCGGTGATCTGGTCGAGCACCAGCACCATGCCGTCCTGCTCCAAATCCTCGATGTCGGGCGAGGGCAGGGGATCGGCCTCCGCGAGCAGGCCCTGGTGCACGGCGTCGGGCGACAGCAGCCGGTCGATCTCCTGGGGCCGGACGATCTCGGGCGTGACCGGGATTGCGATGTTCTCGTCCGCCAGACGCCTTGCGGCGTTCTCGGTCAGGGTCAGCTTGCGGATCTGCCGCTGGGGGTTGGCGAGCGCCATGGTGACGGTGTGCCAGCCATAGAGGATGACAGGCCCGTCGGTATCCGAATCGCGATCGCGCCGGGCCGGCCGACCGGCCGATTTTCCGGGCCTGTTGAAGGGCTTAGACCCGCCGCGGGGGCCCCTCGGGTTGAATTTTCGATCCTTCATGGGCTCGCTTGTGTCACGGGTCCCCGAATATGGCAATTTGGGTGGCTTCGGGGGCGATTTTAGCTGTTCGCCTCGGTTGACTTTACCCCACCGCTTCGCCGATAACCGCGCCCGGTCGCGCCCCCATCCGGGCTGTCGCGGCCTTCACGTTCCATGGCCGTCTTCGGTCGCCGGCAAGGTCCGGCCCGATTGTGCTGCCGTCGAGCGGGGGAGTGTCCCGAGTGGCAAAGGGAGCTGACTGTAAATCAGCCGCCTTATGGCTTCGCAGGTTCGAGTCCTGCCTCCCCCACCAGCCTTCGCTCGCTTCGCGAGCTACGGCTCGGCAAGCCGGCACCGATGGTCATGGCGCGAAGTGAGCGAAGGCTGTCGCGCCGTAGCCCGCAGGGCGTAGGCGGACTCGCTCAGAGCGTAAGTTACCCCATCATCTCCCGCACCATCGGTACCACCTTCCGCCCGTAGAGCTCGATGCTCTTCATCAGCTTCTCGTGCGGCAACGGGCCCGCCGAATACTTCAGCTGGAAGCGCGAGATGCCGAGTGCCTTGGCGGTCTTGGCGATCTTGCGCGCGACCGTCTCCAGCGAGCCGACATAGAGCGAACCGTGCTCGGCCTCGTTCACGAATTCATCGCGGCCCATCGGTGGCCAGCCGCGTTCCTTGCCGATGCGGTCGCGCATCGCCTTGTAGTCGGGCCACAGTTCCTCGCGCGCCTGTTCGTCGGTCTCGGCGACATAGCCGGGCGAGTGCACGCCGATCGGCTGTGCCGGGCGGCCGAACTCCTTGAATGCGCGGTGATAGAGATCGACGAAGGGGGCGAAGCGCGCCGGATCGCCGCCGATGATCGCGAGCATCAAGGGCAGGTCGTAATGTGCCGCGCGCACCACCGATTGCGGACTGCCGCCGACGCCGATCCAGGTCTTGAGCGTGCCGTTCTCGACCGGGGGATAGACCAGGTGACCCTTGAGCGGCGGACGCAGCTTGCCTTCCCAGGTCACCGGCTTCTGCGACAGCAGTGCTGCGAACAGATCGAGCTTCTCCTCGAACAGCTCTTCGTACTTGCCCAAATCAAAGCCAAACAGCGGAAAGGACTCCGTGAACGAGCCGCGACCAAGGATCACCTCGGCGCGTCCGTTCGAAAGCGCGTCCAGCGTGGCAAAGCGCTGGAAGACGCGGATCGGATCATCCGAGCTCAGCACGGTCACGGCAGAGCCGAGATGGATGCGCTTGGTCCGCGATGCGACGGCGGCCAGCACGGTCTCAGGGGACGAGATCGCGAAGTCGGCGCGGTGATGCTCGCCGAGGCCGATGAAGTCGAGGCCGAGCTCGTCGGCGAGCACCGCCTCGTCGACGACGTTGCGGATCACTTGCGCGTGCGGAAGCATCGCGCCGGAGGCGTCCCTGGTGACGTCGCCAAAGGTGTCCAGTCCGAATTCGAGCGGTGCGGTCATTGATGAGATCTCTGCGGGCGCGGCATGCGCGTCTGTCAATGTGGGGGGATTGCTTTAGTCGCAGCTAAGCAGCCGGGACGGGTGCACAATGCTGCTTCGAGAAACCCATTGTTTCCTTTTTTCATGGTGTCGGCCGCCCGCTGCCCGCGGCTTCAGTCGGACCTGGCGAACATCTCGACCAGGGTCTCGCGCAGCCAGCGCTGCGCCGGTACGGTGTCATTGCGCTGGTGCCAGAACAGGCTAACGATGCGCGGCGGCGCCTTGAGCGGAAGCGGCATCGCGTGCAGGAACGGCGCGTGCCGGGATTGCGAGCGCAGATCGCTCGGCAGCACGGCGATCAGGTCGGACTGGCGCACGACTTCGTAGGCGGCGCTGTAGTGATTGACGGTCGCAACCAGGTTGCGCGACAGCCCGCGCGAGGCGAGGAAGAGGTCGTAGGACGGCAAGGTCTTGCCGGCGAGGCTCACATCGACATGCCCCGCGTTGAGGAAGCTGCGCGTGCTCAGCCGCTTCATCGTCGCGAGGGGATGACCGCGCCGCATGAAGCAGGCGTAGTCGACGGTCCACAGCGAGCGCGAGCGGATGGCGGCCGGCTGCTGTGCTTCGTTGACATAGACGCTCAACACACAATCAACGCGATTGTCCTCGAGCTGGTCAGCGATCTCCACGACGGTGTTGGGGACGGTATGGATTCGCGCCTTCGGCGCGACACTGCCGAAATGGTTCAGCAGGTTCGGCATCACCAGCGAAGCGACATAATCCGACATGGACAGGCTGAATTCGGTCTGCGCACGGCGCGGATCGAACACCTGCTCGTCGAGCGCGCCGCGGACGGTTTCGAGCGCTTCGCCAATCGGCTCCCACAGCACCACGGCGCGCTGGGTCGGACGGATGCCGGTGCCGGACCTGACGAACAGGGGATCGCCGAGCGCGTCCCGCAGGCGTGCGAGCGCGTTGCTGACCGCCGGCTGGGTCATCAGAAGCGCGTTGGCCGCGCGCGTGACGCTGCCCTCGGTCATCAGGGCCTCGAAGACTTTCAGCAGGTTGAGGTCGAGCTTTCGGAACGACAGAACATTCACCACGGTGATGTACTAGATCATGATTATAAATTATGACGATAATATCTCTTTGTCTATGATTCCCCAGAGACGAGCGGAGTGCCGGGCCGCCAGACAGAGGGGACTTTCATGTCGATGATCTCGGCGCGCATCGAGCGCCTTCCATTCGCGCGCTTCCACGGGCATCTGCTGCTGATGGGCGGGCTCGGCTACATGTTCGACGCGATGGACGCAGCCGTGCTGGCGTTCATTTTGCCGGTGCTGCGCACGACCTGGAATCTGTCGAGCGTGCAGATCGGCGTGCTCGGCAGCAGCACCTATATCGGCTTCCTGTTCGGCGCGCTGCTGGCGGGCACGCTGGGTGACCTGATCGGCCGTCGTGCGGTGATGATGTCGGCGCTGGCGCTCTATTGCGTCGCATCCATCGTCAGCGCGGCGGTGAACGATTGGTCGTCCTTCTTCGCCGCCCGCGTCGTCGCGGGCATGGGCACCGGCGCGGAGAGCGCGATCATCGCACCTTATCTGGCGGAGTTCGTGGCGCGGCGCTACCGCGGCAGTTTCACGGGCGCGCTCGCCGGATTCTTCTCCTTCGGTTTCGTCGCGGCGGCCTTGCTCGGCTATTTCATCGTGCCCGCCTACGAGAACGGCTGGCGCATCGTTCTGGTGATCACCGCGGTGCCGGTCGTCATGCTGCTGTGGTGGCGCAGGGCGCTGCCGGAATCGCCGCGCTGGCTGGAAAGCCGGGGCCGGGAGAAGGAAGCCGAAGCCGTGCTGGACAGGATCGAGGCCGGTTTTGCGAGCCAAGGCCATGTCCTGCCGCAACCAATCCTCGAAGCCACGGCGCCTGCTGTGACTGGTGGGACGCTGCTTGCCAATTTCGCCGCGCTCCTCGCCGGCCGCCAGGCCCGCATCACCATCATGACCTGGATCATGTGGCTTGCGATCACGTTCAGCTACTATTCCTTCTTCGTCTGGATCCCCGGCCTTCTGGTCCAGAACGGCATGAGCATCACCAAGAGCTTCGCCTATTCGATCGCGATCTATTGCGCGCAGATTCCGGGCTATTTCAGCGCCGCCTACTTCAACGAGCGCATCGGCCGGCAGGCGACGATCGCCTCCTATATGGTGCTCGGCGGCGCCAGCGCGCTCGGGCTGGCGTTCGCGCACAGCGACCAGCACATCATGGTGGCGGGAATCTTGCTGTCCTTCTTCATGAACGGCACCTATGCGGGCGTCTATGCCTATACCGCCGAGGTCTTTCCGACGGCGGTCAGAACCACCGGCGCCGGGCTCGCCTCGGCAATCGGCCGCATCGGTGCGATCGTGTCGCCGATCCTGGTCGGCTATCTCTATCCGAATTTCGGCTTCGCCGGCGTGTTCGGCCTCACCACGAGTGTGCTGCTGTTAGGCGCGCTCACCGTGGTGCTGATGGGGGTGCCGACGCGCGGCCGTTCGCTGGAAGAGATTGCGGCGGGTGAAGTCGCATGAGGGAGACGAAACACCGGTCCGATCCGCTGCTCTGCGCCGTGGCGGCCGCGCAGGGCAGGGCGGATCAGCCGAAGGCTCTGTACTCGGCGCTGGACGACGCCTTGAAATCCGCGATCGGGCACAAGCTGTTCACGATCCTGACCTATGACGACGACACAAGGGAAGCAGCGCGGGTGTATTCCAATCTCCCCGGACCTTACCCGGCGGGCGGACGCAAACGCCTGGCGCCGGGGCCGTGGACCGAGGCCGTGCTCGACCGCGGCGAGGCCTATATCGGCCGCACCCGGGACGATCTGCGCGAGGTGTTTTCCGATCACGAGCTGATCGCTTCGCTCGGCTGCGAAAGCGTGCTCAACATGCCCGTGCGCTGGTGTGGGCGCACGCTCGGCTCGCTCAATCTGCTCCATGAGGCAGGCTGGTACGGCGAGGACGATGTCGCTGCGTGCCTTCCATTCGCCCAGCTCGCCTTGCCCGCGTTGCTCACCTGATAAGACAGGAAGTCGTCATGTCCCGTGTGCTCTTCAAGAACGCCGCTCTGCTCGATCCGCTTCAGCCGGACCTCCTGGAGGGACATCATGTGCTGGTCGAGGACAATCTGATCAAGGAGGTCTCCGATCAGCCGCTCCAGGCCGAAGCCGACCGCACCGTCGATCTGAAGGGCAAGACGCTGATGCCCGGCCTGATCGACCTGCACGTGCATGCGATCGCCGTCGAGCTCAACCTGGCGCAGCAGGTGCACATGCCGAACGTGCTGGTGACGCTGCGCTCGACGCTGCTGCTGCGCGGCATGCTGCGGCGGGGCTTCACCACCGTGCGCGACGCCGGCGGCGCCGGCCATGCGTTGAAGCAGGCGATCGAGACCGGACTCACCGACGGTCCGCGGCTGTTCGTCTCGGGACGTGCGCTCAGCCAGACCGGCGGGCACGGCGACATGCGGGCGCGTTCGGATTACCTCGCCAGCGACGCACCGTGCCCCTGCTGCGTGCGTGTCGGCGCGCTGGCGCGCGTTGCCGATGGTGTCGACGGCGTGCGCAGGGCGGCGCGCGAGGAGCTCCAGATGGGGGCGGACCAGATCAAGATCATGGCCTCAGGCGGCGTCGCTTCACCGACCGATCCGGTCGGTGCCTTCGGCTACTCCGAGGACGAGATCCGCGCCATCGTCGAGGAGGCGCGCGGGCGTCAGACCTATGTGCTCGCCCACGCCTACACCGCAGCCGCGATCGAACGCGCAGTGCGCTGCGGGGTACGCACCATCGAGCACGGCAACCTGGTCGATGCTCCGACCGCGCAGCTGATGGCCGAGAAGGGCGCCTATGTGGTGCCGACGCTCGTCACCTACGAGGCGCTGGCCAACGAGGGCGCCCAATATGGCCTGCCGCCCGAAAGCGTTGCCAAGATCGCCGATGTGCGCGACGCCGGCCTGCGTTCGCTCACGATCTACCGCGATGCGGGCGTGAAGACGGGGTTTGGCAGCGACCTGCTTGGGCCGTCCCAACGGCTCCAGAGCGACGAATTCCGTATCCGCGCAGAGATTCTCGGTCCGCACGCCGTCATCGCCAGCGCGACATTGGTCGGCGCCGAGGTGCTCGGCATGGAGGGCAAGCTCGGCCGCATCATGCCGGAAGCCATCGCGGACCTGCTGGTGGTCGACGGCAACCCACTCCGCGATGTCGCCTGCCTGCTCGGCCAGGGCGAGCACATTCCGCTGGTGATGAAGGCAGGCAAGGTCCAGTTCGACCGGCTGAACGCTTAGCTGCCGCCACATCCCGCGCGCCGGTGCGGCCTATTTCGAGATGCGCACGACCATCTTGCCAAGCGCCCCGCGCGTTTGCATGGTCCTGAACGCTTCCCGGAAATCATCCAGCGCGAAGACGCGACCGACCACAGGCTTCAGCTGGCCCTCGGCCAACCAGGCCGCCAGCTCCGACATCAGGCGCTTCTGCACCTCGGGCTCGCGGATCGGAAGCTGCGCGAGGTCGACGCCGAGCAGGGCGCCGCCCTTGAGCAGCGGCAGATTGAACGGTAGCGCGGGGATCGCGCCGGCAGCAAAGCCAACCACGAGATGACGTCCGCGCCAGGCGATGGAGCGAAAGGCCTGCACCGAGACCTCGCCGCCGACGGGGTCGAAGATCACGTCGGCGCCGTGTCCTCCGGTTAATTCCTTCAACGTATCGCGCCAGTTGATCTGCGTGTAGTCAACCACAGCATCGGCGCCGTGCTGTCGCGCGAACTCGCGCTTGTCTGGTGTCGATGCCGCTGCGATCACATGGGCGCCGAGCAGCCTGCCAATCTGGACAGCCGCGATTCCCGTGCCGCCGGCTGCGCCCAGCACCAGGAGCTGTTCGCCTGCGCTGAGCGACGCGCGCGCACTCAGCGCATAGAGGGCTGTCAGGTAATTGGCACGAAACGAGGCGGCGACCTCGGCCGCGACGCCGTCCTGCAGGGGATAGAGCGCTTCGGGGGTGACGACGATCTCTTCGGCAAGCGCGCCCGAGCGCGTCATCCCCATCACGCGCATGCCGGGTTGATAGCCGCCCGGTGCACCGGGCGCTTCGTCCACGATCCCTGCGAATTCAGTTCCGGGAATAAAGGGCAGGGGATCCTTGGTCTGATAGCGCCCCTCGATCTTCAAGCCGTCGACAAATCCGATCCCTGCGGCCTCTACCCGGACGCGCAGCTGTCCGGGCTCGATGCGCGGAGACGGAACGTCCTTCAGGGCGATTTGATCGATGGGCGCGTATTGTTCGACGACGACCGCTTTCATGTCGGACCTCTGTTGTTCCAGTTATCCTGACAGGCCCCGACCCCAGCCTCTTGTGTCTTACCGCCACATTCCCCGCATCCGAGCGCCGATGTCGACCTTCGGGCCTTGCGCGGCAGTGCGCGCTGCGCTTGCCCCGGCCTTCGGCCAGGCAGTACGCTCGAACAGATAGACGAGCTGCTCCGGGATGAAGCGGGTGCGCGAGGCGTAGACGTGGCGGTCGCCCTTGGCGGCCTGGCCGTGGACGAAGAAGCGCTGCGGCACCACGAGGTGCAGATCGTCCTTGGCGCGCGTCATCGCGACATAGAGCAGGCGGCGTTCCTCCTCGAGCTCGGCGCTGGTGCCGGCGCCGAGATCCGACGGCATGCAGCCGTCGACGACGTTGAGCACGAATACCGATTTCCACTCCTGGCCCTTGGCGGAGTGGATGGTGGAGAGGATCAGATAGTCCTCGTCGCGCAAGGGTGGTCCGGATTTGTCGCTGGTCGCATCCGGCGGGTCGAGCGTGAGCTCGGTCAGGAATTTCTCGCGTGAGGCATAGCCGCTCGCGATCTGCTCGAGCTGCATCAGATCGGCGCGGCGCGTCTCGGAATCCTCGTGCAGGCGATCGAGATGCGGTTCGTACCAGAGCCGCACGCGTTCGAGATCGGCCGGCCATTCCGAATAGCGCAAATTTTCGATCGTGCGGACGAAGCCGGTCCAGTCCGCGCCGGTGCGCGGCGGCACCGGGAGCTGGCCAAGCGCGGCGAGCGGATCGGAGCTCTCCGCCATCTGGTCGAGCACACGCTGCGCCGTCGCAGGTCCGATGCCCGGCAACAGATGCAGGATGCGAAAGCCGGCGACGCGGTCGCGCGGATTCTCAGCGAAGCGCAGCAGCGCCAGCACGTCCTTGACGTGAGCTGCATCGAGGAATTTCAGCCCGCCGAACTTGACGAAGGGGATGTTGCGGCGGGTGAGTTCGATCTCGAGCGGACCCGAATGCGAGGACGTCCGGAACAGCACCGCCTGGTGCTTCAAGAGCGCGCCTTGCTCACGGTTGGCCAGCACCTCCTCGACGATATAGCGGGCCTGGTCGGTCTCGTCGTGCACGGTGACGAGCTGCGGCTTTTGCGCGGAGGTACGGTCGGTCCAGAGATTTTTTGTGAAACGCTCGCGCGCCAGGCCGATGACGCCGTTGGCCGCCGCCAGCACGGGTTGCGTCGAGCGGTAATTGCGGTCGAGCGTGATCATCTCGGCGCGGGGCGAGAAGCTCTGCGGGAAATCCAGGATGTTGCGAACAGTGGCGGCGCGGAACGAATAGATCGACTGCGCGTCGTCGCCGACGACGGTGAGGCCGCGTCCGTCCGGCTTCAGCGCCAGCAGGATCGAGGATTGCAGGCGGTTGGTGTCCTGATATTCGTCGACCAGCACATGATCGAAGCGGCCGCCGATTTCTTCCGCGATCAGCGCATCGCTCATCATCTGCGACCAGTAGAGCAGGAGATCGTCGTAATCGAGCACGTGCTGGGCCTGCTTGGCCTCGACATAGGCCGCGAACAGGCCCTTCAGCTCGGCCGTCCAGCCCGCGCACCAGGGATAGTGCGCCCCCAACACCTTCTCGATCTCCATCTCGGCATTGACGCAGCGCGAGTAGATCGACAGGCAGGTGCCTTTGGCGGGAAAGCGGCTCTCCGTCTTCGACAATCCGCGCTCGTGCCGGACCAGGTTCATCAGGTCGGCGGAATCCTCGCGGTCGTGGATGGTGAAGGCAGGATCGACGCCGATCCGCTCGGCATATTCGCGCAGCAACCGCGCGCCGATGCCGTGGAAGGTGCCGGCCCAGGTAAGCGCGTCGCGCATGATCGCGGCATTGTTCTCGCCGAGTACTTTTCGGGCGATGCGCTCGACCCGGCCGGACATCTCGGCCGCGGCGCGGCGCGAGAACGTCATCAAGAGGATGCGGCGCGGATCGCTGCCCGCGACGATCAGGTGCGCGACGCGATGGGCCAGCGTGTTGGTCTTGCCGGAGCCCGCACCGGCGATGACGAGCAGGGGCGCGCCCACGGTCGCACCATCGGCCACGCCATGCTCCACGGCGCGGCGCTGCTCCGCATTGAGCGTGTCCAGATATGTCGCCACGAATCGCCCCGGTGAAACAGCCAGAGTCGGCGATCCCGCTGCGAATCGCAATGCGTCTGGACGGGACCGATGTTAAGACCTAGGGACAAGACGGCCCAAGGTTCCATTCCGAAAAAAGCGCCACCCGGCATGACCGAGCTCAAATCCGACCAGTTCGAGATGCGACGGCTGGAATCGCTCAGCAACACCATCTTTGGCGTCGCCATGACGCTGCTCGCCTACGACCTGCCCAAGGCTGCGGTGTTCACCAGCGCGCCCGACTGGAACGATCTCGCCCGGGTCTATTCCGGCAAGCTCGCGGGTCTCGCGCTCAGCTTCATCATCGCCGGCGTGTTCTGGATCAGCCATCACCGGCGGCTGGCGCGCCAGCCCGTCGGCAGCCGCGGCGCGGTGATCCTCAATCTGTTCTTCCTGCTGTCGATCGTGCTGCTGCCGGTGACCAACGGCCTCTACACCAACTACCCCAGGAGCAGTGCGGTCGCCGTGCTCTACGGCCTGCACCTGACTGCGATCGCCGGCCTCAATGCCTGGCTGTGGTGGAGGATCCTGGGCGGCTGGCGCCACGAGATCATGGCCTCGCTGTTTCCGCTGCTGGTGTTCATCCCGGGCACGGTCGTTGCGGCGTTCGCGCCGCAAGTCGCGCCGTTCGTGTGGTTCATCGCCTTCGGCGGGCTGCTGATCCAGCGCTTCTATGTCGGGCCGACCGGGACGGACAAGTAGGCCTGCCGTTCATTCGCCGAAAGGCGTCGCGCCGAACCCGTCGGCCGGCACGTAAAGCTTGACCGGGCGGATTTCGTAGACCGCTGACGGATTGACCTGCCGCAGCGTCCGCGCGGCCGCGATCGCCTCCTCGTCCGTGTCGTATTCGACGAGGTGGAAGCCCAGAAGCTGCTCCTTGGTCTCGGCAAACGGGCCGTCCAGCACGACGCCCGCGCCGGGGCCACGCAAGGTGCGGGCCTTTCGGGTCTCATCCAGGCGGGCGGCCGGGCCAAAGTGCCCGCTTGCCCGGAGGGGAGCCTGAACCTCGATGACTTTGGCCACGACCGCGGCGTCCTTCTCGGGGGTCCAGGACAAGATCTCGTCTTCCACGTGATAGGCCAGGATGGCGTAAAGCATCGTCACCTCGTTGATTTTCGCTGCGCGCGTCCGAAGGACGTATCACCACCGTCGCAGCCGACAATGGGGTTTGGGAAATATTGCGTCGCGGGGCAGGGCGACGAAACCTTCCCGAAACCCGATTGCGGCCGAAAGATGTGAACGCCGTCCGAAATCGGCGCGACTGATTGCCACCAAGAACACTTCGGAGGCGGCCATGTCGACCATCAAGATCATCTGCGACGCGCGTCGGGCGGGAAAGTCGGACGCTGCGGATCTGCACGACCAGAGCGGCCACCACCGCTATTATGGCAGCTCGGCCGAGAGCGGCGGCGAGCGCATCGTCGAAAGCCGGCGCGGCAAGCGCCCGCGCGCAATGAACGTTTGCGGCTTCTAAGCCCAACACTTGCGAAACAGCGTGCGACAATGAACGCCGTGCAGATATCGATCGCCGCGATGCCGTTTCTGCTTTCGCTCGCGAGCAGGTCCGGTAAGGCGATCGCGCCATGCCTGCTTGCGGGCATCTTCACCGTGCTGCTCGGCAGCGAGCCGCCGCGGGCCGCCATGGCCTGGTGCGTCGGGCTGTTGATCGCCGCGGTAGCGGTGCGGGAGCGGCCTCGCACGAACTGACGGCTTGTCACATCCCGCTCAGCACCTGCTTGATCAGGGTTTCCCGCAACCGGGCGAGCTCGCCGCTCGCCTCCATCTGCTCGATCATCCTTCCGACCTTCGGCACGAGATCGCGATGGCGTTCATGCAGATGGTGGTAGATGCTGATGCGCTCGAGTGGCGGTGAGAGCGGATGGATCCTGGCCTGGAGATTGAGTTTCCTCACCGCAACCAACCCGCTGAAGAGGTCGGCGACCATCACGTCGAAGCGCTCGGCATCGAGCATCTTGACCATGTTGTCGAGGCTTGTGGTCGCCGTGACCCGGGTCATGCCGCGCGTACCGGCTTCCGACGAGCCGACGCCGCGTACGATGCCGATGCTGTAGTCCCTGATTGAATTCCAGCCGGCGACGTCGAACTGCAGTTTCGTGGTGAAGACAGCGGGCTCGATGTAATTGATCGCAGGTGTCACCTGGATCAGCGTCGGGTAGTCGCGAGAGAGCGTTCCGATCCGTTGGACCTCTCCGTCGACCTCGCCGGTGCTCGACAGCGCGAGCGCGCGCTTGCCGGGGACATCCTCGAATTCGAGCTTGATGTTCAGCCTGGCATAGACCGCGCGGAGCATCTCGCCGCCGACATATTGATCGGGGATATCGGCGATGCGTGCCAGCCGGATGACCTCTTGCGCCTGCGACCGGCTTGCCGTGAGCAGCAATAGGCAGACCACGACTATCCGCCTCATGACGCATCTCCCTGGCCATGCCTTTTGGGCGTGCCCTGCTACCATCGGATTGCGGTGCCGCGCGATCTACCGGAGATGGCATCTGTGCCGGCCCGCAACGTTTGCAGCGCGTTCCCGCTGTGCGGGCGGCTCCGGACTTTCACCGATGTCATTCTAGCATGCGAGGTGGTAGTTTGCCCGGGAATCCTGTTGCTGGGCGCAAGATATGACCCCGTCGAGCTCAAGCCGCCCAAGGGCCAACAGGATCATCGGCCGACAGGATCATGGGCCGACAGGATCGCCACGCGTATCGCGTGCTGAGGCAGGGCCTCAACCGTTCACTTTGCTCGCGGCTGCGACCGGTAGGCTGAGCAGGTGCCGCCATTTTCGGGGACGTGGTGCATGGGCAACGCAGGCGACGACGATAGCAAGCGCGGCCGCGCCATTGCGCCGGTGGCTGCGAAGCAGGATTTGACCGGCATCGGTGCCGCGCTCGCGCCTCCCATGTTCGCGGCGCTCCTGTCGCGGATCTTCAACTGGTCGCGCAGCGGCGTCGGGCCCCGGCTGCTTGCTGCCGTGCTGCTGTTCTCATCGGTCGTGACGCTGACCCTGACCGTGCTCCAGCTCTATCTGGATTACAATCGTGAGGTCGGACTGATCGAGACGCGGCTGGACGAGATCGGCCGCAGCACCACGGGCAGCCTCGGAGAGAGCCTGTGGAATCTCGACCAGAACCAGCTCAAGCTCCAGCTCGATGGCATTCTGCGGCTGCCTGACGTTCGCGCGGCGGAGGTCCGCGAGATCGCCGATCGGCCCGATCCTATCCGTGTCGAAGTCGGCGAGCGAAACACCCGTTCGATCATGACCCGGGAATTTCCGCTGACCACCATGGTGCAGGGGACCTCGCGCGCCATCGGCACGCTCCGGGTCGAGGCGACGCTGACCGACGTCTATCAGCATTTGCTGAACAGGGCCCTCGTCATCCTGGCAAGCCAGGCGGCAAAGACGTTCCTCGTCTCGTTGTTCATCATCTACATGTTTCATCTGCTGGTGACGCGGCATCTCGGCGCCATCGCCGAGTACGTCGGCAAATACAGCCTCGGACGGCCGCCGCCGCCTCTGCGCCTGGAGCGCCGGCCGCCTGACGAGGCCGACGAGCTGGACAAGGTGGTCGTTGCTTTCAACGCCATGTGCGCCAACCTCGAACATGCCTATGGCGAGCTGCGCGAGGCCAATCGGAATCTCGAGCGTGACCTGAAGATACGGCAGCACGCCGAGGAGAACGCCCGCGCGAGCGAGCAGCGCTTCCGCGATTATGCCGAGACCGCATCCGACTGGTTCTGGGAGACCGGCCCGGATCACGTGTTCACTTACATTTCAGAGCGGGCCGATGCTTTCGGCATGGACCCGATGGCGCTGATCGGGAGGCGCCGTTCAGACGCCGCCTTCGACCACGATGCCGAGCCGCAGAAATGGCGCGCTCACCTGGCGACGCTGGATCGCCACGAGCCGTTCCGGAAGTTCGAGTATCGCGGCCGCGATGCGGCTGGGCGCGCGCGCCATTTCAGCGTCAACGGCCAGCCGGTGTTCGGCGCCGACGGAGGCTTCATGGGATATCGTGGTTCGGCTACCGACCTGACCGAGCAGCACGAGACCGAGGAGCGGCTTCGCCAGTCGCAGAAGATGGATGCGATCGGTCAGCTCACCGGTGGCGTCGCGCATGACTTCAACAACGTGCTCACTGTCATCACCGGCACCATCGAGATCGTCCGGGAGGGGCTGGCGGGCAAGCCCGACCTAGCCGCGATCGCCCAGCTGATCGACGATGCGGCGGCGCGAGGCGCGGAGATCACCTCGCAGCTCTTGACCTTTGCGCGTCGCCAACCGCTGGAGCCGCGCGAGATCGACGTCAACGGCCTCGTGCTTGAGACGGCGAAGCTGTTGAAGCCGATCCTGGGCGGAAACGTCGAAATCGTGACCCACCTCGCGGACGACGCCTGGCCGGCGATGGCCGATCCGTCGCAGCTGTCGTCGGCGATCATCAATCTCGCCGTCAATGCGCGTGATGCGATGCCTGGCGGCGGCACGCTGACGCTCGAGACCGCAAACCGCGAATTCGATGGCGCGGATGGTGCTGGTGACGGCGACGCCACACGCGGCGCCTTCATCATGGTCGCGGTGACCGACACCGGCCATGGCATCCCCGCCGATATCCGCGACCGCGTGTTCGAGCCGTTCTTTACCACCAAAGGGGTCGGTCGCGGCACCGGGCTCGGCCTCAGCATGGTCTACGGCTTCGGCAAGCAGAGCGGCGGCAGCGTCGCGATCGAGAGTGAGGAAGGCCGCGGCACCGTGATTCGGCTGTTTCTGCCGCGATCTGCGGGCGGAGCGCAGGCGAGGGTCGGGTCGCTGCAGGCGCCCGCGGCGGCACGCGGGCACGAGACGGTTCTCGTCGTCGAGGACGATCCGCTGGTGCAGGGCTATGTCATCGCCCAGCTCGGCAGCCTCGGCTATCGCACCCTCGTAGCCGGCGACGGCGCAACCGCGCTTGCGCTGGTGCAGCAGGGCGCCCAATTCGATCTGCTGTTCACCGACATCATCATGCCCGGTGGCATGAACGGGCAGGAATTGGCCGAGGCCGTGCGGCGCCTTCGCCCGGGGATCAAGGTGCTCTATACGTCCGGCTATACCGACAACGCCCTCGACCACGAGGGCCAGCTCGGTCCCGGCGTTGCGTTGCTGAGGAAGCCGTACCGGAAGGCGGACCTGTCACTGAGGGTCCGCGAGGCGCTCGCCGGCGAGCCGCCCGCCTGAGCAGCAGGCGCGTGACCAACGAAAAGGCGCGGCGGGGAAGCCCCGTCGCGCCCGATTTCTTGCTCGCTGGTCCAGGGCTGAGAGCGCCCCGATGCCAAGCCTTTATTCAAAGCTTAGCGGGCGATCCCAGCGAGGTGACAGCGCTTGGTAAAAGACACTGGATCACCTCCTTTCGTTGGTTACGGAAGACATCAATATAGGCGGCAATTCCGGTGTTGTTAAGGGGAGGCGGGTCCGGAGGAACCAGCGGCTGTTCGCAGGGCAAGGACGGCGCTGGAAGCCGTCGATTGGGCAGTTGATCCTGGGCAGTTGAGACCGCCGCCCGGCCGTGTTAGGGAGCCCCTGTCGCGGGTGTAGCTCAATGGTAGAGCAGCAGCCTTCCAAGCTGAATACGAGGGTTCGATTCCCTTCACCCGCTCCAATGTTTTCATGTCCGGCCCGTTGAAGACGGCTGTGAGCATGGTAAGGCCGAGATGCTCAGCACGACGTTCTTGCAGCTGCACTCGGAGGTGTGGCTCGTGTGTCGAATACCGGGACCGGTAAGTTGAAGACAAAGGCGAGCGCTCCCCGGAAAAAGCGGCGAGCTGCCTAGCTATGCGCCTCTTCGCCGTAGGTCCAGCGCCGAGCGAAGGACACCACGAGCTCAATTGGTTCGGTCGCTGGACCTGGCCTTCTTGGGTGAAGCAACCCCTCGCTCCCGGCGAGGCTTCGCAGCAGCTTCAGGTTCGATCCCGTTCTGGCGGTCGAACTTCCTGATCCATGATTGAATGTAGCCCGGATCGTCCGGACAAAGCTGCTCAAGTAAACGAAGGTTCTGCGCTCTGAATTCCACTAGGGTTTTCGGCAATTGTGCCTCCTCAAAACCCTGCCCATATCTAGGCTGCTGCATCGGGAAAAAGTGGTCAAGCCAAAAGGGCGCTTGAAAAGATCGGTGCGTTGATGCAGCGCGCGACAGCGAAAACCCCGCCTGGGGGAAGCGGGGCTTTCTGGTAGGGGTGAAGCTTAGGGACGCTTCGACAGTATGACGCGCGGATCGCGGAAAAAGTTCAAAGCTAAAAAGCGAACCACGCCAATACTGCAATGATCGGGATGATTGCCACGCCGAGAAGCACCAAGGGTGCAGGTTCATTGCCCGTCCTGTCGCTCAATGCTGATCTCCTCCAAAGTCCGGAGCGTATCGAAAGCAATTGCAACATTCGTTTGCGACCGCCCCTGTTCGGAACGTTCAAACGTCACGTTTTCGGACTTGGCTGCGGCGTAGGTGCGGCTTGAGGAGAAGGTGTCGGATTGCTCTGCTGCGGAGGCGCTGCGGCCTCGCCGCCCGCATGAGGAACGCAGGTACCGATGTTGCTGAGCAGCCGTTTGGCCTGGAGGTCGCGCACCTTTGAGTATTCGCGTCGTCGCTCGATATTGGCCGCGGCCCATCGGTCCCAGGCCTCGAAAGCGTCCGTATAGTGCTTTCGCATCTGCTCCTCGGCGGCAAGGCAATCGACGAACTTGTCGAAAACCAGGTCGGTGTTGACCGGGGTCATACCTCCTACCAGGACAACGAGCATCCATTTCATCTTGCCGATCGCCTTTCGCGCCGGGCGAATTCTCCGCTAACGCGAAGATTCCGTTCGCGGTGGTTAGATGGCCCGGCGGCTCCGACCGGCCACAAAACCGTAGACGAGAAGCACGATGATGGCGCCTACCACGGCCCCCACCAGTCCTGCGCCTTCTCCTGGCCGGTACCAGCCGAGAGATTGGCCAAGATAGGTCGCAACGAACGCGCCCACTATTCCCAGGATCGTGGTCAGGATGAAACCCGAGGGCTCGTTGTCGCCAGGCATGATGAACTTCGCGATGACGCCTGCGATGAAACCGATGATGATCGTCCAGATGATGCTCATATCTTTTCTCGAGTCTTGAGGAGTGCCTATCCCACGGATTGCGCCGGAAGTCGTCCGTCCGGGGTGTATTTGTCCACCGCTGCCGGAAGCTCGCGCGACAATCGGTCGAGGATCTCCTGCTGCGACAGGCCGGTCTGCTGCTCCAGCTTTTGAAGAACGTCCGGACCGATAGCCTGCTGGAGTTCGGGCGGGGTGACTTCGCGATTTGGCCCCTGATTGATCCAGGATTGAGCCGCATCGCCCTGTCCGTTCTGCTTGAAGTGCTCGAGCAACTCGCCGATCCCGCCGTTCAGCAGCGAACCGACGCCGCCGCCTCCCACAAGGCCGCCAAGATTGCCGAGCATGCCGCCCAGGGAATCCTTGGCACCCGACGGCTGACCGGAGGTAGCATTGCGAAACATGTCGGCGAGCTTGTCCCGATTTTGATATCCGGCGATTGCGAGCATACCCAAGAGGGCGGTCATCGATGGCATTCCGCGGCTCATTTCCGGCTCCTGAGTTCGATGATGGGCATCGTGCGTAAGCAATGGCGGCCCGCCTTGTGCTGGCCGCCGCATCACTCATCGCCCACAACATACGCGGAGCTGGGAAGTTCCACGTTCCCCAGAACCACGTTTCCAAAGAACGATGGGCTTGTCAGTCACTGCCACTCCCGAACCAATTAATGCATCTCGCTTGACCGACTTGGCGTCTCCGGGAGGCCTCGTCGGAAATCAGCGCGTGAAACTCGCCTGGACGATCAGGGACAATCCAATCGAAAGACCGGCGGCGAGGCCAGACAGCACGATGGCCCACCATCGCCGCTCCAGCTCCGGCTCATCCTCGGTGCGGATCGTCTCGTGGATGAGTGCGGCGTTCGGCCGGCTTTGGGATTCGATCTGCTCGGTCTGGCGCCGCGAGACGCCATCGAGCTTCGAGGCGGATTGAAGGAGGCGCCGTCGCCAGGCTGGTCCCACTCCGTAATCTCCTGATGGGCGGTTCATTTCAAGGCCGAGATCAAGGCTCGTAGCGGCAAGGGGTTCCTCGTGAGTGCTTGGACGCCGCAGCGCTGTTGAGGCACCGCGGCGCCGTGGTCCACCATCAGGAACCTTCGCTGGAAGCGGGTGTTTTCCACCGGGGAGGGGCGGCGATCTGACAAGAGGCCAACCGTGCAAGACAATTTGCGTGTGCGCTCGACCGCGCAAATCGCAGGCCATCCGATTCATCCGATGCTGGTGCCGATCCCGATCGCTTGCTTCATCGGAGCGCTGCTGACCGACATCGCCTATGTCGTCAGTGCCGAGATCATGTGGGCGGATTTTTCCGCCTGGCTTCTGGTGGTCGGCGTCATCTTCGGCGTGCTCGCCGCCATCGCCGGCCTGACCGATTTTCTCGGCAACCGCCTGGTGCGGGCGCAGCCGCCGGCCTGGCCGCATCTGATCGGCAACGCGCTGGCGCTGCTCCTCGCCATCGTCAATGCATTGATCCACACGCGCGATGCCTGGACCTCGGTGTGGCCGACCGGGCTCATTCTGTCAGCCATCACCGTATTGATCCTGCCGGTCACCGGCTGGCTCGGCTGGGCCATGGTGTATCGCCACGGCGTAGGAGTTGCGCGATGAACTCCGCAATCGCTCGGGCGCTGTTGTGCGCCTCGCTGCTGTGTCTCGCCGGCTGCAATGACGGCAGCGGCGATCCGAAGGCGCAAATCGGCGCCAACCCGACGCTGCCCGACATCCAGCAATACCTGCTGCCGCCGATGCACATCGCGCGCATCGTCGGCTGGAAAAAGGACGAGACCCCGGCCGTTGCGCAGGGCCTGCAGGCCAAGGCCTTTGCGACCGGCCTGCAGCATCCGCGATTCCTTTACGTGCTTCCCAATGGCGACGTGCTGGTGGTGGAATCCAAGGCGCCGAAGGGCGCTCCGATCAAGCGGCCCAAGGAAATCGTGATGGGATACATCGAGTCCTGGGCGACATCCGGCGGCGACACCGGCGAGAGCAACCGCATCACGCTGCTGCGCGACAGCAACGGCGACGGCGTGCCAGATACGCAAAGCGTCTTCCTCGACCATCTCAACTCGCCGTTCGGCGTCGCGCTGGTCGGCAACGATCTCGATGTCGCCAACACCGATGCGATCGTCAGATATCCGTACACGGAGGGTGACACGAAGATCACCGCTCCGGGTACGGTGCTGACGCCGCTGCCGGGCGGACCGATCGACCATCACTGGACCAAGAGCCTGGTCGCGAGCCCCGACGGTTCAAAGCTCTATGCCGGCGTCGGCTCCAACAGCAACATCACCGAGAACGGTATGGAGGCCGAGCACAATCGCGCCGCCATCCTCGAGATCGACCGTGCCAGCGGCCGCTGGCGCATCTTCGCGAGCGGCCTGCGCAATCCCAACGGCCTCAGCTTCGAGCCGCAGACCGGGGCGCTGTGGACGGTGGTGAACGAGCGCGACGAACTCGGTCCCGATCTCGTGCCGGACTACATGACATCGGTGAAGGACGGCGGCTTCTATGGCTGGCCCTACAGCTATTACGGTCAGCATGTCGATCCCCGCGTCCAGCCGCAACGGCCCGACCTCGTCGCCAAAGCGATCGTGCCTGACTACGCGCTGAGCTCGCATGTCGCGCCGCTTGGAATGGCTTTCAACACTAGCGCGAGTCTGCCGGCCGCCTATCGCGGCGGCGCCTTCATCGGCGAGCACGGCAGTTGGAACAGGCAGGTCTTGAACGGCTACAAGGTGGTGTTCGTGCCGTTCACGGATGGCAAGCCGAGCGGCCCGCCGCAGGATGTCGTCACCGGCTTCCTCAACAACGACAATCACGCGCGCGGGCGGCCCGTTGGTGTCGCCATCGACAAGGTCGGGGCGCTGCTGGTCGCCGATGACAGCGGCAACACGGTCTGGCGCGTGACGGCGGCGCACCCGCAGCTCACGCAGCGCTAGATCTCGAGGAGTTATACCATGGGCCTTGCTCAATACACGATCGTGCCGGTGCAGGACGAATGGGGCGTGCTGCACGACGGCGACGTCAAGAACAGATACTCCACCAAGGAAGCGGCCTTCGAATCGGCGGTTGCCGCAGCGTCGTTGGCGCTTCGCGAGGGACACGAAGTCCATGTCAGCGTGCCCGGCCGCGAAGCCGGCGAGAACGCGCTGGGAATTTGACGAGACACTTTGAGCAGAACACTTCAGGAGCCTGCGATGACCAAGCCCCGTGAGCCGAACGGCATTGAGCCCTCCCGCTCCGAAGACGACATTCAGCGTGATCAGCTCGGGCCGCGCGGGGTGCCGGATGCGCCGGATCCGGCCAAGATGACGCCCCAACGCGATAAGAAAACGCCGAAGCACGTCGATCCCGGCCATACAGCCTGACGGCTGCCCCGCGGCTGGCGCGGCCGGGCCATTCGGAACCGTCATTCCCGGTCGTCGCATCCGGGGGTAAGACAATAGGGCTTCCCGCCATCGTCGCAGGCGATCTCGCGGCCTATCTCGGCCTGCCGGCGGTGTTCGCCGGGACGTCTCGCGCGCAAATAACATCATGTTAGGTTTGTCGCATAACTGGGTAATTGTGTTAGCCCGGCGAAAGCCTATCGTCGCCACCAAGCAGACACCCATCGGCAATGACAAGCGCTCGCGAAACTCCGCAGAGCGACCGGAGAGTGCTGCCCAATTTTGAGCGAAGCCCGTCAACGGGACGTCAGCAAAACCCAAGGGAGGAATCTTGAGATGACTGCGATCCGACACATGAGTCAGTCCAGGAAGGCCGCTGCCAGCGGCTGGATCGGGTCAGCTCTCGAATATTATGACTTCTTCATCTACGCGACCGCCGCGTCGCTGATCTTCCCGCAAGTCTTCTTCCCGTCGGAGAATCCCACCGTCGCGATCGTTGCGTCGTTGGCGACTTATGGCGTCGGCTATGTGGCTCGTCCCATCGGCGCCTTCGTGCTGGGACATTGGGGCGACACCCATGGCCGCAAGACCGTTCTCATCGTCTGCATGTTCCTGATGGGCATCTCGACCATGGCGGTCGGTATCCTGCCGACTTATCATCAGGTCGGTATCCTGGCGCCGATCCTGCTCGTCATGCTGCGCCTCGTGCAGGGATTTGCCGTGGCCGGTGAGATCTCCGGCGCGAGCTCGATGATTCTGGAGCACGCGCCGTTCGGCCGGCGCGGCTTCTATGCAAGTTTTGCACTCCAGGGCGTGCAGGCCGGACAAATTCTCGCGGCCGCGGTGTTCCTGCCGCTGGCGGCCTACATGCCGACCGAGGCCTTTAACAGCTGGGGCTGGCGGATTCCCTTCCTGCTCAGCTTCTTCGTCATCGTCGCGGGCTACATCATTCGTCGCGAAGTCGACGAGACCCCTGCCTTTGCCCGCGAGGGCGAACGCGGAGAAACGCCGCGGGCGCCGATCGTCCAGGCCATCAAACTGAGCTGGCGCGACATGCTCAGGGTCATCTGCATGGCTCTGATGAATGTCATCCCGGTGGTTGCGACCATCTTCGGTGCGGCCTATGCGGTGCAGCCAGCCTACGGCATCGGTTTTGCCAAGGACGTCTATCTCTGGATCCCCGTGCTCGGAAACATGCTGGCCGTGTTCGTCATTCCCTTCGTCGGCAATCTCTCCGACAAGGTCGGCCGCAAGCCTCCGATCGTCGTCGGAGCGCTGCTCTCGGGCGTACTGGCTTTCGGTTATCTCTATGCCATCAGCATCAGGAACGTGCCGCTGGCGATCCTGCTGTCGCTCTTGATGTGGGGCGTGGTCTATCAGGGCTACAACGCGATCTTCCCGAGCTTCTACCCCGAACTGTTTCCGACCCGCACCCGCGTGTCGGCGATGGCGATCTCGCAGAACATCGGCACGACCATCACCGCATTGCTTCCGGCCTTGTTTGCGACCGTGGCGCCTCCCGGCTCGGCCAACATTCCCTTGACGGTGGGGGCGATCGCCTTCGGCATCACTGTCATCGCGGCGCTGGCGGCCGTCACGGCCCGGGAGACCTATCGGGTCAGCATCGACGACCTCGGCAATCCCAAGGCCGTTCCGATGCCGCGGGCCGATTATGAGCGGCAGCGTGCGGAGGTGGCGAGCGGTGCGGCCGCAATTCCGACCTGACGGGTACGCAAGGAAGCCATGCCGCTGCGATCGAGGACGGTTGCAGCGGCGGGGTGTGAGGCGTTACCTAACTGCCTGCTCGAATTTCGCGCGCGAGCGCGATCATCATGAGGTTGCAGAATGAACCCCGTCATCGTCGCTGTCGCCATCACCGGCTCCGTTCCGCGCAAGAAGGACAATCCCGCGGTCCCGATCCGGCCGTCCGAACAGATCGAGTCGACGCACCAGGCCTTCGAAGCCGGCGCCACGCTTGCCCATATCCATGTTCGCAACGATGACGAGACGCCGTCCTCCGATCCCGAGCGTTTCGCTCTGGTGCAGGAGGGAATCAGGAAGCACTGTCCTGACATGATCGTTCAGTTCTCGACCGGCGGGCGGGGCCGCGATCCCTCGGCGCGCGGATCGTCGCTCTACCTGAAGCCGGACATGGCCTCGCTGTCCACGGGATCGGTGAACTTTCCGACCATCGTCTACGAGAACGGCGCCGCGCTGGTCGAGATGCTCGCCACCGGCATGAAGACGAATGGCATCCGGCCGGAAATCGAAATCTTCGATCTGTCGCATCTGCATGGCGCCCGCCGTCTGATCGAGGCGGGGCTGATCGACCAGCGTCCGCACGTTCAGTTCGTCATGGGCGTCAAGAACGCCATGCCCGCGGACGAGCATGTGCTCGACATCCTGCTGGGCGAGCTCAGGCGGCTGATCCCGAAGGCGACGTGGACGGCAGCCGGGATCGGACGCCACCAGGCCGAGGTCATGGGCTGGGCGCTGGCGCGGGGCGCCGATGCGGTCCGCACCGGGCTCGAGGACAATATCAGGATCGACAAGGCACGCCTCGCCGCCAGCAACGCGGAGCTCGTGGCCATCGCCAGTGAGGCTGTCGCGCGCCACGGCCGGCGCGTGGCGACTGCGGCCGAGGCGCGATCCCTGCTCGGGCTCGCGGGAGAGGGAGCTCCTGCCGCCTCCTGACATGCTCCCGGCCGCCTGCTGCCATTCGACGACCGGCGTTTCCGTGCCCTGAGTCTCCGGGTAAGACTGGCGTCAGGGGCGTGATCGGCGCCTGGCGGGCAGGCGACGGTTGGAATGCGGTTTCTGAAATCTGACAGCAGGCTCATCGGGGTCCTGCTGGTGCTTGCGGTCTCCCAGCTTGTCGGGTGGGGTACGATAGGTCTTCCCGCCATTGTCGGACGCGATCTCGCGGCCGATCTCGGCATGAGCCTGCCGGCGGTGTTCGCCGGGACGTCCGTTCTCTATGTGTCGATGGGGCTGTGCGCGCCCTGGCTCGCCAAATCGTTTGCGCGGCACGGCGCACGAAAGGTGATGATATCAGGCACGGTCCTCACCGTGCCGGGCTTCATCCTGCTGTCCCTCGCGCGCGAGCCGTTGCTGTATTTCGCGGCCTGGATTGTCCTCGGCATCGCCGGCAGCGCCACACTTTCGACCGGCGCCTATATCATGCTGAACGAGGTCGCCGGGCGGCAGGCCAAGAACGCGATTGGCGCGCTGATGCTGGTGACGGGCCTGTCGAGCAGCATCTTCTGGCCAACGACATCGTTCCTCAGCGGTCTGCTCGGCTGGCGCGGGACGTGCCTCGTCTATGCGGCCATGATGCTCGTCATCAACCTTCCGCTCTATGCATTCTTTGCACCGCGCCGGAAAATCGTCGGTGATCGTGGCGGTGAGCCGGTGAAGCCTTCGCCGCCGCCTGCGATTCCCAGGAGCACGTTCAGCCTCGTCGTCGCCGCGATCACGCTCAATGCCTTCGTCAATTTCGGCATCGGCGCCATCATGATCGAGTTGCTCCGGGCAGAGGGGCTTCCCCCGGCGCAGGCGCTTGCGTTCGGCTCGATGCTGGGCGTGATCCAGGTCAGCGCCCGCGGGCTCGATTTTCTCGGCGGAGGACGGTGGGATGGAATCACGACCGGGCTTGTTGCCGGCACGGCGCTCCCGGTCGCCATGCTGCTGCTGATGACCAGCGAGGGCGCGACCTGGGCGGTTGCGGCCTTCATCCTGCTCTATGGTGCCGGCAGCGGCGCGATGGCGGTGGCGCGGGCGACGATCCCGCTCGTGTTCTACGATCAGACCGAGTTCGCCAAGGCGATGTCGATGATCGCGCTGCCGCTCAATCTCGCATCCGCGGTCTCGCCGCCGCTCCTTGTCGGCCTGCTCACCCAGTTCGGCAGCCGCGGCGCGCTCGGTCTCACCTTCGTCTGCTCCTGCGCCACGGTGCTGATCCTGGTCCTGCTCGGCCGCCGGCGGCCGCAGGTGGCTGCAGCGGCCGCGACCTGAGAATATTCGCGCTGCGGAATTCACCGCGCGGGTGACCTGCGCCGGACGGGTGGGGGATAGCCGTATGCCGCCAGTGCAGTGCTCGGACCGCCAAAATGGTGTATCCGCAGGGAGCGCGTCCCGCGATCTCGCCGCCGCGCCAATATCCAGTTCCCGGAGGAATTCGACATGTCGGCCCTGCCGCTCTCAGGCATCAAGATCCTTGACCTCACCCGCGTACTTGCCGGGCCCTTGTCGGCCCAGATGCTGGGCGATTTGGGCGCGGAGGTGATCAAGATCGAGCGGCCGGGCACCGGTGACGACGCGCGCGCCTTCGGCCCGCCCTATCTGACCGACCCCGATGGCAAGGCCAACAACAACAACTCGTTTTACCTCTGCGCCAACCGCAACAAGAAGTCGGTCACGGTCAACATCGCCAAGCCCGAGGGGCAGGCGATCATCCGCGAGCTCGCCAAGGACGTCGACGTCTTCATGGAGAACTACAAGGTCGGCGATCTCAAGCGCTACGGCCTCGACTACGAGACCATCAAGGCGATCAATCCCGGCATTATCTATTGCTCGGTGACCGGTTTTGGTCAGACGGGGCCTTACGCGCCGCGCGCCGGCTATGACGCCATCCTGCAGGCGATGGGCGGCCTGATGAGCGTCACCGGCCATATCGACGGCGAGCCCGGCGAGGGCCCGATGAAGGTCGGCCCGTCGATCGTCGACTACATGACCGGCATGAACACCTCGATCGGGATTCTCTCGGCGCTCTACCATCGCGACGCCAATGACGGCGTGGGACAGCACATCGACGTCTGCCTGTTCGACACCGTGATCGCGTCGCTGTCGCACTGGCTGCAGATCTACCTCGTCAACGGCAAGACGCCGCCGCGCCGCGGCACCTGGGGCAATGGCGGCATGCCGGCCGGCGTGTTTCGATGCACCGACGGCGAGCTGATGCTGGTGGTCGGCAACGACGGCCAGTTCCAGCGCACCTGCGCCGTGCTCGGCGCGCCCGAGCTCGCGAGCGACAAGCGCTTCGTCAAGAACAACGACCGCGTCGTGCACGGCAAGGAGATCATGGCGATCTTCGCCGGCCTGTTCCTGAAGCAGCCGGTGGCCTATTGGCTAGACAAGCTGGAGGAGGCCGGCGTGCCCTCGGGCCCGATCAACAATTTCGAGCAGGTGTTTTCGGATCCGCACGTCCAGTCGCGCGGCATGCGGGTGAAGGTCGACCATCCCTTCCAGCCCGATCTCTCGCTGATCCGCAACGCGCTGACGCTCTCGGAAACCCCGATCAAGGATTACCGCGCCCCGCCGCTGCTCGGTGAGCACACCCAGGAGGTGCTCGCCGGCAAGCTCGGCTACGATGCCGGCAAGATCGAGGCGCTGAAGCAGCAGGGTATCATCTAGCTGCTCGTTGACTGGCAAGGGACAGCACGCATGACTTCATCCAAGACCATCATCACCTGTGCCATCACGGGCAATCTCACAAAGCCCGAGCAGTCGCCGCATCTGCCGATCACGCCCGAGCAGATCGCGACATCGGCGCTGGAAGCGGCCGAAGCCGGCGCCGCCATCGCCCATATCCATGTCCGCGATCCCGCGACGGGGCGGCCCTCGATGGAGATCGATCTCTATCGCGATGTCGTGGATCGCATTCGCGCCCGCAGCAAGAGTCTCGTCATCAACCTCACGACCGGCCCCGGCGGTCGCTTCGTGCCTTCGATCGAGGACCCCCGCGTCGCCGGTCCTGGCACCACGCTGCTGCCGCCCGAAAAGCGCGTGGAGCACATCGAGCTGCTCAAGCCCGACATCTGCACGCTCGACCTCAACACCATGAATTCGGGCGGCGAGGTCGTGATCAACACCCCGCGCAACGTCCGCATCATGGCCGAGCAGATGAAGGTGGTCGGCGTGCTGCCGGAGATCGAGCTGTTCGATTCCGGCGACTGCCACCTCGCCCGCGATCTCTTTGCCGACGGCACGCTGAAGGGACCGGGCCTGTTCTCGCTCGTGCTCGGCGTCAAGTACGGCTTCTCCGCCACGCCGGAGACGATGTTCTATGCCCGCAGCCTGTTGCCGCCGGGCGCGATCTGGTCCGGCTTTGGGATCGGCCGCGCTGAATTCCCGATGGTGGCGCAGGCCTATTTGCTCGGCGGGCACGTCCGCGTCGGCATGGAGGACAATCTCTATATGTCCAAGGGCGTGCTGGCGAAGACCAATGCCGAGCTGGTTACGCATGCCGCCGGCATCCTCAAGAGCCTGGGGGCGAGCGTCGCGACCGCCGCCGAGGCCCGCGCGATGCTCGGGCTTGCCTGAGGCTTGCGGGCCATCCCCAGATAATCCCGGTCCGTACTCACAGAGGCTTCCGCTCCGCGCGCGACTCAGATTCGATCGGTCCACTCAGTCCGGGGAGGGAACGCATGTCCTACACGATCGGGTTTCAGGCCAAGAACCAGAAGGCAATTCTGGCGACCGAGGCGGCAACGGCCAATCAGGCCGTCGCGATCGTTGCCGCATTGCGGCAAAGCGCTGACGAAATAAAGTTCATCCGCTCGCCGCAGGAAGGCGACATGGGCATCGAGATGCTGCTGCTGCTCGCCAAGGAAGAGGCCGAGGAGATGCCGCAGCACGCCTAGGCGGCTCGGCAGGCACACTTCGATCGGAAGCGAAGCATGACGGCTGCACGATGATGTAGCAAGCCGTCATCTCGCTTGCATCGAAGGTGGCCGCCCGTGAAACTTGAATTGAAACGTGAAGCGCTCCGCGTCGAACCGATCTCGACATTCCTCGACCGCCGGAACGCTCCGGTCTCGCCGGTCACACGCGCCGGCAACATGATCTTCGTCGCCGGTCTGCCGCCGTTCGACCGCGAGACGGGCGAGATCGCGGAAGTGCCGATCGAACGGCAGAGCGAGCTCGTCATGGAGCAGATGAAGCTGTGCCTCCAGACGGCGGGCGCGAGCCTCGACAACGTCATGAAGTGCAACGTCTACTGCACCTCGACCAAACACTTCGCTGCGTTCAACGCCGTCTATGCGCGCTATTTCCCGCACGATCCGCCGGCGCGGATCTTCGTCTGCACGCCGGAATGGTTCGGCCCCTTCGACGTCGAGATCGACTGCATTGCGATGATGTGAGTTAGCGTGCCGCCACCCTTGACGGCGCCTTCGCCTCTGTCCGTCCCGCCGTCAGCGCCATCGTCGCTACGCTGACGACGCGCGCGACCACGTCATCGACGTCGTCGAGATCGCATTTGCCTTCCGACAATTTCGTCAGCCGCTCGCTCTCGCGGATGGTGTGGTGCGCCATGGCGAGCGCGAAATTCAGGCCCCAATAGATATCGACGTCGCTGCGGTCGGGCAGGGACCTTCGCATCGCGCCGGCAAATTTCCGCAAATGGTCGATCTCGCGGTTCTTGATGCGGCGGATCGGCGGCACGGATTCGATCGAGGCGCGGATCATGAAGCGCGCCGCGCTCGAGCGCTGGTTCTCGGGGCCAAGGCAGCCGCGCAGCGTCGGGCCGACCAGGGCATGCAGGATCACCTCGATCGGCGCGCGGCCGCCGCCTTGTTCTTCCGCCGCCTTCAATTCGCGCAAACGCTCGCGGTTGGTGGCGATCGAGCGTGTCACGAACAGCTCCGCGATCAACTCGTCCTTCGAGCCGAAATGATAGTTCACCGCCGCGAGGTTGACATTGGCCTCCGCGACGATGTCGCGCAGCGTCACGTCGCCGAACCCGCGATCGGCATAGAGCCGTTCGGCGGCGGCGAGAATGGCAGTCCGGGTATGATCGCTGGCCATGGGAGCCCCTCGGGGAGGGAGTTGCAATTCAAACAGTTGTATGAAACTATCGTTTGAAGGCCGGGAAAGTCAATCCGCAATCGGGACTTGTTCGCCAACGCGCGAACCGGTTCCGCAGCGTCCGCAAGTCGTGCATTCGCACTTGCGGGTCGCACAATGCGGGTGGACAGTGCGGCGCAAAACAAGTTCGCCAAAACAAATTGGCAAAGACGAGGAGCGTCCCATGGATTTCGATCTGTCGCCGAAGCAGAAGGAATGGCTCGACCGCGTGCAATCCTTCATGGCCAAGCACGTGCGCCCGGCGGTGCCGGTCTATGATGAGCAGGATCGCAGCGGCGAACGCTGGAAGGTGATCCCGGTGCTCGAGGACCTCAAGAAGAAGGCGAAGGCCGAAGGCCTCTGGAACATGTTCATGCCGCCGAACGAGCATGAGGACGACGAATTCCGCGGCGCGGGACTGACCAATCTCGAATACGCGCTGCTCTCGGAGCAGATGGGCCACATCTCCTGGGCTTCGGAAGTTTTCAATTGTTCCGCACCCGACACCGGCAATATGGAAGTGTTCATGCGCTACGGCTCCAAGGAGCAGAAGCGCAAATGGCTGCGTCCGCTGATGGACGGGGAGATCCGCTCGGCCTTCCTGATGACGGAGCCGGCCGTGGCCTCGTCCGATGCCACCAACATCGAGACCAGCATCGCGCGCGACGGCGACCATTACGTCATCAACGGCCGCAAATGGTGGTCGTCGGGCGTCGGCGATCCCCGTTGCAAGATCGCGATCCTGATGGGCAAGACCGATTTCAAGGCGGCCAAGCATCAGCAACAGTCGCAGATCCTGGTTCCGCTCGACACCCCCGGCATCAAGGTCGAGAAGATGCTGCCCGTGTTCGGCTTCGACGACGCGCCGCATGGCCACGCCCAGGTGCTGCTCGAGAACGTGCGGGTGCCGAAGGAGAACATCCTGCTCGGCGAAGGCCGCGGCTTCGAGATCGCACAGGGCCGTCTCGGTCCCGGCCGCATCCATCACTGCATGCGCACCATCGGCAAGGCCGAGGAGGCGCTGGAGAAAATGGTGAAGCGGCTCACCTCGCGCACCGCCTTCGGCAAGCGGATCGTCGAGCATTCGGTGTGGGAGCAGCGCATCGGCGAAGCCCGCACCAACATCGAAATGACGCGGCTGTTGTGCCTCAAGGCCGCCGATATGATGGACAAGGTCGGCAACAAGACCGCGCAGGCCGAGATCGCCATGATCAAGGTCGCAGCTCCCAACATGGCGCTGAAGATCATCGACGAGGCGATCCAGGCCTTCGGCGGTGCAGGCGTCTCGGACGAAGCCGGCCTTGCCAAGGACTACGCTCACATCCGCACGCTCCGTCTCGCCGACGGCCCGGACGAGGTGCACAATCGCGCCATTGCCAGGCTCGAGGTTCGGAAGTATGCAAACTCTTCCAGTCATTAAGCGGGAGAGCATGCTGGCGCTCCCGATTTGAAGAAACGACAGAACATGATCCGTGATCGGATGACCGCTTGACGCAAGTGCGCTGGGGGTTACCGATTAGGATCATGTTCGGACTGAAGAGGGAGCGTCATCGTGGCTGACGGCGTCAGGAAAGACGAAGAATTCTCGGGCACCAAGCCCGTCGAGGAGCGTCATCGTATCGACGAGATGCGGCTCGAAGCCTGGATGCGCGACAGCGTCGAAGGCTATGAGGGACCGCTGGTCGTCCTCCAGTTTAGGGGTGGCCAGTCCAACCCGACCTACCGGCTCGACACGCCGAACCGCTCCTATGTGATGCGCAGAAAGCCGTTCGGCAAATTGTTGCCGTCGGCGCATGCGGTCGATCGCGAATATCGCGTGATCGCGGCGCTGGGAAAACAGGGTTTTCCGGTCGCCAAGGCCTATGCGCTGTGCCAGGACGACAGCATCATCGGTTCGGCCTTCTACATCATGTCGATGGAAGACGGCCGGGTGTTCTGGGATCCGACGCTGCCGAGCCAGACGCCGGAAGATCGTCGAAAGATCTTCACCAGCAAGATCGAGACGTTGGCCAAGCTTCACATGTTCGATCCCGTCGCGATCGGTCTTGGCGACTTCGGCAAGCCCGGCAATTATTTCGCGCGCCAGATCGACCGCTGGACCAAGCAGTACCGCGCGTCCGAGACCCAGACCATTCCGGAGTTCGAGAAGGTCGCCGAATGGCTGCCGAAGACCGTGCCGGAGCAGGCGCGCGTCTCGATCGTCCACGGCGACTATCGCCTCGACAACATGATTTTCCATGCGACGGAACCACGCGTGCAGGCCGTGCTGGATTGGGAATTGTCGACGCTCGGCGATCCCATGGCCGATTTCACCTATCTGCTGATGCAGTGGGTCATGCCCGGCCTGGACGGCGCCGACCTCAAGGCGCTCAACATTCCGACCGTGGAAGAGGCCGCGCAGATCTATTGCAACGTCACCAAGATGACGGTCCCTGATCTCAACTGGTACTTCGCCTACAACCTGTTCCGCCTCGCCGGCATCACGCAAGGCATCGCCGGCCGCGTCCGCGACGGCACCGCGGCGAATGCCAAGGCGCTAGAGTCAGCCAAGCGCACCGTGCCGCTGTCGAAGGCATCGTGGGAATACGCGCAGAAGGCGGGGGCGGTTTAAGGAATCCGAAGGCGCGGCCGGCGGCCGCGCCTTTGCTTGCGTTCCTCTCGTGTCCGGGACACGAGACAGAATGACGAGAGAGATGTCCGCATGATCGACCACACCACGCTCATCACCTACATCCTTATCGTCCTCGGGTTCGTCTTCATTCCCGGACCGGCGACACTCCTCACCATGGCGCGCGCCGCAAGCTCGGGAACCAGGGTCGGCATCGCGACGGGGGCGGGAATTGCGGCCGGTGACGTGGTCCACACCACAATGGCAATAGTCGGCCTCTCTGCGGTCATCGCAACGTCGGCGCTCCTGTTCAGCGTTGTCAAATACGCAGGCGCAGGCTTCCTGATCTATCTCGGCATTCGCGCCATGCTCGACAAGACGCCGCTCGAGGTGAATGGCGGCGCGCCCGCGATCAGCGCAGCGCGGGCATTCCGGCAGGCCGTGCTGACCGAGGTGCTGAATCCGAAGACCGCGCTGTTCTTCCTTGCGTTCCTGCCGCAGTTCGTCCGTCCCGAGCACGGTTCGACGACGCTGCAGCTCGCGCTGTTCGGCGCTGTCTTCGTGTTGCTCGGCCTCGTCAGCACGTTGGTGTTCGCCGTCGGCGCCGGTCGCCTTGGCAATTTGCTACGCCGCCATCCAGCCGTCGTGAAATGGCAGGGCAAGGTGGTCGGGACCATCTACTGCGCGATCGGCGTGCGGCTGGCATTGCAGGAGCGCTGAGGCGCACCGCTCACGTGGGATACGCGCTGCCCCACATACTCCCGTCATTGCGAGGAGCTCTTGCGACGAAGCAATCCAGACTGCCCCCGCGGAACGATTCTGGATTGCTTCGCTTCGCTCGCAATGACGAGAAGAAGCCTCACCCCTTCACGCAATGCGCGATCAGCTTCTCCACGAAGCCAGCACATTTCTCCAGCTCCGCCATTTCCACAAATTCGTCCGGCGTGTGCGCCTGTGCGATCGATCCGGGGCCGATCACGACGGACGGGGTATCGGCCATGCTGGCGAACAGGCTTGCCTCGGTGCCGAAGGCGACCTTGGCGTGATCGTTGCGCCCCGCAAGGCTCTTGGCCAGCGTGACGATAGGCGCATCGGCCGCCGTGTCGAGGGCAGGGTAGTCGAGGATCTCCTCGAAATCGATGCCGCACTCCGGATGCTGCTTCTTCATCGCGGGCTCGATCTCCGCCTTGGCCCAGGCGACGATCGCATCCGTGACCTCGCGCGACTCGGTGATGCCGATGCCGCGGCATTCGAAATCCACCGTACAAGTATCCGGCACGATGTTCAGCGCGGCGCCGCCATGCACGATGCTGGTGAGCAGCGTCGAGTGCGGGACGTCGTAGAGGCTGTCGGCCGCTCGTACGGCTGCGAGCGCCACGGCGCGCCGTCGAATCTCGACGATCAGCTCGGCCGCATATTCGATTGCATTCACGCCGTCAGGCGCGATCGAGGAGTGGCGGGCGAGCCCCTTGAACGTCGCGCGCACGCCATGCTTGCCCTTGTGGCCGATGATGACTTTCATCTCGGTCGGCTCGCCAATGAAGGCGCCGAGCGGTTTGATCCGTTTCTTCGCGACCTCGCGCAGCATCGGCCGCACGCCGACGCAGCCGATCTCCTCGTCATAGGAGATCGCCAGATGTATCGGCGTTGCGAGCTTCGCTTCCAGCATCTCCGGCACCATGGCGAGGCACACCGCGACGAATCCCTTCATGTCGGTGGTGCCGCGGCCGTAGAGCTTGCCGTCGCGCTCGATCAGCTTGAACGGATCGTGGCTCCAGTCCTGGCCGACCACAGGCACCACGTCGGTATGTCCCGACAGCACTAGACCGGGGCGGTCCTCGGGTCCAATGGTGACCCATAGCGAGGCTTTCTGTCCGGTCTCGTCGACGATGCGCTCACTCTTGACGTCGAGCGTGGCGAGATAGCTCTCGATATGCGCGATCAGGGGCAGGTTGGAGCGATCGCTGATCGTGTCGAAGCCGACGAGGTCGGCGAGCAGCTTGCGAATACGGTCGGGTCTTGAGCTCGGCATTTTCACGTTCTTGTCAGGGGGTTGGAAGCTGAGATGCTTGCACGAACCATACCAATGTCGGGCTCCTGTGAGCAAATCAACATGTCGGTCCCGTAGCCCGGGTGAGCGAAGCGATACCCGGGACAGCCCGTGGTCGGAATCCCGGATGTCGCTTCGCTCATCCGGGCCACGAGACGTTGTATTGCCTGTCGGGCAAAACACCCCAATTGTCGGTCAACGCTCACTGCAAAAAATATTCCACTTTACCGAAATTCGGAAAGCGCGTATGTGTCGCGGCAACCCGGCCCAAGGAAGAGGGGCGTATCGCGATCGTCACGAACGCGGGCCGGACGGCGGTGGACGTTAGTCACATCGGCGCGAACGGCTTCGCAGGGCGGGCAACCGTGAGTGAAGGCGTCGCGCACACGACCGGTGTGATCGGCGTACGGTAAAATCGTGTGGTCCTGACGCCCGGGGTCTGTGCGTCAAGCGTTGCGGTGATGTGGGGACCCGACCGGGCACACGCATCAGCCATCCGCAAGGCGACGGGGGCAATAGTGCATCGCTCCCCGGGGAGAGCGCGACATAAGCCGTAAAGCCACTGCGCAGGGAAGGCCGGATGTTGGGCTTCACCTGTATGCCGCTGTGCAATCTTGTTCACGACAATCTCGCACAGTGGACCGCGGGTGCCAGCCGGCACCCGGTCTTCCCTGCGCCCTCTTTCATTTGAGGGTGAGACGACCAAGCAAAGCTCGGGCGCAATGAGCCGCGAGAGGGCAAAGGTGTGTCTGCAAATGGGATTGCGAATTGAAGCGCGACGCTGCGCTCGCAATGACGGTGCTGATGGAGGCGCGCACTATCTCCCCAACGTCGTCCCGGCGAAGGCCGGGACCCATAACCACAGGGAGAGTTTTGCGAAGACCAGTTGTCCGGGATCGGCACCGTGCGCAAGCCGATAGACCTCGCGGTATGGGTCCCGGCCTTCGCCGGGACGACGCTGAGAATCTGGCGGTGCCGTGCAAGACAGAGGCGAGAACCCGCCTGCTAAACCGGCTTTCCCGTATACGGCATCGACGCGGTGAGGCCGCCGTCCACCGGGAACGCCTGGCCGTTGACATACGACGCCTCGTCGCTGGCCAAGAACAATCCCATCGCGGCGAGCTCGTGCGGCTGGCCGGGGCGCTTGAGCGGGTTGAGCTGACCGATCTTGTCGGCGGTGCCGCGCTCCTTGGCGCGGTCGAAGATCGGCTTGGTCATGCCGGTCTCGATCAGGCCCGGGCACACTGCGTTAATGCGCACGCCGGTGCCGGTGAGCGAATAGGCGGTGGTCTGCACCAGGGAGATGACGCCGGCCTTGCTCGCGGCATAGGGATGTCCGCTGGCGCCGGCCTTGAGGGCCGCGACGGACGCGGTCAGCACGATCGCACCGGACTGCTGCTTCACCATGTGCGGCATCGCATGCTTCACTGCGAGGAACGGCCCGATCAGATTGATGCGCAAGACCTCCTGCCATTGCTCGACGGTCTGCTCGCCGAGCGGAACGAGTCCGCCGGAGACGCCTGCATTGGCCCAGATCACGTCGAGCCGCCCGTGCGTCTTCACCGCCTTGTCGATCACGGCGATGACGTCCTTCTCGGAGCCCGCGTCCGCCATCATGGCTTCCGCGACACCGCCGGCCTTCTTCACCTCGTCGACCGTCTCCTTCACCGCCTCGGTGCGATCGACCGCGATCAGCTTGGCGCCTTCCCTGGTGAACAGCAGCGCGGCGGCGCGGCCGATGCCGCTGCCGGCACCGGTGATGATGACGGATTTGCCTTGCAGACGGCCCATGCGATTTCTCCCTTTGGTTCGCACGCGACGCTTGCCGCGCGACGGAATTTCAAACAAGATTTCAAACGGTAAAGTGTCTTGAGACACGTTCACTACTGACGTACAGCGACATCAAACGGGATGGAAGGGTTTCGATGGCAGGTGCAGACAAGCCCAAAGTGGTGACGACACGCTGGTGGTGGGTCCGTCACGCGCCCGTGCGCAATGACGGCGGCAACATCTACGGTCAGTCCGATCTCGCCTGCGACACCAGCGATACCTACGTCTTCAATGCTGTTGCCAAGGTGTTGCCACGCAAGGCGGTCTGGTATTCGAGCAATCTGATGCGCACGCATCAGACTGCCGAAGCGATCTGGGCGGCCGGCTTCCCGAGGCCGGCATCGATGCAATGGGAAGCGGACCTCGCCGAACAAAACCTCGGCCGCTGGCAGGGCATGAACCGCGCCGAGTTCATCGCCAGCCGTCCCGTCGGATCGAGCTGGTTCGCCGACATTAACGAGCCCGCGCCCGGCGGCGAGAGCTTCATGGATCTCTACAATCGCGCGCGCCGCGTCATCGAGCGGATCAATGTCGAGGCAGCCGGGCAGGACGTGATCGCGGTTGCACATGGCGGCACCATCAAGGCGGCGCTGGGGCTGGCGCTCGACAATCAGCCGGAGCGGGGGCTCGCGTTCGATATCGACAATTGCTCGGTGACGCGGCTCGACTATTTCGCAAGTCCCGAGCGCAATGTCTGGCGTCTGCCAATGGTGAACCAGCAGCCGTGGATCGCGGACGACGCGCATGCGGCGATGCATCAACCCGCGGGACCGGAAGTCAAGAAGCTCGCCTGAGCAATTGCCTGGTCGCGTGGGCGCGGCGTAAGCTTCAAGCAATCAAAACGCACTCTGGGAGAGAAGCATGACCTTGTTCGACATGAAGGGGAAAGTCGCCGTCATCACCGGCTCGACGCGCGGCATCGGGCTTGCGATCGCCGAACGCATGGCCGAGCACGGCGCCAAGGTGGTGATCTCCTCGCGCAAGGCCGACGTTTGCGACCAGGTCGCGAAGGGCATCAACGACAAGTTCGGCAAGGGCACGGCGGTGGCGATCGCCGCCAACATCTCCTCGAAGGAAAACCTGCAAAACCTCATCGACGAGAGCAACCGCGCCTTCGGCAAGATCGACGTGCTGGTCTGCAACGCCGCATCGAACCCGTATTACGGCCCGCTCGCCGGCATCTCCGACGATCAGTTCAGGAAAATTCTGGACAACAACATCGTCGCCAATAACTGGCTGATCTCGATGGTGGTGCCGCAGATGATCGAGCGCAAGGACGGCTCGATCATCATCGTGTCCTCGATCGGCGGCCTGAAAGGCTCGACCATCCTCGGCGCCTACGCGATCTCGAAGGCCGCGGACATGCAGCTCGCGCGCAACCTGGCCTGCGAATACGGCCCGCACAACATCCGCGTGAACTGCATCGCGCCCGGTCTGATCAAGACCGATTTCGCGAAAGCGCTGTGGGACAATCCGGAGAATTTGAAAGCCTCGACCGCGCGTTCGCCGCTGCTGCGCATCGGCGTCCCCGACGAGATCGCGGGCGCCGCGGTGTTCCTGGGCTCGAAGGCCGGCGACTTCATGACCGGCCAGACCATGGTGATCGACGGCGGCGCCACGATCAGTTGAGGCCCCAGTAGGTGTCATCGCCCGCGAAGGCGGGCGATCCAGTACTCCGCGGCCTTCGTTGGAGAGCTCGCTCTCACCACATCCGACACGGAGTACTGGATGCCCCGGTCAAGCCGGGGCATGACAGCGAAAATGTGGATGCAGCGCCGCGTATAGCGGCGCCGTCTCAATCCACCGCCGCGTACACCAGATCCCGCACCAGCGTTCGCGTAAAATCGCGCTGCCCCGGGCCCTGGCTCATGAATACGACGAACAGATCCTCCTTCGGATCGATCCAGAAGAACGTCCCAGCGATGCCGCTCCAGAAAAACTGGCCGACGCTGCCGGGGAAGGGCGCGATGCCGGCTTCGCGGCGCACCGCGAAGCCGAGGCCGAAACCATGGCCGGGTGACAGCAGAGTGCCGTTGGTCACGACGTGAGGTCCGAGATGATCGGAGGCCATCAGCTCCAGCGTCTTGCGGCCGATGATCCTGTTGCCGTCGAGCGTGCCGCCATTGCGCAGCATCAGTGCGAAGCGAGCATAGTCCATGGTGGTGGAGACGAGGCCACCGCCGCCGGACTCCATGATCGGCTGCTCGAGCATGTTGAACAGCGCGACCTTGTCGCCGGTCCAGGGATCAACCGCGAACGGCTCGGCGAGCCGGCCGACATTGGCCTCGGCTGTCGCAAAGCCGGTCTCGGCCATCTGCAAGGGGGTAAGAATGCGCTCAGTGAGGTAAGTGCCGAGCGACTTGCCGCTGACCACCTCGATGATGCGGCCGAGGATGTCGGTGGAGCGGCTGTAGTTGAACTCGTCGCCGGGATGGCAGACCAGCGGGAAGCTCGCCACCAGGGCGGCGTGCTCGGCATTGGTGATCTTGCGGCTGCGCACCCGCGAGTCCTGGTAGATCTTGTGCACGGGGCCGTCGCCCTGGTGCTCGTAGGTCAGGCCGGAGGTGTGGCGGAGCAGGTCCTGCACCGTCATCGGGCGTTTTGGCGGAACCAGTTCCAGCTTGCCGCCGCTGACCATGCCGACCTTTTGGTCGGCGAACTCCGGAATGAATTTCGCGACGGGGTCGGCAAGAATCAGGTGCCCATCCTCGACCAGCGTCATGATGCCGACCGACACGATCGGCTTGGTCATCGAGAAGATGCGGAAGATCGAATCATGCGCCATCGGCGCCGAGTCCGTCGGGCTCTGCATGCCGAGCGCCTCGAACCAGCCGACCTGGCCGTGCCGTGCCACCAGCACGGTGACGCCCGGCACGGTTCCCTTGTCGATCTCGCGCTTGAAGGCCTCCGACATGGCATGGAGACGGGGGCGCGACAGCCCGAGCGTCTCGGGGCGGGATTCCGGCAGATGCGGGGTCTTCGGCGCGGTCGACGGGCGGTGGGCGGCTGTAACGGACGCTTGGGCAGTCGCAGAGGCTTGGGCAGTCATGGGCACTCCCGGTTGCTTATTATTGTTCGGAGCGGACTGTGGCCCAGAAGGCGCGGCACAAACAAGCGAAGCCAGCGCGCTTCACCCTTGCAATCCGGCCTTGCAATCCGGCCGCCCCCTGTGCTTCAAAGCGGCCTGATCCGCGCGGCAACGCAGGGTCCGTAGGAGTGTAGCTCAATTGGTAGAGCACCGGTCTCCAAAACCGGGGGTCGCAGGTTCGAGCCCTGCCACTCCTGCCAGCGAAATCAAACACTTAACTGGGACGTCGGCGATCAGCTATCGCCCGGATATTGTCGCCGGACGGCGACAGCCTAGCCGCTGACCTGCCGTTGCCAGATCGCCTCCGCAAGGGCGATGTCGGCCACGGAATCCGCGCCGGAAGCCAGCGGCGTCCTCTGTTCCACGATATCGGCGACGAATGCATCAGCCTGGCGCCGAAACGCCCAACTGGTGTCGCGCGGCAATTGCGTGCGTTGTCCTTGCTGATCGAGGATGACCTCCGCCTCCTGCTCGGCAAAAGGCGGGGGCAATTCGATGGTCAGCGCGCCCCGCTCGAACTTGATGCTCAGTCCCTCGCGCCAAACGCCTTCGGATTCATTCGCGAGTTGCAGCACGCAGGCGACGCCGTCGAAGTCGAGTGTCACGGACGCCGCGCCCGAGGTCGCAATGGTGCTTTCGGCGACCGCCGGTGACGATCCGAGCACGTAGCGCGCGAGGTTGATGATATGGCTGAACACGTTCAGAAAATTGTCGTAGCCGGGTCGCATCGCGCCCGGCATCCAGTCGGGGCCGTCCTGCCAGAGCTCGAGCCCGTCCGGCCGTACCTCGCCGGTCATGACGAAATTGTCCTGCGACCGGCCCGTGCTGCCGCCGAGGCACCAGCCTCGCGCGCCGACAATGCGTCCAAGCGATTGATCCGCTCGCAGGCGCGTCAACTCGGCCAGCGCGCGCGCCACGCCGGCATCGTGACGCTTCATGTAGCCGATGCTGTAGACAAGGTCGTGCCGCCGCGCCGCCTCGGCCAGTGCAACGGCCTGAGCCGTGGTGTAGGCCATCGGCTTTTCCGAGAGCACATGGCGGCCGCTGCTCAACGCATCCAGCACGATCGGGCCGGTGGCGCGACGCTTCGTCACGACGACGACGGCCGACACTTCGCTGTCCGCCAGCAGCTCCCGGTGCGTGCCGTAGACCCGCGCGATGTCGAATTTCTGCGCGGCTGCGGTGGCGAGATCAGGCCTGAGATCCGCGATCGCGACAACGCGGCAGGCGGGGTTGGCGACGAAATTGGCGAGGTGGCACATCTGACCGACCATGCCCGTTCCGATGATGCCAATGCTCGGCCTCACTTGCTAGGATCCCTCCAAGCGTTTCCGGAGAACGAGGAAATGTGCCGGCTGTCCCCAGGTGTTGATGAACGCCTGGTCGGATTGGGTGAGAGCGGTGACTGTGGACACGTCCCGTCGCCCGATCGCGACAAAGATACGATGGAAACTGTCGAGGGTCGCCATGATGGCATCGATGTCGGAGGCATCGTCGGCGAGAACATCCGTCGCCGGTATCGTCTCGCGCAGCGAAGCGAGGTTCGCGATCACACGGGGCAGGCTGCCGCCGAAGGGATCGTCGATCATCGCATCGACATCGACAACCAGTGTCTCGATCGAAGCCGAGATCGCCTCGACCGCTTCGGTCTTGCCGGCCAGATAGAGCTTCCGCCCGCCGAGAAAGCTCAAACGGCTGCGGCCGAGGTGGCGCGTCGCGCGCCGCAGCTTCTCGTCGTCGGAGAGAACCTTCTTGTGCCAGTAGACGTCCAGGCTGTCGCGATAGGCCGGCCACGCCGAATGGATGTCGAACCCCTGCTCATGTGCCGCCGTGCACAGGGCTCCCGCGTCGAGAAAGTAGCGGTGCCGGACGAAAGGATTTTCGAGCACGTCCATCAGCCAGGATTCGAAGCTGCGCGTGTGCGGAATGCTGTTCCATTTCGCGTAGAACAGCAGCTTCGCCGTTTCGAGTCCGGGACGGCCCGTCAGTGCCTTGCCGGCCGCATGAATCGCCTTGAGCGCGAGTTCGAAGAAGCCGCCGTAGCGCTCGTAGTAGGAAACGACGGCGTACCCATCCGGATTGAGTAGCCGGTGAAAGATGCCGAGCCAATTTTCAGTCGGTTGTACCGTATAGATGAATCCTTCGGCATCGATGATGTCGAAACGACGATCGCTGCGAAAGCCTTCGACGTCGAACGACACGAGTTCGCGGAGACGTTGGGCCTGGTTAAAATGCGCGAAGTAAGCCTGGATTTTCGCGTGCGCATGCCGGTTCGGTTCGGCGAGCGTCATGTTCGCGCCCCAGCCCGCAAACACCAGGGCGTTCTCGCCGGAATCAGGGCCGAATTCGAGCACTTCGGCGTCGCGGAACAACCGCGGCGGCAGCACCAGCTTGTCCGAAAACAACTCGCGCCGCAGGCCGGCATAGGCTTCGAGTTCGGCGGCGGATTTGAAATTCCCGAACGTCGGCAGGACGTCCTGACGTTCGTAATAGTTGAAGAGTTTGTCCTCAGCCATGCTGCAACCCTGCGGGCGCATCGAGGCGATCGAGCTCGCTCCAGATGTCCGATGGCGCGAAGATCGAAACTATGTGGAGCGGACGCTTCACGTTTTCACGTAGTCGGCTACCGACCTTGTCTTCGTTCTCCTGGTTCACGGCCAGAAGACAGACGAGCGGATTCGACTTGCCGGCAAGGTCCTCCGGCGGGCGGATCGGAATGCCGGTCCCGGGCAGGAATAAGCCCTGGCGCTCTTTCTGGTCGTCGACCGAGAGATCGACGAGATCCCCGAGTTCATGGGCATTGGTGAAGGTGCAGGCGCGGCAGCCGGCGCCGTAGATGGCGATTTCGGCGCCGTTGGCGCGGGCCTTGGCGAGGATCGGGCGAAGACGCGCGCCGTACTCCCTGGCGCGCCGACCGAATTTCTCGCCGACGCCGGATGGCGCGGGCGGGGCCGCCACGTCGCGCGTCGCGCGTCGCGCTGCGATCGCGAAACTGCCGCCGCTGAAATTGTATTTCTTCACCGACACCGCCTCGAAGCCGTGGCGCGCCAGCAGCGCGAGCAGCGTCGGCTCGGTGAAGTAGCTGACGTGCTCCTCCCAGAGGACCGAGAGGTCGCCCGCCGTCGAGCCGGGTGCGAAATCAGGTACGTCGATGAACAGCAGCCCGTCGTCGCGCAGCGCGATCTTCACGCAGTCGAAAAAGTTCTCGAAATCGACGATGTGCTCCAGCACCTGGCGCGAGACGACGAGGTCGAACTTGCCGGCCTGGGCAATCGCGTCGTGACACAGCGCCGGGCTGATCATGTCGGCATAGACCTTGATGCCACGCTCGCGGGCGATCTTGCCGGACACCGGGTTGGGCTCGACGCCCACCAAGACCTTCGCACCGCGTTCGCGAAGCCTGTCCATGAACAGGCCGTCATTGCATCCGATCTCGAACACGGATTGGTGGGGTGAGAATTTGGCGATGGTGTCGAGTTCGTCGACCTGGTGCGGCTCCGGCTTCCAGCTGCTGAAATTGTAGTTGAACTGCCGGTACAGAATGTCGGGATCGATCGGCTTGACGATCTGGGGCAGGCCGCACTCGCCACAGGCCAGCACCTCGAACGGATACCGTTCCTCCTGTTCGTCGCGGCTGTGCCGAAGCCGATGCGCAATCGGCATCTGTCCGAGGTCGATGACCGGGCGCAAATTGGTCGAATGGCAGAGGCGGCAATGGTCAGTCATCGGTAGAAACCTCTGCTGGAATGGCTCGTGAAGTATGGCGATGGGCCAGATGCTCCGTAGCGAGCGCACCAACCTTCGTGACGTAGTTCTGGACCTCGGCGACATCGTTGCCGTCGGGCGCCCAGTCGGGGAATGCCGTGCGGGAGGGATCGAACGGACCGGCGGTGGTTTCGTGAAACACCAGCCACTCCGAGGTGATCAGGATCGAGTGAAACACCTGCTCGGGCATCCGGTAATAGCAAAGCGCGCCCCTGCCGTACGGCGCCATCTCGAGCACATCGCGAATGCGGCCGTCGTCCTCGAAGATCACGACCTGCGCAGTGCCCTCGATCAAGTGAAACGATTCAGGTTTGCCAAAATGCTTGTGAGGCCGCACATAGGCCTCGCGATGATGCACGATCAGCATCTCGTGCAGGCCGGACGAGGGCTCGGGATGCGTGCACAGCCGGCTGCGCAGACGCGGATTGCCTGCGGCGATGCGCTTCAGCTCCGCGATCGTGGCGTCGTCTGCCGTGACGATGGCGTCGTCCGAATAGTACACTTCGGGATTTTGCGCACGTAGCGAGGCCGGCCGGCGCAGGCCCGTTGCTTCATTCGAAGAAGATGAACCCATGGTCGCCCCGGTAGCCGCATTTGTCGTAGATCCAGGCCCAGGTTTCCGGACCATGGAAACTCAGGCAGGTGAGCTGCCAGTACAGCAGGTTCGCCTTCTCGCGCTCGTCGCGGAACGATTCCACCATCAGATATTTCGAGGCGCCGCGTCCAACGCGCTCGATCTCCGACACGGCGCGGAAGACGTCTTCGAGCGGAAGATTGTGGAGCACGCCGAGCGACACCACGAGATCGAAGCTATGGTCGGGGTAGGGGAGCTCGACGGCGCTGCCGACCTTCAATTGCGGTCGCACCTCCTCCTTGGCGTTGGCGATGCCATAGTCGGAGATGTCGATGCCTGCGATGGTGAGGCCGGGGACGAGCTGGGTGAATTCGTAGAGCAAATAGCCCTTGCCGCAGCCGACATCCAGTACGCTCATCCCGGGCTTGATGCCGTAGCGGTCGATCAGGGTCTGGGCGAGCGGGCGCCAGCGTCCGTCGTAGCGGTAGCCGCCGTAGCCATAGCGGCGGTCGCCGTCCCAATAGTCGTATCCCCATTGCCGCGCGACGGTGGCGGATTCCGCCTTGTCGTGCTCGACGACCCGCTGAACGTAGTTCCGCTTGGTCGATGCGTGCATCGGCTGGAGCAGGTTGATCTCGGTCATTGTCCTGAACCGGTCCGCGGCATCGTTACAGGATGGTCGCGAATTTGTTGACGAGCAGGATGTCCTCGACGGCTTGTATGTTGTCGCGCGAGGACAGCGTGATCTCCTCGACGGCCGCGTGCAGATCGCAGCCCTCGCTCAGCACGCGGTCATAGATCGCCCGCCGCCGTGCCTCGTCGGGCGGCAGCATGAAGATGCTGTAGAGAATCAGGCCGCGCAAACGCGGCAGCTCGTCGAGGATGTCCTCGAGCACCATGTAGCTGCTGGGCATGGTGTGCTCGGCGGCGCTGAGCAGATAGTGCAGGTTTTTCCGCCGCGCATAGTCGCGGATCACGATATTCTGGACGTGCTGCGGGGTACGGCTGCCGTTCAGCGGCCGGGCGCCGATATAGCCGCGATGGCCGGCTCGCTCAGTCATGGAAGCCTCCCGGCAGCTTGTATTGCATGCCGACGCGTGTCGCCGGACGCAGCAGGATCGGTTCGAAGAATTCGCCGAACCGCTTGTCCGCGTAGGGCGACATGATGCTTTTGAACCGGCAGTTCATGCTCCAGCGCGAGCCGGCTTCCTCGTTGATGCGATTGCCGTGCATCAGGGTCTGGTTGAACAGCATCACGTGACCGTAGGGGATCTCGATGAAGGTCGCGTGCGGCTTGATGGTCTGGTAGAGTTCCTCGGCGCTGCGGAGGCTAGCCATCCGGTCCTGCATGTCGCCGTTCAGGGATGGCGGCAGCAGATACATCGATTTGGTGCGGTGGACGTCGACCAGGGGTACCCACACCACGACCTCGAACGGCGAGTCGCCCGACCAGACGTCGGAATGGGTGGCGAGCAGCGACGAATCGTCGCCCGGCAGCTGGATGCTGAGATTGACGCGGCGCTGCATGCAGAGCTCGTTGCCGACGATGGTCTCGATCGTCGAGCGCGCCAGACGGAAATAGGTCGGCCGGAACCAGGCCTCGGCGTTGAGGCCGTTGAAGACGTGCAGCCGCAGGCCGTTGAGATCATCCACGCTCACCCGCGTGTGGATGGTGTCGAGCATCGCGTAGGGGTCGTTGCCGTGTGGCAGCTTCAGATAATCCGCCGCGAGCTCGGCGGCGCGCCGCTGGATCCGGTCGAGCCCGGCGCGATCGTCGGCCGGCGTGGTGACGAAGCCGTCGTCGATGAAGCGTTGCGCCAATGCCTGCTCATCGGCCTCGAGGAAAGCCGTGTCCGTCATGCAAAATACTCCCGGGCGGTCGCGCAAACATAGCTGATATCCGAGGCCGAGAGGAACTGGTTGATGGGAAGCGTGAGGATCTGATCCGCCTGCCGCTCGGTCACCGGGAACGCGCCGCGACCGTGACCAAGATGCGCCGCCGCCTGCTGGAGGTGGATCGGTACCGGATAGTGGATCGCGGTCTCGATACCCTTGTCGGCAAGATATTTCTGAAAGTCGTCGCGACGGTCCGTCTGCACGACGAAGGTGTGGAAGGTGTTGAACTCGATGTTGCGGCAAACCGGGATGAACAGCGGAAGGCCGGCGAGCTCGGCGCGGTATTGCGCGGCGTTGCGGCGCCGGCGTTCGATGACGGAGGGCAGGTGACGCAGGCGAATGCGAAGCACCTCGGCCTGGACAGTGTCGAGGCGTGACACGATGCCCCATTCCTGAACGTCGCTGCGATTGATCAGGCCGTGATTGCGCAGGCGGCGAATTCTCGCGGCAAGCTCGGCGTCGGCAGTGACGACGAAGCCGGCGTCGCCCGCGGCATTGAGGTTCTTCAGCGGGTGGGCGGAGAAGCAGCCGAACGTTCCGATGGTGCCGCTCATCCGCCCGTCATAGGTCGAGCCGACGGCCTGCGCGCTGTCCTCGATCACGGCGAGAGCGTGCTTGGTCGCGATCGCCATCAGCGGATTCATGTCGGCCATGCGCCCGGTCAGGTGCACCGGCATGATCGCCCTGGTTCGCGAAGTGACGGCGGCCTCGACTGCGGCGGGATCGATATTCTGGTCCGGCAGCACGTCGGCAAACACGGGCCTGGCGCCGACGGCGATGATGGCGGCGGTCGATGCCACGAACGAACTCGGCGGGGTGATCACCTCGTCCCCGGGACCGATGTTGAGCGCCCGCAACGACAGGATCAGCGCATCGGTGCCGGAATTCAGCGTCACCACATGCGGCGAGCCGAGATAGGTGGCGAGCTCCTCTTCGAGCTTCGCAACGGCCGCGCCGCCGATGAAATCGCCGCGCCGGAACACGCCCTCGACCGCCTGCATGATCTCAGCGCGCTCTTCCTCGAATTGCGCGGGAAGATTGACGTAACCGATGCGCCGGCGGCCGGTGTCAGCGTCCATGGCAGAACTTCCGAACGATCTCGACAACGCGGTCCTGCTGGGCGCGCGTCAGATGCTGGTCGACGGGGAAGCTGATGACTTCCTGGGCGTGGCGGTCGGTGACCGGGAAGGTGCCCGGCGCGTAGCCGAGGTGCTTGAGGCCTTCCTGCTGATACAGCGGGATGGGATAGTGGATCTTCGCTTCAATACCGTTGTCCAGGCAGTATTTGTAGAGCTCGTCGCGACGCTCGGCGAACACCATGTAGAGATGGTAGACGTGCTTCACGTTAGGCCGGCGCGGCGGAATGCGCAGGCCGGGCAGGCCGGCAAGGCCCGAATCGTAGTAGGCCGCGTTCTCGATCCGGCGGCGCGTGATCTCGCTGGTCTGGCCGATCAGCCAGTTGCCGACGACCGCCTGGAGGGAATCGAGCCGCGAATTGCAGCCGAGAATCGCGATCTCGTCGCGATTCTTCATGCCGTGATTGCGGATCAGGCGAAGCCGCTCGTTCATCCCGTCGTCATTGGTGACGACGACACCGGCATCGCCCCAGACGTTGAGGTTCTTGAGCGGATGCAGCGAGAAGCCGGCCGCGATACCATGGGTGCCGGACCGTTTTCCCGCGAACTCCGACAGGATGCCCTGGCAGGAATCCTCGACCACGGGGATGTTGTGACGCTGGGCGATCGCCATCAGCTTGCCCATGTCGGTGACCTCGCCGGTCAACTGAACCGGCATGATCCCCTTGGTCTTCTCGGTGATCGCGGCTTCGACGTAGTCGACGTTCATGCAGAAGGAGTCGTCGCAGTCGACCAGCACCGGCGTCGCGCCGGTCTCGGCGATGGCACCGACCGTGGCAATGAAGGTGTTGGCGGCCGTGATGACCTCGTCGCCATGGCCGATGCCGAGCGCCTTGAGCGGCAGCTTGAGCGCATCGGTGCCCGATCCGACACCGATGGCATGACGCACGCCGATCAGCTCAGCAAAGCGCCGTTCGAATTCCGCGACCGGCTTGCCCAGGGTGAAGTCACCGGTCGCCACCAGTCGGCCGATCTCGGCCAGGATCGGTGCCGGGTCGGAGAATTGCTCGAGCAGATAGGAATATCGAACGTCGTGCATGGGGCCCGTCAGGTGGATTGAAGTTGAGGAGAAGAGGTGGGCGAGGCGATGAGCGCGCGCGCGATCGAGGTCACAATGGCGTCGGCGGAAAGTCCGTGCTTCTTCAGCAGCGAGTCCTGCGATCCGTAATTGTGCATGAACCGGTCCGGCAGCGACAACCGCAGCATGGCGGGCAGGCCAGAGCCGAGCTTGTCGATCAGCGCCTCGGCGACCGCGCTGCCGAGGCCGCCGGAGGGCACGTGCTCCTCCAGCGTCACCAGCAAGCGGGTCCCGCGCGCCGCCTGCAGCAGCGCCTCGGCGTCGAGCGGCTTGACCGTGTGCATGTGCAGGATGCCGGCGCGAATGCCCTGTGCGGCCAGCAGGTCTGCCGCAGCGAGTGCGCGCTGGAGCATGATGCCTGTCGTGACCATGACGACGTCGCCGGGCGGCCGCATCAGGATGGCCTTGCCGATTTCGAAGCCGTGCTCGGCCTTCGAGACGATTGCGTCGCCACCCTTACCGAGCCGGATGTAGATCGGTCCAGTCCAGTCGAGCGTTTGCTCCATCAGCCGCGCCGCCTCGTCGGCGTCGCACGGGCAGACCACCGTCATGTTCGGCAGCGCCCGCATGATGGCGATGTCCTCGATCGCCTGATGGGTGGGGCCGAGCGGCGCGTAGACGAGTCCGCCGCCATTGGCGATCAGCCGCACCGGCAGATTGTGCAGGCACAGATCGACGGCGACCTGCTCGTAGCAGCGGCGGGTCAGGAACGTGGCGATCGTGTTGACGTAGGGCACGAAGCCTTCCATCGCGAGACCGGCCGACATGCCGATGATGTGCGCTTCCGAAATGCCTTCGATCAGATGGCGCTTGGCAAACTCCTTGCTCATCGCGCGCAAGGTGCCTGCGCCGGGATCGGAGCCGATGTAGAGCACACGCTCGTCGCGCGCGGCGAGCTCGTGGATCATGTTCATCGCGGTGTTGCGCATGAGGAGCCGATCAAAAATCCCCGACGGCGACGCGGATTGCGTCGAGCTCGCTGTCGGTCAGCTTGTTCTTGTGATGCCAATCGGCGTTGGATTCCGCGGCAGGCAGACCCTTGCCCTTGACGGTATGGCAGATGACCGCGGTGGGTTTTCCCGGAATGGCCGGGACCTGCTTCAGCACGGTGCGCAGGGCGCCGACGTCGTGGCCGTTGAGCTCCTGGACGGCGAAGCCGAAGCTGCGCCATTTGTCCGCGAGCGGCTCCAGCGGCAGGACGTAGTCGGTGGGCCCGTAGCTCTGCAGCTTGTTGTAGTCGATCAGCGCGACAAGATTGTCGAGCCCGTGCTTGGCCGCGCCCATGGCAGCTTCCCACACCGATCCCTCGTTGATCTCGCCGTCGCCGAGCAGGACGAAGGTGCGGTAGGTGCGCTCGCGCATGCGCGCGGCGAGCGCCAGGCCGACACCGATCGACAGGCCGTGTCCGAGCGCGCCGGTCGAGGCCTCGACCCCCGGCACCATTCCGTATTCGGGATGTCCGCCCAAAATGCTGTCGGGGCCGCAGAAACCGTCCAGTTCCGACAGCGGAAAGAAGCCGCGATCGGCCAACAGCGCATAGAGCGCCAGACACCCGTGTCCCTTGCTGAGGATCGCGCGATCGCGGGCCGGATCGCGCGGGTTGTTCGGATCGATCCGCAGCACGTCGTCGTAGAGCACGCGGACCATCTCGATCAGCGACAATGCCGGACCGACATGTCCGCGTCCCGCGGAGCGGACAGACCCCAAGACCAGGCGGCGCAGATAAAGGCTGCGCTCATCCAGCGTGCAGGTGAGGGCGGCTTCAGCGTGGGGTGAGATTTGGGTCACTTCGGTAAATCGGTTGGCCGAATCGTCTGGTGAAGCCGGCGGGCTTTGTCGAGCTGACCGGCGAGGCGGATCCTAACATCGCCACCTTGCGCAGCCATTGCGCGCCGGGAGCGGCTGTCCGGCAAATAGGCGTTCAGGACAATCAGGCACCAGATTCCCTTGAACACAGGATACAGTACGTCACGTCGGATCGCAAACGCGTCATCGCTCGCCTCGAAGGCGCGCGACAGCCGTTCGATTAAGTGATTCGCGCTCGCCTCGGGCAGATCGCTGCCGGGGTGAATGGCGGTGTCGGACATGAGCTTGACCGGATCGTCCCAGCCGAAATATTCGAAGTCGATGAATCGCAAGCGCCCGTCTTCGGCGCGCAGTGCGTTGTGCAGTCCGAAATCGGACGGACTCAGCGCGCGATGGGTGGGCGCAAGGTCCGCTGCGGGATCCCGACCGAGTTCCGCGTAGCGGCGGCGGAGCTGCCGAATCGCGGCGTCAGTGCTTGGAACCAGGCTGCCTTCGAGGAACGCACACAGGTCGGGATGATCATCCGAGGCTCGCCTCAATGCGTCCAGGCGCTGCTCGTACTGGGCGATGGCCGCCTCGGGTGAGAAGATGCTGGCTGAGGCGTTCCGCAAATTCTGCGCGCCTTCGGCCTCGCGCAGCTTCTGCAGCTCGATGAGGAAATCGGCGAGCTGATCGGCATCGTCGCCTTGGGGGCGCAGCACTGCGGCCTCGCCGTCGAACCATTGGTACAGCGCGCAGAACGCATCTGCGTCCTTCGCGACCGGCCGCGGTGTCGACGTGATGCCGTGGCGCGCCAGGAACGAGAGTGCATCATACTCCTGTCCCAGGCGATCGCGTCCGTCGGACGGATAATGCTTGAGGGCGAGGGGCGGTCCCTCCGCCATCTCCAGCCGAAACACCCTGTTGTTGCCGCCGGACTTTGCCGGCTGGGCGGCCGCGACACGCGCACCGCCCAGGCGGCTGCCGATCGCCATCGCATCCGGCGCGGTGATGTCGGTCCCGTTCATGCCGCAAACACCTCGCGGCGGATATCGGCCCATGCCGCGATCGGCTTGCAGTGTTCGGGGTGGGGAGGCTGCGACCGCGTGAACAGGATCGATCGCGTGGCCTTCGGAAAATGCGGTTGCTCGAAGACATCGACGAGGTCGTCGATGAAGACGTCGAGCTTCAGGCTCACGAGCCTCTCGACCTTGGCGGGCAGTGTGTCCTCGAAATAGATGTCGCCGATGGCCAGCGCCGCATCCGCGGCGTCGATCAGGCTGGCTCCCCGCAGCCAGCCACGGGCGGCGTCACGCAGGTCGGTGCGGTCGGGGTCCTGATGACCGAATCGGGTCTTGTGGCTGACGATGCAGACCTTCGAGCCGGCCTGCCTGCACGCCGCCAGGAATTCCCGCACGCCCGGATAGAGTTCGGCGCCGCCAATTCCCTTGCCGTAGACGAAGCCTTGCAGTCCTTGCCAGGCGAGCTCGCCGCCCGCGCGGGACCGGAGATGATCCCGGAGGTCGGTCTTCAGCCCCTCCCACCCTTCCGGCACCAGCCCACGCTGACGTGCGACGGCCGCAAAGACCTTGTCGTAGCAGATGATCGTGTTGTCGAAATCGATGCCGATCCGCACGCCGCTCACTTCAGGCTGATGTTCTGCATCATCTTGATGTTGAAGTACCGGGGGTCGTTGAGCGAGTTCGGCAGGCGGCCGCCCTTGAAGGCGTTGACGAGGCCGGACACGGCCTGCTCGATTGTGTGGGTCGGCGCAAAGCCGAGCTCGCGGCGGATCTTCTCCGAAGAGACGTGGTAGGAGCGGAGATCGTCGGTCGGCTCGACGACGACGTCGACATTGCTGCCGACCACCGACTTGACGATGTCGGCGATCTTCATCAGCGAGTGGTTCTCGTAGCCGATATTGTAGGTCTTGCCGTCGATCTTTGCGTCATCCTGCTGGAGCAGGAACAGATAGGCGGCTGACATGTCCTCGATGTGCAAATTGGGCCGGCGCTGCGTACCGCCGAACACGCGGATGCGGCCGGTGTTGACCGCGAGATTAGTCAGGATGTTCACGACGACGTCGAGCCGCTGCCGCGGTGCGTAGCCGCAGACGGTGGCGGGACGAACCGTGCAGGTGACGAAACCGGACGCGGCCTCGTCGGCAAGGTCGGTCTCGCACATGGCCTTGAACTTCGAGTAGTCCGTGAGCGGCTCGCAGGACAGGTTCTCGGTGACCTCGGCTTCGTCCTTGATGCCGTAGACGCTGGACGAGGAGGCGTAGATGAAGCGCTTGATGCCCGCCTTCTTGGCGGCGCGCACCATCGGCCGGAAGCAGTCGTAATTGATGGACTTGCCGAGCCCCGGGTCCAGTTCGAACGACGGGTCGTTGGAGATGCAGGCGAGGTGGATGACGGCGTTGTTGCCGCGCAGGGCCTCGTTGATCGCGGCTTCGTCACGGATGTCGCCCTTGATCAGGCGCAAATTGGGATTGTTGCGGACGGCATCGAACACGTCCTCGCCATACATGAACAGGTCCAGCACGGTGACCTTGTGGCCCGCAGCGAGCAACTGGGGAACCAGCACGCTACCGACATAGCCGGCGCCACCGGTGACCATCACATTCCATTTTTGACCAATCACTGTCGTTCTCCAGTATCTGCCGTCGCGCTACTTCAACAACGCGGTGACGAACTTGACCAGCGGCACCTTCTCGACCGAGCTGCGGTGGCCGACGATCCCGACCTTGATCGCGCCGGCTGCGTTGCCGATGAAGGCGACGTCCTCGATATTGCCGCCGGCGGCGACCAGTGGCGCGGTGATCGTCAGGAAGGCGTCGCCCGCGCCGACGGTGTCGACGACGGTCTTGGTGAAGGCGGGAACGCGCGTGACGCCGGTTTTCGACGAGAAGGGGTAACAGCCGAAGGAGCCGTGCGTGATGATCATGTTGTCGCAATCGATCTTGCCGTGCAGGCCGGCCTCGATCACGGACGCGATGTCGCTGAACTTGTCGGTTGCAGCCAGACGGGCCTCCGGCGCGTCGATGCAGATGTAGTCGGCCCGCGGATACCTCGTGATCAAATTGTAGCCGTGATTGCCGCTGTTGCTCTGGGCATTGACCGCCAGGAACCTGGAGTTGGCGATCAGGGTGTCGATCGTGCTCGATGAGATCATGCCGTGACCGAAGTCGGTGGCGATCACTACGTCCGCGCCACGCACTCGCTCCGTCGTGATACGGTCGATCTCCTTCCGATCGGCCTCGTCGAGCGGCGTATCGTCCATGGTGTAGACTTCGAACAGCTTGTGCAGATATCCGAGCTCGACGTACCGCGATTTGCGGGTCGTCGGACGGCCCTGAAGGCGGATCGGCGTCAACGTGACGTTCGGGCGGACATGCGCGCGAATGAACTCCTCAGGGTAGTCGTTACCACCCAGCGTCGTGACGACCTCCACCGACTTGCAGAAGCTCGCGACATGGTTCGCCGCGGCAATGACGCCGCCGGCAAATTGCTCGCCGCTCTTGAACAGCGTGGCGACGATGTTTTCCTTCGAGGCTTTTCCGAGCGCCGTGACGTACTGGTATTCGTCGATGATGGTGTCGCCGACCAGCACGACGTGCATGTCCTGCACCTTGTCGATTAGCCTCAGCAGGCGATCGGCGCCGCCACCTTCACGGACCTTTTGCAGGTAGTCGCGAAGTGGAGGATCGTAGATGTCGAAATACCGGTTCACCAGCGACGAGGAGCTGAATGTCACGTCGCGGGTGAACACGATGCGTCCGCCGTGACGCTCAACGGCGTCGCGCTCGGTCCGGATCTTGCCGGTCACGTCGTCTTCGGGGTTTTCGTAGTCGGACCCCTTCACATAGATGTCCGGCCTCACCGTATCCAGGATCGGCTCGGCGCTGGAAGTGTGATTGATACCGACCCAATCGACCGTCGCGAGCGAGGCCAGCATCTCGGCTCGCATGTTTTCGGGGAAGATCGGCCGACCGGGTCCCTTGTTGACGTGACGGTCGGCGGTGATCGTCACCATGACGACGTCGCCCTCGTTGCGCGCCGCCTGGATGTGCCTGATATGGCCGAGATGCACGAGATCGAAGACGCCGTGGCAGAGTGCAACCTTCCGGCCCCGCGCCTGCGCGGACCGCGCGATCTCGCCCAATTCCTCGATCGTCTTGATCTTTTCGTGCGCCGCCAGTTGGTCGTTCAACGCGGGATTGCCGGTCGGAATATTGCCCATGTGAATAACCCAAAGCGCCAGCCGGCCTCAACCGGGCGGCCCGGAATTGATCGATTCGCGGCAACGATACCCGGTGAACCTGTTCACTGGCTTGCCTTCTGCGCTGCGCCGGACGCCGCGTCGTTGTTGTCCCCGAGATATTTGAACCAGTCCTTCGTGGCGTCCGCGATCTTGTCCACTGTCCACAGGGGAGCGTCCTTGTACTGATCCATCGACTTCAGCATCGTCGCGACCCCGTCCTCAAATTTTACCTTCGGCGTCCATTTCAGGATCCGCTTGATCTTGGTGATGTCGGCATAGGTGCAATCGGGCTCGCCGGGCCGCTTGGGAATGTGGACCTTGTCGCCGCCGAGAAGCTCGACAAGCCGGTTGACACTGTAGGTGTTGTCGGAGCCGACGTTGAAGATTTCGTTCGAGACCTCGGAGCGCGCTGCGGTGACGAAAGCGTCGGCGACATCGCTGACGAAGGTGAAGTCGCGGGTCTGCTCGCCGTCGCCAACCACCGTGAAGGGCTTGCCGGCGAGCTTCTGCGCCATGAACACGCCGAACACGGCGCCGTAGGTGCCCGTGGTGCGATGGCGCGGCCCGTACACGTTGAACAGGCGCAGCGCGACCGCGGGCAGCTTGTAGACCTGGCACCAGTGCATGACGCACTGCTCGCCGAGATTCTTGGTGAGGGCATAGGGATACATCGGCCGGATCTCGGCGCTCTCCGGCGTCGGATAGACGTCGGGAATTCCGTAGCAGGAGGACGACGCGGCATAAACGAAGCGGCTGACGCCGGCCTGCCGTGCAGCCTCGAGAACGTTGACCGTGCCGTCGACATTGGCGCGGTGATACGGGATCGGGGACTCGATCGAGGGAACGATGTCGGCTAGCGCGGCGAGATGGAAGACCCAGTCGATGCCGTCGAAATGCGGCTTGATCGATTCGAGTTCGGTGACGTCGGCCCGCACGATTTTCAGTCGATTCGAATCGATGCGCGAGGCCAGATTTTCGGGGCGTCCGATCACGAAATTATCGAGCGCGATGACCTCGTGGCCATCGTCGAGGAGGCGGTCGACGAGGTGACTGCCGATGAAGCCCGCGCCACCGGTAACGATGCATTTCATAGGAACATCCGTGATGCGAATGCCCAGCGAAACAGGCCCGCCAATATTGAGTGAAGGTGGAAACCGAATCGGCTGCTGGTCAACTGCGAAGGTAATATACCTTTGCAATCGCTGGTGATAGCCGGTATCAGGGCGTCATGTCGCCGTCGAGCCGCGAGCCCATGCCTGCCGAGTCCGTCGATCCCGATCACAAGGCTTTCCTTGATGACTACGTAGGGCGCCTCCATCGCGCGACGGCAATTGACGACGGGATTTTCGCCAGGATCTCCGCCACCCGCACGGCCTGGTTGCGCGCGCGCGAGCAGGGCGGTCGCGTCATCTTCATCGGCAATGGAGGCTCGGCCGGCATCGCCTCCCATCTCGCGATCGATCTGGCGAAGAACGCATCAGTGCCCGCACTCTGCTTCAGCGATGCCAGCATGATGTCGTGTCTTGCCAATGATTACGGTTTCGAGGACTGGCTTGCGCATGCTGTGAGGCTGAGCGCCCGCGCTGGCGATTGCCTCGTCGCGATCAGCTCGTCGGGACGCTCGAAGAACATTCTCAATGCGGTCGCGCAGGCGCGGGCGATGAATCTCGATGTGATCACGCTGTCGGGCATGAACGCGGAGAATCCGCTGCGCAATCTCGGCGACGTCAATTATTACGTCGACAGCCGCAGTTACAACATCGTCGAGACCACGCATCAGTTCTGGATGATGGCCGCGATCGACCTCATCATCGGTCGTGCGGAATATCCGGCGTCCTGAGGCGGTGCCGTCGATCTGATCACCACGGGGTGAGATTGCCTCACCTGTTCGCATGTCTCCGTCTTACGGTCCTACGATGAAAAACCTGTTCTACGTCCGTCATACCTGCCGCCTCTGTCATTCGGACAAGCAAGAGCTTGTCGTCCCGATGGCAGGCATGCCCATTGGCACGCCGAACTTCCAGGTGCCGGATGCAAGCGTCGACGATCCCGTCTTTCGGGCCGCGGTGCCGATGGCGCTGCACCTGTGCGCGGACTGCGGCCATCTGCAGATTCTCCACGTCGGCAATCCAGAGATCCAATACCGAAACTACGTTTATACCACCTCGCTCTCGCTTGGCCTGCGGGAGCACTTCGCGGGCTATGCCAACGATGTCGTCAGCCGGTTCGCCATCGCGCCGGGCTCGCTGGTCGTCGAGCTCGGCAGCAACGACGGATCGCTGCTCGGTTTCTTTAGGGAGCGCGGCATGCGGGTGCTGGGTGTCGATCCCGCCGTCGACATCGCGCGGCGTGCAACGGAAGCGGGAATCGAGACCATCGGCGATTTCTTCACCGATGCCATCGGTCGCCGTATCCTGCAAAGCCATGGCGCGGCCAGCGTCGTAATCGCCAACAACATGATCGCCAATGTCGACAATCTAGACCCGCTGGTGATCGGGGTTCGTGACGTGCTTGCGCCGGACGGGCTGTTCGTTTTCGAAACGCAGTATGGCGTCGACGTCACCGAGAAGAACCTTCTCGACACCGTTTACCACGAGCATCTGTCGTATTTTAACATCAAACCGCTGACGCGCTTCTTCGCGCGGCTTGGCATGGAATTGATCGACGTCCAGCACATCGAGACCAAGGGCGGCTCGATCCGGGTGACGGTGCAGCGTACCGGCGGCGCGAAGAAGCCGTCCGCGGAGGTCGCCCGCTTCATCGCCGAGGAAGACCGGCTCGGCGTCGACCGGTCGGCCTACTATGTGCCCTATGCGAAGAGGATCGCCGCCATCCGCGACGAGCTGGTCGCGATGGCCGATGCCGCCCATGCGCGCGGCCAGCTCGTGGCCGGCTACGGCGTCTCGGTCGGGACCACGACCCTGCTGCCGCAGTTCGGCCTGGAGAACAAGATCGACTTCCTGGTGGACGACGACCCCAAGAAGGGGAACGTGATGGCCGGCCCCGGGTACGACATCCCGATCCTGCCGCCCGCCGCCCTTTACGAGCGCAAGCCGGCGTTCGTCGTCGTCTTCGCCTGGCGCTATGTGGATCCGATCCGGGCCAAGCACGCCGGCTATTTCGCAGAGGGCGGAAAGTTCGTTGTGCCGTTGCCGGGCATTTCGACGATCGATCGGGCCGACTGACCTTGAGGGGGCGCCAAAGGCTGCAGGTGAGGGGGCCCCCGGTGGTCTCGTTCTGCGAGGAGCCGGCTGAGGCCCTGGGCCGGCTTTGCAGGCGGCAGATAAGCCCTTGATCGGCCTGATCTCTGGTCGGTCGGCCGCGGAGGTCGGTTTACTCGTGCGGGCCCTCTCTATCTTGACCTTTGGTCCCATCCGCAGTAGATACCACGCACTCGCAGCCGGCCCGTTAGACGCGGATTTCCGGCGCGGCTTTGAAATCCCCGAACAATCGAGCCCGATTTCCGGCTCATCCTTCGACAGAGGGTTGGGCCAACGGCGGCTGTTCGGATCCCTGAAATTCATTCGCGTCTGTCGACGGACGTTGGACATCAAACGATGGCAGTCAGCCCGTTCAAGTTCTTGCAGGAAGTGCGCTCGGAGACCGCCAAGGTCACCTGGCCGACCCGGCGCGAGACCACGATCACCACCATCATGGTGTTCGTGATGGTCGCCGTGGCCTCGATCTTCTTCTTCGCCGCCGACCAGATCATCCGCGTCCTCATCACCTTCCTTCTGGGCATTCACTGATGGCAACAGCAACGGCTCAATTGTCTGACAAGCGCTGGTACATCGTCCACGCCTATTCGAACTTCGAGAAGAAGGTCGCCGAATCGATCCGCGAGCAGGCCAAGCAGCGCGGGCTCGAGGAACTGTTCGAGCTGGTGCTGGTTCCGACCGAGAAGGTCACGGAGGTGCGCCGCGGCCGCAAGATCGACGCCGAGCGCAAGTTCTTCCCGGGCTACGTGCTGGTGAAGATGAAGCTGACCGACGAGGCGTTCCATTTGATCAAGAACACCCCGAAGGTGACCGGCTTCCTCGGCGCGGAAAACAAGCCGATGCCGATCTCGGAAGCCGAGGCCATGCGCATCCTGCACCAGGTGCAGGAGGGCGTGGAGCGGCCGAAGGCGTCGGTGTCGTTCGAAATCGGCGAGAACGTGCGCGTGGCCGACGGCCCGTTTGCGTCGTTCTCGGGTGTGGTCGAGGAAATCGACGAGGCGCGCTCGCGCGTGAAGGTCGCGGTGTCGATCTTCGGCCGCGCCACGCCGGTCGAACTGGAATTCGGTCAGGTCGAGAAGGTCTGATCGGGTAGGCGTGAGGCTTCGGTCTCGCGCAACAAGAGGCCGTGGGAGGGAGAGGGCGGTTGCCAGCCGCATCGGACCCAGACCACGAACCTGAAACCGCTGGCCCAGGCCGGCCCAACAGGAGTGATACATGGCAAAGAAAGTGACCGGATACCTGAAGCTTCAGGTCCCGGCCGGTGCGGCGAATCCTTCGCCCCCGATCGGTCCCGCGCTCGGTCAGCGCGGTCTCAACATCATGGAGTTCTGCAAAGCGTTCAACGCCCAGACCCAGAAGGAAGAGAAGAATACCCCGATTCCCGTCGTGATCACGATCTACGCCGATCGTTCGTTCACGTTCGAGATGAAGACGCCGCCGATGTCCTTCTTCCTCAAGCAGGCTGCCAAAATCCAGTCCGGCTCCAAGGCGCCGGGCCGTGACAAGGCGGGTGCGGTGACCAAAGCGCAGGTGCGCGAGATCGCCGAGAAGAAGATGAAGGATCTCAATTGCGACTCGATCGAGTCGGCCATGAAGATGGTCGAGGGCTCTGCCCGTTCGATGGGCCTGGAAGTGGCGGGGTAAGGGCTCATGGCAATCGGAAAGCGTTTGAACAAAGCCCGCGAAGGTATTGATCGCGAAAAGCTTTACCCGCTCGCGGACGCCATCAAAATGGTCAAGGAACGCGCGAAAGCGAAGTTCGACGAGACCATCGAGGTCGCGATCAATCTTGGCGTCGATCCGCGTCACGCCGATCAGATGGTCCGCGGTGTCGTGACCCTGCCGAACGGCACCGGCCGTACGCTCCGCGTCGGCGTGTTCGCCCGCGGCGCTAAGGCCGACGAGGCCAAGGCTGCGGGCGCCGACGTCGTTGGCGCCGAGGACCTGGTCGAGAAGGTGCAGAACGGCACGATCGATTTCGACCGCTGTATCGCAACCCCCGACATGATGCCGCTGGTCGGCCGTCTCGGTAAGGTGCTCGGCCCGCGCGGCCTGATGCCGAACCCGAAGATCGGCACCGTGACCATGGACGTCACCGGTGCGGTGAAGGGTGCCAAGGGTGGCTCGGTCGAGTTCCGCGTCGAGAAGGCCGGCATCCTGCAGGCTGGCGTCGGCAAGGCCTCGTTCACCGAGGAAAAACTGGTCGAGAACATCAAGGCCCTGGCGGACGCTGTCTCCAAGGCCAAGCCGGCCGGTTCCAAGGGCACCTACATCCAGCGCGTTGCGGTGTCCTCGTCGATGGGCCCCGGCGTGAAGGTCGAGCCGGGCACCATTCTCGGCTAAGGTTCGGAAATGACATGAGGCGAGGGGCGGAATTGGGCAACCGATTCCGCCCCTCGTCGTTTGTGACGGCGTTCACCGGAAACAAGAACAATGACTGACAAGGTCCTGATCTACTCGCGCTTTCCCAAGACGATGATGGCGCGCTTCGCCGAGCGGTTCGAGCTGCTCGACACCGGCGGCAAGCCGGCGCGGGAGGTGTTTTCGGCCGACGAACTCGGCGGCATCCGCGCGGTGCTCACCGCCGGCGGCACGCCGCTGGGCGCGGAGGCGATGGACCTGTTTCCGAAGCTCGGTGCCATTGTCTGCTACGGCACTGGCTATGACGGTGTTGACCTGAAGGCCGCTGCTGGCCGCAATATTGCGGTCGGACATAGCCCGGGCGCCAATGCAGCCTCGGTCGCCGACATCGCGATGACCCTGATGCTCGCGACGACGCGGCGAATCCTGGTTGCCGACCAGTACGTCCGAAGCGGCGATTGGGCCGCGTCAAAGCCCTCGCCGATGATGCGCCCGCAGGTGGGCATGCCGGGCCGCCGTATCGGTGTCTACGGCATGGGCGAGATCGGCCGCAAGATCGCGGCGCGCTGCGCATCCTTTGAGAGCGAGGTCGGCTATTTCAGCCGCAGCAAATACGATCTGCCCTATCAATATTTCCCGACGCTGGAGGCGCTCGCCGACTGGTGCAGCGTGCTGATGATTGCGGTCCGGGCAGGAGCCGAGACCCAGCATGCCGTCGGCGCCGATATCCTCAAGCGCCTCGGGGCGGACGGCTATGTCGTCAACATCTCCCGCGGCTCGGTGATCGACGAGAAAGCCCTGGTGCTGGCGCTCACCGAGAAGACCATCGCGGGCGCTGGTCTCGACGTCTACGACAAGGAGCCGCACGCCCCGGACGCGCTGACGGCGCTGCCCAACGTCGTATTCGCTCCCCATATCGGCGGCCACACGCTCGAATCGCACGTCGCCATGCAGAACTGCGTGCTGGCGAACCTGTCCGCGTTTTTTGAGGGCAGGCCGCTGCCTTACGGGGTCAAATGAGCCTGAATCGGCCCTTGTCGGCCGGGTCAAGCGCCTGCGGCAACGGATTGGAACTGGTGTGAATTTTGCTCTTGGCAAGCAGGCTCCGAGCGGTTAAAGAACCGCTTCCGGACGCACCGGCCTTGGCTGGCGCGTTCGTGCACGCATTCCGAAAACAAGCGATGGAGATCATTCCTTTTCAGGACGTCCGTGAGGATTGGCTGGAAAAGGAGGGAAATTCGTCGGGCGTGGGATGCGGGCAGAGGTCGGGCGGTTCGCCGGCTGACCTTGTCCTGTCCAAGACTGCAGGCGCCCGCGGGGAATTTCGATTTCTCAACGGCTTAATCGCATGGCCTGCATAGACGGGTGAAGACCGGATTTCACGTCGTGACCACCTTAGGGGCGGTTGCGGAATGGGTTTGGTTCGGACCTCGACACGCCGTGGGCTCTAACGCGCTCCCGGAGGGCAGGCTTTGAATTGTCGTCTTGCCCGGCGTGTCCGATGGGTTTTGCCCTGAGGTTCAGGTTTGGTGGGACGATGGGTGCAACCCGGCGGTCCCGCTTTCGCGATGACCGCCAACCGGAAAGAGCTTGCTGTGGAACGAGCGGCAAAAAAGGAAGCGGTCGAACAGCTCAATGGGGTCTTCAAGACCACGAGCGTCGCGGTCGTTGCCCAATATTCCGGCCTGACCGTTGCCCAGATGCAGAAGCTGCGCATGCAGATGAAGCAGGCTGGCGCCTCGGTGAAGGTCTCGAAGAACCGTCTCGCCAAAATTGCTCTTGAAGGCACTGACGTCGTTGCCATCGGCCCCATGCTGAAGGGACCGACCGTGATCGCCACTTCGGACGATCCGGTAGCGGCGCCAAAGGTCGCCATCGAATTCGCCAAGGCGAACGAAAAGTTCGTCATCATTGGCGGCTCGATGGGAAAGACCGTCCTGAATGTCGACGGCGTGAAGGCACTTGCCTCGCTGCCGTCGCTTGACGAACTGCGCGCCAAGATCGTCGGCCTGCTTGTGGCCCCGGCGACCAAGATCGCTCAGCTCGCCAACGCGCCCGCGGGCAAGCTCGCGCGCGTCATCCAGGCTTATGCCTCAAAGGGCGAAGCGGCCTGACGCCCTTCGCAAAACTCAAACCCGAACCAGACTTACATTCAAGGAAACTGAACAATGGCTGACCTGCAGAAGATCGTTGACGACCTCTCGAGCCTCACCGTACTCGAAGCTGCCGAACTCGCGAAGCTCCTCGAAGAGAAGTGGGGCGTTTCGGCTGCCGCGGCTGTCGCCGTGGCCGGCCCGGCTGGTGGTGGCGCTGCCGCCGCTCCGGCCGAAGAGAAGACCGAGTTCACGGTCGTTCTTGCCGCCGCCGGCGACAAGAAGATCGAGGTGATCAAGGAAGTCCGCGCCATCACCGGCCTGGGCCTGAAGGAAGCAAAGGACCTCGTCGAGGGCGCGCCGAAGCCTGTCAAGGAAGGCGTGAACAAGGACGAGGCCGAGAAGCTCAAGGCCCAGCTCGAGAAGGCTGGCGCGAAGGTCGAGCTCAAGTAAGCATCGCTTACTGGCACGAGATCCCGGTCAGCATCATCGCAGCCGGGATCTCGGTCCACTCACCGAAAGGGTGGGCCAGATGCAAAAGGCGTGCGACGGAACCGCCCGACGCAAGCCGAACACGAAAAAGTGTGGGGATTTGAGGGTTTGTCCCTCGAATCTGCACTAATGTCGCCCCATATCGGGTCGGCAGCACGAAAGCGCGGTGGGCAGGGATGCCGGATTCCCTGTAAGCCGTTGGGAGAGCAAGCTATTTCGGGCTTTTGCAGTCCGTGAAGAGGATGGTTGTGACGGGCGGGCGCGCTCCTGCGCCCCGCGCGTCGTTTTGCGTTTTGAAGGTCTGAAGAACAGATTCAGGACATTCCTGCCTGAAACTGAGTCTCCGGCCCCCAAGACGGGTTCGAAAAATTCAACCCGGGAGCGGCGGTCGCCGCGTTCCGGAGGGCGCGCCCAAATCGGGCGACGAAAATGAGAGGCCACGATGGCGCAGCAGACATTCACCGGTCGCAAACGCGTTCGCAAGTTCTTCGGACACATCAAGGAAGTGGCCGAGATGCCGAACCTCATCGAGGTTCAGAAGGCGTCCTATGACCAGTTCCTGATGGTCGACGAGCCCCAGGGCGGGCGGTCGGACGAGGGCTTGCAGGCGGTGTTCCGCTCGGTGTTCCCGATCTCCGACTTCTCGGGCACCTCGATGCTGGAATTCGTCCGCTACGAGTTCGAGCCGCCGAAATACGACGTCGACGAGTGCCGCCAGCGCGGCATGACCTTCGCGGCCCCCCTCAAGGTGACGCTGCGCCTCATCGTGTTCGATATCGACGAGGAAACCGGCGCGAAGTCGGTCAAGGACATCAAGGAGCAGGACGTCTACATGGGCGACATCCCGCTCATGACGATGAACGGCACCTTCATCGTCAACGGCACCGAGCGCGTCATCGTCTCGCAGATGCACCGTTCGCCGGGCGTGTTCTTCGACCACGACAAGGGCAAGACCCATTCGTCGGGCAAGCTGCTGTTCGCCGCCCGCGTGATCCCGTATCGCGGCTCCTGGCTCGACATCGAGTTCGATGCCAAGGACATCGTCTATGCGCGTATCGACCGTCGCCGCAAGCTTCCGGTGACGTCGCTGATGTTCGCGCTCGGTCTCGACGGCGAGGCGATCCTCAGCACCTTCTACAAGAAGATCCAGTACAAGCGGATCAAGGAGGGCTGGCGCGTTCCGTTCGACGCCAATCGTTTCCGCGGCTACTCGACCATCAACGACCTGATCGACGCCGATACCGGCAAAGTCGTGCTCGAAGCCGGCAAGAAGCTCACCGTGCGCGGTGCGCGTCAGATGCAGGAGAAGGGTCTGAAGGCGCTGCGCCTGTCGGATGCGGAACTCGTCGGTAACTACATCGCCGAGGACCTCGTCAATCCCAAGACGGGCGAGATCCACGCGGAAGCCGGTGAAGAGATCACCGACAAGTCGATGAAGGCGCTCAACGAGCAGGGCTACAAGGAGCTGCCGCTGCTCGACATCGACCACGTCAATGTCGGCGCCTACATCCGCAACACGCTCTCGGCCGACAAGAACATGACGCGCGAGGACGCGCTGTTCGACATCTACCGCGTCATGCGTCCCGGCGAGCCGCCGACGCTGGATTCGGCGCAGGCGATGTTCCAGTCGCTGTTCTTCGACGCCGAGCGCTACGACCTCTCGGCGGTCGGCCGCGTCAAGATGAACATGCGCCTCGACCTCGATGCGCCCGACACCCAGCGCACGCTGCGCAAGGAAGACATCCTCTCCGTCATCAAGACGCTGGTGGATTTGCGCGACGGCAAGGGCGAGATCGACGACATCGACCATCTCGGCAACCGCCGTGTGCGTTCGGTCGGCGAGCTCATGGAGAACCAGTACCGCATCGGCTTGCTCCGCATGGAGCGCGCGATCAAGGAGCGCATGTCCTCGGTCGACATCGACACGGTCATGCCGCAGGACCTGATCAACGCCAAGCCGGCGGCCGCCGCCGTGCGCGAGTTCTTCGGCTCCTCGCAGCTCTCGCAGTTCATGGACCAGACCAACCCGCTCAGCGAGATCACCCACAAGCGCCGCCTGTCGGCACTTGGACCGGGCGGTCTGACCCGCGAGCGCGCCGGCTTCGAGGTGCGCGACGTGCATCCGACGCATTACGGCCGCATCTGCCCGATCGAGACGCCGGAAGGTCCGAACATCGGCCTGATCAACTCGCTCGCGACCTTCGCGCGCGTGAACAAATACGGCTTCGTCGAGACCCCTTACCGCAAGGTCAAGGACGGCCGCGTCACCGACGAGGTCGTGTACCTCTCGGCGATGGAAGAGGGCCGCTACACGGTCGCGCAGGCCAACGTGCCGCTCGATCCGAAGGGGCGCTTCACCGAAGATCTCGTGGTCTGCCGTCATGCCGGCGAAGTCTTGCCGGTGACCCCGGACAAGGTCGACTACATGGACGTGTCGCCGAAGCAGCTCGTTTCGGTCGCAGCCGCGCTGATCCCGTTCCTCGAGAACGACGACGCCAACCGCGCGCTGATGGGCTCGAACATGCAGCGCCAGGCGGTGCCGCTGGTTCGCGCCGAAGCGCCGTTCGTCGGCACCGGCATGGAAGGCGTGGTTGCGCGTGACTCGGGTGCTGCGATCGCGGCGCGCCGTTCGGGCGTGATCGACCAGATCGACGCAACCCGCGTCGTCATCCGCGCCACCGAAGATCTCGATCCCACCAAGTCGGGCGTCGATATCTACCGGCTGATGAAGTACCAGCGCTCCAACCAGTCGACCTGCATCAACCAGCGTCCGCTGGTGAAGGTCGGCGACATCGTCAAGAAGGGCGACATCATCGCCGACGGCCCGTCGACCGATCTCGGCGAGCTCGCGCTCGGCCGCAACGTGCTGGTCGCGTTCATGCCGTGGAACGGCTACAACTTCGAAGACTCGATCCTGCTCTCCGAGCGGATAGTGAAGGAAGACGTGTTTACCTCAATTCACATCGAAGAATTCGAGGTGATGGCCCGCGACACCAAGCTCGGGCCTGAGGAAATCACCCGCGACATTCCGAACGTGTCGGAAGAAGCGCTGAAGAACCTCGACGAAGCCGGCATCGTGTACATCGGCGCGGAAGTGCGCGCCGGCGACATCCTGGTCGGCAAGATCACGCCGAAGGGCGAAAGCCCGATGACGCCGGAGGAAAAGCTCCTGCGCGCCATCTTCGGCGAGAAGGCTTCCGACGTCCGCGACACCTCGCTGCGCGTTCCTCCGGGCGTGCAGGGCACCATCGTCGAAGTGCGCGTGTTCAACCGGCACGGTGTCGACAAGGACGAGCGTGCGCTGGCGATCGAGCGGGAAGAGATCGAGCGTCTGGCCAAGGACCGCGACGACGAGCAGGCGATCCTGGACCGCAACGTCTACAACCGTCTTGCCGAGCTGCTCGAAGGACGGCAGGGCATCGCCGGTCCGAAGGGCTTCAAGAAGGACACCAAGATCACCCGTGCGGTGCTCGAGGAGTACCCGAAGTCGCAGTGGTGGCTGTTCGCTTCGCCCAACGACAAGCTGATGGCCGAGATCGAGGCCATGCGGAAGCAGTACGACGAATCGAAGAAGGGGCTGGAACAGCGCTTCCTCGACAAGGTCGAAAAGCTTCAGCGCGGTGACGAATTGCCGCCCGGCGTGATGAAGATGGTCAAGGTCTTCGTCGCGGTGAAGCGCAAGATCCAGCCCGGCGACAAGATGGCCGGCCGCCACGGCAACAAGGGCGTGGTGTCGAAGATCGTGCCGATCGAGGACATGCCGTTCCTCGAAGACGGTACGCACGCCGACATCGTGCTCAATCCGCTCGGCGTGCCCTCGCGCATGAACGTCGGACAGATCCTCGAGACCCATCTCGGCTGGGCCTGCGCCGGCCTCGGCAAGCGTATCGGCCAGACGGTCGATGCCTATTTGTCGAAGCAGGACATCAGGCCGCTGAAGGAAACCTTGAAGAAGGTCTACGGCGAGGACGAGACGATCAAGTCGCTCAACGACAACGAGTTGATCGAGCTCGGCCACAATCTGAGCCGCGGCGTTCCGATCGCGACGCCGGTGTTCGACGGCGCCAAGGAAGCCGACATCGAGGAGATGCTGAAGCTTGCCGGTCTCGATGCTTCGGGTCAGTCGACCGTCTATGACGGCCGCACCGGCGACGCCTTCGACCGCAAGGTGACGGTGGGCTACATCTACATGCTCAAGCTGCACCATCTCGTCGACGACAAGATCCACGCGCGTTCGATCGGTCCGTACTCGCTCGTTACCCAGCAGCCGCTGGGCGGCAAGGCGCAGTTCGGCGGACAGCGTTTCGGCGAAATGGAAGTGTGGGCGCTCGAGGCTTACGGCGCGGCGTACACGCTCCAGGAGATGCTGACCGTGAAGTCGGACGACGTCGCCGGCCGTACCAAGGTGTACGAGGCGATCGTGCGTGGCGACGACACCTTCGAGGCCGGTATTCCGGAATCGTTCAACGTGCTGGTCAAGGAAATGCGCTCGCTCGGCCTCAACGTCGACTTGCACAATTCCAAGGTCGGACCGGGGACGGCGGAAGCGGCCGAGTAATACGACCTTCATGCCCGGCCTGAACGGCCGGGCATCGGCGCCCAGTCCTGGAGTCGCGAGGGCAGGGCGCCCCGCAAAGTGATTTTCGAATTTGCTGCCGGAGGCGACCGGCACGCGAGGAGAAGACGATGAACCAAGAAATTATGAATCTCTTTAATCCGACGACGCCGGCTCAGGTCTTCGACCAGATCCGGATCTCGATCGCGAGCCCCGAGAAGATTCTGTCCTGGTCGTACGGCGAGATCAAGAAGCCGGAAACCATCAACTACCGGACCTTCAAGCCCGAGCGCGACGGCCTGTTCTGCGCCCGCATCTTCGGGCCGATCAAGGACTACGAGTGCTTGTGCGGCAAGTACAAGCGCATGAAGTACAAGGGCATCATCTGCGAGAAGTGCTCGGTCGAGGTCACGCTGTCGCGCGTCCGGCGCGAGCGCATGGGCCATATCGAGCTCGCAGCCCCCGTCGCCCACATCTGGTTCCTGAAGTCGCTGCCCTCGCGCATCGGCCTCCTGCTCGACATGACGTTGAAGGATCTCGAGCGGATCCTCTACTTCGAATATTACGTCGTGCTTGAGCCGGGCCTCACCGCGCTGAAGGACCGTCAGCTCTTGTCGGAAGACGAGTATCTGAAGGCGCAGGACGAATACGGCCAGGATTCCTTCACCGCCATGATCGGCGCGGAAGCGATCCGCGAGCTGCTCAAGGGCATGGACCTCGAGAAGCTCGAGCTGACCTTGCGCGCGGAGATGCAGGAGACCGACTCCGACATCAAGCACAAGAAGCTCGCCAAGCGCCTGAAGATCGTGGAAGCGTTCCGCCACTCCGGCAACAAGCCGGAATGGATGATCATGACCGTGGTCCCGGTGATTCCGCCGGACCTGCGTCCGCTGGTGCCGCTGGACGGCGGCCGCTTCGCGACCTCGGACCTCAACGACCTCTACCGCCGCGTCATCAACCGCAACAACCGCTTGAAGCGGCTGATGGAGCTGCGCGCGCCGGACATCATCATCCGCAACGAGAAGCGCATGCTTCAGGAGGCCGTCGACGCGCTGTTCGACAACGGCCGCCGTGGCCGCGTCATCACGGGCGCCAACAAGCGCCCGCTGAAGTCGCTCGCCGACATGCTCAAGGGCAAGCAGGGCCGGTTCCGTCAGAACCTGCTCGGCAAGCGCGTCGACTATTCGGGCCGTTCGGTGATCGTGGTCGGTCCCGAGCTGCGCCTGCATCAGTGCGGCCTGCCGAAGAAGATGGCGCTCGAGCTGTTCAAGCCGTTCATCTACTCGCGGCTTGACGCCAAGGGCCTGTCCACCACCGTGAAGCAGGCGAAGAAGCTGGTCGAGAAGGAGCGGCCCGAGGTCTGGGACATCCTGGACGAGGTCATCCGCGAGCATCCGGTGCTGCTCAACCGCGCACCGACGCTGCATCGCCTCGGCATCCAGGCGTTCGAGCCCGTGCTGATCGAGGGCAAGGCGATCCAGCTCCACCCGCTGGTCTGCGCCGCGTTCAACGCCGACTTCGACGGCGACCAGATGGCCGTGCACGTTCCGCTGTCGCTTGAAGCGCAGCTGGAAGCGCGCGTCCTGATGATGTCGACCAACAACATCCTGCATCCGGCCAACGGCCAGCCGATCATCGTGCCGTCGCAGGACATCGTGCTCGGTCTCTACTACGTCTCCATCATGCGCGAAGGCCTGCCCGGCGAGGGCAAGATCTTCGGCGAGATGGCGGAACTCGAGCACGCGCTGCACGCGAAGGTCATCCACCTCCACACCAAGATCAAGTACCGGTGGGAAGGCATCGACGATACCGGCAAGATCTCCAAGCGCTGGATCGAGACCACTGCTGGCCGCGTCATGCTGGGCAATCTGCTGCCGAAGAACCCGCGTGTTCCGTACGAGATCATCAACAAGCTGATGACCAAGCGCGAGATCTCCGGCGTTATCGACCAAGTCTACCGTCACTGCGGTCAGAAGGAGACGGTGATCTTCTGCGACCGCATCATGGCGCTCGGCTTCTACAACGCGTTCAAGGCCGGCATCTCGTTCGGCAAGGACGACATGGTCGTTCCGCACTCCAAGTGGAAGATCGTCGACACCACCCGTACGCTGGCGAAGGATTTCGAGCAGCAGTACAACGACGGTCTGATCACCCATGGCGAGAAGTACAACAAGGTCGTCGACGCCTGGTCGAAGGCCACGGAAGAAATCGCCAAGGCGATGATGAAGGAGATCTCCTCGACCAAGAAGACGGCGAGCGGGGCGGATGCCGACATCAACTCGATCTACATGATGGCTCACTCCGGTGCCCGCGGTTCGCCGGCCCAGATGCGCCAGCTCGCCGGCATGCGCGGCCTCATGGCCAAGCCGTCGGGCGAGATCATCGAGACGCCGATCATCTCGAACTTCAAGGAAGGCCTCTCGGTGCTCGAGTACTTCAATTCGACCCACGGCGCCCGCAAGGGCCTCGCGGACACCGCGTTGAAGACCGCGAACTCCGGCTACCTGACCCGTCGTCTGGTCGACGTCGCGCAGGATTGCATCATCACGCAGGACGATTGCGGCACCAAGCTCGGCATCAAGATGCGCGCCATCGTCGATGCCGGCACCGTGGTCGCTTCGCTCGGCTCGCGCATCCTCGGACGCACGGCCTGCGAAGACGTGCGTGACAGCACCGGCAAGGTGATCTTCAAGCGCGGTACGCTGATGGAAGAGAGCCATCTGGATGCCATCCAGCAGGGCGGCGTCCAGGAGGTGAAGATCCGCTCGGCGCTGACCTGCGAGCTCGTCAACGGCATCTGCGGCAAGTGCTACGGCCGCGATCTCGCTCGCGGCACGCCGGTCAACCACGGCGAAGCGGTCGGGGTCATCGCGGCCCAGTCGATCGGCGAGCCGGGCACCCAGCTCACCATGCGCACCTTCCACATCGGCGGTGCGGCGCAGCTGAACGAGCAATCTTTCGTCGAATCCAACTTCGACGGCAAGATCGTGATCAGGAACAAGGCCATCGCCCGCAACAGCGAAGGCCACCTGGTCGCGATGGTTCGCAACATGGTGATCGCGATCGTCGATGCCGACGGCACCGAGCGTGCGACGCACCGTATTCAGTACGGTTCGCGCCTGCACGTCGACGAGGGCGACATGGTCAAGCGTGGCCAGCGTATCGTCGAATGGGATCCCTACACCCGTCCGCTCCTCACCGAGGTCGAAGGCACCATCGGCTTCGAGGATCTGGTCGAGGGACAGTCGATCTCGGAAACGCTCGACGAGGCCACCGGTATTGCCAAGCGCGTGGTCATCGACTGGCGCTCGATGCGCGGCGGCGGGGACCTGCGTCCCGCCATCGTGATCAAGGGCAAGGACGGCAAGGTGCTCAAGCTCGCCCGTGGCGGCGATGCCCGCTACATGCTGTCGGTCGACGGCATTCTGTCGGTCGATGTCGGAGCCAAGGTCCAGGCGGGCGACATTCTCGCCCGTGTCTCGACCGAAAGCGCCAAGACACGCGACATCACCGGCGGTCTGCCGCGGGTGGCGGAACTGTTCGAGGCTCGGCGTCCGAAGGATGCGGCGATCATCGCCGAAATCGCGGGCACCATCCGGTTTGGGCGCGACTACAAGAACAAGCGTCGCATCTCGATCGAGCCGATGGACAAGACCGACGAGCCGCGCGAGTACCTGATCCCGAAGGGTAAGCACATCCACCTTCAGGACGGCGACGTCGTCGAAAAGGGCGACTTCATCGTGGAAGGCAACCCGGCGCCGCACGACATTCTGGCGGTCAAGGGCATCGAGGAACTCGCGGCCTATCTGGTCAACGAGATCCAGGAGGTCTACCGGCTCCAGGGCGTGCTCATCAACGACAAGCACATCGAGGTGATCGTCCGTCAGATGCTCCAGAAGGTGGAAGTCACCGACCAGGGCGACACGGACATGATCTCGGGCGAGCAGATCGACAAGATCGAGTTCGACCAGATCAACGCGAAGGCCAAGGAAGAGGGCAAGAAGATCGCCACGGGGACGCCGGTTCTGCTCGGCATCACCAAGGCGAGCCTTCAGACCCGCTCCTTCTTCTCGGCGGCCTCGTTCCAGGAGACCACCCGCGTCCTCACGGAAGCGGCGGTCAACGGCAAGGTCGATCCGCTCGAAGGCCTCAAGGAGAACGTCATCGTCGGCCGGCTGATCCCGGCAGGCACCGGCGCCTCCATGGCGAAGATCCGCGAAGTCGCGGTGAAGCGCGACAAGATGATCCTCGACGAGCGCGAGAAGCAGGCGGCGGTCGTGCCGCCCGCGCCGGAAGTGGAGCCGATGGCGCTGCCACCTGCGGAATAATCGTTCATCCGTAGGAATACCGAGGACACTGAAAAGGCCGGCGCAAGCCGGCCTTTTTGCTGCTTTGTTTCCCTGTTGCGGTGCAGGATCAACCTTTGTTCATCTTTCCTTCAGGCACAAAAGCGCTTCTGCTAGGAGAGCTTAGACCGGTGGTCCCGTGAAGGGGGCGGGCCGGAGACCACGGAATTCTCATGCTTGATCTCGCAATCGTAGGCGGCGGCCCCGGCGGGCTGATGAGCGCTTGGTATCTGAAGCGCAAGCTCGGCGACCTCTGCCGCGTCACCATCTACGAGGCGTCCGACCGGCTCGGCGGCAAGATCGTCACGCGCAAGTTCGATTCCGCGCCCGCGATGTACGAGGCCGGCGTTGCCGAGATCTACGATTACTCGATGACCGGGCCGGATCCGTTGCGCGAGCTGATCCAGCATTTCGGCCTGCAGACCATTCCGATGGATGCCGAGCAGGTCCAGTTCGGCGGCGAGCTCCTCAACGACGTCGCGGGCATGCGCCGCAAATACGGGGCCAAGACCGCGGCCGCGATCGAGGCGTTCCGTAACCGTTGCGCCGAGACGATGACACCGATCGAGTATTACGAGGGCGTCGGCGCGCACGACAACGAGAATCCCTGGGCCTACAAGACCGCCGAGCAGGTGCTCGACGAGGAGGTCGAGGACGAGACCGCAAAGCGATTCTTCAAGGTGATGGCGCGCTCGGACCTCGCGACCGAGAGCCACAACACCAACGGGCTCAACGCGCTCAAGAACTACCTGATGGATGTCGACGGCTATATCGGCCTCTATTCCATCCAGAACGGCAACGAGCAACTCATCGAGTGCCTCCAGTCGGAGGTCAATGCCGACATTCAGCTCAATCACCGAATCCTCACGGTCGGCAAGGCGACGACCGGCCGCTATCAGCTCAAGATGATGAACGGCAAGGGGCCGGAGACGCGCGACTTCGACCTTGTGCTGGTCTGTCTGCCGCATTCCTGGCTCGGGACCGTCGGCTGGGAGGGCGAACAGCTCCGCAAGTCGATGGTCAAGCACGTCTCGTACTTCGACCGTCCCGCGCACTATTTGCGTGTCTCGATCCTGTTCGACACGCCGTTCTGGGGCGACAAGATCGCCGGCGCCTGGTTCATGTCGGAAGCCTTTGGCGGTTGCTGCGTCTATAACGAGGGCGCGCGCCATGATGTGGGCAAGCACGGCGTGCTGAACTGGCTAATTCCGGGCTCCGACGCGCTGGCCTTTGCGAATCTCTCCGACCAGGAACTGATCGATGCCGCGCTGAAATCGCTGCCGGCATCGCTCGGCGATGCACGCGCGCATTTTATGGAAGGCAAGATCCACCGCTGGCTGTCGTCGGTGAACGCGATTCCGGGCGGCTTGCCCGTGCGCGACGTCATGACCAATCACCGCCCCGAGCCGAAGGAACATCCCGGAATCGTGGTGGTCGGCGACTATCTGTTCGACTCGACGCTGAACGGCCTGCTCGATTCCTCGGATGCGGCGACTGACATCATCTTGACCGAGATGATGCGCCTGCGCCGCGAACGTTCGCAGGACGACAAGCCGCTCTCGGACAAGATCGATCGCGACTATTTTGACAATTATCGCGGGCAGGGTCCTTACAGCGAAGCGTGGCAACACTTCACGGATCCCGACTATCTCACAAAACTGATCGGCATCGTCTGGGGCAAAGCCAAAGGCACGAAGCTCTTGATCGCGGGCTCGGCCAGCGGCGAGCTGGTCGGCGCGCTGCGCGATCGCGGCATCGATGCCTGGGGGATCGAGAACAACCGCGCCATTCACGCCAGAACGCCGAAGGCGCTGAAGAAGTACAACAAGCTGGGTTCGATCACCGACATGCCGTTCAAGGACGGTGCGTTCGACTTCGTGTTCGAGACCAGCCTCTGCCATCTTTCCCCGAAGCAGGTGGTCCGTGCGATCAGGGAGCTGAACCGCGTGGTCAAGACCGGCCTCGTGTTCGGCTCGGTCACCTCGGACATGGCGCCGGCACTGATCGACCGCTACGACCTTCTGCGCGGGGTCAAGAAGCTCGGCACCTGGTGGGAATGGTCCGAACTGTTCTTCGGCAACGGCTTCGACCTGTCGATGCACCGCAAGGACTGCACCGACGCGCTCTGGGAGGCGACGCTCGCCGCCAACAAGGGCCCGGGGCAGTGGTACGCCGACGCCGATTCCTTGCGCTATTCCTTTTTCGACAAGGTCGAGGACGAGGAAGACGACTAGCCGCCTGAAGCGGGCGCCTTCGCCAATTGTTTTGCCGAATTCATCTTGATCGCATAGAATCGATGCAATAGCGGTTGCCGCTATCTCCTGCTTTCTCTGCGGTCATGCCGGCCGTCAGCATCGGTTGGTTTCATGGCGTCCAAGCCCCTCCCGCCCGACAAACAGAAGCTCGCCGCGGAAGAGGCGGCCGAGCTCGACGACAAGCTCGTCCCTACCGCCAAGCCGGACCTCGAAGTCGAGGAGGACGATGAAGACGATGAGGATGGCGGGCTGGAGCTCGATGACGACGATGAGGACGAGGACCTCGTCGTCTTTACCGCGCGCGAGGCCGCCGGCGCGCTCGCGACCATCCTGGGTTTCGTCAAACCCTTCCTGGTCAACTACAAGCAGATGCTGTCGTTCGTGGCGTTCGGCGTCTTCGTCGAGACGCTATTCAACGTCATCATGCCGCTCAGCCTGAAGTACCTGATCGACGACGCGCTCGGCGAGGAGGATTTCCAGGCGCTGTACAAGATCCTCGGCGTGCTCGCGGTCGCAGGCATCTTCACCTCGATCGTCGCGGTCTGGTACGAACGCTGGGATGCACGGCTTGCGGCGTGCATCATCTCCGATGTCCGCAAACGGCTGTTCGAGCACGTCCAGGACCTGCCGGCAGCCTATTTCGGCCGCACCAAGCGCGGCGAGATCCTGTCGCGCTTCTCGGTCGATCTCGCGGCCTTCGAGGGCTCGGTCAAGACCTTCGCCAACAGCGCGGCGCTGCCGTTCCTGGAGTTGATCGCGGGCATCATCTTGATGGTGTTCCTGAACTGGCAGCTCGCGGTGGTTGCGCTGCTGGTGTTTCCGATCACGCTGATCGGTCCCCGCATACTCACGCCGAAGGCTGTTCAGGCCAATTACGAGCAGAAGCTCAATGAGTCCGCGCTGCTCGGCATGGTGCAGGAGAACGTGGCAGCCCAGGCCGTGATCAAGGCGTTCAGCCTGCAACGCAGGATGTTCGGCTTCTTCACCTTTCGCAACGACGAGACGCGAAACAGGATGGCCTCGGCGACGTTCCTGTCGACCATGGTGGAGCGGACGGTCACCATCTCGGTGCTGCTCTTGCATCTCGTCGTGCTCGCGATCGGCGCGTATCTGGCGACGAAGGGGCAGATCACCATCGGCACCTTCGTCACCTTCGAGAGCGCGTTCTGGGAGGTGTCCTACAACATCGCCCATGTGATGCATTTCATCCCCGTGTCGATCTCCTCGGCAGCCGCGATTCGTCACATGCAGGAGCTGCTCGACGAGCCCACGCGCAGCGCCGATCGTGCCGGCGCGCCCGATCTGCCCCGCATCACCAACGACATCACCTTCGACCACGTGACGTTCCAGTACGAAGGCAGTCAGACGCCGGTGCTGGACAATCTCAGCCTGAAGCTCAATGTCGGCAAGCGCATTGCCATCGTCGGTCCCTCGGGTTCCGGCAAGAGCACGCTGCTGAATCTGATCCTGCGGCTCTATGTGCCGGACGAGGGGCGCGTCACCATCGACGGCGTCGACGTCCGCAAGGTAACGCTGGATTCGCTGCGCCGGAGCATGGCGGTGGTGTTCCAGGAGAACATGCTGTTCAACATGTCGATCCGAGAGAACATCCGGCTCGGCAAAGAGGGCGCGACCGACGAGGAGGTGGAGGAGGCGGCCAAGAAGGCCGAGATCCACCGCTACATCATGAGCCTGCCGCAGCGATACGACACGCCGGTGGGCGAGCGCGGCGATACCTTGTCGGGCGGCCAGCGCCAGCGCATCGCGATCGCGCGCGCGGTCATCCGTAATCCCTCGGTGCTGCTGCTGGACGAAGCCACTTCGGCGCTCGACCAGACCACGGAAGCCGCGATCAACCGCACGCTGCTGAAGGTTGCCAAGGGTCGCACCATGATCTGGTCGACCCACCGACTGACCTCGGTGGTCGAGATGGACGAGATCATCGTGATTTCAGGGGGCAGGGCGATCGAGCGCGGCTCGCATGCCGAGTTGCTCGCCAAGAACGGCACCTATCGCAAGCTGTGGAACGACCAGATCCACCAACCTCATGGCGCGCCGGCTCACGTCGACGAGGACAGCGACGATGACGAAGAGGATGATGACGACCTCGACGAGGACGATGAGGAGGAGTGACCGAGGAAGTTCGGCTCCAGATGGACGGCTCCTCCAAGCGGCCGCAATAGCCCCTGAACCGACCAGGCAATGAAGCGTGCCCAGCGCTGCGCCGTCCAATAGGGGTTCGTCGCAATCGAGACCGAGCGGAAGTCGAACGCCTTCGCCGCCGACCAATCGTCGCACGCCCGCTTGACCGGATCTGCGTAGAAGGCGGCGATCTTGCTTGTATCCATCCCGTCGGAAGCCAGCCACTGCGGGATGTAAACGTTGCAGAGCCGCTCGATGTCGGTGAACACCTTGTCGCAACCAGTGCCGGCGGCGGGGCAGGAGGTCGAGAAGGCATCGCCAACCAGCACGAGGCCGGGTTGGCCGCTTGCATCGTTCACATAGAGATCGACCGGGCGGATTTTCAGCTCACCGGGAATGTCGAATGGTCCGGTGATGCGCTTGAGCCGTGGCAGCGCGGCGTTCAGCGTCTCGGCGGGCGCGCGGCGCAGCTCACGCAGCCAGGGATCGTCGAAGCTGCGATAGACGAACAGATTGGCGCGCATCCGCGTTCCGATCGGAAACAGCGTGAGGTAGGGGATGCGGTCGCTCGGCCGTTCCGAGAAATAGGTCAGCGCCGGGAAGTCGAACGAGGCCCGTCCTGCGGACACCACGTCGAACCCGATCGAAATCGAATGGCAGGGACTAACGATCTTTCGCGCAATTCCCAGCTGGTGGCGCAGGCCAACGTTGAGTCCATTGGCGAGCACGACCAGCCGGGCGGAGACCATCTCGTCGCTGGAGAGAGTGACCTTCTGCCGCTCCGCACTTGTTTCGACCGAGACGGCCTTGGCGCAGATGCGCTCGACGCCGGCGGGAATTTCGTCGCGGACAGCGCTGACGAGGGAATCGTAGGGGATGTTGAACTGCCGGCTTGGCGCCTTGTCGAGAAGACGGCCGAAGCGCGCGATCCAGTTCTCACCCACAAAGGTCGCGCGGCGCAGCACCGATTCGGCGATTCCCGTCTGAAGGAATCGCCCGACCTGCACGTGGCCGCTGAGTTTTTCGACTCGAAAATCCGCCGAATAGCTCTCCTGCGGATCGATCAGGATGGTCGAAATGCCGCTACGGCCGAGCATCGCGGCGGCGGTAGAGCCGGACAATCCCCCGCCGATAATGGCAATGTCGGTGTACCGCATGGCGCCAATCTCTGCCCAAGGCGGCACATTGACGCTTCAACAGGAAAGAAAGCCTTAGCCAACGGTTATAAAAGTATATTTAACCCGGGTATAAATAGGATTCGAGGTGGCGGAGCGCGCTCCTCATTTCCATATCGGGAAGGCGCAGCGAGCGACCCAGGAAGCAATTTCGACAGGCGCGGGAAGCGCTTCTGACTGACGTTTCGCCTTGACTTGACCGACTCCCACTTATAGAACCCCCTCACTTAACGACAGGCGGTGAGCATCGCCAACGTCGGAACGGGCCACCTGTTTGATCCCCCGGGATCGCCAAGACAGGCACCAACCTCGACGAATGCCGCTCAAACGCTGTCGATCATAGCTAGGCAATGCCAGTGCGATTTTAGGTCTCTTGAGCATGTTCTCTCGAGATCGAATTCGGATGCATGACCTCGGTGCGCGGGCCGCAGCTGCAAGCTGACGGTTCAACTACTGCGGTCCTCTGTGGCGTCGAAGCGCTTTCCGCCCGTTGATGGGTGGTTGGCGCGATTTCGCTTTGTGCGGATTGTTCCGCGGAAGGCGGCCTCGTCGGGCGGGTAGCTCGAAAGAATTTGCGGACCCGGTGACGGGCCGCGGCAGAACACAAAGGGTAATGCCAGGATGCCGACGATCAACCAGCTGATCGCTCAACCGCGGGAAGTGCAGAAGTCGCGCAAGAAGGTGCCGGCGCTGCAGCAGTCGCCGCAGAAGCGCGGTGTTTGCACGCGCGTTTACACCACGACCCCGAAGAAGCCGAACTCGGCGCTTCGTAAGGTTGCCAAGGTGCGCCTGACCAACGGCTTCGAGGTGATCGGTTACATCCCCGGTGAAGGCCATAACCTCCAGGAGCACTCCGTGGTCATGATCCGCGGCGGTCGCGTCAAGGACTTGCCCGGCGTGCGCTACCACATCCTCCGCGGCGTTCTGGATACCCAGGGCGTCAAGAACCGTAAGCAGCGCCGTTCGAAGTACGGCGCCAAGCGTCCGAAGTAAGCGGGAACCAGGTCCATGTCTCGTCGCCATTCTGCCGAAAAGCGCGAAGTCCTTCCCGATCCGAAGTTCGGGAACATCATCGTCACGAAGTTCATGAATTCGGTGATGTACGCCGGAAAGAAGTCGGTCGCCGAAGGTATCGTCTACGGCGCGTTCGGCCTCATCGAAAGCAAGACCAAGCAGAACCCGCTCGGCGTGTTCGAGCAGGCACTCGAGAACGTCATGCCGACGATCGAAGTGCGCTCCCGCCGCGTCGGTGGCGCGACCTATCAGGTTCCGGTCGAAGTTCGCTCGGTGCGCCGTCAGGCGCTGGGCATTCGCTGGCTGATCTCGGCTGCGCGCGATCGCAACGAGAAGACGATGACCGAGCGGCTCTCTGCGGAGCTCCTGGACGCGTCGAACAACCGGGGTAACGCCGTCAAGAAGCGCGAAGACGTGCACCGGATGGCGGAAGCCAACCGCGCCTTCTCGCACTATCGCTGGTAACGGCGACACACGGAATCTAAGGAACACTCCATGCCCCGCGTTCATGCCATAGAGAACTACCGTAACTTCGGTATCATGGCGCATATCGATGCCGGCAAGACCACGACCACCGAGCGCATCCTCTATTACACCGGCAAGAGCCACAAGATCGGCGAAGTGCACGAAGGTGCCGCGACGATGGACTGGATGGAGCAGGAGCAGGAGCGCGGCATTACGATTACGTCGGCCGCGACCACCGCGTTCTGGGAAGGCAAGCGTCTCAACATCATCGACACTCCCGGCCACGTCGACTTCACCATCGAAGTCGAGCGCAGCCTGCGCGTGCTCGACGGCGCCGTGTGCGTGCTCGACTCGAACCAGGGCGTCGAGCCCCAGACCGAGACGGTCTGGCGCCAGGGCGACAAGTACAAGGTTCCGCGCATCGTCTTCGCCAACAAGATGGATAAGACCGGCGCCGACTTCTACAAGTGCATGCAGGATATCGTCGATCGCCTCGGCGCGAAGCCGATCGCGATCCAGCTTCCGATCGGCTCCGAGAACAACTTCAAGGGTCTGGTCGATCTCGTCCGCATGAAGGGCGTGGTCTGGGAAGAAGAGAAGCTCGACGCCAAGTTCGTCGACATCGATATTCCCGAGGACATGGTCGAGAAGGCCAAGGAATATCGCGAGAAGCTGTTGGAAGCCGCCGTCGAGCTCGACGACGACGTTCTCGCCGCTTACCTCGACGGCAATGAGCCCGATCAGGCGACGTTGAAGCGCTTGATCCGCAAGGCCGTGCTGACTGGCGCGTTCTTCCCGGTATTGTGCGGCTCGGCCTTCAAGAACAAGGGCGTGCAGCCTTTGCTCGACGCGGTCGTGGATTATCTGCCGTCGCCGGTTGACGTGCCCGCGATCAAGGGCGTCGATGAAGACGGCAACGAGGTCGTTCGCCGGCCCGACGACAAGGAGCCGCTGGCTCTGTTGGCGTTCAAGATCATGGACGACCCGTTCGTCGGCACCATCACCTTCTGTCGCATCTATTCCGGCACGCTGCTGTCGGGTACCGGCGTCATCAATTCGACGCGCGACCGCAAGGAGCGCATCGGCCGCATGTTGCTGATGCATGCCAACAACCGCGAAGACATCAAGGAAGCCTATGCCGGCGACATCGTTGCGCTGGCTGGCCTGAAGGAAGCGCGCACCGGCGACACGTTGTGCGATCCCGACAAGGCGGTGATCCTCGAAAAGATGGAATTCCCCGAGCCGGTCATCGAGATCGCGATCGAACCGAAGTCCAAGGCCGACCAGGAAAAGCTGGGCGTGGCGCTGGCGAAGCTCGCCGCGGAAGATCCGTCCTTCCGCGTGTCGACCGACCAGGAGTCCGGCCAGACCATCCTCAAGGGCATGGGCGAACTCCATCTCGACATCAAGGTCGACATTCTTCGCCGTACCTACAAGGTCGATGCCAACATCGGCGCGCCGCAGGTGGCGTTCCGTGAGCGCGTCACCAAGCGAGCCGAGGTCAAGTACACCCACAAGAAGCAGACCGGCGGTACCGGTCAGTTCGCGGAAGTGTCGATCGTGGTCGAGCCGAACGAGCCCGGTAAGGGTTACGAGTTCGAATCCAAGATCGTCGGCGGTGCGGTTCCGAAGGAATACATCCCCGGCGTCGAAAAGGGCCTCAACAGCGTGATGGGCTCCGGTGTCGTCGCGGGCTTCCCCGTGGTCGATGTCAAGGTTCAGCTCGTCGACGGCAAGTATCACGACGTCGACTCGTCGGCGCTCGCCTTCGAAATCGCTTCGCGCGCTGCATTCCGCGAAGCTTTGCAGAAGGGCAAGTCCGTCCTGCTCGAGCCGATCATGAAGGTCGAAGTGGTGACCCCGGAAGATTACACCGGCTCGGTCATCGGCGACCTGAATTCCCGGCGCGGTCAGATCCAGGGTCAGGACATGCGCGGCAACGCCAACGTCATCAACGCGATGGTGCCGCTCATGAACATGTTCGGTTACGTGAATAACCTGCGCTCAATGAGCCAGGGTCGCGCGACCTTCACCATGCAGTTCGACCACTACGCAGAAGCGCCGGCCAACGTGTCGGCAGAAGTCCAGAAGAAGTTTGCCTGATTGTCGTCGGTCTCGAACTGACGATTGAACGGAGAGTCAAATGGCCAAAGCAAAGTTTGAACGTAACAAGCCGCACTGCAACATCGGCACCATCGGTCACGTCGACCATGGCAAGACGTCGCTGACCGCGGCGATCACCAAGGTCCTCGCCGAAGCCGGCGGTGCGACGTTCACGGCGTACGACCAGATCGACAAGGCGCCGGAAGAGAAGGCGCGCGGTATCACGATCTCGACGGCGCACGTCGAATACGAGACCAAGAACCGCCACTACGCGCACGTCGACTGCCCCGGCCACGCCGACTACGTGAAGAACATGATCACCGGCGCTGCCCAGATGGACGGTGCGATCCTGGTCGTGTCGGCCGCTGACGGTCCGATGCCGCAGACCCGCGAGCACATCCTGCTCGCCCGCCAGGTCGGCGTTCCCGCGCTCGTCGTGTTCCTCAACAAGTGCGACATGGTCGATGATCCGGAACTGCTCGAACTCGTCGAGCTCGAGGTTCGCGAGCTGCTCTCGAAGTACGAATTCCCGGGCGACACCATCCCGATCATCAAGGGCTCGGCGCTCGCCGCCCTCGAAGATTCTGACAAGACCCTCGGCCACGAGGCCATCCTCGAGCTGATGAAGCAGGTCGACGCTTACATTCCGCAGCCGGAGCGTCCGGTCGACCTGCCGTTCCTGATGCCGGTTGAAGACGTGTTCTCGATCTCGGGCCGCGGCACCGTCGTGACCGGCCGTGTCGAGCGCGGTATCGTCAAGGTCGGCGAGGAAATCGAGATCGTCGGTCTGCGCGCCACGCAGAAGACCACGGTCACCGGCGTCGAGATGTTCCGCAAGCTGCTCGATCAGGGCCAGGCCGGCGACAACATCGGTGCGCTGCTTCGCGGTACCAAGCGCGAGGACGTCGAGCGCGGTCAGGTGCTGTGCAAGCCGGGTTCGGTCAAGCCGCACACCAAGTTCAAGGCTGAGGCCTACATCCTCACCAAGGAAGAGGGCGGTCGCCACACTCCGTTCTTCACCAACTACCGTCCGCAGTTCTACTTCCGCACCACCGACGTGACCGGTGTCGTGCATCTGCCGGAAGGTACCGAGATGGTGATGCCGGGCGACAACATCGCGATGGAAGTGCACCTGATCGTGCCGATCGCGATGGAAGAGAAGCTCCGCTTCGCGATCCGCGAGGGTGGCCGCACCGTCGGCGCCGGCGTCGTCGCCTCGATCATCGAGTAATTACGAGAATAGGGATCGGCGAATAGCGAATGTGACATTCGCTATTCGCTATTCGCCACCCCACTGAAGAAAGACCACGGCAATGAACGGCCAAAACATTCGCATCCGTCTCAAGGCGTTCGACCATCGTATCCTCGATACGTCGACCCGCGAGATCGTGAACACGGCGAAGCGCACCGGCGCGCAGGTTCGCGGACCCATTCCGCTGCCCACCCGCATCGAGAAGTTCACCGTCAACCGTTCGCCGCATGTCGACAAGAAGAGCCGCGAGCAGTTCGAGATGCGCACTCACAAGCGCCTGCTCGACATCGTCGATCCGACCCCGCAGACCGTCGATGCTTTGATGAAGCTCGACCTGGCCGCCGGTGTCGACGTCGAGATCAAGCTCTAAGATTTTTGGATCACGTTCGCCACTAGCGGACAGAAAGAACAGGAAGCACGCCGATGCGCTCCGGAGTGATCGCACAAAAGGTCGGGATGACGCGGGTCTTTACAGAGGCCGGCGAACATATCCCCGTGACCGTGCTGAAGCTCGGCAATTGCCAGGTCGTAGGCCACCGCACCGAAGAGAAAAACGGTTATGTCGCGCTCCAGCTTGGTTCTGGCAGCCGCAAGACCGTGTACATGCCCAAGGCGGAGCGCGGCCAGTTCGCGGTCGCCAAGGTCGAGCCGAAGCGGCAGGTCGAGGAATTCCGCGTTTCCGCGGATCAGATGATCCCCGTCGGTGCCGAGATCCTGGCCGACCACTTTGTCGTCGGTCAGTTCGTCGACGTCACCGGCACTTCGGTCGGCAAGGGTTTTGCCGGCGGTATGAAGCGCTGGAACTTCGGCGGTCTGCGCGCCACCCACGGCGTGTCGGTTTCGCACCGTTCGATCGGTTCGACCGGTGGCCGTCAGGACCCGGGCAAGACCTGGAAGAACAAGAAGATGCCCGGTCACATGGGCGTCGACCGCATCACCACGCTCAACCTTCGGGTCGTCCAGCTCGATGTCGAGCGCGGCCTGATCCTCGTCGAAGGGGCCGTTCCCGGCTCCAAGGGCGGCTGGATCCGCGTGCGCGACGCCGTCAAGAAGCCGCTGCCGAAGGAAGCTCCGAAGCCCGGCAAGTTCAAGGTTGCTGGCGAAGCGGACGCTGCTCCGGCTGCGCAGGAGGCGTGAGATGGAATTGAAGGTCACGACCCTCGAAGGTAAGGAAGCCGGCTCGGTCCAGCTTTCCGACACCATTTTCGGCCTCGAGCCGCGCCAGGACATCATTGCACGTTGCGTGCAGTGGCAGCTCAACAAGCGCCAGGCCGGTACGCACAAGGCCAAGGGCCGCGCCGAGATCTGGCGCACCGGCAAGAAGATGTACAAGCAGAAGGGGACCGGTGGTGCTCGTCACGGCTCAGCGCGTGTGCCGCAGTTCCGCGGCGGTGGCCGTGCTTTCGGTCCGGTGGTGCGTTCGCACGCCACCGATCTGCCGAAGAAGGTCCGTGCGCTTGCCCTCAAGCATGCGCTCTCGGCCAAGGCCAAGGACGGCGATCTCGTCGTGATCGACAAGGCCGCGCTGGAAGCTGCCAAGACCAAGGCGCTGCTCGGTCATTTCTCGGGTCTGGGTTTGACCAACGCGCTGATCATCGACGGCGCCGAGCTCAACAACGGCTTCGCCGCTGCGGCCCGAAACATCCCGAACATGGACGTGCTGCCGATCCAGGGCATCAACGTCTATGACATCCTGCGCCGTCGGAAGCTTGTTCTGACCAAGGCCGCCATCGATGCGCTGGAGGCGCGCTTCAAATGACGAAGAACATCGAGCCTCGCCACTACGACGTGATCCTGTCGCCGGTCGTAACCGAAAAGGCCACGATCGCCTCGGAGCACAACAAGGTGCTGTTCAAGGTGGCCGCGAAGGCGACCAAGCCGCAGATCAAGGAAGCGATCGAGAAGCTGTTCGACGTCAAGGTCAAGAGTGTCAACACGCTGGTCCGCAAGGGCAAGACCAAGATCTTCCGCGGCAATCTCGGCTCGCAGTCGAACTCCAAGCGCGCGATCGTGACTCTCGAAGAGGGTCACCGGATCGACGTGACCACCGGTCTGTAAGGTCGTACGACGATGGCACTGAAGACATTCAATCCCACGACGCCGGGCCAGCGCCAGCTGGTCATGGTCGATCGTTCGGCCCTCTACAAGGGCAAGCCGGTCAAGGCGCTCACCGAAGGCAAGCACTCCTCTGGCGGCCGCAACAACACCGGTCGCATCACCGTGCGCTTCCGCGGCGGCGGTCATAAGCGGACGCTGCGTACTGTCGATTTCAAGCGCGACAAGGTCGATGCGCCCGCGACGGTCGAGCGGCTGGAGTACGATCCGAACCGCACCGCGTTCATCGCGCTGGTCAAGTACGAAGACGGCACCCAGGCCTATATCCTGGCGCCGCAGCGCCTGGCCGTCGGTGATTCCGTCGTCGCCGGCAACTACGTCGACGTGAAGCCGGGCAATGTCATGCCGCTCGGCAACATGCCGGTTGGCACGATCATCCACAATATCGAGGTCAAGATCGGGAAGGGCGGCCAGCTCGCCCGTTCCGCGGGCACCTACGCCCAGCTGGTCGGTCGCGACCAGGACTACGTGATCGTCCGCCTGAACTCGGGCGAACAGCGCCTGGTGCACGGCCGTTGCCGCGGCACGATCGGCGCGGTGTCGAACCCGGATCACATGAACACGTCGATCGGCAAGGCCGGCCGCAACCGCTGGCTGGGCCGCAAGCCGCACAACCGCGGCGTTTCGATGAACCCGATCGACCACCCGCACGGCGGTGGTGAAGGTCGTACCTCGGGCGGTCGCCACCCGGTCACTCCGTGGGGCAAGCCGACCAAGGGCAAGAAGACCCGCTCCAACAAGTCGACCAACAAATTCATTCTCCTAAGCCGCCACAAGCGGAAGAAGTAAGGAACGCCGGACATGGTTCGTTCAGTCTGGAAAGGCCCGTTCGTCGAGGGTTCTCTGCTCAAGAAGGCAGATGCCGCGCGCTCGTCCGGCCGTCACGACGTCATCAAGATCTGGAGCCGTCGCTCGACGATTCTGCCGCAGTTCGTCGGCCTGACCTTCGGCGTCTACAACGGTCAGAAGCACGTGCCGGTGGCCGTCAACGAGGAAATGGTCGGTCACAAGTTCGGCGAGTTCTCGCCGACCCGGACCTTCCATGGCCACTCCGGGGACAAGAAAGCCAAGAAGGCTTGAGGATTAAACGATGAGCAAACCTAAGCGCGAACGGAGCCTCGCCGAGAACGAGGCCAAGGCGGTCGCCCGGATGCTGCGGGTGAGCCCGCAGAAGCTCAACCTGGTCGCCCAGCTCATTCGCGGCCGGAAGGCGGCTGCTGCGCTCGCCGACCTGCAGTTTTCGCGCAAGCGGATCGCGGTTGACGTGAAGAAGTGCCTGGAATCGGCTATTGCCAACGCCGAGAACAACCACGACCTCGACGTCGACGATCTCGTCGTGGCGCAGGCCTTCGTCGGCAACGGCCTCGTGATGAAGCGCTTTGCCGCCCGCGGCCGTGGCCGCTCGGGCCGTGTCTACAAACCATTTTCACAGCTGACGATCATCGTTCGTCAGGTCGAAGCCGCAGCAGCGGCTTAAGGGACGCAGGAGAACACGATGGGTCAAAAGATCAATCCGATCGGTCTGCGTCTTGGCATCAACCGGACTTGGGATTCCCGCTGGTTCGCCGGCAAGCAGGAATACGGCAAGCTGCTGCATGAGGACGTCAAGATCCGCGAGATCTTGCACAAGGAGCTCAAGCAGGCGGCCGTCGCCCGCATCGTGATCGAGCGTCCTCACAAGAAGTGCCGCGTCACCATCCACTCGGCTCGTCCGGGCGTGGTGATCGGCAAGAAGGGCGCCGACATCGACAAGCTGCGCAAGAAGGTCGCGGACATCACCTCGTCCGACGTCGTCATCAACATCGTCGAGATCCGCAAGCCGGAGCTCGATGCGACGCTGGTGGCCGAGTCGATCGCGCAGCAGCTGGAGCGCCGCGTCGCGTTCCGCCGCGCCATGAAGCGCGCCGTTCAGTCGGCGATGCGTCTCGGCGCGGAAGGCATCCGCATCAACTGCTCGGGACGTCTGGGCGGTGCGGAAATCGCACGCATGGAGTGGTACCGCGAAGGTCGCGTGCCGCTGCACACGCTGCGCGCAGACATCGACTACGGCGTTGCGACCGCGTTCACGACCTTCGGCACCTGCGGTGTCAAGGTCTGGATCTTCAAGGGCGAGATCCTCGAGCACGATCCGATGGCCCAGGACAAGAGAATGGCCGAAGGCGAGACTGGTGGCGGCGGCGATCGCGGCGGCCGGCAGCGCCGTGACAACGCTGCAGCCTGACGCCAGCACAGAGAATTTGAGGGCTTGAAGCCATGATGCAACCTAAGAAAACGAAGTTCCGGAAGGCGCATAAGGGCCGTATCCACGGCGTTGCGTCTTCGGGCGCGACGTTGGCGTTCGGCCAGTTCGGCCTGAAGGCGACCGAGCCTGAGCGCGTCACCGCGCGCCAGATCGAAGCCGCTCGCCGCGCGCTGACCCGCCACATGAAGCGCGCCGGCCGCGTCTGGATCCGCATTTTCCCCGACGTTCCCGTGTCGAAGAAGCCTGCCGAAGTCCGCATGGGTTCCGGCAAGGGTGCACCGGAATTGTGGGTCGCGCGCGTCAAGCCGGGCCGGGTGCTGTTCGAGATCGACGGCGTCAACACCCAGACGGCGCGTGAGGCGCTGACCCTGGCGGCAGCAAAGCTGCCGATCAAGACGCGCTTCGTCGAGCGCATTGCGGAGTAATGGCCATGGCCCAGATGAAAATCGAAGACATCCGCGCGTTGAGCCCCGATCAGCAGGATGACGCCATCCTGAATCTGAAGAAGGAGCGCTTCAACCTGCGCTTCCAGCGCGCCACCGGGCAGCTCGAGAACACCTCGCGCCTGCGCGAGGCCCGCCGTGACATCGCCCGGATCAAGACCGTCGCCGCGCAGACGCGCGCGAAGAAGAAGTAAGAGGCTTACGAAGATGCCGAAACGTACTTTGCAGGGCGTGGTCGTCAGCGACAAGCAAGCCAAGACCATCGTGGTGCGCGTCGATCGCCGCTTCACGCACCCGATCTACAAGAAGACGATCCGCCGTTCGAAGAACTACCACGCGCACGACGAGAGCAACGAGTTCAAGCCGGGCGACATGGTGTGGATCGAGGAATCGAAGCCGATTTCGAAGTTGAAGCGCTGGGTCGTGATCCGGGGCGAACACAAGAAAAGCGCCTGATCTGTTGGCTTTAGCCGACTGACTTCAGGGAAATGTTGAGCGCCGGCTGGGCTGGCGCAAATAGAAGAGGACGAGGTGCATCAATGATTCAGATGCAGACCAACCTCGACGTGGCCGATAATTCTGGCGCACGCCGTGTCATGTGTATCAAGGTGCTCGGGGGCTCCAAGCGCCGCTACGCCACGATCGGCGACATCATCGTTGTCTCGATCAAGGAAGCGATTCCGCGTGGCAAGGTGAAGAAGGGCGACGTGATGAAGGCCGTCGTGGTGCGCGTCCGCAAGGACATCCGCCGCGCCGACGGTTCGGTCATCCGCTTCGACCGCAACGCCGCCGTTCTGATCAACAATCAGTCCGAGCCGGTCGGCACCCGTATCTTCGGGCCCGTGCCGCGCGAGCTGCGCGCCAAGAACCACATGAAGATCATCTCGCTCGCGCCGGAGGTGCTGTGATGGCTGCGAAGATCCGCAAGGGCGACAAGGTCGTCGTGCTGACCGGCCGCGACAAGGGCCGCACCGGCGAGGTGTTCGAAGTGCGTCCCGACGCCGGTACGGCGCTGGTGCGCGGCATCAACATGGTCAAGCGTCACCAGAAGCAGACGCAGGCCCAGGAGGGCGGCATCATCTCGAAAGAGTCGCCGATCCAACTGTCCAACATCGCGTATGTCGGCAAGGACGGGAAGCCGACCCGCGTCGGATTCAAGATTCTGGCGGACGGCAAGAAGGTCCGCATCGCCAAGAGCTCGGGAGCTGAGATCGATGGCTGAGGCCGCTTACACGCCGCGCCTGCGCGCGGAATACGACGCGAAGATCCGGACGGAAATGACCGAGAAGTTCGGTTATGAGAACGTCATGCAGGTTCCTCGCCTGGACAAGGTCGTGCTGAACATGGGCGTTGGCGATTCCGTCAACGACCGCAAGAAGGCAGAGAACGCCGCTGCGGAATTGACCCAGATCGCCGGCCAGAAGGCGATCGTGACCTATTCGCGGATCGCGATCGCGACCTTCAAGTTGCGTGAGAACCAGCCGATCGGCTGCAAGGTCACGCTGCGCAAGGCCCGCATGTACGAGTTCATCGATCGCCTGGTGACGGTCGCGCTGCCGCGCGTCCGCGACTTCCGCGGCTTGAACCCGAAGAGCTTCGACGGCCGCGGCAACTACTCGCTCGGTCTCAAGGAACACATCATTTTCCCCGAGATCGACTTCGACAAGGTCACGGAATCCCGCGGTATGGATATCACCGTCTGCACCACGGCCAAGACCGACGACGAGGCGAGGGCCTTGTTGACCGCTTTCAATTTCCCGTTCCGGCAGTGAGACGCTGACCTAAAGCCTCTCAAACGCGGATACCCAGGAGCCAAGCATGGCAAAGAAGAGTTCAATCGAGAAGAACAACCGGCGCAAGCGGATGGCGAAGAACGCCGCCCCGAAGCGCGAGCGGTTGAAGGCGATCATCGCCGACAAGTCGCTGCCGATGGAGGAGCGGTTCGCCGCGACCCTGAAGCTTGCGGAAATGCCGCGCAACTCGTCGGCGACCCGCATCCGTCTGCGTTGCGAGCTGACGGGCCGCCCGCGTTCGAACTACCGCAAGAACAAGCTGTCCCGTATCGCGCTGCGTGACCTTGGCTCCAGGGGCATGGTCCCGGGCCTCGTGAAGTCCAGCTGGTAAGGAGGGTCGTTTAAATGTCTACGCACGATCCAATCAGCGATCTGATCACCCGCATCCGCAACGCGCAGATGCGCTCCAAGAACAAGGTCTCCACGCCTGGCTCGAAGATGCGCGAGAATGTTCTCGAGGTGCTGAAGAGCGAAGGCTACATCCGCGGTTACGCCACACTCGAGCACTCCTCGGGCCGCAGCGAGATCGAGATTGAGCTGAAGTATTTCGACGGCGAGCCCGTTATCCGCGAGATCGAGCGTGTCTCCAAGCCCGGGCGTCGCGTTTACGCCTCGGTGAAGAACCTGCCGCGGGTCAATAACGGACTCGGCATTTCGGTGTTGTCGACGCCGAAGGGAATCATGGCTGACCACAGTGCGCGTGAAGCGAACGTGGGCGGCGAAGTTCTCTTCACGGTGTTCTGAGAAGGATTTTTGATCCATGTCACGTGTTGGCAAAAGGCCGGTAGCGGTGCCGTCGGGTGTGACCGCGACCGTCGACGGGCAGACCGTCAAGATGAAGGGGCCGAAGGGCCAGCTTCAGTTCGTCGTCCATAGCGACGTCGAGGTGAGGCTCGACAACGGCCAGGTCAAGGTGAACCCGCGGGTCGAGACCAACCGCGCGCGGGCCCTGTACGGGACCGCTCGCGCCCAGGTCGCGAATCTGGTCGAAGGCGTCACCAAGGGTTTCGAGAAGAAGCTCGAAATCACCGGCGTCGGTTACCGCGCCGCGCTGCAGGGCAAGAACCTGCAGCTCGCGCTCGGCTACAGCCACGATGTGGTCTACGCGATCCCGGAAGGGATCACGATCACCGTGCCGAAGCCGACCGAGATCACGGTGACCGGCAGCGACATTCAGCGCGTCGGCCAGGTCGCCGCCGAGATTCGCTCCTATCGTCCGCCGGAGCCCTACAAGGGCAAGGGCGTGAAGTATGTTGGCGAATTCATCTTCCGCAAGGAAGGCAAGAAGAAGTAACGGAGCCGGTCATGTCGAAAGCCAAGGTTACGAATGCCCGGCGCAAGCGCAGTGTACGACTGAAGCTGCGCCGCTCGGGTGGCGGCCGTCCGCGCCTGTCGGTGTTCCGCTCGTCCAAGCACATCTACGCCCAGGTCATCGACGACCTGAAGGGCGAGACGCTTGCCTCTGCCTCGTCGCTCGAGAAGTCGATGCGCGATGGCGGCAAGACCGGCGCCGACATCGATGCGGCGAAGGCGGTCGGCAAGCTGCTGGCCGAGCGCGCCGCCGAGAAGGGTGTCAAGGAAGTCGTGTTCGATCGCGGCAGCTATCTCTATCACGGGCGCGTCAAGGCTCTTGCCGACGCGGCGCGTGAGAGCGGGCTGAGCTTCTAACAGAATTTGAGGATTGAGGCGTAAGCCTCTGAAGGACTGGAAAAACCATGGCAGAACGCGAACAACGTGGTGGACGCGATCAACGCGGCGGCGGACGTGAACGCAGGGAAGAGCGCGACAGCGAGTTCGTCGACAAGCTCGTCCACATCAATCGCGTCGCCAAGGTCGTCAAGGGCGGCAAGCGCTTCGGTTTCGCAGCGCTGGTCGTGATCGGCGACCAGAAGGGCCGCGCCGGCTTCGGTCACGGCAAGGCGCGCGAAGTGCCCGAGGCGATCCGCAAGGCAACCGAATCCGCCAAGCGCAACCTCACCCGCGTGTCGCTGCGCGAGGGCCGCACGCTGCATCACGACATCGCCGGCCGTCATGGCGCGGGCCGTGTTTACCTGCGCGCAGCTCCGGCCGGCACCGGCATCATCGCCGGCGGTCCGATGCGCGCCGTGTTCGAGACGCTCGGCGTCCAGGACGTGGTTGCGAAGTCGATCGGCTCGTCGAACCCGTACAACATGGTTCGCGCGACGTTCGATGCGCTGAAGCATCAGGATTCGCCGCGCTCGGTCGCTGCCCGCCGCAACATCAAGGTGTCCACCCTCCAGTCCCGCCGTATCGGTGGCGACGCCGAGGCGGTTGCCGAATAACGCAAGCTTTTCGGAGTAGACGCCCATGGCCAAGAGTGCCGTTACGACCGCAAAGACGATCAAGATCGAGCAGACCGGCAGCGCGATCCGCCGCCATCACTCGCAGCGCTCGACGCTGATCGGGCTCAAGCTCAACAAGATCGGCCGCACCAGCGAACTGCCGGACACCCCGGCGGTGCGCGGCATGATCTTGAAAGTTCACCATCTCGTTCGCATCGTCGACGAGAAGTAAGCAAAGGCGCACGATCCCGAAGCGGGGACCCGTTTTCGGTGAAGGTCATGCGCAAGAAACAAGGAGCAGGGCGATGAAGCTCAGCGATATCGCCGACAATGCCGGCTCGCGCAAGAAGCGTATGCGCGTCGGCCGCGGCATTGGTTCGGGCAAGGGCAAGCAGGCCGGCCGCGGTGGCAAGGGCCAGACCGCGCGTTCGGGCGTGCGCATCAAGGGTTTCGAAGGCGGCCAGATGCCCTTGCATCGCCGTCTGCCCAAGCGCGGCTTCAACAACATCTTCCGCATCGAGTTCGCCGAGATCAATCTCGACCGGCTCCAGGACGCGGTCGATGCCAAGAAGATCGACACCGGCAGCGTCGTGAACGTCGAATCCCTGGTCAAGGCCGGCGTGCTGCGCCGCGCCAAGGGCGGCCTGCGGCTGCTCGGCCGCGGCGAGTTCAAGGCCAAGCTCAACATCGAAGTGCACGGCGCCTCGAAGACCGCGATCGCGGCAGTCGAGAAGGCCGGCGGCTCGGTGAAGATCCTCGCGCCTGCCAAGGAAGAAGGCGAGGCGGCGTAACAACTGCGTCATCGGCCCGCGGCTCGCGGGCCTTTACGCATGCGGGACGATGGACTTATCGAAGCCGTAGCCCCAGATAATGTCCGGTGTCCGGTATAATGTAGCCCGGCCGCGGGCATAACGGCGCAAGAAGCGGCGGGAGAAAGTCCAAGATGGCCTCTGCAGCGGAACAACTGGCAGCCAATCTCAATTTCGGTGCGTTTGCCAAGGCCGACGAACTGAAGAAGCGCATCTGGTTCACCCTGGGTGCGCTGCTCGTTTATCGGCTCGGGACCTACATCCCGCTGCCCGGCATCGATCCCAACATCTGGGAGCAGGTGTTCCGCTCCCAGGCGGGCGGCATCCTCGGCATGTTCAACATGTTCGCCGGCGGCGGCATTCACCGCATGGCGATCTTTGCGCTGAACATCATGCCGTACATCTCGGCCTCGATCATCATCCAGCTTCTGACCACCGTCTCTCCGCAGCTCGAGGCGCTGAAGAAGGAAGGCGAGTCCGGCCGCAAGCTGCTGAACCAGTACACCCGTTATCTCACCGTGATCCTGGCCGCGTTCCAGTCCTACGGCATCGCGGTGGGCCTCGAAGGCGCAGGCAACGTCGTCAGCGACCCCGGCATGTTCTTCCGTCTGTCCACGGCGATCACGCTGACCGGCGGCACCATGTTCCTGATGTGGCTGGGCGAGCAGATCACCTCGCGCGGCATCGGCAACGGCATCTCCCTGATCATTCTCTCCGGCATCGTCGCCGAGCTGCCCGCGGCGCTCGCCAACATGCTCGAGCTCGGCCGTCAGGGTGCGATGTCGACCGGCCTGATTCTGGTCGTCATCATCATGGCGGTGGCCGTGATCGCCTTCATCGTGTTCGTGGAGCGCGCCCAGCGCCGGCTCTTGATCCAGTATCCGAAGCGCCAGGTCGGCAACAAGATGTTCGAGGGGCAGTCGTCGCATCTGCCGCTCAAGCTCAACACCTCGGGCGTGATCCCGCCGATCTTCGCGTCCTCGCTGCTGCTGCTGCCGACCACGGTTGCGAACTTCAACGCGGGCAGCGGGCCGGAATGGTTCCAGTGGATCAACACCCAGCTCGGCCACGGCCGTCCGCTGTTCCTGATCATGTATCTGGCGCTGATCGTGTTCTTCGCCTTCTTCTACACCGCGATCGTGTTCAATCCGACCGAGACCGCGGACAATCTGAAGAAGCACGGCGGCTTCATTCCGGGCATCCGTCCGGGCGAGCGTACCGCGGAATATATCGACTACGTGCTGTCGCGGATCACCGTGCTCGGCGCGGTCTATCTGGCGATCGTCTGCTTGATTCCGGAAATCCTGATCTCCTACGCGTCGGTGCCGTTCTACTTTGGCGGCACGTCGCTGTTGATCGTCGTCAGCGTCACCATGGACACGGTGGCCCAGGTGCAGGGCTATCTCCTGGCGCACCAGTACGAAGGCCTGATCCGGAAGTCGAAGCTGCGCGGCCGCCGCCGTTAAGCGCGGCGTCCCCCCGGGCGGCGCAATTGCGCCGCCGATTCGCCGCGCGTGCAACGCGCGCGGACGGCGAGCCGGGCATTCGGTCGCCTCGACAGAGCCGCTCTTAGTGTCGTGCAAGCACTGATCTCAAAGGCTTCTTGGCGTCCGGCCATTTGCTCCCCTATGATATGGGTAGCGGTGCGGCGCTGATTATGATTTGCACTGTAACTGGACTTCAAAACACAGGTGCACGACGTATCGCGCACCAATCGGGGGGCGTACGCCGATGAGAATTATACTTCTGGGGCCGCCGGGATCGGGCAAGGGCACCCAGGCGCAGCTGCTGGTGCAGCGCTATGGCATCGTCCAGCTCTCGACCGGCGAGATGTTGCGTGCAGCGGTGGCGGCCGGAACGCCGGTCGGTCTCAAGGCCAAGGAGATCATGGCTAGCGGCGGTCTCGTGCCCGACGATGTCGTGGTGGGAATCATCTCCGATCGGATCGATCAGCCGGATGCCAAAAACGGTTTCATCCTCGACGGTTTCCCGCGGACCGTGCCGCAGGCCGAGGCGCTGGATGAGCTGCTCAAGCACAAGCACCTCAAGCTCGACGCCGTGATCGAGCTCCGCGTCAACGAGAGCGCGCTCCTGAACCGTGTCGAGACCCGCGTCGCCCAGATGCGCGAGCGCGGGGAGGAGGTCCGGCTCGACGACACCCCGGAGGTCCTGACCAAGCGGTTAGCCAGCTACCGCAACCAGACGGAGCCGCTGATTCACTACTATTCCGAGCGGCGGAAGCTCTCGACCATCGACGGAATGATGGCTATCGACGAGGTCACCCGCGCCATCCATCGCCAGCTCCTGGCGCTCGGGGCGGTCGAGCCCAAGACCCGCGCCCGCAGCGCGGCCAAGGCCGCCCCGGCTAAAAAGGCCAAGGCGGCGACGAAATCGGCTAAAAAGCCGGCGAAGACGGCCAAAAAGGCCGCCAAATCCAGGAAGGCGGCTAAAAAGACCGTGACGGGTCCCAAGAAGGCGGCCAAGAAAACCGGCAAGAAAGCCGTGAAGAAGGCAGGGAGGAAGAAGGCAGCCAAGAAGACCGCCAGGAAGGCTGTCAAAAAAGGTGCCAAAAAGGCCGCAAAAAAGGTCACGAAAAAGCGAGCTAAGCGGTAGCAGCGGTTGACGAAAGCCCCCTGAATCCCCTAATAAGCCCCGCATCCAAGTCGGATAGTTTCAAACGATGCCGGGCCCCAGGAAGACCAGGGGTGGGCGTCGTGTTCGCGTTTGTGAACACCTGCCCGAGAAACCAAGCACTTAAAGCGCGATTCCTGACGAGGAATCGGCGACAGGAGAGAAGGCCGTGGCCCGTATTGCCGGCGTGAACATCCCGACCAACAAGCGCGTGCTGATCGCGCTCCAGTACATCCATGGCATCGGCCAGAAGATCGCCGGTGAGATCATGGAGAAGGTCAAGATCCCAGACGATCGTCGGGTCAATCAGCTCAGCGACGCCGAAGTGCTTCAGATCCGCGAAGTGATCGACCGCGACTATCTCGTCGAGGGCGATTTGCGTCGTGAGGTCGGCATCAACATCAAACGTCTGATGGATCTCGGCTGCTACCGCGGCCTGCGCCATCGTCGCGGTCTGCCGGTGCGTGGCCAGCGTACCCACACCAATGCGCGTACGCGCAAGGGTCCGGCCAAGGCCATCGCCGGCAAGAAGAAGTAAGTTTTCGCATCCAATCACGGCGTGTGGCGAAAGGGGATGACCCGTTCGCCACGCGCCTTTCGTTCCACAGGTGTAGCCGCTGGCATTACGGCGGCGTTTGAGATCTTCAGGAAAGGTAGTCTATGGGCAAGGAAGCCACCCGCGTTCGTCGTCGTGAGCGCAAGAACATCGCCTCCGGCGTCGCGCACGTGAACTCGTCGTTCAACAACACGACCATCACCATCACCGACGCGCAGGGCAACACGATTGCCTGGTCCTCCGCCGGCACGATGGGCTTCAAGGGCTCGCGCAAGTCGACCCCGTATGCCGCACAGGTTGCCGCCGAGGACGTGTCGAAGAAGGCGCAGGAGCACGGCATGCGCACGCTGGAAGTCGAAGTCGCCGGTCCCGGTTCGGGCCGCGAATCGGCGCTCCGGGCGCTCCAGGCCGCGGGCTTCACCGTCACCTCGATCCGTGACGTGACCACGATCCCGCACAACGGTTGCCGTCCCCGCAAGCGTCGGCGCGTTTGATACCAAATTGCGGGCGCATTGGCGCCCGCAATGATTTTTTGCAAAGCCGTGGAAATGATCTGCGGCCTTTCTCCAACGCCAGTGCCTGCAACAGCAGTCTGACTGGCCTGTATGGGTGAAACAGTGACGATCCAGAAAAATTGGCAAGAACTGATTCGGCCGAACAAGCTGCAGGTACAGCCCGGCAGCGATCCGACCCGTTTCGCGACCATCGTCGCCGAACCGCTCGAGCGCGGCTTCGGCCAGACGCTCGGCAACGCGCTGCGCCGCATCCTGCTGTCCTCGCTCCAGGGCGCGGCGGTGCAGTCGGTGCACATCGACGGCGTGCTGCACGAGTTCTCCTCGATCGCGGGCGTCCGTGAGGACGTCACCGACATCGTGCTCAACATCAAGGACATCTCGATCAAGATGCAGGGCGAAGGCCCCAAGCGCATGGTCGTCAAGAAGTCCGGCCCGGGCGTCGTCACCGCCGGCGACATCCAGACCGTGGGCGACGTCGTCGTGCTCAATCCCGACCTGCAGATCTGCACGCTCGACGAGGGCGCCGAGATCCGCATGGAGTTCACGGTCGCAACCGGCAAGGGCTACGTTCCCGCCGAGCGCAACCGCCCCGAGGACGCGCCGATCGGCCTGATCCCGGTCGACAGCCTGTACTCGCCGGTCCGCAAGGTCTCCTACAAGGTCGAGAACACCCGCGAGGGCCAGATCCTCGACTACGACAAGCTGACCATGACAATCGAGACCAACGGCGCGCTGACGCCGGATGATTCCGTGGCCTACGCCGCGCGCATCCTGCAGGATCAGCTCAACGTGTTCGTCAACTTCGAAGAGCCGCGCAAGGAAGTCGCCCAGGAGATCATCCCGGACCTCGCCTTCAACCCGGCCTTCCTCAAGAAGGTGGACGAACTCGAGCTGTCGGTGCGTTCGGCCAATTGCTTGAAGAACGACAACATCGTCTACATCGGCGACCTCGTGCAGAAGAGCGAAGCGGAAATGCTCCGCACTCCGAACTTCGGCCGCAAGTCGCTGAACGAGATCAAGGAAGTGCTGGCCCAGATGGGTCTGCACCTCGGCATGGAAGTGCCGGGCTGGCCGCCGGAGAATATCGACGAGCTCGCCAAGCGCTTCGAGGATCACTACTGATCCGAACGACAACAGGCTAAGGCGCGAATTCATCGCGCCTTAGCGGGCGAACGCAGGCAGCCCACCTGAGCAACTGGTCCGACGAACCGTCGCGACGAATGAAATTCAAGGAATGAAAAAATGCGTCACGGCAAGGTTCATCGTAAGCTCAACCGCACCGCCGAGCATCGCCGCGCGATGTTCGCCAACATGTGCGCCGCGCTGATCAAGCACGAGCAGATCGTCACCACGCTGCCGAAGGCGAAGGAATTGCGTCCGATCGTCGAGAAGCTGATTACCCTCGGCAAGAAGGGCGGGCTGGCCATGCGCCGCCAGGCCATCTCCGAGATGCGCGACAAGGATCAGGTCCGGAAGCTGTTCGACACGCTCGCGCCCCGCTACAAGGATCGCCAGGGCGGCTACACCCGCATCATCAAGGCCGGCTTCCGCTACGGCGACAACGCCGCGATGGCCGTGATCGAGTTCGTCGATCGTGACGTTGATGCCAAGGGCCAGGACTCCGGTCCGGTGCAGGAAAAGGAAGCCGAGGCGGCGTAAGCCGACCGGTAGAGAGTTTTCAGAAAGCGGCGCCTTCGGGCGCCGCTTTTTTATTGGCCGTCCTTGTTCGTTAGGTCCCGTTCCTCACGCGTCGGTGAGTGCCGATTGCTATCGTGCCGGTAGCGCCCAATATCTCCGTCAGCATCAACGGAGATCACGCATGAACATCGACCTTTCCGGAAAGACCGCCCTCGTGACCGGCTCGACCGCCGGGATCGGCCACGCCATCGCCAAGGGCCTTGCCGGCTCGGGTGCGAGCGTCGTGATCAACGGACGCGGCCAGGACAAGGTCGATGCGGCCGTGCGCAAGCTGGAGGGAGCGGGGGCCAAGATCCGCGGCATCGCCGCCGACGTCTCGACCGCTGCCGGCTGCAAGGCGCTGGCCGCGGCGCTGCCAGACGTCGACATCCTCATCAACAATGCCGGCATCTTCGAGCCGAAAGATTTTTTCGACATTCCGGACGAGGACTGGAGTCGCTTCTTCGAGGTCAACGTGATGAGCGGCGTGCGTCTCTCGCGCGCGTATATGAACGGCATGCTCAAGCGTAACTGGGGCCGAATCGTCTTCATCTCGTCGGAGTCCGGGCTCAACATTCCCGTCGAGATGATCCACTATGGCGTGAGCAAGACGGCCCAGCTCTCGGTCGCGCGCGGCCTGGCGCAGCTCACACGCGGCACCGGCGTCACCGTCAATTCCGTGCTGCCGGGCCCGACGATGTCGGAAGGCGTCGAGACCTTCGTGAAGGATCTTGCCAAGCAGAACGGCCAGTCGGTCGATGAGGCCGCGGCCAATTTCGTCAAACAGCATCGCCCAAGCTCGCTGCTCCAGCGCTTCGCCAGCGTCGACGAAATCGCCAACATGGTGGTTTATGCGGCTTCGAAGGAAGCTTCCGCTACCAACGGCGCGGCGTTGCGTGCCGAGGGCGGCATCGTCAACACGATTGCCTGAGATCAGCTCATGCCGGCCTATGTGATCTCGGAGGTCGAGGTGCGCGATCAGGCCGCAATGGAGGCCTATCGCGCGCTGGCGGCGCAAACCATCGCGCAATATGGCGGCCGCTACCTCGCGCGCGGCGGTGCCGCTGAGGTGGTGGAGGGCGGCCCGCCGCCCAAGACCATTATCATCGTAGAGTTTCCCTCGGTCGAACGCGCGCGCGAATGGTACGCGTCGCCGGAATATGCGGAGGCGCTCAAGCTGCGGCGGACCGCGCTGGAGCGGCGGTTGATGTTTGTCGAAGGCGTGGTTCCAGTCTAGCTGGTCTGCTCGCTTGCCCCTTCAATTTGCGACGTGACCGGCTAAAACTCCGGCTCATGCTCTGGCCCCTGTCGACCCGCCATAAACGCCTGTTCAGGCTGACATCCGCGCGATGGCAGCGGCGGGCGATCTTCGTGCTCGGTGGGATCGGGGTTGGCGCCGCGGCGGTGGCGCTGGCGCAACTCGCCGATTTCGCCCAGCACGCCTTTGCGCTGCTGCTGGCCCAGTCGCGCTACGCCGTGCTCGCGGTGACACCTCTCGGCTTCATGCTCTCGGCCTATCTGACCACCCGGCTGTTCCCGAACGCACAGGGCAGCGGCATTCCTCAGGCGATCGCCGCACGGCATCTGACCGACCAGACGGCGCGCGAGAGCCTGGTCTCGATCCGAATCGCGATCGGCAAGGTGATCCTCACCTTGTTCGGTCTGCTGTGCGGTGGCTCCGTCGGTAGGGAAGGACCGAGCGTTCAAGTCGGCGCTTCCATCATGTTCGCGCTCGGACGCGTCTCGCCACGCCGCCAGCCGGGATTGATCCTGGCCGGCGCGGCCGCCGGCGTCGCGGCCGCCTTCAACACCCCGCTGGCGGGGATCGTTTTCGGCATCGAGGAGATGAGCCGGGCTTTCGAGACGCGTACCAGCAGTCTCATCATCGCGGCGGTGATCGCGGCCGGCCTGACCTCGCTCGCGCTGATGGGCAACTACGCCTATTTCGGCAGCAGTGCGACGTCTCTTGCCCGCGGCACAGACTGGTTGGCAGTTCCGGTATGCGGCGTGGTCGGCGGTTTCGCCGGCGGCATCTTCAGCCGTATCGTCATCGTCATGGCGCGCGGCTTCGCCCATCCGTTCGGGCGTGCGGTCAAGGGCCACCCATTGTGGTTCGCGCTCGCGTGCGGATTGGCGGTCGCGATCTGCGGCCTTATATCCGGCGATACGATCTATGGCACGGGCTACCAGCAGGTAAAGACGGCCCTCGAGCATGATGCACCGCTGCCGCAGGGCTTCGGCGTCCTCAAGCTGCTTGCCACCACCTTCGCGGCAATCAGTGGCATACCCGGCGGAATTTTTTCGCCGTCACTCGCCGTTGGAGCCGGCCTCGGCAGCAACATCGCGTCCTTCTTCCACGATGCTCCGCTCGGCGCGATAATGCTGCTCGGCATGGTCTCCTATTTTGCCGGTGTGGTGCAGGCGCCGATCACCGCTTTCGTCATCGTGACCGAGATGACCGATAACCATGCCATGGTGGTGCCGTTGATGGCCGCCGCCCTGATTGCACATGCCACATCGCGGATGATCTGCGAGGAAGGGATCTACCACGCGCTCGCCAAGGGCTTTATCGAGCGGGCGACGCGTCCACCGGAGACGAATGCGGCGCCCGCTTCGCGCTAAGACCTACCACCCCTCCAGCACGATTTTGCCGCGCGACTTGCCGCTCTCGAGCAGCGCGTGCGCGCGCTTGAGATTGGCCGCATTGATCGTGCCAAAGGTCTGGTCGAGCGTGGTACGCAAGACGCCCTTGTCGATGAGGTCGGCGACGTCGTTCAGCAGATGATGCTGCGCGATCATGTCGGCGGTCTGGAACGAGGAGCGCGTGAACATCGATTCCCAGTGCACCGAGATCGCCTTGCCCTTGAACGTGCTCATGGTGAATTCCGGGGGATCGTCGATCAGACCGAACCGCCCCTGTGGCGCCATCAAATCGGCGATGCTCTTGTAGTGCTGGTCCGTGAAGGTGAGGCTCGCCACCAGCGCGACGGGCGGCAGCTTGAGCTTCTCGATCTGCTCCTTCATCGGCTTACCGTGGTCAATCACCGCATGCGCGCCGAGATCGAGGCACCATTTTTGCGATTCCGGCCGCGTCGCGGTCGCGAGCACCGTCAGCCCGGTGAGGCGGCGGGCGAGCTGGATCAGGATCGAGCCGACACCGCCGGCGCCGCCCGTGATCAAGAGCGTACGCGGATCGACACTCTTGCCGGGCACCGCACCAAGCCGGTCGAACAACAGCTCCCAGGCGGTGATGGAGGTGAGGGGAAGGGCGGCTGCCTGCGCGAACGACAGGCTCTTCGGCTTGTTGCCGACGATACGCTCGTCAACCAGATGGAATTCGGAATTGGTGCCCTGGCGCAGGATCGAGCCGGCGTAAAATACCTCGTCGCCCGGCTTGAACAACGTGACGTCGGGACCGACGGCTTCGATCACGCCGGCCGCGTCATAGCCCAAAATCTTCGTTTCCCCCTCGGGCGGGGCGGCGCGCTTGCGCACCTTGTAGTCGACCGGATTGGCCGAGATCGCCTTCACGGCCACGCGGATATCACGGCCCTTGGGTTCGGGCTTAGCGGTCTCGAAATCGAACAGCGCGTCCTGTTCCTCGATCGGAAGCGACTTCTTGTAACCAACGGCCTTCATGGCTTGTCTCCTTCAGATAGCGGCGTTGCAGATGCGGGGTCCCGGGTCCGCGTTTTGCGCGCCCCGGGACGACAGGCGAGACCTAGAACGCGAACTGCGTCCGCATCGCGACCGCATCGAACTTCGAGCCGACATCGGCGGTCGAGATCGGCGAGGCCTGCCTCGACACCGTGCCATGCAAATAGTCCAGCATGAAACGGACGTTGCCGTTGACATACCAGTTCAGCGCCGCCGTGTAGACGGTCTGCCGACCGCCTGCGATGCCAGTGGCGGTCCCGAGTTGATCGTTGAGGTCAATCGTGGAGAAGCGTCCCGCGACTTCCCACGCACCCCAGCCGCCGCCCTCGAGCGAGAACGGATGCGCCGGCTTGACGCCGCCATAGGCCGCATTCGCCGCATTATAGCTGCGACCCTCGCCTGTCAGCACGTAGCCGGCCTGCGCGTAGCCGCCCTGGAATTTGAGGCTCGGCGCACCCAGCGGCGGCAGGCCGGTATTGGCGCTCCGATCGATGTTGTACCAGAAATACTCGCCTTGCAGGATCAGCGGTCCATAGGTGGCGGCCGCTTCAACGCTGTAGACCTGCGCGCCGGAGGCATTGGCGATTGCGCCGGTCGTGGCCAGTGCCGTGGGATCGATGCGCAGTTCCGGGCGGTCGCTGAGTGTCACCGTCTGTGCGCCCGTCACCATGTTGCGCGACGGCTGGATCAGCCATTCGGCGTTTCCGCCAAGATGCAGCGAGTAATCCTTGCCGCTGACGACCTGGCCGGCAACGCGGGCGACGGCGCCATACTGCTCGGAAGCACCGTTCGGTGCTACGCTCGACGCCGAATGGATCGCGCCGGTCGAGGGTCCCGTGACATAGCCGCCGATCCAGAGCTGGTCGTTGTACCAGCGCGTGCCGATCGCCGAGCGGAAGTCGCCCGCTGCGATGCTGGTGGCGACGATGCCGGCTGAGGCGCGCTCCATGAACATGATGTCGTTGGAGCTCGTGGCCTCATCGAGAGTGTAGGGCAGGTCCATGATGCCGCCCTCGATGGCCATCTTGCCGCCGAACGGTTTCAGGCCGGTGTAGCTGAGATAGGCATTCTCGACGCCGGAGACGCCGCCGCCGGGCAGCGAACCCGGAGCTGCGCCGCCAAACCCGTCGGAGGAGCCGCCGAAGTCGTAGACCAGCGCGAAATTCCAGTCGTGGAAGAACTTGCCGGCGAGACCGATGCGCGCGCGGCGGACATTCTCGCCGCTGTCGAGCTTTTGCGGCACGGTTGCCGCCGTGTTGGGCCGATAGTCGTAGCCGCCGACATCCCAATGCACGCGGCCTGTGATCCCGACGCAGTTTGCCCCATCGGCAGTGCAGATGGTCGGCCGGTTATTCGGCATCGTCACGACGACGCCGGATGCGGGCGCCGGTCCCTTGAGCGGGATCGCCGCGTTGGCGTTGGCGACCGCGGCCTTCGCTTCGGAACGCGCTTCGGCTTTCGCCTCCGCCTTGGCTTCGGTCCTGGCCTTTGCCGCAGCGGCAGTGTTCGCGGCGGTCTGGCTCTGGAGCTTGTCGAGCTTCTGCTCCAGCATCTTCAACTGCTGCTTCAGGAGCGCGATCTCCTGGTCACTGCTGCTCGCCGATTGGGCCTGGGCCTGCGAGGCTGCCAGTGCGGCGGCGAGACCAATCGCCGTGGCTGCAATTCTTGTCCTGCTCACGTCATGACTCCATCGTTTGACGAACTTCCCCAAGTCGCTGCCGGAGAGCCTAGATATGATCGATGACTGCCCCGCGACGCTGCGCCCGGTTGCGCGGTTCCCAGTGGTGTAAATTCGTCGCAACCGAATCCGCCTTGCACCACCATGCAAGATGACGCACATCATGCCAATCCACAGCCCCGCCAAATTGCCATTTGGCACGCGGAGCTTGCAGGCCGGACACACCAAAAGGGGGCCGAATATGCCGCCGGGCGCCTTCTATTGGGGGGCGAACGCGCCTATATTCCGGCGTCTTTTCCAAGAGGTAGGAATGTTTCGATCGACCTGGACCGCCGTCGTCACGGCGCTGTGCATAGCCTTTTCGGCCAACGTCAATCCGGCCGCCGCGCAAGACCGCCGAGTGCCGTCCTCGCCCGCCGAACTGCGGCTGTCCTATGCGCCGATCGTGCAGCGGGTGCAGCCGGCAGTCGTCAACGTCTATGCCGCCAAGGTGGTGCAGAACCGCAATCCGCTGCTCGACGACCCGATCTTCCGCCGCTTCTTCGGCGTGCCCGGCCAGCAGCAGGAGCAGGTGCAGCGCTCGCTCGGTTCGGGCGTGATCGTCGATGCGTCCGGGCTCGTCGTCACCAACGTCCATGTCATCGAAGGCGCCGACCAGGTCAAGGTGTCGCTGTCGGACAAACGTGAGTTCGAGGCCGAGATCGTGCTGAAGGACTCTCGCAGCGATCTCGCGGTTCTGCGTCTGAAGGACACCAAGGAGAAGTTTCCGGCTCTCGAATTCACCAATTCGGACGAGCTGCTGGTAGGCGACGTCGTGATGGCGATCGGCAATCCCTTCGGCGTCGGCCAGACCGTGACTCACGGCATCATCTCGGCCTTGGCGCGCACGCAGGTCGGTATCACCGACTACCAATTTTTCATCCAGACCGACGCGGCGATCAACCCCGGCAATTCCGGCGGCGCGTTGGTCGACATGAACGGCCGGCTCGCGGGCATCAACACGGCGATCTATTCGCGCTCCGGCGGCTCGCAGGGCATCGGCTTCGCGATCCCCGCCAACATGGTGCGCGTCGTCGTCGCCTCCGCCAAGGGTGGCGGCAAGGCGGTAAAGCGGCCCTGGCTCGGCGCGAAGCTGCAGGCGGTGACGCCGGAGATCGCCGAGAGCCTCGGCCTGCGTTCGCCGACCGGTGCGCTGGTCGCAAGCGTCGTTCCGAACGGACCGGCGGCCAAGGCCGGGCTGAAATCCTCCGACCTGATCGTCTCGATCGACGGCCAGACCGTGGATGATCCCAACGCTTTCGACTATCGCTTCGCCACACGGCCGCTCGGCGGCACGGCGCAGATCGACGTGCAGCGCGGCGGCAAGCCGGTCAAGCTGACGGTGGCGCTGGATGCCGCGCCCGATACCGGCCGCAACGAGCTCGTCATCACCGCGCGCTCGCCTCTGCAAGGCGCGAAGGTCTCGACCATCACCCCGGCGCTCGCCGACGAGCTGCATCTGGACGCCGACACCGAAGGCGTCGTGGTCACCGATCTCGGCGGCGACAGCGCGGCCGCGAATGTCGGCTTTCAGAAGGGCGACGTCATCCTGGCGGTCAACAACCAAAAGATCAGCAAGACAAGCGATCTCGAAAAGGCGGCGGCCGAGCGCCAACGCATCTGGCGCATCACGCTGGTGCGCGGCGGCCAGCAGATCAACGTCACGCTGGGCGGATGAGTCCGAAGCGACCACAGGAGACGCCAACTCTCTTCGCCGCGGCGGGGCTCGATCACGAGGCTCCGCATCCGCTGCCGGATCGGCTGCGACCGCGCGCGCTCTCGGAGGTCGTCGGCCAGGATCACATCCTGGGTCCCGACGGCGCGCTGACGCGCATGCTGGAGACGCGCACGCTGGGCTCGCTGGTGTTCTGGGGCCCGCCCGGCACCGGCAAGACCACGGTCGCGAGGCTGCTCGCGGACGCCACCGATTTGCATTTCGAGCAGATCTCCGCGGTGTTCTCCGGCGTCGCCGATTTGAAGAAGGCCTTTGAGGCCGCGCGTGCACGCCGCGAGATGGGGAAGGGCACGCTGCTGTTCGTCGACGAGGTGCATCGCTTCAACCGCGCCCAGCAGGATTCGTTTCTGCCCGTCATGGAAGACGGCACCGTGGTGATGGTCGGCGCCACCACCGAAAATCCGTCCTTCGAGCTCAATGCGGCGCTTCTGTCCCGCGCGCGTGTGCTGGTGTTTCGCTCGCTCGACGCGACCGCGATCGAAAAGCTGTTTGCGCATGCCGAGGAGGTCGAGGGCCGCAAGCTGCCGCTCGACGAGGAAGCGCGCGCCGTGCTGGTGCGCATGGCCGATGGCGACGGCCGCGCGTCGCTGACGCTCGTCGAGGAAGTCTGGCGCGCCGCGCGCAAGGACGAGATTTTCGACGCCGCGCAGTTGCAGGAGATATTGCAGCGCCGCGCGCCGATCTACGACAAGTCGGCCGACGGCCATTACAATTTGATCTCGGCGCTGCATAAGTCGGTGCGGGGCTCTGATCCCGATGCCGCGCTGTATTATCTCGCGCGCATGCTCGATGCCGGCGAGGATCCGCTGTTTCTGGCCCGCCGCGTCGTGCGCATGGCGGTCGAGGATATCGGGCTTGCCGATCCGCAGGCGCTGGTCATTGCCAACTCCGCCAAGGACGCCTTCGACTTCCTCGGTCATCCCGAAGGCGAGCTTGCGATCGCGCAGGCGGTGGTCTATCTCGCCACCGCACCGAAATCGAATGCCGTCTACACCGCCTTCGGCAAGGCGATGCAGGTCGCAAAGCAGGCCGGCTCACTGCTGCCGCCGAAACACATTCTCAACTCGCCGACCAAGCTGATGAAGTCGGAAGGCTACGGCGCGTCGTACGAATACGACCACGACGCCCCCGACGCCTTTTCCGGCCAGGACTACTTTCCGGAGGCCCTGGGCCGCCAGACCTTCTACGACCCGCCGGACCGCGGGTTCGAGCGGGAGATCAGGAAGCGGCTGGATTATTGGGCCAAGTTGCGGAAGGAGCGGGGCGGCTGAAGCCAAATCGCCATTTCGCCGTGACGTGAGGCCGCTTTTGAGCTAGGCAGGCACCATGAGCCGCCGCATCAAAAGAACCGATCCAAAGCCCCGTTCGCGCGATGAACGCAAGGAGGCACGTCCGTTCAAGGCGCGCAGCGCGAAGGCGGCAGGGCCGCGGCCGGGCGGCAAGCCGGGCACGAAGCCGCCGCGCTTTGCCAGCGATCGCGTCGAGCGGCGCGCGCCCAAAGCCGAACCGGAAAAGGCTGCACCGGCAAAGCCCGTCGAGGCATTGCTGCCGGCCAAGGTGCAGACCGTCAAGGTGACAGCCGACGAGAACAACATGCGCGTCGATCGCTTCCTTGAGGCGCACTTTCCCGGCCTGTCGTTCTCCCACATCCAGCGCGTCGTTCGCAAAGGCGAACTGCGCGTCGACGGCAAGCGCGTCGACAGCAAGGACCGCCTGGAGGAGGGTCAGAGCGTTCGCATTCCGCCGCTGAAGCTCGACACGCCGAAGGCGCCCAACCCGCAGTCGGAGGCGGCGCAAAAGACGCTTGCCGCGCTGAAGGAGATGACGATTTACGAGGACGACGACGTTCTCGTGCTGAACAAGCCGGCCGGTCTCGCCGTGCAGGGCGGCTCGGGCATGACGCGACACATCGATCAGATGCTGGAGGTGATGCGCGATTCCAAGGGCCAGAAGCCGCGCCTCGTGCACCGCATCGACAGGGAGACGTCGGGCTGTCTCCTGGTCGCCAAGACCCGCTTTGCCGCCTCGCATCTGACCGGCGCGTTCCGTTCGCGGTCGGCGCGAAAAACCTATTGGGCGCTGGTGCCGGGACTACCGAAGCCGAAGCAGGGCCGCATCTCGACCTTCCTTGCCAAGGAGGAGAGCGAGGACGACACCATCATGCGCATCGCCCAGCATGGCGACGAGGGCGCAAGCCACGCGGTAACGTACTATGCGGTGGTCGAAACCGCCGGCAACAAGCTGACCTGGGTGTCGCTGAAGCCGGTGACGGGACGCACCCACCAGCTGCGCGCCCACATGGAACATATCGGTCACCCCATCGTCGGCGATCCCAAATATTTCAACATCGAGAACTGGCAACTGCCAGGCGGCCTGCAAAACCGGCTGCATCTGCTGGCGCGCCGCATCGTCATTCCGCATCCGCGCGGCGGCTTCATCGATGCCACCGCGCCGCTACCGCAGCACATGCAGCAGTCGTGGAACCTGCTCGGGCTCGATGCAACGAGATTTGATCCGATCGAGAACGCGCCGGAAGAGTAGTTGAGTTTGCGATCGGGTTGCTTCGCTGCGCCCCGAATAATGAAGCCCGCTCAATTCCGAAACTGCTCCAGAAACATCCGCAGGCTGTCGTGCGGGCTCTCGACATCCGTGATCAACCAGCCCTCGGGCCCGCTGACCAGGATGAAATTTAATGTCACCGGCCGGCCGCGGTTGTCAAAATTCGCCGCGACATAGGTCTTGTCGTATTGCCTGCGAATGACCGCGATGGCGACGGGGCCGAGCTTCCAGCTCGGGCTCTGCACCAGAAAATCGTAGGGCGCGACCTGCGGCGCGGACCACACCTTGCGCAAGGAGGGGTCGAAGAATTGCCGGGCGGTGGCGGCATCCCGCGGCAGGCCTTTTGAGAGCTCCGGCGCGCCTTGGCCGTAATGAGCGTAGACGTTGCGGACCACCGATTCCGGAGTCCGAAAGCCGGCCTGCGCCGCGGCCGACCCAAACCCGGCTAGCAGAGCCACAATGCCCGCAAGTTCCCTCATACCTGCCGCTCGCTTTATCGGTCGCCGCTCTTACCTTACAAGCCTAGCATTGAGTGATCAGGGCCGAAAACCAGATGCGCGAATTGTTCGATGAAGTTGCGGGGCGATCCCCGCTCGATCCGCAAGAGGCGGTCCGCCAGGCCTCGCGTGTGCCGTTGCGCAAGCGCTTCTACAAGGAGGTGGGGGTGGCCGAGGCCGAAGGCGGCTTCGCCATCACGCTCGATGGAAAGGCGATCCGGACGCCCTCCGGCCGCCAGGTGGTGATCCCGTCGCGCGCGCTAGCCGACGCAGTCGCCGCGGAATGGGCGGATCGGAAAGAGACGATCAATCCCATGACCATGCCGCTGACGCGGATCGCCAACAGCGTGGTCGAGGGTGTCGTCGACCGCGTCGATCTCGTCACGGAAGACCTCGCAAAATACCTCCAGTCCGATCTGCTGTTCTACCGCGCCGGCCATCCCGAGGGACTTGTCGCCCGGGAGGCCGCGCATTGGGATCCCGTGCTGTTCTGGGCCGCGGAGACGCTGGGCGCGCATTTCATCCTGTCCGAAGGCGTCATGCATGTGACGCAGCCGGCGGAGGCGCTCCAGGCCGCACGTGCGGCGCTGCCGGGGGATGCCTGGTCGGTCGCCGCCCTCCACGTGATCACCACTCTGACCGGCTCGGCCCTGCTGGCGCTGGCGCTGGCCCATGGCGTACGGGACGCCGGCCAGGTCTGGGCGGCGGCTTATGTCGACGAGGACTGGAACGCCGAGAAATGGGGCGTGGACGAAGAAGCGGCCGGCCGCCGCGCTGCCCGTCTGCGGGATTTCGAGGCTGCCGTGGCGGTTTTGAACGCCGTGAGGCCGCCCGCGGCCAAGGGTCCTTAACGAGAGGTTTACGAGGGCGGCCTTAGGGTAGGACCTGCGCTCCCCGGGCCCCTCGCGATGCCGACGCCGATAAGCTCGATTCTTCCCGTCAGTGCCGCCAGCCCTGTTGCTGACGCGGCGACGCCCGATCTTGTGCTGCAGGCCGGCAGCGTCGTCGACGCCAGAGTGGTCAGCGTGCTCGCCGATAATCTGGTGCGGATCGCGATCGCCAACCTCTCGATGGATGTGCTGTCCGAGGTGGCGCTGACACCAGGACAAAATCTTCAGCTTGCGGTGTCGCAGAACGGCGGCACCATCCGGCTCGCCGTCATGGGCGGGGCAGGCGAGGCGGCCGCCGATCAGGTCACGCTGACGCCTGCTGCGGCCTCGCTGGTTGACAGCCCCTCGCTTGCTCCGTCGGCGGGCGCGGGACGCAACGTGCTGACGCCATCGGAGCAGGTCGCCGTTACCGCAGCTTCGGCCGAGGCGGTCACAAAACAGGGCAGCCAGGCGCCGCTGTTCGCCAATCTGGCCGCGGTGGTCACCGGCAGCGATCTTCCGGCGGGGCTGAAGCAGGCGATGCTGGGCGTGCTGGCGCAGCAGACGCCGCTCAACACCGGGCTCGATGGCGGCGACGTCGAATCCGCTTTCCAGAGATCCGGGCTGCTCCTAGAGGCCTCGCTCGCCGCAGGCGCGACGCCGTCCTCCGCCACGATGCCGGATTTGAAAGCCGCGCTTCTGGTGCTGCGGCAGACGCTGGCAACGCTCGAGACGGCGCCACAGACGCAAGGTGCCACCCTTCCAGCCGGTACCGGGGCAACACCGCAGGTCGCTACCGCGCAGACGCAGGCTGCACAGGCCGCCTTGCCCGCAACGGAACCCGAGATCGCCCAATCACCGCAAATGCCGCGCAGCGCCAATCTCGCGGCCGCTGTGCTGGCGGACATAGCTGGCGGTGCGCCGCAGGCTGCGATGCCGCGAACCATATCTGCGGGCCTTGCCGCGAGCCTCCTGCAAGAGATCACGCAAAACCTGCCGCGCATGATGGGCAATTTGCCGGGCTCGAACAAAGCCGTGCCCGACGGACAAATTTTCGAAGCCGCCGCGCGCGCGACGCCACCGCCGGTTCGCGGCGCATTACCGTCGCCGCAATCCATCGCCTCGCCGTCACTCGCGCCCGATACGCCGCTCGCCGCGACCGTGCATCGGTTGCTCGATGATACCGATGCCGCGATCGCGCGCCAGACCTTGCTCCAGGTCGCTTCGCTCCCCGATCGCACCGATGCCAGCGGTCACAGGATCGATCCGACCGTGCCGCAGTGGAATTTCGAGATTCCATTCGCGACGCCGCAGGGCACGGCAATGGCGCAGTTCGAGATCTCGCGCGACGGCGGCAATGAATCCGCCGATCCCGCCGGGCGCGCCTGGCGCGCGCGCTTCACACTCAGTGTCGAGCCGGCCGGCCCCGTGCACGCTTTGATTACCCTGAACGGCGACACGACCTTCGTGCGGATGTGGGCGGAGCGGCCGGCGACCGCACAGCAGCTTCGCGCCGGAATCGGTGAGCTCAACCAGGCCCTGACCAGGGCCGAGCTCAAGCCCGGCGACATCCTGGTTCGCGATGGCACCCCGCCACAGCCCGCACCGACCCGTGCCGGCCACTTCCTGGATCGCGCCACATGAGCGACCCGTCGAAGCTAGCGATTGCGCTTCATTACGAGAAGGGCAGCAACGCGCCTGTCGTCGTCGCCAAGGGCAAGGGCACGATCGGCGAAAAGATCGTCGAGATCGCCAAGGCCAACGACATCCCGATCGAGGAAAACGAGATCGTGGCCGGTGCGCTCTCCAAGGTCGAGCTTGGCGAAGAGATCCCGCCCGACCTCTACAAGGCCGTCGCCGAAGTGCTGGTGTTCGTGCTGCGGCTGTCGGGTAGGCGGTAGAGCATGATCCGCAAAAGTGTGCAGCGGTTTTTCGAAGAGATCATGCTCAAGAAATAACCTGTCATCGTTTCACCACGATAGCGGCTGCATGGTCGGGGCCTTCTTCATCGCGTAAACGGACACCGCCAGTGCTCACCCGCCGTTCGACTCTCGGTCTTCTCGCCGCAACCGCGATCCTGCCGTCGCGCGCACTCGCCCATGTCGCGCCGCCGCGAAATGAAATCCGTGACAGCCTCGCAAAGCGCTTCACCGACCTCGGCACGGCCGGGACGTTCGTCGGCTACAAGGTCGAGGATTATCTGGTCATCGCGAGCGACAAGGAACGTTCGGGCGAGGCGAAGCTGCCGGCTTCGACCTTCAAGATACCGAACTCGCTGATCGCGCTCGAAACTGGCGTCGTCGCCGATCCCGACAAGGACGTATTTCCCTGGGATGGCGTGAAGCGTCCGATCGAGGCCTGGAACAAGGATCACACGCTGCGCAGCGCGATTCTCGTGAGCGCGGTACCGGTCTATCAGGAGATCGCGCGTCGGATCGGACAGGAGCGCATGCAAAAATACGTCGATCTGTTCGACTACGGCAATCGCGACATCGGCGGCGGCATCGACCAGTTCTGGCTCACCGGCGCCTTGCGCATCGATCCGGTCGAGCAGGTCGATTTCGTTGACAGGCTGCGCCGCCGCGCACTGCCAATCTCCAAACGCAGCCAGGATCTCGTCGCTGACATCCTGCCGGTGACCAAGGTCGGCGATAGCGTCATTCGCGCCAAGTCAGGGCTGCTTGGCGCCGAGCGCGGCGAGCCGTCGCTTGGCTGGATGGTGGGCTGGGCGGAGAAGGGCGAAGCACACACCGTGTTCGCGCTCAATATGGACTGCAAGGAGCCGCGTCTGGTCGGCGAGCGCATGCCGCTGACGCAAGCCTGCCTTGCCGAGATCGGCGCGATCTAGCGCTACCAAGCCGGTGCCGCTCGACTAGCATCCTCCGGATCAAGAAAAACCGGGAGGACAACATGAACTCAACGCCACTCTGGCTGTCGTCGCTGACGCTTGCTGCCGCGGGCGGCTGGCTCGCCGCCACGATGTTTGCCGGTCCCGCCACCAGCAAGGAGCCGCGCTTTCCGCAGCTCACCATGGACCAGCTCGACGCCAAGCAGAAACCGCTCGGCGAGCAGATCATGAAGGTCTCGAGCGTCGGCATCGGCGGTCCCTACAATCCGATGATCCGCAGCCCGGTGCTCGGCCAGCGCCTGTTCGACCTGTTCCACTATCTGCGCTGGGAAACCTCGGTCCCGACAAAGCTCAACGAGTTCGCGATCCTGATCATCGGGCGGCAATGGCGCTCGCAGGTCGAGTGGTACGCCCATGCGCCGCTCGCTGCGAAGGCGGGCTTGTCGCCCGACATCATCGCGGAGCTGAAGGCCAACAAGCGGCCGTCGAAGATGGCCGAGGACGAGGCCGTCGTCTACGACTTCGTCACCGAGCTCACCACGACCAGGAAGATCGCCGACGAGACTTACGCGCGCGCGAAGAAGGTCTTCAATGACCAGCAGATTGTCGACCTCACCGCGGTCGCCGGCAATTACGTGATGGTCGCGATGCTGCTGGCAATGGCGGAGGAGACCGTACCGCCGGACAAGCAGGAGCCGTTCAAGCCGGGCGAGCCGTAGCCTCCGTCATTGCGAGGAGCCGTTGCGACGACGCAATCCAGATTGCCTCCGCGGCGAGATTCTGGATTGCTTCGCTTCGCTCGCAATGACGGAGTATGTGGCGCCGACGCCGGCTCCCAAGGCCGAGCTGCTTCCCAGCGCTACCCCAGCTTGAACAGCGCTTGCAAAAATCCCTCCACGGCCTTGCGCGACTCGGCGGCAGTCGTTGGATTACCGCCGACATGCGGATCGAGCTCGACGCAAGCGTCTAGCGCGATGGCAATTTGATGCGCGCGGATCGCTCCCGCGTCATGGCCGGGCTTGTCCCGGCCATCCACGACCTTTCTCATCGGCTTCAAGCACGTGGATGCCCGGGACAAGCCCGGGCATGACGCCCAATCGTGAATGTGATTGCGCGGGCCTCAGGCGGGATCAGCCTTTTTCACCGTCAGCGCCTGGTCGATCGCAAAACCGCCGATCTCGCTCATCGCCTGCGAGATCACGTCGCCCTTGCGGGCAAAGCCGGCGGAGAGGACATCGAACTGGGTGCGCGCCAGCCGCAGCACCTCGATCGGCACGGAGATGGCGGTCTCGTTCAAACTGTCGAGCGAGGCGTGCAGCGTCTTTAGCTCGCTTGTGAGCTGGCCGATATGGCCCTCCGCGTGCTGCATCAGGCCAAGCAGCTTGCCGCGCTCGGCATCGAATGCCGCGCGCTCGGCCGCCGCGGCCGCGGTGACTTCGGCAAGCTGGCTGCGCAGCCCGTCGATTTTCTTGACCATGGCGTCGGACGCCATCTCACCGGCCTCGCGCAATTCGCTGTTGCGCGTGTTCTCTTCGTGCTCCCGGTGATAGAGGCGTTCCGCCGACATCGCCCGCTGCGCCAGCGACTCGATCAGCGCGGCCGCGCGCAGCAGCATCTCGCCGTTCCGCCCCGACACCATGCTGGCCATGCGCCGCAGGAAGTCGGTGGTTTCGGACGATGGGTTCGGCGGCAGTGGAGCGACCGTCGCGGACATGGGGTGATGCTTGCAGCCGGAAATGATGACCGCCGCCGTACCGACTGAGCTCACGCAACATTCGGCGCCTGATCGCAAGCCTGGAGCAAGCCTGAATCGGCACGCCCGGTCAACCGGGCCGAGCCAGATTTGCAACTGCGTCAGTGGTCCTTCTGCCGGCCGATCCGGCCGAGATGGGTGAAGCCGAACCCGGCCGAATATTTCAGGCCATAGCCCAGCGCCCGATCGATGCCGATATGGGCGAGCCAGATCAAGGCGATGGACAGGGTGAGCGGCGAGGCGAGGCCGAAGCCGAGCGTCAGCAGCGCGACCGGCGCCATGTAGCTGTGGGCGGCGTTGTAGACCAGCGCGCCGAATTTGGCGTCCGACAGATATGCCAGGAAGCTCAGATCCGGGACGAAGAACAGCAGGGCGAACACGAGCCATGAGCCGTCCCAGGCCCAGTAGAGCATCACCATGCCCACGAAGAGGGTCAGTCCCTCCAGCCGCAGCAGGATGTTGACGCCGCCCGTCGCCGCGCCGGCCTCGGCCGTTCCTTCGGTCATGCTCGTCTCCCAGGCAAAACTTTGAATTCCTTGCGCTTTCCCGCTGCGGCAAGGCAGCCCTGCGAGGTCGAAAGGCGCTTTCCGGCTCGCAAAATGCCGTGTTAGAACCCCGCATCACTTAAGAACTGGCGGGAGCAAATGAAACACATCCTGGACGCCCTTGAAGACCGTCGCGCCGGCGCAAAGCTCGGCGGCGGTGAGAAGCGCATCGAGGCGCAGCACGCCCGCGGCAAGCTGACCGCACGTGAGCGCATCGAGCTCTTGCTCGACAAGGGATCGTTCGAGGAATTCGACATGTTCGTCGAGCACCGCTCCACCGAATTCGGCATGGAGAAGAACAAGGTGCCCGGCGACGGCGTCGTCACCGGCTGGGGCACCGTCAACGGCCGCAAGACGTTTGTCTTTGCCAAGGACTTCACCGTGTTCGGCGGGTCGCTCTCGGAAACGCACGCGCTGAAAATCACGAAACTCCAGGACATGGCGATGAAGGCGAGGGCGCCCATCATCGGCCTGTATGACGCGGGCGGCGCCCGCATCCAGGAGGGCGTCGCAGCGCTCGCCGGCTATTCCTACGTGTTCCGCCGCAACGTGCTCGCCTCCGGCGTGATCCCGCAGATCTCCGTCATCATGGGCCCCTGCGCCGGCGGCGACGTCTATTCGCCCGCGATGACCGACTTCATCTTCATGGTGAAGAACACCAGCTACATGTTCGTCACCGGCCCCGACGTGGTGAAGACCGTCACCAACGAGGTCGTCACGGCGGAAGAGCTCGGCGGCGCTTCCGTGCATGCCACGCGCTCCTCCATCGCCGACGGCGCGTTCGAGAACGACGTCGAGACGCTGTTGCAGATGCGGCGCCTGATCGACTTCCTGCCGTCCAACAACACCGACGGCGTGCCGGAATGGCCGAGCTTCGACGACATCGGCCGGGTCGACATGTCCTTGGACACACTGATCCCGGACAATCCGAACAAGCCCTACGACATGAAGGAGCTAATCCTCAAGGTCGTGGACGAGGGCGACTTCTTCGAGATCGCGGACGCTTTTGCCAAGAACATCGTCACCGGCTTCGGCCGCATCGCCGGCCGCACCGTCGGCTTCGTCGCAAACCAGCCGATGGTGCTGGCCGGCGTGCTCGACTCCGACGCTTCGCGCAAGGCCGCGCGCTTCGTTCGCTTTTGCGATGCCTTCAACATCCCGATCGTCACCTTCGTCGACGTGCCGGGCTTCCTGCCGGGCACCGCGCAGGAATATGGCGGCCTGATCAAGCATGGCGCAAAGCTGCTGTTTGCGTACTCGCAGTGCACCGTGCCGCTGGTCACCATCATCACCCGCAAGGCCTATGGCGGCGCCTTCGACGTCATGGCCTCCAAGGAGATCGGCGCCGACATGAACTACGCCTGGCCGACCGCCCAGATCGCGGTGATGGGCGCCAAGGGCGCGGTCGAGATCATCTTCCGCGCCGACATCGGCGACCCAGACAAGATCGCCGCCCGCACCAAGGAATACGAAGACCGCTTCCTGTCCCCCTTCATCGCCGCCGAGCGCGGCTACATCGACGACGTCATCATGCCGCACTCCACCCGGAAGCGGATCGCGCGGGCGCTGTCGATGCTGAAGGACAAGAAGGTGGAAACGCCGGCGAAGAAGCACGACAATTTGCCGTTGTGAGGGGACTTGTAGCCCGGATGAGCGTAGCGACATCCGGGTTTTCTATCCAACACCCGCATGTTGCTTCGCTCATGCGGACTACTGATCTTGTTTCTGACTTGGCATCCTCGATCCGAATCCAATGACCGAAGACGATCCGACCGACGAGATTTCAGACATTGAAGACCGGATTGCGGCTTTGGCCGAGGTCGCCGAGCGATGCCGGAAGTATATTTTGGCATCCAAGATTGCCATCGGTGGCGGGGCTGCACTGTTGCTGATCACGATCCTCGGTCTGCTCGGGACGGGGCAGACCGCCGCGCTCGGCTCAGTAGCTCTCGTGCTCGGCGGGATCGTCTCGCTCGGCTCGAACGTCAGTACGCTGCGGCAGACTGACGAGGCCATCGGTGCTGCGGAGGCGCGCCGCTCAGCGTTGATAGGGAGCTTCGACCTTCGCGTGGTCGCCGACACGCCGATGAAGCTCGTGTAACCGAGCAGCCTTACGCCGCAGCCCTGCGCGTCAGCACGGACAACTCCTCGCGGCATTCGGCTGCAAACGCCTGAAGCTGCTCCGCGGTTTGCCGGTCGAGGATCGCTTTTGCCAGCCGTTCGGCGCGGGCAAGCTGGTCTCTGAGATATGCGATGCGGGGCATGTGTCACCTTCCGCAGGGATGATTTGATGGCCGTGACCCTACGGCCATCGCCGGATTTTTTATGTGAGGCACGTCACACCCCACGCCGCGTCAGCGAGCCGCATCCGCCGCCGCGAAATGCGCCATTTGGTCGGCGTGGGCCTTGCCGAAGGCCGGGCGAGCCGTGGCGCGTGCGACATAGGCGCGGCAGGCGGGACTGTCCGCGAGCCCATTGGACTGATCGACGACGCGCAGCACGTCGGACATCAGGATGTCGGCGACGGAGAACGTGCCTGCCAGCCATTCGCGGTTGGCCAGCACCGCCTCCATGTGCTTGAGGCGGAGTTTGAGGAAATCGTCCACGAATTTCCATGCCGCCGTATCGGTCGGATGTCCCATGAACTTCGACATCCCCCAGGGCAGGCTTGCCATCTCCACCGAATTGAGTGCGGCGAACAGCCATTCCGTGGCTTCGTTGTGGCCGCGCGGATCTGATGGCATGAGCTTTGCGCTGAGGCCGCCGAGATGCAGCAGGATCGCGCCGCTCTCGAAGATCGAGAGGTCGCCATCGGTCAGCCACGGCACCTGGCCGAACGGCTGGTGCGCGAGATGTTGGGCGCCGCGGTCGTCGAACGGCGCGCTCGCGACGCGATAGGGCAATGCGGCCTCTTCGAGCGCCCAGCGCACCCGAAGGTCGCGGACGAAACCGCGCGGGGGTGGGGGAACCCAGTCGAAGGTGGTGAGCGTGAGGTCGGGCATGTCGTGTCTCCGTCTGCTGTCCAGGCATAGGACGGACGAGAGGCGCGCGTTCCGACACCGGTGCCGTCATTTTTGTCGTCGTCAGCGTAACCCGCTAGTCTCCCCAAACAACAGGAGGAAATCTGATGCCGTCAGCCTTCTTCGTCGTCCGCGCCATCGTCGCCGATGCCGGCAGGCGCGCCGCGTTCGACAGATGGTACGAGACGGAACATCTGCCCGACGCGGCGAAGGCGTTCGGTGTGGCTAAGGCCTGGCGGTTCTGGAGCCTCGACGATCCGTCACTGCATCAGGCGATGTATCAGTTCGAGAGCGAGGCTGCGCTGCACGCCATGCTGAAGGGCGATGCGCTGACGCAGCTGGTGGCTGATTTCAAGCGCGATTGGCCCGACGTGACGCGCACGCGCGAGTTGCTGGTGCTGGCGCAGGAGTTTGGCGAGTAGCGCCTGGGGCGGCGTGCCGTCACTGTCAGAGTCGCAACGAACCTGAACGCGCGATTCAGCTTCGGTTCATGTCGTCGCCGCGACACTCGCCTCTGCATCACTGGCACGACCATCCAAGAGGAAAGAAATTATGGAGCGCCGGAACTTTCTGAAATTTGCAATCGGTGTCGCGGCCGGAGCTGCCGCGTTCACGATCGCCGCGAAGGCTGCGCCGCTGGCGCCGCAGCCGCTCGGTGATCCCAGCATGCCGCAAGGCAATCCCGACGCTCATCCCGCAGTCACCAGCAGCGATGAGGCGGCGCAGTTGAAGCCGGAGCAGGTGCACTGGCACGGCCACCACCGTCATTGGGGTTGGCGCCGCCGTCACTGGGGCTGGCATCGCCGGCGATGGCACCGCCGCCATTGGTAAGCTTCGCGCAAGCCAGGCTCGAACGGGGACCGCGATCGCGGTCCCCGTTTTGATTCGAAACATCCCGGTGCGACGTCAGGTGCCCCAAAAAAAGGCCGCGCAGGCTTTCGCCGCGCGGCCATTTAGCTATGCAAAAAACGAGATCAGAACGGGCGGCAGCGGCCGGCGTACCAGCGGAAGCCGTAGGGGCACACGCGCGCGCGCGGCACGACGACGACAGGGGCCGGCGCAACCACGATCGGACCCGGGCGGACAACGACCGGACCGCGCATCGGGCGGCAGCCGCCATAGGCGCCGCGATACCAGCCGGGGCCGCAACCGCCGGCGGCGCTGGCCGCCTCGCTGAAACCAACGACCGCGCTGGCAAGCATCACGGCGGCAAACAGGTATTTCATTTGATCTTCCTTCTCGTCTTTGGGGGCAAGTTCTAGGAGGGCTTGGCGTTTTCGGCGCACCATGAATCAAAAGACACGATTCGACACGTTAAAATCGCAACATGCCGACACGACGCGAGCCAAATCTGCCAATCATGACCTGAATGCGGCATGAACATTCCCCGCATGCGGCTCCGGACGACAGCAATGTCGTTAGCGGCCGAGAAAGCCCAGGACCAGCTCCTTGTACTTCTCAGGCGCCTCCAGGAAGACGAGATGGCCGGTGTCCGGGATCACCTCGGCCCGCGCATTCGGCATCTTCGCCGCGAGCGCCTTCGCGAGCTCGGCGTTCTCTCCCATTTTCGCGCGCAGCGCCTCCGGCGCGTTCGGTCGGCCCGGTGCGTTGTGGTCGTCGGCACCCATGATGAACAGCGTCGGCTCGGTGATCAGTGCGATCTCGTGCGCCACCGGCTCGCGATAGATCATCTGGCCGGAACTAACGAAGGCGCGCAGCCAGCGCGGATAGTCCGGGCTGCCCTTGATATTGAAGCGGGCATCAATGAACGGCGTGATCGCCTCCGCCGGCAGCTTGATCGCATAATTGGTCTGGAGCTGCTTGCGATAGCCATCGGCCGTGAGTTTGTCCTCGGTCTCGATGATCTTCTCGGTCGGTGTCGGCGGCACATAGAGGCGGTAGTCTTCCAGCCCAATCGGAGCCGTCAGAACAAGGTGGGCGACGCGGTTGCGAAAGGCCCGGGCGATGCGGACGCCCAGCATGCCGCCGAGCGAATGGGCGACGATCTCGGCCTTGTGGATCTTGAGGTGATCGAGCAGCGCGATGGTGTTGCGCGCCAGATTGTCGAAATGCAATTCGCCCGTCGGCTTGGAGGATTTGCCGAAGCCGATCTGGTCGGGCACCACGACGCGGAAGCCGGCCTCGCTCAGCATCTTGATAACAGGCGCCCAGTAGCTCGACGGGAAATTGCGCCCGTGCAGCAGCACCACGGTGCGGCCGTTCGGCTGCGCAGCCGGCACGTCCATATAGGCCATGCTGAGCTGCTCGCCGTCATTGGTCAGCGGCAGCAGGTGCACGGGATAAGGATAGGCAAAGCCTTCGAGCGCGACGCCGTAAGGCTCGCGCGGGGCGGTGTCGGCGGCTTGGGATGTAAGAGGAGCGAAGAAGAGGAGAGCGGCGCAGAGGGCAGCCGGGAGGAAGCGGTTCATTGAGGTCTCTGGTTGGGACTGAGGTGCTCGACACAATCTCCGTCATGCCCGGGCAAAAGCGCGAAGCGCATCTTCGCGCAGACGTCCCGGGCATCCACGTGGCAGCCGCAGTAAAGACGTGGATGGCCGGGTCAAGCCCGGCCATGACGAGATCCTCAGTTCACACGGAGTTGTGTTTAGTCCCGCCCGTCACCGAACAACACGGCAAACTGCTTCTCGCCGGTGCGCGTAAAATTCACCACGCGGCTGCCGGGCGTGGCGTCGCGGGCGGCCCATTTCAGCTCGGCAAAACGCTGCATCATGGCGGCGCCGAGCGTGCCGGCGAGATGATGGCGCCGCTCGCTCCAGTCGAGACAGGCCTTGCAGACCGGCCGGCGCGGATGGGCGAGCATGTCGGGCGAGATCTGCAAATGCTTCGCCAGGAAGCGCTCGCCCTCGGCCGTCAGCTCGATCTCCTGCTTCTTCTGCCTGACCAGGTTTTTCGCACGCAGGGTGTCGAGCATCTGCACGCCGAGATCGCCGGCGAGATGGTCGTAGCAGATCCGCGCACGCCGCAGCGCCGGATCCTTCGGCCCGGTGCGCACGCGCATATGGCCGGTCCGCGCGGCGAGGCCCGCAAGGCCCTCCAGCACACCGGCGACATCGTCGTCGGTGAGGCGGTAGTAGCGATGGCGGCCCTGCTTCTCCGGCTCGATCAGGCCACCGGCCTCGAGCTTGGATAGATGCGAGCTCGCGGTCTGCGGCGTGATGCCGGCCTCCTGCGCCAGCTCGCTCGCGGTGAGCGCGCGGCCGTTCATCAGCGCCGTGAGCATGTTGGCGCGTGCGGGATCGCCGACGAGCGAGGCGATCATGGCGATGTCTGGACCTGATTTCATGCTTCGATGGTAGCCGAAGCATTGCGGTGGGGCAAGCGCGTAGCGTGGTGTTGCTCGTCATTGCGAGGAGCCCGTGACAAAATTGCGAAGCAATTTTGCACTGGCGACGAAGCAATCCAGGCTGCCTCCGCAGAGGGATTCCTGGATTGCTTCGCTGCGCTCGCAATGACGGTGTGGAACCAGAGGAGCCCATCATGTCCATCACCGTCTTCATCCGCTACCAGCTCGATCCTTTCAAGCGCGCGCAGTTCGAGGAATATTCGAAGCGCTGGCTCACCATCATCCCGAAATGCGGCGGCGATCTGATCGGCTATTTCATGCCGCACGAGGGCACCAACAACATCGCGTTTGCGCTGATCACCTTCGAGAGTCTGGCTGCGTATGAGGCCTATCGCGCCCGGCTGCGTCAGGATACGGAAGGCATGGCGAACTTCCACTTCGCCGAGGAGCACAAATTCATCCTCGCGGAAGAGCGCACGTTTCTGCGCCAAGTGGTTTTGTAAGTGGTATTGTAGGCTATCAACGACAGGAGAGATGCCCATGATCGCCGTGATCTTTGAGGTCTGGCCGAAGCCGGAACACCGCCAGGATTATTTCGACCTCGCGGCCGACCTCAAGCCGATCCTGCAAACCATCGACGGCTTCATCTCGGTCGAGCGTTTCGAGAGCCTGACCGACAAGGGCAAGATTTTGTCGGTGTCGTTCTGGCGGGACGAGGCGGCCGTGCAAGCCTGGCGCAACACGATGGAGCATCGCCGCACGCAGGCCAAGGGCCGCGCGAAGATCTTCGCCGACTATCATTTGCGTATCGCCAGCGTTATCCGCGACTACAGCATGAATGATCGCGAGCAGGCGCCGAAGGATAGCCGCGCGGTGCACGACGCGCACTAGCGCGCGCGGCGGCAAGTCCCCATGTCTGCGCGGCCAACAAGGGAGAGAAACATGCATGTGACAACTGCTGACAAGCGCGCGACCTTCAGGAAGATGCACGAGAGCGGCTGCTTCATCCTGCCCAATCCGGTCGACGTCGGCAGCGCGAAAGCGTTGCAGCATCTCGGTTTCAAGGCACTCGCGTCGTCGAGTGCGGGCTTTGCCTGGACCATCGGCAAGGCCGACAACCACGTCTCCGTCGAGGACGTCTGTCAGCATCTGGCGGCATTGAGCACGTCCGTCGATATCCCCGTAAACGCGGATTTCGAGGGCGGCTTTGCGGTCGAGCCGGACAAGGTCGTGGACAATGTCGAGCGCTGTGTGCGCACCGGCGTTGCCGGCCTGTCGATCGAGGATTCCACCGGCGACAAGGACAAGCCGATCTACGAGCGCACGCTCGCAGTCGAGCGCATCAAGGCGTCACGCAAGGCGATCGGCGACAGCGGCGTGCTCTTGGTCGGCCGCTGCGAGGCGTATCTGTGGGGCGTGACCGACCTCAAGCTCGTCATCGACCGGCTCACCGCTTACGCCGATGCCGGCGCCGATTGCCTTTACGCGCCGGGCCTGAAGAGCCGCGAGGACATCGCCGCGGTGGTGAAGGCTGTCGCACCCAAACCGTTCAACCTGCTGATCGGCGGCTCCGGGCTGTCGTTGCAGGAAGCTGCCGATCTTGGCGTGCGCAGGATCAGCGTCGGCGGTTCGCTCGCTCGCGCCGCCTGGGGCGGCTTCATGCGGGCCGCGAAAGAAATGGCGGAGAAGGGCACCTTCGCGGAACTCGCGGGCGGCTATCCCGGCGGCGAGCTCAACAGGATGTTCAGCTAGAGACAAATGAAAACGGCGGGATGATAATCCCGCCGTTGTCGCATATTGTTGCAAATCGTTACTTCGCGCCCTCAGTCGGGGCCGGCGTATCCGGGGCCGGCTTGCTCGGCGCGGCGCCCGTGGTCACGCCGGGCCCGGTGTTGGTGCGCGGCGTCACGTCACGCATGCCGGGAGGTGCGGCCGGATTGGTAGCTGGCGCCTGCTGGGCGGTCTGCGTTGCCGGCGTGGTGCTCGCCTGGTTGCCGGTGTTCGTGTTGTTCAGGCCGTAGAACACGGCACCCAGCACCAAGGCAATTGCCACTGCGAACAGGGCTACCTTGCCGCTGGAGGCGGGGCCTTCGCCAAGCTCAGGGTCGACCTGAAGCTGAGCATCCCGTCGCGCCGCATTGCGATACTCATCATCGGCGAGATTCGGGCGGTACGGATCGTTCGTAAAACGGTCGTCAGCCATCGATTGGTTCTCCTCGATTATTGCGGCGGGACAACCCGTGGATGCGAGATTCTGTTCCCCCCTCCTTAATGCTTTCGTCGCATGTTGCGCCCGCAGCGTGAATCGGGAACCTGTTCGCCGGGGAACCTGAAGCGTAAGCTCCGCTGACGGAAGGGGATAGAACGATGTGGAGCTTGCCGCCGAGCGATAGCGTGCTGCATCTGTTGTCGCTGGTCGCGGTCGCCGCGCAAGGCATGACCGCCGCGCTCGCGGCCGGCCGCCGCAGCATGGACTGGCTCGGCGTCTGCTTCCTCGGCTGCATCACGGCGCTCGGCGGCGGCACCTTGCGCGATCTCTTCCTAGGGCATTATCCGCTGGCCTGGGTGCAGAATCCCATCTACCTCGCGCTGGCCGGCGGCGCCGCCTTCCTCACCATCCTGATGGCACGGCTGGCGCACCGGCTGAAACTGGCCTTCATCGTGCTCGACGCCATCGGCCTCGTCGTCTTCACCATGACCGGCTGCGACATCGCCTGGCAGATGGATGCCACGCTGCCGATCGTCATCGTCTCCGGCATGGTGACCGGTTGCGCCGGCGGCGTGTTGCGGGACGTGCTCTGCAACGACGTGCCGCTGCTGTTTCGCTCCGAGCTCTATGCCAGCGTTTCCGTGGTGACGGGGCTGTTCTATGCCACCGCGTTCGGTCTCAAGCTGAACGCCGAGCTCTGGACCATTTTGACGTTCGCCCTCGGCATCAGCTTCCGCCTGCTGGCAGTGCGCTACAAATGGGAGATGCCGAAATTCGTGTTCACGGAAGAGGAGGAGCGGGAGCCTTGAGTTACGGCTCCTGCTTCCGCGCCCTCGCCACCTGCGCCGGCGTCACCAGCGGCGCGGCGTTGCCCCAGGAATTGCGGATGTAGTTCGTCACCGCCGCGACCTCTTGGTCGGACAGCTGGTTGGAATAGGCCGGCATCTCCCCCGTATTGGGCGCGCGTGGCGTGGTCACAGTGTGGGCGCCGTCGAGGATGATGCGCAAGGTCGAGGACGGATTGACCGATTGCAGCAGCGCGTTGGCAGGCAGCGGCGGATAGATGCGCGGTGCGCCTGTGCCGTCGGCCTCATGGCAGGCGATGCAGAGCTTGGCGTAGACGGCTTGGCCGGCCTTCATCTCGGCATCGTCAGGCGGCGTCACGATCGTCTCACGCCGTGCCGGCGGCAGGTTTTTCAGGTAAACCGCGATCGCGCGCACGTCGGCATCGCTCATCTTCGAGGTCGAGTTGACGACCACCTCCGCCATCAGGCCGCTGGCATGGCTCCTGGCGTTGCGCCCACTCTGCAGATATTCCGTGACGTCCTCGACGCTCCACGATTTCAGCCCGGTGCGGGCGGCGCCATCGAGCCGTGGCGCGTACCAGCCGCCGACCTCGTTGCCCGCGAGTGCCTGCGCCTGCTTGTCCGCGCCAAAATAGTTCTTCGGCGTGTGGCAGGCGCCGCAATGACCGAGCCCGGTGACGAGATAGCCGCCCCGATTCCACGCCGCGCTCTGGCTCTGGTCCGGCTCGAACAGGCCGGGTTTGAAATAGACCATGTTCCAGATCCGCATCAGGCCGCGATAGCCAAACGGCCAGCGTAGCTCCGGCGGCTTGTTGCGGCTGCTGACGGCCGCGAGCGTTCCGAGATAGGCCCGGATCGCCAGCGTGTCGTCCTTCGTCATCCGCGTGAAATACGGGTAGGGGAACGCCGGGTAATAATTGGAGCCGTCGGGCGCGACGCCGGTGCGCACGGCGCGGGTGAAGTCGGCGTCGGTCCAGGCGCCGATGCCGGTGTCGCGGTCCGGCGTCAGGTTCGGGGCATAGATCGCGCCGAAGGGAGTGGCGATGCGCTTTCCACCCGCGAACGGTGTGGCGGGATCGGCGGTGTGGCAGCCAGCGCAGTCGCCGGCCTCCACCAGCGCCTTGCCGTAGGCGATCAGCTCCGGTGACGGCTCGGCAGCGACGGCCGCGCTCCCAACCGCACTGCACAACGCCAGACCCACGAGAGCCAGCCCAGCCAGAATCGTTCGCATCGAAAGCCTCTCCTGCGACCCATCGACGCCGTCCCGGATGACGGGGCGTCAATTCGTTGCGCGACGGCGGGGGTATGGTGACACAAAATGAAAATCGCGGATGCCAATGCAGCCACGAAATTGCGATTTTTACCCGGCGCTGCCTTTGGTCCAGAATTGTGATGCGGAGCGTGAAATATCCGACATAGAGTGGCGGAAATGGTCGGCGCGCCCTAGCTAAAAACAACGGGCAGGCAACGGCTTAAGCAGCCAAGCGCTCAAAAGGGCGGAAGAGGACATAATGGGCATCAACCAGGGTCCGATCAGTCTCGATCAGAAATACACCCAGGACACCGGACATATTTTCACGACCGGCATTCAAGCCCTGGTCCGCCTGCCGATGGCCCAGATCCGGCGCGACCGTGCCGCGGGGCTGAACACCGCGGGCTTCATCTCCGGCTATCGCGGCTCGCCGCTCGGCGGCTATGACCAGCAGCTCTTCGCCGCGCGCAAGCATCTCGAGCAATACAACATCAAGTTTCAGCCCGGCGTGAACGAGGATCTGGCCGCCACCGCGGTCTGGGGCTCGCAGCAGCTCAACCTCTCGCCCGGCGCCAAGTATGACGGCGTGGTCGGCATCTGGTACGGCAAGGGTCCCGGCGTCGATCGCTGCGGCGACGTCTTCCGCCACGGCAATGCCGCGGGCTCCGCCAAGAACGGTGGCGTCTTGTGTCTCGCCGGCGACGATCATGGTGCAAAGTCCTCGACGGTCCCGCATCAATCCGACCACGCCTTCATGTCGGCGCTGATGCCCTATCTCTACCCATCGAGCGTCCACGAGATGATCGAGATGGGTCTTCTGGGTATCGCGATGTCGCGCTACTCGGGCTGCTGGGTCGGCATGAAGGTGATCACCGAGACGGTGGAGACCACCGCCGAGATCGATCTCACCGACGAGATGACGCCGTTCGTGATCCCGACCGATTTCGAGATGCCCGAAGGTGGCCTCAATCTGCGCTGGCCCGACGACCGCTTCGCCCAGGACCGCCGCCTGCAGGACTACAAGGGCTTTGCCGCGATCGCCTTTGCGCGCGCCAACAAGGTCAATCGTGTCACGATGGATTCGCCGAACGCCCGCTACGGCATCATGGCGTCCGGGAAGAGCTACGAGGATATCCGGCAGGCGCTGCGCGAGCTCGGCATCACGCCCGAGGTCGCCGCCAAGATCGGACTTCGATTGTACAAGATCGGCATGCCCTGGCCTCTGGAGCCGGAAGGCGTCAGGCAATTCGCTGTAGGCCTCGAGGAAATCTTCATCATCGAAGAGCGCCGCGAGATCGTCGAAAATCAAGTGAAACAGGAGCTGTTCAACTGGCGCGACGATGTCCGTCCCCGCATCATCGGCAAGATGGACGATCACGACAAGCGCTTCCTGCCCTTTGCCGAAGAACTCAGCGTCGCCTCACTGGCGAGCTCGCTGACCGAGCGCCTGCTTCGACTTGATCTCAATCCCGAAATTGCAACGATGCTGCGCGCCAAGGCCGATTGGTTCAACGGCCGCCAGGCGTCGCAAATGCAGGCGACCGCGCCTGTCGCCCGCACCCCGTATTTCTGCTCCGGCTGCCCGCACAACACATCGACCAAGGTGCCCGAAGGCAGTCGCGCCTTTGCCGGCATCGGTTGCCATTTCATGGCACTGTGGATGGATCGCTCCACCGAGACCTTCACACACATGGGCGGCGAGGGTGTGCCGTGGGTCGGCGTTGCCCCCTTCACCAAGGAAGAGCACGTGTTCGCCAATCTCGGCGACGGCACGTATTTCCACTCCGGCAGCCTCGCGATCCGCCAGGCGATCGCCTCCGGCGCCAACATCACCTACAAGATCCTCTATAACGACGCGACCGCGATGACCGGCGGCCAGCATGTCGACGGTGAATTGTCGCCGCAGCAGATCACCTTCCAGCTTCACAGCGAAGGCATCCGCGAGATCTATCTGGTCTCGGAAAATCCCGACGCCTATCCGGCGAACGAGATCGCGCCCGGCGTCAAGACCGCGCATCGTGACGAGCTCGACGCGGTTCAGAAAACCCTGCGCAAGGTCAAGGGCGCGTCCGCGATCGTCTTCGTGCAGACTTGCGCCGCCGAGAAGCGTCGCCGCCGCAAGCGCGGCACGATGGAGGATCCGGCGCGCCGTGTGCTCATCAATCCGGCGGTGTGTGAAGGCTGCGGCGATTGTTCGGTGCAATCGAACTGCATTTCGGTCGAGCCGCTGGAGACCGAGTTCGGTCGCAAGCGCGCCATCAACCAGTCGACCTGCAACAAGGATTATTCCTGCGTCAAAGGCTTTTGCCCGTCCTTCGTCACGGTCGACGGCGGCAAGATGCGCAAGCGCGCGCCTGCGGGCGTCGGCGATATCGGCGATCTGCCTGAGCCGGCATCGCGCCCCAACCTGGACAAGCCCTACAACATTGCGGTCGGCGGCGTCGGCGGGACCGGCGTGCTGACGATCGGCGCGCTGCTCGGCATGGCCGCCCATATCGAAGGCAAGGCCTCGATGATCCTCGATATGTCGGGCCTGGCGCAAAAGGGTGGAGCGGTGCTGAGCCACGTCCGCCTATCCGATCATCCGGCCGAGGTGACCTGCTCGCGCATCGTCACCGGCACCGCCGACGTCGTGCTCGCAGCGGATGAGGTGGTCGCGGTCGCCAAGGACACCATCTCGCTCTGCGATAGCAGCCGCACCCACGGCATCATCAACAGCCACGTCATTCCCACCGCCGACTTCGTCCTCAACCGCGACTTCAATTTCCAGACCCGCAAGTTGAACGGATTGCTGGAGACCGCGCTACATGAGGACTCGGTGTTTTTCGACTTCACCAAGCCGGCCGAACAGCTGCTCGGCGACAGCATCGCCACCAACATGATGATGATGGGCTACGCCTATCAGAAGGGCTTGCTGCCGTTGTCGGCGGAGTCGATCGAGCAGGCGATCGAGGTCAACGGTGTCTCGATCAAGATGAACAAGGAAGCCTTCCGGCTCGGCCGCCTCGCGGTCGCCGATCCCCAGCGCCTCGCAGGCATGCTCAAGGGAACGGATGAGGCCGTGGCGCCCAGGACCCTGGACGCCATGACGCTCGACGAACTCGTCGAGCACCGCGCAAAACACCTCACCGCCTATCAGAACGGCCGCTTGGCCAAGCGCTACCGCAAGCTGGTGGACCAGGTCAGCGACGCCGCCAGGCAGGGCGGCTACGACGAGGCGCTGACGCGCGCCGTAGCGGTCAACTACGCAAAACTGCTGGCCTACAAGGACGAATACGAAGTCGCGCGCCTTTACACCGACGGCGCGTTCGAAAAGCAGCTTCGCGACCACTTCGAAGGCGACTTCAAGTTCAGTTTCAACCTGGCCCCGCCGATTCTCAGCAGGGGCGTCGATGCGCTCGGTCGTCCGAAGAAGCGCGCGTTCGGCCCGTGGATGCTTCCGGTGTTTCGTGTGCTAGCAAAATTCAAGTTCCTGCGCGGCACGCCGCTCGACATCTTCGGTCGCAGTGCGGACCGCAAGCTCGAACGCGATCTGATCGCCGGCTACGAGAAGGACGTCGCCACCGTGCTCAGCCTGCTGTCGCCGCTCACGATCGACACCGCGGTGGAGCTGCTGTCGTTGCCCGACCGCATCCGTGGCTACGGCCCGGTCAAGGAGAAGGCCGTCGCGGACGCCAAGGCCCGCTACGCCCAGCTCGCCGCCGATTTGGCGAACCCGCCGCCCGCGCCGAGGCAGATCGCGGCGGAGTAGAATTTGTGGGGTGGGCTCGCTAATCCACCCTACAAATTCCTGTTTGAAATCAACCACCGTTCTACTGTGCATGGGGTTGTTTTCGCGAAAAGGGTTTTTCGATAAAACGAAACCGCTTGTGCCGTCGGGCAAAACACCTTTAGGGTTCTGCCCGTCGTTCCCGTCATTGCGAGCGCAGCGAAACAATCCAGAAATGCGTCCGCGGAAAGATTCCTCGATTTCTTCGCTGCGCTCGCAATGACGACTGCGGAAACAGAGGCGCTCCCACCGCACCGGCCGCTTACGCCAACCCGCTGCCCTCTCGCCCGGCGGAATATTTCCGCGCTTGCCAACAGGGCAGCAGCGGTTCAGAAAAACCGGAAGTGAGAAACGCCAGCGGAGACCTTATTTGACCATCAAGGGCAAGGCCTACATTGCCGGGATCTACGAACACCCGACCCGGCACGCGCCGGACAAATCCACCGCGCAGCTCCATGCCGAGGTCGCCAAGGGCGCGATCGAGGATGCCGGGCTCAGCAAGGACGACGTCGACGGCTATTTCTGCGCGGGCGACGCCCCGGGCGGCGCCTGGCCGATGGTCGATTATCTCGGCCTCAACACCAAGAAACTCCGCCATGTCGATTCCACCGAGACCGGCGGCTGTTCCTACATTATCCATCTCGGCCATGCCGCTGAAGCCATCGCCGCGGGCAAGTGCTCGATCGCGTTGATCACGTTGGCCGGCAAGCCGCGCACCGGGGCTATGCCGCCGCGCGCGGCCGGCGCGGAAGCCGATTTCGAGACGGCTTACGGCGCGACTACGCACAATGCCTACGGCATGTGTGCCATGCGCCACATGCACGACTATGGCACCACAAGCGAGCAGCTCGCCTGGATCAAGGTCGCGGCCTCGCACCACGCGCAATACAATCCGCACGCGATGCTCAAGGACGTCGTCACCGTCGAGGACGTTCTGAACTCCCCGATGATCTCCGATCCCTTGCATCGCATGGATTGCTGCGTCGTCTCCGACGGCGGCGGCGCGCTGATCGTGACGACGCCCGAGATCGCAAAAAGCCTGAAGAAGCCGCTGGTCAAACTGATCGGACATGGCGAGGCGATGAAGGGCCCGCGCGGCGGCAAGGATCTCGACCTCACGTACTCCGCCGGCATCTGGTCGGGCCCGCGTGCGTTCGAGGAGGCCGGCATCACGCCGAAGGACATCAAATACGCCTCGATCTACGACAGCTTCACCATCACCGTCCTGATGCAGCTCGAAGACCTCGGCTTCTGCAAGAAGGGCGAGGGCGGCAAGTTCGTCGCCGACGGCAATTTGATCTCCGGCGTCGGCAAGCTGCCGTTCAACACCGATGGCGGCGGCCTCTGCAGCAACCATCCCGTCAACCGCGGCGGCATGACCAAGATTCTCGAGGCCGTGCGGCAACTGCGCGGCGAGGCGCATCCGAAGGTGCAGGTCAAGAATTGCGATCTCGCCATCGCCCACGGCACCGGCGGCCTGCTCGGCGTCCGCCACGCCGCCTCGACGGCCATTCTGGAGCGCGTGTGATGAGCGAAGCCAAGAAATATCCGGCCCCGGTGACGAACCCTGAGACCGCCGCGTTCTGGGACGCGGCCAAGCAGGGCAAGTTCATGATCAAGCGCTGCACGGCCTGCGGCGAAGCGCATTACTTCCCGCGCGCGATCTGCCCGTTCTGCTACTCCGACCAGACGGTGTGGGAGGAGTCTTCGGGCGAGGGCACGATCTACACTTACAGCCTGATGCGAAAGTCGCCGACCGGCCCCTACGCGATCGGCTACGTCACTCTGAAGGAGGGGCCGTCGCTCCAGACCAATTTCGTCGATTGCGATTTGACGACGTTGAAGATCGGCCAGAAGGTGAAGGTGGTGTTCAAGCCGACCGATGGCGCGCCGCTGCCGTTTTTTACGCCGGCGTAGTAGGCGCGGTGAGTTCTTCCCTTCCCCCCTTGTGGGGGAAGGTGGCGCGAAGCGCCGGATGAGGGGTATCTCTCCACAGAGAGATTGTTCGATGAGGAGCGAACCCCTCACCCAAACGAGTTTGTTGCGGGCACCTTGTAGCCCTCTCCCACAAGGGGTGAGGGCGCAACAATGGGCGCCGCTCAGCTGAAGCTGCCGGGAGGAAACAACAAAAATGTCCGCCAGATACAACGAACTCAAAGGCCTCAAGAACCTCGGCCAGAAATATGCCTACACCGATCGCGAAGTGATGCTCTATGCCTATGGCATCGGGCTCGGCGCCGATCCGATGGACGAGAACGAGCTCGCTTTCGTCAACGAGGGCACGCTGACGCCGCGGCCGCTCAAGGTGGTGCCGACTTTTGCATCCGTCGCGGCGTGGGGCGCGGGTCCCGGCGAGATGAACCTCAACCGCGTGATGGTGGTCGACGGCGAGCGCGACATCACCTTCCACCAACCGCTGCCGGTGGCGGCACACATCACCGCCGATTCCTCCGTGATTGAGGTCTACGACAAGGGCAGGGACAAGGGCGTCGTCATCAGCCACCAGACCGTGCTCAAGAACGAGAAGGGCGAGAAGCTGGCAACTTTAGTCGCCTCGCGCTTCGCCCGCGGCGATGGCGGCTTTGGCGGCCCGAACCTGACCCAGCCGGATCCGCACAAGATTCCGTCGCGCGCACCCGACAAGACCATCGACATCGTGACGCGCCCCGACCAGGCGCTGGTCTATCGTCTCTGCGGCGACCGCAACCCGCTGCACTCCGATCCCGAATTCGCGAAGAAGGCCGGCTTCCCGCGCCCGATCCTGCACGGCATGTGCACCTACGGCATCACCTGCCGCGGCGTGCTCCAGACCTATGCCGACTACGACGCCTCCGCCTTCCGCCAGCACGTCGCGCGGTTCTCCTCGCCAGTCTATCCCGGCGAGACCGTGACCATGGACCTCTGGAAGGACGGCAGCGTGATCTCGTTCGAAGCCAAGGTGAAGTCTCGCGGCGTCACCGTGATCAAGAACGGCAAGACGGTGCTGGGATAGCCTCCGCTGTCATTCCGGGGCGCGCGAAGCGCGAACCCGGAATCTCGCGCGACAAGCTCCGGATTCCGGGTTAGCGCTGCGCGCTGCCCCGGAATGACAATAAAAAACAGGGAGACGCCACCATGGGACTACTAGACGGCAAGGTTGCGCTGATCACCGGCGCGGGTGGGGGGCTCGGTGAGGCCTACGCAAAGCTGTTCGCGCGGGAAGGCGCCTCCGTCGTCGTCAACGACCTCGGCGGGCCCCGTGACGGCTCCGGCGCCGACACATCGATGGCGCAACTCGTGGTGGATGCGATCGAGGCCGAGGGCGGCAAGGCCGTCGCCAACGGCGCCGACATCTCCACCATGGAAGGCGGCCAGTCGGTGTTCGACGACGCCATCAAGCATTTCGGCCGCGCCGACATCCTCGTCAACAATGCCGGCATTCTGCGCGACCAGACCTTCGCCAAGGCGTCTGAGTCCGACTGGGACAAGGTCATCAAGGTGCATCTGAAGGGCACCTTTTGTTGCACCATGCCGGTGTTTCGCTGGATGCGGGAAAACGGCGGCGGGGTCATCGTCAACACCTCCTCGACGTCCGGCCTGATCGGCAATTTCGGCCAGAGCAATTACGGCGCCGCCAAGGGCGGCATCTGGGGCCTGTCCAACGTGCTGGCGATCGAGGGCCGCAAATACAACATCCGGATCTGGACGCTTGCGCCGGGCGCGCTGACCCGCATGACCGCAGACCTGCCCCGCTATAAGGAGAACCCCGGCGCGGCGCTGGGGCCGGACGGCATCGCGCCGGCCGTGCTATACATGGTGAGCGACTTGTCCGGCGACCAGACCGGCAAGGTGCTGGGCGTGTCCGGGCCCCGCGGCGTGCGCGAAATGCGGATGATGGAAATGGACGGCTGGAAGCCGCCGCACACGGGCTGGAAGGCCCAGGACATCGCCGATCATGCCAAGGAGATCTTCTTCTCCGAAGAGCAGATCAAGATGGGGGCGCGGCGGTTTTAGGCCATGGTCGTCCCGGGGCGCGCAGCGCGCGAACCCGGGACCTCGAGATTCCGGGTCCGATGCTAACGCATCGTCCCGGAATGACGAACAAGAGGATAGAGGACTAGATGAAACTCACCGCCGACGCCAAGGGCACCTTCGCAATCGCGCCGACGCCGTTCCACGATGACGGCCGGATCGACGAGCGCTCGATCGACCGCCTGACCGATTTCTACGAGGAGGTCGGCTGCGACGGCGTCACGGTGCTGGGCATCCTCGGTGAGGCGCCGAAGCTCGATGCCGCGGAGGCCGAGCAGGTGGCGGTACGCTTCGTCAAGCGCGCCAAGACAATGCAGGTGATCGTCGGCGTCTCCGCGCCGGGTTTTGCCACCATGCGCTCGCTGGCGAAGGCCTCGATGGAGGCCGGTGCGGCCGGTGTGATGATCGCACCGCCGCCGTCGTTGCGGACCGACGACCAGATCATCGGCTATTACAAGCAGGCGGCCGAGGCCATCGGCCCCGACGTGCCCTGGGTGCTCCAGGACTATCCGCTGACCTTGTCGGTGGTGTTCACCCCTGCCGTGATCCGCAAGATCGTCACTGACAATCCGAACTGCGTGATGCTCAAGCACGAGGACTGGCCGGGGCTGGAAAAGATCTCGACGCTGCGCAATTTCCAGAAGGACGGCTCGCTGCGACCGCTCTCGATCCTCTGCGGCAATGGGGGACTCTTCCTGGACTTCGAGATGGAGCGCGGCGCCGATGGCGCCATGACCGGCTATGCCTTCCCAGAGCTTCTGATCGACGTCGTGCGCCTTTCGAAAGAAGGCAAGCGCGACGCCGCCCATGATCTGTTCGATGCACATCTGCCGCTGATCCGCTACGAGCAGCAGCCTGGTGCTGGCCTCGCCGTGCGCAAATACGTGCTGCAGAAGCGCGGCATCATCGCCTCCAGCGCCCAGCGCAAGCCCGGCGCCACCATCACGCCGGCGGCGAAGGCAGAGGTCGAGTACCTGCTGTCGCGCGTCGCCCGCGTCGACAAGCGCGCCAATCTCGGCCCGCAATCCAGCGCGGCAGGTTAATCGAATGGCCGAGGCATCAGCATCACGCCCTGCGTCGACGATCCTCCTGCTGCGCGACGGCGTGAAGGTCGACGGCAAGAGCGGCGACGAAATTGAAGTCTTCATGATGGTCCGCCATCATCAGATCGAGTTCAATTCGGGCGCGCTGGTGTTTCCCGGCGGCAGCATCGATGCCGGCGATCAGGAGATCGTCAAGCGCTCCGACTTGTATTCGGGCGGCGAGGGCCTGAGCGAAGCGGACCGCGGTTTTCGGATCGCCGCGATCCGCGAGACCTTTGAGGAAAGCGGCATCCTGCTGGCGCGCTCGAAGGACTCGGGCACGCCGGTCGATGCCAGGCGCGCCGGCGAGATCGCCGATGCGCATCGCCTCGCGCTCAACGAGCACAAGATCAGCTTCCTGAGCATTCTGGCCGATAACGGCCTCCAGCTCGCGCTCGATACGCTGGTGCCTTACGCGCACTGGATCACGCCCGAGGGAATGCCAAAACGTTTCGACACCTGGTTCTTCCTTGCGGCGGCACCGCCCGACCAGCTCGGCGCACATGACGGCCGGGAGTCGACCGACTCGATCTGGATCTCGCCGCGCGAGGCGGTGGAGGGCGGCGAGAGCGGCCGCTTCAAGCTGCCGTTCCCGACCACGCGCAATTTGATCCGGCTCGCCAAGCAGTCGAGCGTGAGCGCCGCGCTCGCGCACGCCCGCGGCATGTCTGTCGTGACGGTGATGCCTGTCATGACCAAGACCGACACCGGCCGCCAGCTCCGCATCCCCCGCGAGGCCGGCTATGACGGCGAAGTGTTCGAGGTTGGGGCGGTCGGCTAGGACAGTTCGACACACAACGAAGTATCCGCGAGGGCAGACGCGCTAGGTTCCGTCCCGGACAACGGGACGGAGCGCGCGACATGGACAACCGGCAGGACAACAACATTGCCGTCGAGCTGGCGCTGCTGCTCGCGCTCGCAACGCTCTGGGGCGGCTCCTACACCTTCATCAAGCTCGGCGTCGCCACCATTCCGCCGATCACGCTGATCGCAGCGCGCACCACGATTGCCGGCCTGCTGCTGCTCGCGATCATGTGGGCGCGGGGCATCAGGATGCCGACTGATGCCGCGACCTGGCAACGCTTCGCCTTCCAGGCCGTGCTCAACAGCGTGATCCCCTGGACATTGATCGCCTGGGGCGAGCGCCACGTCGATGCCGCGCTCGCGACCATCCTCAACTCGGCAGGCCCGATCTTCACCTTCCTGCTCACGGCCGTTGTGACGCGTCACGAGGTGACGACACCGCGAAAGCTGGTCGGCGTGGTCGCCGGCATGGCCGGCATCCTGCTGATCGTCGGCGTCGATGCCGTCCATGATGTCGGAAGCGGCCTCGTCGCGGAGGCCGCCATCGTTGCCGCCACCATCTGCTACGCCTGCGCCGCGATCTTCGGTCGCAGCTTCAAGGGCCTCGATCCCATGGCGCCTGCGGCCGGCTCGCTGCTGGCGGGGGCGGCGGCGCTGATCCCGGCCTCGCTCATCGTCGAGCAGCCCTGGACGCTGTCGCCCTCGCTGAGTTCCGTGCTGGCGCTGCTCGCGCTGGCGACCTTCTCGACCGCCGCGGCCTTCGTGATCTATTTCCGCCTGATCCAGACCCTGGGCTCGGTCGGCACCACCGCGCAGGCCTATCTCCGCGTGCCGATCGGGGTTGCCATCAGCGTCGCCTTGCTGGGCGAGGGCCTGAGCCGGACCGCCTGGATCGGCCTTGCCTGCGTCGTCCTCGGCGTCGCCGCCATGACCATCCCGGCCCGGCGGCCGGCCGACGTCAAAACGTCGTAAGACCGGGGCCAGGGAGGGCGGCAGGGCTTAAATATTAAGGATATTCGGCGGCCAGACGCATGTTCCCCCGGGACCGCAATACGTCGTATATTGGGAGCTCCAATAGCCCGGTCCTCACATCACCAATGTCCGCCGAATTGACGCCGACCCCTGAGAAAAAGCGAACATTCTCGCTCTCCATCGGCCAGCTCACGTTCGGCAGCTTCCTTCTGGTGCTGGCGGTGATCATCGTCACCTCGACCGCGAGCGTGATCGCGATCCGGCATATCGACAGGACCTTTGCCGAGCTGCAGCGGCTGCAGAGCGTCGGCGATCTCGCCGAGGACATCGACCGCCGCATGAACGAGCTGCGGCTCGCCGCGCGCGACTTCGTCACCGATCCCGGCGCCGGCATCCAGTTCAAGCAGGTGGGCGAGGCGGCCTCGACGCTCAGTGACATCCTGAAGAAGACCCGCATCGAGCTCGTGCCCGAGCAGCAGGATATGATCGACGGGGTCAGCGAGCGGCTTGCGACCTATCGCAGCGGGCTGGAGCGGATCTCGACCTTGATCGACCGCCGCGCCCAGCTACTTGCCGGCCTGCCGCCGCTCCGCGACCAGTTCGATGCGGCTGTCTCCGGCACCGGGGACCGAGAACTGGCATCCCGCCTGTCGGAAGCGCAGAGCCGGATCGCGCTCGGTTTGCTTGCGCGCAACCCGTCCGCGGCCGAGCAGGCGGCGCAGAGCATGCGGGCGATGGGGATCGCTGATCCGAAGCTCAGATCGGCCGTCAACGATTACGCCGAGGCTATCATCGCGGTCGCTGTCCGGGAACGGCAGATCGCCGACATCGACCGCGAAGTACTGGGAACCGAGGGCCGGCTGATCGGCCGCGTCACCGAATTGCTGCGCGAGGTCAGCGCCCGGCGCGGCCACGTGCTGTCGCGCGACTTTGCCCGCACGCTGACGGAGGCGCGCTGGCAGAGCATCGTGCTCGGTACCATCGGCGTGCTGATCGGCATTCTCGCGGCCGGCTTCGTGGTGCGGCGGACAGTCCGTCCTCTTGCCCAGATCGCGCGGTCGATCCGCGCGCTCGCAGCCGGCGAGAAGAACACCTCGATCCCGTCCGCCGACCTCGATAATGAGATCGGCGACATTGCGCGGGCGGCCGAAGTGTTCCGCCGCGCGCTGGAAGAGGCCGACACGGCGCGCGAGGCGGCGGTGCGCGCACTGACCGAGCAGCGCCTTGCCGAAGAGAGCTACCGGAAGCTGTTCGAGGGCTCGGTCGATGGCATCTATGTCACGACGCCGGCCGGCGACCTCCTCAACGCCAATCCGGCGCTGGCGCGGATGATGGGTTACGATGGCCCGCAGCAGCTGATCGACAGCATCAACGACATCGCCCACACCATCTACGTCAATCCCGAGGCACGCGTCGAATATCAGCGGCTGATGGCACGCGACGGCATGGTGCGCGAGTTCGAATACCAGGTGCGCCAGCGCGGCGGCGACATCTTGTGGCTGTCCGACAGTGCCACCGGCGTCCGCGACGAGGCGGGCAACATCGTCCGCTACGAGGGCACGCTGCGCGACATCACCGACCAGAAGCGCGCCGAAGACGCCATCGCCGAAGGGCGGCGCCTGCTCCAGCAGGTCATCGACACCGTGCCCGCGGTCATCAACGTCAAGGATCGCGATCTGCGCTACGTGCTGATGAACCGTTACATGGCCGGCATCTTCGGAATCGAGCCCGGCGATGCACTGGGTCGCACCACGGCCGACCTGATGTCGCGCTACGGCGCGGCCAAGTCCGACGAGAGCGACAAGCGCGTGCTGACGCTGCGAAAAGGTCTCGGCTTCTACGAAGAGGAGTACATTGATTCTTCCGGCCACATGCGGCAATGGCTCGTCAACAAGCTGCCGCTGCTCGATGCAGAAGGCGAGATCGAGCGGATCGTCACCGTGGCGCTCGATATCGGCGAGCGCAAGCGCGGCGAGCAGGAGATGCGGAAAGCCAAGGAATCCGCCGAGACCGCGCTGCGCAATCTGCGCGAGACCCAGGCCTCGTTGATCGAGGCGGAGAAGCTGGCGGCGCTCGGGCGCCTCGTCGCCGGCGTCGCACACGAAGTCAACAATCCCGTCGGCATCAGCCTCACGGTCGCCTCCGCGCTGGAGCGCAAGACCGCGATGTTCACCGCCGAGGTCGAGCGGGGCGAGTTGCGCCGCTCCACGCTCAACGACTTTCTCCATACCAGCCGCGACGCGTCCTCGCAGCTCGTCTCCAATCTCAATCGCGCCGCCGAGCTGATCCAATCGTTCAAGCAAGTCGCCGCCGACCGCAACTATTCGGACCAGCGCAGCTTCGATCTCGGTGACCTCACCGAGCAGGTGGTGATGAGTCTGCGGCCCGGCCTGCGAAAGCACAATCTGACGCTCAATGTCGAGTGCCAGCCCGATCTGACCATGAACAGCTATCCCGGACCGTACGGCCAGGTCCTGACCAATCTGTTTCTCAACGCGGTGGCGCACGCCTTCCCGGACGGCCGGCCGGGGACCATCGACATCCAGGTGCGCGAGTCCGGCAAGGACAATGTCGAGATCATCTTCTCCGACAATGGCTGCGGCATGTCGCTCGACGTCCGCCGCCGTGCCTTCGATCCGTTCTTCACGACGCGCCGCGACCAGGGCGGCACCGGCCTCGGGCTGCACATCGTCTACAGCATCGTCACGAACAGGCTTGGCGGACGGCTCGATCTGGATTCCGAACCGGGCGGCGGCACACGTATCCAGATCATCCTGCCGCGAGTCGCGCCACTCGAGCAGGCCGCGGAATAGCCCGAGCGTTTTCGAGCGAAGTAGATGCCCGGTTCGCGCGAAGAAAACGTCGAAATAACAACAATTGAGAGCTGAGATTCTGATTCAATCAGAACCGAAGCTCTAGTCGGCCTCTGCAAGCTTGTGCAGCGTTGCGCCGAAAATCTGGCTAGCCTTGCCGACCAGCGCGGTCCCCGTCATGTCCCCGCGCGTCTCCGTGAAGGTGCCGCTGACGCCGATGCCGACCGCGGCAGGGCCGCCGAACAGCGGATTGTCGTCACCCCGCGGCGAGGTGTGACGCTGGACCAGCACCTCGCCCTTGAAGGTATTGTCCTTCACCGTGTAGCTGCCGGTGTAATAGAGGTAGGCATCGCCGCCAAGAATCTTGCCGTCGCGAAAAAGAATCACGCCGCTGCCCTTGCCGACCCGACCATCGAGCAGGTTCACGTGAATCGAATAGAGGCCGTTCTTCATAACGTCCCGAGGCCGGCCGCCATCGCCCAATGGCGTAACCGGTAGGGCATTTATGCCAAAGCGCATGCGCCCACGCAACGCGGGAGTTTGGCCGCCGGGCTTGCGCGCCTGCCCGTGAGCCGTAGTTGTCCCGGCTTGTCTATGACGCCGCCATGACGGTCTGATCATGAAGCGAGGCCAGTCGTTGCGAATCAAGTTGGCCCGCGAAATGCATAACCATTGTTGCACTGGCCGCGGGGTGCTGGAGCAAGACAAACGTGAGCAACTGGATCGATTCCGGCGGCGAGAAGCCGCGTCTGTACAGTGTGCGTCCCACGATTTGCGAAACACGACAACGGCGGATTGGCGGCGCGGCACGCTGGCGAAGCGTGGCGAGCCTCGCTTGCGCCCTGACCCTGATCGCACTCGCAGCCCCCTTCGGGCACGCGCGCGACCGCGGCCAGTTCGTCAACACCAATGCCGAATTGAAGGCCTGGTTCGACGGCCTGCGAAGCGGCAAGGGGCCTTGCTGCTCCGATGCAGACGGCTCGGCGCTCTCGGACACCGACTGGGACAGCAAGGACGGGCACTATCGGGTCCGTGTTCCACGCTATGGCTACGTGATCGACGGCCGACCGCAGGAGCTCGTCTGGGTCGAGGTGCCCGAGGAGGCCGTGATCTCGGAGCCGAACCGGGTGGGACGCACCATGGTCTGGCCGATCTACGGCTACATGGGCGTCGCCATCCGCTGCTTCATGCCCGGCAGCATGACTTAGGCGCTCCGGGCGGCACGACGACCGGTGAGCCGATGCGGCGCGCGCCGTGTCAGGTATATTTCTTGTCGCGCTCGAGCAGCTCGATGGAGATGCCTTCGGGGCCGCGGATGAAGCAGATGCGCACGCCGGGGCGGATCGTGGTCGGTTCGCGCGTGAAGGTGACGCCCTTGGCCTTGATCTCGGCGGCGACGGCGTCGATGTCCTTCACCGTGAGACCGAAATGGTCGAGGCCCTGATGCGGGTGCGACGGCGGCGGGTTGACCGCGTTGTCGCCTTCGAGTGGCGCAATGAAGATCCTTGCGCCTCCAAGATTCACGTCGATCCGTCCGGGCGCTTGCACGATCTCGCCACCGAGGATGTCCCGCAACCAGGCCGCCGTGGCCTCTGGATCAGGGCTGCGCAGATGGACGTGATCCCAAGTGACGACTGGCATTTCATGTTCTCCCGACGGGTCTTGATGTTGCAGCGCATGTTAGCGGCCTCGGCCGGTGACCGCCACCGCTCTTGCCGACTCGAAAGCTGCGCGGGAACCTTAGTTCGTCTTCCGGATTAAGGTAAGCAGTGGCCGAATTCGTTGTCGAACGTGCTTCCGCCGCGATCGGTGAGGCAACCATGAACGCTCGGTTTGACCGCATCGGGTTAGGGCGTTTCGCCGGGACCGGCGAACGACTGGCGCGGGCGGTGACGATCGCGAGCGTTTCATTTGGGCGAGGCCTGCTGTGGCTGTTGGCGGCCATCATCGTCGGTTGCGGCGTCTGGATGCTGCTCCCTCTCTCCAGAGGCAACAGTGCCGAACCGGTGAGGTCTGACGTGGCATCGGTCGAGACGGCGCCTTCGGGCGACGAGGCCGTCGTGTCGTCGCCATCCGAAGCTCAGATTCCGACAATGGCTGAACTCGGTCGGATCAGGATTTCATCGCAGACCTGGCGCCGCGGCGGCCTTGGCTCGAAGGCGCTGGTGACGTTCACGCTGCGCAACGACAACGACTATGCCGTAAAGGATGTCGAGATCGCCTGTGCTTTTGCGCGGCGCGATGGCAGTCATCTCACTGACCGCAGCCGCGTTCTGGCGGATACGGTTAACATGAAGAGCCGCAAGACTTTTGCGCGCATTCCTGTCGGCTTCGTCAATGTGAATGCCGATCAGGCGAAGTGTGCGCTTGTGGCAGCACGTCGGACCTAAGGCCGGCATTTTTCGGTAGCGGAAAAGTTACTGTCCTGGGGCCTTGGCCAAAAAACTTGCCGTCGCCATTTGAACCGAATGGCTGGGGCAGGAACCAATTAAATGATCGCCTGTTGAGGCGGAGAGCCCACGCGGGGATGCGGCGGGCGGAGCGCGGCCAATGCCTATCCTTCGGTATTTCATTTTTGTCGGTGGAGCCTTGCTCGCACTGCTGCTCGCGGCGAACCACGTTCTGCCGACTTCGCCTGTGACGCAGGCGGTTGCAACCGCAAGCAACGAACAGCCGTTGATCCGGATCCGGTCCGATCGCCACCTGCCGGAGCGCGTCGTGCTCGACACCACTCAGCCGCCGCTTGCCGCCCCTGCGGTGAAGATCGCCGCCGCCGCGGCTCCCCAGCCGCCCGTGGAGGGTATGTCGCCGGCCTTGGCCGAGATTACAGCCAAGGCGCGGGTCCGCGAGACTTTCGCTCAATTCACGCCGGCCGCGAAGGCTGATGCCGCTGCGGTCAAGAAGGCCGAAGCCAAGACGCAAGTTCAGGCGCAGGCCCAGGCCCAGACTCCTCAGGCCCAGCCACTTCAGACCCCAGCGCAGCAGCCCAAGCGCAAGGTCGCCAGAGCGCATCCGGTGCCGCAGCAAGGGCGGCCGATGATGGTGATGGCGCAGCAGCCGCATTTCGGCTTCTTCGATAGCACCTGGTAAGAGCGGGTCTGCCCCGAATCGGGGCGGGAAGGGCTTTTTATTGGCGGGCCTCTCTGCTAATTCGAACCCATCCGAACGTCATCCGGCCTGCTGCCCGCCAGCAGCGAACTGGGGCGTCTCGGCTGCGGCCCAATGTCGGGCCCAGGGCGCTCGTAGCTCAGCTGGATAGAGCATCGGATTTCGATTCCGAGGGTCGGGAGTTCGAATCTCTCCGAGCGCGCCAATTCCGGATATGTTCGGAAGAGGGCGCTGACAACAACCAGCGTCGCAGCGGCCTGCCTGGTCAGCCTGCCGTCGGACCAGCTTGCCGGCCCCGTGCCAGCGTGTCGGACGGCGCTTCGTGGAAGGTCGCGCGGTAAGCTGCGGCAAACTCCCCCAAATGGTGAAAGCCTTGGGCGCGCGCGCATGTGGTGACGGTGGCGCCGCCGCCCTTGAGAAGGCGAGACCGGGTCGCCCACAATTTTTTCAGGCGAATGTACTGGTGCAAGCTCATGCCGCGCACCTTGCTGACGGCGCCGCCGAGCGTCCGGATCGAGACGCCGAACTCGCCGGCGAGATCGGCTGTATAGATCGGAGCAGTCGGATGTGCCGCGACGTAATCGTCGATCCGCTGCACGAGTTTGATCGACCGCTCGCCCTGGACGGAGGCACTCCGGTCTGAGAGCGGATCGATGCGAAACAGATCGTCGAGCGCGAGCAGCAGACCTTCCTGGAGATGGGCGGCGACCTCGGTCGTTTCGAAAAGGGCCGGCTGCACCGACGCGGTTCGCAGAATGTCGAGCAGGAGCTGGCGTATGTGGAGCAAAGCGGGGCGGTTCGCGCCAAAGGCCCGCAAATCGTCCACCTGATCGAACCAGCCCCGGTCACTCAGGCCAGGCGAGAAGATGATCATCGCATGATGATTGGTCCGGCGCTCGACGAAATGGCATTCATCGCTGCCGCGGAGCGCGATGAAGAAGCGCGCGTCCAGCTCCATGCCCTTGGAATTGACCTGAAGGTCGTCCGTCATGGGCAGGATCACCATCCCGCCGGGCATCCGATAGGCGGCGTCCAGGATGCGCGCGAACGAGCGCATCATGACGATGCGGCAGCCGGGCAGGGAGACGAGAGCGCGAGCCGCCGCGAAATTCTGGACATCGAGCGGAATGCTTCTCGCATCCTCCATCGACTCGATCGGCCGAAACGCATCGACGTCGGCAAAGCCGATCAATTGAAGCGCCGAGGATGGGGCGAGGGCGTCGAACAACATGGGTGTGGCCGGCTGCCGCAATGTGACAATCAAATGAACGTCAGTACATCGCCATCAATGGCGAAACATCGCGCTTCAGTAAACCGGATTCCGGGCCGTAGTATTGCGGACATCATGGCATAAAGCCCGGCGGATCGATGTCGTCGTCAACGGTCTCGCGTCATCGGCTGGCCGGAGGCGAGGTCGATGAAATGCAGCCGCGTACAGGCAGGACAGGCGAAGGAGGCAAAGCTCTGCGCCTCCTGTTTCTGTTGCTTCTCGAGATGGGTCTGCACATTCATGCCCGTCTGGGGACATCGAAAAACGATCAAATCGACCATCGTCGGAGAATGACGGCGTGGCGGATTTCGTCTTTGATCTAGATCAGTTTTGGAATGACTCCAGATCAACATCCTTGATCTCGCAAAAGCGAAGGGGCCCCGGAGGGCCCCTTTAAAATCACCAGCGGCGGTAGCGTGGTCCGTAATAGCGAGGACCACCATAAAAGCGCGGTGCATATCGGGGACCGTAGTAGGGCCGCGGCCCGTAGTATCCATAGTAGTTCGGGCGCCAGAAACAGCGTCCCCAGGCGTCACAGACCATGCGGACCTGCTCGACGTCCGAGACCTGCGGCGTCGCAGGAGCAGGCGCGATGGGCATGGCGGACGCCGCCGATGATGCGACCAACGCACCCAACAGGGACGCGGCGACGAGGCCAATTCTAAGCTTCATGATGTCTTTCTCCGCTTACGCAATACAGGGATATCGAAGTTTGTTCTGATCAAATTGTGGCGGGACCGAAATGTAATGCTGATGAACAGGTCTTCAGCCAGCCCGCCGCGGGCCTGACCTTTGGCTCCGGGAAACTATCCCAGCTTCGAGCTCTTGACCAATGCTGCGCTTGCGTTTGCGTCCCCGCAGGACATTGCCGCCATCCTTGATCCGGCGCAATTCACCGGTGCGGCTTCGTCCCTAAGCTTGGCGTCGTGGCCAGCCTTTCGAGCAATTCGAAGAGCAGGCTCGCGAGGTCGCTTTGGAGCTGTGCAAATGGACAAAATGAGAATCGACAAGGGTGACTGGCTGGTCGTGTACGACGGGCGCAAGGCACTCATTCTGGAAAACCTCGGCGACGAGATGTTTCCGAACCTCCACACCAGAGAGGTGCACGAACAGCCCAATCCATCGACCGGTTCGCAAGGGACCGACGCCCCGGGCAGGCTCCATGGCGCGGCTGGCAGCGCGCGCAGCTCGGTGGAGCAGACTGATTGGCATGACGAGGCCGAGCGCGCCTTCCTGCGCGGCCTCGCCGGACGGCTCGATGCCGCCGTCAGCTCAGGCGAGACCTCGGCCTTGACCATGGTGGCCTCGCCGCGCGCGCTTGGGATGATCCGCGCCGACTATTCGGACGTAGTGCGCAAGGCACTCCAGGGCGAGGTCGGCAAGGACCTCGTCAAACAGCCGGTCTACGAGATCGAGAAGCAATTGCTGCTGTCGGGCGCCGTCAAATAGGGCCCCCGCAGAGAATACGCCTGCGCCCCTCAGTAGCAGGGGTGCCGGCGGCGGTCCTGGCCGACATAGGCGGCTGCGCTCTGGTAGCAATGGTTGGTCGACGGGCCGTCGTAAAAGGCGAACGTCCCGGGAGTCATGCCGGGTCCGTAATTGTGCAGATAGCTGATCGGATAGGGCAGCGGGTTCGTGTAGTGGCGGTGGTACCGGTGATGTCCACGCGCCTCTGCGAGGCCAGGGACAAGGATTGCGGCCGACAGGGCAGCAATCGCGGCTACAAGCTTCAACTTGCTCATCTCGAATCTCCGGAACCCGCACGAATAGGACACCCGTTTATAGCCACTTCGGGGGGCCGGAACACCCGTCCGAAGCCCGGAAATCGGGGCCAATCCCGCAGATTCCCAAGTGGGTGTGACAGAATTGCCGGTTCTGTGGTCCAGACTTGCCCATTTTTGGCCTTTTCGAGATGCTTAACGAATTCCCCACACAAGTGTGACCAAAGAGAATTAGCATAAGACTCCTGTTGCCGGCTTTTTGGGGTCCATAGGCCGGTCCATTCCTGAAGGCTTTCGCCGTCACCTCACCATGCGCATCACGCTTCTGAGTCTGCTGTTGCTCTCAGTCCTCGCCGCCTCGCCGGCGCGGGCGGAGCTGCACATCACCCGCGACCACGGCGGCTATGTCGAGGAGTACAAGGCCAAGTACAAGCGCGTCCGCGAGAAGGGCGAGCGCGTCATCATCGACGGCATCTGCAACTCGGCCTGCACCCTGGTGCTCGGCATCGTGCCGATGAACAAGATCTGCGTGACGCCGCGTGCCAGCCTCGGCTTCCACCAAGCCTACTACGACAAGGCCTTCACCTTCGGCATCAAGGTCACCAGCGCGGAGGGGACGTCCGACCTGATGGCCTATTACCCCGACAAGGTGAAGGACTGGATCCGCCGCAATGGCGGGCTCACCACCGACATGAAAAAGATCAAGAACGGCGTCGAGCTCTGGAAGATCATCGATCCCTGTCCGGACGAATGGTGAGCGGCTGAGCCGTCGCTCCGTCGCAGCGCAGCATCGTCCCGACAAAATTGGTCGAAATTCGCATTGCCGCATTGCCTCCCTGTGGGGCAATGAGGGCGGCAATGAACCATAATCAAGAAGCCCTGACCGCCCGCGCCGCGCCGATCCTGTTCGTCCTGCTCTGGAGCACCGGCTTCATCGGCACCAAATACGTCGTCAACAATGCCGATCCCTTGACCTACCTCGCCATACGCATGGCGTTCGTGGTCGGTCTGATGGCAATCATCGTCGCGATTGCGCGACCGAAATGGCCGGACCGTATCGGCATCGCGCACAGCGCGGTCGCCGGCATCCTCGTCCATGGCTTCTATCTCGGCGGCACCGCAATCGCGATCGCGCACTCGATTCCGGCCGGGCTCTCCGCGCTCATTCCGGGCCTTCAGCCGATTCTGACCTCGACCATCGCCAACCGCTGGCTCGGGGAGAAGGTGACACCGGTGCAATGGGCGGGGCTCGTGCTTGGCCTCGGCGGCGTGGTGCTGATCCTGCACGGCCGTCCCATGACCGGCGAAGCCGGGCTCGGCTGGCTTGCCTCCGTGGTCTCGCTGATCAGCATCACGCTCGGCACGCTCTATCAGCGCCGCTACTGCAACCAGATCGACTGGCGCGCCGGCAATCTCGTGCAGTACGTATCCGTCACGATCTTCTTCGCGATCGGCGCCTTCCTGTTCGAGGACCGCGTGGTGCACTGGACGCGCGAGTTCATGCTCGCCCTGGCCTGGCTCGCCGTGGCGCTTTCGATCGGTTCGATCGGGCTGCTGTACTGGCTGATCCGCCATGCCGCCGCCACATCTGTTGCCAGCCTGTTCTATCTGGTGCCCGCCGTGACGGCGCTGATGGCTTATCTGCTGTTCGGAGAGAAGCTCGATGCGCTGGCGATCGCGGGCATGGTGATGTGCGCGGCCGCGGTGTTCGTGGTCAACCGACGCTTCTAGGACCGGCGGGCCGGATCCCCGGAATACATCCCTGACGTGCGGGTGCGTTCGTGTTAGGTTTGGGGCATTTCAGCCTCCCACACGGTGATTTCCATGAAGAAGGCGCGTCGTGCACTGCTCGCCAGATCCCTGAAGCCGGTCCGGATTGCCTGCATCAATTACGCAGAGGAGATGATGAGCGAGCGGATGATGGCGCGGCTCACGGCCGCGCTGCAGAAATGCTATGACGAGCACTTCCTGCCGGTCTGGGGTTATCCCGTCGATCTCGACGTCACCCGCAAGCCGAAGCCCACCGACTGGCAGCTGGTCTATTTCGACGATGCGACCCACGAAAATTTCCTCGGGCGGCATGAATTGACGCATCGGGGACAGCCGATCTCGAAGATCTTCCTCAAGGCGCTGGCCGAGGACGACCCGGTCAGTCTGGCAGCCTCGCATGAGCTGTTCGAGATGGTGCTCGACCCCATGGCCAATCTGTGGGCCGACAAGACCCGGCACACCCAATATGCCTACGAGGTTTGCGACGCGGTCGAAGAGGACGCCTTCGTCGTCAACGGCTTCCCGATGTCGAACTTCGTCTATCCCTCCTGGTTCGAACCCTTCAAGCATCCCCGCGGCACGAAGTTCGACCACATGGGATCGCTCAAGGAGCCGTTCTCGATGACCGAGGGCGGCTACGTCATCAAGAAGGTGAACGGCAGGAGATTGATCAAGCAGTTCGGCTCACCCGAGAAGCGGCGGCGCTTCAACGCCGAGGACCGGCGCGGTCATCGCAGCGAATTCCGCGATCCGCAAGGCGAGCATCATCCGGGCCGGCGTGCAGCCAAACGGCGAAGGTAGGGTATCGCTGGAGCCGTCTCCGGGCGCGTCCGCACCCGGAGACTTGGGCTTTGCGATCAGCGCTTGGCCTTCTTTTTCGACTTGGCAGCTTTCTTGGTGGCCTTCTTTGCCGTTTTCTTTGCAGTTTTCTTGGCCGCCTTCTTCGACGACTTCTTTGCAGCTTTCTTCGAAGTCTTCTTGGCCGCCTTCTTCGAGGTTTTCTTCGCAGCCTTCTTGGCTTTCTTCTTGGAAGCCTTCTTCGGCGCTACCTTCTTCGCGACCTTCTTGGCGGCTTTCTTCACCTGCTTGACGGCGGTGACAGCGGCGTCCTTGGTCGTTTCTACGGCGGCGGTGATCGTGTCCATCGCCTGTTCGGTGATCGGCTTGTCGTCGTCCATATCGTCGTCCCCCACGGTTTGCATGGAGCGATGACGATAGCGGGTTTCATAATTGTGTCAAAGCAACGCTCAACCTTTGCGGATCTTTGCGTAGGCGACGAGCGCGCGCTCTCGTCCCTTGGCATGATCGACGATCGGCTGCGGATAGGTCTTGCCGAGCGTGACGCCGGCGCTTGCAAGCTCGATCGGCGTCGCCTGCCAGGGCTGGTGGATCAGCTTGGCGGGTACGTCTTTTAGCTCGGGCACCCAGCGCCGCACATAGGTTCCATCCGGGTCGAACTTCTGGCCCTGGAGCACCGGATTGAACACGCGGAAATAGGGCGCCGCGTCGGCCCCGCAGCCGGCGACCCACTGCCAGTTGGCGGGATTGCTGCCGGCATCCGCATCGACCAGCGTGTCCCAGAACCAGCTTTCGCCGTCGCGCCAGTCGATCAGGAGGTGCTTGACCAGGAACGAGGCGACCACCATTCGCACCCGGTTGTGCATCACGCCGGTATGCCAGAGCTCGCGCAGGCCGGCGTCGACGATGGGATAGCCTGTGTGGCCGCGCTGCCAGGCGGCGAGCGCCTTGGCGTCGGGCGTCCATGGGAAGCCGTCGAAATTCGATTGCAGGTTTTCGGTGGCAAGGTTGGGATGGTCGTGCAGCAGGTGGCGGCAGAATTCACGCCAGCCGAGCTCGCTCAGGAATTTTTCGACACCGGGTCCGGTCGCGGGATTTTCCGCCGCGGCGAACCGCGCGGCGTACCAGACCTGGCGCGGGCTGAGTTCGCCGAACCTCAAATGCGGTGACAGGTGTGAGGTGCCCTCCCGGTCCGGGCGGTCGCGATCGCCGACATAGCCGAATGCAGTGTGCTTGAGGAAGTCGCGCAGGCGGGCGCGGGCGGAGGCTTCGCCCGGGGTCCATGTCTTGCGCAGGCCGCCGGCCCAATCGGGCTTGCCCGGCTCGAGCTTCCAGGTCTCTAGCGCGTCGCTGGCGACCGTCGGCGCAGAATGCAGCTCCTTGGGTGCCGGAAGGGGCTTCGGCGGATCGCCGAGCGCCAGCACGCGACGCCAGAATGGCGTGAACACGCGCAAGCCGCGGCCTTCCTTGTTGCGGATTGCCGCGGGCGGGACGAGCAAGTCACCGGCAAAACTATGCGAGTCCACACCGATCTTCGCCAGCGCAGCTTCGAGCTGCCGCTCAACCGCCTGATGCGGCGCCTGTGCGATCCCATTCCAGTAGACAGTGTGGGCGCCGCTCTCGCGGACCACCTCTGCGATCACCCGCGCCGCCGGCCCCCTGCGCAGGATCAGCGATCCGCCGCGGGTGGCAATGTCGGCGCCAAGCGCCCGCAGCGACTGCGCCAGCCACCAACGTGCCGCCGCGCCCGGCGCTCGCCCGGCCGCGTCGTCGAGCACATAGAGGCAGATCACCGACGCGCCGCCCTTCGCGGCGGCCTTGGCGGCGGCGTGGAGCGCGGGATGGTCGGACAGGCGAAGGTCATCGCGAAACCAGACGATGATGGGCGGAGCGCTTGGCGTGGTCCTTAGCGTAGTTCTGGGCGTGGTCAGGGGTGTCCTCGTTAACGATTTGGAAAGCATGTCGCGACGGGAACCGCGTTAATGCGGCCGTAAGCCGATTGCATGAATATGCAGGAATTACAGGAGTCATTCCATTCATGTACGGACGAGCAACGGCGAAGTTTCTGCCGCAATTCAAACTTGGCACCAAGGCGCTCCTCTGCGCGGTGCTGCTGATCGCCATGAATACGGCGCTCGTGGTCGGGGCCGGCTATTGGTCGCTCAGCTCCGTGTTCAACGATCGTGCGCTGCGCGATATCGAGGTTAGCTTGCGCACGCTGGCGCTGGCCTTTGCCGAGACCAATCCCGACGCGAAGATCAGCATGAAGGATGGCGCGGTGGCGCGCGCCGAGATTCCCAAGATGCCGGACTTTAGGGATCACGCCATCGTCGATCGCGCGGTGTCCTATGTCGGCGGCAACGCGACCCTGTTCGTGTTCGACGATGCGAGCGGGCAGTTCGTGCGGCGCTCGACCAACGTAAAGAAGGAAAATGGCGACCGCGCCGTGGGGACCCAGCTTGCCGCCGATCATCCGGCGCAGGCGCTGCTGCGCCGCGGCGAAGCCTACAAGGGCCCGGCGACCCTGTTCGGCAAGACCTTCATGACCGCCTATTTCCCGATCGCCGACGCCAACGGCAAAGTCGCCGGCATCCTCTATGTCGGCATCCCGATGGCCCAGTTCGAGAGCATGCTGGCCCACACGATCGAAAGCATGGCGGTCGCCGCCGGGCTCGCCGCGCTGCTGGTGCTGGTCCTGACCTTGCTGGTCGTCCGCCGTATCACCAAGCCGCTCACCTCGGTCACGCGCTCGCTGACGGCGCTCGCCGAAGGTCAAAGCGACGTCGAGATCGATTGCGAGGATCGCGCCGACGAGATCGGCGAGATCGCCCGCACGGTCGCTGTGTTCAAGAGCAATTCGCAGGAGCGGGCGCGGATGCGCAGCGAGCAGGCGGCGGCTTCGGCTGCAGCCGCCGAGCAGCGCAAATCCGACTTGCGCAATTTCGTCGAAGAGTTCCGCGGCGGCGTCGGCGGCATTCTCGACAAGGTGCTGACATCGTCAGGTGAATTCGAGCGGGCGGCGCGGCAGCTCACCGATACCGCGCGCTCCACCGCCGATCTCTCGGCGCGGTCGGCTGGAGCTTCCGAAAACGCCTCCGAGCACGTGCGTTCGGCGGCATCGGCCTCGGACGAGCTGTCTCAATCGATCTCCGAAATCACCCGGCGGGTTCAGGAATCGAACGTCATTTCCGCTGAGGCGGTGCGGCAGGCCGAAGCGACCGATCAGCGCATCGCGCAGCTCTCCGAGGCGGGCGCGCGCATCGGCGATGTCGTCAAGCTGATCACCTCGATTGCCGAGCAGACCAACCTCCTGGCGCTGAACGCGACCATCGAGGCGGCGCGCGCGGGCGATGCCGGCCGCGGGTTTGCGGTGGTGGCCCAGGAGGTCAAGACGCTGGCCGGCCAGACCGCCAAGGCCACCGACGAGATCTCGAACCAGATCGCCAGCATGCAGCTTGCGACCGAGGAATCGGTCGCCGCCATCAAGGCGATCAGCCAGACCATCGAACGCATCAGCGGCATCGCCGGCTCGATCTCGGCTGCGGTCGAGCAGCAGAAGAGCGCGACCCACAACATCGTCGCCAGCGTTCGCGCAGCGGTATCGGGCACGGCCGATGTCGCCGTCAACGTCCGTCAGGCCGCCGAGGGTGCGAACGAGACGGGTGAGACGTCCAGCCGGATGTTTGCCTCCGCCCAGGCGTTGTCGGGCGAGAGCCTGCACCTGAAGGCCGAGGTTGAGGGCTTCCTCGAACGTGTGCGCGCGGCGTAAGAGCAAACATCGACATCCCGGGTGATGCTGACGCATCGCCCGGAATGACAGTTGGGTTATTTCGGCTGTGGCACGATCCGGATGTAGGGCTTCGGCTCCTTCCAGCCCTGCGGGTAGATCGTCTTGGCCTCGTCGTTGGAGACCGAGCCCGCGATGATGACGTCGTCACCCTGCGACCAGTCGGCCGGGGTCGCGACGCGGTGCTTGGCGGTGAGCTGGAGCGAGTCGATGACGCGGAGGATCTCCTGGAAGTTCCGGCCCGTCGTCATCGGATAGACCAGCACCAGCTTGATCTTCTTGTCCGGCCCGATGATGAAGACGTTGCGGACGGTCTGGTTGTCGGCGGCGGTGCGGGTGAGGGGATCGCCCGAGATCGCGGCCGGCAGCATGCCGTAGAGCTTCGAGACGTTGTAATCGGTGTCGCCGATCATCGGATAGTTCGGGGCTGCGCCTTGCGTCTCCTTGATGTCCTCCGACCATTTGGCGTGGCGGTCGACCGGATCGACCGAGAGGCCCATCAGCTTGACGCCGCGCTTGTCGAATTCCGGCTTCAGCTTGGCGAGCGCGCCGAGCTCGGTCGTGCAAACCGGCGTGAAGTCCTTGGGGTGCGAGAACAGCAGCGCCCAGCTATTGCCGATCCAGTCGTGGAACTTGATCTTCCCTTCGGTGGTCTCGGCTTCGAAGTCAGGGGCGGTGGCGCCGATCGGAAGTGTCATGGTTCTACCTCATGCCATTGAATTTGCTTGCGAATTCATCTTTGATCGTCCGGACCAGTATAGGGACTCCACGATCCCAAGTGAACGCTAACTGAACCGCTTCAAGTAAAATGTGAATTCGTTCTTTGAAGGCCTGATTTCCTAGCACCTTTTTGTTACAGCCGCGCCTGCGGCGAAACATCTCCACCGGGGCTATACGGGCGCGATTGCCCCGAGAAAGCCTTTTATGACTCTCATCACGCTCGCCCGTCGCTTCCTAGAACCGAAATGGTCCTGACAGCGACCAATTGGCAACCATCTAGAAAAGTCGCGATCCCCGTATCGAATCATTAACCACCCCTTTACGCCGACATGAAAATGCTGGCCGATCAGAAGAAATCTGGAAGTGAACTATGTCTGCCGCTGCGCATAAGTCTGTTGAGTCGCCGTCCCTCGAACCGTCCTGCCGCGATACCTCGGCCCATGCACTGACCATCGTGCGCGACGGCGTGATCACGGGCGAAGGCCCGACCACCAAGGGAAGGGTGCATTTCTCCCGCTCGCTCGATGCCGATGATACCGCCTGGTGCGCCCGCATTCTGACGGCCACGGCCGTCAACGACCAGCCGATCAGCCGCGCCGAGGCCGAAGTGCTGTTCGAGATCAACGAAGCCGCAACCGAGCGCACCGATGGTGGCCGTTTCGACGACCTGCTCGCCAAGGCGGTGGCCCATTATGCCGCCAGCGCCTCCGGCCTGAAGGTGCCGCCGCGCAGCGTGGCGCTGTCGGCCGAGTCCGACATCGAGAGCTGGGCGCCGTCCTATGCCTCCAAGGTCAACAGCGAAATGCTGGAGTGGATCGCCGGCCAGATGCGCGGCAAGCGCCAGAACAACCGTCGCCTGATGGCGATGGTGGCGACCTTCCTGGGCGCCACCGCGCTGCCTCTGGCGGGCCAATTGCCGAACGTGTTCGACATCGGCATGTAAGATTTTGGGCATGTAAAATTCTGCGCCTCTCACGAGGACGCATTTGAACGGCGGGGTTATTTCCCCGCCGTTTTTTGTTTGCCGGTCTCCAACTCGAGGCCGAGCGTGCGGCCCGGGAAACCGGCAGTGTCGAAATAGCGCTGGCTGCCGACGCGCTGGAAGTTCAGCACGGTCTGCAGGCCGTTCTCGGACTTTTTCGACTTCTCGACCCCCTTGTACGCCTTCGGCACGGTGCCGTTGGGCAGGGCCTCCGACATCACGCGGCCGACGAGACCGCCGTTCTGCGAACTGCGCAGGCCGAGGAGCTGGGCGGCCGTCATGCCGACGTCGGCGTTGCTCACCGGAATCTCACTGACATAGCCGGCTTTGAAGTCCGGACCGATCGCGGCCATGAAGTTCATGGTGTCGCCGCGGCTGAAGCTGCCATGCATGCCCTGGCCCTGGCGCAGCACGGTGTCGGCGACTTGCACCGAGCAGTTGGTTGGCGCCTCGCCGCAATCGCTGGCATAGGAGCGGAAGTTGACGACGATCGCCGGCGTCGGCGTCGCCGCCTTGCCGCGCAGGTTGATGCTCGACAGCGGCAGGGTGCCGGGGAAGCGGCCGAGCGAGTCGTCGACGAACAGGCCGGAGACGTAATCCTGTTCGAGCAGCAGTTTGACGGTCCTGGCCGCCAGCTTCTTGTCCTTGTTCGGCAGATAGATCAGGTCGGAGCCGCCATTGGTGGCGACGACGAGATCGGGCTTTTCCGGATCCTTGCCGAGCACGCCGTTGCCGGCCTTCGGATGCTTGTTGCCCTCGATCTTGGCGTTCTTGTCGTTGGGATCGAACAGCGGCAGCTCGAGCGCCTTGGCAAGGTCGAGCGCCAGAAAGCCCATCGGCAGAAAGTCCTTCGGGGTGTCGTCATAGCTGACCTTGGCCGAGGGGCTGGTCTTGCTTTCCTTGGAGATGGTCGAGAAGCCGTGGTCGGCCTGGACCATGATATTGGTGTTGGCGGCAAGGCCGAGCTCGTCCAGCGCCTTGCGGAGCTGGGCGAGGTTGTTGTCGGCATTTTTGATGCCGGCCATCGAGGTCGGCCCGTTGATGCCGGGCGTGATCTGGTTGAGGCTGTCGCCGGTGTTGTGCTGACTGCCGTCTGGGTCGCGCGACCAGAACACCAGCACGAACGGCTTGTTGCGGGCCTTGAACATCGGCAGCACGACCTTGGCCGCGACGTCGGCGAAGTAGGCCTGCTGCGCGATGTTGGCCGCCGTGGTGCCGGGCGTCTTGGCATCGCCCGCCTTGGAGTTGTCGCCGCGCGGCGGCGTTGCGAGGGGCAGGCCGGCCTTGGTGAGAGCGGCCTTGACCTCGTCCGACAGCGCCACGCCGTTCTTGCCGCCGGTCGCATCGTCGAACACGACCGAATGCAGGCCGGACTTTTCGGGCTTGTCGGTGTGGTCGAACTGATAGGTCGGGCCGTGCTTGCCGAGCGCGGCGGTGCTGTAGCCCTTGTCGCGGGCCAGCTTCAGGATCGTGTCCTCGTTGAGATAATCGCCCTTGAAATGCTCGTCGATGTCGCCGAGCACGGCGTCATTCTCGATGAAGGGGACGACGGTGTCGCCGGCGGGCACCGAGGTGTAGTTGGTCCAGATCGTGTTGGAGAACACGCCGGTGTCGCCGAGATAATGGCCGGTCGACATCGCCGAGCCGTTGGCCATGGTGAAGGTCGGGAACAGCGAGTGCGAATTCTTGAAATTGACGCCCTTGTCGCGGATTTCGGCCATCGCCGGTGCAGTCTCCGGTGTGACCTTCAGCGCCCGCAGACCGTCCGGAATGAACAGGATCAGGTTGCGGGGCGTGTTGTTCTCGGCGGAGGCAGGTCCGGTCGAAAGTCCGGCGGACAGCACTGTCAGTCCGGCTGACAGCAACACCAGTGAACGGCGCATCAAAATCTCTCCCTGCGAAGACAGCTTGGCCGCCAACCGCGGCCCCCGGCTTCGTTTAGTTTCGCTGCATGACGGTTTTGTTACAAGAGCGGAGCGGCATGCAAAGAAGGGGAGGGACCCCGCTCTGCGCTGCGTCCGGGCACGAGATCGCGGTGTCGGCAGGGAACTGCTTCAGCATCGTTATTGCGAGCGCAGCGAAGCAATCCAGAATCTTTCCGCGGCAGACTGGATTGCTTCGCTGCGCTCGCAATGACGGAATCTGTGGGTGGCAGCGTCGCGCTTCCATTCGCATTCCGGATCGCAGACGCACCTTCGCATCCTCGCGGCGTGTTCGCCCGAGCTTTGCTTCGTCGTCTCACCCTCAAATGAAAGAGGGCGCAGGGAAGACCGGGTGCCGGCTGGCACCCGCGGTCCACTGTGCGAGATTGTGGTAACTAGATTGCACAGCGGCATACAGGTGAAGCCAAAACATCCGGCCTTCCCTGCGCAGTGGTTTTACGGCTTATGTCGCGCTCTCCCCGGGGAGCGATGCACTATTGCCCCCGTCGCCTTGCGGATGGCTGATACACGTGCCCGGTCGGGCCGCAATATCACCGCAACGCTTGGCGCACAGACCCCGGGCGCCAGGACCACACGATTTTGCCGTACGCCGATCACACCGATCGTGTGCGCGACGCCTTCGCTCACGGTTGCCCGCCCTCCGAAGCCCTTCGCGCCGATGTGACCTGCGTCCACCGCCGTCCGGCCCGCGTTCGTGACGATCGCGATACGCCCCTCTTCCTTGGGCCGGAGTGAGGAATTACTAACAAAAATCCGAATTCTAATAAAGAGAAATATTTTGTCGCCGGTCCGTTGACCCCGGACTTGGGTGTTTCGTCTGAGATGACGCAAGGGATTGTGGCCGGAGCGGTCAATCCGGCGACGTCGGCACCGGCGTATTCTGCGCGACCGCCTTGGCAGGCGCGGGATTGGGGCCGCCATTGGCCAGGTGGCGGCGAAACGATGGCGGCGCCGCCTGCAGGGCAAAGATGATCGCAATCTGGGTTCGGTTCTGGAGACGGTATTTGCGCATGATGTTGCCGATATGCGCCCGGACCGTGTTCTCCGAGATCTTGAGCTCGTACGCGATGTTCTTGTTCTGCATTCCGCGTGCGATCAGCATCATCAGGTCCCGCTCGCGTGGCGTGGGTGTGATCGATTGTTTCGGATCCGGACTCATGAATGCTCCTCCGTGGCCTTTGGTCGATGCGAACACCCCAGCATGTTCTCACTCCGTCTTGAGTGCCTCGATCGGGCTGAGCTTGGATGCCTTGTGGGCGGGATAAAAACCGAAGATCAGGCCGGTCGCGATCGAGAAGGCGAGGGCAAGGCCGATCGCCTGGCCGTCGATCGAGGTGATCCATCCTGCCATGCGAGCCACCGTCATCGAGAGCGTGACGCCCGCACCGACGCCGATCGCGCCGCCGAGCAGGCAGAGCACGAGCGCCTCGCAGAGAAACTGAAGACGGATGTCCCGCATCCGCCCGCCAAGCGCGCGGCGGATTCCGATCTCCCGCGTGCGCTCGGTGACCGACACGATCATGACGTTCATGATGCTGATGCCGCCGACGAGCAGCGAGACCGAGGCGATGGCGACGAGCAGGAGCGCGACGGTCCGGATCGCTCCCTGCTGCGCTTCCATGGCGGCGGCCGGATCCTGGACCTTGAAGTCGTCCTCCTGGCCGGCGGGGATACGGTGGCGTTGCCGCAGCAGGTTTTCGATCTCCGTTCGCGCCCCCGCCATTTGTCCGTCCGCAGCCACCTTGGCGATGATGTAGGCGACCGAATCCCGGTTGATGTTGCTCGCGCTGCCGAGGAAGCGCAGCTTGGCCGTGGTGAGCGGCACGAAGGCGACGTCGTCCTGCGCCGGCCCCTTGCGATCGAGGACGCCGACCACTTCGAGCGGCACCTTCATGATCCTGATCTGTGCACCGATCGGATTCTCGCCGGGCGCGAACAGCTCCTGCGCGACCGTGCTGCCGAGGATCACGACCTTGCCGGCGCCTGCCTCCTCGGTGCCGGAAAAATAGCGGCCGGTCGCAAGCTGCCAGTCGCGCACCATGAAGTGCCCGGTCGTCGTTCCGTTGATCGTCGTGTTCCAGTTCTTGCTCTCGTGAATGACCTGGGCCGTTCCTGCAATCGAGCCGGCCGCTGCCTGGATCTCGGGGATCTGCTCGAGGATCGCCTGCACGTCGCTCTCGGTCATGGTCAGCTTGCTGCCATCCTTGAGACGCACGCCGCCCTGGTAGACCGCGCCGGGGTTGATCATCAACACGTTGGCGCCGATCGAGCGGATCTGCTCCTGGAGACGAAGCTGGGCGCCGGACCCGATCGCAAACACCGTCACGATGGAGGCAACGCCGATCACGATGCCGAGCATGGTGAGGATGCTGCGCAACGGATTGAGCCGCAAGGCGTGCAACGCGATCTGAAAGCCCTGGAGCATCGTCATGGCGCAGCGCTCCGTTTCGGCAGGATCGGAGCGAGCGTTTCGTCAGCGACGAGCGCGCCGTCGTGCAAGCGGATCGTGCGCCGGCACTGGGTCGCGATCCCTGGATCATGCGTGATCATCACGATGGTCTGGCCGGTCCGGTTGAGCGCGGCGAACAGGGCCAGTATCTCGGCGCCGGTACGGCTGTCGAGCGCGCCGGTCGGCTCGTCGGCGAGCACGATCAGCGGGGAGGCGATCAGTGCGCGCGCGATCGCGACGCGCTGCTGCTCGCCGCCCGAGAGCTGCCGCGGGAAGTGGTGGGCCCGGTGCACCATGCCGACGGCCTCCAGGCTCTGCTCGGCGCGGGCCAGACGTTCCTTGCGGCTGATGCCGCAATAGACCAGCGGCAGCGCGACGTTCTCAATCGCATTGTGGCGAGCGAGCAGATTGTAGGACTGGAATACGAAGCCGATGCTACGGGCGCGCAGGGACGACCGGCGGTCTTCCGAGAGATCGGCGACATCCGCTCCCTCGAGATAGAGCGCGCCCTCGCTCGGCAGGTCGAGCAGCCCGATCATGTTCATCAGCGTCGATTTTCCCGAGCCGGACGGTCCCATCACCGCGACGATCTCGCCTCGTTCGATGTCGAAGCTGACATTGCGCACCGCAGTCACCGCTACGCCGTCGGCACGATAGGTCCTGGAGACCGACTGCAGGCTGATGAGGGGCGGGAGGGCCGTCATGATCCGAACCTGATTCCGAGAAACTCCATGCCGGCCGGCCGGATGGCCTGACCCACGGCGACCTGACTGCCCTCGACGAGGTCTCCGCTCCTGAGCGCGACCTGTTCGGTGCCGGCCGCGCCGACGGTGACGGGAATGCGCCGGAGTAAGCCGCTTGCGGTGCGCGCCCACACCCCGCTGCGTGCCGCGGCATCCGGCTGCGTGCCGGAGGGCTGGAAGCGCAACGCGGCAAGCGGCACTTTCAGCACGTCGTCCTGCCGCTCGATCACGATCTTCACCAGGGCGGTCATGCCGGGCAGCAACGCGCCGTCGAGATTGGAGGTCGCCAGGACGACGGTGTAGGTCACGACGTGCTGCTGGTTCTGCGGTGCCTTGCGCACCTGCCGCACCACCGCCTCGAAGCGGCGGTCCGGGTAAGCGTCCACCGTGAAATGGGCGCGCTGGTCGGGCGCGATGCGCCCGATATCGGCTTCGTCGACCTGCGCGTGGATTTCCATGTCCTCAAGCCGGTGCGCGACCACGAAGGTGGTGCGCGATTCCAGTCCGACCGCGAGGGTCTGGCCCTCGTTGACGAACCTTCCGACGACGACGCCATCGATCGGCGAGCGGATCACGGTGCGGTCGAGATCGGCCTGGGCGGCAGCGAGAACGGCCGCCTTCTCCGGCACGGCCATTCGTGTCTGCTGCAATTCCGCCTCGATTCGGCGGACGTCGGCCTGCGCCCCATCCACCGCATAGGAGTTGAGGGACATCAGAACTTCGGCCTCGCGTTCCTGGGCCAGACGCGCGGTGAACTCTGTCTGCGCGTCGTCGACCGCCGTCGTGGCCACCACGTTTTGCGACTGGAGGGCCTGCTTCCGCTGCAGGGTCTTTTGCGCCGAACTCTTGACGGCCTGAGCGCTGTCGAGCTTGGCGGCGAGCACGTCCCGGCTCCCCCTCGCGTTTTGCAGGTCGATCCTGGTGCGATCGAGCTTGGCCCGGGCGACGTCGACCAGGGAATTGGCAACGGCCAGAGAGGCCCTGGCCTCGTCGACCTTGGCCGCAAAGCTGCGCGGATCGATCAGGGCGAGCGGCTGATCCTTGCTGACGGTGTCGTTGAAATCGACATAGACCCGGGCGAGCTGCCCGGACAGCTGGGAACCCACCTCGATCGTCTTGACCGGCTGCAGGGCGCCGGTGACGGTGATGGTCTGCTCGATGCTGCCGCGCTGGATCGAGGCATAGCGGAACACGGGGGCATCCGATCCGAAGCTCCGTGCTTCCAGGCTGACGGGTTTGAGCAGCCGCTGGGTCGATTCAAAGGCGCGGGCCGCCTTCTCCGCGGCGCTCCCGGCCGCGTCGGTGATGACGGCTGGCCCGGCGGCGTAGACCGCGGCGAGGCCACATGCAGTTCCGAGCAAGGCAATAACTGGCACAAATCGCATATCGAAAACCCGCCTCTTGAAATGGCATCGTTGGCGGCAAAGGCAAAGATCGCGCTATGGTTGCAAACTCGCTATGGTTGTAAATGGCCAAAAACGCAGTCGATCGTCAGTGTGTCGCCGCTGCCGGGGCGACGGTCGGGCGCGCTTGATGATCCAGAAGTAAAGCCTGCGGGTACTATTTTTCGTGACTTGCCGGAAATACATACGGAGCGTATCGATATGATGCGCGCGGTATCGAACTCGACAAGCTGACTGAACGTCCCGTCTGCTCTGGCCGAAGCGGCCAGCGCCTGGCGTTCAAGTCGGCACGTGGGTGGCGACGCCATGACGCAGTCGGCGAGACCGAAGTTCCGACGCCCGATCGTCGCATTTCCGATTGTCGCATTCCCGATCGTCGCATTGTCGATATCGCGCCTCGCCATGATGCCGCAGGTCGCGAGGGCAAATCCCCGCAATCACGAAAGCCGATATGTGAACACCTTCACTCGTCTTGAACGGGTGTTGGCCCTAAGACGTCGAAGCGGCGGATCGGCGCGACTCGCTCGATCCTCGCGAATTCATCCAAGCACCTTGATCTCGCTTGCAAGAAGAATGGATGGCTCGATGCTTGTTCATCGAGCCCCAAGCCGGGGAGCCCGTTGCCATGAGTTCAGGTCAAGCCACAGTTTATATCATTGACGACGAAATTCAGATTCGAACCGCGATAGGAAGTCTCTGCGAGGAGACCGGGCATCAGGTAAAATTGTTTGCATCGACGGACGAGTTCGTCGCGGGCAATATTTCCGACGGGCCTTCATGCCTCGTGCTCGACGTCCGTTTTCCCGGCACGGCGCCGACCGGCCTCGAGCTTCAGCGCCGGCTCGCCGAGACGGGCGTGCTCATCCCGATCGTCTTCATCAGCGGCCATTCCGACGTCCGCGTCTCGGTCGAGGCCATGAAGCGTGGCGCGGTCGAGTTTCTTCCAAAACCCTTTCGCGAACAGGAGATCCTCGACGCGATCAGGCATGGCATCGAGCGCGACCGCAGGCGGCTCGAACGCGAAGATAGCGTGCGCGAAGCTCGCCAGCGTGTCGAAACGCTGACGGCGAGGGAGCGCGAGATCATGCTGTTGATGGCCGAAGGTCTCGTGGCCAAGCAGATCGCGGCGAGGCTTGGGGTGAGCGAAGTGACGGCGAAGGTCCATCGCACCCGGATGATGCGAAAGCTGGAGCTTCGCTCGCCGATCGAGGTGGTGCGGTTGGTCGACAGCATGGGACGCGAAGAAGAGACGACACGAACCGGCACGGGACAACCGTACAGCTAGTACCGCGGGCACCAAGACGCCGCGCAACGTCTAGTCCGTACCGATTAGCATGAACTGCAGTCTGTCGCACGCAGCACGATCGGTTCAAAGTCTGTCCTGCGATGTCGACCTCCTCCAAGACGGCATCCGAACCCAGTCAGAGATCTTAGCCAGAAAGGATATTCCATGCGCAAATTGTTTTTCGCTTCCGTTGCAGTGCTCGCCCTGTCCTCCGCCGCGCAGGCCGCCAACACCTCGACCACGGTGCAAGTGGGCGTCGTGAACGGTTCCAGCGTCTCGCAGCAGGGCCTCACCAACGACACCTCGTCGACCAGCCAGCTCGGCATCATCAACAGCGCGACCACGATGCAGGGCACCAGCGCGGCCTCGCTCAACAACGGCAGCACGGTGAACCAGATCGGCGTGCAGAACTCGGCAACGACCGGCCAGGTGGCGTTCGGCAACAACGGCAGCGCGATCACCCAGAACTCGTTCGGGCCTGCCCCGCTCCAGAACAACGCCGCCGCCGTCGGACAGCTCAGCGTGTTCGGCGTCAACGGCAGCACCGTCTCGCAGACCGCGCACTAAGCCAGCCCCGTTTGGCCGGACGCGTCAACTGCGGCGCGTCCGCGCCATTCTTGAAAGCACCGCCTCGGGCGGGACGACTCAGTGAGAGGTTGTCCGCCGACTTTGCGGAGGAAATGTCATGCATCAAAAATATCTCGTTGCCACGATCGTCGCGTTCAGCTTGTTGACCGCCGTCGATGCCCAGGCCGGCAACTCGGCCAGCGTGCTGCAATTCGGCACCACCAACAACTCCTTCATCTCGCAGAGTGGCGGCACCAACAACAGCGCCACCACGATGCAATTCGGCGCCACCAATACTGCGACCACGTTGCAGACGGGCTCGTTCCTTACCGTCAACACCTCGGTGATCGGGCAGGGCGGCACGACTGCGACGGCGTCCAACACCGCGTTACTCGGCCAGGTCGGCGGCTCCAATTCGAGTTTGATCGGCCAGATCGGCGCGAACAACGCGGCTGGCGTCGGACAGCTCGGAATCCTGAACGGCTCGACGATTTTGCAGCAGACTCCTTGATCGCAAATCAATTTTCAGTCGCGAGGCATGTCATGAGGCATTTTTCAGGCGCCGCCTGTGGCGCATTTCTCACCTTGTGTTGCGTGGGCGCCGGATCGGCCGGTGCCCAGACCGCCGACATCAAGACCATCGTGTCGCTCGGCGGCCCGCCGGTCGTGTTGAACCAAAGCAGCCAACTCAACATGGCCGGCGTGTTCATGATCGGCGGCAGCACCAGCGCGACCGTCACTCAAAACGGCACGAACAACGCGACCGGAATCCTGCAATTCGGCGGGACGACGTCGGCATCGGTCGGGCAGGCAGGCGTGAACAATGTCGCGTTTGTCGGCCAGGCCGGCCAGTCGACCAGCAGTTTCCTGTCGCAGTTCGGTGCGTTTAACTCGGCGACGGTTGTCCAGAATAGCCATTGAGCTGGGCGACCTCACCGCCATCAGAAATGTGATGGGGCAAGGCGATGAAACGCGGTAGACTTCTCCTGGCATTGGCGGCATTGCTCGCCGCTGTCAGCGTCGCTTCCGAGGCCTCCGCCGGATCCGTCCAGCGCGGCGTGACGAACCGGAACGTGAGCATCGAAACGGTCGTGCAGTTCGGCAACGAAGTCCAGCCTGTTACGATCGAGGAGAACAGCCGCATCAATATCGCGCGTGTCATCCAGATCGGTGGCACGGGAACGGTCGATGCGACGATCATCCAGAACGGCACGCGAAATTATGTCAATGTGATCCAGGTGGGTGGCACCACCAACGTGGCGATCGGTCAGTCCGGCGTGAGCAACATTGCCGATATCACTCAGGTCGGTAGTTCCACCAACGCCCTCCTGCTCCAGATCGGAGATATGAACACCGGAACGGTGCGACAATTCGGGCGCTTCAACTGGCTGTCGATATTTCAGTTCAGCCGGTGATCGAGAAGGCGAGGTGCAACATGAGGTTCATCGTACTCGCAGCAGGAATGAGCATCATGATGGCAACGACAACCGGGCCGGCGGGAGCCGGCGAGTCAGGTGACGGCCACACCACAATAGTTCAGGACGAGAATGGCACGTCCGTCATTACCCAGAGCGGCGATCCGGCGCAGGCCGAGGTCAAGATCGAGAAGGAGCCTGGGCGCACCACGGTCTATCGCCGCAGCGGTGGCAACACCGCCATTGTGTCGCAGGGCACCGGAAATCCACAGGACATGCTGGACTGGCTGCGCAAGCAGCAGGGCCGCTGACGCACGAAGGCCCATCGTCCGTGATGGACGATGGGCCACATCGTGAGCGAGCGTTACCAGCTGCGATAGACGCCGGTCAGTGTGCCGTTGTTGTTGCCATCCGGGCCGACATCGCCCTGCGTCGAGCTCGGCGCTGGATGGTTGGTGCCGTTGAGCGCACCGTACGGTCCGGCGACATCCGGATAGTACGCGCGTGGCTGAACCGGCTCGTAAGCGGGAGCGGTGCGGTCCCATCCCGCGCGCGCTCCGTTCCAATCATAGCCCTGGGCCGAGGCGGCCGTGGTGCCCGCGACGAGTGAAGCCGTGATCAGGCAGAGGAGTTTTGACTTGTTCTGCATTGGAGATGCTCCTTGCTGGTGTCGGGAGCCAACGACCGCAGTGCGGGAGCGTTCCGGGTGTTGTCGGCCGAAGCGATCAACTCCGATCAACTGGTTATGAAGTCCGCTTTCCCGGAACACGTGCGACATCGGCCGGAAAACCCGGGCGACTTGCCGCAGCTTGTTCCCTGTTAATCCCGTGCCTTAACCAATAATTAATTATACGTTTGCGGGTGGGCGACAGCCCGGCCTAGCGTGTCGTGGGGAGCCGCTATCCGCGAAGCCAAACGAGTTGGTGCGTATCATGATGTCCAGATCATTTGGGGCGTTGCTCGCCTCGCTCAGCGCAGCCGCGCTGCTCCTTGCCCCCAGCGACAGTTTTGCCAGGCCCGGCGGCACCGTCGCACATGCCGCCACGCCTTCCGGTCCGGCGGCGCGTCCGTCGATCGCGCCGGGCGCCAGGTTCCGCGGCCGCAACACGCCGTGGGTCTACTGGCCGGGCGGTGGCGGGTTCTACTATGACAACGCAGGCTACGGCCAGCCTTTCGCCGAGACTGCCCAACCCGTCTCCAGTGATGTGCGCTACACCTATACGTATGACGTTCCCTGGGATTGGAGCCATCGCTTCCCGCCGAACGTGGTGCCGTCAGACCGGCCCTACGTGCCGAGCTGTCCGACGGAGCAGGTGACTGTGCCCGGCCGCGGCGGCGGCGAGCACACGGTCAACATCATGCGCTGCTACTGAGCCGCGCATTCGGCTCAGCTAGCCCAGCTCAAAACTGGTCACGCCGAAGACGCGGTCGATCCGCAGCGGCGCGATCGGTCCTGTGTACATCCGCGCCGTCTCGAACACCGGCTTCAGCCCGAGCTCTTCCGCGAGCGCGATCGCCTCGCGATTGACGGCAGGGACGTCGAGGAAGATTTCGCCGCCGTTTGCGCTTGCCAGCAAGGCCTGCACGATCGCGTCCGCTGCCGCGCGGTCGTCGGCGACGAGCGGGCCGATCTTGCGGCCGGTCCGGCACGGCCGGATCACGCCCCATGCAGCGAGCTTGCCGTCGCGCAGCAGCGCGCGACCGACATGTCCTGATGCGCCGATCCAGGCACGCAGGAAGGCGCCGCGCGGAGCCGGGAACACCGTTCTATCGTCGGCTTCAATGAGCGCGAACGGGATCGAGCCTAGCGCAATGACATCGGCGGGCGGCCTCTGTGGCGCGGCGACGAAGCCGCCATAGCGGATATTGGCGTGAGCAAGCTGAAAGCCGGACCTTTTGTAATTGTCCTGCTGCGCCACGACCCCGTCGAGGCCGATCACGCGGGTGCCCGCATGCGCGATCGCCGCGTTCCAGATGCGGAGGCCATGGCCGGAGCCGCGAAAACCTTCGCGCACGATGTAGAAGCCGAGGAAGGCGAAGCGATCGTCGTAGTTGACGCAGGAGATAGTCGCGACCGGCTCGCCGTCGATCTCGCCAACGAAAAAGCCGTTTGGGTCGGGGATCGCGAAACAGACGGCGTCGGAGAGGCCCGGATTCCAGCCCTCGGCCGCGGCCCAGTCGACGGCGATGGCGATTTCCTCGGGTCGCAAATTGCGGATCTGCAAATCGCTCATCTTTCAGGTCGCTTTCGATGGTGGACCGTCCGGCTGGTCCGGCGGTAGAAGGCCCATGACGGGCCGGGCCTGCGGCTCGCCTCCACGATATCACAGAGGATTCATGGCAGCAGAGAAGGCAGCGGAGAAGGTCGCACTCGTGACCGCAGGCGGCAGCGGCATGGGGGCAGGGGCTGCGCGCCGGCTCGCAGCCGACGGCTTTCGCGTCGCCATCCTGTCCTCCTCCGGCAAGGGCGAGGCGCTGGCAGCCGAGCTCGGCGGATTGGGGGTCACCGGTTCCAACAAGTCGAACGACGATCTGAAGCGGCTGGTCGATGGCGCGATGGCCAAATGGGGACGCATCGACGTGCTCGTCAACAGCGCGGGCCATGGGCCCCGGGCGGCGATCACGGAGATCACCGACGAGCAGTGGCACACCGGCCTCGACATCTATCTGCTCAACGTGATCCGTCCGACCCGGCTGGTGATGCCAATCATGCAGACGCAGAAGGGCGGCGCCATCATCAACATCTCGACCGCCTGGGCATTTGAGCCGAGCGCGATGTTTCCGACCTCTGCGGTGTTCCGCGCCGGCCTTGCCGCCTTCACGAAGATCTTCACCGACACCCATGCCGCCGAGAACATCCGCATGAACAACGTGCTCCCGGGCTGGATCGACAGCCTGCCGCAGCTGGATGCGCGCCGCGACAGCGTGCCGATGAAGCGCTACGGCAAGGTCGAGGAGATCGCGGCGACCGTCTCGTTCCTGGCGTCCGACGGTGCTGCCTACATCACCGGCCAGAATATCCGCGTCGACGGCGGACTGACGCGCTCGGTCTGAGATGCGGGGCTCGAATCGCGTTTCGCGCGTTTGTCGTGATGCGACATTGGCGTGCGTCATGCGCCGCGGATGTGCGATGACGCGTGGCCCCTCGGTCACACCCGTGACGCGTTCGCGTGCCGCACGGCTCACACTACGTCACAGTCCCTATGAACTTCGCCGCAGCCCAAGACGGCGAGGGATCGGCAGCCTATGCCCGATCTGCGCCCGGCCAACTTTCGCCCGCGCATTCGAAACGCGAGATCGATCGCGTGAGGCAAGGAGACTGGAATGAAGAAGTTTTTGCTGGCAGTTGCCGCGGTCGTTTTGGGCTCCGCATCCGTGCAGGCGGCCGACCTCGCGGCGAACTATACCAAAGCGCCGATGATGGCGACGGCCTACAACTGGACCGGCTTCTATGTCGGCGGCAATGTCGGCGGACAGTGGGGGAGCGCCGATCCGACCACTTCGACCATCTGGACGCCGACCGGCTATTTCGACCCCAGCAGCGTTCCCGCCATCAACACGGTCGGCGCCCAGCGCGTCAACAGCTCCAGCGTGACCGGCGGCTTCACCGCGGGCTATAACTGGCAGGTCAACCACGCCGTGCTCGGCCTCGAGGGCGACATCAACTATTTCGGCTTCAAGGGCGGCGCGAGCGGCTCGGCGCTCTATCCCTGCTGCGCGCCGACCGGCTTCACGGTGTCGTCGTCGGTCTCGGCCGACTGGCTCGCCACCATCCGCGGCCGCATCGGCTTCCTCGCGGCTCCGACCTGGCTGCTCTACGCCACGGGCGGTGCGGCGATCGCGGAGGTGAAGGGCAATTTCATCTTCACCGACACCTTCTCCGCGGCATCAGAATCGGCCGCGATCCGCGACACCCGCCTCGGCTGGACCGCGGGTGTGGGCACCGAATATGCGTTCGGCGGCGGCTGGTCGCTCAAGGCCGAATATCTCTATGTCGATCTCGGCCGCGCCAGCGCGACCAGCACCAATCTTACGAGTTTCGCAGGCGGCACGGCAAATCCGAGCAACGTCTACACCCACTCGGTCGACCTCAAGTCGAACATCGTGCGGGTCGGCGTGAACTACAAGTTCGGCGGACCGGTCGTCGCCAGGTACTGAGCTTCATCCCGTTTCCTGATCTGGCGTGGAAAGCCCCGGCCTGGCCGGGGCTTTCCGTTTGGACCTCAGCCTGCGTGGGACGCCACCAGATGCACCAGTGCGGGCAGGATCCTGTAGCGTGCGATCTCGTGGGGATATTCGCCCCGATTGGCGAGCAGGGCGATGCCCAACCGCTGCGCCGGAACGAGTCCGATATAGCCGGACGCGTTGTTGAGCCCGCCCGGCTTGTCGACGACGGTGACCTCGGGAAGACGCACCGTCTCCCAGGCCATTGCCTGTCCGAACTTGTCGTCGACGCGGAAGATCTCGTGCTGCGTGATCCGCAATGCCTCGCGCAAGTGAGGCTCGATCGTCCGCCCGTCGATGCAGGCAGCAACGAATGTCGCGAGATCCCGCGGCGAGGAAAACATCTGGCCCGTGCCGGAGAAATCAAAATAGCTCTGCTGGTTGCCGATGGGGCCGATCGCCATGCCCTGATCCGAATAGCCCTGGACCGCGCGCTGCATCCAGGCCTCGTTCATGATGGCACGGCCGTCCTCGCCACGTTCGGGCACGGAGGTCGCATTCATGCCGATCGGCTTGAAGATGCGTTGTTCGAACAGGGTCGAGATCGGAGCGCCGTAACAGCGCCCGAGCACCAGTTGAAGCAGCACGTAGCCGGCGTGGCTGTAGACGCGCTGCTTGCCCGGCACTTCGCCGGCTTGCGGTCTCCAGCTGTTGAACATCTCGATGAGCTGCGCGCGGGAGAAAGTGTCGCTCGGCCACGGCGGATGGTCGGTCGGCAGCAGCATGCCCGAGGTGTGCGTGACGAGCTCGCCGACGGTGATGCGGCGGACATAGTCGCCGGTGAGCTCGGGGAGATATTTCGCCAGACGATCGTCGAGCTGCAGCTCGCCGCGAAGGGTGCCGAGCGCAACCAGCGTCGCCTCGAACGGCTTGCGCAGGGAGCCTAGGTTGAACAGGGTGTCGGGCGTGACCGGCCTATGCGTGGCGTCGTCGGCAAAGCCGTAGTTGAAGAACTCGACATGGCCGCCGGCATAAAGCGCGACGGCAAGGCCGCCCGGCTGGTCCGGCGTCACGGTCGGCGCCAGCTCGTTCGCGACGATGTCGCGCATCTGCGCGATCATGTCGGAATCCGCGGCGGCCCCCCGCGGCCAGGCAAGAGCGAGCGGAACGAGCGCAGCCCGGGCGAGCGCCCGCCGGCTGAGATGCGATGAGGTGAGAACAGGCGGCACGGCTCTGACGCAGAATGCGATGCGCCCCCACGTCTCTTGTAGGGGGACGGGCCGTGTCTCCCTATTCACGATTGCGCGTGGTGGGTTCCGTGCGAGTGGTCCGTAGCCCGATGGAGCGAAGCGCAATCCGGGAAAGTGCCGCAGCCGAGTGAGCGCCCCGGATTACGCTTCGCTTCATCCAGGCTACCAGCCGGCGAAATTTAACTTAGCTAATTGGCTAACAATTGTTGACGGCGGTTGGCGGCAATCCTATAGTTAGCCCCATGGCTAACCAAATATCCCAGCTCGATCAGGTTTTCGCGGCCCTTGCCGATCCCACCCGGCGGGCGATCGTGATGCGGCTCTGCGCCGGCGAGGCGTCGGTCGGCGAGCTTGCCGATCCCTTCGAGATGGCGCTGCCGAGCTTCATGAAACACATCCACGTGCTGGAGACGAGCGGCCTCGTCCTGTCGGAGAAGTCCGGCCGCGTGCGCACCTGCCGCCTCAGTCCCGACGCGCTTGTCGGCGCGGAGGACTGGTTCCAGCAGCAGCGCGCGATCTGGGAGGCGCGGCTCGATCGGTTCGAGGCCTACGTCATGCAACTGAAGAAGGAAAGGGCGGCCGCCAAGCGCCCGTCCAAGACAGCTAACAAGACAACCAAACAGAAAGGTTCCTGACGATGACGAATTCTGCCAATCCCGCTCTGTCGCAATGGTCGCTCGACCGCGAGATCGTGATGTCGCGCGTGATCGACGCGCCGCGCGATCTGGTGTTCGAAGCGTGGTCCGACCCGAAGCATCTGCCGCAGTGGTTCGGGCCGAAGGGCTTCAAGCTCGAGACCTTCGAGATCGACGTGCGGGTTGGCGGCGTCTGGCGCTTCAACATGATCGGCCCGGACGGCACGGTCTATCCGAACCGCATGCGCTTTCGCCGCATCGAGCGGCCGTCCTTGATGGAGATGGATCACGGCGTCGACCAGGACGAGGATCCCGGCATGTTCCGTTTCACCGTCACCTTCGCCGAACAGAGCAACGGCAAGACGGTTCTGATGATGCGGCAGCTGGCCTCGAGCACGGCGCAGCGCGACGGCATGATCAACTTCGGTGCCGTCGAATACGGCTACCAGACGCTCGACAAGCTGGCGGCCTATGTGGGCGGGATGAAGAGGTAGCGCGAACAGCCACCTTCCTCCTTCATACCGAGAAGGCCGCGGAGCGGCCGCCTCGAGGCACGAGGACCACCGGTGAGGCCTTCAGTCTTCACGGCGCGCGCCCCTCAGGATGAGGGGCGCTTCATTCCTTCGCCTCGTCCGTGACGATGTCGCCGAGTTTCTGCCAGCGCTGGCCGTCGAACTGCACCATCTGGAACTGCTTGTTGACGCGGTAGTCGGTCGGCGTCGTCGTCACCGAGATGCCCGGCAGCGTCAGGTCGAGTGTGATGTTGTTTAGGCTTGCGGCCTGGCGCATCACGTTCTCGCGCGTGAGATCGTCGCCGCATTGTTTCAGCACCTGCACCAGCAACTGCGCGGTGATATAGCCATAGACGTTCAGGTTCGAATCCTTGTCGCCCTCCGGGTAGTACTTGGCCATCAAGTGAGATATCGCTTCATGCCGGGATCGTCTTTCCATTCGGGATCGGCTGAATCCTTGACATAACCGACGCTGACGACGCCCTTGGCGTTGTCGAGTCCGGCGGGCTTCAGCACCGCGCTGACCGAGGAGGCGTTGATGTCGATGATGTGCAGTGGCTTCCAGCCGATCTCGGCGACCTTCTTGATCGCCTGCGCGGCCTGTTTCGGCGTCGTGGCGCTGAACAGCGTGTCAGCGCCTGCGTCCTTCAACCGCAGGATCTGCGAGTCGACGGCCGGCTCGGTGATCTCGTAGGACGTCTCGGCGACGATCATCTTCGCCTTGTCGCCGAGACCTGCCTTGAAGCCGGCGAGATAATCCTTGCCGAGATCGTCGTTCTGGTAGAGCACGCCGATCCTGGCGTTCGGATAGTTCTTCAGAAGATATTGCGCGTAGATCCGGCCCTCGACGAGGTAGGACGGGTTGAAGCCCATGGTCCAGGGGAAGTTCTTCGGATCGGTGAAACGCGCCGCGCCCGTTGCCGCGAAGAGCTGCGGGACCTTCTTGGCGTTGAGATATTTTTGCACGGCGACATTCGGCGCCGTGCCGATGATCTGGAAGGTCAGCAGCACTTCGTCGCTTTCGACCAGCTTGCGGGTCTGCTCAACCGTCTTCGGAGGCGAATAGGCGTCGTCATACTGGATCAAATTGACCTTGCGGCCGTTGACGCCGCCCTGGTCGTTGATCATCTTCATGTAGGCGGCCTGGGTCTTGCCGATGACGGCATAGGCCGAGGCCGGCCCACTGAGCGGGACGGTCTGGCCGACCTTGATCTCGGCGTCGGAAGCGCCTGGATCGTATTTCTTCTGCGCCTGTGCCGCCGGGATCGATAGCGCGAGAACGATCGCAGGTGCCGCGATGCGTTTGAGAAGTAGGTTTTTCATTTCCATTCCCTGTCCGTGACTGTCACTCGCCCTTGAGGCCGGCCTCGCGGATCAGCCCGGTCCACTTTTTTGTTTCGTTGTCGATGAACTGGCCGAACTCGGCCGCGGTACCGGCGCGCACTTCGAGGCCCTGGGCGGTCAGCTTGTCCTTGATCGCCGGCTGGGCCAGCGCGCGCAACACTTCGGCCTGCAGCTTGTCGACGATGGCGCGCGGCGTCGTCGAAGGCGCCATGAAGCCGTACCAGCCGGCGGCGGCCACGTTGGGAAAACCCTGCTCGCGCAGGGTCGGCGCTTGCGGATAGAGCGCGCTGCGTTCGGCGGAAGCGACGCCGAGCACAATGAACTTGCCGCTCTGGATGTAGGGCAGTGCGGTCGGCAGTGCCGTCAGCGTGGCATCGACGCGGCCGGCGAGCAGCTCGGTGTAGGACGCGGCATCGCCACGGAAGGGAATGTTGAGCCCCTTGACGCCGGCATCCCTGAACAGAAGTTCGCCGGCAAGATGCGGCTGCGAGCCGGCGCCGGGCGAGGCGAAGGTCAGGCCATCCGGCTTCGATTTGCCGTAGGCGATCAATTCGGGGAGCGTCTTGAACGGCGCGTCCGCGCTGATGATCAGGAACAGCGGCGCGATCACTGCCATCGCGACCGGCTGCAGATCCTTGCGCTCATAGGTCAGCTTGCCGAACAGTGCTTCGGCAGTGGCGTAGGGGGCCGCGACATAGAGGAGGGTATAGCCGTCGCCCGGCGCATGCGCGACCGTGTCGTTGGCGATGCGGGTGCCGGCGCCCGGCTTGTTCTCGACGATGAACTGCTGGTGCAGGTTGCGGCCGAACTCTTCGGCCAGCAGCCGCAGCGAGATGTCGTTGGAGCCGCCGGGCCCATAAGGCGAGATCAGCCGCACCATACGCGACGGCCAGGCGTCCTCAGCGTGTGCGGAGAATGGAAGTCCCGATAGCAAAAGGGCGAGGGTGCCCAAAAATGTTCGCCGTGTGACGGTCATGGTGGCCTCCCGGTGGCGGAGCGCCGATTGTCTTGTTCATCGCCTGGCGCTCTTCTTGTTTTGCTTCTGTGTTTCGGTCGCCGGCGCCGCGCCAACCATGGTGCGGATGCTGTCGGCAAGGGCGGCAATGCGCGGGCCGATCTCGCCCTCCAGCTGGCCGGGCTGGAGCCGGAACGCGGGAATACCGCAATTGATCGAAAAGGCCTGCTTCGCCTCACGCGCATGAAACAGCGGCGCGGCGACGGCATGGATGGAGGCGATGTACTCGCCGAAACAAGTGCAGAAGCCGCGGCTGGCGCATTGTGTGAGGCCGGCGCGGTAGGTCTCGCGGAAGGACGACCACAGCTCGGTGTCCTCGCTTGCAATGCGCTCTTCAAGCAGCGCGGCATCGGCCTGCGGCAAGGTCGCCGCCGCGGCACGGCCCATCGCGGTCATCACCACGGAAATGGGCATGCCGATGTCGGGGACGTGCGGGCCGACGTCGCCGGAGCGCGCGGTCTCGACATAGATCATGGAGGTCGCATCGAGCAGGCCGATCGAGACCGTGCCCCGCACGCTTAGCGCCAGCTCCTGCATCATGGGACGCGCGACCTGGCGGAACTGCATGTCGGCGAGCAGCGGATGCGCCATGCGGAGTGCGCGCGCACCGACGCGATATTTGGCGCGTTCGGCGTCGTAGCGGAGGTAGCCGAGCTCCGCGAGCGTGTGCGTCAGCCGCGCCACCGTCGGGCGCGGAATCCCGGTCAGCGTCGACAGCTCCATGTTGCCGAGCTGGGTCGCCCCCGCCTTGAACGCTTCGAGCACTACGAGACCTTTCGCCAGCGTCGTCGCGAACGCGGCGTCATCGATGCTGTCCGCCAGCACGGCGGCAGCGGACGAGGAGGCGCGGATCGGTTTGGAGGCGGTTCTGGCCATGCAGGCTTTAATGAACCCGGTCCCGCCAGATGTCCAATAGATTCATGAAATGTAGTTCTATGTCCATTATCCGGACATGCGGCGGCTGTGCAGTAGGGCAAGAATGTGCGCGAAGAGCCCCGCCGCACACAGATTTTCGTCGCGATTGCGTGGCTTGTTGTGACAGGATTATTACGACTGAATGTCATATCGATTACATCGGAGCGATTCATGTTGCAGTGGCAGGCGCGGACAAATCCCCTCGCGTGGTGGTGGGGGTCCCTGACGCTGGTCAGTGCTGCCAACATTCTCGTCTGGTTCATGCTGTACCGCGAATTCTACCCGACGCCCGCCGGCAGCATCAGCGGCGGCTCCGACATCGGGCTGATGTTCCTGCTCTGCGCCGGTTACGTCTTCGGCTGCGCCTTCCGCTCGTTCCTGCCGCGCGCCGACGTGCAGCGCATCTGCCTGTTCGACACCTGGCTCTCCAGCGTCTTCGTCGGCCGCACGGTCGCGACCGTGGCCGAACTGTGCTTCGCCGCGCAATGGGCGGTCATCCTGCATCAGCTCGGGACCATGACGGGCGCCGAGACGGTGGTGAACATCGCGTGGGTGATCGTGCCCATCATCATCATCGCGGAGTGCTTCTCCTGGTATGCGGTGGTGACGACCAACTTCCTTTTTAACGCGATCGAGAACTCGCTGTGGGCGGTGACATTCTTCCTCGCGGGCATCGCGCTGTGCCGGCTGATGCCGGAATTCCAGGGGCCGGTGCGCTGGGCGTTGATTGCCGGCATCGTCGGCATCGCCTGCTTCCTGGCCTTCCTCGTCACCGTCGACGTGCCGATGTATCTCAGCCGCTGGCGGGCAGGGCATGAAGAGGGCAACAGATTGCTCGGCTTCCTCGAAGGCCTGCATGACGTCTCGACCCGCTGGGTCGTGACCCACGACATCGCGCACTGGAAGGGCGAGCTGACCTGGATGTTCCTGTATTTCACCGCCGCCGTGTGGTCGAGCCTCGCGCTCTGTGCGCTCTACGCGATGGACGGCTATCTCACGCGCTATCTGGCTTGACAGATTATTTGCCGACCAGGCCGCACTTGCTGCGTTCGAGCGGGCGGAAGGCCTGGTCGGGCGGGATGGTCGCGACCAGCTTGACGAAATCCCAGGGCCCTTTGGATTCCTCAGGCGTCTTGACCTGCACCAAATACAGATCATGCACCATGCGCTGGTCCTCGCGGATGCGGCCGTTGGGCGTGTAAGCGTCGGAGACGGGCGTCGCCTTCATCTTGGCCATTACAGCCGTGCTGTCGTCTGAGTCGGTATCCTTCATCGCCTGGAGATAGTGGCGCACGGCGGAATAGACGCCCGCCTGGATTTGCGACGGCATCGCTTTGCGGCGGGCGAAGAACGCATCGGAGAATTTCCGGGCCGTCGGCGAGACGTCCTCGAAGAACGAGGTGACGATGAGATCGCCGCGCGTCGCCTTCAACCCGACGGCCTCGATATCGACATTCTGGAATGACATCGGCACGATCTTGATGCCCTGGTCGGCAAGGCCGAATTCTTCCGCCTGCTTGATTGCGGTGGCGTTGTCGCCGGCAACGTTGATTGCCAGGATTTTTGCACCCGAGGACTGCGCCTGAAGCAGGAACGAGCTGTAGTCGGGCGTGCCGAGCTGCGCCTTGACGCTGCCGGCGACCTTGCCGCCGAGCTCGGTGATGCGGGCGCGCGCGGTTGTCTCGATCGAATGGCCGAAGGCGTAGTCGCCGGTGATGAAGAACCACGGCTCCTTGCTGGTCTGCATGATGCCGGAGACCACCGCGGTCGCGGTCGAATAGGCATCCTGGGTCCACTGCACGCTGCCCGCGGCACAGGCTTCATCGGTGAGCTGGTTGGCGCCTGCGCCCGAGATGAGGAAGATCTTTCCGTTGCCGCGCACCAGTTCCTGCACCGCGAGCGCGGCACCGGAACTGCCGCCGTCCGCGATCGCCTGCACGCCGTCGCTGAACCATTTGCGGGCGAGCGAGGCCGCAAGGTCCGGCTTGTTCTGGTGGTCGGCCTGCAGGATCTCGATCGGCTTGCCGTTGATCTTACCGCCGAACTCTTCCGCCGCCATGCGCGCCGCCTCGACCGAGCCCGGGCCCATCGCGGTCGCAAAGATGCCGTTCATATCTGTGAGGACGCCGATGCGGACGGCCTCGCCCTTGATCTCGGCACGCGCGGGAGTACCTGCGAGCGCCAGCGTGATCAACAGAGTGGCGGCGGATGTCGTGCGGAGGATGGCCATGGCGTTTCCTGATGTTGTTATGTTTGATTGATTGGCGTCGGCAGTCAGGCCGGCTCGGCGACGACCTTATTGCGCAGGATGCCGATGCCGGAGATTTCGACCTCGACAGTGTCGCCGGGGCGCATCCACAGGGGCGGCTTGCGCTTGGCGCCGACGCCGCCGGGCGTGCCTGTCACGATGACGTCACCGGGGACGAGCGGGCAGATCGTCGAGATGTAGGCGATCAGTTCGGGGATTGCGGTGATCAGGAGATCGGTGGTGGTGTCTTGCACGACGGTCCCGTTCAGCCGTGTCTGCAAGTTGAGCTTTGACGGATCGGGGATCTCGTCCGCCGTCACCAGCCACGGGCCAAAGCTGCCGCTCTCGGCAAAGGTCTTGCCGGAGAGGAATTGGCTGGTGTGGCGCTGCCAGTCGCGAATGCTGCCTTCGTTGTAGCAAGAATAGCCGGCGATGTGGTCGCGTGCGCGGCTCGCGGAGATGTGGCGGCCTGCCTTGCCGATGACGAGCGCAAGCTCGCCTTCATAGTCGAAATCGTCACTCACCTTTGGCTTCACAATCGGCTGGAGATGGCCGACCTGGCTGCAGGGGAAGCGCACGAACAGCGCAGGCTTCTCGGTGACGGTGCGCCCCGTTTCGGCGACGTGGTCGCGATAGTTGAGGCCGACGCAGATGATCTTGCCGGGATCGGGGATGACCGGGGCAAAGGTGATCTCGTCGAGTGCATGATCTGGCGCAGCGGATGCGGCGTGCTTTGCCGCCTCGGCAACGCGCCCAGCTTCGAGCAACTGCCGCAACGTGGTGCAGCCCGCGATGCGTGTGCCGAGATCGACGACCCCATTGTCCTTGACAGCCCCGAAAGAGGCATGGCCGTCGGTGATGAAAGAGAGCAGCTTCATGAGATATCCTTGGGAGAAGTCGGTTCAGGCCGCGGACGGCACGTGGGTTGCAGGTGTGACGGCGGCAATCAGCCGGTCGAGCTCGGTGTTGTTGCCGGCGCTGCCGCGGACGTAGCGATCCGGGCGAACGAGCGCGGCGATGATGCCGTGCTCGCGCAGCCATGACCCGACGCCTTCGGCATCGTCGCTGGTCAGGATTTCGGTTCCAGATTGCGAAAGAGCAAGACGCGATGAGATCGTCGCGGCGCTCTCGACGAGGAGCACGTGGCTGTAGCCAACCCGGTCGTCGCCGCGGCGGCCGTCCTTCAATTCGAATTGCGGCGCAAGATGTCCGGCGAGCGGGTGATCGCCGAGCGCGAGGCCGGGGCCGAGCAGGGGCTTTTTGACCTCGAGCCTGACCGGCGCATTCGCGCGCGCCTCGCCGGCCGCAAGGCCCGCTTCGATCGCCTTGGTGTTGATGACGCCGCCGAGGCGGATCGCGAGCTCAATGAACTCGCGCACGTGCGGCTGGCGCTCGCTCTGATAGGTGTCGAGCAGGCTTGGATCCGCCAGTCCGTGCAGGACTGCAGCGAGCTTCCAGGCAAGGTTGGCGGCATCTCGGATGCCGGCGCACATGCCCTGGCCGAGAAAGGGCGGGGTCTGGTGTGCGGAGTCGCCGGCGAGCAGCAGACGACCGCTCCGCCATTGCTGCGCGATGATGGAATGAAAGGTGTAGACCGCGGCGCGCTCGAGTTCGGCGTCCTCGGGCGTGATCCAGCGCGACAGCAGCTCCCAGACCTTCGCTGGCTGCGCGACCACCTGGGAGTCTTCGTCGGGCAGAACTGTGATCTCCCAGCGTCGCCGCGTGCCGGTGCCGCGGATATAGGTCGCCGGCCGGCGTGGATCGCAATGCTGGATACTGTAGTCGCCGAGATCGTCGCGGTTGCGCTTGAGCAGCACGTCGATCACCAGCCACCGCTCGTGGAAGCCGAGATCGTCCATGCCGGAGCCGATGAAGCGGCGCACCAGAGAGCGAGCACCGTCGCAACCGATGACGTAGCCGGCACGGACTTCGCTCAGCCTCCCGTTGGAAAGGTCCTCGTAACGGACGCGTACGCCGATCTCGTCCTGATCCAGCGCGAACACGTCGCAGCGGTTGCGCAAGGCGATGTGTGGCCAGCGCGCGAGGCCAGCGATCAGCGCGTCCTCCAGGTCAGGCTGATGGAAGCGATAGCTGAGATTCCATCCCATCGGCGTCAATGTCTGCGGCCGCGACCAATCCAGCAGCATCCGGCCGTCGGCGTCGAGAAAGAGCATGCCGGGGCTGAGGATGACATGCGGCAGGATCGCGTCGGCGAGGCCGAGGGTTTGGAACACCCGCATGCATTCGTCGTCGAAATGGACCGCCCGCGGCAGATGATAGGTCCGCGCCTCGCGCTCCAGCACCAGCGTCCGCACGCCGCACAGGCCAAGCAGGTTGGCCAGCGTGGCTCCGACCGGGCCGCGGCCGACGATCACGACGTCAAACTCTTCAGGGGCGGATTTATCTTGCATGGGGACTATCTCTTCCCCAAGGGATGCAGTCGTATCAACGCCGCCGCGCCAAGTGTCCGCCCAGCGGACGGCTCGCCTAGATCTCGACGGGAATGGCCGACGCCGTCTCCTGGAGCTGCGCCGCAAACTGCACCACCGCCTCTTCGATTCCGAGGGCCGAGCGGATCCAGATGATGGAGATGCAGCCAAATACCGCGCCGTTCCGCACGATAGGTACGGCGATCGAGGCAGTCTTGGGATTGTATTCGCCCTCGCTGCGGATCGCGTATCCGCGCGCCTGCGTCTCGGCGATCATTCGGCCGAGGCGGCCTTCGTCGAGGAAGGGGCGGTCGTCGGCCTCGTCGATCCGGCGCAGATGATTGACAATCAGGTCGCGTTCGCGCGCGGGGCTGGCGGCGAGATAGGCCCGCCCCGCGGAGGTGCGCAGCATCGGCAGGCGCTTGCCGATCATGCCGCGGTCGATCGAGAGCGGGCTGCGCGAATGCGTGGTCTCCTGCACCACCATCGCGGCGTTTTCGTAGGTCGAGAGATCGACCGGCCAGACCAGGCCCTTGCTCAGCTCGGCGAGGAAAGGTGCTGCCGCCTGGCAGATCACGACGCCGGGATCGTAGCCATCGCCAAGACTGAGCGCCCGCCGGGTCACACGAAAGCGGTCGTCGCTGGCGCTGCGCGCGACATAGCCGAGCTCTTCCAAGGTCTCGAGCAGGCGGTAGACGGTCGGGCGAGGCAGGTCGAGCGCGCGGGCCACGTCACCGGCGCGAATGCCGCCGGAGCGATTGACTTCGTGCAGCACGTCCAGCCCACGCTTGAAGGCGCGGACGCCTTCAGGCTGCCGCGGCTGACCGTTCGTCCGCTCCTTGGACACTTCGCATTTCCTCCCTTGTGGCCTGCGGCCTCGCGATTATCGTCTTTGCGAACGCGAAGCGATTGCGGATGCCACCGTAGGATCGCGCGCGGCCGGTATCAAGTTCACCGCAGTGCGGCGGACGCGATGCCCTCGGGAGGAATTCGATGGAAATCACCGCGCTCGGCTATATCGGGATCAATTCATCCCAGCTCGACCAGTGGGGCCGGATGGCGACCGGGCTGCTCGGCATGCAGCAGGTGGATCGCGGCGGCAAGATGCGCGCTTTCCGCATGGACGACCACAAGCAGCGCCTAGTGGTCGACGGCAGCAGTGATGCCGGGCTCGCGGTGATGGGATGGGAGGTTCCCTCGACCGCGGACCTCGACCGTCTCGCCGGCCGTCTGGAAAGCCACGGCGTGAAGGTGACCCGCGGCTCCCGCGCGCTGGCCGACGAGCGGCATGTGGCCGAGCTGATCGTATTCAGCGATCTCGCCGGCAACCGGCTCGAAGCCTTCTACAAACCGGAGCTGGCGACCGAGCCGTTCAAGCCCGGACGGCCAATCTCGGGCTTCCGCACCGGCGCGCTCGGCATGGGGCATGTCGTGCTCAACGTCGAGGAAGTCGAACCGTTGGTGCCGTTCTATCGCGACGTGCTCGGCTTTCAAGTTTCCGATTTCGGCCTCAAGCCCTACGGGCTCTATTTCTTCCACGTCAACGGCCGTCACCACTCCTTCGCAATGGTTGGCTCAGGGCGGAAAGCGCTGCACCATTTCATGGTCGAAATTGGCAGCCTCGATGATGTCGGGCAGGGCTACGATCTCGCGCAGATGGACGACGGCCGCGTCGCCTACACGCTAGGACGGCATACCAACGACCACATGACGTCGTTCTACGTGAACACGCCATCCGGCTTCTTCATCGAATATGGCTGGGGCGGTCGTGTGATCGATCCCGAGACCTGGAAGCCACACGAGACCTTTGACGGCCCGTCGCTATGGGGCCACGAGCGGCTCTACATGCCCGAGGAGCAGCGCAAGCGCCTTCGCGACATGAGACTGGATGCAGCGTCGCGCGGCGTTCGTGTGGCCGACCCCCGCGTGCCGCCACTGAATTGCGCGTGGCTGGATTCGGTGGTCGCGCGGGAGTAATCCGGGGCGGATACGATCAGGCCTCGCCGAGATCGACCTCCGTCAAGATGCCCTGGCGCAGTGCCAGCCTGACCAGCTCGATGTCGGAGCCGACGCCGAGCTTGTCCTTGATCAGGGAATGCAGGTTCGCCACCGTCTTCGGGCTGACATGGAGCGTCTCGGCGATCTCCTCTGTCGTGTTCTCGGCGAGCAGGAGCCGCAGCACTTCGAATTCGCGCGGCGTGAGGACGTCGGCGGCAGAGCTTTCTCCGGCGAGCCGGCTCAGCGCGAGCTCATGGTCGATGTCGGGGCTGATCGCGATCTTGCCGGCGAGCACGTCCATCACGGCGCGCACCAATGTCTCCGGGGGACTGGTCTTGGTGACATAGCCTCTGGCGCCGGCGCGGATCGCCTGCACGGCAAAGCCGACATTCTCGTGCATGGTGAAGACGAGAATCCTCGCGCCCTTGTCCCACTGCCGGATGCGCCTGACCGCCTCAATGCCGCCGATGCCTGGCATGCTCAGGTCCATGATGACGAGGTCGGGCGCCTCCGATTTGTAGAGACGGTAGGCCTCGGCGCCGTCGGCGGCTTCGGCGATGACGCGAAGTCCCGGCTGCTTCTGAAGCACGGAGCGATAGCCCTCGCGGACCACGGAATGGTCGTCGACCAGCAAAATGGTCGCTTCCGCCGCGCTCATGCGGCATGCTCCAACGGCGGCCGATCGGCGGCTGCGAGCGGAATGACCACGCGCAGTGCGGAGCCGCCGTTCGGCGCGGCCTCGAAGCTCAATTGGCCACGCAAGGCGGCCACGCGCTCGCGCATGCCGAGCAGGCCCATTCCGGATTTCGCGACGGGATCGCTCGCGCGTCCGTCATCGTCGATCGCAAGGGCGATCTCGCTGGCCCCCATCGTCAATTCCAGGCTGACCCGCGTGGCGACGGCATGTTTGGCGGCATTGGTGAGCGCCTCCTGCACGATCCGGTAGAGGCTGGCGCTGATCGTGGCCGGCAGGGTCTCGAATGCGCCGTCGAACCGGATCGAGAAGCGCGTCTCGCCGCGGCTGCGCCCATTCCAGCCCGCGACGAGGCCTTCGAGGCTGGCGACGAGCCCGAGCTCCTCCACATCGGGCGGCCGCAGCCGGAACAATGTGCCGCGCAACGTCTCCATCATGCCGGTTGCGGTCCGCGCGATGCCGTCGCATTCGCCAAGCAGGGAGGGACACTCTTGCGCGGCGGTCTGGCGGGCGGAGGAGGCGAGCGCGCGGATGGCGGCAAGCGACTGGCCGAACTCGTCATGCAGCTCGCGCGCGAGATGGCGGCGCTCCTCGTCCTGGAGCGCGATCAGCTTCCGCGTCAGCTCGCTGCGTTCGGCAAGCGCGGTCTCGAGGCTTTCGGCGAGATGGTTGAAGCCGTCGCGGATCGCGGAGAGCTCGGCAAGGTCGAACGGCGGCAGCCGCGTGGTGAGGTCATTGGCGGCAATCCGCTCGAGCCCGGTGCGGATCATGCGGGTGGGGCGCAGCGCGCGCGCCAGCGCGGCGTAGACCAGCCCGCAGAGCAGCGGCAGCGCGATCGCGAGCGCGAGCATCAGGCGGCCGGCCTCGTGCCAAGCCTCCGCGGTCTGGACGCCCGGCTCGACCGAGACCACGGCCTCGCCGAGCTTCGTCCCGCGCACGATCACGGGCCGTGCCGCCTCGCGGCCGGGGTCGAACAAGCCGCGATAGAACGCCGTGAAGGCTTGCGGCGGCGGGTTCGCCGGGACAGGCGCGCCGCTACAGAAGCGCTGGAGGACGTCGCCGCTCGTGCCGCGGAACGCCAGGCACAGACCGGGCGTCATCACATAAGCCGAAACGGGGTCGAGGTTGGGAAAGTCCGAGCGCGGGCTCGCGACCCACTGGATCTTGCCCTGCTGCAGTTCCAGCGTCTTGGACACGATGGCGGCGATATCGTCGAGGCGCGCATGCGCCTCGCGGTCGGACGTAATCAGGAAATAGGCGGAGATCGCCGCGAAGCAGGCGGCCGATATCGCGGCCACGCGCAACGTCAGACGGACTTTGAGATCGAACCTCGGTCGGTTCCACATCGGCGGGCACCTGGTGCGAACGGGTTGTCGCGATTGCATTAAACGGCAGAACGCATCCGGCGCAAAGCCGCCAGGCTTGAGTGCGGTGCACCGTCGTGAAATTTTCCCGGCCATCGCCGGGACCGGCGCTGCTGCATGGCCTGATTGCGCCGTCCAGATTGGCGCGCCGCTCCGTCACACGAGGCACATTTATGCACCTGCGCCGGTTGATCCTCTCAGTCTGTCTCCTTGTCGTCCTTCCGGCGGCTTATGCGTCGGCCGGTGCCGAAACGGCCATCGGCGTCGCCATGGCCGACTTCAGTTATACCGATACGTCGGCTGAACCCGCCAACCAGACCGCCGCCCATGAGCGACGACTGTCGGCCTTCATGGCCGCGCTCAGGCGGGACATTGGAGGCGACCGGCGCTACCGGCTCGTACCGTCGGCCCAGGACGGCGCGGCGTTCAAGGTAATCGGCGGCATCCAGAAGACGAGCACCTTGGTGCAATGGGCCAAGGTCGCCGTGATCGACGTCGGCGCCAAAAAGGTCGTGATGGACAAGCTCTACACGTTCCGCGGCGACAATGATGAATCGTGGGAGCGCGCCGAGATCTTCGTGTCGCGCGAGGTCATGGCCGCGCTCGGCACGCCCGCGCCGATCGCACTGGCGGTGTTCGAATTCGAGCTCGACGACAACACCGCGGCGCCGGCCGCCGGCCTCGCGGCCGCGGACGCATCCTATCTGGCCGAAGTGACCGGCAGCGTCCGCGACGCCCTCGGCAGATCCGACCGCTACCGCCTCGTCGATGTCGGCGCCGCGAACGGGGAGGCGGTGAAGGCGCGCGCTTTACGCGACTGCGGCGGCTGCGAGGCGGCGATTGCGCAAGGGCTGGGTGCGGATCAGTCGCTGATCGGGGTGGTGCGGCGGGTCAGCCGCACCGAGTACACGCTCGGCTTCCAGGTGCGCGATGCCAGGACCGGCGCGGTGCTGGCACGCGGCGACAGCGGCCTGCGCCTGGGCGCGGACTATTCGTGGAAACGGGGCGCCGTGCGGCTGGTCAGCGAAAAGCTGGTCGAAAGCCAGTAGCTCAGAACGTCAACTGCACCTTCATCGATTGCGAGCGGTCGCTGGCGAGTTCGAACGCTGCGACCGCGTTCTCGAACGGCAGGGTCGCCGTGATCAGCGGCTTGACGTCGATCAGGCCTTCGCCCATCAGCCGCACCGCCAGCTCGAACTCGGGATCGAAGCGGAAGGTGCCGCGCAGCTGCAATTCCTTGGCGACGATGGCGTTGATCGGCAGCGTCATCTCGCCGCCGAGGCCGAGCTGCACCAGCGTGGCGCCGGGCCTGAGCACGTCGAGCGCGGTGCGCAGCGCTGCCTGGTTGCCCGAGGCTTCGAACAGCGTGTCGAACACGCCCTTGCCGTTGCGCCACGGATCGAGCGCCGTGGCATCGGCGGCGACATTGATGGCGTGAGTGGCGCCGAGTTGCCTTGCGACGGCAAGCGGCGCCTCCGCGACATCGGTGACCACGATCTCGGCCGCGCCGCCGAAGCGCGAGACCAAAATCATCAGCGCGCCGATCGGGCCGCAGCCGGTGATCAGCACGCGCTTGCCGAGCAGGGCCCCGGCCTGCTTGCCGGCGTGCAGGCACACCGCGAGCGGCTCGGCGACCGCGGCTTCCGCCAGCGACAGCTTGTCGGTGATCGGAACGGCCTGCGCGGCATCGACCGTGATGAATTCGCGAAAGCCGCCCTGCACATGGGGAAAGCGCATCGCGCTGCCGAGGAAGCGCATGTCGAGGCACTGGTTGCGCATGCCTTCCTGGCAATGCAGACACTGGCCGCACGGCTTGCTCGGATTGACCGCGACGCGGGTGCCCGGCTTCACATTCGTGACGCCGTCACCGACGGCTGCGACCACGCCGGCGATCTCGTGCCCCAGCGCCATCGGTTGCTGGATCCGCACGACGCCGAAGCCGCCGTGATGATAGTAGTGCAGATCGGAGCCGCAGATGCCGCCATTCGCGATCTTGACGCGGACTTCACCCGGACCGGGCGCTGCATCCGGATAGCTATCGATCCGCAGATCTTTCGGTGCGTGAATGACGACGGCGCGCATGCTTGGCTCCCTCAGGGTTTCGCGGCTTCACATAGCGGCGATCATGCCGCCATCGACATAGATGATCTGGCCGTTGACATAGGTCGATGCATCCGAGGCCAGGAAGATCGCAGCGCCCACCAGCTCGTCCGGCCGGCCCCAGCGCTTGGAGGGAACGCGGCCCATCAGCCAGTTGTTGAAGTCGGTGTTGTTGACCAGCGCCTCGTTCATGTCGGTCAGCATGTAGCCGGGGCCGATCGCGTTGGCCTGAATGCCGTGCTGGGCCCATTCCACCGCCATCGAGCGGGTCAGGTTCTTGATGCCGCCCTTGGCGGCGGTGTAGGGCGCAATCGTGGGGCGCGCGAGCTCGCTGCCGAGTGAGCCGATGTTGATGATCTTGCCGTGCTTGCGCGGGATCATGCGCTTGGCCGCCTCGCGGCCGATCACGAAGGCGCTGGTGAGGTTGGTCTCGATCACCTTGCGCCACTCGTCGGTGGTGAACTCCACCAGCGGCTTGCGGTGCTGGATGCCGGCATTGTTGACGAGGATGTCGACCGCGATGCCCTTGTTGTCGAAGTGGTTGAAGGCGGCGACGATTGCAGGCTCGTCGGTGACGTTGAACGCGGCGCCCTCGGCCAGGTAGCCGGCGGCGCGAAACTCGGCGACAACCTGCTCGACGCGGTTGGGATCGACGCCGTTGACGATGATCCTGGCGCCGGCCTTGGCCATGCCCTCGGCAATGGCGCGGCCGAGACCGCGGGAGGAGCCGGTCACCAGCGCGGTGCGGCCGGAAAGGTCGAAGAGGGCGGTGCTCATCTCAAAAATATCCTCAAGAGTTGGAACGGCGCACGGTCAGATCGGAGCGGTCGAATACGGCGGGCAGAAGGTCGACGCCGAGGCCGGGGCCTTCCATCGGATAGACAAAACCGTCCTTGATCGTGGGCATGGTGGTCACGAGCTCATTGTACCAGCCCTTGTAGAAGGCGCGCACCGATTCCTGGATCAGCGTGTTGGGCTGGCTGAACGACATGTGGATGGCGGCGATGAAGCCGATCGGGCCGATGCAGTCGTGCGGTGCGAAGGGCCGGTGATAGGTCTCGGCCATCGCCGCGATCTTGCGGCCCTCGGTGAGGCCGCCGGTCCAGCACAGATCCGCCATCACCACATGCATGGCGTCGCGGTCGAGCATGTCCTTGTAGGGGAAGCGCGAGCCCAGCGTCTCGCTGGCGCAGACCCAGACGTCGGTGCAGCGGGCGTATTCGGCCAGCGCCTGCGGCGAGTTCATCCGGATCGGGTCTTCGTACCAGGTCGGCTTGTAGGGCTCGAGCGCGCGGGCGATTAGTTTTGCGGTCGGCAGGTTCCAGAGCGAATGGAGCTCGACCATGATCTCCATCTTGTCGCCGACGGCCTTGCGGATTTTTTCAAACGGCTCGATCGCGTGCTTCATCTGGGCGGCGGTGATGTACAGGCCCTTGTTCTCCTGCGCCGCCGGATCGAACGGCCAGATCTTCATCGCCGAGATGCCGCTCTCCAGCAGATTTTCGGCAAGCGCATCGGCGTGGTGCATGAAGCCATCGAGATCCTCATAGGGACCCTTGGCAGCGCCAAGATTCCAGTTCGCGACCGGGCTGATATTGGTCGAGCGGACATATTGGGTGCCGGCGCAGGTGTTGTAGATGCGCTGCTTGTCGCGGCAGAGGCCGCCAAGCATCTGGTGCACCGGCTGATTGCAGACCTTGCCGAACAGGTCCCATAGCGCGATGTCGATGGCCGAAGCCGCGCGATATTCGACGCCGGTGGAGGACTGCGCCATCGGCAGATTCAGCATGTCGCGATGGATCGCCTCGATGTGCAGCGGATTGCGGCCGAGCAGGCGGCCGGCAAAGGTATCGTGGATCTGCGCCTCGACGGCGCCGGCGCCGTAGAAGGTTTCGCCAAGACCGATCATGCCCGTGTCGGTGTGGACGCGCACCCAGATGACGTTGGAGAATTCTTCGGTGCGCAGCGTCTCGATCGACGTGATCTTCACGGCAATACTCCTCCCATCGCAGGCGCGCGCAGCGCCGTCTTGTTGTCATTCCGCACCGCAACATGGTGCGGGCGCATGCCGAGTATTACGCTCCCTTGTAATATATCACAACATGTTTTAGGGATATCACCAACAAGGCGCCGCCCTGCAACGACGGCGCGGGCTGAGGGAGAGACGACATGGCAACACGCAAGCGCGCGCTCGAAGTGGTGAGGAACGACGACGCCGAGGGCAAGCCCTCCCGGCGCAACCGTCTCAACTTTTTCGAGCTCGCCTATCAGAGGATCGAAGAGCTGCTCGTCCATTGCGAGCTCAAGCCCGGCCAGTTCATGACGATGCTGGAATTGCAGCACATCACCGGCTTCGGCCGCACGCCGGTTCATCACGCCGTCAATCGTCTCTCCGCCGATACATTGATCATCATCCGTCCGCGCCACGGTCTGCGCATTGCGCCGATCGATCTGGCACGCGAGCGCATGCTGCTGGCCTTGCGCCGCGACATGGAGCGCTTCGTGATCCGGCTCGCGGCCGATCGCGCCAGTCTCTCGCACCGCAATCAGGCGCTGCATATCGAGCGCCTTCTGCGCGAGCGCCGCGCCAATCTGACCCTCGACGAGTTCAATCATATCGACCGCCGCATCGACGCGCTGGTGCTGGAGGCGGCAGGCGAACCGTTTCTGGTGCACACGCTGCGGCCGTTGCACACGCTGTACCGGCGTATCGGCTACATCCACCACCGTTTCATGCCGGGACAGGCCGAGCTGTCAGGAACAATCGATCATCATCTGGCTATTCTTAATGCGGTTGCCAATCGTCGTGTCGAGGACGCGGTGAAGGCGAGCGATGCACTGATCGACTACATGGGCGAGATGTTCACCGGCATGGAGGTCGGGATCGACCCGCGCCTGCTCGATTGCAGCATCGAGCCGCTACTTGGCACGTAAGAGAGTTTAAGAGAGGACCAAAGATGTCGACGATGGCGATGCCACAACCGACCGCGAGCGAAGCCGCGGTCCGCTACCTCATCACGAACTACAGTCCCAAGGGCAACAAGGTCGGCTGGCTGATGATGGCCTCGATCCTGGTCGAAGCCTGGGATCTCTATTCGATCGCCTTCGTGCTGATCTTCATCAAGGAGCAGTTCAATCCCGATCCGCTGATGCTGGGCCTGGCCGCGGCCGGTACGCAAGGCGGCGCCATGATCGGCGCACTGCTCGGCGGCTGGCTTTCCGACAAGATCGGCCGCCGCGTCATGTTTCTGGTGACGATGGTGCTGTTCATCGTGCTGGCGCTGGCGCAGGCCTTCGTACCCAGCGTCGGCTGGCTCGTCGTGATCCGCTTCCTGCTCGGCATACCGCTCGGTTCGGACATCTCGACCGGCTACACCTACATCATGGAATCCATGGCCAAGGGCGAGCGCGAGGTCATGGGCAACCGCTGGCAGTTCATGTTCGCGGTCGGTGAGGTCCTCACCATCGGCGTCATCGTGATCTTCCTGCTGATCGACATGCAGCACGAGATGCTGTGGCGGGTGACGCTCGGCCTCGGCGCGCTGCCGGCGCTGATCATCCTGGTGATGCGCCACGACGTGCCTGAGACGGCGGTGTGGCTGGTGCAGAAGGGACGCTACCGCGAGGCCAAGCAGGTCGCGCGTGAGATGTTCAACGACGATCTCGCCATGCTGCCGGACCATGACGTCGAAGTGCCGAAGGTCTCCACCCGCGCGTTCCTCGCCGACCTCAAGAAGGATCCGATCCGCTGGCGCGCCACGATCTACGGCTGGATCGCCTGCTTCGCGCAAGCCAGCGAGTTCTCGACCTTCGCGTTCTACCTGCCGGTGCTCTTTGTGATGGTCGGCGTGTCGAGCGTGCTCGGCATAAATCTGGTGACGATGGCGCTGTTCTCCTTCGCCGCCTTGTCGGGCTGGGTCGGTCCGCTGCTGACGCCGAAGATCGGCCATCGCGGCATCTCGATCGCGGGCTTCTCGATCGTGCTGGCCTCGCTGCTGGTCGCGGCCTTCGCTCTCTACACCGACAACAAGATCCTGCTGCCGTTCGCGGCTGCCGCGATGCTGTGGGGCCATTATTGGGATGCGTCGAACTGCATGACGATCCCGACCATGGTCGCCAAGCCGAAATATCGCGGCACCGCCAGCGGCTTCGCCTACATGTTCGTGAAGCTGCCGTCGTTCCTCGCGATCTTCCTGTTCCCGACGGTGTTCGCTGCGATCGGGCAGGCGAACGCCACGCTGATGGTCGCGATCTTCCCGCTGATCGGATTGCTTGCCGCAATCTTCATCCTGCCGGAAGTCTACGGCTACGAGAACGATTGACGATGCGTGACCCGGTCGCGGCCGCGACGGCCGCGATCGGGCTTTGTCCTGCTACGGGCTCAGGAAGACGGGATCGATCCCGATCCCATGGCTGAGCAGGCCGATGGCCTGAAGCTGGGCGGAGTGCAGGTCGATTTCCACGATGGCGAACAGAGTCAGCAGCGCCACGACCGAGAGGACGAGCAGGGGATGGGACGTCTCGCCCCGGCCGCCAGCGATGTAGCTCTGGATTTCGCGCCGCAGGGAAAAGCTCTGCGGTAGCGCCTTCGATTGAATCTGCATGATGAACCTTCCTTGTCGCGGCATGTCTCGATCACGCGACAGGTGAACTCTAGCCGCGGTCAGACCGTCGGCATTGATGCACCGCAAACAACTGGACTTAATCGGCCGCGCTAACGGATCGCGGCCGCAAGCGCTGCGATCAAGGCGGGCGGCGTCACCAGCAGTCCGAGCTTCAGGAACGGCCAAGCGCCGACTTCGATCTTCTCCCGCCGCAACGCCACCAGCCACAGGATCGTGGCGAGCGAACCGGTCACCGACAGGTTGGGCCCGAGATCGACGCCGATCAGGATGGCGCTCACGACCGGCGCGGGCAAATGATCGCTGGCGGCGACCGAGCCAGCAACGAGGCCGATGGGAAGATTGTTGGCGATGTTGTCGGCGATCGCGGTGGCGATGCCGACGCTCCAGGCCGCCTTCGTAACGGATTGCCCGACGGCTTCATGCAGCAGCGCGCTGAGCCGTCCGATCACGCCGGTCTTGATCAGCGCTTCCACCATCACGAACAGGCCGCCGACCAGCGGCAGCACACTCCAGGAGACGCCGCGCAGCACGGGGAGCGGCGATTGCCGGCTGAGCAGCAGCACGATTGCCGCTGTCACCACGCCGCAGACGAAGGTCGGCAGGCCCAATTGCTGGCCCAGCGCGGAGGCCGTGACCAGCACGATTCCGATCGCCACGATGCCGATGGCGGTCAGCTTGCCACCGCGGCCGAGCTTCGGATGCGGCACGCTGCGCGCGATGGTTTCTTCCTTCAGGGCGCGGTGCTGGGTCAGGCGCAGCACGACATAGGTCAGCAGGATCGAGGCCGCCGAGGGCAGGGCGAACAGGCGCAGCCATTCGGTGAGCTCAGGCATGTGGGCCCCGAACACGACCAGATTGGCCGGGTTGGAGATCGGCAGCACGAAACTTGCGGCGTTGGCGATGAAGGCGCAGACGAAGAGATAAGGCAGCGGCTTGGCGCCGGCTGCGCGCGTCGCGGCATAGACGGCGGGCGTCAGCACGATCGCGGTGGCATCGTTCGAGAGCAGGACGGTGACGAACGTGCCGACGATGTAGATCAGCAAGAACAGTCGCTGCGGCGAGCCGCCGGCATATTCCACGGCGAGCGCCGCGAGATAGTCGAACAGGCCTTCGAGCCGCGCCAGCTCGGCGATCAGCATCATGCCGATCAGGAAGAGATAGACATCGACACCCTTCCCGATGCCTGTCAACGCATCCCGCCACGGCAGCAAGCCGAACAGCACGAGCGCACTGGCGCCGATGGCGGCCCAGATCGCCTCCGGCAGGCGAAAGGGCCGGACGATGACGCCTGCGGTCGCAGCGACGATGATGCTCCAGGCCAGGATGGCGTCAGACGGCACGTTCGGTACTCGAAGTGGGAAGGCTCATTCGGCAGCCATAGCGGAAGCCGCCGGCGGTGTCTCCCCTGCGGGCCGCGGACCGCCACCTGTGATTTGCCGCGTCGCGGCCTGAGCTTCAGTCCTCAATTTTGTTCAAAAGTATGTTAGGTTGGAACGGCACGCGCCGTCATTGCGAGGAGCGCAGCGACGAAGCAATCCAGACTGTTCCTGCGGGAAGATTCTGGATTGCTTCGCTGCGCTCGCAATGACGGAGTTTTTGTCAGCTTCGTGCAATCACAACACTCACCGCGTGATCGACGGCTTTGCCGTGATCGCCTTGCGCAAGATGCGCGAGAGCAATTCCACCGAATACGGCTTCTGGATCAGTTCGAAACCGCGATCGGCGTTCTCGGCGAGGACGTTGCTGTAACCAGAGGTGAGTACGACGGGCAGGCCCGGATAGCGTTCGCGGATGATGCCGGCGAGCTCGACGCCGTTCATGCCGGGCATGATGACGTCGGAGAAGACGAGGTCGACGGCGAACTCGTTCTCGCCGAGGATGGCGAGCGCCGCATTGGCGTTGGCGACGCGGCGGACGACATAGCCGAGGTCTTCCAGCAGCTCAGTGGAGAAGCGGCCGACCTCGTCGTCGTCTTCCACCACGAGCACGCGATAGCCGCGCCCGGTGGCGACGGCCTCATAGGTCAGCGCCGCGGCTTCCTGATCCGTCGCGGGGCTATGCGCCCGCGGCAGATAAATGGTGAAAGTCGCGCCTTCACCATGCGTGCTCGTCACGGCGATGTCGCCCTCGGACTGCTTTGCGAAGCCGAAGGCCTGGCTCAGCCCGAGGCCGGTACCCTTGCCGACCTCCTTGGTGGTGAAGAACGGCTCGAAGATGGCCTCGATGTTGTCGGGCGCGATACCGCTGCCGGTGTCGGCGACCGAGATCGCGACATAGTCGCCGCCGCGCGCCGACTGCGCCCGCAGGTTAGGGATGCCCTGAACTTTCCGGACGGCTATCGTGAGGCGGCCTTCGCCGTCCATGGCGTCGCGGGCGTTGACGGCGAGGTTGATCAGCGCGGTCTCGAATTGCGCGACATCGGCGATCGTGAAGCAGTCGCCATCGTGAACCTCCACCGCGATTTCGATGCGGCCACCGACCAGCGGCCGGACCAGCTGCGCGACGCCTTCGACCTGGCTGCCGACGTTGAAGATCTGCGGTTTCAGCGGCTGCCGGCGTGCAAACGCCAGCAGCTGGGCGGTCAGCTTGGAGGCCCGCTCGACGGTGTCGGAGATGGCATCGACATAGCGGCGGCGGCGCTCCTCCGGCAGCTCGCGGCGGCGCAGGAAATCGGTTGCCGAGCGGATGATGGTGAGCAGATTGTTGAAATCGTGCGCGACGCCGCCGGTGAGCTGGCCGATCGCCTCCATCTTCTGCGATTGCCGCAGCGCTTCCTCGCCGCGGCGGCGCTCGGTGATGTCCACCGCCTCGGGTACCGCGCCGGTGATGTTGCCGTGGCGGTCGAGCACCGGGCGCATGCCGAACTCGAAATCGCGCTCGCCGATGGGAAGGCGCAGCCGCATCTCCAGCCGCACGGCTTCGCCCTTGAGCACGGTGTCGAAGGCCTCGCGCACCCGCGCGCTCATGCCGTCTGTCGTGCTGAACCAGGGCGTCTGCCATAACGGCTTTCCGATCACGTCCGCAGGGCTCGCCTTGATGGCGTCGAGCACGGTCGTGTTGGCGTAAAGCAGCTCGCCCCTGAGATTGACGAGGCCCTGGTACTGGTTGCTGGTCTCCAGGATCGCGCGCAGCCGCGCCTCGTTGGATTCGAGCTCGGCAGTGCGCTCGACGATACGTTCTTCCAGCGTCTCGTTGAGCTGCCGGAGCTCGATCTCGGCCTGCTTGGCCACCGTGATGTCATGGGCAACGCCGATGAAGCCGATATGCCTGCCGGTCGGGTCCCAGCGCGGCTGCGATTCCGAACGCAGCCAGCGCCATTCGCCGGCGGCGTTCTTGTAGCGGGCTTCCAGCACGAACGGTTTGAGCGATGCTTCACCCTGGACGGACTGCTGCAGCACATGCGGCAGATCGTCCGGATGCAGCACCTTGCGCCAGTCGAAGGAGATGGCCTGGTCGTAGGGCAGGCCGACGAAATCGACATAGGCTTGATTGGCGAAGGATCGTGTGCGGTCCAGTTTGGTGACCCAGATCGGCACCGGCGCGCTGTCGGCGATCAGCCGGAAGCGCTCCTCGCTCTCGCGCAGGGTCTCGCGCACCAGCATCTGGTCGGTGACGTCGATATGGGCGCCGACGAGGCGGACGGCGCGGCCGCCACCGTCGCGCTCGATCTTGGCCACGACGCGGATCCAGCGGGTCTCGCCGTCGCTGGGGCGGATGATGCGGTATTCGGCGGTGTAGTCCTCGCTGGTGCCGGACAGCGAATCGATGAAGTGCTTCACCGTGGCGTCGCGGTCGTCGGGATGAATGCGATTGATCCAGTCTTCGTGCGACTCGTCGGCCGCTTCCGGCGGCAGGCCGTGGAGCATCAGATATTCAGGCGAACGGCGGTTCTTGAAGCCTTCGCGGAAGTCGACTTCGAGACCGCCGACCTTGCCGATGCGCTGGATGCGCGCAAGCTCGGCTTCGCGTTCCTGGAGCGCGCGATAGGCGCTGTCGCGCTCGCGCGCGACATCTTCCAGGTGCTGGCGCAGCCTTTCGGCGGCGATGGTCTCGGGCGAAGGATCGTTCAAGGCGATGGCCGTTGTGATGCGGGAGCGCACGTGGCCGACCGATATTCACACAGACGACGCGTGATGGCCATTGCTCAAAAGAAATATGGAAAGAAAGGCGCCGCCGAATGCAGCGTGCTGGGTATGAACGAACGCCAGATCTGGCTATTTGTTCCGAACCTTGGAACGATGAGCCCTCCGCGCGCGTATCTCCGAGCGGCCGCAACTTTCATTACAAAACACTCGCTTTCCGAAGAGGCTAAATCTTGAAGCTTTTTGTCTGCCAGGCCTGCGGCAACGTCCTCTATTTCGAGAACCGCGCCTGCGAACGCTGCGGCCATCGCGTCGCGTTCCTGCCGGAGAAGGAGACGATGTCGGCGATCGAGCCCGACGGCGAGGCCTGGGCCACGCTCGCCGACAAGGGTAGAGGACGCCTGCCGTGCCGCAATGCCGAATATGATTCCTGTAACTGGCTGACGGATGCAGGTGATACCACCGGCTATTGCCGCGCCTGCCGCCATAACGGCGTCGTGCCGGACCTGTCGGATCAGGCGCAACTCGCCGGCTGGCGCGAGCTGGAGATGGCGAAGCACCGGCTGTTCTATTCCCTGATCCGCTGGAAGCTGCCGCTCCAGACCCGGCAGGACAATCCCGAACATGGCCTGATCTTCAATTTCCTCGCCGACGATCCGCAGAGCGGGCAGAAGGTCCTGACCGGTCACGACAACGGCCTGATCACGATCGCGCTGACCGAGGCCGACGACATCGAGCGCGAGCGGCGCAGGCTGGAGATGGGCGAACCCTACCGGACGCTGCTCGGGCATTTCCGCCACGAGGTCGGGCACTATTTCTGGGACGTGCTGGTCCGCGACGGCGGCAAGCTGGACGAATGCCGCGCCGTGTTCGGCGACGATTCCGCCGATTACGGCCAGGCCTTGCAGCGCCACTATGCCGAGGGCGCCCCGCCGGACTGGCAGCAGAACTACGTTTCGGCCTACGCGACCACGCACCCCTGGGAGGATTTCGCTGAGACCTGGGCGCACTATCTCCACATCGTCGATACCCTGGAGATGGCTAGCGAGTTCGGAATGGAGGTACGGCCCAAGGTGGACCGCGACGGGGAGTTGACGACGCGCATCCGCTTCAACCCTTACGAAGCGAGGGACGTCGAGGCGATCGTCAACGCATGGCTGCCCTTCACCTTCGCCATGAACAGCGTCAACCGCGCCATGGGCATGCGCGACCTCTATCCGTTCATCCTCTCGCCGGTCGTCGTCGAGAAGCTCGGCTTCATTCATGGCCTGGTCCGGGACGTGGGCAAGGCCGGGAAGCCGTAGGCCGTCCGGGGCCTGCCAGGCCCGTTTCAGTCTTGCTTCGGTCTTGCGCTGGTACGCCAGAGCGGCCGGATTTTGCCCGTTGCCTCCGGCCTATTTTGATGTACCACGGGAGCCACACGGCCCGTCCCATAGGCTCCAACGGCCAGGGAAGGGTCCCGCCCAAGGTCGAGACTCAAGAAAAGCATGTTCAAACGCATTCTGATCGCCAATCGCGGCGAAATCGCCTGCCGGGTCATCAAGACCGCTCGCCGCATGGGAGTTCAAACGGTCGCGGTCTATTCCGAGGTCGACCGCGACGCGCTCCATGTCGAGATGGCCGACGAGGCCGTGCTGATCGGCCCGCCGGCTGCGGCCGAGAGCTATCTGGTGATCGAGAAGATCGTGGAGGCCTGCCGCAAGACCGGCGCCGAAGCCGTGCATCCCGGTTACGGCTTCCTGTCCGAGCGCGAGGCGTTCCCGCGCGCGCTGGAGGCGGCGGGCATCGTCTTCATCGGCCCCAACCCGGGCGCGATTGCGGCGATGGGCGACAAGATCGAATCCAAGAGGGCTGCGGCGAAGGCGAAAGTCTCGACCGTGCCCGGCTATCTCGGCGTCATCGAGGACGCCACGCACGCGGTCAAGATCGCCGACGAGATCGGCTATCCCGTGATGATCAAGGCCTCCGCCGGCGGCGGCGGCAAGGGCATGCGCATCGCGCATTCGACCTCCGAGGTCGCAGAGGGATTCAACCTCGCCAAGGCCGAGGCCAAGGCCTCGTTCGGCGACGACCGCGTCTTCATCGAGAAGTTCATCGTCGACCCCCGCCACATCGAGATCCAGCTGCTGGGCGACAAGCACGGCAACGTGATCTATCTCGGCGAGCGCGAATGCTCGATCCAGCGCCGCAACCAGAAGGTCATCGAGGAAGCGCCGTCGCCGCTGCTCGACGAAGCCACCCGCCGCAAGATGGGCGAGCAGGCGGTCGCACTCGCCAAGGCCGTGAATTACGACTCCGCCGGCACCGTTGAATTCGTCGCGGGGCAGGACAAGAGCTTCTACTTCCTGGAGATGAACACGCGCCTCCAGGTCGAGCACCCCGTCACCGAGCTCGTCACCGGCGTCGACCTCGTCGAGCAGATGCTCCGCGTCGCCGCCGGCGAGAAGCTCGCGATCACGCAGAAGGACGTCACGCTGACGGGCTGGGCTGTGGAATCGCGTCTCTATGCCGAGGACCCGTTCCGCAACTTCCTGCCCTCGATCGGTCGCCTGGTGAAATACCGTCCGCCGGCGGAAGCGAGCCAGGATGGAATCACGGTGCGCAACGACACCGGCGTGCAGGAGGGCGGCGAGATCTCGATCCATTACGATCCGATGATCGCCAAGCTCGTCACCCACGCGCCGTCGCGCGCGGCCGCGATCGAGGCGCAGGCCACCGCACTGGACTCGTTCTACGTGGACGGTATCCGTCACAACATCCCGTTCCTGTCGGCGCTGATGCATCATCCGCGCTGGCGCGAAGGCCGGCTCTCCACGGGCTTCATCGCGGAGGAATTCCCCAAGGGGTTTGCCGTGCGTGTGCCGGAAGGCGAGGTCGCACGGCGGCTTGCCGCGGTCGGCGCCGCCATCGATCACGTGCTCGGCGAGCGCAAGCGGCAGATCTCGGGTCAGATGGGCGGCCGCATCGTGCAGCGCGAGCGTCGCCGTGCGGTCTGGCTCGACCGTCAGGAGATCCTGCTGGAGATCGCGCGCGAGGGCGAGGCGGTCGCGGTGCGTTTCCTCGATGCCGACGGCAAGGCCGGCAATGCGCATCTGTTGCAATCGCCGTGGAAGCCGGGCGATCCGGTCTGGCAGGGCACCATCGACGGGCACATCGTGGCGGTTCAGGTGCGCCCGATCGCGAACGGCATTCGCCTCGCGCATCAGGGTGTCGAGGTGCCGGTCTATGTCTGGACCGAAGCGGAAGCAGCCTCGGCGCGGCTGATGCCGGTGACCACGGCTGCCGACACCGGCAAGAAGCTGCTTTGTCCAATGCCCGGCCTCGTGGTCTCGATCGCGGTGACCGAAGGGCAGGAGGTCAAGGCGGGCGAGACGCTCGCGGTGGTCGAAGCCATGAAGATGCAGAACGTGCTGCGCGCCGAGCAGGACGGCACGGTGAAGAAGATCCACGCCAGCGCCGGTTCGACGCTCGCGGTGGATGCGCTGATTTTGGAGTTTGCGTAAGGGGCCTCAATGTCGTCCTTGCGAAAGCCAGGACGACGGCGGGACGCAATTCGCACTAACCGAGACATCACCATGGCCTTTCGTTCCCGCCGCGAAAAACTGCGATCGATCCTGTCGGGCGGGACTTGCGTCCATCCCGGCTCGGTCTACGACGCCATCTCGATCCGCATCGCCGAGGATCTCGGTTTCCCGCTCGGCATGTTCGGCGGCTCGGTGGCTTCGCTCGCGGTGCTCGGCGACCCCGACATCACGCTGATCACGCTCACCGAGCTTGCCGAGCAGATGCGGCGGATGTCGCGTGCGGCAGCACTTCCGGTGCTGGTCGATGCCGATCACGGCTATGGCAACGCGCTCAACGTGCGCCGGACGGTGCAGGAGCTGGAAACGGCGGGCGCCGCCGGCCTCACCATCGAGGACACGCTGCTGCCGGCTGGCTTCGGCGCAGCGAAGACGCAGCTGATCTCGCTGGAGGAGGGCGTCGGCAAGATGAAGGCGGCACTCGACGGCCGCGGCGATCCGTCGCTCGTCATCATGGGGCGCACCGGTGCGGCCTCGATCACCTCGATCGAGGATGCGATCCGCCGCGCCAGGGCCTATGAGGCAGCCGGCGTCGATGCGCTGTTCTTCACCGGCATCAAGTCGCGCGCCGAGCTCGAGGCGATCACATCCGCCACGCGCCTGCCGATCGTGCTCGGCGGCGCGCCGCAGGAGTTGGACGTGCTCGATGATCTCGCTGGCTGGCGCGTTCGCATCGCGCTTCAGGGCCATGCGCCGATCGCGGCCGCAACGCAGGCCGTCTACGAGACGCAGAAGGCGCTGCGCGACGGCACGGCGCCGAAGAATCTCAAGGGCCTGCCATCATCGGACTTGACCAGCCGCGTCACGCGCGAGGCCGACGTCAAGGCGCGCAGCGCCGATGTCCTCGGACTGAAACAATGAGCCGGGCGATCCTCCAGGTGATGATCCGCGGGCGCGTGCAGGGCGTCGGCTATCGGGCCTGGCTCGAGCATCAGGCGACGACGTGCGGTCTCGAGGGCTGGGTCCGCAACCGCCGCGACGGCAGCGTCGAAGCGCTGTTCGCAGGGCCGCCAAAGCACGTCGCCGACATGGTTGCGCTGTGCCGCCACGGCCCGCCGTCCTCGCGCGTCGACAGCGTCACCAGCGAGACGGCCGACGTCGATGAGCTGAACTTGCGCCGGGCAGGCGAGGCGTTTTCGGTGTTGCCGACGGTGTAGCTAAAGAATCACCGCGGCAGCTTGGCGATCGCTTCGCTCAATTCGTGGATCTCGTAGGGCTTGCGCAGGATCGGGAAGTCGCCGCGCACGCCTGCGGCGACTTCGCTGTAGCCGGTGGCGAGCAGGATCGGCAGGCCGGGGCGGATCTGGCGGAGGTGATGGGCGAGGCTGAGCCCGTCCATCTTGCCGGGCATGACGATATCCGAGAACACGAAGTCGACGCCGTTCTTCTCGATCTCGCTCAAGGCGGCTTCGGCGTCCGCGACCCGGCGCACGTGATAGCCGAGCTGCTCCAGAAGACCGATGCTGACGGCGGCGACGTCCGGATTGTCCTCGACCAGCAGCACAGTGCCGCTGCCTTGAAACGCCGGTTCTGCCGCCGCATCGCGCGACGGTGCGTCTTCGCCGCGCGGCAGGAGGATGGTGAAGGTCGTGCCTTTGCCGAGCGCGCTCGCGACCCGGACCGTGCCGCCGGCCTGATGGGCGAAGCCGTGCACCTGGGAGAGACCGAGGCCGGTGCCTTTTCCGATCGGCTTGGTCGTGAAGAACGGCTCGAAGATCTTGTCGAGAACGTCGGAGGGAATGCCGAAGCCGGTATCGGTGACGTCGATCGCGATGAATTCGCCCACGAGGGGGTCCTCGTCGAGCACGAGATTGCGCGCTGCGATCGTCACCGTGCCTCCGTCGGGCATCGCGTCGCGGGCATTGATGACGAGGTTGAGCAGCGCGGTCTCTAGCTCGGAGACGTCGGTCCTGATCGGCCAGACGTCGCTGCTGACGTCGAAAGCCAGGCGCACGGAGCTGCCGACGCCGGCGTCGAGCACCTCGCGGATCGCCGCGATGCGGTCGGCGAAGTCGATCGCCTGCGGATTGACGCTCTGCCGCCGTGCGAAGGTGAGGAGCTGGTTGGTCAGCGCCGCGCCTCGCCTGGCGGCCGTCTCGATCGCCGAGATCGCACGCTGAAGCTTGGCTTCGTCGTCGGCCCCTCGTTTCAGCATGTGGAGGCTGCCGCTGATGATCATCAGGAGATTGTTGAAGTCGTGGGCGACCCCGCCGGTGAGCTGGCCGAGCGCATCGAATTTCTGGGATTCGGCGAGCTGCTTCTGCATCGCCTCGAGCTTGATCTGGGTATTGCGGCGCTCGGTGATGTCGCGCGTGATCTTGGCGAAGCCGACCAGCTTGCCGTCCTCGTAGATCGGATCGATCACGACGCTCGCCCAGAAGAAGGTGCCGTCCTTGCGGACGCGCCAGCCTTCCTCCTCGTAACGGCCCTTGTCCCGCGCGATCCCGAGCGCACGGGCGGGCTTACCGTTGGCGCGGTCGGTCTCGGTGTAGAAACGGGAAAAGTGCTGGCCGAGGATCTCCCCGGGCGAATAGCCCTTGATGCGCTCGCCGCCGATGTTCCAGCTGGTGATGATCCCGGTGGGATCCAGCATGTACAGGGCGTAGTCCGCGACCCCTTCAACCAACAGGCGGAAACTGCGTTCACTCTCGAACAAGTCTCTCTGCTGACTGAACTTCTCGACCATTCCCGGACCCTGCCTTAACGGGGGCAAACGCCGCAGGTGGCGGATTGTTCCCCGAGCTTGGAACCTTTTTAGGCAATATTGCGAGCCCGTATGCAGGGCGCAAGCCAGGGGATGCTCTTGACGGCCGATCCTATTCGTCAGATATTTCTGTCATGACAGAAATAATCGGAAGAAAGAAACTCCCAGCCGCCGTCGAGCGCTTCATCCTGCATTGGGGCGACATGGGGGACCAGTGGGGGGTCAATCGCTCGGTCAGCCAGATCCACGGGCTGCTCTATCTGGCCGAGGCGCCGATGACGGCCGAGGACATCGCCGACACCCTCGGCATGGCCCGCTCCAACGTCTCCAACTCGCTCAAGGAGCTGCTCGCCTGGAACCTGATCCGGCGCGTCCCGATTCTCGGCGATCGCCGTGACCATTACGAGGCCGAGACCGACATCTGGGAGGTCGCTGCCCGGATCGCGGCGCGGCGCAAGGAGCGGGAGCTTGATCCGGCGATCACAGCGCTCAGGGCCTGCGTGTCCGATGCCGCCGACGATCCGACCATCAATCCGGTCGCGAGCAAACGGCTGAAGGAGATGCTCGCCTTCACCGAGCTCGCCGACCACTGGTTCGTGCAAATGCTGAAGGTGCCGCGGCCGCGGCTGGTCGCCTTGATGCGGCTTGGCGAGAAGATCGCCAATCTGCTGCCGCTGGGCAAGGCCAAATAGGTTTGAGGAGGGTGCGATGACGTCGGCAAGATTATCAGGCTCCAACGCACCGACCTTCGCTCACACGAAACTGCTCGACGATCGCCGCTTCCGCGCGCTGCTGTCGGACGAGGATTGGGGCCGGCTGCCGCTGGCGACCTGGCGACGCTTTTCGAAACGCGTCGCCGACGGCGACAGCGTCGTCTATGTCGGCGTGGTCGATGAGATCGGCTTCAGCGGCATCGGCTGGTGGTTCGCCCAAGCCGCGCGCCTGCTCGGCGGTCCGTTGCCGACCGGCCGCGACACCGGCGTCCCCATCGTCGTCACGGTGACCGAAGACGCCGGGGGCGGCGGCCAGACTTGGACCCGCATCTGCGCGCGCAAGCGCGGCTTTCCGCAAGTGATCCATTCCGCCAAACGCTTTGCCGGTCCGACCGGGCTCGAGGAATATGTCGGCTTCGGCGTCTCGATGGCGCTCCGCATCGCAGTCGAGGACCAGGCGCTGACATTTCGCAGCGCCGGTTATGGGCTCCAGTTTGGACGTCTGTGGATTCCGCTGCCGCGATGGCTGACGCCGGGCGAACTCACGGTGACGCACAGCGATCTCGGCGAGGGCGCCTTCCGCTTCACCCTCGATGTCGTTCATCCGCGTTACGGCGCGCTGATCCACCAGTCCGCCATGTTCAGGGAGGCCGTGTCATGACACAGCTCATGTGGACGCTCATCGCCATCCAGATCGTGATGGGCGTGTTCGACACCTTCTATCACCACGAATTCACCGAACGGCTGGCCTGGCGTCCGTCGCAGCGTTTTGAGCTGAAGCTGCACGGCATCCGCAACATGCTCTATGCGCTGCTGTTCCTCGTGCTCGGCTGGCTCGAAGTCCATGGCGTGCTGGCGCTGCTGGTCGTCGCGGTGCTGGTTGCCGAGATCGTCATCACGCTGATGGATTTCGTCGAGGAGGATCTGAGCCGAAAACTGCCGCCGAGCGAGCGGATCAATCACACGCTGCTCGCGATCAATTACGGCGCCATCCTGGTGCTGCTGCTGCCGATGCTGATCGACTGGGCCCTGCAGCCGTTCGGCGCGAGGCTGGTCCATCAGGGCCTGCTCAGCGTTGCCGCGACGGCCTGTGCGGTCGGTGCGGCGCTCTGCGGGGTCAGGGATTTCGCGGCGACGCGCCGGCTCGGCCGCATGCGAAGCGTTCCCGCGCATGGGCTCGTCGAAAAGCTCTCCGGCCGCAAGACCGTGCTGATATCAGGCGCCACCGGCTTCATCGGCAGCCGCCTCGCAGCGAGCCTCAGCGGAGCAGGGCATCAGGTCATTGCGCTGATCCGCAATCCCGCGAAGGCCGATATGCTGCCGCCGCCGGTCACGCTGATCACCAGCCTCGATCAGCTCGCCTCGGACACGCCTCTCGATGCCATCGTCAATCTCGCCGGCGAGCCGATCGGCAACGGCCTGTGGACCGAGGCGAAGCGCGCGAAGATCCTCAACTCGCGCATCGACATGACAGGCGAGATCGTAAGATTGATCGCGCGGCTGGAGCGCAAGCCCGAGGTGCTCGTCAGCGGCTCTGCGATCGGCTGGTACGGACTGTGGGCCGACCAGGTGCTGACGGAATCGGCGAAGTCGCACGCCTGCTTCAGCCACGAGCTGTGCGCGGCCTGGGAGGCGGCGGCGCGACCGGCGGAGGAGCTCGGCGTCCGCGTGGTCAATTTGCGCATCGGCCTCGTGCTCGGCACCGAAGGCGGCTTCGTCACGCGCATGCTGACGCCGTTCGAGTTCGGGCTCGGCGGTCCCATCGGCACCGGGCGGCAGTGGATGTCCTGGATCGAGCGCGACGATCTGATCCGGCTGATCGCCTATGTGATGGCGACGCCTGATCTGACGGGTCCCGTCAATGCCACCGCGCCGATCCCCGTCACCAACGCAAAGTTCAGCGAGGAGCTCGGCCGCCGTCTGCATCGGCCCGCCGTGTTTCGGATTCCGGGCGGCCTGCTGCGCCGGATCGGCGGCGGCTTCGCCGACGAACTCCTGCTCGGCGGCCAGCGCGTGCTGCCGAACAAGGCGTTAAGCCGCGGTTTTGTGTTCCGCCACGAGACGCTGCGAAGCGCGTTCGAGGCGATCTTGTAAAGCCGTGCGGCGTCAGACCGCCGCCACGCTCCGGAACGTCGCCGCCACCGCGCGCAATGCCGCCAGCTTGGCGGGATCGCTGACCTTCGAATGGAGCATCACCTTCGAGCTGCCGAGTTTCGGCAGCTTGTGCGTCGGCCCGATGTCGACCAGCCCGGGAGGCGCGATCCGTCGCGCCAGCGGCGCGATTGCAAGTCCGGCCAGTGCGGCTGCGACCACGGCGGTGACGCCGCCGCCGACGAAGCGCTCACGCCATTTGAGGCCGGCCTTGTCGAGCGCGCGCACCGCGATGGCGCGAACGCCGCAGGGTGGGGCGAGCGTCGCGAGCGGCAACTGTTCGCCCTTCGGCACGGCAAAGCGTCGTGATGCGAACCAGCCGAACTCGTCCTCGGCCAGCGTCTCGCCGCCGCGGCGGCTGCCTTCCTGGCGCACGATCACCGCATCCAGTTGGCCCGAATCATAAGCCTCCTGCATCTCGCGCGAGAAACCGATGGTGACGGCGAGCGTGAGGTTCGACGACATCGCATGCAGGCGTTCGAGCAGGGGTACCAGTTCGGGGCCTGCGGCGTGATCGGAGATGCCAAGCGAGAGCGACTGCGCGACTGACGCCTCGCCCGACAGCGCGAGGTCATGTGCCGCGATCAGGGCGCGGGCGCGCTCGAGGAAGGTCGCGCCGTCTGCCGTGAGCCGGACTGCGCGCGGCGAGCGCTCGACGAGGCGCTTGCCGAGCAGCGTTTCGAGCCGTTGCAGCTTCAGACTAACCGCTGCCTGCGTCGTGCCGAGCGCTTCGGCGGTCCGCGTAAAGCTCTGGAGGTCGGCGACCATCAGGAAGGCTTGGACCGTGGCGATGTCGAGCGTTGCTATCATAATGATATCTTATCACTGGTATCAACAGAGATAAGATACCAAAATGTCGAGGTCGGGTCTAGCTTCTCCCCAACGCCGCGCAACACTTGCGCGACATCCGAGGAGAACGACCATGCCGCTGATCACCGTGTCCTACACCACCTCCCGCCAGTCGCCTTCGCTGAAAGCCGACATCGCGAGCGCCGTGTCCGAGCTTACCGCAAAAATCCTGCACAAGGATCCGGAGGTCACCGCCATCATCGTGAAGTCAGTGGAGGCGGGCGACTGGTTCGCCGGCGGCAAGTCGCTCGCGGAGCAAAAGCTGGCGAGCTACTGGATCGACATCCACGTCAGCGAAGGCACCAACACCAAGGACGAGAAGGCCACCTACCTCGCCGCGATGTTCCAGCGCATGGCCGGGATCCTGGGCCCGCTGCATCACGAGACCTATCTGCATGTCGACGAGGTCAAGGGCGACGCCTATGGCTTTGGCGGCCTGACCCAGGAACGGCGCTACATCGCCGGCAAGCTCGAGGTTTCGCCGGAGAAGGCATGAGGAGCGAGGCCGCGGGTGAACAACCGCACCCGCGGCCTGAAGCGGTTGGGCCTCCTGATCGTCAGCTCGCTATGCGAAACTGAACTTCGTCCTTGTTCAGGAAACAGGTCTTGTCGAACAGCTTCAGATCGAGCGGGTTTGGCAGCCTGACATCGTCCAGGTCAGGGCAGGGCTTGAGCGAGGGATCATAGGAGCGGTCGATCTGCGAGATAAAGACGACGATCAATCCCTTGTCGCGCGCGAATGATTTCAACGCGCGCACCTGAACGGTGAGGTCGGGATTTTCCCGCCGCTGGTCGAGCAGTTGCAGATAGTCTATCACCACGACCGTGCCACGCGGTGCTGCGGCCATCTGCTTGACGACGTAGTCGGCACTGATGGCGTCGGAGCAGTCGACCTCGAAGAGTTTGTCGAATTGCGCCGGGTCCACGCGGATCGCCCGAAAGCGATCGAAGACGTCTTTCTCGGTGTATTCGAGCGAGAAGAACGCCGCGCGGTGGCCCGACCGCATCGCCTCCACGGCAAGCTCGAGGCTCATCAGCGTCTTGCCCTGGCCGGGGCGCGCGCCGACCAGCACCAGGTCGCCCGGTCGGAATTGCGGGAAGAGCCTGTTGGCCGGCGTCGCTGCGGCCGCTTTCGCCGCGAGCATGCTCCAGGCGGAAAAGCCTTCCGTCGCGGCGATGCGGTCGAGCGCATCGTGCAGCGGGATGCCTTCCTCGCGGGACAGGCGCTTCGCTCTTCGCTTCAGATGATAGATGGGTGCAGACAGTCTCATCGCGAAAACCTCCCATTGCGAGCTGAAACGCAACCCCTCCTTGTGCCTGGCGCTCGAACAGTCGGTCCGATGATCAATTCGCCCGGCATGAATGTACTTTCCCGGCGGAGGGGGGAGGCGTGGGCGACACCGAAATCGAGCGTAGCTGATTCCGGGTTTGCGGAGAATGAGAGAGGCTGGGCGCTCTACAGAAAGCGTCAGACGGCTTCCGCCATCGGCGCCCGGGTTGGCCCGAACAGCTCCTCGAAGGCCTGCCGGAGCGCGACGTCGACATCGGCCATCGTCGCGAGCTGGCCGAGATCGACCAGCGAGGTGACGCCGTAGCGGGGATCGGCGACGCCGCAGGGCACGATGCCGGCGAAATGCGACAGCTCTGGCTCGACATTGATGGCGATGCCGTGGAACGAGACCCAGCGCTTCAGCCGGACGCCGATCGCCGCGATCTTGTCCTCGTGCTCGGGTCCCTTGTCGGGCCGCTTGACCCAGACGCCGACCCGGTCCTCGCGCCGTTCGCCACGGAGGTTGAAGGCAGCGAGTGTCCGCAGAATCAGCTCCTCCAGGCTCGCGACATAGGCCCGGACATCCGGCCGGCGGCGCTTGAGGTCGAGCATGACATAGGCCACGCGCTGGCCGGGCCCGTGATAGGTGAGCTGGCCGCCGCGCCCGGTGGCAAAGGTCGGGAATCGGGCATCGAGCAGGTCGGATTTCTTGCCGGAGGTACCGGACGTGTAGAGCGGGGGGTGCTCCAGCAGCCAGACCAGCTCCGGGGCTTCACCGGCGGCGATCGCCGCGACGCGCGCCTCCATTTCGGTCACGGCCTCCGGATAGGGCACGGGCGCGTCCGAAATCCGCCACTCCACGGGCTCGCCGGAGGAGGCGGAAAACGACGTCAAATCGAGCTCTTGGCGGGGGTTTTGGGGTGAATTAACCATTGGCTAACCATAACCGGGTGATGATCGCAGGCGCAAATACCAAGTCCCTAGTCCTAGTCCCAAGTTGCGGTGGTGCTGCAGTGCCTACTCTCGACAAAGTCACCGTGGATCTCATGGTCGTCCTCGGGACGACCACCATGCCGATCCATCAGGTATTACGTCTTTCCCGCGGCGCCATCATCGAGCTGGACGCAACCGAGGCCGACGAGGTCAAGGTTTTGGCCAATAATTTGCCGGTCGCCTCCGGCGTCGTGCTGGTCGACCGCAACCGGATCGCGGTCGAGGTCAAGCAGATGCTGCCACGCATCCCGGGCACGCGGTAGCGGCCTGGGCACGCGGTAGCGGCCCGGGCACGCGCAGCCGCCTGGGCAGGCGGAAAAGGCCGATCCCGGCGCGAAGAGCCGGAACTTTCCTGCCAAGCTTGTGGAATTCAGGGCCTTTGGAGGCTTGTACCCCTCTGATGGATTTGTTAGATCGGCGCCGTTGATCCGGTTGGCCTTCAAGCCTCAAGCCGGCATCCCCAAAAGCGCTCGTGGCGGAATTGGTAGACGCGCTGCCTTGAGGTGGCAGTGAGTAAAATCGTGGGGGTTCGAGTCCCTCCGAGCGCACCAAGCAAACAGACACGCGAAGGATCTTTTCGCGATCTTCAGTGCCCTACGGGTTCGCGCTGCGAACCCTGGAATGTGGCCTCCACCAGCCTCCGATGTTCGATCTCGCGGCCGAGGGTTCTCCGTCGGCGTGATCGGCCGCCAGCCGTAATCACCGCGGCAAGGTCAGCAGGAGCCAGGCGCCAGCGGCCACACAGGCGATGCCGGCAGCCCGCGCGATCCAGCGTCCCACCGGTGTGACTTTCTCCAAAAGTACAAGCAGCGACAGAAGCGCGATCCAGAGCACGTTCATCACGCCACCCACGAACAACAGCGCCATCAAAACCCAGCAGCAGCCGACACAGTAGCCTCCATGCCGAAAGCCCAGCAGCACGCAGCCTCGCAGGTCGCTGCGAAAGCCGCCGTGGCGCATCAGGAATAGAAAGGGCGACTGACATTGGGCGAGGCAGACGTCTTTCAGCCGTGTCCATTGATAGACGCCCGCCGCGATCAGCACGATGGCGCCGAGCAGGTTGCTCGCGATCGCCATCCGGGAATCCAGCAGGGCAGCCCGCTCGATCGCCCATTGGAGCAAGGTGGCTGCCAGCGAAAAGCCGCACCAGGCGAAAAGATAACCGGCAGCAAACCAGCCGGTCGCGGCGAATGGCTTGCCTTGCGCTTTGCCCTGTCGGCCTACGCGGGCGTACATCAGGATCATCGGCGCGGCAGAGGGAGCCATCATTCCAACCATCATCACCGCCCACATCAGGAACACATAGGCGAACTCGATCGTTCGCCACGGCTCGTTGGCCGGCAGCATGATTCCGGTCCCGGCCGGGATCATGCGGAACTCGGTCATGTCCATGCCGCCCATGTCCATGTCGTTGGCGAGCCAGAGCACATAGCTCCATGCCAGCGCGACAATGAGGACGATCGCGCCGCCGACGATCCAGCGATCGCGCCGCAGCACGGCTTCCAGGGGGCTGTCCGTCATTTGCGATCGATGTTGTGCGATCGATGTTGCCGGCCGCTGATGCAGGCGGGTTATCGGGAGTTTACGTTACGCCTGGTTCGACCAGCGGATCGGTGCATACAGGCCGTTCCTGCCGGAATTATCCCAGCGCATGCCATGATCGCTAAAGGTATTGCCGGCGGCGCCGACGCCCATCACCATGGCGTCGGGGCTGACCGGATGACCGATGTTCACCCACATCTCGCCGCTCGGATGCATGGTCGGTAGCGGATCGACGGACATGTGCAGGATGCCGGGTATTTCCGCGGACCGCGTCTTGCCGTCGATCCGGAACGTGATCGGGACCTTGCGTACCCCCAGGTTCTTGCTGATCAGCGGCGCGAACGCGGCCATGGGACCGCCGGCACCGCCGGTGAAGATTGCAGCCAGGGCTTCGGTCTGATCATCGTTGGCGCGCTGATCGATATAGGCGGCCACCGACCAGTCTCCGTCTGCCATGATCCCAGGTGCGTGGAGGATGACGAGCACATTGAGCTCATCGAGCGCGATATCGCCATAGCGGCCGGTCTCGATGTGGAAGATCAGCGGTACGTTGCAGAAGCCCTCGGTCGGTCGCGCGGTCAACGGGGGCGCCGCCGACACCAGGCAGGGACACACGATGCTGCAACTGCAATTCTCGAAATAGTCACCGGAAAGGTGCCATGGGACATCCGCCATTGCTGTCTCCCGCTTGGCCGAACCCGATAGATGCTTTCGAATGAGCTACGTAGAGTTGAAAATTACGCTTGGTTGGGAAGCCGCGCAAGCCGATTCCACCGACGCCGGGCTTCTCTTGATTGGTCTGCGTCGGCAAGCACTTCCTCCGGTGCGGATGACCGGGGAACGATGGCCGTCGGAATCGCATTGCAGTCGGTGAGCTCGCTGCGGAAATCCCGGCTCCCGGCGCGCGGCCATGTTCCTGATGGTGGAGAACGATGAAAGACAGCGCGTCGGAAGTTACCGACATCAGCGACGCCGTTCACTTGTGCATCGACATGCAGAACATCTTCGCTCCTGGCGGTCTCTGGGAGACGCCATGGATGGCGAGGGTCTTGCCGACGATCGCCTCGATCGTTTCGCGCCATCAGGCCAGAACGATCTTCACGCGATTCATCACGCCCGAGGACCCGGAAGATCGTCCGGGGCAATGGCAGAGCTATTTTCGTCGCTGGCGACAGGCGACCCGCAAGCAGCTTCCGCCGTCCGGTCTTGAACTCGTGCCGGCCCTGAGCCGCTTCGTTCCGCCGGCTGCCATCATCGACAAGCCGGCCTATTCCGCGTTCAGCAATCCCGGTCTCGCGAGCCTGCTGATTGACAAGAACGTCGGCACGGTCGTCATCACCGGGGCGGAGACCGACGTCTGCGTGCTCTCGACGGTCCTGAGCGCCGTCGATCTCGGTTTTCGGGTCGTCATCATCGAGGATGCGCTGTGCAGCTCGTCCGACGTCGGCCACGATGCGCTCATGACGATGTACCGCACTCGCTTTCACGGCCAGGTCGATCTGATGACCGCCGAGGAATTGGCGGAGTTCTGGAGCGAGTAGGGGACGATCCGCTCAATTGAAATTGTCGCCGAGCATGTTGTGGAAGGCGGTGGCGACGGCGGCAATGCCGCTGGCGCCGTGCATCAGCGCGATCTCGCCCTGCTGCTCGTGGCGGATGGCGTGCGCCATCACACGCAGGCGCAGATCGCCGCCGCTATGCCACATCTGGTCAGCCATCTTGACGGCGCCGGCGTGGTGCTTGCTCATCGTTTCGACGAACAGCGAGTCGAATTGATCCGACGGCGCGGCCTTGACCTGTCGCATCTCGGCCTGTGTCAGGAAGCCCGGCATGGCGGCACGTTCGTCCGAGCTGCAATCGGGCATCTCGGTGTCGAACCAGCTCAACCACCACGTCTCGAAAATCCGGTTCTCGCCGGTCTGGCTTGCGACCATCAGCATCGCCAGCTTTCGCAGATGCCGGTCCTGCGCGCGCTCGGCGGCGATCCGGGCCAGCTCGATGCCCTGGGCATGATGCGCGGTCATGTGACGGATGTAACTCTGGTCCGAATCCCTGTCGCGGCCCATCCATGGCGGCTCGTAACCATGGCTGCCGAACAACGCCGTCGCTCCGAGCAGCGCGATCAGAGCCAGCGCGCCGGTGATCCAGGCATTGGTGAAGCGAGCATCGCGCGCGGGTGCCGCGCTTCGCCTCCAGCGCAACCGGGCGAACAGGGGATACATCACGGCCGAGGAGGCGTGAACGAGCAGGCCGATCCAGTAGGGCTGCTGCAGCGTGAACAGCGGCTGCCAGAACGGAAACAGCGGCACCAGCACGAACCATTCCATGCTCGACGAGAACACGGCCCAGGGCAGTGCGAGCAGCAGGATCGTGAGCGGCCGCAGGTCCGCGGTCCAGCGCCCGAGCAGGCCGAAGAACACCACCGCCCAGGAGAAGTCCGCCCATTGATGGAAGGCTATCCCGGCAAGGATCGCGCTCCACGACGGCTCTGCGCTGATCGCCCAATCGCGCGCGGGGATCGCGGCGACCGTCATCCAGTCGACGGCGGCATCGCGTCCGAGGCGCGCGGCGGAGAGCTGGCTGACGATGGTCGAGAAGGTGCTGCTGATCAGGCCGAGTTCGGCAGCGGCGATCCAGCGCGAGCGTCGCCGTGAGGCGCCTTCATCACCGGTGCGAATCGAATTGGAAATGGCTGACGGCGCGGCGGCGTTCACGTCAGCTGATTGAGTTTCTTCAACGGATTGAGCTCGCTCGGCTTGCTCTGTTCGTCCCGGCCGCGCTCCGCCTGCTCCTTGCCTTCCTCATGGAGATCCTGATCGCCGACGATCTCGCCGACGGCCTGTTTCGCCTTGCCAGCGATCCGCTGACCGAGGCCCTTGGTCTTGCTCATGGTCTGCCTCCACGCTCGCGCCGCTACCCCGGCGCTTGAAGGGGGATGAGCGCCGGGGCCGCGGTTTCGTCTATTCAGCCTCCGGCAGGGGGACGTCGGAAGCGTTGAATGAGACTCGCTGCCGCGCGGATGGTTCCTCGGCCGTCATCTTGGCTCGAGTTCGATGATCACGCCTTCATTGCCGCGGAGCAGGATTGAGGCGCCCGGCAACGGCTCGGACGGCAGGTCGAGATGCGTCGACATCAGCAGGCGGCCGCGACCTTGCCAATGCCACTTCCGCGGCTCGGCGGCGATGTTGAGCACGACCAGAATTTCCTTGCCGCCGTCCGTCCGCCTGTAGGCAAGAACGTCGTTCTGCGAGCGTAGCGGCTCGTAGCCGCCGTGGCGCAGGCACGCGTGCTCGCGCCGCAGCGTCATCAGCGCGCGAAACAGCGTCAGGATCGAACGTGGGTCGCGCTGCTGCGCGGCCACGTTGGCTGCGCCGTCGGGAGGCTCCAGCGGCAGCCATGGATCGCCGGTTGTAAAGCCGCCGTTGCTGCTGTCATCCCATCGCATCGGCGCGCGCTCGGGATCGCGGCAAAGGCCGTACCCCGGCACGAGCTTCTCGAAGGGATCGTGGACGCGGTCGGGCGGGATGGGAACGCGCTTGCGGCCGATCTCGTCGCCCATGAAGAAGAATGGCGTTCCCCGCAGCGTCATCAGCAGCATCGCCAGCACGCGCATTTGCGGCTCGCCGATCTTGCTCGCGATCCGCTGCTTGTCGTGACCACCGATCACCCAGACCGGCCAAGCATGATCCGGGATAGCGTTGAAATACGCGTCGATCGTTGCTTGCAGGGACAGCGCGTCCCATTGCGAGTCGAGCAGTGCGAAATTGAGCGGCAGATGCAGGCGCGGTCGGTCGTTGCCGTAGAAGTGGCCGATGCGGTCGGTCTTGCCCTGGACTTCGCCGCACAACATCCGCCCTGGATAGCCATCGATCACCTCGCGGATGAATTCGATGCAATCCATCGTCTCCGGTCGGTCGTCGGTAAAGACGGGCGTCTGGCGCTGCGGCGGCGGCTTGCCTTCCGCTTGCGGGTTATGCGGATTGTCGCGGAGCAGCGCGTCCTTGATCAGCACCGCGCTGGCGTCGACGCGGAAGCCGTCGACGCCGCGATCGAGCCAGAAGCGCATGACATCGGCGATCGCAGCGCGCAGCTGCGGGTTTCTCCAGTTCAGATCGGGCTGCTCGACCAGGAAGGAATGGTAGTAATATTGCCGCCGCGCCTCGCACCATTCCCAGCCGCTGCCGCCAAACCGGCTCAGCCAGTTGTTGGGCGGGCCGCCATTCTCGGCCGCGTCGGCCCAGAAGTACCAATCGGCCTTCGCGCTGTTCCGTGAACTGCTGCTCTCGACGAACCATGCGTGGTCGTTCGCGGTATGATTGGGCACGAGATCGAGGATCACGCGGATCCCCGCCGTGTGCAGGGCCTTGAGCAGGCGGTCGAACGCGTCGAGGTTGCCGAACGCAGGGTCAATGGAGCAGTAGTCGGAGATGTCGTAGCCGAGGTCGCGGAACGGGCTCTTGTGGATCGGCGTCAGCCACACCGCGTCGACGCCGAGCCATTTCAGATAGTCGATCCGCGAGGTCAGGCCGGCGAGGTCGCCCTTGCCGTCGCCGTCCGAGTCCTGGAACGAGATCAGTGCGATTTCGTAGATGACGGCGGATTTCCACCACGCACCTTCGTTACGGGACGCCTCGCTCATTGCCTTGCATCACCTCGTCTTGCATTACCTCGTCGTGTGGCCTTCAGGTACGTCCCGCCGTAGCGTTCGCTGCGATCTGCTTGGCCGCGGTTCGGGCGCTCTCGATGCCCTTGGGATAGCCGCTACGGTTCGGATACAGCTTGCGCCGTGCGTCGCGCGGCGGCCGCTGCGGCTTGGTATCCTGCGCGGCGCGGTAGTCGAGCATCGCGATGCCGCCGACCATCAGCAGCGCCAGCGCGATATTGCCCTTTTTGGGATTGTCCGCGGTCAGCCCCGAGAGCAGCGCGGCGGCATCGAGGCCGTCGCCGCCGACGCGGGCCCACAGGCCGGCGTTCTTCTCGACCGAGAGCGTCATGATCCCGGCCAGAATCTCGCGCACGCCGAAGGTGCGAACCAACGTCTCATGGCCTTCCATGCCCAGCGTCTCCGTGACGCGCCGCGGGGCGAAGAATTCCACGACGCCGAGACCGATGCTGAACCAGCCGAGCGCACGGGCGAGCTGGTCTTCGGGCCGCTTCAGGCTCGGGCCGCCCTCGACGATTTTCGGGTCGCCCTTGGTGCGAACGATGTTGGAAAAATGAAACATGGACTTACTCCTCAGGGCTTCAGCACGACCTTGACGCAGGAGTCGCGCTTGTCGCGAAACACCTGATACATCTCGGGGCCTTGGCTGAGTGGGACGGTGTGGGTGATGACGAAGGACGGATCGATCTGGCCTTCCTCGATGCGGCGGAGCAGGTCGTCGGTCCAGCGGTTGACGTGGGTCTGGCCGGTGCGCATCTGCAGGCCCTTGTTCATGAAGGCGCCCATCGGAAGCATGTCGGAGAATCCGCTGTACACGCCGGGCACCGAGATGATGCCGCCGGGGCGGCAAACATAGATCATCTCGCGCAGCACGTGCGGCCGGTCGCTCTCCACCATCGCCATCTGCTTGGCGCGATCGAGCAGCGTGTCGGGCAGGGAGGCCATCACATGCGACTCCATGCCGACGCAATCGATGCATTTTTCGGGGCCTCTGCCGTCGGTGAGCTCCTCGAGCCGCTCCAGGACGCTTTCGTTTTCGAAATTAATGGTGGTGGCGCCGCCGGCTTCGGCCATGCTGAGCCGTTCGGGAAGGCAGTCGATCGCGATCACCTGGTTGGCGCCGAGCAGGATGGCGCTGCGGATCGCCATCTGCCCCACGGGCCCGCAGCCCCAGATCGCGACCGTGTCGGTTGGCTCGATGTCGCATTGCGCGGCGGCCTGCCAACCGGTCGGGAAGATGTCGCTGAGAAACAGCAGCTTCTCGTCGGGAATGCCGTCGGGCACCTTGATGTGGGTGGCGTCGGCGAACGGCACGCGCAGATACTCGGCCTGGCCGCCGGGATAGCCGCCGGTCAAATGCGTATAGCCGAACAGGCCGGCCGTCGTGTGTCCAAATGCCTTGTCTGCCAGATGGCGTTTGCGATTGGTGGTTTCGCAGACCGAGTAATTGCCGCGCTTGCACTGGTCGCATTCGCCGCAAATGATCGTGAAGGGCACGACGACGCGGTCGCCCTTCTTCAGCTTGCCGTCGACGCCGGAGCCGACCTCGACCACTTCGCCCATGGTCTCGTGGCCCATGATGTCGCCGGGCAGCATGCCCGGAATGTAATTGTGAAAGAGGTGGAGGTCCGAGCCGCAGATGGCGCAGCTCGTGACCTTGATGATCGCGTCGCGTTGATCCTGAATCTCAGGATCGGTGACGGTGTCGCAGCGAATGTCTTCCTTGCCGTGCCAAACCAGCGCCTTCATCTCTGTTCTCCCGCGAGCTACGAGGCATCCAAGTCGAACAACGAACGATGGTTGCTATCGCCCAGTGCAAAATCTTCGCGCCGCACCAGCCTGTGTCCCGATAGGAACGAGCGGCCATTGCGGTGATTGGAGCGTCATCAATCCCACTCAAGGACAAGCGAAGGATACGCTCATGGCCGCCAATCAACTCGCCGTCGTCACCGGCGCCTCCACCGGCATCGGCCTGGAACTCGCCAGATGTTGTGCCAAAGGAGGCTTCAACCTTGTCATCGCGGCGGACGAGCCCGAGATCGAGAGGGTGGCCGTCGATCTTCGCAGGCTCGGCGCCAGCGTCGAGGCGGTCGAGGCCGATCTCGCCACCACTGAAGGCGTCGACAAGCTCTGCGCCGCGGTCGGCGACCGGCCGATCGACGCCCTGCTGGCCAACGCCGGCGTCGGCCTCGGCAAGGCCTTCCTCGATCAGGATTTTGCCAGGATCAAGCACCTCGTCGATACCAACATCACCGGCACGCTGTATCTGATCCATCGCGCCGGCAACGAGATGCTCCGCCGCAATTCTGGCCGTATCCTGATCACGGGCTCGATCGCGGGATTCACGCCGGGCAGTTTTCAGGCGGTCTACAACGCCAGCAAGGCGTTTCTCGATTCATTCTCATTTGCACTGCGCGAGGAGCTGCGCGACAGCGACGTCACCGTCACCTGTCTGATGCCGGGCGCCACGGAAACCGAGTTCTTCCGCCGAGCCGACATGATGGACACCAAGGTCGGCACCGAGCCGAAGGACAGTGCCTACGACGTCGCGAAGGCCGGCTTCGACGCCATGTTGCGGGGCGAGTCCGACATCGTGACCGGCATGAAGAACAAGCTTCAGACCACAATCGCCAACGTCACGCCGAACGAGATGTTGGCAAAACAGCATCGCAAGATGGCGGAGCCGGGCACGGCGAAGTCGTAGAACGATGCTCTCGCAATCTCTGCTGGGCGGTGCGGTCGTTCCCGCGGACCAACAAAGGAGCACGCCGATTCACATAGCCTAATGCGTAAAACTCCCCGAGCCTTCAGACTGGTTCGGCTGGGAAAAAGGGGGCTGTGATGCCGATGGATCGCGTCGAACAGGCCTTTGTCGCAACGGCGATCACGGGCTTTCTGGTGATGATGGCGGCGATCGTCTGGATGATGATGGGCTGACGGCCGGGAGGGCTGCTGATTGCGGATCGCGTTGCCCTATGCTGCGGTGCTCCTGTGCCTGGCGGTGACCGCCTGGCTCGCTTTCGCGCATCTGTTCTGATCGCTATCAGGCTCAACCGTGCGGATTGGCGATTAGCGCGGCCAGCCTCTGAGCCATCGCCGGCAGATCGATCGGTTTCTCCAGGATCGGCACGTCGTGGAATTCCGGACTGATCGCGACCTTGTCGTAGCCGGTCGTGAACAGGAACGGTATGTTCCGTGCCTTCAGTTCGCGTGCGACAGGAAAGATCATCTCGCTGCGGATGTTCACGTCGAGCACGGCGGCATCCAGGATGCCGCCATCTCGCAGGATCCTGAGCGCGTCGTCGAGATCACCGGCCGGCCCCGCGACCTCTGCACCGAGCGCCTGACATGCCTTGCCGATGTCATCGGCGAGAAAATATTCGTCCTCGACAATGAAGATGCGCCGCCCGCTGAGCGGCGACTGTGGACCTGACGATCCAGGCGAAATCGCCATGGTGCCTCGTGCCTTCCTTTGCGGTCGGTAGGAACATAGGGCGGTGACCCGCCTTGGTACAAACGAATACAACCGATAGTGGGTTCCATGAGCAACCGCGACATCATCGTCATAGGTGGCTCGGCCGGCGCGACCGCGCCGCTGAAGCAGATCCTGGGCCGGCTGCCGCCGGATTTGCCCGCGGCGGTGTTCATCGTCCTGCACATCCCGGCGCAGGGCATCGGCATTCTATCGACAGTTGCCAGCAGTGCCGGCCCGCTGCCGGTCCGGCAGGCCGAAAACGGCATGAGGATCGAGCCCGGCCAGGTTTATCTTGCCGCACCTGACCATCATCTGCTGCTGTCCGAAGATCGCGTGTTCCTCGGGCGCGGTCCGCGCGAGAACATGGTCCGGCCGGCCATCGACGCCTTGTTCCGCTCGGCCGCCATCAATTACGGCCCGCGCGTCATCGGTGTGCTCCTGAGCGGCCTATTGTCGGACGGTGCGGCCGGTCTCAACGCCATCAAGCGTTGCGGCGGAATTTCGGTGGTACAGGACCCCTCGGACGCCATCGCCGATGAAATGCCAAGGAGCGCCCTTGAGGCGACCATCATCGATCTTTGCGTCCCCGGCGCCGGAATGGGCGATGTGCTGTCCGATCTCGCCAGGGAGGCTGCCGGCGCCGCGCTGCCGATCCCACCGGAGATCCGGCTCGAGGTCGAGATCGCGGCCGGCGAACGGATCGGCAGTGACAAGCTGCTCTCGGTGGCTGATCCGGTTGCGCTGACCTGTCCGGCCTGCGGGGGGGTGCTGTCCGAGATGAAGGACTCGCACCCGATGCGCTTCCGCTGTCAGGTCGGTCACGCCTACGCCGCCGACATCCTCGCAAAAGAGCAGGAGGGGCAAGTGGATGAAGCCCTGCGGGTCGCACTGCGCATTATCGAGGAGCGGGCTGAGCTGGTGCAGCGCATGGCCGCCGACGGCCGGCGCAACGGCCGGCCTGCGGTTGCCGAGATGTACCAGGCGCGGGCTGCCGAATATCGCGAATATGCCGACATGATCCGGCGCGTCGTGCTAAAGTCGCTCGATCCTCCGGCTCGCAAGCGGGAGGCTTGAAGGTCGCCATGACCATTTCCCTCGCCGATTGGACCGAGCAGCTCGACACCGAGCGCCGCCACCTGATCAAGGCCGATCGGGATATCGAGGAGGGTTGCCAGCGCATCCGCGATCAGGAGGAGCGGATCCGTGAACTCAGTGCCGGTGGCCACGACGCCGGCCAGGCGGAGCGGTTAGTCGAGGTGCTGAAGCAGACCCTGACGGAATGGCTCCGCCACCGCATCCTGATCGAGCAGCGGATTAGCTATCTCCGGCAGCAAGTCGGTCCGGAGTGATCCAGGGGGCGTTGGCAGGCCGCCTGGCTCCATGCCGGGCGCGTACATCTCTGGTCGGCAATTGACACCGATGTTCGCCGTATGGAACGCAGCGCGACGTTTCCGCCTTCCACCTATTGGGATAACATCATTTCTGATATTGCCGCGAGCGGGCGTCCCGCTTCACGCCAATGAATGAGAGCTACCGAGACCATGCATGAAATCGGCGACCAATCGGTCGAAACAGAGCGCCAGACCAGGTCCCCGCTGGTCATCGGGGTGGGCGCCGCGCCGACAGCACTGGATAGCGTCGAGCGGTTCTTTTCCAAGCTGACCGTGGGCGCCGATCAGGCCGTCGTGCTGGCGCTCCAACATCACGAGGCGCTCGACGAGCCGCGGCTGCGCCGGATCGTGCAAAACTCCAACGGCGGCAAGATCGCCGACATCAGCGACGGGCAAACCATCGAGGGCGGCACGATCTATCTGTGCCCGCCGGCGCAGATCACGACGATCCAGGGCGGTCGCTTCGCCGTCCGCGCGGCCGAGCAGGCGCCCGGCGAGCGGGCAACAATCGACAGCTTCCTGGTCTCGCTGGCGGAAGAACGCGCCGAGCAATCGATCGGCGTGATCCTGTCCGGCATCGGTGGCCACGGCACGCTGGGCACCGCGACGCTGAAGGATCATGGTGGTCTCGCTATCGCCGAAAAGGGCGCGAGCGACGAGGCTGAGCATCTCGAGGACTCCAACACGCCGGCGGCGATCGCCGATTATGTGCTCTCTCCGGAAGAGATCGCCGAGCACATCCAGGTCTATGCCCGTCATCTGCGGCGGCTGGAAGAGAAGCAGGGGTTCGACGAGGTGCTGGCCGCTGCCGCGACCTCGCTGTCGCGCATCGCCGACATCCTGCGCAGCAAGACCGGCAATGATTTCCACGGCTACAAGCAGAACACCTTCCTGCGTCGCGTGCAGCGGCGGATGCAGGTGGTTCAGATCGCCGAGATTTCCGCCTATGTCGATTTCCTGCGCAACGACGACGATGAGGCCCAGCACCTTTTCAACGACCTCTTGATCGGCGTCACCGAATTCTTCCGCGATAAGCGCGAATTCGAGGTGCTGGAGAGCCAGATCGTCCCGAAGATGTTCGAAGGCAAGAGCGCGGGCCAGCAGGTTCGCGTCTGGGTGCTCGGCTGCGCCACCGGAGAGGAGGCCTATTCGATCGGTATCCTCCTGCGCGAGCACATGGCCAAAATGGACTCCGTGCCGCAGGTTCAGATCTTCGCGACCGACATCGACGGACGGGCGCTAGCGGCCGCGCGCGTCGGCCGCTATCGCACCAAGATCGAGACGGACATGACCAGCGAGCGCCTGGCGCGCTGGTTCGTGCGCGAGGGCGATACCTATTGCGTGGTCAAGGAGCTGCGCGAGATGTGCATCTTCTCGCAGCACAACGTGACCAAGGACGCACCGTTCTCGAAGCTCGATCTCGTCTCCTGCCGCAATCTGTTGATCTACCTCAACGCCGAATTGCAGAACCGGGTGATCCCGCTCTTCCACTTCGCGCTTCTGCCGGATCGTTACCTGTTCCTCGGCAATTCCGAGAACGTGACGCGGCATCCAAAACTGTTCGCGCCGATCGATCGCCGCGCCCGCATCTTCAAGAAGCTCGAGACCGGAACGCGGCTGCCGCCGGAATTTCCGATCACGACCGTTGCGGGCAGGGCGCCCGCCGAGGTGCCGCCGTTGCGCTCGTTCCGCCCCGACGTCGGGCTGGAGCGCCGCGCGCAAAGGGTCGCGGAGCGCTACGCGCCAGCTTATGTCATCACTGACGGCAACTTTCAGGTCCTGCACTTCTCCGGCCGCACCGGCCGCTACATCGAGCCGACGGCAGGCGCCGCCACGCTCGATTTGCTCCAACTCGTCCACCGCGATCTCCGCCTGGACCTGCGCACGGTGCTCAGCCGCGCGGCGGAGACCAACGAGCCCGCCCATACCGAGCAGGTGCAACTCGGCGCCAACGGCCATCGTGTTCTCGTCGACATCATGGTTGAGCCGATCCATGACGGCGGCAGCGACCACCGCAATTTCGTCGTTCTGTTCAAGGACGGGCCGGTGCGCAACACCGATGCCGGCGAGAGCAGGCCCAGCGCGCTGGTGCAGACCGAGCATGTCGAGCGTATCGAAGGCGAGCTGCGGGCGACGCGGGAGCGCCTTCAGGCAACCATCGAAGAGCTCGAAAGCACCAACGAGGAGCTGAAGTCCTCCAACGAGGAATACCAGTCGCTCAATGAAGAGCTTCAGTCGGCAAACGAGGAGCTCGAAACTTCACGCGAGGAATTGCAGTCGGTCAATGAGGAACTGACCACCGTGAACGGCGAGCTGGCCCACCGCGTCCAGGAATTGACGCGCGCCACCAGCGATCTCGAGAATTTCCTGGAGAGCACGCAAATCGCGACCGTGTTCCTCGATAACGATTTGCGCGTGATGAACTTCACGCCGGCGATCACGCAGGTTCTGCATCTCGTCGAGACCGACACGGGCCGCCCCATCGCGCACATCAAGGCGCGCATCCCGATCGAGGAGCTCTATGACGACATTCGCGGCGTGCTGCGGACGCTTGCCATCGCCGAGCGCGAGCTCAGGGATCCAGACAGCGGCACGCGCTATATCGTCCGCATCCTGCCCTATCGCAGCATCGACAATTTTATCGCCGGGGTCGTGATCACGTTCGTCGATGTCACCGCGATTACCCGCGCCGAGGAGCGGCAGCGCCTGCTGCTGGCCGAGCTCCAGCATCGGGTCCGCAACACGCTGGGCGTGGTGCGCTCGATCGCCCGTCGCACGGCCGATAGCAGTTCGACGGTCGAGGAGTTTGCTTCCCATCTCGATGGCCGGCTCAACGCATTCGCCCGAACCCAGGCGCTGGTGACCCGCGATCCCGAGGGCGGCGTAGACCTCGAATACCTCGCCGTCGAGGAACTGCTGGCCTATAATGCAAGGGAAGGAGAGCAGGTACGTGTCAGCGGCCCCACCGTGCGTTTTCAGTCGAAGGCCGCGGAAACCTTTGCCCTTGCCATTCACGAACTCGCAACCAACGCGCTGAAATACGGCGCCCTGAGCCGGCCGACAGGTCGCATCGAGATTTCCTGGCGCCTCGAGCAGGGCACCAACCCGGCGGAGCTGGTGTTCGAGTGGCGGGAGCGCGGTGGGCCGCCGGTTGCGCCGCCGCCGCATAAAGGATTTGGGACCGAGCTTCTTGAGCGCACACTCGCGTTCGAGTTCAAGGGGCAGACCACGATGGCGTTCAATCCCAGGGGATTGGAATGCACGATCGCCATTCCTCTCAGCAAGCGGGCGTTCCATACACCGGCGGTGGCCAACTGATGCCCTTGTCGACGATAGATCGCAGCCAGGTGGACCCGGTCATTCGCCGGCTGAACGCGCTGAGAACCTTGTCGACGGAGGCCCGCACCTCGCTCGAATACGCAATGCTCGAGGGAATCCAGCGCGCAGGGGCGGGCGAGGATCTGATCTCGGAGGGCGATCCGGTCGACAGCATCCGCCTCGTGCTGTCGGGCTGGCTCTGCCGCTACAAGACGCTGGAGGACGGCCGGCGGCAGATCGTCAATTTTCTTTTTCCTGGCGAGAGTTGCGATGCGCACGCCTTCCTGCTGCCCGTGATGGATCATTCCATCGCGGCGATGACGCCGGTCGCCTACACCGAAATCAAGCGCGCGCGGTTCGAGAGTCTGGTGGCTGCCGATCGCTCGCTGGCGGAAGCGTTCTTGTGCGAGACTCTCGTCAACAGTGCCATCCAGCGCGAATGGGCTATCAATCTCGGCCGCCGGGTGGCCTTCGAGCGCGTGGCCCATTTGTTTTGCGAAATCATCGAGCGGCTACGTCCCGTCGGCATGGTCGAAGGCAATTCCTGCGTGATGCCGGTGACGCAAATGGATCTTGCGGACGCCACTGGCCTGTCGGTGGTCCATCTCAACCGCACGGTTCAGGAGCTGCGTGCCTCCGGCCTGATCGTGCTGCGCGATCGCACGCTGACCATCACCGATCTCGATGCGCTCAAGGACGCGGCGCTGTTCTCGCCGAGCTATTTGCAACTCTATCGACGCAGCTAAGCGATTTCTCTGCGGTTCCGGGAGACTTGATCCAGGTTAGCGTTCGCGACTGTTTTTTGAGCGGATGGCTGGTTTTGAGTAATTGACGTAACTTACGTAAAGGCGGTTTCGTCCCGAATGTCCTATCGTCGTTCCATGAACGACGTCCTGCTTGCCCGCGCTGAGCGCGCGATCGAAGCAAGCCGCGCCCTCCGGGCGCAGCGCAGAGCGGTCGCGGATCAGCTTGATGACGCCACGCGCGAGGTGCGCCGTGTGGTGATGGAAAGCGCGATGCTGCGCTCGGAGCTCAAGGCCCTCCGCGACAACCGGGAAGAGCAGGATCTCCGACACCGCGTGCCGCCGGAATAGGAGCCGACGACACCAAAACGCGCAGCATGCGCCGGGATGGGCGCCCCACTCAACGCCGCTTCGCTGCTTTGGATCGCCTGTTGTAAGGCGAGCGGTTGGCGGGCTTCAGCGAAATGCCTTCGCGCTGCGCCTTGCTGCGAATGGCCGCGACCGGGCGCTGCAGCATTTCGGTTCCGGCGCAGTCGAAGCGGCGTGGGCGCGCGAAGGGAATGCGCGCATCCGTCGCTGCTCGGCCGTTTTGTTTCGCACCGGCAAAATCACGCACCGTTAACTTATTGAAATGCCGGAACCTGCGGTTGCGGCCGAAGCTGCCAACACTGCCGGGCTGGGCCGCCCCAACCGGCACGAAACTCTGGCCCCGGCGCCGACCTCCCGCCGGGGCCAATTCCTCCCATCCCAATTCCTTCCATCTGAAGGGCTTTGTGAAGGTACAATGACCGCGAAACGCAACCGCAGGAAACAGACCCAATCGCTCCAGGAGCGGTTGGCAGCATTTGCCCAAACCGCTCGCGAGCGCGCGCGCAGCCTGCCGCCCGGCAAGGAACGCGACATGCTGCTTCAGCGCGCCAAGCAGAACGAGGTGACCTCGAACCTGACGGACTGGCTGAGCGAACCCGTGTACCCGAGACGGGGAGGATGACGATGCGGAGCATCAAGCACTACCGCGCGTTCCAGATCGATCCGGACGGGCATGTGTTTGGATGCATCAACCTGGTCTGCGACAATGATGAGCAGGCCAAGCGCGAGGCCGCCTCGCTCGTGCTGGTGCACCGCATCGAACTGTGGCGGCTGGACCAGCGCATTGCGCAATTCGATGTGCCGCCGGACGTTGTTCGCCAGTAGAGCCACGAGAGGAGAGCGAGGAGGAACCGCGCGCTGCGCCCCGGGTTGGTCGGACTGTACCGACCTTGCGAGGAGCCAGCATGACGGAAGCCGACGTTCGCAAGGGGATGCCGCCCGTCAAGCTCTCGCGCGAGGCCTTCGAGCACCGCTACAGGAGCCGGTTCGTCGATCCCGCTTTTGCACCGCTCCAGCGCGAGCTCGATGCCATCGTTGGTGCTGCCTGGGATGCCTACAGCAATTCACGCAAGGCCCCGCTGACGCGAAAGGCGGGCCCGGGATTCTCCGATCCCGATTACGACATCGCCATCGACTGGCTTGATGCGCGCGCAAAGATCCTGGCGGCGCAGCGGCGCCATGACGATGCGGACGAGACGCCGCGCATCCTCCTCATCAATGGCTCGGCGCGCAGCGAGCACACCTGTCCCGGCGAGATGTCCAAGACCTGGCGTCTGGTCGAGCTCGCCGAGCCAGTCTTTGCCGAGCTTGGTTTTGCCGTCGACATCCTCGATCTGTCGCGCCTGGCTTCGGAGTTCGGCAAGACGATCCATCCCTGCAAATCCTGCGTCGGAACCGCGATGCCGCTCTGCCACTGGCCGTGCAGCTGCTATCCGAACTATTCGCTGGGGCAGACCGACGACTGGATGAACGATATCTATCCGCTGTGGGTCGCGGCCCACGGCATCCTGATCGTGACGCCGGTGAATTGGTATCACGTGCCCGCCGGACTCAAGTCGATGATGGATCGCATGGTCTGCGCCGACGGCGGCAATCCCGATCCGACCTCGACCCATGGCAAGAAGGCTGCCGAGGCGAAGGCGCTGGAGCTGAAGGGCTGGTCTTATCCGCGCCATCTCGCCGGCCGTCATTTCGGCCTTGTCGTTCACGGCGATGCGGTCGGTGCCGAGGGCGTGCGCCGGGCCCTGTCGGATTGGTTGACCGACATGCAGCTGATCTCGGCGGGCCGCTTCGCCGAACTCGATGGCTATGTCGGTTACATGGAGCCCTACGCCACCTCGCACCGCGACCTCGATGACGACAGGGTATTCCAGACAGAGGTGCAGAACGCCGCGCGCGCGCTGGGCAATGCGGTCAGGCTGGCCCGGAGCGGAAAGCTTCGCGAGCCCGGTGCGGGCCTGTCCGATCCAAATCCCAAATGACGGCGGATGATCAGTCCTATGATTGCCTGATCGTCGGCGGCGGCCCCGCCGGGCTGATGGCCGCGATCTACCTCGCGCGATTTCGGCGCCGCGTCTGTGTCGTGGACGCAGGTGCGAGCCGGGCGGCGCTGATCCCGCGCAGTCACAATGTGCCGGGCTTCGTCCACGGCCTGTCCGGTACCGACCTGCTTGCGCGCATGTCCGCGCAACTGGGCGAGCTCGCGGTCACGCGAGTGGCCGTCGAAGTCACCGCCTTGCGGCGACACGAGCGAGGGTTTCAGGCGATCTGGAACGGCGGCGCGCATACCGCCGCCACCGTCATCCTTGCCTGCGGCATCGTCGATACCCATCCGCCATTCGACGAATGGCGCGCGGCAGTCGCGGACGGGCTGTTGCGCTACTGTCCCATCTGCGACGCCTTCGAGGCGATCGGCCGCCGCATCGGCATCGTCGGTCCGCTTCACCGTGCCGCCGGCAAGGCGCTGTTCATGCGCGGCTACTCGCGCGACGTGACGCTGCTCGCAACAGGCGAGGAGGACGGGAAGGCCGCGGCACCGGAGCTGATTGGAGCGGGCGTCGAGATCGTCGTCGCCCCCGGCCTGCGCCTGAGACGGGGAGACGACGGCGTTGAAGCCGTCTTCGCCGATGACCGGACGGCGCAATTCGAGATGGTCTACCCGGTGATGGGTGCGGAAGTGCGCTCGCATCTCGCGATGACGCTTGGGGCCGAACACACCGCAGACGGCCATCTGAAAGTCGACGACCATCAGCGCAGCTCGGTCGACGGGCTCTACGGGATCGGCGACATCGTCACCGACCTGCACCAGATCTCGGTCGCGTTCGGCCACGCCGCGCTCGCCGCCTGCACGATCCACAACAGCCTGCCGCGGCGGCTGGCATGAGGAGCGGGGTATCGGACATTGGTCACAGAATCATCCTCGAAGACCGCGGTCTATGCGGCGCTCTTCGGCAATGTCCTGGTCGCGGTCACGAAGATCGGCGCCGCTGCGTGGACGGGAAGTTCGGCCATGACGAGCGAAGCGGTGCATTCGCTCGTCGACACGACCAACGAGATCCTGCTGCTCTACGGCTACCGGCGCGCGAGCCGTTCGCCCGACGAATCCCATCCGCTCGGCTACGGGCGCGAGCTGTATTTCTGGAGCTTCATCGTTGCGCTGCTGATCTTCGCGCTGGGCGCCGGTGTCTCGCTGTATCAGGGCATCCTGCATGTCGCCGCACCCGAGCCGATCGAGAGTCCGATCGTCAGCTTCGTGGTGCTCGGGCTGTCATTCCTGTTTGAAGGCGGCTCCTGGCTGGTTGCCCTGCGGCGCTTCAGCTCCGACGGCCAGCGGTTCGGATATTATCAGGCTTTCGTTCGCAGCAAGGATCCTCCGGCATTCATGGTGCTGCTCGAGGACAGCGCGGCGCTGGTCGGCATCGCCATTGCCGCGGCGGCCACTGCGGCCGCCGTATGGCTGCGCCAGCCGGTCTGGGACGGGATCGGTTCGATCCTGATCGGGATATTGCTGGCGATCGTGTCGATCGGTCTCGCGCGCGAGAGCAAGAGCCTGCTGATCGGCGAGCCCGCCGATCCGGAGCTTGCGCGATCGATCCTCGACATCGCAAGGCGCTCGCCCGGCGTGCTCAGGGCCAACGGCCTTCTGACGGTGCAGCTGTCGCCGATCGAGGTCGTTGCGGCCCTCAGCATTGAATTTGCGGATGACAAGCGCGCCGACGACATCGAGCGATGCGTCATTTCGATTGAGACGGAGATACGCAAACGCCATCCAAGCGTGGCGGCGCTATTCATCAAGCCGCAGACCGATGCCCGCTACCGCGCGGTGCGCGCGAGGCGTTACGGCTAGCTTTGCGAGGTTCCCTGGACGTCACAATCGGCACGACGGCAGGAACGATCGCAACATCCCCTTGGTTGACCCGTGCAGGGGGCCAGCATTGGAGATACCGGATGGCTCAATCCGAAGACATGACGCGCTGCATCGCGCTCTGCATGAGCTGCTACCAGACCTGCCTCGGCACGGCGATGAACCATTGTCTCGAGACGGGCGGCAAGCACGTCGAGCCCAAGCATTTCCGCTTGATGATGGCGTGCGCCGAAATGTGCCGGACGGCAGCGCATTTCATGCTGATCAATACGCCGCATCACCGGCATACGTGCGGCGAATGCGCCGAAATCTGCAGCGAATGCGCCGAGGATTGCGAGCGGGTCGGCGGCATGGACGAGTGCGTCGCCATGTGCCGCTCCTGCGCACAATCCTGCCGTGCGATGGCGGCCTGAGGACAAGCCCATGCTGGAAGAGAAACTCACGGAAGCCATCGTCGAGGAGCTGAAGCGGCAGGCGGCCAACCGGCCGCAATTGCTGAAGGTCGAACGCGCGGACGATGCGAAAGCCTCGCAGGAGCTGATCGTCAACGGCAAGATCGACTTGGCCGCGCTGGTCATGGTGATTGCCGGATCGGTCGCCGGCGGACCTTGAGTCCGGCCGGTCACCGGCGCCCTCAGCCATATTCCTCGCCAATGCCGTATTCCCGGTAGATCTCCAGTGGATCGAGGTCGGGAAACAGCCGGCATTTGGCCTGGGCGAGGTGCAGGCTCACCGCCGCCGGCTCCTTGCCGTTCGAGAGCATCTTGCGGATGTCGTCCATATGCGCGTTCGGCTGGTGCTTGGTGTCGAGCTGCTCCAGCGCGACCAGCGCAGTCGCCAGCGCCTCGGTCAGAACCCAGTCGTCGTGGCCGGTAATTCCCTTCTTCGGCATCGGCAGACCCCACAGTGGTAACCCAGTCTATCGGGACTTCCGCCAAATCTCCAAGGAGCCGTTGCACTCAGCAGGCGCGGAAGGGACCGGCGGCCCTGCTCCGGCTTGCATTATGGCCGGGCGTGGCTAAAAGGCGGCATTGCCGGGGCAATAGTATCTTTGTCGAAACAAAATTGGCGTAGACCGGCCTGCAGTGCATTCAGGCCGGCTGTTCCGGTCTGGCCCCTGATCCCCGCATTCGCAACACGGTCCGGTTGCACCACCCTTCAAGGCTTGAGCCCGCATGGTCTTTCTAAGCTTCGTCTATCGCTTCGTGACCAATTTCGCATTCATGGCGATGGTCTATTTCAGCCTGAATTTCATGGAGAAGTACCAGAACCGGGCGATCATCGCGATCCTCGTGCTGATCTATAGCGGCATGCGCGCAGCCTCGACGCTGCGGGCGTTTTACTTCTACCAGAAGATCGAGCGGCTGGAGGCCGAGACCAAGCGGCTACAAGGCCCGATCAATGACGGCGCGGGCGGAACGAACACGCGCAGGCAGGTCGTGGTCGACGTCGCGCGGCTGCGGCGCGACGGCGAGGTCAAGTCCTATATGGACCTGTTCTTTCTGGCGTTGATCGTGCTGCTCTGCGTCGCCAACATCATGCGACAATAGGCTCTACTGCGCGCGCTTCTTCAGGCTCGCCACACGGGTCGGGCGCGGCGCGGTGCTCTTGGGCGCGGCGCTCTTAGGGGCAGTGCTCTTGGGGCCAGTGCTCTTGGGGGCAGTGCCCTCGGCCTCTGCGGCATGCTTCGGTGTGCCATGAACAGCATGTGCGGTGCGGGCAGCGCGCGGCTTGCCGGCTTTGCCCTTGGCCGCACGGGGCGTCTCGGCCGCCATGGCCAGGCGCGTCGCGGCGCGCCGCAACAAGGTCGTCGACAGCAGCACCTCGACCGAGCCCTCGGGGATCGCAAAGAGATCGCGGCCGGGCACGGGCAGGGTGGCCGCGACGTTGGCGAGCGCCATGGTCTTGCGCGGCAGCAGCGGCTGATGCGCGGTCTGCGCGTTGAGGTCGGCCAGCGAGGGCACCGGAAGGGTCTTGGTATGCGCGAACACGAAGTTCGGCACGGCCGGCCAGCGCGCGATCGGTGTGGTCTCGGTCGGCGGATGCAGCAGCCATTCCACCGGCGTTGTCGGCGTCGCCGGCTGCTCGGCGGTCGCGGGCACCACGTGCACGATGCGATAGCCGCGCGCCTTGAGGTCGCGGATGATCTTCGGCAGCGCCGCTACCGTGCGAGCCTGAATGTCGTGCAGCAGCAGGATGCCTTTGCCCTTGGCCTCGAGCCGCTGGATCGCGAGCTGATAGACGCGATCGGACGACACATGGCGCCAGTCGTCGGCCGGGAAATCGGCGCTCCAGACCTGGATGCCGCGCGAGATCAGAAGGTTCTCGACACCTTCGGCGCGCATCAGGCCGGGAATGCGGAAGAACGGCGCCAGCTTGGACGGATCGGTCATCGCGGCCGATGTCCACTCGATGCCGCCATTGATTTGCGCCTCGGCCTTGTCGAGCGGCATCCGGTCCATTGTGAGCGGATGGTTCATGCTGTGCGTGCCGACGGTGTGGCCCGCCGCGACCAGCTTGCGCACGCCTTCCGGGTTCGCCTTGGCCTGTTCGCCGATGATGAAGAAGGTCGCCTTGATGCACTCGTCGGCGAGGATCTGCAGCACCTGGTTGGAATATTTCGGCAACGGGCCGTCGTCGAAGGTCAGGACGACTTCATGGTCCTTCAGCGGCAGCGTCTCGCGGTATTGCATGGTGCCGATGAGAGGATGCGCGTGCGGATCGACCACGAGCGTGCGGGAGGTCCCGAGCGCGTCCGGATGACCGGGGCAGTCGGCCGCAATGGCCGCCGGCGAGCCGATGGTCAGGACACCAAGCAATCCGCCAAAGCAAAGGACGATCCACGATCGCGTCCGAGCAACAACGCTACTTCCGATCATGAACCCCGTCTGCCCTCTTGCGCGATTGCCGCCATAGTAGGTCGGAGACATCGGCAAACGGTTCAGGCGCAAGAACCCCGACCCCGAACCGTGCCGCGACAAGTCCCCTTGATACTTGCATGGCGTAGCATGAACAGACTGTTAATAGGGCCCAAATCACCCCATTTTGCGCCGGCGTGACATTCCGGCATCAATGTGCGTCGGCACTCTTCTGTGATGTGCCCGCCGGCACGACGTGAACCACCCGATAGCCGTTCTCCCTCAGATACCGCAGGAAGGCCGGCATGATCGCAGCCGTGCGCGCCTTGGGATCGTGGAAGAGGATGATACCCTTGCCGGCGGCGGCGAGGCGCTCGGTGACGAGCTTCAATTGCTGCTCCGGCGTCATCTCGTTCCAGTCGCTGGCCCACAGGTCAGCCCCGAACACGACGATGCCGCGGGACTGCAGCAGGTCGAGCTGGGCTTGGGTGGCTTCGAAATAGGGAAACCGGAAGAACGGCGTCGAGGGTGTCGTCGTCGGCGTGCCGTGCAGCGCCATCTCGTCGGCGGCAATGCCGCGGTCGATCTCGCTCTTCGCCTTGTCGAGCGGGATCCGCGCCATGAACGGATGCGAGAAGGTGTGGTGGCCGATGCTGTGGCCCTCGCGGGCGATGCGCTTGACCATGTCGGGGTGTTCGGAGGCGTGCAGGCCGATCAGGAAGAAGGTCGCGCGCACGCATTCCTGCGCCAGCGCCGCCAATACCTTCGACGTCGTCGGCGGATGCGGTCCGTCGTCGAAGGTCAGCACGACCTCGTGGTCGGCGAGTGGCAACGTCTGCGGAAAACTCTTCAGGCCCACGCGCGGCGTGGTCTTGGCGTCGACGCTCAGAATGCGGGAGGTGCCGAGCGCGTCCTTGCGCGGGCACTCGGCGGCTTCAGTCGAGGCGATGCCGCTGAGGGCGGCCAGGGCTGCGCCCGCCGCCATCGAGGGCCACCTCAGTCGAAGCATCTTTGTCATTGCGCTCAGAGTTGCCTTGTGGGTATTGCCTGAACCATCAGCTCAGACCACTCGTTCCAACCTGTCGAACGGCGAGGCGCGCCATGGATGAACATCTGGACGGTGCCGCGTCTGCCGCGGAATCGGTACTCGACCACGTGCCGATGCGCAATGAAGACGGCGAGATTCGTCACGAATTCGTCGCGGAAATTGCCCATGCGATCGAGGCCGGCGACAGCGCTGCGCTGCGCGCCTGCGTTGCCGAGCTGCACGAGGCCGATCTCGGCGATCTCATCGGGGCTCTCGAGCCTGACGATCGGGTCCGCTTGGTCGAACTGACGGGGCGCGATTTCGACTTCTCCGCGCTAAACGAGCTCGACGAGGGCGTGCGCGAGGAGATCCTCGAGGAACTGCCGCCGCAGACGGTCGCGGAAGGTGTGCTCGAGCTCGAATCCGACGATGCGGTCGAGCTGCTGGAAACGCTCGATCAGGCCGATCAGGAGGAGATCCTCGAGAAGCTGCCGCTCAAGGAGCGCGTCGTGCTCGAGCGCAGCCTGCTTTATCCGGAAAATTCCGCCGGCCGCCGGATGCAGACCGAGTTCATCGCGGTGCCGCAGGATTTCACCGTGGGACAGGCGATCGACTACATGCGCGAGACGCCGGATCTGCCCGACCGCTTCTACGAGATCTACGTCGTCGACAAGGAGCAGCACTGGCAGGGCGCGGTCTCGCTCGACGTGCTGCTGCGTGCCCGCCGCCCGGTGGCGCTTGCCGAGCTGACCGACGAGGATCGCCGCCGCGTCTCCGTCCTGGAGGACCAGGAGGAGGTGGCGCGCATGTTCGGCAAGTACAATCTCGTCGCAGCCCCGGTGCTCGACACCCAGGACCGGCTCGTCGGCGTCATCACCGTCGACGACGTCGTCGACGTCATCGAGGAAGAGGCGGACGAGGACCTCAAGGCACTCGGCGGCGTCAACAGCGACGAAGAGCTCTCCGACACCGTGTTCACCATTGCGCGCGCGCGGTTCAACTGGCTGCTGGTCAATCTCGCCACCGCATTTCTGGCGTCCTCCGTGCTTGGCCTGTTCGAGGGCCAGCTCGAGAAGATGGTGGCGCTTGCCGTGCTGGCGCCGATCGTCGCAAGCCAGGGCGGCAATGCCGCGACCCAGACCATGACGGTCGCGGTGCGGGCGCTGGCGACGCGCGAGCTCGGCTCCTCCAATGCCTGGCGCGTGGTGATGCGCGAGGGCCTGGTCGGCCTCGTCAACGGTCTCGCCTTTGCCGTGATCACGGGCGTGGCCGCGGTGGCCTGGTTCAGGATCCCGGGCCTCGGCGTCGTCATCGGGCTTGCCATCATCGTGAACCTCTTCGCCGGCGCGCTCGGAGGCATCCTGATCCCGATGGCGCTCGAACGTGTCAGGGCCGATCCGGCTGTCGCCTCTGGCACGTTCGTGACAACGGTCACCGACGTCGTCGGCTTCTTCTCCTTCCTTGGAATTGCGACGCTGTGGTTTGGGCTCAGGTAGGAGCTGTTGAAATCGTAGCCTGGATGGAGCGAAGCGTAGTCCGGGGCCGCTGCGTCCGCTCGAGAGACGCCCCGGATTGCGCTGCGCTCCATCCGGCTACTGGCCATCATCTTTAATCCGAACTTAAGCGGCCTGCCGCATCATCGCCGTGCTTGGGGGAATGAGCATGCGTGTGCGGCTGAAGGCGGACGGACGGATCGTCGAGTTGCGGGACGGGCAGGAGTTTCCTGTCCAGCCGCTTCCGATCCAGCCCTTTTCAATCCAGCCCTTGCCAATCCAGCCTGCGGCCAGCGCAGCGCCGGCCGAAGCCAGCTCACTCGCCGTGCGCGATTTGCGCCGACGCGCCTGCCTGACCCAGATGGAGTTTGCGGCCAAACTCGGCGTTCCCGTCGAGACCATCCGCAACTGGGAGCAGGGCAAGCGCGCCCCGCGGGGACCCGCCCGCGCGCTGCTCGCGGTGATCGCGCATTCGCCCGACACCGTGTTCCAGGCGCTCGCCAAAGCCTGAGCTCAAGGCCTGACGTCAAGGTCTGGCGTCAAGGTCTGGCGCGAACCTCCCGTTAGTATTGCGCGCAAGATCCGGCTCGGCGGCCGGCGTCGTCCGTTGGCAGTGTCGCCAGCCGGGTTCATAATGACGCCTGGACGATGATTTGGGGCGACCGCGACAGAGAGGATTCCTCATGCTGTTCGTCGAGACCAATGGCGCAAGAATACCGGCGATCGGGCTCGGAACCTGGGAGCTGAGCGGGCGCATGTGCGCACGTGTGGTCGAGCAGGCGCTACGGCTCGGCTATCGCCACATCGATACCGCACAGGTTTACGAGAATGAGCGCGAGGTCGGCGACGGCTTGCGTGCCTCCGGCGTGCGCCGCGACGACATCTTCCTGACGACAAAAGTCTGGACCAACCATTTTGCGCCCCATGATCTCGAGCGCTCGGTCAAGGAGAGTCTGGCGCGCATGCGGCTTCCCTCGGTCGATCTCCTGCTGCTGCACTGGCCCAATTCGCACGTGCCGCTGGAGGAGACGCTGGGCGCACTGTCGCATGCCAAGCGCATGGGCCTGACCCGCCACATCGGCGTCTCCAATTTCACCGTCGCGCTGATCGAGCAGGCGGTGGCGTTGTCACCGGAGCCGCTGGCCTGCAACCAGGTCGAATACCATCCTTATCTCGACCAGGCGAAGGTGAGGGCGGCTTGCGATCAGCACGGGCTCGCGCTGGTCGCCTACAGCCCGATCGCCAAGGGGCGGATCAAGACCGACCAGACGCTCGCCGAGATCGGGCGTCTTCATCGCAAGACGCCGGCGCAGGTCTGCCTGCGCTGGCTGGTGCAACAGAATGTCGCTGCGATCCCGCGCACCTCGCGCGTCGAACGCCTGTCGGAAAACATCGAGATCTTCGATTTCGAGCTTTCGGACGACGAGATGGCCCAAATCGCCGCGCTGGCCAGTCCCAGGGGCCGCCTGACCGATTTCGGCTTCGCGCCAAAATGGGATTGAGAGGGGGCTGCCGTATGCTAGGACCAGCTTGGCAACCTGAAGTCAGGCGATGGAACTGCGGAAGATCATACGGACGGACATTGCGGCGTCGGCGATCGCCCATCTGACGCTGGTCGCGCTGATCATCGTGATCAGCAAAGTCCATCCGTTTCACGCCAGCCCGCCCGAATCGGTTTCCGTCAGCATCGTGACGCCGGAGCAGGTGAAGCAGGAGGAGGCCAAAGCCGAGGAGAAGGCCGAGGAAAAGCTCAAGAAGCCGCCGGAGCTGCCCCCTGACCTGAAACTACCGAAGCTGGATTTCACCGACAAGGACAAGGCGGCGGCCGCGCCGAATCCCGAGGCGAAGCAGCAGGCCGCGGCACCGTCCTCGAAGCAGCAGGCCTCGCCTGAACAGCCGCAGCAGAAACAGCCGCAGCCACAGCCTTCGCAGACGTCGCAGCAGCAGCGCGAGGCAAATGCGCAGACGCAACCGCAGCCTCAACAGCCACAGCCTCAGCCATCGCAGTCGCCGCCGCCTCAGGCGACGCCGCAGCCCCCGACACCGCAGCCCCCGGCGCCGCAGCTACTGCCACAAGCGATGCAGCAGCCAGCCGCGCCGCCCCCGGCCTTTCAGGCGCCGGAGCCTGACGTCACTGTCAAGTACGGCGTCATGCTGGGCCTGCCGCCGGAATTGCCGGCGGAGCTGCCGAAGGACGCCCCCAAGGACGATGGCGGCGATGCCAAGGATTCAATCGCGGCCAAGTTGCCGGCCGAAGTGATCGCCGAGCTGCGTCGTCACTTGCGTAGCTGCGCCAAACTGCCGGCCGGGGTTGCGCCGACCGACAACGTCAACATCAAGCTGCGCACGGTGCTCGCGACCGACGGCACGCTGGCGCGCGAACCGATCCTGATCGAAGCCCCGCCGTCGGCAAAGGGCGTTGCGCTCGTGAAGTCGGCCATGAGCGCGCTTCAGGCCTGCCAGCCCTACAAGATGCTGCCGGCCGACAAATACGGGGAATGGAAGGTGATGGACCTGCCGTTCACACCACGGGATTTCGGCGGCTAGCAGGTAGTCATCTAGCCCGATGGAGCGCAGCGCAATCCGGGGCCGCTCGCGCTGCGTCTGGCACCTTCCCGGATTGCGCCGCTGCGCTCCATCCGGGCTACACGACCGCCTCTGTGTCCCCTCTGTCAATCCGCTCGCGCAAATATATTCCGCTTTGTGCCTGAAGCGAGACCACCCAGGTCGGTCGCGGCGACGGGCACGTCAAGTTGTCAGACCTGATCGGAATGGCCTCCTAGCGTACGGCCCCCACTTGCTGCTCAGCGCATAGAATGACCGTACGTCCAAATTTGCGTCTGGCGACTGACAAGCCGAGATCGCCGCTAATCCTTACAAGCCAGCCGGAGCACACGCTGGGGACACCACCATCTCAACCCAACACCTTGTGCACCGCGCGCTAGTGCCCACGATCTCGCAAGCTGGGTCAGCCGATACAATGTCGCGGCAGCACTTCGGGCACGTATATCCCGCGATGCTTGGTGCGAAGTCATACTCCGGACCAACGTAGGCGCAGATCATGTGGTGGAATACCGGAAACGAGATCAGAGCGGATGAGCCGCAAGCCGGGCAATTCGTTTGAGTCCCTTCGATCTGCATGCTGCACCTCGCTCCCTCTCACAGCTCGTCGAGCCCGAATAGTCCCACCAGCATGGAAGCGATCCGCGCGCTGAGTTGTGTGTAGTGCATGTGAACGTCGACGGCCGAGTTCAGCGCCGGGGGATGTGCGCCTGGGCTGAACCGAATTCGCGCGATTTGCGAGGCGGTACGCTCGCGCGCCGCCGATGAGCCCGCTCCGGGGTACACATCGGACACAGGCAAAATTTCCGCGATTTTGCCCAGAATTCGTCGGTTGCCGAACAGCACAAAGACTTCGTTGCCGACTTTTGGATCGGACAGGCGTTCGTTGGGAACGTACCAATCGACGAAGACATCCGTGGGGTCGAGAATTTCTGCAATCGGAGTGCCCGCCACCAGTGACTGGCCGGCACGCGCAGGATTGTTCGCGACGATGCCAGCTATGGGCGCAAAGACTCTCCCATCGGCAAATCTGCTTTCAACTTTTTCGAGGCGGTCACCGAGTTGCCGGCTGAATTCGTCGAGAGCAGCCAATTGAGTGCTGGCTTCGGCGGCTTCCGCCTCCTGCGAGACCACGGCTTTGTTCGCCAGGGCGCGCTCCCGGGACATGTCTATGCGGTAATTCAGGCTCGCAGCCGATGAGGTTGCGATAAGCTCGACAGCTTCCTCAGCAAGGCGCAAATGTGAGCGCGTCGCGTCGAGAGATTCGCGCGCAACCCGGGCTTTGACACGCAGTTCCGCCTTGCGGCCAGCGATGTCCGCGAGCGAGCGCATATAAGTCGCGACGATTTCATCGTGCTGCGGAGACCGAACCCTTCCGATTTCTTCGCCGGCCCTGACCGATGCACCTCTCAGCACGGTGATGCTGTTAATCTGCACGATGTAAGGCAGTGAAACCAAATATCTCGGCGAGGACACGCTACCTGGGCCGCCGAGATAGAGGAGTGGCCTCCCGAAATAGACGACAAAGAATGCGAGTATGCCGAATACGATTGTCGCATAGGCGGCGCGGACGGCCCGTCCGGCCGCACGCCGACGGCTCTCGATAGGATCGGGAATATGCGGATCGAGTCGCGTCAGGGTGACTGTCATTTGGCCACCTCTTCTGTCCGATCTCCGAACAATGCACGGCGAACGCGCGGCGGTACGAAATCATCGTTCCGCGACGAGGCAAAGATAATTTCTGAAGAATAGGAAAAGAACCGCGCGCACTTCAGATAGACGCCTTGGTAAAGCGGAAAGATCAGCGCCATCTTCCAGCCGAAGGTTCCGACGGATCGATGGAATAGGGCGAACACAAGTGCCATATTGAATACCGAGATCCAGAGCAACAATAGGTAGATCGCCGACAGAAACAACACGGCATTCGAGCCGAACAGCAGCACGATGTAGGCCAAGTAGAATGGCAGGCTGAGCGTCGGAACGAGATCGAAGACGATGAAGTCCAGCCGTTGGATTGTGTCCGGTAAACGCTCCAGCGGGTGGCGAAAACTCAGCTCGCCATACATCATGAAACGGATGCGCAGAGCATCGCGATCCCAGCGCGCCCGCTGGCGCAACAGACTTATGCCGCCTGCGGGGCCGGCTGTTTCCGCCCAGGCGTCCGACACGAAGCGAATGACATAGCCGAGCCTGCGGAGCCGCAAGGTGTACTCCATATCCTCTCCCGGGCCGACGTCGAGCCCGCCCTGCTGCGCGAAAATATCCCGGCGATACATGGAACAGGCGCCGGATAGACACGCGATCGCATCCACCACGTCGAGGATCGACCGCCCCGCGGTGATCGACATCAGGTATTCGACGCTTTGAAGTCCTGTCCATATCGAGTCGCGCTCGTTGCTGACCGCGATGCTGCAACTTGCGCCGGCGACGAGCGGATCGCCGAACGCAGCAGCGAGGCGCTCAACCGCGTTCGGTTCGAAGACAGTGTCGGCATCCACGGTCAAAAGCAGAGCGCCGCGGGCGAACCGTGCTGCAGCGTTGATGGCAGCGCTGCGGCCGCAGCGGGTCCCATGGCAGATGACCATGTCAACCAGGCCCTGCGCTCTCGCCCGCTCCGCTACCGCGCGTGTTTCGTCGGTGGAGCCGTCGTCGACGACGATGATTTCGACAGGTCGCAGGGTTTGCCGGCGCAGCGAGCTGATCGAAGGACCAAGCCCGGAGCCGCCGTTGAATGTCGGGATAATCACGCTTACTGTCGCCTGGCAAACCGTCGCGCTGGCGCTTCGCCGCTTCGAGCTGAACAGAGCAAGAGACACCAGCGATAAGGTGTAGCGGGGGATGTCGAATATCAGCAGCGAGAAGGCGAGTAGAAATAAACTCGTTCCGGCGAGCACTTCCACCATTTCGGACATGCCGCCACCTCCACTACGATTCCGAGCATCCGACCAAACCAAGCGAAGGCAATTACCAGACGAGAAAATGAAGACCATCGCGTTGATAGTCGAGTGGTAAATTGCGTAAACATTTGCTTTTTGTGTTTGCGCTATTCACCTGCAGCGTCGGCTTCGTCAGTTGACGATGACCGGCTCTCGAAGGCTATTGTTGGCGTGCCGGCATCAGCGTTGCGGTTGGAGTTGTTCCCCGCGCCGATAAATCCCACAAGGTAACCGGTCCGTCCAACCTTTCAGGCGCAAGACGGCCTCAGTCTGGAAAGACTGAGGCCGGTGGGGGCGTCGATGTACCGTTGGGGTCGGTACTCCAGAATTCTAATCGCGACGCACCAATTTGCGTATTGTCCTTGAGGACAACCAATCAGCACGTCGTCCCTCTCACACATCTGCGAACCGCCCGACGGGTATGCCGGACGGTCGTCCGTGCCACGCACACGCCGTTGATACGTGTCCTGCCGACGCCGCAGGCAGCAGCGACTTCCGTAATCAGGCTTTCGGGCTGTGCAATCGGGGCAGGTGTCATCGCCTGAGCCGATACTGCGAAGAAGAAGGCGAACGTGGCAATTCCGAGCGACTTGATCATATCGAGCTCCCTGGAAGCGCCCAACCGCCCGGCCGGCGCGGCGAAGCGATGGGCGCGACTCTCTCAAACTGATGCCCGCTCCTGTCAGAGAATTGAGATAGATCAAAGCGGCTTTACGGACTTCCCGTGCGGCAATCGCTACACATAGCAGGCCGAGACCGCCGGCTTAGGACTTTGATCGCAGGCTTCCCTGTACCCTCTTGGATAAGAGGGTGAAGTGACCAGGCAAAGATACGGGCGAAATCCCGCGAGAGCGCGAAGCTATGTCTGCAATTCAAAATGCGAGCTGGAAAAGTAGCGCTGCCGCCTCATACTGCGTCAATGCGAGCGTAGCGACTTGTCCGCCACACTCCGCTCTCGTGCCCCGGACGCAGCGCAAGAGCGCTGCAGCGCGTCCGGGACACGAGCGCGTCAACGACCGCGCTTCCGCATCTCCTCGCCATCCACCACCTCCGGCGCCATGGCCTCCCACGCGCTCGAGGCGAATTGCCGTCGCCACGTCACGATTACCACGGCTGCCGTGGTCACGAACAATACCCAGGGGCTGACGAACCAGCCGAGATAGCCGAGTGCGAAGAAGAAGGCACGCTGGCCGCGGTTGAAATGGCGGCCGGCGGATTCGAACAGGCGCGAGGTGCGGATCACATGAGCTTCGGCCTCCGGCGTGTCACGCTGCGAGGCCGCCGGCATGCCGCCGAACAGGATCGCGACATAGTTGAACAGGCGGTACGACCAGGCGAATTTGAAGAAGGCATAGACGCAGATCAGGACGAGGCCGACGCATTTCAGCTCCCACATCGCCGGCGAGGTGCTGAGATCGACCGGCAGCTTGCTCAAGATCGTGATCGCATCGTTGGTCGCGTGCAGCAGCGCCAGCGCGCCGCCGAGCGCGATCAGGCTGGTGGAGGCGAAGAAGGCGGTGCCGTTCTGCAGCGAGGCCATGATCTGCATGTCGACCATGCGCGCGTCGCGGTCGAGCAGCCGGCGCACCCACACCTCGCGGTAGCGGTTCATGCGCGCCGACAGGCTGTCGCGGCCATAGGCCGAATGCTCCAGCGTCAGCGCGTAGACCAGCCATTCGATGATGAAGAAGCCGACGGCGGTGATGTCGACCCAATGCCTGCTCATGTCTGTCTCCTGGCGAGGATCGCAACGCTTGCCACGCATGGCGAGGTGCAGCAACGATTGATTGGCGGCAGGCGATGGCGTTAAAAGCGGCTCGCTTCAAGGCGTATCGGGAAGGATGGATTGACATGGCTGCGCTGAAACTCGCAATCGGCAACAAGAATTACTCGTCATGGTCGATGCGGCCCTGGCTCGCGCTCCGCGCCAACGATATCCCGTTCGTGGAGACCCTCATCCCGCTCTACACCGACAATCCCGCGGACAAGGAGCAGATCATCTCGTTCAGCCGCGCGGGCAAGGTGCCGGTGCTGGTCCACGGCGACATCACGGTGTGGGATTCGCTCAGCATCATCGAATACATTGCCGAGCGCTATCCGGAAGTGAAGCTGTGGCCGGACGACGCCGCCGCCCGCGCCCATGCCCGTTCGGTGTGCGCCGAGATGCATTCCGGCTTCATGGCCCTTCGCAACGAATGCGGCATGAACCTGCACCGCCCGGTGCGCGCCGTGACGCTGTCGGCGGACGCCGAGGCCAACATCGCGCGCGTGCAGGAGATCTGGCGCGAGTGCCGGACCCGGTATGGCGCCGATGGACCGTTCCTGTTCGGGCGCTTCGGCGCGGCCGATGCGATGTATGCTCCGGTGGTGCACCGCTTCCGCACCTACGCGATCGAGGTCACGCCGGAGACCAAGGCCTACATGGACACGATGCTGGCGCTGCCGGCGTTCCAGGAATGGACCCGGGACGGGCTCGCCGAAACGCTGGTCATCGAAAAGTTCGAGAACGTGTAATCCGCGGTTGCGATCGGGCCTCGCTCGATCGCCCGAGTGGTCGGCGAGGAGAGGGACCTCACGGCCCAGGAACCGCCCACGCGGGTGGATCACGGCAGCCCCGACGGCCGTTTGCCCCATACCGCCTGAAGGACCGGTTCCAGCGGTATCATCGGCTGGCGGCATCACGCTGAAATAACTGCAAAATTCGCACGTTTGCCATGTTGCATACTGCTGGCCAAAAACGCCCGCTGCATGCTATACAGCGGCCGGGTTTCCGGCCGGCCGACGCAGTGGGACCATGGGCGTGGCAGGCGTTGTTTGAGTGATGGAGAGGGTGTTGAAGCACAAATTCCCTATTGGCGCGCGCGTATTGTTCACCGCGAGCAATGTCGCACGCCCCGCTGCCAGCGGCTCGTATGAGGTCATCCGCCTCCTGCCGACCGATGGTGACGACTGTCAGTACCGGATCAAGAGCTCGACCGAAGCCTTCGAACGCGTCGCCAAGGAAAGCCAACTCGCGCTGTCCTGAAGGCCGACGCTATCCGCGCATTGGCGCGTCCTCGGGGAATTGTATTCTGCCGCCGTCAAAAGGCCCGCTTCACCTTCAAAAGGTGGGCCGGGGGCAGTTGCCGACTCTCGGTGCTCGCTTTGACCATTCGCTCTCTGCTCGCGTGAGGGGACGTCGCGCATGAACTGGGCATGGGCCTCGTCGCTCGACCAAATCGGGCGCTCGCCGGCCCTTCCAATGTGGATGATGCTGGCGGCTGCCGGCTTCTTCGGACTGATCCTCCTGGTCACGCTGCTGCGCGCCGAGAGGTCGGTCGCCAACGGTGCGCTGAGCGTCATTACGCTGTTCGCCATTGCCATCGCGCTGGCTGCCGTCGTGCGCGTCGATGGACCGGCGGGGCAGACCACGCCGACCGAGGCGCGCGCACAGGCCGCGATGATCGCGAGCCTGCCGGCGCTGTCCTGCCTTGACGAACTCGCTGGCGATGCCGTGGCCATTGGCTGCGAGAAGGCGCTGTTCGGCGCGCCTGACGCGGCGGCGGCGGCCGTCTCCACCACCGCGGCCAGGATCGACCGGCTGACGGCGCTCGGCGATGCCGCGACCGCCGAGAACAGCCTGACGCCCGACATCAAGGTGCTGCGCAAGTCGCTGGAGCGTGATCGCTACGGCCTGGTCGCGCAGGTGCTGGTCGTGCGCGACGGCTGCACGCAGTTCGACTGCGCGGCCTTCCGCTCGCTGACCGATCAGCAGCAGGTCGCCGCCAACATGGATTCCCATCTCTACGACACGCTGGTCGCGCGCTACGCCCCGACCTGGAATGCGCCTGCAGCGGCGCAATCGTTGCCGGCCACGGCCGCGCTCGCCGGACTGCCGCCGTCGATGCCGACGGGCAAGCCGACCAATGCGGAATTCCCGAGCGCCTCGTCGACGCCGCCGGTCAGCATCATGAATCCGGAGCCGACGCGCCACACGGCGCCCGCCGCGAACGCAGCGGCCGCGCCGGCTCCGCGCGCCCCGGCAGCCGCTTCGGCACAGGCCGCAGCTCCCGCCGCGAAGAGGCCGCCTGCGCCGAAGGCTGCGCGGGCGCCGGCGGCAGCACCGGTTCCGCTCACGCCGCCGCCTGGGGCTCCCCCGGCTGCGGATAACGAGTAGATCGGCATTCCAAATGGGTGGCTGCCCGGCTAATGCTGGGGCATGCCACTACATCTGATCAAGCTCGCCGTCGGCTGCGAATCCGTCAAGGAATTGAAGGAGTGGACCGCCGAACGGATGCAGACCGCCAAGAAGAAGGGTCTGCCGCAACATCACATCCACATCACCCGCATGATGCCCAAGCGCGACGCCGAGATCCTGTCGGGCGGGTCGCTCTATTGGGTGATCAAGGGCGAGGTCGCCGCGCGCGAAAAGATCATCGGCATCGAGCCGTTCCGCGACAAGGACGGCATCGGGCGCTGCCGGATCGTGATGCAGCCGAAGGTGATCCCCGTGTCGCCGCGGCCGATGCGCCCGTTCCAGGGCTGGCGCTACCTTGCCGACGATTCGGTGCCGCCCGATCTCGGCAAGTCCGCCGCCGGCTCGATCGCGGCGATGCCGGAGCCGATGCGGCGCGAGCTGCGCGATCTCGGGCTGCTCTAAACCGCGATATTGTCGATCAGCCGGGTCGTGCCGAGCTTGGCCGCGACTAGGATGCGCAAGGGGCCGTCCTTGCGCGAGGTGACAGGCGCCAGGGTCGCTGCATGGCGGACCTCGAAATAGTCGAGCTCAAAGCCGGCCGCCATGATCATCGCGGCTGCGCGCGCCATTGCGGCCGCGACCGCCTCGCCAGCGCGGATGCGCCCGGCGCTCTCCTTCATGGCGCGGTACAGTGTGGTTGCGGTCTGCCGCTCCTGTGGCGACAAATAGACGTTGCGCGAGGACATCGCGAGCCCGTCGCGCTCGCGCACGGTGCGGGAACCGATCACCTTGACGCCGAGGTCGAGGTCGCGGGCCATCTGCGCCACCACTCGCAACTGCTGAAAATCCTTCTCGCCGAAGATCGCGACATCCGGCCGGCACTGCGTGAACAGCTTGCCGACGACGGTGGCGACGCCGCGGAAGAAATGCGGGCGGAAGCGGTCCTCAAGGCCGGCCAGCGCCGGTCCCTCCGGCACGATGCGGGTCGCAAAGCCCTCCGGATACATGGCCTCGGCGCCGGGATGCCAGACGATATCGACGTCCTCGGCGGCGAGCCTGGCGAGATCGGCCTTCCAGGTTCGCGGATAGGCGCCAAAATCCTCGGTCGGAGCGAACTGGGTCGGATTGACGAAGATCGACACCACGACGCGGCTCGCGCGCCGTCGGGCCAGGCGCACCAGCGACACATGGCCGTCATGGAGCGCTCCCATGGTCGGGACCAGCGCGATCGTGGCCTTTCGCTTGCGAAGATTGTCGACGGCGCGTCGCAAGTTGGGGACCGTGCGGGCGATCAAGGGGCTGCGTGACATCAGAACTCGACGCGGTTGGGAATCGACGGGCGCGTCCCGGCGCCCGGCAGGCTAACCTTAACAAGCGGCGACCATGGACGCCACGCATCCGGATGCGGCACAGCATCCCGCGCGCAAGAGGTCGCGACATTGTGGGCTGGATCACAGACGCGAAGCGGCGCGGCGATTCATGATGAAGGACGGCGCGCCGCGAATTGTATTGCCTGTCACGCATTTCACTTGACCGCAGACGCGGCCAACTTGAAGATATTAGTTAGGGGTGTTGAGGATCGCGATGCTTGTGCAAGCTAGCCAAGGCCAGTCCGGCTCGGCGCATGTTGTCGTGCTCGGCAACGAGAAGGGCGGCTCCGGCAAGTCGACGACCGCCCTGCACATCGCAGTCGCGCTTCTGAAAGCCGGCCAGCGCGTCGCCACCATCGACCTCGACTGCCGTCAGCAGAGCTTTACTCACTACATCAACAACCGTTCCGCCTGGGCGCGCCGCACCAAGCTCGACCTCGAACTGCCGCTGCATCGCTGCATCAAGCTCGGTGAGACCATGCAGGTCGCCGAGAACGAGAATTCGGAGTTCCTTCAGTTCATGGAAGCGGTCTCGGCGGTCGAGAGCAGTTTCGACTTCATCGTCATCGATACCCCCGGCACCGACAGCTACCTGATGCGGCTTGCGCACTCGATGGCCGACACGCTGGTGACCCCGATCAACGACAGCTTTCTCGATTTCGATGTGCTCGGCACCGTCGATCCCGCCAATTACGCGGTGACGGGCGAGAGCCACTACGCCGAGATGGTGCGGGACGTCAGGCGCAAGCGTCGCCAGCTCGACGGCGCGACCACCGACTGGATCGTGGTGCGCAACCGCCTGTCGATGCTCGGCTCGCGCAACAAGCAGCTGGTTGCCGAGGGATTGAAGGATTTGTCGCTGCGGCTCGGCTTCCGCTACGTCGACGGTTTCGCCGAACGCGTCGTCTATCGCGAGTTCTTCCCGCGCGGTCTGACCGCGCTGGACGAGATCGACGAGGCCACGCTCGGCATGCGGCCCAATCTCGGCCATCTCACCGCGCGGGAGGAGGTGACGAGCCTGCTCCGCCAGCTCAAGCTTCCGCTCGACGAGCGCGGACGCCGCCGCGCGGCCAACCGCGCCGAGTGGTTCAATCAGGTCGACAAGCCGCTCGAGGTTCACGACATCCTCGGCGCCTGAGGCGGCGGTATATCGCTACTTCCGGCCGATCAAAGCGGACGGTCTCCCGCGGGAACCGAGCCCGCGCTCAACCGTTTTCACCCCGCGTTTACTGCAAAATTGAACCCGATCGAGACAGGTTGCGTCGGAAGGTGAGGTGCACCCTGGCGTAGCCGTGTGAGAGCGAGGTGCCCAAGAAACGTGTGCGCCGCACAATGAAAGGGCTGATGGTTCACAATATTTAGCCTTCCTGTCACGCGCCTGTGACATATATTAGGGAATAGGCGACCAGGGGCCGAAGAGCTCCGGAAGAACACGATTTTCAACAGGGATTCAGGCCGCAAGAGCCTGAGGCTGAGGACGAAAATGAAGCGTGGAATTGCCGTTCTGGTTTCGGTCAGTGCCCTCTGTGGCGTCGCCTATTTTACGGCGAGCAAGTGGGCAATCAGGCACGAGACCATCACCTTCTACGATGCCTCGCGCGACAACCGTGCGGTGCCCGTCGATATCGCGATCCGTCGTGACAAGGAAATGCAGGCCAATGCCGGCATGATCACGATGCCGGTCGCCGTGATCAACCACGGCAACACCGTCAAGAACACCGAGTACGGCTTCCTCGCCAACATTTTCGCGGCGCGCGGCTACCTCGTCGTCAGCCCGCAGCATGATTTGCCGACCGATCCTCCGATGGTGACCAAGCCCGGCGAGATCTATGTCGGCCGGCTGCCGCAGATCCTGCGCGGCGTCGCCAACATCCATCTCGCGATGCAGGAGATGAAGAAGGTTCAGCCCAACGCCGACTACGACAGGGTGACAATGGTCGGCCACTCCATGGGCGGCGACATCACGATGTATTTCGCCAAGCAGTATCCGGATGAGGTCAAGAAGGTCGTCACGCTCGACAATCTTCGCGTGCCCTTCGTCACCGCCGGCAAGTTCAAGATCCTGTCGTTCCGCTCCACCGACCCGCAGTTCAAGGCCGATGCGGGCGTGATCCCGACCGACGAGGAATGCGAGAAGGCCGGCATCCAGGTCGTGAAGACCGAATTCCAGCACAACGACATGCGCGACACCGGTCCGGACGCGGCCAAGAACTCGATCCAGGGCATGCTCGACAAGTTCCTGAGCGCGACCGACAGCGAAGTGGCGCCGGTCGACACGCAATCGTCCCCGCCCAAGATTCTCGAGCCCGGACCGGTCGCTCTGATGGCGCCTGCCAAGAGCTGACGCCTTCCTCATCGTCGATACCGATTCTTCAAAGCCTCCGCCGGCTACCGCCTGCGGGGGCTTTGCACATTGACCGGGCTTGATCCGCTGACCACATTAGTCGCTCACGCTAGGGTCAAGGGATGTCGGGCGAACCCATCAAACCGCGCGGCCGCGATGCCGTCTCGGCGCAACCAGGCGGCGCTGTGCCGCAGGCGGGGACCTCGACCTCGGAGGACATCGCCGCCTTCGTCGCCAACGCGCGCGCGCTATCACCGCATGCGCCCGGTGCGAAGGGACGGCTGATCTTCGCGCTGGATGCGACGATGAGTCGGCAGCCGACCTGGGACATGGCCTGCGCGCTTCAGGCCGACATGTTCCGTGAGACCGCCGCGCTCGGCAGTCTCGACATCCGGCTCGTCTACTATCGCGGCTTCAACGAGTGCCGCGCCACGGGATGGATCTCCGACAGCGCCAGGCTTGCGGCGCTGATGAGCAAGATCGATTGCCGTGGCGGCGACACCCAGATCGGCAAGGTGCTGAGCGAGGCGCGGCGCGAGGCGGTCGCATCCGGCGTGCGCGCCGTTGTCTTCGTCGGCGACGCCATGGAGGAGAACGTCGACGAGCTCTGCGCCAAGGCCGGCGAGCTAGGCATGCTCAAAGTGCCTGTGTTCGTATTTCAGGAAGGCCATGACGCGGTGGCCGAGCAAACCTTTCGCGAGATCGCGCGCCTGACCGGCGGCGCCTGGTGCCGGTTTGATCCGGGCGCGGCGGCGCAGTTGCGCGAACTGTTGCGCGCAGCCGCCGCCTACGCGGCCGGCGGACGCGAGGCGCTGTTGCAATTGGCGAAGACCGCCAGTGGCGCGGCCAGGCTGATCGGCCAGATGAAGTAGCGCTGGCGCGCGGCCGGCGGTGGCACAAGGACACGATGCTTTTTGGCGGTAGGCCGACTATATTCCGGCCATGACCCTGATCGCCGGCGCTATCGCTGTTATCACCCTTTATCTGCTGCTCCAGATGTTCCGTTCGGCCAATCCGGCCGTGCTGGCACGCGCGATCAGGTTCGGCGGCGGCGTGGTGGCGCTGGCTGTCGCAGCGTTCACGGGCTTGAAGGGCGAACTGGTGGTGGCGATCCCGCTCGGGATATTCGGTGCCGGGCTCCTGGGCTGGACACCGATGGCAAACGCCGGCTTCGGCAATATCGGCGGGCTGTTCGGCGGGGGCGCGACGCGCCCGGCCGGTCAGGCCTCGCGCGTGCGCTCGCAATTCCTGGATATGCGGCTCGATCACGATTCCGGCCAACTCGGAGGCCGGATCGTCGCCGGTCCTCACGCCGGGCGCGATCTCGATGAGTTCGATCTCGCGGCCCTGCTGGCAATGGTCCCGGCGTTCGACGCCGAGAGCGTGGCCCTACTTGAAAGCTATCTGGACCGCCGGTTTCCCGCTTGGCGTCAGAACGCGCAGGGCGACGCGGCAGGGGGGCAGCGCCGCACGGTGGCGACCGGCAAAATGACGACGGAGGAGGCCTATCAGATCCTTGGCCTGCAGCCGGGGGCGGGGCGTGACGACATCAGCCGGGCTCACAAGTCCCTGATGAAGAAACTGCATCCCGACCAAGGGGGCTCGACGTATCTCGCTGCCCGTGTAAACGAGGCCAAGGATACTCTGCTTCGCACGCATAACGGCTAACTCCGGCACCACGCTACAAACGCTCGTCCCGTGTGAGCTCCGTTTGCTCTGTTTGCCGTCGCCCGATGCCCGCCGTTGTCGGCGTGGTCGATCCCTTGCGTAAAGTTTTAACCGTAAATCCTTGACGAGAGGTTGTCGTGGAACAGCCTCGTCGGTCACCGCATCCCAAAAATGAAAATGCCCGCGCGAGGCGCGGGCATTTTCATTGGAGCGGTGCGAAAGATCAGTTGCGGACGGTCATGCAGGAGATATCGGCGCGCTTCAGGGTGCGGCAGACGGCTTCGGCCTGGTCTCGGTCGAGCCCGGCGAAGCGGGCGCGGTAGAGCTTGCGATTGTCTTTCGCGACGACCGGCTCGGTGAACGGGTCGGCCTTGCTGAGCAGGCCGCGGGCCGAGCTGCGTGCGGCGTCGATGCGCTGCTGGGCTTCGTTCTCGCTCTCGAGCGCGCCGACCTGGACGATCCAGCCGCTGTGGGTGACGACCGGCTTCGTGGTGGCGCTCATCTGGATCGGCTGCAGCGCCGGGTCGGCTGACGCGAGCTTCGGAGCAGCCGGGGCGGGCGCAGCGGCGGTTGCGGCCGGCAATACGCCGAGGATGCCGTTGCCGGTGCCGAAGCCCGCCGGCTGCCGCGGCAGCTCGGCACGGGCGATCTCGGCCTTCGGCGCTTCCGGTTGGCTGACGATCTCGTGCTTGTTGATGAGGTCTGCCCGGGCGACGACGGCGCCGGAGGTTTCGGCGATGTCGGAGCGAGCCGCAATCGTGCTCGTGACCTGCGGTGCGATCTGAGCCGGGGCGGCCGAGGCGACCTTCACGGCGCCGGCCTTGACCTGGACGGTCTTGACCCGGACCGGCTTCATCGGCTCGGACGAGCCGGGGATGATCGAGAGCGGCTGGCTCGAGATCACGCCATTGGTGAGCGGCGCAGGCTCGATCTTGGATTCAGTCGGCCGAACTTCAGGCTTGTTGGCTTCAGATCTGGGCTGAGCCGGCGGCACCGCGGCGGTCGCAGCCGCAAGCGTCGCCAGGCGCGCGGCGAGACGCGACGGGGCTGCTTCGGGAGCAGGGGCAGCCTGGACCTGCGGAGCGGAGCGGGCCGGGGTGTCCGACGCATCGGCAACCTCGGCAGCGGCGTCGGAGCCGTTGCGCTCGGTGACCGCCGCGACGGTGTGGGTGGTCGCGGCCTTATCGAGGTTCTCCGCGAGCAGGTTGCGCATGATGGCGTCGCGCGAGCCGCCGCTGCGGCCGCCCAGCACCACGCCGATCAGGTGGCGGTTGCCGCGGCGCATCGAGGTCACGAGATTGAAGCCGGAGGCGCGGGTGTAGCCGGTCTTGATGCCGTCCACGCCCTCGACATTACCGAGCAGATGATTGTGGTTCCGGATCGACTGTCCGCGCCAGTTGAACGTCGAGGTCGCGAAATAACGATAGTAGCGCGGGAAGCGCTCCTGGATGGCGCGGCCGAGCGTGGCCTGGTCGCGGGCGGTCGTGACCTGCTCGTCGTTGGGAAGGCCGTTGGCGTTGCGGTAAACCGTCCTGGACATGCCGAGCGAACGCGCCTTGCGCGTCATCATCTGGGCGAAGTCGTCCTCGTCGCCGCCAATGGCTTCCGCGATCACAACGGCTGCGTCGTTGGCGGAGCGGGTGACGAGACCCTTGATCGCGTCCTCGACGCGAATGGTCTGGCCGGCACGCAGGTTCAGCTTGGTGGGATCCTGATCGGCGGCGTGCTGCGACACCGGCATCTCGGTGTCGAGCTTCATCTTCCCTGACTCGAGGCGCTCGAACAGCAGATAGAGCGTCATGATCTTGGTCAGCGAGGCCGGATGGCGGATCCCGTCGGGACTCGTGGCCTGAAGCACGGAGCCGGAATTGCCGTCGACGATGATCGACGCGAATTTCGGGCTGGAACTCTCGGACACATCGCGCTGCACGCGGTGGTGCGCGGTGTGACGCCGGTGGCGCCGCGCCTCGGCAGCATCTGTGGTGAAGATGACTGCAGTGGTGACCGCAAGAAGCCCAAAAACGCCAACCCGCGCCAAGCGCGAGGAAGACAAGTTTTTACGAAGCATGAAACCCCGTCCCCGTTTCTGACTTGATCACCGGCTCGTGAGGCGAAATTGTGCCCAATGGACCCGGGATCATTACCTGCTCAGGCTGGCCCTCCGCAGGTGTTCGCCGCGGGGGACGTTGGGCCTGAGCCGCTGTTCTGGCTAAGGTGATGTTCTCCAACGGCTTTTGGCCGCTTGTGGAAGTTGAACACGTCCAGGGAATCAAGGTAGGGCGCCGCGGTTTCCAAAAGCTTAAGGAACCATTGCGGGAAACCCCGGGATTCGTGGCAAATTTTGTAGGTATTTGTGCGACGCACAAAATTCTTGACTTTTTTGTGCGTTGCACTAATTGTGAGCAGAGTCAGGGAGCCGGGGCTTCCCGACGAGAGCTAGGGAAAAGGATTCCGAATGTTCAAGGTTGAAGACTTTCAAGGCTACGGGAAAGAGCATTTCGAGCAGTACGTCGCCTCCGCGACCTCGATGCAGCACGGCCTTCAGGCGATCGCCAGCGCCTACGGCGACTACACCAAGAAGTCGTTCGAAGACACCAAGTCTTTCGTCGAGAAGCTTTCCGGCGTGAAGTCGCTGGACAAGGCGATGGAAGCGCAGACCGATTTCGCCCGTTCCGCCTACGAAACCTTCGTCGCGGAATCGCAGAAGATCGCCGGCCTCTACAGCGACCTCGCCAAGCAGGCGTTCAAGCCGGTCGAGACCCTCGTGTCGAAGTTCACTCCGGCGACGAACTAACGTTTCCTCGACGTCCTGGAATCAAAGGCCCGGCTGAAGCAGCCGGGCTTTTTTGTTTATCGCGGGGTGTGGTCTCAGCGCGCCGCGCGCCGCTTCGACGGCGACGTGCCGATGTCCTTGAACACCGAGACGTCTGATCTGCCTTCGTCACTCGATAGAACTTGTCGGTGCCGTTCGCGCAATATTGCAGCACGCTGGAGGTCGGGTCGCTGCCGGTGTTCACCTGCACCGTATGGATCGTGATGTTCGCCGCCTTGGCGTTATCGCACAGCTTCTTCTGCCGCGCGTCGATCTGCGAGGCGTGACGATCCCCGGAAATCTGTGCCTTTGCCCCTTTTCGCGTCACGCCATTGAGGGTCAATTGGTCCGTAGAAACCGGAGATATCCCGCTCGAAACCGCCGCAGCCGCGTTCCCGGCCGGGTTCCTGGTCAACATCTTCTAAACGGGCGGGGCGGAAGGTTTTGTCAAATCAGTCCGGATTGACTAACCTTGGCGAGGATCGCCCGACCCGGGAATCGGGACCGCCATGGCCGCCTCGGCCGAGCTGTCGCACGCTTGCGGCGAGCCGGGGTCAGGCCCATATTCGGTGAAGCCGATCTGGCTTGGACCGGACCGGTTGGAAGCGGCGATCCAACAAGGCGGTGCGCCTGTGCGAACTCCGAAGGCCGGGGCTGCGCGGCGAACCGCCATACGCTTCCGTGGGGAATTTGAACGCCTGAGCCATGCCGCAACTGTCTTCCAGACCAGACCTGTCCGCGGCCGCCGCCGCCCACGCTCCCCTGATGAGCAACGACGAGAACCGTTCCGGCGGTCCCTCTGCGCCAAACACGTCCGTCATCACCAAGGTCAAGCCGAAGACCAAGCGGCCGAACCTGTACCGTGTGCTGATCCTGAACGACGATTACACGCCGATGGAATTCGTCGTTCATGTGCTGGAGAAATTCTTCCAGAAGGACGCCGAGGCCGCAACCAAGATCATGCTGCACGTTCATCATCACGGGATCGGGGAGTGCGGCGTGTTCACCTACGAGATCGCCGAGACCAAGGTGACGCAGGTGATGGATTTCGCTCGCAAGCACCAGCATCCCCTGCAATGCGTGATGGAAAAGAAGTAAAACACCACACGTTACGGCACGTTTGAAGCCGGTGCTTGGGCATGTCGCAGTGATTGCCGCGTGATGTCTGCGCGTGATGTTCGTTGCAGACGGCAAAACTACGGAATTTCGGACCGGTGCCGATCGTGCCCCAATCGGAACGGGTTTTGCATCGAAAAGTACCGCAGCTGTGCAGCCGCCTGAGTCGCGGAACCGGTCTTTCGCCGCGATCTTGTATAACTATATGTGACAAAGGTTGTTGTTGCCTGACCGGGCGATGACGATCATGATGGTGGGGGCCATAGAGGACGCGAATGCCGACTTTTTCCCAAAGCCTTGAACAATCCCTGCATCGTGCACTGGCGATCGCAAACGAGCGTCATCACCAATACGCGACGCTCGAGCATCTTTTGCTCTCCCTGATCGACGACTCCGATGCAGCCGCCGTCATGCGCGCCTGTAGCGTCGACCTCGACAAGCTCCGTACGAGCCTCGTCAATTATCTTGAGACCGAATTCGAGAACCTGGTGACGGACGGCGCCGACGACGCCAAGCCGACCGCAGGTTTCCAGCGCGTGATCCAGCGCGCGGTGATCCACGTGCAGTCGTCCGGTCGCGAAGAGGTGACCGGCGCCAACGTGCTGATCGCGATCTTTGCCGAGCGCGAGAGCCATGCCGCGTATTTCCTGCAGGAGCAGGACATGACGCGCTACGACGCCGTCAACTATATCAGCCACGGTATCGCCAAGCGGCCGGGTGTCTCCGAGGCGCGGCCGGTGCGCGGTGTCGACGAGGAGACCGAGACCAAGGGCAGCGAGGACGCCAAGAAGAAGGGCGAGGCGCTCGAGACCTATTGCGTCAATCTCAACAAGAAGGCGCGCGACGGCAAGATCGATCCGGTGATCGGACGCAATTCCGAGATCAACCGTGCGATCCAGGTGCTGTGCCGCCGGCAGAAGAACAATCCGCTGTTCGTGGGCGAAGCGGGGGTCGGCAAGACCGCGATTGCGGAGGGCCTGGCCAAGCGCATCGTCGACAGTGAGGTGCCGGAGGTTCTGGCGGCTGCGACCGTGTTCTCGCTCGACATGGGCACGCTGCTCGCCGGCACGCGCTATCGCGGCGACTTCGAGGAACGTTTGAAGCAGGTGCTGAAGGAGCTCGAGGCGCATCCCAACGCCATCCTGTTCATCGATGAGATCCACACCGTGATCGGTGCGGGCGCGACGTCGGGCGGGGCGATGGATGCCTCGAACTTGCTCAAGCCCGCGCTCGCTTCCGGCACCATCCGCTGCATGGGCTCGACCACCTACAAGGAATACCGCCAGCACTTCGAGAAGGACCGCGCGCTGGTGCGGCGCTTCCAGAAGATCGACGTCAACGAGCCGACTGTCGAGGATGCGATCGCAATCCTCAAGGGCCTCAAGCCGTATTTCGAAGACTACCACAGGCTGAAATACACCAATGAGGCGATCGAAGCTGCGGTTCAGCTCTCTTCGCGCTACATCCACGACCGCAAGCTGCCGGATAAGGCGATCGACGTGATCGACGAATCCGGCGCGGCGCAGATGCTGGTCGCCGAGAACAAGCGCAAGAAGACCATCGGCATCAAGGAGATCGAGACTACGATCGCCTCGATGGCGCGGATCCCGCCGAAGAGCGTGTCGAAGGACGATGCCGAGGTGCTCAAGCATCTCGAGCAGACCCTGAAGCGTACCGTGTTCGGTCAGGACAAGGCGATCGAGTCGCTCGCCGCTTCGATCAAGCTGGCGCGAGCCGGCCTGCGCGAGCCGGAAAAGCCGATCGGCTGCTATCTGTTCTCGGGTCCGACCGGCGTCGGCAAGACCGAGGTCGCAAAGCAGCTTGCGGCGTCGCTCGGCGTCGAGCTGTTGCGCTTCGACATGTCCGAATACATGGAGCGGCACACCGTGTCGCGTCTGATCGGCGCGCCTCCCGGCTATGTCGGCTTCGATCAGGGCGGCCTGCTCACTGACGGCGTCGACCAGCATCCGCATTGCGTGGTGCTGCTCGACGAGATCGAGAAGGCACATCCAGATCTCTATAACGTGTTGCTCCAGATCATGGATCACGGCCGGCTCACCGACCACAATGGCAAGCAGGTCAATTTCCGCAACGTGATCCTGATCATGACCACGAATGCGGGCGCGTCCGATCTCGCCAAGCAGGCGTTCGGCTTCACGCGTTCGAAGCGGGAAGGCGACGACCACGAGGCGATCAACCGGCAGTTCGCGCCGGAATTCCGCAACCGTCTCGATGCCGTTGTGTCGTTCGGCCATCTCAGCGTCGAGGTGATCGGGACGGTGGTCGAGAAGTTCGTGCTTCAGCTCGAAGCGCAACTCGGCGATCGCGATGTCACCATCGAGCTGTCCGAACCCGCCAAGACCTGGCTGGTGAAGCATGGTTACGACGAGCAGATGGGCGCACGTCCCATGGCCCGCGTGATCCAGGAGCACATCAAGAAGCCGCTGGCCGACGAAGTGCTGTTCGGCAAGCTCAAGGGTGGCGGCCATGTCCGCGTCGTTCTGGTCAAGGACGAGGCCGACGAGACCAAGGACAAGATCGGCTTTGAGTTCGTCGAGGGTCCGGTCACGCCGAAGCAGGAGAAGCTCCCGGGTGCCCGCAAGCGTCCGCCGGGCAAGTCCAAGCCCGGTGGCCCCGGCGGCTCGAAGGGGCCGACCAAGAGCCCGCTGGTCAAGGCTTGATCCGCACGCGATGAATTGAAAAGGCCGGCTGAGAAGCCGGCCTTTCTTATTGGCAGTCAAATATAAGCAAGAAGATCCGGTATGACCAACACGCCTTCTGCAAACTCGTCGTCAGCTTCCTCGATCCCCGCCGACGATCCCGGCCGCGCCCTGACGGTCGCCGATCCCGACGGCGCTGACGTGCCGCATATCTCTGTGGCCGGCGGCACCTACACGGTCCTGGTGTCGGGCGCGCAGACCGCAGGACGCTATTGCCTGGTCGACATGCTGGTGCCCGCCGGCGGCGGGCCCCCGCCGCATCGCCACGACTTCGAGGAAATGTTCACGCTGCTCGAAGGCGAACTTGAATTCACCTTTCGCGGTAAGTCCCATACCGTAAGTGCGGGGGCGACGGTCAACGTTCCGGCCAACGCGCCGCACGCGTTCAAGAATGTGTCCGGCAAGACGGCCCGTATGCTCTGCATGTGCACGCCAGCGGGACAGGACGAATTCTTCCTGGCGGTTGGCTTTCCCGTCGAAAGCCGCACATCGCCACCGCCGAAGCCGACCCCGGAAGAAATGGCTGAGAAGGGTAGGCTGATCGCAGCACTGCTGCCGAAATATCGCACCGAGATGGTGAAGATGTGAGGCGCGGCGGACGCAGCCGAAATCGGCCTTCCCAAATGGTCACGCGCTATTCGCCGCGCAGGCGCTGGTCGTCTTGCACGCGAACATGCTCGGCGCCGCGCGCGCCCGCGGGCGACAGCCGCAACATGCTCAGCGCCGCGCCGCAGAGCGCGAAGCCGACGCCGGTCAGCAACGCGATCCTGGTTCCCTCGATCGGATAGCGGCCGAGGAACAGCGCGACCAGCGCTGCGCCGGTGGTCTGCCCAAGCAGCCGCGCCGTCCCGAGCATGCCGCTGGCACCGCCGGCACGCTCGCGCGGGGCGGCCGCGATCATGGTGCGGTTGTTCGGGGTCTGGAACAGGCCGAAGCCGGCGCCGGCCAGCGCCATCCGCCAGATCACGTCGAGCGGCGTCGGCGCCGCCGGCAGCAAGGCGAGCGCAGCGAGGCCGCAGGCGAACAGCGTGAGCCCGATGCCGCCGAGCAGGCCGGCCGGATAATGCTCGACCAGGCGACCGGCGAGGGGTGCTGCGAACGCCACCGCGATCGGCCACGGCGTGATCAAGAGACCCATATGCACCGCCGAATAGCCGAAGCGGCTCTGGAGGTAGAAGGGGATCGCAACGAAGGCCAGCATCTGCCCGCAGAACGAGGCGATCGAGGTCGCAATCGACAGGGCGAACACCGGAATGCGCAACAGGTCGATCGGCAGCAGCGGCGAGGCCATGTGGGTCTCGCGGTAGATCAGCAGTGCGCCGGCGACGAGCGCGATGGCGAACTGCGCGAGGCAGGTGATCGCCGCTTCGCCATGACCGACGCTATCGACGGCCGCGATGCCGACGCCGAAAGTGATCGCGGACAGTCCCGCGCTCTGCCAGTCGAAGGAATGGCTCGCAGGCCTGGTGTGCGGAAGGCTGCGCAGGCCCAGTACCAATGTCACCGCGCCGAGCGGGACGTTGATGGCGAACAGCCAGGGCCAGCTGCCGAACGCCAGGATACCGGCGGCGAGCGTCGGGCCAACCGCGGCTGAGAAGGCGACGACGAGAGCGTTGAGTCCGATGCCGCGGCCGAGCTGGCTGCGTGGGTAAGTGAAACGCACCAGCGCTGCGTTGACGCTCATGATACCGGCCGCGCCGAACCCCTGCACGATGCGGGCAATCGTGAGGAGCGGCAGCGTATGCGCCAGCGCGCAGAATGCGGAGGCAAGCGTGAACAGCACCAGGCCGACCAGATAGACGCGGCGATAGCCGACGATCTCGCCGAGCGAAGCCAGCGGCAGCAGCGAGATGGTGATCGCGAGCTGGTAGCCGTTGACGATCCAGATCGAGAACGCCGGGCTGGCGTCTAGGTCGGCCGCGATCGTCGGCAGCGCGACGTTGGCGATGGCGCTGTCGACCACTGCCATGATGATGCCGAGCGCAATGGTCAGGACCGCCTGGCTGCGCTGCGGCTGCGGCAGGCCGTCGGCGTACTCCATTTGGGTTGGCGACATGATGGCGGCGTGCTTGATTCGAGCCGTGGTTCGTCTCCGGACTAGAAAATTGCGAGATGCATCGCAACCCGGCAGGATACGGGCGGTTCCTGCGCCGGGAGCGGGTCTCCCGGCACCGCGGGCATGGGTCGGGACGCCCTCGCGGGCTCACCAGCGCGAGGTCGACTTCCCGAACACATAGAGCGCGACGAGCCCAACCGTCACCGCGGTCGAGACGATCAGGATGGTCCGATCCCGATCAATCCCGCTCCGCTCGGCGCGCTTGAGATTGAGAGCGGTGAACAGGGCCTTCATGGCAAATCGGCGCATCGGGCTGCCTCGCGGGTGCGCACGATGCCACTGTCGGCGCGGACCAGCTTGATGCAGCTCAAGCCGGCCCTGCGCCGCGCGCCCGGTCGCTAAACCGGCGGCGGATTGCGGTCACTAAAGGCCGTGCGCTGGTGCCAGTAAGGATAGGGCAGCGTCACCTTGCTGGCCGCATCGAGCTTTGCGATCTGGTCCTGGGTCAATGACCAGCCGACTGCGCCGAGATTTTCGCGCAGCTGCGTCTCGTTGCGCGCGCCGATGATCAGGGTCGAGACGGTCGGACGCTGCAGCAGCCAGTTCAGCGCGATCTGCGAGACGCTCTTGCCGGTTTCCTTGGCGACCTCGTCGATCGCATCGACGACGCGATAGACGTGCTCGTCCGGCACGGGCGGGCCGAACTCGGCCGTCTTGGGCAAGCGGCTTACGTCAGGCTTTGGCTGGCCGCGGCGGATCTTTCCGGTGAGGCGTCCCCATCCGAGCGGCGACCAGACCACTGCGCCGAGGCCCTGGTCGAGGCCGAGCGGCATCAGCTCCCATTCGTAGTCGCGTCCGATCAGTGAGTAATAGGTCTGGTTGGCGACGTAGCGCGGGAAGCCATGCTTGTCGGCAACGCCGAGCGATTTCATCAGGTGCCAACCCGAAAAGTTCGACACGCCGACGTAGCGGATCTTGCCGGCGCGCACGAGCACGTCGAGAGTCGCGAGCACCTCTTCAGGCGGGGTGAAGGCGTCGAAGCCGTGGAGCTGGAACAGGTCGATGTAATCGGTTCCGAGCCGGTTCAGCGAAGCATCGATGGCCGTGAGCAGATGCTGCCGCGACGATCCGATGTCGTTGGGGCCGTCGCCAAAGCGGAACGTCGCCTTGGTCGAGACCAAAACCTTGTCGCGGCGGCCCTTGATGGCCTCGCCGAGAACGCGCTCGGACTCACCGAGCGAATAGACGTTCGCGGTGTCGAACATCGAGACGCCGGCATCGAGACAGATATCCAGAAGGCGCCGCGCTTCGGTCGCGTCAGTGGTGCCCCATGCAGCGAGACGGCCAACGCCGCCGAAGGTACCGGTCCCAAGACTCAAGGCGGGCACCATGAGGCCCGAGCGGCCCAGGCGTCGGTATTCCATCGATATGCTCCTTGGCTGGCCGCTGATTGATCCCCGCGACCCGGTGCCGGATGGTAGAGCAAGCACGCGCCGTGTCCTATTGCGTGCTCACATAGCGGCTCTGCTGGGGCCGCACGCGTTACGCCACGATTGTCCCCTTCAAATTCGCAGCCGTGATCTTCGCGCGCAGCCAGGCTTCGAACGCGTCGACATGGCCGCGGCCTTTGGCCTCGGCGGACCGCACGAGATAATAAGACACGGTCTCGACCTCGAATTGGGGCTGACGGAACGGCGCGACTAGGGTGCCCTTTTCCAGCTCGTCGGCGGCGAGGATCTCGCTCTCCAGGACGACGCCGAGACCTTCGACAGCGGCGTCGATGGCCATGGTGGATCGATCGAACCACAATTCGTGGCGTGCCTTGATCGTCGTGCCGACAACCTTTCGCAGATAGTCGGTCCAGGTCAGCGCGTTCGACGAATGAATCAACGTGGCGCGGGCAAGATCGCCGGGCTCGTGAAGTCCGAGTTGCTCGATCAGAAGCGGGCTACAGAGCGGACGCAGACGCTCAGCCAGAAGCGGCTCGATCTGCCGGTCGTTGAGGACGGGCGGGCGTCCGTAGGCGATGGCGAGATCGAAGCGAATGGTATCGAGGTCGCGCAAGTCGGCGATAGTCGACAGCCTGATCCCGATCTCCGGATGCTCGCCGATGAAATTCCCGATCCGCGGCTGGAGCCATTTGGCGGCAAAGCTCGGGCCGATCGCGATGAACAGATGATTGCGCTGCGACTGCGGCGCGACCAGCCGCGTCGCGCCCATGATCATTCCGAATGCGCGCTCGATCTCGGCGGCATAGACGCGGCCGGCATTGGTGAGCACCGCGCGGCCGGCGTGCCGCGAAAAAACACGAACGCCGAGGAAATCCTCCAACTTCTGGATGTGGTGGCTGATCGCGGAGGGCGTAACCCCGAGCTCCTCTGCGGCGCGGCTGAAGCTGCCGTGGCGCGAAGCGGCTTCGAATGCCGACAGCGCCTTGAGCGGCGGCATTCTCGACCGCGGTGTTGACTCCACCTCATCGGCTGCTGAGTTTTTTGAACTGGCGCCCATCATGTCTGCCCGGTACGAATTTATCCGTTGCTCAGGCAATTCTTGTACCGCAAACGCCCTGAAGCAACAGCTTCGTGCCCCAAAAGACCGACCCGATAACGGCGAGTGCATCGCCACACCGCACGGCTGTGCGGCGGATGCCGCTTGCCCGAGGAGAACCCATGACTTCAGCGCTGAAACAGGCCGCCGACGAATTCCTCGTCCGCTATGGCGGAGACGTGTTTCCGAACCTCTTCACCTCGGCGAAGGGGACGATCGTGACCGACAGCGATGGGCGCGATTATCTCGATTTCACCTCGGGCCAGATGTGCGCCACCATCGGCCACAACCATCCGGCTATCGTCGCGGCGGTGGAGAGTGCAGGGAAGAAGGCCTTCCATCTCTTCAGCGGGATGATCCCCGAAGTGGTCGCCGAGCTCGCCCAGGTGCTGGCGAGGGATTGGCTGCCCGGGGATCTCAAACGCTCGATCTTCATCAATACCGGTTCGGAAGCAACGGAAGTCGCGCTCCGGATGGCCAAGATGTACACCGGCGGCTACGAGGTGCTCGTTCTCGGCGGCTCGTGGCACGGCATCACCGGCGGTGCCGCATCGGTCTCGATGGCAAGCGACCGCAAGGGATATGGCGTGCCGCCGCCCGGCGTGTTCGTCATCCCGGAGCCGAACGCCTTCCGGCCCTACATCGCAAAGGGCAGCGAGGACGAGTCTGCGCTCGCCAATCTCGAACTCGCCCTGAAGATGTTCGACATGCAGTCGAGCGGGAGGGGTGCTGCGATCATCGCGGAGCCCGTGATCAGCGCCGGCGGCGTGCTGGTGCCGCCGAAGGCGTTCATGGAGGCCCTGCGAAAGGCGGCTGATGAACGCGGCATGCTGCTGATCTTCGACGAGGCCCAGACTGCTTTCGGGCGTATCGGCAAGAAGACGGGATCCGAATATTTCGGGGTCGTTCCGGATATCATGACCATGTCGAAGACGCTCGGCGGTGGGCTTCCGCTTGCGGCGGTATCGACCACCGAGGCGATCGAGAGCAAGCTCCACGAGGATCACTTTACTTATTACACCAGCCACGTCTCCGATCCCTTGCTTGCCGAGGTCGGGCTCGCGGTGCTGCGCGTGATCACTGAGGAGAAACTTGTCGCACGCGCCAACGAGATGGGTGCCTACCTGCGAGGCCGGTTCGAAGGGCTCCAGCAGAAATACGAGCAGATCGGCGACATCAGGGGCATGGGCCTTCTGCTTGGCGTCGAGCTGGTCAGTGATCGCAACAGCCGACGCCCAGCCCACCAGCTTGGCGGCCTCACCACGAAGAAGTGCTTCGAGTACGGGCTGAGCATGAACATCCGCCGCCGCCCCGAGCGCGGATCGGTGTGGCGTATCGCGCCGCCGTTGACCGTCTCGACCGAGGAGATCGATCGCGCCGTTGAGATCCTTGATCGGGCTTTGAGAGAAAGTCTCGACGAGCTGTCGCGAAATCCCACTGCTTAGCAACTGGTTGGAGGCTGACATGATCCGCGTACACGCGCCGAAGCTCGCCATTGCCGTCGCATCACTCGCGCTGCTCGAAATGGGGGCCGCACAAGCGGCGAGTCCGACTTTGGAAAAGATCAGGGAGGTCGGCAAGATCAGCTTCGGCTACCGCGAGGCGTCGATTCCGTTCGCCTTTCTCGGAGCAGATCAGAAACCGACCGGGCTCTCGCTCGACCTCTGTGCCGCAGTGGCCGACAAGGTCAAGGTCATGTTGCAGCGGCTCGAACTGGAGATCGAATACGTTCCGGTGAATGCGTCCAATCGCATCCCGCTGCTCCAGAACAGTACCATCGACGTCGAGTGCGGCAGCACGACCAATACGGCCGAACGGCAAAAGCAGGTGGCGTTCTCCGTTGCGACCTATGTGGCATCGCCGCGCTGGCTGGTGTCGGCCTCGTCGCAGCTGATGGAGCCGAAAGGACTTGACGGGCAGACGGTCGTCATCACGCAGGGCTCGCTGAATTTCGGGGTCGCCAAGAAGCTCCTCGATGACCAGAAGCTGAATGTGACGATCGTCCAGGCCAAGGACCACGCCGAGTCGCTCCTCATGCTGGGAACGGGTCGCGCCACGGCGTGGTTCGAGGACGATATCCTGGTTGCCGGTCTCGTCGCGAACGCCTCCGATCCCAGGGTTTTCCGGATGTTGGCGGCCACCTATGCGCCTTCTTACTATGGGCTAGTGACCCGCAGGGAAGATCCCGAGTTCAAGGCCGTCGTCGATGCCGCGATCAAGGAGAAGATGGTGTCCGGTGAATTCGGGAGGCTCTACGCGAAGTGGTTCGAGTCGCCGATTCCGCCGAAAGGGCAGAACCTCCAGCTTCCCATGAGCGAAGCGATGAAGGCCCGCGTCGCGCCCCCCAGCGATGCGCTTGTGCCGTAGGCGATGCTCTCGGCAAACCTTGCGTCAATGCCGCGACTGGCTCTGCCGGAAGTCGCGCGGTGACATCCCGAAATGCTCGCGGAAGACGCGGCCGAAATGCGAGACGTCGTTGAAGCCCCAGGCAAAGGCGATTTCGCTGATGTGGCGGTGGGCGAGTACGGGGGAGGCGAGGTCGCGCCGACATTGAGTGAGGCGCTCACCGAGGACGTAGCGCTGGAACGAGGTGTCGGCGTCGGCGAGGAGATCGTTGACATAGCGGGAGGATATGCCGAGCGCCGCGGCGGTCTCGGACAGCGAGAGGTCGGGATCGGCAAGATGCGCCCGGATATGCGCCTTCAGCCGATAGAGCAGGGCCGAGCGATGGGTCGAGGACGGCAGCGGCGTCTTGCCCAGCCGCTCGCCTAGTGCCATCGCCAGGACATCGACGGCCTGTTCCGACAGAGCGGCGGCGTGGTGCGGATCGATCTGATCCGCGCTTTGGCAGAGCCGGTAGATAAAATCGTAGGCGATCCTCTGCAGCGGCGAGTCTGGTCCGAAAGCGCTGGCTGTCAGGGTTTCAGTCGCGCCGAGCCGGCGCTGCAGCATCTCGCGCGGTACCTTGAAGATGGTCTGCGTGAAGGTGCCGTCGAACTTCAGCTCGTAGGGACGGGTGGTGTCGTAGAGTGCAAACTCTCCCGGATGCACCACGGCCTCGCGGCCGTCCTGCACCACGCCGCCGGTGCCGCGATTGCCGAGCGCGATCAGGATGAAATCCTGATCCGAGCGCGCGATGCGCGAGGGCGTGCGCAACACGTGCTGACGGTCGGAGCAGACCTCGGAGCATTCCGCCTTGCCCAGTGGCGCCCGGGTGACCGAGCCACGAAAGGCGCTGCCAAGATCTGACTTGCAGTCGAGCCCGACGAAGACGTCGCAAACGATATCCTGCCAGAGCGCAAGCCGACGATGGCCTGGGCTGTCGTCCGTGGTGAACTGGATTGGCATCTGCAGAGCCTCCCTTTCACATCCCGCAAAATCGCGTGTTGGCGCAGGTCCCGCCTGACGGAGGCAAATCCCGTACCGGGTCGGCGAATCCGTCCGGTCGAGTTTTTGTTCCGCCGCGGTCGAGCGCCCGCCGTCCGGCTCTGGCCCAATAGACTGCATCGGACCTGGCTTCCGATCAACCGGCAAGGGAGGCGGCAATGGGCATCGAACATCCGAAATACAAGGTCGCGGTGGTGCAGGCGGCGCCCGCCTGGCTCGATCTCGACGCCTCGATCGACAAGTCGATCGCCCTGATCAAGGAGGCCGCCGAGAAGGGCGCCAAGCTGATCGCCTTTCCGGAGGCCTTCATCCCCGGTTACCCCTGGCACATCTGGATGGATTCGCCGGCCTGGGCCATCGGCCGCGGCTTCGTGCAGCGTTATTTCGACAATTCGCTGTCCTATGACAGTCCGCAGGCCGACCGGCTGCGCGACGCCGTGCGCAAGGCCAAGCTCACCGCCGTGTTGGGCCTGGCCGAGCGCGACGGCGGCAGTCTTTATCTGGCGCAATGGCTGATCGGGCCCGACGGCGAGACCATCGCGAAGCGCCGCAAGCTGCGGCCGACCCATGCCGAGCGCACGGTCTATGGCGAGGGCGACGGCAGCGATCTCGCCGTGCACGCGCGGTCCGACATCGGCCGCATCGGCGCACTGTGCTGCTGGGAGCATCTCCAGCCGCTGTCGAAATACGCGATGTACGCCCAGAACGAGCAGGTCCATGTCGCGGCCTGGCCGAGCTTTTCGCTCTACGATCCCTTCGCACCGGCGCTCGGCGCCGAGGTGAATAATGCCGCCTCGCGGGTCTATGCGGTCGAGGGCTCCTGCTTCGTGCTCGCCCCTTGCGCAACGGTCTCGCAAGCGATGATCGACGAACTCTGTGATCGGCCGGACAAGCATGCGCTGCTGCATGCCGGCGGTGGCTTCGCTGCGATCTACGGCCCCGATGGCAGCCAGATCGGCGACAAGCTCGCGCCGGACCAGGAGGGCCTCTTGATCGCCGAGATCGATCTTGGCGCCATCGGCGTCGCCAAGAATGCCGCTGATCCAGCCGGGCACTATTCGCGCCCCGACGTGACCCGGCTCCTGCTCAATAAGAAGCGATACCAGCGCGTCGAGCAGTTTGCGCTGCCGGTGGACACCGTCGAGCCCACGGACATTGCCGCGGCGGCGAGCTGATCGCCGGAATCGAGGGGAGGCACGCTCATGGAATCCGCAATTCCTCTGCATCTCGAGACCCCGCGCACGCGCCACAAGCGCGTGCCGGACGATTACCAGCCGCCATACCCGTCCTTCGTGGCGCGCTATAAGCCTGCGGTGAACCGGGTCGTGATGGCCTATTTCGGCCTTCAATATCGCGGCACGGCGCCGGCGGCTGCGACGGACGCGCTCTCTGAAATCGCGGTGCGGTTTGCCGCGGAAGGCGGGCCTTCGCATTGGGACCGCGCGCAATATGTTGATCAGGCCGGCTACGAGAACGTCGTCTCGGTGGCCTATTGGGACGACATTGCGCGGTTCGACAAATGGTTTGCTCCGGCGCGCGAGGCCTGGACCGGAAAGGCGCCCGAGGGCATCGGCGCTTTCATCGAGGTGCTGCGCCCCACGGTGGCGCGGCACGAGACGCTGTTTTCCTCGCTCGGCCGGCCTGAGGGCGTCGCCGCAATCGCCGGCGGAATGAGCGGCGAGGTGCAGGAGCACGCCTATTGGGGCGGCATGCGCGACCGCATCCCGCTGTCGCAGACCGATCCGATGTCGCCCGGCGGCAATCCCGAATTGATCCGCGACGGGGCGCGGCTGCGCGTGCAGGCGCACGACAATCTCTGCCTGATCCGATCAGGCCAGGATTGGAGCGATACCGAGTCGTCGGAGCGAAAGCTCTATCTGGACGACGTCGAACCGGTGTTGCGCGAGGGCATGGACTTCCTGCGCGATGACGGCCTCGGCATCGGCTGCTACGCCAACCGTTACATGCGCGTGCTTGCAGCCGACGGGGACGTGAGTGAAAAGTCCTACGGTCAAAGCTGGTGGAAGAGCCTGGCGGCGCTGGAGCGGTGGGCGGAATCGCATCCGACCCACGTCAGGATATTCGGCGCCGCGATGAAGTACCTGTCGACGCTCGGCCCCTCGGCAAAACTGCGGCTCTACCACGAGGTCACCGTGGCTGCTGCCGACGAGCAGTTCTTCGAGTACCTCAACTGTCACGCCAAGACCGGCATGCTGGCGGCGGTGGAGACCGTCAGCGCTTGATCGACTAGAGCACGCAATGGCCGAGCAGCTCGGGATGCGCCGCGCAGATGTGATGCGCGCCGGCGTCCCGCAGTTCGGCCTCGCTGCCGTAGCCATAGAGCACGCCGATCGCGGTCATGCCGTTGGTGCGGGCGCCGACCACGTCATGGCTGCGGTCGCCGATCATGATCGCGCTGGCGGGATCGACCTTGGTTTCGCCGAGCGCGTAGCGCAGCAGGTCGCGCTTGTCGACGCGCGTGCCGTCGAGCTCGGAGCCGAATACTCGCTCGAAATACGGTTTTAGGCCAAAATGCTCGACGATACGGGTGGCGTAGACCGCGGGCTTGCTGGTCGCCACGAACATGCGCGGTGTTGTCGCGGCAAGCGTTGTCAGCGTATCCATGATGCCGGCATAGGCCTCGTTCTCGAACAAGCCGACATCGCTGAAGCGTTCGCGATAGAGCAGCAGCGCCCGGTCGGCGAGTTCCGCGCTGCCCGTGAGCTTTTGCAGGCTGGCATGCAGCGGCGGCCCGATGCACCAGGTCAACTCGTCCTCGCTCGGCACCGCGACGTTGAGCCGCTCCAGGGCGTACTGGATCGAGCGCGTGATCCCGGGCTTCGGGTTGGTCAGCGTGCCGTCGAGATCGAAATAGAGTGTCACCATATTGCCGTGCCGGTGTTGATACCGCCGCCTATTGCCAGACCTAAACGAGGCCGCGGACCAAGGCAAACGCGCAACCATTGTCACGCCGAAATCCGGCCCTCCTGATATTGCGTATCCCTTAAAGCTCGCTATTCGCGGGAGGGAAGCGTAGGGTGGCGCCATCACCGCCTTTCATTGGCATCGACCGGTGACTGAGGGTCACCAGCGCTCCCGCCGACTCAGCAGGAGCGTGTATGGCCAGACTTCGTTTGGTTGATTGGATTCGCCGGAGAGCGCTTCTCGTCGCATTGATGCTTGCCACATTGATGCTTGTCACTCTGTCGCAAGGCGCTGTCGCGGCAGGGCCGGACTGCCGGGCGATCGAAAGCACGAGCGGACGTCTCGCCTGCTATGATGCTGCGTTTCCGCCGAAGGAAAAAAAGCCTGCTGCTGCGGAGAACGATGGATCCCGTGCTGCCTACAAGGACCCGTTCGTGGCGGAAGAGGCCAGAACCGCAGCGAAGCTGAAGAACATCTGTCGCGGCTGTTGAGGGGTGCTCGTTCGCCGCGTTCTCGTTCATCGGCGAGTCCGAACGAGAGATCGAGACGAATTTTTTCAGGAGAGGCCGGATGAGCGAGCGACTTGAAACTCTGAAGAAGGCCCGTGATCGCATGATCGAGGACAGGGACGCGCATGCGAAAGTGCTGGCCGCTCCCTTTGTGCGCGACACGGCCGAGCGCGCGCGCAACAAGTTTATCGAGATCCAGGCGCTGATCGATGCCCTCGACCGCGCCATCCGGGGCGAAATCTCGGTTCCGGTCAAAAACTAAGGCAGTAGGCAGCGACACCAGCGGAGCGTTCATTGCTGATGCCGCTAGCGCTCCCTCATTGCTGTCTCGCCCATTCGACGATGGCGGTCGCCTCCGCGCCTGCCCGGGTTTCCCAGGCGGCGATCGCGTCCTTTGCTGCCTTCCGCAGCTCCGTGACAAGGAACGCAGGCGCCGGCTCGGCGATATGGACGCCATTGTCGCGCATGCGCGCATAGTTCTCGATGGTGCGGTGGGTCAGTAGCGCGAGCTGGCTCTGTTCTGTCTCGGCCGCCGCGGCCAGCACCTCGCGCTGCATCGGCTCGGACAGTTCGGCAAAGGCGTCGCTGCGGACGAAGGCGATCGAGATCGGCATCGCGTAGTTGATGGCCGTGAAGTGCGGCAGGAAGTCCCACAGCTTGCGCCCCGCGCCGCCGTCGCCGGAGGTGAGGAAGGCATTCAGCCGGTGCTCCTTCAGTCCGGCGAGCGCGGCGTCCATCGGCAGGAATTGTGCGTTCGCGCCGGCCGCGCGCATGACCTCGGTGGAATTGGCATCGTAGGTTCGCAAGTTCAGATTCGGCAAATCGTCGGCACCTTCGAGCGACCGCTCCGTCCAGAGGCCCGTGGCCGGCCAGATCGTCACATAGAGCAGCTTGAGGCCGCGCGCCGCGAGCGCCTTTTCATAGAGTGGCCGCGCCCGCAGATTGATAGCGCGGGCGAGATCCAACGATTGCACCAGAAAGGGCAGGGTGGACAATCCGAGCACAGGGTCGAGGCCCGAGAGCGCGCCCGCGAAGGCATCGCCGCCCGCGATCCGGCCGTCCAGCGCCGCGCGCGGCATCTCGCCCGAGTTGATCTTGAGCTGGTTGTCGAAGGCGTTCGTCACGGTCACGAAACCGTGGGTACGCTCGGAGACGCGGCTGGCGAAGGTCGTGAGTCCAATCCCGGAGATGTTATTTTCGGGGTATTCCGTGGTCATCCGCCAAGTGACTTGAGATGTGACTTGAGACGTCACCTGCGCGGCGGCTGGCGCGACGTTCAGGATGAGTGCGACGAGGACAAGGATCGCGCGGATCCGTTTGGCGGGGTAAGGCATTGGGAGAAGCAGGTCAGGCAGCATATATTGGCGACTCGTCAAACCATGGCACGATGCCACAACATTGTTGATCGCACTGTCGCATGCCGCGCCGAGGCGCGCCACCATCATGCCTGCACAGGATGGGTGCAGATTGCGATGTGCGTCATCCCCGCGTTGCTTGTCTTGGCGACACAGGCCGCGGCATGGGACAGTTCGCCCGCCAAGACCGATGTCGCCGTCCCCAGCGTCGAAGAGCTCGCGATGCCACCGGCGAAGCCCGCGGATGCGCGCGAGAACGATACGCGGGAGTCGATCTGCCTGATTATCGAGGCCGCGGCGCGCGATGCCAATCTGCCGCTGGAGTTCTTCGCCCGGGTTATCTGGCAGGAGAGCCGCTTTCAGACCGACGCGGTTGGCCCGGTGACGCGCAGCGGCGAGCGGGCGCAGGGGATCGCGCAATTCATGCCGGGCACCGCGAGCGAGCGCGGGCTGCTCAATCCGTTCAATCCGGTGCAGGCGCTGCCGAAGTCGGCGGAATTCCTGAATGAGCTGCGCAACCAGTTCGGCAATCTCGGCCTGGCGGCGGCCGCCTACAATGCCGGGCCGCGGCGGGTGCAGGAATGGCTCGCCGGCACCGGCGGCATGCCGGAGCAGACCCGCAATTACGTTCTTGCCATCACTGGCACGAGCGTCGATGCCTGGGCCAAGGCAGGCGCGACCGGCAAGGGGCCGCCCAGCGCGCCACCGACAAGCTGCCGCGATCTGATGGCGCTGTTGAAGCGCGCGCCCAATGCCTTCGTCGCCGAGCTCGAGCAGCATGTGGAGCTCGCGGCTGCAAAGATATGGGGTGTGCAGCTCGCCGCGGGCTTTGACCGCAACCGGGCGCTGGCGATGTATTCCCGTGCGGTCACGCGGCTGAGCGCCGTGATCGGCGAACGTGATCCGAGCCTGCTCAGCTCGGTGATGCGCAGCCGCGGCACGCGCGCCTTCTACCAGGTTCGCATCGGCGCCGATACGCGGAGCGAGGCGGATGAACTCTGCGGTCGCATCCGCAAGGCCGGCGGGGCGTGCTTCGTGCTGAAGAATCGCGGTGTGACCGGGTAGGAGAGAGCTGGAGCTGCTCCGTGGTGAGGAGCGAGGTCAAGCATTGCTTGATCTTGCGCGTTGGATGCAACCGTGTGAAAGGACAATCGACGCGCGAACAGACCCGCGGAGAGTGGAGCTTCGGAACCTGATGCAGGTGATCGGCGACGCAACACCCGCAGATTCCGCCGGAACGGTCCAAAGAATTGCTCTGGCGTGCGCTTGTGTGGCGAGCCTAGTGCTCTGGCTTGCCTTGAATGCAGACTTCTCCAACGCTCTATTGTGGGCTGCGAAGCTGGAAGGGCATCCGATCAGCGGAACCGTCGGGGTGAGCAAGGTCGTCATCTGCCTCGGCTGGAGCTCGTTGGCGTTCTGGCTCATCTGCCACCGGTACCAGATAAGAATGACCGCCGTTTTGGCGCTGTTGGCGGTCACTCTCGTTGCCTGGATCGGCTCCAGCGTTGTCGACATCAAGTTTTTTGATCTGCCCGTCGCCAAACTGATTGTCCAGTCGGTGCCGCTTACGCTGTTGTACACTTTCAAGCTGCCATTGATCGCCATCGCTCTCGCATATTTCATCGTGACCAGGCGGGCGTCCATTCATGCTTTTGAACGGCTATCCTTGGCAGGCTCATTGGGCCCGTGTGCGATCATGGTGTGGACCGGCTTGTTCGATGTGATCTCTCCGGGCATCGCCTGGCGCTAGGCAACGTTGACGGTGCATGCCAGCCCCGCCGCGCGCTTCCTTGACGCAAGCCGCCGCATTGCCCGTTATGCGGGCACGATTCCTCATCCGGCCAAGACTCCCGTGGCACTTCCTCCGCTCGATTCACCTCAATGGCAAAGTCCCTGGCGCGCCTTTGTGTGGGGACTGCGCTCGATTACGCAGACGATCCTCACCCTCGTGCTGTTCGCGACCTATCTCGGCATCGGTGCGCTCGCCCACGACACACATTTCAGCCTGCTCTGGGCGCTCTGCTCGACGCTGTTCGTCTGGGCAGGTCCGGCGCAGATCATCCTGATCACCACGCTTGGCTCCGGCGCGACAATCGTCCAGTCCGCGATCGCGGTCACCGTCAGCGCCGTCCGCCTGTTTCCGATGGTGGTCTCGGTGCTGCCGCTGATGCGCACGCCGACGACCAAACGGCGCGAGCTGTTTTTCGCGGCGCATCTCACCGCGGTGACACTGTGGGTCGAATGCCATCGCTTCCTGCCGCAGGTGCCGCGTGAACGCCGGATCGCCTTCGTCAACGGACTTGGCTTCGGTCTTGTCTCGGTGTGTCTCACCGCCAACACGGTCGGCTATTTCCTTGCCGCCAATCTGACTCAGACGCTTGGGGCGGCGATCCTTTTGCTGACGCCGCTCTCCTTCCTGTTCTCGACCGCACGCAACAGCCGGGAGGTCGCCGACGTCGTCGCGCTGACGCTCGGGATCCTGCTCTATCCACTGGCCGCGAAGATGAACTCCGGCCTCGACATTCTCGTCAGCGGCCTCGTGGCTGGCACGATCGCCTATGGTGTGCATTGGTGGCGGGAGGTGCGCGCATGAGCTTTGCGCAACTCATTGGCGACTGGCACGCGCTGGCGGTGCTGTTCGTCGCCGGCGTTGTTCCCAACCAGATATGGCGCATGCTGGGCCTGTGGTTCGGGGGCGGCATCGACGAGGGCTCCGAGCTTCTGGTCTGGGTGCGGGCGGTCGCCACCGCGATCCTGGCCGGCGTCATCGCCCAGATCGTGGTCGAGCCGCCCGGGGCGCTTGCGAGTGTGCCGGATGCCTTACGCTACGGTGCGGTCGGCGCCGGCCTCGTCGTCTTCCTGCTGACCCGCCGCTCGATCTTCGCGGGCGTGGTCGCGGGCGAAGTCTTCATGCTGGCCGGCAAGTGGTGGTTGAGGTAAAACCGCCGGCGAACAGCAGGGAATTGGAAATATGGTTCGCGAAAACGAGCTCCGCGAGGGTGAAGTCTCTATCGAGCTGCCGCCGACGCAGGATGCCGGCCTCGTCTTCATCGGCCGCATCCGCACGCCCTGGAGCTCGCGGATGGAGACCCCGCGCCAGGGCCGGACAGACGGCCCGATATGCCGCCTCGAGATCTTCGAGCCGTTCGTGCCGGCGATCAAGGGTGTCGATTTCTACAGCAATCTCGAAGTGCTCTACTGGCTCGACAAGTCGCGCCGTGACATCATCTTGCAAAGCCCTAAGAACAACGAGAAGACCCGCGGCACGTTTTCGCTGCGCTCGCCGGTGCGCCCCAATCCGATCGGCACCTCCATCGTGAAGCTGGTCGGCATTGAGGGCAACGCGATTCTGGTGCGCGGGCTCGATTGCCTCGACAACACGCCGCTGATCGACATCAAGCCGGATCGTTGCGAGTTCACGCCGTTGGCCGCCCCGCAGCCGGGGGATTTCCAGACGGAGTAAGGGGCGCGCTCCGCCCCACCGTCATTGCGAGGAGCTCTTGCGACGAAGCAATCCAGACTGTAGCCGCGGAGGCAGTCTGGATTGCTTCGCTGCGCTCGCAATGACGGGTGGAGAGCGTCAGCCCGCCTTCAACGCTGCGATCAGCTTGGTCGCGTTCTCTTCCAGCACCTTGACGTCTTCCTTGCGGCTGGCGGGCGGAAGCATCGCCACGCCGTCGTGGCGCGGCATCACGTGCATGTGGAGATGAAACACCACCTGTCCGCCGGCCGCCTCGTTGAACTGCTGCACGGTGATGCCGTCAGCCCTAAACGCCGTCATCGCTGCGGCAGCGATCTTGTGCGCGCCGCGGGCGACATGGGCGTAGTCATCAGGCTTGATGTCGAGGATGTTGCGGGCAGGAGCTTTTGGAATCACCAGCGTGTGGCCCGGTACCCGCGGCATGATGTCGAGGAACGCGAGCACGTGCTCATCCTCGTAAACCTTGTGGCAGGAGAATTCGCCGCGCAGGATCTTCGCGAAGATGTTGTTGGGGTCGTAGGCTGTCATGGCGGCGGCTCCCTGGAATTTTGCGCTTACTGTCACCAGCCGCAACGAACCGTCAAGGCGCCTCGTCGGCGCCTTTGCGGAACGGGCCGAGCTCGGCCAGCTCCCGTCCGGCTTCCGCAACATAGGCGCGCTCGCGCTTGAGGTAATCGTCGATGGCGCGGCGCAAGCCCGGATCGGCGATGAAGTGAGCGGAGTGGGTGGTTCGCGGCAGGTAGCCGCGTGCGATCTTGTGCTCGCCTTGCGCGCCCGCTTCGACATTCCCCAGGCCGCGTTGGATGGCGAAGTCGATCGCCTGATAATAGCAGACCTCGAAATGCAGGAAGGGATGATGCTCGACCGCACCCCAGTTGCGGCCGAACAGCGTGTCCGAACCGATGAAGTTGATCGCGCCCGCGATCCAGCGATCGTTGCGGCGTGCCATGACCAGCAGCACGTCCTGGCTCATGGTCTCGCCGATCAGCGAAAAGAATTCCCGCGTCAGATATGGCCGGCCCCATTTGCGCGAGCCGGTCTCCATGTAGAACATGAAAAACGCATCCCATGCGTCTTCGGTGATGTCCTTGCCCGTGAGGCAGTGGATGGTGATCCCGGCAGCCAGCGCATCGCGCCGCTCGCGCTTGATCGATTTGCGGTGGCGGGAGTTCAGCGTCGCCAGGAAATCGTCGAAACTCGCAAAGCCCTCGTTGTGCCAGTGGAACTGCTGGTCGGTGCGCTGGAGGAAGCCGTGCTCGGCGAGCAGCTTCCACTCCGCCTCGCGCGCGAAAGTGACGTGCACCGAGGAAGCCTTGCTGACGCCGCACAGCGCCACCAGCCCGCTCGCCAGCGCCTCCGTGATGCGCTCGCCGTCGACGCCGTCGCGAACCAGCAGCCGCGGTCCCGTCGCCGGCGTGAAGGGAACTGAAACCTGCAGCTTCGGATAGTAACGCCCGCCGGCGCGCTCGTAGGCGTCCGCCCAGCCGCGGTCGAAGACGTATTCGCCTTGCGAGTGCGATTTCAGATAGCAGGGCACGACGCCGGCGACGCGGCCGTCGATCTTGGCCACGAGGTGCCGCGGCCCCCAGCCGGTGCGGATCGTTGCCGAACCCGATTTCTCAACGGCGGATAAAAACGCGTGGGAGACGAAAGGGTTATAGGCAGGCTTTGAGAGGCCGAGGGAATCGCCTGGAAGCCCGGATGAGGTTCCCTTGCCATGCCCGTTACAGGACTTGCCGGGATTGGCGCAGGCGTCCCAGTCGTCCGGCGATACTTCGCCAATGGAAGGTACGGCCTCAAGGGTGATTTCGGATGGTGCCATCATGCCCAAGATCGTGCATTGCAGCAGCGACTTCAAGAGTGGGGAACATCAAGCCTACGGCACGAAGCCCTCGAAGATCATCTGATCCGCATATTGTGTGACCCGCGTCCGTTGCTCGGTCGTACGCACGGTCCAGCCGAGCAGAGCGCAGCCGAACACATTGCGGGCGATCCAGGGGGCGGGGGCGGGCAGGTCGTCGACCCTGAAGGCGACGAAATCCGGCTGGGTCTGGAAGCCGTGGCGCAGGTACAGCATGTTGTCGCGCTGCTGCTGGGTCAGGTAAGCCCAGTATTCGTCCTCATAGCTCCGCTGCGCGACGATGCCGCGGGGGCGGGAGGGCAACAGCTCGCGCAGCGCCAGTACCTGGTCCGGGTCGAAGGACATGCCGACGGCGGGGCCGTCATAGGATGCCAGCACCTCGGCCATCCGCTTCACCAGCTTGCGGTCGCCGTCAAAATGGCTCTTGACCTCGATCACCAGCGGCACGCGGCCGGCGACCAGGCCGCAGAGATCGCTGAGCGACATCATCCGCTCGGCCGTGTCCTTGAAGGTGAGCGCCTTCAGCTCGGCGGCGGTCTTGTCGACCAGCGGCCCGGTGGTTTCGGTGAGGCGGCCGAGCGCATGATCGTGATGCACCATGGCCTCGCTGTCGGCGGAGAGCTGGATGTCGACCTCGATCGAGAAATTGCCCGCAATCGCGGCCTGTACCGCGCCCGGCATGTTCTCGACGATGCCGCGGGCAATGTCGTGCAGGCCGCGATGGGCGACCGGGCGGGCTGTCAGCCAATCAGGAGCGCGCATTCGCCTCAGGCGACCTCGAACACGCCTTCGACCTCGACCGCCGCATCCGCGGGCAGGGAGGCGACGCCGACGGTGGTGCGGGCATGGCGGCCCTTGTCACCGAAGGCAGCGACCATCAGGTCGGAGGCGCCGTTGAGGACCTTCGGCCCGTCCAGGAAGTCCGGCGCCGAGTTGATGAAGCCGCCGAGGCGCACCACGCGCACGACCTTGTCGAGGTCGCCGAGCGCCGCCTTGACCTGGGCCAGCAGGTTGACGGCGCAGCCGCGGGCGGCTGCGGCGCCGTCTTCGATGGTCACGCCGGCGCCGAGCTTGCCCTTGGCGATCAGCTTGCCGGCGGGATCGAAGCAAACCTGGCCCGAGACGAACAGCAGATTACCGGTGCGCACAAACGGCACGTAATTGGCTACCGGGGTGGGGGCCTCGTGTAGCTTGATGCCCTGTTCCGCCAGCTTCTGCTCGACCGTGCCCGCCATGTCCGACCCTCGTTGTCCAAAATCCATCCGCCCGGGCGCATCTGTTGCAGCGCGGGCGAGCCTGTTTCGCCCATCGTGCCGCCACATGCAAGCAACCCTCGGGGGTGGCAATTTGTTGAGGCGGGGCAGAAGGTTCAACCCAGGGGCCGCAACTTTACGTGAAACGGCCTCAGTTGCGACGCAATGGAACGGTCATTAAAATGTGGAATCTGCGCTTTCCCCAAGGGACCAGACATGCTGCACCTTTTCCGGACTTCGCTCGGTGTGACGGCGCTCGCGGCGGCCGCTCTCGGCCCCGGAGGCGGGGCGCTGGCCGCGAACGGTCCGTTCCTCGCGCATCAGGCGCTCTATGATTTGAGCCTGGTGAAATCGCGCTCCAATTCGATCAACAGCGCGCGCGGCCGCATCCTCTACAATTTCACGGGAAGTTCGTGCGAGGGCTACACCTCCGAATTCCGCCAGGTCTCCGAGCTCGACAGCGGCGAGGGCAAGGTCACGCTCAGCGACCTCCGCTCCAATTCCTGGGAGGACGCCGGCGGCAAAAGCTACCGTTTCAAGATCGAGACGCGGATGAACGAGGCAGATGCCGGCCGGGTCGACGGCTCGGCGGAGCGCGACGGCGACCACATCAACGTCAAGCTGAAGCTGCCGGCGCCGAAGAGCTTTACGCTCGACGGCAAGATCGTATTCCCGACCGAACAGATCCAGCGCATCATTGCCGCTGCCAAGGACGGCAAGTCGCTGCTCGAGCTCTCCGTCTATGACGGCTCCGACGATGGCCAGAAGGTCTACAACACGCTGACCGTGATCGGCCAGCCGATCCCGGCTGAACGCGAAGGCTCGCCCGATCCCTCAACGTCCGACGAGCACATGAAGTCGCTCAAGCGCTGGCCAGTCACCGTCAGCTATTTCGACCGTGAGGCCCAGCGGAAGGAAGGCGAGCAGACGCCGGTCTATGCGATGGCGTTCGAACTCTACGAGAACGGCGTCTCGCGCCAGCTTGTGCTCGATTACAACGATTTTGTGATTTCGGGCGCGATGGGCAAGTTCGACGCGAAGGACAGCAAGCCCTGCAATTGAGGGCTGGTCTGCACCGCGGTCTCTGGCTACGCTCCCTTCCAACCACAAACGTCCGGGAGGCCAGACATGCCCAAGCTCGATCATCTCCGCCCCAGCGGCCTGCATCACAATCCCGCCTATTCGCATGTCGTCACCGCCACCGGTGCGCGGACGATCTACATCTCCGGCCAGGTGTCAGTGGACGAGGAAGGGCGGATTGTCGGCGAGGGCGATCTGGCCGCGCAGACCACGCAGGTGATGCAGAATCTCGGGCATGCACTGAAAGCAGCCGGCGCGAGCTACGCCAATATCGTGAAGATCACGACCTTTGTCGTGAACTACAAGCCGGAACTGCGCCCGATCATCGGCAAGGCCCGCTCGGCCTTCTTCGAAGGCATGGAGCCGCCGGCCTCGACGCTCGTCGGCGTCTCGGCGCTCGCCGCGCCGGAATGGATGATCGAGATCGAGGCGGTCGCGGTCGCGGATTGAGGTCTTTCCCGTAGCCCGGATGGAGCGAAAGCGCAATCCGGGAAGCTGTGTCCGCAGATGCACTGTCCCGGATTGCGCTGCGCTCCATCCGGGCTACGAGTGCGTCGCCTTGGACATCTCTTGCAGGACAGCCATCGCGTCGTCTGCCCTGTCAGCCGGCACAAACAGATGATCGTGGTGGAACGCCGAAACGGCGTTCACGCTGATGCCGGCTGCGGCGAGACGCGCCGTGATCGCCGCCAGGAAGCCCACCGCATCGAGTGCGGAGTGAACCGTCAGGGTGATCAGGCACGATGCGAATGCGTACCGTAGTCCCGCCGCTTCGGCCTGTTCGCGTGGGATCACGAGCGTCGTTCCTTCCTGCTCGCGGAACGTCAGCAAAGGGCTGAGCGCCGCGGGGATCGGCTGGTTTGTCGGGATGGCGCAGAACACGAAAATGCCCGGCCGCCGATCCGGCTTCATGTCTCTCAGCAGCGCGTCGAGATTGCGTTCGCCTGTCATCACTCCTGCGCCTTCTCCGGCCCCTCATACGCGATGCCGCGGATCACTGCGGCGCTGCCGAATTTCTTGCGCAAGCTGTCCACCGCGCGCTCGGCGTGGGCGGCGCGGCGGTCGAGCATGTCGGTGTCGTCGGCGACTGAACCCTCGCGCAGTGCGCTGACGCCGGCGCCCATCAGGCGGAAGGCGGTGCCGTCGATCTCTTTCGCCAGCATCTCGCGGCAGATCGAGAATATCTTCGCGGCAAGCTGCGTCGGGGCCATAATCGACTGCGAGCGCGTGCGTTGGCGGAAATCGGCGGTCTTCAGCTTCAGCGTGACGGTCGAGCCGGCGAGCTCGCTGCTCTTGAGGCGAGACGACGTCTTCTCGCAGAGCCGCCACAGGATCTTCTCCAGCGTCGCAAAATCCCGGATGTCGGTCTCGAACGTCGTCTCGCTCGAAATCGTTTTGGCGCCCCGATCGGGCTCGACGCGGCGGTCGTCGATGCCGCGCGCGAGCCGCCACAGCCTGCGGCCGTCACTCGGAAACTGCCGCATCATCTCGATCTCGTCGGCCTTCTGCAGGTCGGCGATGATGCGGAAGCCGCGTTGCACCAGACGCTCCTGCGTCGCGGGTCCAACGCCGAAAATGAAACCGACCGGCTTCTCCGCCAACATCAAACGAGCTTCCTCCGGGTCAATCGCGGCAAACCCGCGCGGCTTGTCGAGGTCGGAGGCGATCTTGGCCAGGAACTTGTTGCAGGAGAGGCCGACCGAAACGGTGATGCCGATGTCGCGCTCGATGTTGCGCGCAAACCGCGCCAGCACCTTGGCCGGGATCATGCCGTGCACCCGCTCGGTGCCGGAGAGATCGAGGAAAGCCTCGTCGATCGAGAGCGGCTCGACCAGCGGCGTCAGCGCCTGCATGGCCTGGCGCACCTCGCGCCCGACCCGGACATATTTCGTCATGTCCGGCGGGATCACGGCCGCGTGCGGGCAGGCTTCCAGCGCCTTGTACATCGGCATGGCCGAGCGCACGCCGTAGGTCCGCGCGATGTAGCAGGCGGCCGACACGACGCCGCGCTTGCCCCCGCCGATGATGACGGGCTTGTCGGCGATGTCGGGATTGTCGCGCTTCTCGACGGTCGCGTAGAAGGCGTCGCAGTCGATATGGGCGATGGTCAGGCTTGCGAGCGCGCGGTGGCGGGCGAGGCGGGGGGAACCGCAGGCGGAACAGCGCCGCACGCCGATATCCAGATCGGCCGAACAATCCCGGCAGAAGCAGCGGGGGCCGGCCGTCTCCAGGGAGGTCACGGCACGTCGCGCTCCCAATTGGGGTCGCCGAGCGCGTCGCCGAGAACTTGCCGCGCTGCGGCAACGTTGGTCGGATGCAGTTCCGCGGACGAGGCAAAGGCCTTCACCGTGGCGTCATCGCGCATCACGAAATCGAGCACGCTGAGCAGGAAATTGGGGTCCGAGGCGGCATTGCGCAGCATCTCGGGGCCGACCCCTGTCTCGGCCAGGAACAGGCCCAGCCGCTCCGGCTCGCCCGCGACGAAAGACAGCGCCTGAAGCGCAACGATTTCAGCGACTTCGCGGGGGTTGTGAACAGGCTTTTTCACGTGGCCGGTTTGCCTTTCCGTTAACTTTCGGTGTCTACTTTGGGCCACCATGCCCGAGTCTCGTTCCTGAGTCTTGCGACCCCCGACAAGCAACTGGAAACCACATCGCAGAAAGTCGGCCCTCGGGTTTAACGAAACTCAAGCGAATTCGAGGCTAGTTTGAATCCAGTTTTCGAAGCGCCGGCGACCGGCGCCTGAGGCGTCACATGCATCGGTCTGCGGACCAATCAGGAGGGCGGGATGGCTAAGACCGTCCTGATCGTGGAAGACAACGAGCTCAACATGAAGCTCTTCCGCGACCTGTTGGAGGCGCACGGCTACCAGACCACCGGCACCAGCAACGGCTACGAGGCGCTCGACCTCGTTCGCAAGATGCGGCCCGACCTCGTGCTGATGGATATCCAATTGCCGCAGGTCTCGGGCCTGGAGGTGACGCGCTGGATCAAGGACGATCCGGAGCTGCGCAGTATTCCCGTCGTCGCCGTCACGGCGTTCGCGATGAAGGGCGACGAAGAGCGCATCCGCGAGGGCGGCTGCGAAGCCTATTTGTCCAAGCCGATCTCGGTCGGCAAATTCATTGAGACGGTCCGACGTTTCATCGGATAGGAAGTGAGTTCACAGTGTCCGCGCGTATCCTCGTCGTCGACGACGTCCCTGCCAACGTCAAGCTGCTCGAAGCCCGCCTGTCCGCCGAATATTTCGACGTGATGACCGCCGCGAACGGCACCGAGGCGCTGGCGATCTGCGCCCGCGCCGAATGCGACATCATCCTGCTCGACGTCATGATGCCGGACATGGACGGTTTCGAGGTCTGCCGCCGCCTCAAGACCGATCCGGCCACGCATCACATTCCCGTCGTGATGGTCACCGCGCTCGACAGCCCGTCCGACCGCAACCGCGGGCTGGAAGCCGGCGCCGACGATTTCCTGACAAAACCCGTCTCCGATGTCGTGCTGATCGCGCGCGTGCGTTCGCTGACCCGGCTGAAGATGATGACCGACGAGCTGCGCATGCGCGCCATCACCTCGCTCGAGATCGGCATGCAGGCGCCCGAGCGCAGTGCAATCTCCGACACCGGCAAGGGCGGCCGCATCCTCCTGGTCGACGACCGCCAGTCCTCCTATGAGCGGCTGGCGACGATCCTCGCCGCCGAGCACACCATCGACGTCGAGCCGAACCCGACGGAGGCGCTGTTCCATGCCGCCGAGGGCAATTACGATCTGCTGATCGTCTCGCTCGACCTGAACAATTTCGACGGCCTGCGGCTGTGCAGCCAGGCGCGCTCGCTGGAGCGCACGCGGCATGTGCCGATCCTGGCGATCGCCGACCCCGAGAACGCGACGCGGCTGCTGCGTGGGCTCGAAATCGGGGTCAACGACTATCTGCTGCGTCCCATCGACAAGATCGAGCTGCTGGCGCGTGCCCGCACCCAGATCCGCCGCCGCCGCTACACCGACCATCTGCGCGACAACGTGCAGAACTCGATCGAGATGGCGATCACGGATGCGCTCACCGGGCTGCACAATCGCCGCTACATGGAGAGCCATCTGGCGACGCTGGCCGAGCAGGCCGCGACCCGCGGCAAGCCGCTGGCGCTGATGATCCTGGACATCGACTACTTCAAATCGATCAACGACAATTACGGCCACGACGCCGGCGACGACGTGCTGCGCGAATTCGCCGTGCGGGTCCGCAAGTCGATCCGCGGCATCGACCTGGCCTGCCGCTACGGCGGCGAGGAATTCGTCATCGTGATGCCCGAGACCGATCTCCACGTCGCCGGCATGGTCGCCGAGCGCCTGCGCCGCTCGATCGCCGGCGAGCCCTTTGCGATCCACAAGGGAACCAAGCGCATCGAGGTCACGATCTCGATCGGCCTGACCACGCTGGAGCAGAAGGGCGAGGCGGTTGGCGACGTGCTCAAGCGCGCCGACACCGCGCTGTATCGCGCCAAGCACGACGGCCGCAATCGCGTGGTGTCGCACGCGGCGTGAGGCCGCTCACACAGGCCGGCGCAAAAAAAAACGCGAAAACAACCCCATGCACAGTAGCCGGCGCCAGCTAAATCAATAGCTTACGCGGGTTACAAAACGGCTGATGCAGACAGCAACGCCGTTTGACTCGTCGGGCAAAACAGGAGCATCCTGCTAGCATCCCGAACATCTCACAAACTCCGCCGTCATTCCCCGCGCAGGCGAGGAATCCAGCATGCCACGGCGGGACAAGCGGGCGTCCACCCTTCAAGTCAGGGAGGATACGGCTCCGACCATTCTGCCTTGGCCAGAGCCGCGCCCGTGCTGGACTTTGCGACGATTTCGTAAGTGTACAGGCCGGAATTGCAGGGGCCCCAAGTTCGTAAGCTCTCCGGCTTCACGATGTTATCTGAAGGAAATGGGATCTCCTGGCCCCCCATCTCGTAGTTCTTCTCTCTGCGAAACTTGACGACGATCGTGCGCGTGCCGGGCGGAACACTTTTCATCTTGATTTCGGGATTTGGAAAGACGGTGGTGCAGGGCCGCGGAGGTCCAAACGTGAATTGGATGTTCATCTCGTCAGCCCAGGCCGGGGTGCAGATGATCAGAAATGAAAATGATAGCAACGACGACAGTTTGGTCATGGCACGCCCCAAAAGAAACCAATGTATCGGCAGGGCCGCCTGATGCCAAGTTTACCCCATGTCTCCCCCTCGCAGCCCTTGGCCTTCCACTCCCTTCAGCACGTCACAGAAAAGGCCCGCCGTAGCGGGCCCTGTGGAGATGGACAAAGTCCGGATTACTTCTGATCGACGTTGCTGGTCCCCGAACCGGGCGTGCCGATCGGCAAACCGTTCGCCGCATGACCGACGCCGACGCCCGGCGCACTGACGGCTCCTGGAGTTTGATCTTGCGGAAGCGTCTTGCTGCCCGTCCTTGCTTGCTCCGCGGGGCTCATCTGGCCCTTGTTGTCGCTGTTGGCACCGTTGGTTGCCGTGATGCCGGACCTGTCGCTCCCGTTTTGGGTGCCCGTCTGTGTCGACCCGGACGCGGTGCCGCTCGTGCCCGAACTGCCCGGTGCGGCCGGTGTGCTCGCGGTGTTGCCGTTCGGCGTCGGGGGCTGAACGTTCGGGTTGGTTGGAGAGTTGTTGGTGTGAGCGCCGGTTGAGGTTCCGTTTGTGCCCATGCCGGATGGCGCCGAGGGGCCTCCATTGGCGGCGCCAGACGTGCCAGTACCTGCGCCTGAGCTCGCGGATGATCCGGACGCGGCGCCGCTCGCGGCCGCGCCACCCGCGCCTCCGCCGGCACCACCACCTCCTCCTCCGCCGCCTTGTGCGAGGACGGGGGCAACAGCGAAGGACTGCGCGGCTGTAAGAAGAAGCGTTTTTCGATTCATGACCTTCTCCGTGTAAAGAAGGTCAACTACGCCGAAATGGCGATGGTTCCTTTCAGATCACTTCCTTCAACAGACATTGCGGTGCGTGCTCGCCTCCAGCCTTTTTGCGGCGAGCGGATCGGGTTCTGGTCCTTCGGCAGAGTCAGGGATGCCGGGCCGCCCGCTCGCCTGGCTTCACCGCAGCCTCATTGCCCACATCCACCCCCGCATTCCGCAATAACACCGTCGCCGCTTCCTTGGCGGCGCGGGCCATTGCGGGGTCGTCGCGGACGAGGTCCTGCGCAATCGAGCCGTCGACCAGCAGCACGAGCTGCGTTGCGAGCGCCTCTGCGTTCGCAACGCCGAGCTCGTTGAGGCGGTCGCGAAACCAGATGCGGCGGCTTTCCTTGAAGGCGATTGCGATCTTCTTCACGGCGCGGTCGGCCGGGCCAAGCTCGGCGACCGCATTCACGAACGGACAGCCGCGAAAGTCTTTTGCGGCGAAGCGGCGCTCCAGCGAATCGAATGTTGCGAGGATCTGCTCGGCCGGAGGCTTGTCGGAGGGGCGGGGCTGCACGAAGCGGCGCTCCAGATAGGCCGCGATCAGCGCATCCTTGGAGGGGAAGTGGTTGTAGAGCGTGCGCTTGGAGATGCCGATCTCGGCCGCGATGGTGTCGACGCCGATGGCGCGAATGCCCTGCAGATAGAACAGCCTGTCGGCGGTCTCGAGGATCCGCTCTTTCATCGTCTGTGGGGCGGGCGGGGGAGCCATGCGGCGGTGAATGTCCTGTTCGCTTGACAGCGCGCGCTATCCATAGCCTAAGTACACAGGTCTGTGTAACCAAAATCAACCGATATTGCAGACGACGGCGCCCCGGCCGCGCCGATGAGGGAGACAAAAATGCCCCTGTTGCAGGTCCTGCGCCCGACATTGCCCATCCTGATCGGCGCCTCGATCATGCTGACGCTGAGCATGGGGCTGCGGCAGAGTCTCGGCATCTTCATGCAGCCGCTGACCCACGACATTCATCTGTCGATCTCCGACTTCACGCTGGCGCTGGCCGTGCAAAATCTCGCCTGGGGCTTTCTCCAGCCGCTCGCGGGCGCGATGACCACGCGCTACGGCTTCCGTCCCATCATGATCGCAGGCTCGTTCATGTACATCGCGGGCCTGGTGCTGATGGCAACCGCGAGCGGTCTCGTCGCCATCATGATCGGCGCCGGCGTGCTGATCGGCACGTCGCTGGCCTGCACCGCGGCCGCGATCGCGATGTCGGTGGCGGCGCGTGCGGTGCCCGCAACGGTGCGCTCCACCGTGCTCGGCATCGTCTCCGGCGCTGGCTCGCTCGGCGCGCTCCTGTCGGCGCCGATCGGGCAGATGCTCAACGAGGGATTCGGCTGGCGCGTCGGGCTCGCCGGCTTCGTGGTGATGTCGGTGCTGATGATCCCGGCGGCCTGGTATGCCGGGCGCGTCGACGCGGTCCCGCTGCCGAAGCCCGCGACTGACGAGATCGTCGATGCCACGGCCATGATCGCGGCGAAGACCGCGTTCGGCAACGCGTCATTCGTGGTCATGACCTGCGCCTATCTCGTCTGCGGCATGCAACTCGTGTTCCTCACGACGCACCTGCCGTCCTATCTCGCGATCTGCGGCCTCGATCCGATGCTGAGCGCGCAGACGCTCGGCATGATCGGCGGCTTCAACGTGCTCGGCTCGCTGTTCTTCGGCTGGGCCGGCCAGCGCTGGAACAAGCTCGCGCTGCTCGGCGGCATCTACATCTTCCGCTCACTCGCGCTGGCCTGGTACTTCATGCTGCCGGCGACGCCTGCCTCGACCTTGCTGTTCGGGGCGATCATGGGCTTCCTGTGGATGGGTGTCGGCCCGCTGGTCGCGGGCGCGGTCGCCGAGATGTTCGGCCTGCGCTGGCAGGCGATGATCCAGGGTCTCGCCTTCATGAGCCACCAGATCGGCAGCTTCCTCGGCGCCTACGGAGGAGGGGTGCTCTACGACGCGCTCGGCTCGTATACGATGGCCTGGCGCATCGGCGTCGCGCTGGGGCTGGCCGGCGGCATCGTGCAGGTGGCGTTCGCGCTGATCCGGCCGTCGCAGCCGCCGACGCCGGTGTTGCGGACGGCGTAGGGAGGGTGCTCGTAAGCGCCCGCTAATTTACAGCGGACGGCGCGCTGCTTGGTCGTGATCGGCCGCTTCTGAGCCGGAGCGGACCTGGCGACCACCAAATTGTACCGCTATTGGTCGATGGTGACGTGAGCGGTTATCGATCAATACGAGCAGGACGTGCGGCCGCCCCGTCATCGCCGGTCTAGCTCGGAGGCTAGCTGTGAGTAAGGTCAAAACTCCACGGGAAAAGAAGCAACTGAGCTACACAAACGACCGACGAAACACCTACGGCGAAAATCAGAAGAGCAGTCGAAAGAACATTCCGCGCAGCAAGCAGCTCTCGCATCAGGATGAGCGGCGGGCGGTGAGACAAGCCCTCATCGCTGCGCAGGGGGCCGTTGCGGACGAAGTTGCCGATGAAGCCCAGTCGCAAGCATTGCGCAAAGGTCGAATGAAGAAGCTGAAGGCGTTTCGCAAATCACCGGATACGCCACTAGGCGAAGTGATCGAGCGACGGTTGCGCAGGCGACAAACGAAGACGAGTAATGAATAATTGCCTGCGTGCGTCATCGCGGATGGACCACGCGCTTAACTAGACATCTGTGTAAGCCAAAAGCCATTTCCGCTATTGGCCCATAGCCGACCTGCCGTGCCCATCCGCCCGAGGACCGCTTGTGACCCAAAGCGGTCAATGCCGAGTTTGTCCGAGCTACTATCAGCCTAGCTGATCGACCATTGCTGACCACAAGGCCCATGGCTCGTCTCGATGTACCGGGTCCTCAATTGCAGTGTGCACCATGACAATCTTGGAGGTCGGGTCAACGCAAATATACTGGCCTTTGAATCCTAACAACGCGAACTGCCGCCTCTCACCGGGAAACAGCCACAAAAGATAACCGTAACCAAATCTTTTCGTCGCCACGCCCGGTAGCAGATAGCCATCCGAAGCTCGACCGGTTGTTGCATCGATCATCCATTGCGTCGGAACGATCTGCTTGCCATTCCATGCGCCATCATGCGCCAGCAAACGCCCGAGCCGGGCGTAATCGCGCAGAACGGCATTGAAACCGAAATGTCCCAGTTCAAATCCTTCTGCGTCTACCAACCAAGTGGCATCAGCTTCCGCGCCGATCGGCTCCCATACTTTCTCGCGCAGATAGTCAGACGCTGACTTGTCAACAGCACTATGAAGCACCATGCCGAGTACGTCGGCTTCAATGCTGGCGTAGTAAAATCTCGTTCCCGCTGGGGCGATTCGCTGATTGAATTGCACGATGCTCTTAATCGTGCCCAATTTCGTGTCCGGGAACGCGATCCCCATACCGTTCCACAGGCGATTGAGGTCACGTCCTCCGTCTCTTGTTTCACCGAAATCCACGCCTGAGGACATGTGCAGCAGATCGCGAATGGGCGTCCTGCCGTACTCGCTGCCCATAAAGCCCGGCACATAACCTTCGGGGATATCATTGACTGACTTGATCGCGCCCTCCGAGATGGCGATCCCGATCAACAGTCCGGTTATCGACTTGACCATGGACTGGGATACGAACCGATCTTGATCGGTTCGCGCGTACTGATAGCGCTCGAAGATAATCTGGTCGTCCTTCGCGATCAGCAGGCCGGTGACCGGATTGCGCGACATGTAGTCGAGGGGCGAAAGCTTGCTTCCCTGAAAATTGTAGTAAACTTCTGCCTTCGAGCACTTGAACTTCCAAGGCGTCACAGCTCGCTTGATGAGCCGTGTTGGATAGATGTTATCGATATGGGTGAATGCGCCGACACGGTATTTTGGCTCCCAAGGGTCGCCTTGCCTCCGCGCCTCCATAATGTCGGGAAGAGGATAACCATCTTTGGCTCCGTACAGCTCGGCGTTTGGACCTGCAGTGGAGAAAATCGGTCCGGCGCAGTCTTGCGTCTCGCCCGCGGAAGCTGGTTCTGCGGCTGCGGAGATGGGGCCGGCCAATGCACAGGCGACTGTAGCAGCCAGCGATGAAACAGCCTCACGACGGGAATATTGCTGCTCCGACATATAAATCCCCAAGGGCTCCCATTAGTAGAGACCAAATTGAGTAGAAACTTCAAGGAGTATGTCTCTAGTTGGCCTGGAGGAGACACTCGCGAAGGAGTCCGGCCAGTCAGCTTTAGAGGTTAGACGAGACATGGCCGAGACGCGGCTGAACCGACGCGATCGACCCAAGACGGACACGATCCATCTCGTCAGGAGCAATTGACAGCAGTTTGCAACAAGATCATGATGACTTGAGGTAGATACGACCTGCCGCTTGCGCCCCAATTGGGGATGGTGAACGTATCATCGATCTTTCTAAACCCTTTGCCCGAACGAACGGGTCAGCAACGCAAGCGCCTGGCACCTCGGCTTCGTTCAAGCAAAGGATGAAAGATCATGCGCGACTATCGCGACGCAAAGACCATGGCGCATACGGCCCGGGTCTTCCTCGGCGATCACGGCCTGAAGATCACCAATAGCCAAAGCCTTGAATTGATTGCCCAAGCGTTTGGCGCTGCGGACTGGAACACGCTTGCTGCTACAATTCGAGGCGAGGTCAGCACGCCCCGGGCCGAAGCGACAACGCCATCACCCGCAACGATCGATGCAGGGATCAGACCCCGAGTGTCTCGTTTCTCCAGCGAACTGGAACGCACGTTGCAGCGCGCTCTTGCTCATGGTGACGCGCGAAAGCATCAGTACACGACGTGTGAGCATCTGCTGCTCGCGCTAACCGATGATCCAAACGCCTCAAAGGTTATGCAGGCTTGCCGTGTCGATCTTACGGCGATCAAGAAAAGCCTGACCGACTATATTGACAATGATTTGCGATCCATCGTTGTCGAAACTGGCATATCCATAGGTGGATCTCGCCCCACGGCCGCGTTTCAGCGCGTAATGCAGCGCGCGGAGGCCCACGCCGAACAGATGGGACAGCAGGAGGTCACCGGCAATAATGTGCTGGTCGTCACCTTTGCCGAGCGGCTAAGCCCGGCGGTGCGGAGGCTTTACGGTCAGGACATGTCGGCGGAGGATGCAGCAAACTTCGTCGAACGAGGTATCGCTAAACGAAATGGCACCGCCGGCCCCTGAAACAGTACCGCGACCACTCGCGGAACTAATCCGCAGATTGGCCCAACTGCGAAGTTGCGCCGGGTCTGTCGGAGGTCCGCTCATCGTGGTCGAGCGGACCAGATTTGCTCAACCTGAGTTCTTCGCATTTTGACCCTGAGCGGTCATTTGCCCTCCGAGACCATCATGTCTTATGCTCGCAGAACCTAGCGGCATCGAACAAGCGGAGCTAAGAGCCAGAATGCCGAGACTTGTGTCGCTCGCACTCTTCTTTTCTTTGCGTTGATGGCGATTGTTCAACCACTCGCTTCCGCACAAGACAAGCAATGCGTTCCGGTTAGGTGCCGCGCAGAATACCAGTTTACAACATGCGATAAGCCCCGTCCCGAAGCGAAGATCCTTTCCGGCCGCGTACTTGGCGTGTCGAGGGAGTGTTCGAACGACATTGTCGAAATGGAAATTGAGCAATGGGAGGCGAACAAGGTACCGCCAGTCGACGTTGTCGTTCGGCCCTGCGGGCGCTTCGTGGGGGAAGTTGGTGATCGTGCTCAGGTCGCAGTGATGGAGCCCGCACCTCACGTCCGGCGCTATGATCTAGCATGCAGGTATTTCTGAAGGGCAGATTTCCGTTTCTGGCCCATAGCCGACCGACCGTGTGCATCCGGCCGAATGCCGCTTGTGACCCATTCCGGACATCGCGCAACGCGGGCAAGGTCAATGGCGAGCAGCGCAAGATTAAGCCAGATGACCGTTGAGAAAATCGAAGTTGTCGATTTTATCGGGATAGATGATCCCACCGGCAGAGCCGTCCTGACAATTTCAGATCACCTCCCGTGGGAGGACGTCAAATCCCACCTTTTTATCCTGCAAGAAAAGCTCAATGCCTATCTCCGCTTTATTGAATGCGGTGAGATGACCGCGAAACGTCCGGAGCTTGCAGGACGCGCAATTATAATTTCAGTGTTTTTAAAGTTTCCAATTCCAAACGAAGCCGAGTGGTTCTTTGCCAAGACCTTGGCCGCCATTGAGGCGGCAGGATTTGGTTTTGAAGTTCGGTCGCTATAAGACTCTCTCGGCAGGCGGCTGCTTTCGCGAAAGTCGCCTGTTGGCCCATAGCCGACATTGGTGCGGCACGGCTCAACATCGTCTCATGCGCGCACAGCGGAGGCGACGCTTCCAGAAGCGCGCCTCGCTCGTGCTTTCCTTGCCGGACGCAGCGCAGCGCTTCTTCAGCGGTGCGCTGCAGAGCCGGGACCTACGTCTCTGCAGCGTGCTGTGTCGCTTTCTGGGTCCCGGCTCTGCGCAGCAGCGTTTCACGCTGCAGCGCGTCCGGGACGCGACAGGGAACGTGCGGGGTACAGTCGCAGCCCCTGCGCCAGTGCCGGGCGGCGCGATGCCGGCTGCCTTTCCGGCAGCTTTCCGAAATACGAAAGGGTTTGCATCAGCGCGCCTCTGACGGCGGGCTCGACCTTCGCGCAAATGAACCAGCAGACCAGAACAAGCATGCCCAGCGCGACCCATACGGCCGAGGTGGCGTCCCAGCCGGCATCGACCAGGGCACGAATGATCGCGGTGCCAATGACGTTGTGCGTGAGATAGAGCGGATAGGTGATCAGTCCGAGCGTTCTCAAATAGGCTGGTGCTTCAGGAGAGGCTCTGCCCGCAGAGCGCCGGTGCCGGTTCGCGGCGAGGGCAATGAGGAGCACCGCAGCCGCCCACACCATGATCGGCACTAGGGCTGATTGATCCGCGATGGCGGGGATGGACGTCAAGAAAAACGAGGCAAAGAAGTAGATTTCCGCCGCGCCCGAAAGGCACGTGATGGCAATTGCGATCTGTTCGAGCACCGTCAATTGTCTGTTCGCGGAGATGAACAGCCAGATCCCCAGCGCAAAGAAGCAGCCATGCGTCAGCAGGAACGCCGCGCACGGCACCCGGAACATTAGAATGACCAGATAAGGCAAGTCGGACGGCGTCGTGCAAGACAGCACGAGCAGCGCGACGGCATTGAAGATTGCGCTGTAGATGGTGAGCCCCCAGGCCAGGTGCCGCAGGGTGATCCTCTTCGTGAGCATCGCGCAGAACACGAGACCATAAAATGCCGTCTCGGCGGCCAGCGTCCAGTAGACCTCGTCAAGCCATTGGCCTGTGACGCCCTTCGGGACCATCAGCATGGCGTGGATGTAGGGCCGAATGAATTCGGATGCGGGTCCGCTTCCGAAGAGGAGCAGAACGAGGAAGGTCGCGGTGGCGCAAACCCAGACCGCCGGATAAATCCTGAGCGCGCGGCCAAGGAGAAACTCGCCCGGCGAAGATGTGCTCGCGGAATTCGCGATGACGAAACCGGAAATGACAAAGAAGATTTCAACGCCGACCCAGCCGAACCATGTGTAGGGCGCGGCGGACGGGTAGAGAACATCGGCGGCGACGGTGCGCTCGAAACCCGGGACGCCGATCGAGGTCCAAGCCCAGGACCAGAACATCTGGTGAAACATGGCGACGCCGAGGGCGGCGGCGAAGCGCAGCGGATCCAGCAACGGCAAATGGCTCTTCACGGGAATGGACCAGGTTCATGCAACGATCCCGCTGGAGATATTGAAACCGGTCACGGCGCTCTGCGAGGTGGGTCACACTTGGTCTGTCCCGGGCCAAATGCATCAATTCCGCTCATTGATCGAACTCGGTCAATTTTGCTCGATCCCGCAATATGATTTGTCGCTGGGACTGCCCGATGAAGCTGAGAATGTCACGATCCCTGAGTTGTGACAGAGCACGTGACACCGTCTCCAGCGTCAGCCCCAAATAGTCGGCGATATCGCGACGGTTCATGGGGAGGCTCATAATTCCGGCCGCAGTCAAGCGGACGTCCATCTCGATCAAGAAAGCCGCGACCTTCTCGATTGCCGTTTTCCTCCCGAGTAACAGCATGTGAGTTTCGGCATGTTGAAGGCTGCCGGTGACGAGCCTGAGCACGTTGTTGGTCACGGTCGCACTGCCACGCTCGTGCTCAGCGACATTCTGGCGGTCGGTCAGGCGGACAATCGTTTCCACAATCGCCTCGGCGGTAAATCGGTGAACTGCACCGTTCTCGACGCCGAAGATGTCACCCGGCAAATGAAAGGCCATAATCTGCCGCCGACCGTCGGCCAACAATTTATAGCTTCGAACCGCCCCGCTCTTGACCTGGTAAAGATATTGGATCGGCTCCGCCTCTCCGAAGATCTCGGTGCCGCGTCGATATTTGAATTCGCTGCAAAACACAGCGTGCCCGGCGAGCGCATTCAATTCGCTCGAGCTTGGCCGTTGAGGCACAATTTGTTGCTTTCTTACGAGCATCGTTCCTCCCCCGCTTGCGCGGAACCAAACTGAGGCTATGGGAAAGAACGGCAAGCAAGGTTGAGGGAGATCAAGTTCGATGCAATGAGCGCAGCGGTACTGCAGCAAGGCGAAAAGAAAAGCCGCCAGCTTTTGGGCAGGCTGGCGGCTCGTTGTTCGCTACGCCAGCGGTATGAACTAACGCGTGCGTCCTGACCGCTTGAGATCGGCGACCTTAAACCTGTTGCCGGCGGCCAGGCTGCTGCACAACCAGTGGGCCTTGTTGCGGCCTTCGCCCAAGAACGTCTTTGTTTCGACGCAACCCAGGTAAGATGTGTGGGTGATGGTGTCTCGGCAGGTTGGTGAGAAGGGTCCGTAGTCTAGTTGGCCGCCCGACTCGCTACATCCGATCCAAGGCTCCTTGCCTTTCGGAAAGCTCGATGCACAGCCACCGTTGCAGCTGCTGGCGACTTTCTCCAGGCTGGCAATTCTCCCCATCACAGAACCCGGCGCGTAAGAAGGCGTGCGCGCGGCTGACGTTTGAGCTGTTGGCGCAGTCCGACGCGGCGCAATTGTGTTTGCACCCCGCACCAGCACGTGCGGCCTTGCCACCTGTTTCGGCGCGTCGACCGTTACAGGGGGAATCGTGGCGGCGGAGCCGGTTGGGATTTGCGACGCTGCCGGCGCGCACAGCAAGATTGTTGACAAGGCAGCGACGGCTGAAGGCACGACAAGGCTTGATGAGAATCTCATGACCATGTCCTTCCAAAGCCGGGACGGACATTCTGCCCGGCAAGTGCACGGTAACATACATTTTGCGCCGAGCAACCGGGGGTTGATGAAACGCCTGCGGATGACTCACCGCGCCGAGTTCAGCTCTCGTGCCCCGGACGCAGCGCAGCGCTTCTTCAGCGGTGCGCTGCAGAGCCGGGGCCCATGTCTCCGCGGCGTGCCGTGTTGCATTCTAGGTCCCGGCTCTGCGCAGCAGCGTTGCACGCTGCCGCGCGTCCGGGACACGAGAGAGGAGGGTACAAAATGAAACGGGGCCCGAAAGGGCCCCGCAGAAGTTCTTCAGTCTATCCGCGATCTTACTTGATCTTCTTACTTGATCTTGGCTTCGCGGAATTCGACGTGCTTGCGCGCCACGGGGTCGTACTTCTTCTTGACCAGCTTGTCGGTCATGGTGCGCGAATTCTTCTTGGCGACGTAGTAGAAGCCGGTGTCGGCCGAGGACACGAGCTTGACCTTGATGGTGACCGCTTTGGCCATGTTCAGAACCTCAGGAATGAAGGGAATCTGGAGCCGGCCAAATGGCCCGCGTTGGCCGGCAACCTAGCCAGAAACGGCTTGATGTCAAGATTTTAGGGGTCGAAAACCGCTCAAATCGGCCCGATTACGCCTCGAAGAACCGGTTTTTGGGCCGCGGCAAGCCCAGATTCTCTCTCAAAGTGGGCCCTTCGTACTCTTTCCGGAAAATCCCGCGGCGCTGCAGCTCCGGGACCACCTTGTCGACGAAATCGTCGAGGCCGGCGGGCAGGAACGGGAACATGATATTGAAGCCGTCGGAGCCGCGCCCGACCAGCCATTCCTCCATCTGGTCGGCGATGGTTTTGGCCGTCCCGACGAAGGATAGCCCGCCATAGCCGCCGACGCGCTGGGCGAGCTGGCGCACCGTGAGTTTGTCGCGGGCGGCGAGGTCGACCATGCGCTGGCGGCCACTCTTGCTGGCGTTGGTCTCGGGAATTTCGGGAAGCGGTCCATCCGGATCGAAGCCGGAGGCATCGGTGCCGAGGATGACCGAGAGCGAGGCGATGGCGCTGTCATAGTGCACGCGGCTGTCGAGCTGCGCGCGCTTCTCCTTGGCTTCATCGACGCTGTCGCCGACCACGACGAAGGCGCCGGGGAGAATCTTGAGGTGTTCGGGATCGCGGCCGACCTTCTCCATGCGGCCCTTGATGTCGGCATAGAGTTTCTGGCTGTCGGCAAGACTGCCGCCGCCGGTGAAGACGGCTTCCGCGGTCTCGGCGGCGAGCTGCCTGCCGTCCTCGGAGGCGCCGGCCTGCACGATCACCGGCCAGCCCTGGACCGGGCGGGCGATGTTGAGGGGGCCGCGCACTTTGAGATATTTGCCCTGATGGTCGAGCACATGCATCTTGGCGGGATCGACGAACACACCGCTTTCGACGTCGCGCACGAAGGCGTCGTCGGCAAAGGAATCCCAGAGGCCAGTGACGACATCGTAGAACTCGCGGGCGCGCTTGTAGCGCTCGGCGTGCTCCATGTGGTCGTCGAGACCGAAATTCAGCGCCGCATCCGGGTTCGAGGTGGTGACGATGTTCCAGCCCGCCCGGCCGCCGCTGAGATGGTCGAGCGAAGCGAAGCGCCGCGCGACGTGATAGGGCTCGTCGAATGTGGTCGAGCCCGTCGCGATCAGGCCGATCCGCTCGGTGACGGCGGAGAGCGCCGACAACAGCGTGAATGGTTCGAACGAGGTGACCGTGTGGCTGCGCTTGAGCGCATTGACCGGCATGTTCAAGACGGCGAGGTGATCGGCCATGAAGAAGGCGTCGAACTTGCCGGCCTCGAGCTTCTGGATCAGCGTCTTGATGTGGCCGAAGTTGAAATTGGCGTCGGGCCAGGCTCCGGGATAGCGCCAGGCGCCGGTGTGGATGCTGATCGGGCGCATGAACGCGCCAAGCTTGAGTTGCCGTTGTGCCATCGCCCGGTGTCCGTTTTTGGTGTCGTTCCGGAAGACATAGGCATGCCCTGGAACTCCGCCATCGGGGAAGGCGGGAAGATTATTTTGTTTTTCGATATCAGCTCAGCACAAACCCGTCATTCCAGGGCGCCGCGTAGCGGCGAACCCGGAATCCATCGAGCAGCAAGGACGGTGATGAATGGATTCCGGGTTCGCGCTTCGCGCGCCCCGGAATGACGGAGGAGAGACGTGGGCCCGCGCGGCCAGTCAGCTCAAAATATCCTTCTGCATCTTGCCGCCGTAGAAATGGAAGAACGGCACCGGCGCGTCGTGGCGGAGCGGGCCAGTGGCGAGGCGGGTGTCGAGCTCGTTGAGCACGTTGCGCGTCATCGGATGCAGATCGGCGAGCGGCTTTGAGCCGAGCTCGACCCAGACCAGTTCGACCAGCTCGGCATCGGCATGGATCACGCCGTCGACGCGATGGGCGATCGCGGAGGCGTCCGCCGTGAAGAAGCGGGTGTCGAACCGCTTGACGCGGCCGGGCGGGGTGATCGCGCGCGCGATCAGGAACAGGCTGGAGGGATCGGGCAACAGGCCCGCATCGGCGAAAGGCTTCCAGGGACCTTCGAGCTTGGCCTTCACCTCCGCCTTGCGCCCGAGGCAGAGACCCGTTTCCTCGCAGGCCTCGCGGATCGCGGCAATCGCGAGCGACTTCGCGCGCGAGGCCGGCGTCTTCGGACTGCCCTTGGCGAGATTGGCTTCAAGCTCGGCGGTTACAGGCGCCGCGCATGGCACCCGATAATCGTCCTTGTCGACACGGCCGCCGGGAAAAACGAACTTTCCGGGCATGAACACCACGTTGTCGTGGCGCTTGCCGACCAGGACTTTTGGAGTTGTGCCGCTGCGGTCGACCAGGATCAGGGTCGCCGCATCCCGCGGGCGGAAATAAGGATGATGATCGGCTTCCTTGCCCTCGTGGATCTTCGCCTTTTCTGCCTGCGCCGTATCCGTCATGTCCTCACCCAAACCACTTTTGCTTATTTTGCTTACACCGGCGGAATACCATCGGTCGGGTTCTCGTCAAACCCATGCATGCGCAGAGCCCATTGCAATCCGACCACGGCTCCCTTCACCGGCTGCAGCAGGGCGAGCGAGGCGACGAAGGTGAAGGGCAGATAGGCCGCGAAGCTGATCCAGACCGGCGTGGTGTAGTTGGTCTCGATCCACAGAATAGCCGGCACCACGATGTGCCCGACGATGACGATGACGAGATAGGCGGGCAAATCGTCGGCGCGATGCGGCGTGAAATCGAGGCCGCAGACCGAGCAATTGTCCGCGGTCTTCAGGAAGGCGCGGAACAGCTTTCCCTCGCCGCAGCGCGGGCAGCGGCCGCGAAAGCCGCGCCTCATCGCAGCAAAGACGTCGCGCTTCTCGACAAGGCCGGTCTCGCGGGTCCAGATCTTCGGGGCTGCGCTCACCATGCCTTGCCCTTCTGGCCCTTGCCCTTGCTTTTTCCCTTGGCCTTTTTGCCCTTGCTGGGTTTCTTCGGCTTGTCCGGCTTGCGCTTCTTGTCGGGACTGCGCCCGGGGTGCGCCTTGAACGAGGGGCGGCGCTGCGGACCGGATGACCTGCGGCCCCGCGGCGCGGTCTCGCCGGACGATGACGACAGCAGCTCGAAGCGTAGCGCGCCTGCGATGGGGGCTGCTTCAATCAAGCGGACGTCAACGACGTCACCGAGCTGATGCATGGTGCCGCTGCGCGTGCCGACCAGGGCATGGCGGCCCTCGTCATAGTTGAAATATTCCGTGCCCAAGGAGCGGATCGGGATCAGGCCGTCGGCGCCGGTCTCGGCGAGCTTGACGAACAGGCCGGCGCGCGTGACGCCGGAGACGCGGCCCTGGAAGCTCGAACCGATGCGGTCGGCGAGATGGTGCGCGATCAGGCGGTCGACGGTCTCGCGCTCCGCTTTCATCGCGCGCCGCTCGGTGACCGAGATGTGGGCTGCGACCTCGCTCAAGGTTTCCGGCGTCTCGGTGTCGGGCAGCGCGCCTTCGCCGAGCCCGAGCGCGCGAACCAGCGCACGGTGCACGACGAGATCGGCATAGCGGCGGATCGGCGAGGTGAAATGCGCATAGCGGCGCAGGTTCAGGCCGAAATGACCGTAGTTCTCCGAGGAATATTCGGCCTGCGCCTGGGCGCGCAGCACGACCTCGCTCACCAGCGGAAAGTGGTCGTGGCCTTCGAGCTGCGCCAGTACGCGGTTGAACAGAGCGGGGCGCAGCGCGCCGCCTTTCGCGAACGGAACGTCCAGCGTCTCCAGGAATTCCGCAAGCGCGTGGACCTTTTCCAGGGTCGGCTCGTCATGCACGCGGTAGATCAGCGGCAGCGACTTCTTCTCGAGCATCTCGGCTGCCGCGACATTGGCGAGGATCATGAACTCCTCGATCAGCTTGTGCGCGTCGAGCCTGTCGGGGACGACGACGCGGTCGACGGTGCCGTCGCTCTTCAACAGGATCTTGCGCTCGGGCAGGTCGAGATTGAGCGGATCGCGTTCGTCTCGTGCGCGCTTGACGCAGGCATAGGCGGCATAGAGCGGCCGCAGGATCGGATCGAGCAGGGGGCCCGTGGTGTCGTCCGGCCGGCCGTCGATCGCGGCCTGCGCCTGGGCATAGTTCAACTTGGCTGCGGAGCGCATCAGGATGCGATGGAAGCTGTGCGAGCGTTTCCGCCCGTCGGGGCCGATGATCATCCGCACTGCGAGCGCGCCGCGCGGCTCGCCCGGCACCAGCGAGCACAGATTGTTGGAGATGCGCTCCGGCAGCATCGGCACGACGCGATCGGGGAAATAGACCGAGTTGCCGCGATCGAGCGCGTCGCGGTCGAGCGCGGTGCCCGGCCGCACGTAGAAGCTCACATCGGCGATGGCGACATCGACGATGAAGCCGCCCTTGTTGTTGGGATCAGGATCCGGCTGCGCGTGCACCGCGTCGTCGTGATCCTTGGCATCCGGCGGATCGATGGTGACGAGCGGCACGTCGCGCCAGTCCTCGCGCCCCTTCAAAGTGGCCGGCTCCGCCGCTTCGGCCTCGCGCTCCGCCGCGGGGCGGAATTGCAGCGGGATGTCGTGCGCGTAGATCGCGATCAGGCTGATCGCCTTCTCCGACTTGACCGAGCCGAGCTTCTCCTTGACGCGGCCCGATGCCAGCCCAAAGCCGCGCGAGCGGATGATGTCGACGCTGACGAGATCGCCGTCCTGCGCGCCGTGCGTCTCGGTCGGGGCGATGTTCAGCTCGCGGTCGGCGGACTTCTTGTCGACGGGGATGATCCGTCCGCCGCCTTCGGGCAGGCTGCGGAAGACGCCGAGGATGCGGCTCTTGGTCTTGTCGAAGACCTTGATGATGTGGCCGCGATAGGCCGGGCCTTCGGTCTCATCGGAGCGCTCGACCCGCAGCAGCGCGCGATCGCCGACGCCGGCCGCGGTGCCGGGCTTGGGCCGGCGCGGCATCGTGATGAGGATCTTTGGCGGTTCGCCGCTTTCGACCTCGTCCCATTCGGTCGGGGAGGCGACCAGCTCGCCGTCGGCGTCGCGCCCGGTGATGTCGGCGACCAGCGTCGGCGGCAGGCTGTCCGGCTCTGAAATCGTATGGCGCTTTTTCTTGACGAGCCCGTCGTCGGCGAGCTCGCGCAGCATGCGCTTGAGCTCGATGCGGTCGGCGTTCTTCAGGCCAAACTCGCGTGCAATTTCGCGGGTTCCGACCTTGCCAGGATTTGCCTTAATGAAGGCGACGATGGCTGCCCTGTCGGGAAAGCCACGGTCATTCTTGCGTTTCACTTAACCTCTATTTGGTGCCGGCACTTTTCTTGGCCGGAGCTTTGGCGCCAGCTGCCTTGGTCGGCGACGTTTTGGCCGTCGACGACACGGCGGCGCGCGCCTTGCTGGTGGATTCGGATTTGGGTTTGGCCGCCTTCTTCGCGGCCGGCTTTTTGGTTTTTGGCGCGGCGTCATCGCCGTCGGCGGCCTTCGCCGCAGCCTTCTTGGCCTTGGCCGGCTTCGCCGCCTTCTTCGGTTTCTTGCCGCCGCCCTTGGCCGCGCGCTCATCGATCAGCGCGATCGCCTGCGGCAGCGTGATGGCATCTTTCTCGATGTCGCTCGGGATCGTCGCATTGACGCCGCCCGCCGTGACATAGGCGCCGTAGCGACCGCCCTTCACCGTGACGGTGCCGAGGGTGGGATGATCGCCGATCGCCTTGCCGGGATCGGCGCCGAAGCGGCGGCTCGGGCCCTTGGCGATCTTCTCCGCGATCAGCGTCACGGCGCGGTTGATGCCGATGTCGAACACTTCGTCGCCGGCCTCCAGGCTCGCGTAGGTCTTCTCGTGTTTTACGAACGGGCCGAAGCGGCCGAGACCTGCCGTGATCGGCTCGCCGGTTTCCGGATGCTTGCCGATCTCGCGCGGCAGCGACAGCAGCTTGAGCGCAAGCTCGAGCTCGACATCTCCAGGGGAGGTCCCCTTCGGAATGCCTGCGCGCTTCGGCTTCTCGCCCTCCGCATAATCCTTCTGCTCGCCGAGCTGGATGTAGGGCCCGAACCGGCCGGCCTTGACCCAGACATCGCGACCCGTATCGGGGTCCTGGCCGAGCGAACGATCGGCGGTGGCCTCACCATCGGCGGCGAGCTGACGGGTGTAGCGGCATTCCGGATAATTCGAGCAGCCAACGAAGGCGCCGAACTTGCCGGCCTTGAGATTGAGCCGTCCGTTGCCGCAGCTCGGGCACTGCCTGATGTCGCCGCCGTCGGTGCGGGGCGGATAGATGTGCTGTCCCAGCATGTCGTCGAGCACGTCGAGTACCTGCGCGACGCGCAGGTCCTTGATCTCGTCGACCGCGCCGATGAAGCCGGTCCAGAAATCCTTCAGCACCTGCTGCCAGGAGATCTCGTTGTTGGAGATGCGGTCGAGCTGCTCTTCCAGATTGGCGGTGAAGTCGTATTCGACATAGCGGGCAAAGAAGCTTTCGAGGAAAGCGACCACGACGCGGCCCTTGTCTTCGCCGTGCAGGCGCTTCTTCTCGAGCTTGACGTAGCCGCGGTCCTTGAGAACCTGGAGGATCGAGGCATAGGTCGAGGGCCGGCCGATCCCGAGCTCTTCCATGCGCTTGACCAGCGAGGCTTCGGAGAAGCGCGGCGGCGGCTCGGTGAAGTGCTGGGTGACGGCGAGCGACTGCCGCTTCAACGCATCGTTGGGGCTCATCGCGGGCAGGCGGCGGGAGTCCTCGTCCTCCTCGTCGTCGCGGCCTTCCTGATAAAGTGCGAGGAAGCCGTCGAACTTGACGACCTGGCCGGTGGCGCGCAGGTCGAGCGTGCGGCCGCCAACTTTCGCCGTGATGTCGACCGTGGTGCGTTCCAGCTCGGCCGATTCCATCTGGCTCGCGATGGTGCGCTTCCAGATCAGTTCATAGAGCCTCGCCTGATCGGACTCGAGCTTGCGGCTCATGCTGTCGGGACGGCGCGACATGTCGGTCGGCCGGATCGCTTCGTGGGCTTCCTGGGCGTTCTTGGCCTTGGCCTGGTACTGGCGCGGTGCGTCCGGCACATAGGCGTTGCCGTAATCCTCGCCGATCACCTTGCGTGCCTGGGTGATCGCGGACGGATCGATCTGCACGCCGTCGGTCCGCATATAAGTAATGAGTCCGGTGGTCTCGCCGCCGATGTCGATGCCCTCATAGAGCCGCTGCGCGATGCGCATGGTGTGCGCCGGCGCAAAGCCGTATTTGCGGCTGGCCTCCTGTTGCAGCGTCGAGGTGGTGAAGGGCGCCTGCGGATTGCGCCGGGCCGGCTTGGCATCGACCGCGGTCACGGCGTAGCTGGCGGCTTCCAGCGCCTTCTTGAAGTCCTCGGCTTCCGCGCCGGTGCCGATGTCGAGGCGCTGGATCTTCTTGCCGTCGGCGCCGACGAGACGTGCCTCAAAGGCGTCGCCGCGCGGCGTCAGCAGGGTCGCGATCAGCGACCAGTATTCGCGCGCAACGAACTTTTCGATCTCGAGCTCGCGGTCGCAGACCAGCCGCAGCGCGACCGACTGCACGCGGCCCGCCGAGCGGGCGCCCGGCAGCTTGCGCCACAGCACGGGGGAGAGGGTGAAGCCGACCAGATAGTCCAGCGCGCGGCGCGCCATATAGGCGTCGACCAGCGCACCATCGATCTGGCGCGGATGCTTCATGGCGTCCGTGACCGCCTGCTTGGTGATGGCGTTGAACACCACGCGCTCGATCTTGTGGTCCTTGAGCGCACGCTTCTCTTTCAAGACCTCCAGCACGTGCCAGGAGATGGCCTCGCCCTCGCGATCAGGGTCGGTGGCCAGAATCAGGCGATCGGCGTTCTTGAGGGACTTGGCAATGTCGTTGAGCCGGCCGGCCGCCTTGGGGTCGACCTCCCAGATCATCTTGAAATTGGCGTCGGGATCGACGGAGCCGTTCTTCGCGGGCAAGTCGCGGACATGGCCAAACGAGGCCAGAACCTCGTAGGACGAGCCCAAATACTTGTTGATCGTCTTGGCTTTCGCCGGCGACTCCACAATGACGATATTCATGTAGTTCCAGTAACTTATGGGGAAATTTGGGGCCGAATTCGATGAGATTCGGGTCGGCCCTTTCGTCCCGAACATGGGTGGTGAGGCCCTCGCTGTCAAATCGAGGGGTGTTGAAAGCCATCCAGATGGGAAAAGTTTCATATCGAGAAAGTTGCAAAACACCACCTTTGAGTTGCGGCCGATGTCGGCGTAATGTTTCTGCGGGGCATGGATTCGGGTGGGGGCTGGTGACTAAGCCAGGAAAGAAACGGGCGGGCGCCGCATCGCGCGCGGCTGGAGGCTCGCGTCACGAGGAACCGGGGGAGGGCGGCGTCGAGGAGGCGGTCGCCTTCATCGCCGAGCAGGTCGGGGCACTGCGCAAGCTCGCCGAACGGCACAAGCTCGACGTGCTGCATTATCTCCTGGGCATGACCAAGCTGGAAGCTGACGAGCATCTGCGGCTGCGGAGCAAGCGCAAGCTGTCGTAGCAGCGAAGACCGAGCGGAATCGATCACGCTCTCTCTCTCTCTCTCTCCGGAGTCGTCCTGGCGAAAGCCAGGACCCATACCGCGAGGTCTATCGACCGGAGCGCGGTGGGAATTCCGGGTGACGAGTCTTCGCCAAACTCCTGCTTGGGGTAATGGGTCCTGGCTTTCGCCAGGACGACATTGGAGAGACAGCGCGCCGCTATCCCGCCGACCGCCGCCGCGGCGCCGGCCGTGGCTTCAGCGTGGTATCGGCTTGCGTCAGCAATCGCCCGTCCTCCGCGCGCAGCTCCAGCTTGCGCACCGGGCGGCCTTTCTCGCGATCGACCAGGATGGTCGCGATCTCCGACGGGCGATCGTCGAATTCCTCGCTCCATTGGCGCAGCGCTACCAACACCGGGAAGACGCCGCGGCCCTTCGGCGTCAGCACATATTCCTGATAGGCGCTGCCGTCGGACGCGGGGGCGGTTGCTAAAATGCCGTGGTCCACGAGTGAGCCCAGCCGTGCCGACAAGATGTTCTTGGCCATGCCTAGCTTGCTCTGAAACTCGCCGAAGCGGCGCAGGCCGAACAGCGCCTCGCGGATGATCAGCAGCGACCACCGGTCGCCGATCGCTTCCAGCGAGCGTGCGATCGGACAGGTATCGCCCTCGAAGCTCGTTCGTTTCACCATTGCTTAGTCCTTTCGCGATCGCCCGATCTCAGAGCCGATCACGCGCTTGTGTGGTTGCATCATAAAACCATATGCCCTAGATGGCAATCATAGTTTTATGATGCAACCACTGGAGGCGAACGTGAGACTGAAGAACAAGACGGCCCTGATCACCGGCGGCAATAGCGGCATTGGACTGGCGACGGCAAAGCTGTTCGTGGCCGAGGGCGCCAAGGTGGTGATCACCGGGCGCAACAAGGAGACGCTCGAGGCGGCCGCGAAGGAGCTCGGGCCGAACGGGCTCGCGCTGGCCGCCGACGCCACCGACATTGCCGCGACCGAAGCTGCGATCAAGAAGGGCGCGGAAAAATTCGGCAAGTTCGACATCGTGTTCGCCAATGCCGGTATCGCCGGCGGCACCCCGCTGGGGTCGGCCACGCTGGAGGTCTTCGAGAAGGTCATCAGCACCAATCTGACCAGCGTGTTCTTCACCGTTCAGTCCGCGTTGCCTTATCTCAACGACAACGCCTCGATCATCCTCAACGGCTCGGTGATCTCCGTGCTCGGCATTCCCGGCTATTCGGCGTATGGCGCCGCCAAAGCCGGCGTGCGGGCGATGGCGCGGATCATGGCATCAGAACTGTCGCCGCGCGGCATTCGCGTCAACGTGGTCGCGCCCGGTGCGATCCGCACGCCGATCTGGGGACCTGCGACTGCGACGCCCGAAGCCGAGAAGGCGTTTGAGAAGCGGATCGCGCTGACGACGCCTCTGGGGCGCATTGGCGAAACAGATCACGTCGCGAAGACGGTGCTGTTCCTGGCCTCCGACGATTCCGCGCATGTGCAGGGCCAGGAAATCTTCGTCGACGGCGGTGCGGTCGCCTCGCCGAGCGGTGCGCCGATCTATCGTGGCTGATCAATTGAAGTGAAAATTGAATCGGTCGGCGCACGCAAAGCGGTTGCGCCGGCTGATCCCCACCTCTCGCGAGCTGTATTTTCTGAACCTTGCGTGAGGCGTTGAACCTTCGCTTTGGCTGCCAAGACCCTTTTACGGGCAGGGGTCACGAGACTCATTTCAAGGGAGCCCGATATGCCAAAGGCAGCTCGTATTATTTCCCCGATTTCAGCACCGCGTATTTACACTGAAAATACCATCGTTCCCGCCAAGCGTTCCGACACCTCCGAGTTCATCGGGGTCGCTCTTTTTGCCGGCATCGGCCTGTTCGTCTCGCTCGTCGCCGTCATCCTCGGCATTCAGGGCGCCTGGTTTTAGCTTCGCCGATCGCGCACCGCTCGATCAGCCGCCGCGACCGAGTTGCGGCGGCCGACGATGTGCGCGTTGCGTCAGGCCGCGCGAAGGCTGGTTGCCGCCTGAAGCGCGGTTGCAAGCGACTTCTCGCGATGCTCCGGCCCGACCTGGATTCCGTCGGCGCTGATGAATTCGGGGTGATGGATGCCCATGAAGCCGAACACGCCCCGCAGATAGCTTTCGAGGTGCTCCAGCGACGCGGCGGGCGAGCCGGCGCCGTAATAGCCCCCGCGCGAGATCGCGAAGATCACGCGCTTGCCGCCGGCAAGGCCCTGCGGGCCGTTGGCTCCGTAGCTGAACGTCTTCCCCGCCACCAGGACCCGGTCGATCCAGGCCTTGAGCTGGCTCGGAATCGTGAAATTGTACATGGGCGCGCCGATCACGACGATGTCCGCTGCAAGAAACTCGTCCAGCGCGGCCTTGCTGGCGGCGAGGTCGGGGCCGAGTTCCGCCGGCGCAGGCGCGCCTTGCGCGGCCGCCAGATGCGAGCCGGAGAGATGGGCGAGCGGGCTCTGCGTCAGGTCGCGATAGACGATGTCCAGCGATGGCGTCGCCTGCCGGAGACGGTCGACGATGGCGGCCGAGACCTGCCGGGAGACGGAGTGGGGGCCGAGCACGCTGGAGTCGATGTGGAGGAGTTTCATTCGGGATCACCCTGGTATAAGTTTGTAACCAGAGCTACATGAGTGACTATCGAAATCCCCGCAAGAACGCACATTTTTGAGCCATGGGCACATCCTTGAAACCTGCGCACATCGATTTGACTGCCCCACCGATGCCGGATCGCGACCACGCGGACTGCCGTGGCGTCGCCTCGATCCTCGCGCGCGTCGGCGACAAATGGAGCGTGTTCGTGATCATGATGCTGAGTGATGGACCCAAGCGCTTCAACGAGCTCAAGCGCATGATCAACGGCATCTCGCAGCGGATGCTGACCCTGACACTGCGCGGGCTCGAGCGCGACGGCCTGGTCACGCGCACGATCTTCCCGACCATTCCGCCGCGGGTGGATTACGAGCTGACCGATCTCGGCCGCGGATTGCAGCAGCCGGTGAAGGCACTCGGCGAATGGGCGATCACCCATCAGCAGCAGATCGCCTCGGCGCGCACGCGCTTCGACGAGCGGAACACTCCTTAAAGCAGCGAGACAAGGCCACCGCCGTGGCGTTCGAGCCGGCCGGCGAGCTCGAGCTCCAAGAGCACGGTGCGCACGATGGCAGGCGAGGCGCCGGACATCCGCACGAGATCGTCGATCGTGACGGGGGCAGGGCCGAGCAGGCCGGTGATCTGGTCGCGGTCGTGTCCTTGCGGGTCGCTTTCGAACGGCTCGCGGTCGGGCTCGTTCGCGGTGCGCATCAGCGGCCGCTCCATGATCGGTGCGACTGCGTTGACGACGTCGGCGGCTTCGGTGACGAGCGTCGCGCCCTGCTTGATCAGATCATTGGTGCCGGCGGCGCGCGGATCGAGCGGCGAGCCCGGCACCGCGAACACTTCGCGGCCCTGTTCGGCCGCCATGCGCGCGGTGATTAGGGAGCCCGAGCGATGCGCCGCCTCGACCACGACGACGCCGAGCGCGGCGCCCGAGATCAGCCGGTTGCGACGGGGGAAGTCGCGGGCGCGCGGCTCATGGCCGAGCGGCATCTCCGAGATCGCAGCACCCTTGCGGTCGAGGATCGCGGCGATGAGAGCGCCATGCTCCGGCGGGTAGATGCAGTCATGTCCGCCGGCGAGCACGGCGATGGTGCCGCTCTCGATGCTGGCGCGGTGCGCGGCCTGATCGACGCCGCGGGCGAGGCCGGAGATGACGACAAAGCCGGCTTCACCAAGCTCGCGGGCGAGCTGACCGGCGAATTTCAAGCCTGCACCGGAGGCATTGCGCGAGCCGACGATCGCAATCATCGGCCGCACCAGCGTGGCATTGTCGCCGCGTACGGCGAGCAACGGGGGCGCATCGTCGAGCGTTGCCAGCCGCGCCGGATAGCCGTCCTCTCCGGGCGCGAGCCAGGCGATGCCGAATTTGCGGCTGGCGGCAAGCTCGGCTTTCGCCTCGTCGGCGCTACAGATGCGTGCCGATCGCTGCGCACCGCCACGGCGTGCGAGATCCGGCAGCCGCTCCAGCGCCGCGCGCGCCGTGCCGAAATGATCGACCAGCGACCGGAACGTGCGCGGCCCGACATTGTCGGACCGGATCAGCCGCAGGCGGTCGATCCTGTCGGCTTCGGTCAGCTCTACACTTGGATTGATGGCGTCCACGGCGGCTCCTTGCAGGCACAGCATGGAACAACCTGAGGGCGTGGGCAACAGTGGCGTGCGCTTGCGCGGCTTCGTCGCGATGCTAAAAGCGATCCCAATAAGAAGGGTTTTGCCATGATCTCACTCGCCGACCTCCAGCGCCGCATCGAAGCGGGCGAGCTTTCGCCTGAGGCCGCCATCGCGCAGTCGCATGCAGCCATCGAGGCCAGGGAGAAGGACGTCCACGCCTTCGTCCGTCACGACAGCTCCGCGAAGGCGCAAGGCGCCGGGGCGCTGCGCGGCATCGCGGTCGGGATCAAGGACATCATCGACACCGCTGATTTCCCGACCGAGATGGGATCATCGATCTATCGCGGTTGGCAGCCGCGCGCGGACGCGCCTGTGGTGATGATGCTGAAGCGGGCGGGCGCCACCATCATCGGCAAGACCACGACCACGGCGTTCGCCTCGCGCGATCCGACCCCGACGCTCAATCCGCACAATCTCGGCCATACGCCGGGCGGCTCGTCCTCGGGCTCGGCCGCGGCGGTCGGTGCCGGCATGATCCCGCTGGCACTGGGGACCCAGACCGGCGGCTCGGTGATCCGGCCTGCGGCCTATTGCGGGACCGCCGCGATCAAGCCGTCGTTCCGGATGCTGCCGACGGTCGGCGTCAAATGCTATTCGTGGGCGCTCGACACGGTCGGCCTGTTCGGCGCGCGCGCGGAAGATCTCGCGCGGGGACTGCTGGCGATGTCCGGCCGCACCGAATTCACTGGCATTGTCCCGGCGAAGGCGCCGCGCATCGGGGTGGTCCGGCAGGAGTTCGCCGGTGCGGTGGAGCCGGCCGCCGAGGAGGGGCTGCAGGCCGCGATCAAGGCCGCCGAGAAGGCCGGCGCCGGCGTGCAGACCATCGATCTGCCGCAGGCGGTGCAGGAGGCCTGGCGCATCCATCCGATCATTCAGGACTTCGAGGCGCATCGCGCGCTCGCCTGGGAATTTTCCGAACGCCACGACGAGATCGCGCCGATGCTGCGCGCCAGTCTCGACGCGACGGTCGGTCTCACACCCAAGGACTACGACGACGCACGCCGGATCAGCCGCCGCGGGCGCCGCGAGCTCGGCGAATTGTTCGAGCGGTTCGACGTGCTTCTGACCTATTCGGCGCCAGGCACGCCGCCGGCCAAGGAGCTCGCGAGCACCGGCGATCCCCGCTACAACAGGCTCTGGACGCTGATGGGCAACCCTTGCGTCAACGTGCCGGTGCTCAAGGCCAATGGCCTGCCGATCGGCGTGCAGGTGATCGCGCGCTTCGGCAACGACGCGCATGCGCTGGCGACGGCGTGGTTCCTGGAGCAGGCGCTGGCGAAATCAGGCTAGCGCAGGTTCGAGGGCAACGATGCGCTGGCCGGATGCGGCCGGCGCTACGCTGTGATCGGCACCTTGCTTGAGCCAGCGCCCGGCGGCCTCGCGGCCGCTGCGGTGCAGCGCGCGAATGAAACCGCGGCCGAGATCGGTGGACGAGCGCTGCGCCAGGCCGTCGACGAAATCTTCCGCGGCGATTCTTGAGAGCCGCAACGACGATCCGGTCTGCGATTGCGCCCATTCCATCGCCGCGATCTCGGCATTGAGGGCGGCGTTGGCCGCGATCTGGTCCAGCCTGCGGTCGATCGCGGCGAGCGTGATCGGCACGTAGCTGTCGCGCGCCGGCGTGACCTGGACGAGCAGGATTTCGGTGCTCGTCGTGTCCTGCACGAGCCGCAGCAGTGGCGGATTGCCGCCGAGGCCGCCGTCCCAATAAGCCTCGCCGTCGATCTCCACCGCGCAATGAACCAGCGGTGGACAGGTCGAGGCCAGCGCGACGTCTGCGGTGATCACGTCGTTGCTGAAGATCTGCTGCTGTCCGTCGCGGATCCGGGTCGCCGCGATCAGAAGCTTCGGACAGCGCGCGTCGCGCAACGCGGAAAAGTTGATGTCGCGCGACAGCGCCTGCCGCAGCGGATCGAGATCGAACGGATCGAACTGGCCGGAGCGCAGCGTCGGACCGAACGCGACCGAGCTTCCCGCCGGCGAGAAGCCGCCGATCAGCATCAGCGATCGGAACGAAGCCTCGTGCATCAGCCGGATCCAGAACCGGTTCAGCCGCGCACGCGCGCCTTCACGGCCGCCTTCGGCGAAACCGGAGGCGAGCAGCAGCGCGTTGATGGCGCCGGCGCTGGCGCCGCTGATGGTGTCGATCGCGATGGATGGCTCCTCCAGCAGCCGCTCCAGCACGCCCCAGGTGAAAGCAGCGAAGGTGCCGCCGCCCTGAAGCGCCAGCGACAGTTTTTGCGGCGGCCATTGCCCCGGCGTTCGATCGTGCGCGATGGGCGCTGCGACAGTTACGCTTTCGACCGGTTTCCGCGCTTCCACGATCGGATCGGGCTCGCGCGATGGTGGCGAGACGGAAGCAGGCGCTGGTGCGACAAGCGGCAAGGGCCCAGCGGACCAGATGTCCGTCGTCGAGAGCATCCGGCTTGCCGCAGTGCCCTGCAAGCCACCTTCAACATGCGAGCTGACAATCTTCTCGCTCATTCTGAGCAACCGCGTAGAGCCATGCCCACGATCAGGGCCAAGCCAGGAACCCGTTCGTCCATACAGCCGTGATTCGGCTGCAAGTTGCGAACACCATTTGGATATAATGCAGAAGGGGTGCCGCGGTATCCGTGGATTCCCGGCTTATGCCTTCTCGCCGATCCGGCTTTCCTTGCCCGATTGCAGTCGCTTGATGTTCTCGCGATGAGCATAGAACAGCAGCAGCGTCAGCACTGCCGCCAGCGCCGCGAGCGCGGGCTGGCCGAACCACAACAGGAACAGCGGGGTGATGAACGAGGCCACCAGGGCCGAGAGCGAGGAATAGCGGGCGGTGAACGCGGTCGCCAACCAGAGCAGGCAGAACACCACCGCGGCCGGCCAGAACAGCCCGAGCATGACGCCGATATAGACGGCGACACCCTTGCCGCCGCGGAACTTGAGCCAGACCGGGAAGAGATGGCCGAGGAAGGCGCCGAGTCCGGCCAGCATCGCGGCATTGGGACCGGCGATGTAGCCGGCGATCACCACCGCGACGGTGCCTTTGAGCGCGTCCAGCAGCAGGGTCCCCGCGGCAAGGCTCTTGCGTCCCGTGCGCAGCACGTTGGTGGCGCCGATGCTGCCCGAGCCGATCGAGCGGATATCCTGTGTGCCGCCGAGTCTCGTCAGGATCAATCCGAACGGAATCGAGCCGAGCAGGTAGCCGATGGCGAAAGCCACCGGCAGGAACAATTCAAGTGCCATGTCTGCAAATTCCCTGGCTGCAGCTCCGCACGTCAGACATGCTCGTACACGGTCCGTCCGCCGACAATGGTGCGCATCACGCGGCCTGTAAAGCGGGCCTCGTCGAACGGCGTGTTCTTGCAGGGCGATTTGAGGTCGGCGGGATCGACCACCCAGGGGACATCGGGGTCAATCACGATGACGTCGGCGGGGCTGCCCGGACGCAAGGTTCCGCCAGGCAATCCCAAAATCTCGGCCGGCCGGGTCGACATCGCCCGGATCAGCGTCTTGAGGCCCAGCTCGTCATTATGCACGAGCCGAAGGCCCGCCGGGAGCATGGTCTCCAGTCCGATCGCGCCGGGGGCTGCTTCCGCGAAAGGCAGGCGCTTGACCTCAACGTCCTGCGGATTGTGGTCGGACATGATGACGTCGACGAGGCCGGAGGCGACGGCGGCGACCAGCGCGCGGCGGTCGTCCTCGGTGCGCAGCGGCGGCGACAGCTTGAGGAATGAACGGTAAGGGCCGATGTCGTTCTCGTTCAGCGCAAGGTGGTTGATCGAGGCCGAGGCGGTCACGGCGAGGCCGGCGTCGCGGGCGCGCTTGAGCACGTCGAGCGACTCGATGCAGGTCAGCGACGCCGCGTGATAACGGCCGCCGGTGAGCGCGACCAGGCGCATGTCGCGCTCCAGCATCACGGCTTCCGCCGCGTTCGGGATGCCCATCAGGCCGAGCCGCGACGCGAACTCGCCCTCGTTCATCACGCCTTCGCCGACGAGATCGCGATCCTCGGTGTAGTGCACGATCAGCGCGTCGAAATCGCGCGCATAGGTCAAGGCGCGGCGCATCACCTGCGCATTGATCACGCTTTTGTCGCAGTCGCTGAAGGCGATCGCGCCGGCTGCCTTGAGGAGACCGAACTCGGTCATCTCCTCGCCGCGCATGCCCTTGGTCAGCGCCGCCATCGGCTGAATGTTGACGATGGCAGTGTCGCGGGCGCGACGCATCACGAAGTCCACCGTCGCCGAGTTGTCGATGACGGGCGAAGTGTCGGGCTGGCAGATGATGGTGGTGATGCCGCCGGTCGCAGCCGCCTGGCTTGCGGAGGCAAAGGTCTCGCGATGGCTGAAGCCGGGCTCTCCGACGAAGGCGCGCATGTCGATCAGGCCGGGCGCGACGATCTTGCCGGCGCAGTTGACGACGTCGGTGCCCTCGGGGACGCCGGCAGCGCCGATGCCGCGGCGGGTCTCCCGGATGATGCCGTCGGCAATCAGGACATCGCCGGGTCCATCGAAATCCCTGCTGGGATCGACGACGCGGGCATTGGCAAGGAGGATGGGTCGGCGGTCGGTCAACATGAGCATCACGCGTTCGGCAGGTTGCGGGCGAGCGCTTCCAGCACCGCCATGCGCACGGCCACGCCCATTTCCACCTGTTCGCGGATCAGGGACTGGGCGCCGTCAGCGACCGCAGTGTCGATCTCGACGCCGCGGTTCATGGGGCCGGGATGCATGACGAGGGCGTCTGGCTTGGCGTAGGCGAGCTTCTTCTGGTCCAGCCCGAAATAATGGAAATACTCGGAGGTGGATGGCACGAAGGAGCCGTTCATGCGCTCGCGCTGGAGCCGCAACATCATGACGATGTCGGCGCCGTTGAGCCCCTCGCGCATGTCGCGCGCGACCTCGACGCCCATCCGCTCGATGCCGGGCGGCAGCAGCGTGGAGGGGCCGACGACGCGGACGCGGGCGCCCATCGCGTTGAGCAGGATGATGTTGGATCGGGCGACGCGCGAATGCAGCACGTCGCCGCAGATCGCGACCACGAGGCCCTCGAGCCGGCCCTTGTTGCGGCGAATGGTCAGCGCGTCGAGCAGGGCCTGGGTCGGATGTTCATGCGCGCCGTCGCCGGCATTGATCACGGAACCGTCGACTTTGCGGGCCAACAGTTCCACCGCGCCGGAGGCGTGATGGCGCACCACCAGGATATCCGGGTGCATGGCGTTGAGCGTCATGGCCGTGTCGACCAGCGTCTCGCCTTTTTTGATGGACGAGGAGGAGACCGACATGTTCATGACGTCGGCGCCCAGCCGTTTGCCGGCGAGCTCGAACGAGGATTGGGTCCGGGTGGAAGCCTCGAAGAAGAGGTTCACCTGCGTCCGTCCACGCAGGACGGTGCGCTTCTTGTCAACCTGGCGGTTGAGCTCGACATATTCTTCGGACAGGTCGAGGAGGCCGGTGATGTCGGCCGCGGAAAGGCCCTCGATGCCCAGCAAATGCCGGTGGCCGAGGACGAAGGTCGATTTCGATGTCATTAAAGCGAGACCTATAGGCGGGGATGGCCGGGGGGGCAAGGGCCAAAGCCCGGGCGGGGAGTTATCCCCCGATCTGTACCTTGTCGTCATTCCGGGGCGATGCGAAGCATCGAACCCGGAATCTCGAGATTCTCTGGTGCGGGAGCCCGCACCATAGTTCGACTCTTCGAGCCGCCCCGGAATGACGCCGGAGGATGTGGAGGCATCGTGAAAACAGGTCTTACCGCTCTTGTAGCAATCGGCTTCATCTCATCCGCCCATGCCCAATCGCTTCCCGGCGGTTTCGTCTATTTGCGCGACGTCGACCCCAGCATCGTCCAGGACATCCGCTACGCCACCTCGAACAATTTCGTCGGCCGTCCGCTCGCCGGCTACGGCGCCGGCGAATGCGTGGTGAAGCGGGAGGTGGGGCTGCGGCTGAAGGCGGTGCAGCAGGAACTGGCGGCGCAAAATCTCTCGCTGAAGATGTTCGACTGCTACCGGCCGGCGCGGGCCTCGCTCGATATGGTCAGGTGGTCGCAGAACGGCCACGAGACGGCCGCCGAGCGGCGCTACAATCCCAAAATTCCCAAGACCGAGTTATTCCGCCTCGGCTACATCGCAAGCCGCTCGCAGCATTCGACGGGCGCCGCGCTCGATCTCACGCTGGTCGATCTCAAGGCCGACAATTCAGGCAAATACGACCCGTCAAAGGCCTACGCTGACTGTACCGCGCCGGTCGAGGCTCGCCCGCCAGAGGGCAGCGTCGACATGGGCACCGGCTATGACTGCACCGACGTGAAAGGGCACACCGCCGCACCGTCGATCAGTCCGGACCAGCGCGCCTGGCGCAAGCGGCTCGTGGCAGCGATGGCGAGGCAAGGCTTTGTGAACTATGCGAAGGAGTGGTGGCATTTTTCCCTGCCGGGGGCGGGCGGGGCGGCCTATGATTTCCCGATTCCGCCGCGGACGAAGTAGATCGCAATCCGACCAGCCCGGAATGCTCCCCAATGAAAGCGCCTTGATGGACTCGCTCAATCCCGATCATCCGCCGCTGACTGCGACGCCAGCGCACGAGGCGACGCGCGTCTGGAAATTCTGGGGCACGGCGATATGGGGCGTCGTCATTTTCGCTGCAATGTTCGTCGGACAGATCGGCGCCATCGTTCTGCTGGCGGTACAGCGTGGCCTGCCGATGGACCTCGCGTCGCTTCAGCTCGTCGGCGGCGAGCCGCAGGCGCTCGCGCTGTCGGTGATATTGGGCCTGCCGGCGACACTGGCCGCGGTGTGGCTTGCCATCCGCATCAAGAAGACCTCCTTCGTCGACTATCTCGCGCTGCATTGGCCGTCCTGGAAGCAACTCCTGTTTGGCGCCGTTGGCCTCATCCTGATCGTCGTGGCCTGGGAGACGATGTCGCGGAGCCTCGGCCGCGAGGCCACGCCGGGCTTCATGACCGATCTGTTGAAATCTGGCCGCGATAAGGGCGCAGCCTTCTTCCTGTTGTTCGCATTCAGCGTGGCAGCGCCGATGTCGGAAGAGATTTTGGCGCGCGGCTTCCTTTATCGCGGCTGGTCGGCGAGTTTCCTGCGCGTGCCCGGCGCGATCATCCTGTCGTCGCTGCTGTGGACGGTCGTGCACCTGCAATACGACCTGTACTTCCTCGCCGAGGTCTTCTCCATCGGCCTGTGGTTCGGCTACATGCGCTACCGCAGCAACTCGCTCTGGCTCACGATCGTGCTGCACGCGCTGAACAATCTGACGGCGGTGGTGCTGACGATGTGGCTGGGGAGTTAGGCCACCAGCGCGATGGCGATCGGCATGGTGATCGCCGCCAAAATCGTCTGCAGCGTGATGATCTGCGCCAGCAGTGGGGCATCGCCGCCCATCTGGCGGGCCAGCACATAGGCGCTGGTCGAGGTCGGCACTGCGGCGCAGATCGCGACGATCGCGAGGCTGTCACCGGACAGTCCGAACCAGACGGCAAGCACCAGCGCGACCATCGGCATCAACACCAGCTTGAACACCACGCCGATAGCGGCGCCCGCGCTGGGGCGGAGCAGGCCTTTTAGATGCAGTCCGGCGCCGGTGACGAGCAGGCCGATGGCGAGGGAGGAGCGGCCGAGTGCGTCTGCTACCTCATGCCAGATCCGGGGCAGCGGCAGATGAATGACATTGATGACGAGGCCGATCGCGCAGGCCCAGATCAGGGGATTGCGGACAACCGTCATGACGATCGCGCGCGCGGATTGCTTCTCCGGCGCGGCGAAGTGCGCGAGCACCGCGACGCTGAGGACGTTGACCAGAGGAATGATCGCCACCATCGCGACCGAGGCGAGCGCCAGCCCGATCTCGCCGAACATGTTGGCGGAGACGGACAGCGCCACATAGGTCTGCCAGCGGATCGCGCCCTGGAAGATCGAGGTGAAGGCGGGACCTTCGATGTCGAGCCGTGCGAGAGCCGGGCGGAGCGCGAGGCAGAGCAGCGACATCGCGAGCGCCGACAGCAGCAGCGCGCCGCCGACGCCGGCGACCGGCACGCTGGACAGGTCGGCCTTCACCAGCGTCTGGACCAGCAGCATCGGAAACAGCACGAAATAAGTTAGCCGCTCCAGCCCGTTCCATTGCGTGTCGAGCCGCATCAGGGTGCGCCTCAGCACCACGCCGAGCACGATCAGGATGAAGACGGGGAGGAGCGCCGCGATCACGACGGCCATGGATCAGCCTGGCCCCGGGGCTGCGCGCAGATTGGCGAGGCGGTCGAGCGCGCCTTGCAGGATGAAGATCGCGGCGTGCTCGTCGATCACTTCGGCGCGCTTGGCGCGGCTGACGTCCATGCCGATCAGCTCGCGCTCGACCGCAGCGGTCGACAGGCGCTCGTCCCAGAGGCCGATCGGCAGCGGGGTCAGGCCGGCGAGGTTGCGGGCAAACGCCCGGGTCGATTGCGCGCGCGGGCCCTCGCTGCCGTCCATGTTGATGGGCAGGCCGAGCACGAAGCCGACGGCCTTGCGTTCACCGGCAATCGCGAGCAGCCGGGCGGCATCCTGCTTGAACGCCTTGCGCTGGATCGTCTCGACGCCGGTCGCTAACCGGCGGTCCGGATTGGAGACGGCAACGCCAATGGTCTTGGTACCCAGATCAAGGCCGACCAACCCGCCGCGTTCGGGCCAGTGGATTGCAGCATCGACGAGAGGCAGGATAAGAGCCGGCATGGTGTTAGCGCATATCACGCGTCGCGCTGCGGAGTGAACCCGGAACATGGATGCGCTGACACTATTTGGCCTGTTCGCCGTGACGGCGATGCTGGTCACTTACGCCCTGGAAGACCGCAGCCACTGGTTCGTGCTGCTGTTCGCAATGTCCTGCGTGCTCGGTTCGGCCTACGGCTTCCTGCAAGGGGCCTGGCCGTTCGGCGTGGTCGGAGGCGATCTGGGCCGTCGTGGCGCTGCGGCGCTGGCGTCTCAGGCCGTAGATCGTCCGGCGGCACCACGACGCGCGAAATCGTGATGCGCAGGTGTATCGACCATTTGTGGCAAATCTCACACGGGTGACGTCGCGGACGATGGCATGATGTCGCGTCTCCGGCCGCGCGCATCGATTGACGCTCTGGTTGCGGTAAATTAAATTTATAGTCTAAAGTAGTGCGGGGCGAAGCCTCCGATTTCCAGAACGATGGGCAGCACCCGACAGTCCGGCGGCGCTGCAACCTTCGCGCAAATTTTCGATGCGCCCCCGACAACGTCCAGATTCGTCCAGTCATTTTTGAGAGGTCATCATGCTCATCAAGCCAAGCCTGATCGCGGGCTCAGAAAGGCGATTTAAGCAAGCCGAGTTTTCACCTGAAGCCCTGAACCGAAAATTAGGCGATGGCCCGATCCAGATAAGCTCCGACAAGAAAATCCTGCGCCAGCGCCAGCTGTTCGCGGAGACGGGGAACGTGCAGGCGGCAGAGATTGGCCTGGAGCGGATCATCCAGGGCAATGATCTCGACAGCATCAACTATCTCGCCAAGGGCACCGCGGCCTCGCGCTCGGTGTGTCGCATTCACCTCAGGGACATGAAGTCGAATCTGCTCGGCTATGGTTCGGGCTTTCTGATCGGGCCGGGCCTGCTGATGACGAACCATCACGTTTTCGGCAAGCCGGTCGACGCAGCCAATTCGATCGCCGATTTCGATTATGAGCTGGACATTTCGGGAGAAGAGCGGGTGCCGATCCGGTTCGGATTCGAGCCGGCCAAATTCTTCTACACCAACGACAGACTCGATTTCTCAATCGTCGCGGTGGCGCCGACCTCGCTGTCAGGTCACGAGGAGCTTGAGAATTGGGGGTGGTTGCCGCTCAGCGGTGCGCCCGGCAAGGCGGACCCCGGCGAGTACCTCACCATCATCCAGCATCCCAGCGGACAGATGAAGCAGGTCTGCGTCCGCGAGAACAAGCTGCTTAAATATGTCGGAGACTTCCTCTGGTATAACACCGATACGACGGCCGGGTCGTCTGGTTCGCCGGCGTTCAACCGCTTCTGGCAGGTGGTCGCGCTGCACCACAGCGGTATTCCAAAGAAGAATGCGCAGGGCCGCACTCTCACCAAGGACGGCAAGGTTTGGGATCCATCGATGGATGAAACCTCGATCGACTGGATCGCCAACGAAGGCATCCGGATCAGTGCAATCGTTGCCGATCTCAAGATTGCCGTTGGTTCCCATGCCCTGATCAGACCGGTTCTTGACGAGGTTGAGCCGCCGACCCGGCACGAGGTCCAGAGAGCCCAGCCGCCTTCGATCGTAACAGCGCCGTACGGCACCAACGTCTGGGTCGAGCAATCCGTCGACGGCGCGTCGCTGGTGGTCCCGTTTCGCGTGCCGCTGCCCATGTTCAGGAAGGATGTTTCTTTGCCCCCGTTGGCTCGCCTGCCAGTCCCGGCCGGAGGCAACGGAGGGGCGCCGAATGGCGGCAAGCAGAACGGCAGCAGGCCTTTGGTCGCTCCGCCGCTCGGCTTGTTGCCTCACATCAGCGCGAACAACGGTCTGCCCATGGAGGCAGTGCATATCGACCAGAGCACGCTTAAATCCCGTCCGGGATTCAAGACTAATTTTCTCGGCAGCGGCAAATTCTCCGTCGCCTTGCCGAAGATTCCCGCTGAACTTAAACCCGAGATTGCGATGTTGAAGGGGAAGTCCAAACAGTTCGAGCTGAAGTATTTCAACTATAGCGTCGTCATGAACAAACAGCGCAGGCTTGCCTTCTTCAGCTGCGTCAATATCGACGGCGGAAAGCAGCAGGACGTCGGCAAGCGCGAGGGTGATTCCTGGCTGCGCGATCCGCGCATCGACGAGGACGCCCAGATCGGCGACGAGTTCTACCGCAAGCAGGCCACTTTCGAGGCGGATCGCAGCAAGAATCCGTTCGACCGCGGTCATCTCGTGCGCCGCCTGGATGCGACCTGGGGCGATACGGTCGCCAAGGCCAAGCAACACGGCGACGATTCCTTCCATTTCACCAATTGCTCGCCGCAGTTCTTCTCGTTCAACCAGGGCAAGCAGCTCTGGGCAGGGTTGGAGGATTACACGCGTAATGTTCTGCTTGAAGGCAAGGAGAAGGGCATCGTGATGAACGGACCGGTCTTCAACGGACCGGACGCCGATGGATCCAATGTGCCCAATCCGTCCGGTCGGCCGCACAAGGATCCGAGCTTCGGTGGTATCCAGATTCCGAAGTATTTCTGGAAGATACTGATCCGGCGCGACCGCGAAGACGATGTCCTCAAGGCGGCGGCATTCCTGATGAGCCAGAGAGAGCTGGTCATGGGGATCGACCGGATCGAGGAGGCGGATCTGCTCGAGCGCATGTCCGAGGAAGATGTCAGCGTATTTCAGGTCTCGATTGCGGATCTTGCGAAGCTGACCAAGCTCGGCTTCGGCAATCTCGCCGACGCGGACTCGCACGAGGAGACCTCGGTCGGCCCGCGTCTCATCGAGTCCTACGAGGAGATCCGAATCTAGGCGGACGCGGTCGGATATGATGCGGAGGGGTGTCGCGAGACCCCAGGCGATCCGGGCCGTCGTCGCGCTGCGGCGTAGGCATCTCAGGCCGCGATGACGGGCGGGACAAACGAAGAGCGGGCGAGGCGGCTTGCCGGGCGGCAGGCCATCCTCGCCCGTGATGGGCAGCTCCCGATCAACGGATCGCGATCGGGTTGATCATCGCCTGCACGCCGCCGGTCCAGCGCGGCTGGCCGAGCACGAACAGGAATTCGTAGCCCTTGTCCCGGGCGAGCGCGGCCGTGTCCATATTCTCGAGGATGTAGGTCCCGTTCATCGCGAGCAGGATCTGGTGCACCTCGAACACGTTCTTGGACTCGAACGGCAGCACCTCGAGCGCCCAGGTGTCGGCACCGATCGCGACGACGCCCTTGCTGGTCAGGTATTTTGCGCCTTCGACGCCGAGACCGGGCTCGCCGGCCGAATAACGCTTGTCGTCCTTGCCGATCAGGCTGAGCCAGCCGGTGTGGAAGATGACGACGTCGCCCTGTCGGATCTCGACGCCCTGCTTCTTGGCGACTTCGTCGATCTCCTTGGCGTTGAAGGCGGTGCCTTCCTTCACGATATCAGTGTTGTAATACGCCGCCATGTCGAGCAGCACGCCGCGGGTGACGATCGGAGGGACCTTCTCGATACCGAGCTTCTTCAACCCGGTGGGATCGGCGAAGTCGGCGAGCTTGTTGCCGTTGTAGTAGACGTGCTCGACGCCGAGATGGCCGAGGCCGTCGAGCTGGCTGCCGATGCCGACCCATGTGTCCAGGATGTCGTCGTTATAGGTCGCCTTGTTCGGTCCGAGACCTGCGCTGCCCGCCTGTCCCGGCTGCACCACGGTGATCTTGAAGCTGCGCGGCGGATAGGCCGGCGTGCTGGACGTAACGGGAATGCCGAGTGCGTAGGTCTTTCCGGTCTTCACCAGAGATGCGGACTTCAGCACGAGTTCGGGCGTCATGTAGTTGGCAGCACCGATCTCGTCGTTCGGCCCCCATTTCGATTTGGTCCAGTCTTGGGCGCTTGCTGTTTCGATCGTCGCAGACAACGCGGCGACACAGCACAACACGAGCGTATTGCGCATCAATAGTCCTCCCGATGTTTTTGCCGATGTTTGGCTTCGTTATGATTTCGCGCTGGCCAGTCGCTCATCCTAACGTAGAAAAGCCGCGGGCTTCAAAACTTTTCGCGGTGCCATGCTGCGGCGGCTGAACGCAGCACTCGCTGCGCCCAGCGTCGATCTGATCAAGTGCGACAGATTTGTGACGGAGAATTTCGCGCGGTGGAACGCGCTGGCATCTCAGGCTGCGATGACTTCGTCGTCTTGCTTCAGGCAGCCGGCAAACCCGCTCAGCGCGCTGGTTTGATGTCCGGCACGACGCTGGATGAAGAGCGTCTCGACCTGCGCGTGCGAATGGCTCAGTGCGTGGATCGACACGCTGCCGTTGATCGCGCTGCGTTCGACGACGGCGCGCGGCAGCAGCGTCACGCCCATGTCGGCGGCGACACAGCCGATCATGCCGTCGAGCGTGCCGAGCTCGAAGCGTGCGGCTGACGGCCAGCCGAACTCGACAAAGATCTGTTCCAGCCGCTGCCGGTAGGTGCAGCCGGTGCGGAACGCCAGCGCGGTCGGGCCGGATTCCGGCGTGCCGGCGCGCAGCTCGGCCAGCGTGGCCCAGCGCCGCGCGCTGACCAGCACCAGCTCTTCGCGGAACGCGCTTGTCGCGATGAGATCGGCATGCGCGATCGGACCTGCGACGAAGGCGCCGTCGAGCGTGCCTTCGAGCACGCAAGCGACGAGGTCGGCGGTGGGCGCGGTGCGCAGGCTCAGCCGGACGGCTGGAAAGCGGTGATGAAAGTCCGCGAGCAATGGCGGCAGCCGCACCGCTGCGGTCGTTTCCATCGAGCCGATCGCGAGCGGTCCCTTGGGCTCGCCGTCGTCGCAGGCCGCGAGCACGGCCTCGCGCGCCAGTGCGGACATCCGTTGCGCGTAAGGTAACAGCCTTTTGCCCGCGCCGGTCAGGGTCATGCCGCGGCTATGGCGTTCGAACAGCGGCGTACCGATCTCCGCCTCCAGCGCCTTCACGCGCTGGGTCACGTTGGACTGCACCGTGTTGAGCTCTTCGGCCGCGCGGGTGATGCCCCCGGTACGGGCGACGGCGGCGAAGGTCTGGATGTCGCTGAGTTCCATAATATCGTTTCTCTTTTGAGATGGCAGCGTTCGCAAGAATTCAATTTTAGAGAATGGTATTCGCGCCTAGTCTCACTGTCCAGACCTGGGAGGAGCCATGCCGATCGCGACGTCGCTGACCACGCTATTGGAGATTGAGCATCCGATCCTGCTGGCGCCGATGGACGTCGTGGCAGGCAGCCGCCTCGTGGCGGCGGTAAGCCGCGCCGGCGGCTTCGGCATCCTGGGCGGCGGCTACGGCGAGAGGATTTGGCTGGAGCAGGAGATTGCCAAGCTCGCCGGCATGAAGGCGCCGTTCGGGATCGGCTTTATAACTTGGAGCCTCGCCAAGCGGCCCGAACTTCTCGACATTGCGCTCGCCGCAAACCCATCCGCGATCATGTTGTCGTTCGGCGATCCCGCACCCTTCGCGGCGAGCATCAAATGCGCCGGTGCACGCCTGATCTGCCAGGTGCAGGACGAGACGATGGCGCGGCAAGCGCTCGATGCGGGCGCTGATATCCTGATCGCACAGGGGACAGAGGCCGGCGGTCACGGCGCTTCGCGCACCACGATGGATCTCGTGCCGGCAATCGTCGATCTTGCCGCGGGTCGTGTGCCGGTGGTCGCGGCCGGCGGCATTGCCGATGGGCGGGGACTTGCGGCCATGATGATGCTCGGTGCAAGCGGCGTGCTGCTCGGCACGCGCTTCTACGCGAGCCAGGAGGCCGATGGTGCGGAAGAGGCCAAGCGGCGCATCTGCGCGGCAGATAGTGGCGCAACAGTGCGGGGAATCATTTTCGATCTCTCCCGCAACAATGTCTGGCCCGCGCCGTTTACCGGCCGGTGCCTTGTCAACGATCACGCCAGACGCTGGATCGGCCGCGAGGTCGAACTGATGCAGAATGTCGCCGCAGTCGGGGCCGAGTATGCGGCCGCGAAGGCAGCAGGCAATTTCGACATCGCCGCGGTGATCGCGGGCGAGGCGGTCGGCCTGATCCATGATATTCCGTCTGCCGCCGAAATCGTCGAACGGATTGCGACCGAGGCCGAGCAACTGCTAATCGGTCGGCGCAATTCCAGCGTGTCCGCCTAAAGTGCGAGAGAACAACCATGTGGCCGAACCGTCGTCTGATCGATCTCTTCAAGACCGAATTCCCGATCGTGCTGGCGCCGATGGCCGGCGTGATGGACGCGGAGTTGGTGATCGCCGTTGCGCAAGGCGGGGGGCTCGGCTCGCTGCCGAGCGCAATGCTGTCGCCGGAGAAGGCGCGCGAGCAGGTCAACATCATCCGGCAGCGCGTCTCCGCGCCGGTGAACATGAATTTCTTTTGCCACACACCGGTCGAGCTCACGGCCGAGGCGGAGGCGCGCTGGAAACAGCGCCTCGCGGGCTACTACAATGAGCATGGCCTCGATCCCGCCGCACCCATCAATGCCGCGAACCGCGCGCCGTTCGACGCCGGCTTCTGCGAGGTCGTGGAGGAGCTGAAGCCGGAGATCGTCAGCTTCCATTTCGGCTTGCCGGAGGACGCGCTGCTCAAGCGGGTCAAGGCGGCTGGATGTCTCGTCATCTCCTCGGCGACGACGGTGAAGGAAGCGGTCTGGCTCGAGCAGCACGGCGCTGATGCGGTGATCGCACAAGGTGCGGAGGCCGGCGGCCATCGTGGCATGTTCCTGACCGACAAGATCTCCGAACAGCCCGGCACCTTTGCGCTGGTGCCGCAGGTGGTCGACGCGGTGAAGGTCCCGGTGATTGCGGCCGGCGGCGTTGCGGACGGCCGCGGCATTGCAGCCGCCTTCGCGCTCGGTGCATCCGGCGTGCAGATCGGAAGTGCCTATCTGCGCTGTCCGGAATCCAAGGTCAGTGCGGCGGCCCGCGCGGCGCTCGCCGAGGGACGGGATGATTCCACCGTCATCACCAATGTCATGACGGGGCGGCCGGCGCGCGGCGTCCAAAACCGCCTGATGCGCGAGGCCGGCCCGATTTCGCCGGACGCGCCGCCATTTCCCCATGCCGCAACGGCCCTGGGGCCGCTGAAGGCGGCGGCCGAGAAGCAGGGCAGGGTGGATTTCACCAATCTCTGGGCCGGGCAGGCGATCGCCCTGGGCCGCGAGGTCCCGGCAGCCGAATTGACGCGGCATCTGGCGGAATCGGCCCTGGCACGCCTGAAAGCGCTGGCTGGATAGGCGGGAGGCGCCGGTTGCGGCGCAAAAGCGGCCTCTGCTATACGGCACATAGGTTTTGCCGTGAGAGGCCTTATATAATGTCCGTCGACGCCACTACCGTCCGCCGCATCGCGCATCTGGCGCGCATTGCGGTTTCAGAGAGCGAGGTTCCGCATCTGCAGGGCGAGCTCAACGCCATGCTCGCTTTTGTCGAGCAGCTCTCGGAGGTCAATGTCGAGGGTGTGGAGCCCATGACCTCGGTCACCCCGATGCAGATGAAGAAGCGGCAGGATTTGGTCAATGACGGCGAGATCGCCGACGATATCGTTGCCAACGCGCCTGCGACCGAAGGTCACTTCTATCTTGTACCCAAGGTCGTCGAGTAATTTACATAGCGTTTTCGAGCGAAGTGGAAGCCGGTTCGCATAAAGAAAACGCGTCAAACTAAAGAGTCTTAGGACGCTGTCGATGTGCATGCTTTGCGACGACGAGAAGGCCTATCAGGCCTACATGAACTATCTCGACAAGATGGAGCGGCAGGGCAAGGCTGCCGACCCCAACGTCGCCGTCAATGCCGTGCTCGACGAGATCGAGGCGGCTGCGAAAGCGGCCGCCAAGAAAGACGACCCGGCCAACGACAAGTCCCTGTCTCCGTTCTTCTGCAGCCCGATCAATAAATGACCGATTTGACATCGCTGACGCTCGCGGAGGCCCGCAAGGGCCTCGCGGCCAAGACTTTTACGTCCCTTGAGCTGACCGACGCGCATCTGAACGCGATCGAAGCCGCGCGCGTGCTCAATGCTTTCGTCATGGAGACGCCCGACCGCGCGCGTGACATGGCGAAGGCCGTCGACGAGAAGATCGCCAAGGGTGATGCGGGACCGCTCGCCGGCATTCCGCTCGGCATCAAGGACCTGTTTGCGACCAAGGGCGTCCGCACCACCGCGTGCTCGAAAATCCTCGGCAATTTCGTGCCGACTTACGAGTCCACCATCACCTCGCAGCTCTGGCGCGACGGCGCGGTGATGCTGGGCAAGCTCAACAATGACGAGTTCGCGATGGGCTCGGCGAACGAGACCTCGTGCTTCGGCCCGGTCGGCAATCCCTGGCGGCGTGATGGCTCCAACACGACGCTGGTGCCGGGCGGCTCGTCCGGCGGCTCGGCCTCGGCCGTTGCGGCGCTGCTGTGCATGGGTGCGACCGCGACCGATACTGGCGGCTCGATCCGTCAGCCGGCGGCGTTCACCGCGACCGTCGGCATCAAGCCGACCTACGGCCGCTGTTCGCGCTGGGGCATCGTCGCTTTTGCCTCCTCGCTCGACCAGGCCGGTCCGATCGCGCGCAGCACGCGCGATGCCGCGATATTGCTGCGCTCGATGGCCGGCCACGATCCGAAGGACACGACCTCGGTCGACATGCCCGTGCCGGACTACGAGGCCGCGATCGGCAAGTCCGTGAAGGGCATCCGGATCGGCATTCCCAAGGAGTATCGTCTTGACGGCATGCCGGCCGAGATCGAAAAGCTCTGGAGCGAGGGCGCGGCCTGGCTGAAAGCGGCCGGCGCCGAGCTCGTCGAGGTGTCGCTGCCGCACACCAAATACGCGTTGCCGGCCTATTACATCGTGGCCCCGGCGGAGGCGTCCTCCAACCTCGCGCGCTACGACGGCGTGCGCTTCGGCCTGCGCGAGCAGGGCCGGAACATCAACGAACTCTACGAGAACACCCGCGCAGAAGGTTTTGGCGCCGAGGTGAAGCGCCGCGTCATGATCGGTACCTACGTGCTCTCGGCCGGCTATTACGACGCCTATTATTTGCGTGCCCAGAAGGTGCGCACGCTGATCAAGAAGGACTTTGAGGATTGCTTCGCCAAGGGCGTCGACGCCATCCTGACGCCGGCGACGCCGTCGGCGGCGTTCGGCATCGGCGAGAAGGGCGGCGCGGACCCTGTCGAGATGTACCTCAACGACATCTTCACGGTGACTGTGAACATGGCGGGCCTGCCGGGCATCGCCGTGCCCGCCGGCAAGGACGCGCAGGGCCTGCCGCTCGGCCTGCAGCTGATCGGTCGTCCCTTCGACGAGGAGACGCTGTTCTCGCTCGGTGAGGTGATCGAGCAGGCCGCCGGCCGCTTCACGCCGGCGAAATGGTGGTGAACATGGCGGCGTATATCGCCAGCCTCGACGGCGCCGCGCCGCCGCCGGATCTCAGCGCGCCGCTCGCCGGCTTGTGGTGGGCCGCCAAGGGCGACTGGGACCAGGCGCACAGAATCGTCCAGGACGAGAGCAGCCGCGAGGCCGCCTGGGTGCACGCCTATCTGCATCGCGTCGAGGGCGACCTTGGCAATGCCGGCTATTGGTACCGCCAGGCCGGCCAGCCCGTGGCAACGGATTCATTACAAGCAGAGTGGGAGCGGATCGCTGCCACGCTGCTCGGGAGCAAGACATGAGCACGGCCACGCACAAGCTTCTGAAGGGCTCAACCGGTGACTGGGAGATGGTCATCGGCCTGGAGGTCCACGCTCAGGTGACGTCGAACGCGAAGCTGTTCTCCGGTGCCTCCACCGCGTTCGGCGGCGAGCCGAACACGCATGTGTCGCTGGTCGACGCGGCGATGCCGGGCATGCTGCCCGTCATCAACGAGGAATGCGTCAGGCAGGCTGTCCGGACCGGATTAGGCCTCAACGCGCAGATCAATCTGCGCTCGGTGTTCGACCGCAAGAACTATTTCTATCCGGACTCGCCGCAGGGCTACCAGATCAGCCAGTACAAGTCGCCAATCGTCGGCGAAGGCGAGGTCGTGGTCGAACTGGACGGCGGCAAGACCGCCACGATCGGCATCGAGCGGCTGCATCTGGAACAGGATGCCGGCAAATTGCTGCACGATCAGTCGCCGACCATGTCCTATGTCGACCTCAACCGCTGCGGCGTGGCGCTGATGGAGATCGTGTCGAAACCCGACATCCGCGATGCCGAGCAGGCCAAGGCCTATGTGACCAAGCTGCGCTCGATCCTGCGCTATCTCGGCACCTGCGACGGCGACATGGAGAAGGGATCCCTGCGCGCCGACGTCAACGTCTCCGTGCGCAAGCCGGGCGCGCCGCTCGGCACCCGCTGCGAGATCAAGAACATGAACTCGATCACCTTCATCGGCCAGGCGATCGAGTACGAGGCCCGGCGCCAGATCGAAATCCTCGAGGAGGGCGGCGCGATCGACCAGGAGACCCGGCTCTACGACCCTAACAAGGGCGAGACGCGGTCGATGCGGTCCAAGGAAGAGGCGCACGACTACCGCTACTTCCCTGATCCCGACCTGCTGCCGCTGGAGTTCTCGCAAAGCTTTGTCGACGAGCTGAAGGCTGGGCTGCCCGAGCTGCCGGACCAGAAGAAGACGCGCTTCGTCGCGGATCTCGGCCTGTCGGCCTACGACGCCGGCGTGCTGGTCGCCGAGCGCGAGAGCGCGGTGTTCTACGAGACCGTGCTGGAGAAGCTCGCCAACCGCGCGCGCGATGGCAAGGTCGCCGCCAACTGGGTGATCAACGAGCTGTTCGGTCGTCTCAACAAGGAAGGCCGGGACATTACGGACTCTCCGGTCGATGCCGCACAGCTCTCAGGGATCATCGACCTGATCGGCGAGGGTACGATCTCCGGCAAGATCGCCAAGGATCTGTTCGAGATCGTTTGGCAGGAGGGCGGCGATCCCCGCGCGCTGGTCGAAAGCCGCGGCATGAAGCAGGTCACGGATCTTTCCGCGATCGAAAAGGTTGTCGACGACATCATCGCGGCCAATCCCGACAAGGCGGCGCAGGTCAAGGACAAGCCGCAGTCACTCGGCTGGTTCGTCGGCCAGGTGATGAAGGCATCCGGCGGCAAGGCCAACCCGCAGAGCGTCAACGAGCTGCTCAAGTCCAAGCTCGGCATCTGACCTCGCGCGTTCGAACGAGGTGACGGACAGGAGTCGTCACCTCGCTTTCGGTTCACGATGTGACGCTCGCGCGCATCCTCGGCGACGAACTTCATCCCGATCGAACGCGACACGCCGACCGAATCGCCGTCACGCGATTCGCGCAAAACGGCGACTTGCACACGCTCTGACGAGCCCTGGCGCCGTTAATCATGAAAATATTTTCGTTGCCAAAAGTCGCGACTCAGAGTCCGCGAAGCGCCTTCGCGAGGCGCTCGCGCGATCGGCGCGATACGTCATGACATCGATCGCGCGCGATGCGCGCGTGCAGAAAAATACTTGCTGCATAGTGTTTTTCTGCAGTCGCATCTTTTGCAAACGTCGATGCCGCGGGCACTCTCTGCGATCGCAAGCACAACTCATGCAGTCCGCTTGCATCGCGTTCGCCAGCGCAGGCGCGTTTCGCCGTCAACACTTCTTTAAGCGAGACGCTGTTTTTTTCGTTGTGTTGGTGTATTCGGGATGAGTGTGCACTCGATCCCCGACTGCATGCAGCGATTAAGCCATCTCACACATCGGAGGGCAACATGGCCAAGAAAGCTAAGAAGGCAAAGAAGGCGAAGAAGGCGAAGAGCGCAGTGAAGAAGACTGCGAAGAAGACCCGCAAGGTCGCCAAGAAGAAGTAACTTCGCTTTTTGAAGTTGCCGGCTCCTAGAGAGCCGGCACGTCATCAGCGCCTCTCAAAAGGTTCTGGTCGACGATAGAGGGTGTCGGCGAGACATCAGGTCAACGGTCGGATCGTTCTCTTCGCGAGTTCGCTCGCTAAGCCCGATCCGGCAGAAGAAACAGGTTTTCTTCGTTCGGTGCGGTTCTCCGTAAGGGGCTCCGCAATTTCACAAGCGGCCTTCGGGCCAACGTGGAATCTGGTCCTGACGTGTTCGCCGACGCCCTCGTTCTCATGAGGCCGGGGTATTGCCGGCATTCCCATCTCCCGACATTGTTGATCTGACCGCGACGTGGCTGTTCTGCTCTTGAGCAGGCCGGGCTCTCGCATGTGACGTCTCGGCGACGCCTGAGCGAGCGCCTCGTCCTTCGAGACGACCGCTTCGGGGCCTCCTCAGGATAAGGCTCGGCTGCGTCCATCTGCGTTGATGCTGCCGCATACTCATCCCCCATCCTGACGGCCCGCCGCAGGCGGGCGTCTCGAAGGATGGCCGCAGTCGAGCTTCCAGCCATATGTTTCTTCATATGCGCGCTTCTTGAGCAGGGAGGCTGCGGCGCTGTTGCACGCTGTTCACGCGCCGCTTCTCCATTCGCCGTGTCGTCGCCTGGCTCCGACCTGGCGATCCAGTTCGCCGCGGCTTCTCGTGAGACCATTGCTATCTCTGGAATACCGGTGACGACAGCGGGCGGGGACACCACAGGACACGCGTCACCGTGCGCGATGGTTATCGTTCTCCCAAAATCCCAAGGTAAACCGAATCTGACAAATTGCAGAAGTGCCTGCGAAACCGGGACTTCTTGCATTTGTCGTGCGCGCCTGGGGCTGGCGCGTTTACGTCTGCTTCATCGCGATACTTAAACTGCCATTCAAATTTGCCCGCCATCATTACCTCCAACAAGCCGGCAAACGGCACGGGCAAGAAGCCCCGGGGATGAGTTGAACAGTTGATTGGACGGGAGCCGCGCTCGGGGGACGAGGCGGCATAAGAAAAAAGGGGATGCGTTATGTTTCAGGGTACTTTCGATCTGGAGACCGCGACGCCGATCGACGCAGGCGCGCTGTCGGACGTGCTGTTCGAGCGCGGCCTCTATTGGGCGAGCGGACGCTCCGGTCTTGTCGATCTCGTCGCCGCGCACAAATGGTTCAACCTCGCCGCGCTCAAGGGCCGCAAGGACGCCGTGACACTGCGCCAGGAAGTCGCCGGACAGATGTCGGACGCCGATATCTCGGCCGCGCAGCGCGACGCGAGGGCGTGGGTCTCCGCCCACTGAGCGGAGAATCAGGTCTTGGACGCCGTTTCGGAGGTGAACCTGGCTTTCGCTGAATCAGGTTCCCTCGTGGTCCCCCATCCGGTTCGGAGCCGCATGAGACCGCCGTCGGGTGTCAGGTGAAGGAACGCACAGATCTCAGATTCTGCCGCGGAGTGGCGGAGAGGGAGGGATTCGAACCCTCGATACAGCTTGAGACCGTATGACGCTTTAGCAAAGCGTTGCCTTCAGCCACTCGGCCACCTCTCCGGTGCGAGCCTTATGCATCTAATTACTTGGGCTGGTCAATTTGGAAGCGTGTGTTTTTGCTCGAATATTCCCAGCGAATTCCGAAACCAAGCGGTTTGCTCCCGGGGCGAGAACGTAACGCCGCGATAACGGACACAAAGCTGGAGGTTCTGGCGCCTGTATTATGAGCGGTTTTGGCGCGGACAAAGGCTCCCTTCATCCGCATAAACGACTGATTTTGCTATCAAATTAGATCGGATGGCTCGCGCGGGGGACGACTGCCTTCCTCGTCGATCGCCTCTGTCGAGTGGTTCATTTGCAAGTGATTGATTTGATTGCCTCTTTCCCCGATTCGCCACAAGCTGAGGAGCGGTGATCGCTCTCGGATCGGCCGACGGGTCCCGTGTCAGGCTGCGGGAAAGGCGCTCTCACTATTATCGTCGGGATAACTCGCTCGCCGGCCGAGGAGCCCCCCGTCGCGCCAGGCGTCGCCGCAAGGAAGGCCAATAGTTCTCCCTTTGCTTTGCCGCCAACGGGCATCGCGAGAAAGCCCGCCTGACGCTTCGCACCCCAGCTCTTCGCCGGTGGCTCAAGTACTGGCGACGATGGCAGCTGCCGCCAACGGACTCACCGCAGCGCGTCGAGGGAGGATGATCGCTACTCCACGCTGCCGCCGCCGCGGCGCAAATCGGCTTCGATCTGCAACCGCGTGCCGCCGCCGAAGCGGGCGCGGTAGACCTGAAGGTTCTCCATGATCCGCTGCACGTAGTTGCGCGTCTCGGAGAACGGGATCAGCTCGACCCAGTCGACCGCGTCGACCTTGGGGTCGCGCGGATCGCCGTAGCGATCGATCCACTTCTTCACACTGCCGCGGCCGGCATTGTAGGCGGCGAAGGTCATGATGTAGGAGCCGCGATAGTCCTCGAGCAGTCCACCGAGTTCGGCCGAGCCGAGCGTGGCGTTGTAGGCCGAATCGTTCTTCAGACGCCCCAGATCGTAGGTCCCGCCGTGCCGCTTGCAGACATAGCGTGCGGCCTCCGGCGTCACCTGCATCAGCCCATAGGCCTGCGCCGGGGAGACGACCGAAGGATTGAAGGCGCTCTCCTGCCGCGCAATGGCGTAGATGATGCTGCGCTCGACCTCGGGGCCGATCGGCGTGAACTGCGGAATGCCGTTGACGGGATAGGCATAGAAATCGAACGGCAGCCCGCGATTGAGCGCGGCCTTGCCCAGCAGCAGCATGCCGCGCGCGTCGCTGTGGCGCTGGGTGAGCTCGCCGAGGCCGGCAAGCGCTTCGGGATCGCCGTTCTCGCCCATGTCGGCGAGAACAGGTATCGCCATCTCACGCTCGTCGAGCTCGTAGAGCAGCTGCGCGGCGCGCACGATCTCCAGCCGTTCGGCACCGCGGCTGCGCGGCTGCGCGTTGAGCTCGATCTGCGGCAGGCCGAGCTTGGCGCGTGCGAGCTGGCCGTAATAGCTGGTGGATTGCTCGGCTGCCCGCGCGTAGGCGTTACGCGCCTCCTGCTGGCGGCCTGCAGCTTCGGCGGCGCGGCCCTGCCAATAGCCGGCGCGCGCCAGCGCGGTCGGATTGACGCTGCCGATCCCGATGCGGGCAAAATGCTGGGTGGCGGCCGCGGGATCGTTGAGGAAACGCAGCGCGATCCAGCCGGCGGTGAACTCCTGCTCGGTCTTGTAGATGTCGCGGGAGGGCAGGGCCGCATCGCGCGCGATCAGATAGGCGCTGCGAAATTCCTCGGTGTCGATCATCTTGCGCGCCAGGAGGCGCCGCTCGATCCACCATTCGTCGAGATTGTGGAGCCGGCCCGGATCCTTCGGTGCCGACAGCATGAGCTGGGCGGCTTCGGCAAATTTCTCCTCGCGGCGCAGCAGCTGGATCTTGCTGAAGATGAAGCCGGGATCGCCGTGCAGCTCGCGCGGCACGGCGTCGAGCAGCGCACGAGCGTTCGGCGCTTTCTTGAGGGAGGCGATTCGGGCCTTGGCGAGTGCGACATAGCCGGCCCCGAGGCGCTTCGCAGCACGCAGTGCGGCCTCGTTCTCGCTGCCGTAGAGCAGCGTGTCCATCCGTGCCTTCTGATCGCCGGGCGTCAGCAGCGCGCCGAACTGGTCGAGTGCGTTGTTCTCGGTGTCTTCCGACATCGGGTCGCTGCGCCAGGCATCGCGCACCAGACGTTCGGCGTTGGCGCGGTCGCCGCGCGCCAGCATCGCCTTGGCGAGCGTGAAGCGGCCCTTGGCGGACACGGGGGATTCGTTTTCGAACCATGACCAAGCGACCTGGTCGTCGCGCCTGTCGTCCCACATCGCGGCCTCCAGGCGCCGGCGCAGGAAGGTCTGCGACGGCCAGCTCGGATTGGCGGACAGGAAGGCGCGGTAGCGCTCCACAGTCGCGCCATTGTCCTCGCTGCGAAGGATGATCCATTCCGCCAGTTTTCGCGCGACTGGATCGGAGATCGTGGCCGCGGCACTGCTGGCGTCGCCCGCCTTGCGCTTGCGCACGAGCTCGATCACGGTCTCCAGCGTGTCCTTGTCGGCTTGCGAGGTCGAGGAGGTCGCGGCAACCGCAGCCGGTGTGACCGGCTTGCGCGGAGCGGCATGCTGGCGGGTCGCCGGAGCCAGGACCGGAGCCGCGAGGGGCTTGGCGGAGGCCGGGGCGGTCGGTCTGACGGTGGCCGTCGCAGCCGGCGCGGCTGCGGTCTTCGGGGCCGAGCCGCCAGCGGTCGGCGTTGACTTTGGCGCGGCCGCCGTGGGCTTCAGCTTCTCCTTCGCAGGTTCCTTGCCTGCGTTCTTGCCAGCATCCTTACCCGCATCCTTGGCAGGCTTCTTCGCAACATCCTTGGCGGGGGCACTGGTCGCGCCGTTGCTTGCGCCCTTGCTTGCCCCCTTGGCGGCGTCCTTCGAAGTTTCCTTGCCGGTTCCCTTTGACGCCCCCTTCGCGGTGTCCTTGGCGGCTGGTTTGGCCGCCGGTTTCCCGGTTTCCTTCGCGGTTTCCTTGACGGTCTCCGCGGTTGTCTCATTGGATTTGGCCCAGGCGGCGCAGCCGGCCGACAGCCCTGCCATCAGGCATACGATCAGAGTAGTGGATCGCCATGCGGCGCGCGGAAAGGAGATCACGGCGTTTCGTCGCCCCGAATCAGTCAATTGGCTCAAGACCCAGCTGTACAAGATCTGGCTGTATTTGATTGAATATGCGGACAAAATACCAACAGCCGCTTACCTTCGCCGGGTTTGCACCACCACCGCGGCAAAATCGCGGCCTAAACGGTGCGTCACGCCGAGGCGGGTCTTTTACCGGCGGGATAGACCCGATATGAATGCGGCTCGCTCGAGATCGCCGCGTACGGAGGAAGTCCATGGCAGCCAAGACGAAATTCCGGGGATCGTTCACCGCCTTGGTCACGCCGTTCAAGAACGGCTCGCTGGACGAGGCGGCGTTCCGCTCCCTGGTCAACTGGCAGATTTCAGAGGGCACCAACGGCCTGGTCCCGGTCGGCACCACCGGCGAGAGCCCGACGTTGAGCCATGACGAGCACAAGAAGGTCGTCGAATGGTGCATCGAGGAAGCGAAAGGCCGCGTGCCTGTCGTCGCCGGCGCCGGCTCCAACTCGACCAAGGAGGCGATCGAGCTCGCCCAGCACGCCGAGAAGGCGGGCGCGAACGCGGTTCTGGTCGTGACGCCCTACTACAACAAGCCGACCCAGGAAGGCATGTACCAGCACTTCAAGGCGATCAACGACGCGATCGGGATTCCGATCATCATCTACAACATCCCGCCGCGCTCGGTGATCGACATGTCGGTCGACACCATGGCGCGGCTGTGGGAGCTGAAGAACATCGCCGGCGTCAAGGACGCCACTGCCAGCATGGTGCGCGTCTCGCAGCAACGCGCGGCGATGGGCGAGGACTTCAACCAGCTCTCGGGCGAGGATGCGACCATCCTCGGTTACATGGCCCATGGCGGCCATGGCTGCATCTCGGTGACCTCGAACGTCGCGCCGCGGCTGTGCTCCGAGTTCCAGGCTGCCTGGGCGAAGGGCGATCATGCCACCGCGCTGAAGCTGCACGACAAGCTGATGCCGCTGCACAACAACCTCTTCATCGAGAGCAATCCGGCGCCGATCAAGTACGCGCTGTCGCTGCTCGGCAAGCTGGACGAGACGCTGCGGTTGCCGATGGTGCCGGTCACCGAGCCGACCCGCGTTGCCGTGCGCAGCGCGATGGTTCATGCCGGCCTCATCAACTGACGCGCTAGCCGATCGGGGAGCTTCCATGGCGATCGAGGCAAGAGGCACGCGGATGCTCACGGAGTTCCGCGAGTTCGCCATGAAGGGCAACGTCGTCGACCTCGCGGTCGGCGTCATCATCGGCGCGGCCTTCGGCGCCATCGTGACGTCACTGGTCGGCGACGTGATCATGCCGATCATCGGCGCAGCGACCGGCGGCCTCGACTTCTCGAACTACTTCACGCCGCTTTCGGGCAAAGTCACCGCCGCAAACCTCGCGGACGCGAAAAAGCAGGGCGCCGTCTTGGCTTGGGGCAACTTCCTCACGCTGACGATCAACTTCATCATCATTGCCTTCGTGCTGTTCCTGGTGATCCGTGCCATGAACAAGTTGAAGCGCAAGGACGAGGCGGAGCCTGCCGCTCCGCCAAAGCCGTCGGCCGAGGTCGAGCTGCTGACCGAGATCCGCGATCTCCTCAAGAAGTCTTGACGCGCGCGCTTCATCCAAACTGTTAGCGTCCTCGCGCATCTCGATCAGGTTTGTCTTCCATGGCCGACAAGAACGAACGTCCGATCAAGGTTATGGCGGAAAATCGCAAGGCCCGCTTCAACTATGCGATCGAGGATACGATCGAGGTCGGCATTGCGTTGACCGGCACCGAGGTCAAGTCGATCCGCAGCGGCAAGAGCACGATCGCGGAATCCTACGCCGATTCCAAGGACGGCGAGATCTGGCTGATCAACGCCACCATTCCCGAATATCTCCAGGGCAACCGCTTCAATCACGAACCCAAGCGGCCGCGAAAACTGCTGCTGCATCGCAAGCAGATCAACAAGCTGATGGGTGCGGTCGACCGCGAAGGCATGACGCTGATCCCGCTCAAGCTTTACTTCAACGAGCGTGGTCGCGCCAAATTACAGCTCGCGGTTGCAAAAGGCAAGAAGCTGCACGACAAGCGTGAGTCCGAGAAGAAGCGCGACTGGAGCCGGGAGAAGGGCCGCCTGATGCGGGCGAGGGGATAGCGGGATGACTCAGAGAAACCTGCTCGAGGTCGATTGGACCCGGATTCCCGCACCCGCCGACGACGGCGGCGCCGCGCACCTGAAAGGCATGACGCTGCCGCCGATCAGCCTGCTCGCCACTGACGACACGTCAGTCGCGCTGTCGGCGCTGCGTGGCCGGACCGTGGTGTTTGGCTATCCGCGCACCGGCGAGCCCGGCAAGATCGCGCTGGTCGACGATTGGGACATGATCCCGGGCGCGCGCGGTTGCACGCCGCAGACTTGCGCGTTTCGCGATCTGTTTGCCGAGCTGAAGGCCGCCGGCGCCGCGCAGGTGTTCGGCCTCTCGACCCAGAGCAACGCGTACCAGACCGAGATGGCCTCGCGGCTTCATCTGCCGTTCCCGGTGCTCTCGGACGAGAAGCTGGTGCTTACGCGCGCCCTGAATTTGCCGACCATGGAGGTCGCGGGCCTGACGCTGATGAAGCGCGTTGCGCTGATCGTCGACGACGCCAGGATCACGCATGTGTTCTATCCGGTGTTTCCGCCCGACCGAAACGCCGGCGATGTCCTGGACTGGCTGAAGGCCAATCCCGCCAAGGGCTTGTCTCAGGATTAGTCGAGGTCGGACTTTACCTTCGCGAACACGGAGCGGAACATGTCTGGCGTCAGCACGCGGGTGTTCGTGTTGTAGCGGGAGCAGTGATAGCTGTCGTAGAGCCTGAATGCGCCGGCCTGATGCACGGCGCCGTGGCCGAAGGGGGCTTGCGATCCCTTCAGGTTCAGCGGCTTGAGCACGGTATCGTGCGCAATGCGCCCGAGGGCGACGATCGCGCGCAGGTTCGGCATCGTTGCGAGATTCGCCGCGAGGAACTGCCGGCACGTATTGATCTCGATCGGTAGCGGCTTGTTCTGCGGCGGCACGCAATGCACCGCATTGGCGATCCGACAGTCGACCAGCTTCAGGCCGTCGTCGGGACGCGCCTGATATTTGCCCTTGGCGAAACCGTATTCGAGCAGCGTCGCGTAGAGCAGGTCGCCGGCATAGTCGCCGGTGAAGGGACGGCCGGTGCGGTTGGCGCCCTGCATCCCCGGCGCAAGGCCGACGATCAGCAGGCGCGCCTTGATGTCGCCGAAAGGCGCAACCGGAGCATTGTGCCACGATGGTTCGCGCGCGCGGTTCGCCTCGCGAAAGGCGACCAGGCGCGGACAGAGCGGACAGTCACGGTCGGGGACGAGGCTGAGAGGCTGGCGGCTTGACCGGGCCGCCTCACTCCTCGAAGTCGTCATCGCCCCTCGCCGGCGCCATCGTGGTCGCGCGCTGGAGGAACTGCGGAGCGTGGTGGCGCGCCTCGCGGTCGCCGCGGTCACGCGGGGCGGGGCGTTCGGACGGGTCGCGGCCGAGCTTGGACTGCAGCTCGACGAGGTCGGTGAAGACGTCGGCCTGGCGGCGCAGCTCGTCGGCGATCATCGGCGGCTGGCTCGCGATCGTGGAAATCACGGTGACCCGCACGCCGCGGCGCTGAACGGCCTCGACCAGGGAGCGGAAGTCGCCGTCGCCCGAGAACAGCACCATCTGGTCGATGTGCTCGGCGAGCTCCATGGCGTTCACGGCGAGCTCGATGTCCATGTTGCCCTTGACCTTGCGGCGGCCGGAGGCGTCGATGAACTCCTTGGTCGCCTTCGTGACCACGGTGTAGCCGTTGTAGTCGAGCCAGTCGATCAGCGGCCGGATCGAGGAGTACTCCTGATCCTCGATGATCGCGGTGTAGTAGAACGCCCTAAGCAGCGTCCCGCGGCTCTGAAACTCCTTCAGCAGGCGCTTGTAATCGATGTCGAAGCCCAGAGTTTTCGCCGTCGCGTAGAGATTGGCTCCATCGATGAAGAGCGCGATCTTGTCGGTAGAGGAAGGTGACATTCAGTTTGCTCGCGTAGAGTTCGTGATTGATCGTTTTTTGTTGGCGCGGCGACAGCAAGCCGCGCACTTCTAAAGTCCCGCCGAAACCCGTCGAAACCGCAAATCCGGAGAAGTCGGGGCAATCAAGGTATAGTTATGGCCAACTTGCATAGACCCGGCGCTGCCGTCGCCAACAACCCGGGAAACCACCCATCCCAGCCCCAATGTGGGGGTAGCAGAGCCGTTTGGCGAGACCAAATCACAAATTGGCCTTGCGAAACCCTCCCGGTCCCTATAAGTAGCGGCATTCATCCACATATTTCGTCTCACCCACAACGGAGCGACAGTCGATGGCTCGCGTCACCGTAGAAGATTGTATCGACAAGGTCGACAACCGGTTTGACCTGGTCCTGCTGGCCGCCCACCGCGCCCGCATGATTTCGTCTGGTTCACAACTAACGGTTGACCGCGATAACGACAAGAACCCTGTTGTGTCTTTGCGCGAAATTGCAGAGACCACCATTTCGCCGGAGGACCTCCGCGAGGAGTTGGTGCATTCGCTGCAGAAGTTCGTCGAGGTCGACGAACCCGAGCCGGACACTGTGCCGCTGATCGGTTCCGCCGGTGCAAGCGTGGATGCAGACGATACCGAAGTCGCCGTTGAGCGCATGACGGAAGAAGAGCTCCTGAAGGGTCTCGAAGGCCTGGCGCCGCCCGAGGAGCAGCCCGAGGAAGACGAGTAAATCGTCCCGTCGCGCTCATCGACTTCTTTGTGATCTGATAAGGCCCGAACCGTCGTTCGGGCCTTTGCTTTTGTTGGCGTTTTCGTGGTTACCATAGCGTCGTCGGTTCGCGCCTGTCCCTGTCACTGAATTGATCGGACACGCGCGCGATCGGAGCTAAGATGTATACAACGGGCTGTGTCGTGGTCCGTTTGAAGGCAGGACGGCATGGTATATCGACGCCGCACACCAACGCAGATGCAGGCCGCAACCGAATCGGTTGCCGTGGCCCCGACTGCGCCGGTGGCGCGCCCGGCGAAGCCTCGCGCCCGCATGATGCGTCAATATGACCTCGTCGAGCGTGTCAGGTCCTACAATCCCAACACCGACGAAGATTTGCTGAACCGCGCCTATGTCTACGCCATGAAGGCGCACGGCTCGCAGACCCGCGCCTCGGGCGACCCATACTTCTCCCACCCGCTTGAAGTGGCGGCGATTCTTACCGATCTGAAGCTCGACGACGCCACCATCGTGGCTGCGCTGCTGCACGACACGATCGAGGACACCGAAGCGACCCGGGCCGAGATCGACCAGATCTTCGGGCCCGAGATCGGCGCGCTGGTCGAGGGCCTGACCAAGCTGAAGCGGCTGGAGCTGGTGTCGCGGGAGGCCAAGCAGGCCGAAAATCTGCGCAAATTGTTGCTGGCCATTGCCGACGACGTTCGCGTGCTCCTGGTGAAGCTCGCCGATCGCCTGCACAACATGCGCACGCTGGACTTCGTGCCGACGGAATCGCGACGGCGCATTGCCGAGGAGACGCTCGACATCTATGCGCCGCTGGCAGGGCGCATGGGCATGCAGGAAATGCGCGAGGAGCTGGAGGACCTGTCGTTCCGGACCCTCGACCCGGAAGCCTATTCGGTGGTGATGCAGCGGCTCGATGCGCTGGCGGAGCGCAACCGCAATCTGATCGGCGAAATCGAGGACCAGCTCTCCAACAATCTGCGCCACCGGGGTCTTGGGGCGCGGGTCTATGGCCGCCGCAAGAAGCCATTTTCGATCTGGACCAAGATGGAGCGCAAGTCGGTCGGCTTCGAGCAATTGTCCGACATCTTCGGCTTCCGCGTCGTCGTCAACGACATCGAAGCCTGCTATCGCGCGCTCGGCATCGTCCACACGAACTGGCCGGTCGTGCCCGGGCGGTTCAAGGACTACATCTCGACGCCGAAGCAGAACGACTATCGCTCGATCCACACCACCGTGATCGGCCCCGGCAATCAGCGCGTCGAGCTGCAGATCCGCACCGAGGCGATGGACCAGATCGCCGAGCGCGGCATCGCCGCACACGTGTTCTACAAGGAAGGCGTGGGCTCGCCGACCGAATTCCTCAAGCGCGAGTCCAATGCATTCGCCTGGTTGCGCCACACCATCGGCATTCTCTCGGAGAGCGCCAACCCCGAGGAATTCCTCGAGCACACCAAGCTCGAGCTGTTCCACGACCAGGTGTTCTGCTTCACCCCGAAGGGCAAGCTGATCGCGCTGCCGCGCCATGCCAACGTGATCGACTTCGCCTATGCCGTGCATACCGACGTCGGCAACAGCGCGGTGGGCTGCAAGATCAACGGCCAGTTTGCGCCGCTGTCCTCGGAGCTCCAGAACGGCGACGAAGTCGAGGTGCTGACCTCGGAAGCGCAAGCGGCGCCGCCGTCCGCATGGGAAACACTCGCGGTCACCGGAAAGGCGCGCGCCGCGATCCGCCGCGCCACCAGGACCGCGGTGCGCGATCAATATGTCGGTCTCGGCCGGCGCATCGTCGAGCGCCTGTTCGAGCGCGCCAAGATCGAATACGCCGACGACAAGCTCAAGGGCGCGCTGCCGCGCCTCGCGCGGACCTCGATCGAGGACGTGATGGCGGCTGTGGGGCGCGGCGAGATCAAGGCCTCCCACGTGGCGCGTGCGATGTATCCCGACTACAAGGAGGAGCGCATCGCGCGCTACGGCGTCAAGAAGGGGCTTGCCGCCAAGCTCAAGGAGAAGTCGTCCGAACCGCCGCGCAGCCCGGTCGCGATCCCGATCCGCGGCATCAATTCCGACCTGCCGGTGAAGTTCGCGCCGAACGGCGGCGCGGTGCCCGGTGACCGCATCGTCGGCATCGTCACGCCGGGCGAGGGCATCACCATCTACCCGATCCAGGCGCCGGCCCTGAAGGATTTCGAGGAAGAGCCGGAGCGCTGGCTCGACGTGCGCTGGGACATCGAGGACTCCGCGCCGCAGCGCTTCCCGGCCCGCATCAAGGTCGAGAACGTCAACGAGCCCGGCGCGCTGGCGCAGATCGCGACCGTGATCGCCGAGCACGACGGCAACATCGACAACATCAGCATGCAGCGCCGCTCACCGGACTTCACGGAGACGACGATCGATCTCGAAGTCTACGATCTCAAGCATTTGAGCGCGATCCTGGCCCAGCTGCGCGCGAAGGCGGTCGTCGCCCGCGCCGAACGTGTTAATGGATAGACGCCTTCCGTCCTGGTCTATTCCTATGATTCCGTGAGTCCTGAAATGCCTGCACCTCCGCTCCGCCTCGGCGTCAATGTCGACCATGTCGCGACCCTGCGTAACGCGCGCGGCGGCCGCAATCCCGATCCGGTGCGCGCGGCGCTGCTGGCGATCGAGGCCGGTGCCGACGGCATCACCGCTCATTTGCGTGAGGACCGCCGGCATATCCGCGACGAGGACATGGCGCGGCTGAAAGCCGAGATCTCCAAGCCGCTCAATTTCGAGATGGCGGCGACCGACGAGATGATGCGCATTTCGCTCGCCACTAGACCGCACGCGGTGTGCCTCGTGCCGGAGCGCCGCCAGGAGGTGACGACCGAAGGCGGGCTAGACGTCGTCGGCCAGCACAATGCGCTGGCGCCCTATATCGCGCGGCTGAACGATGCCGGCATCCGGGTGTCGCTGTTCATTGCGGCCGATCCCGCCCAGATCGAGATGGCGGCGCGGCTGCGCGCGCCCGTGATCGAGATCCACACCGGCGCCTGGTGCGACGCTGTCGTCGACGGCCACGCCGACAAGGCCGAGGCCGAATGGCGGCGGATCGTGGCGGGGGCGAAGCTGGCGAAGGAAGCGGGGCTGGAGGTTCACGCCGGACACGGGCTGGACTACGCGACGGCGGAGACGATCGCAGCCTTGCCTGAGATCATGGAGCTCAACATCGGGTACTACATGATCGGCGAAGCCCTGTTCGTCGGTCTCGCCGAGACGGTGCGCAGCATGCGCGCGGCAATGGACCGCGGCCGGAGCCGGGCATGATCATCGGCATCGGCTCCGATCTGATCGATATCACCCGGGTCGGCAAGGTGATCGACCGCCATGGCGAGCGCTTCCTCGACCGCATCTTCACCGCGGCCGAGCGGGCCAAGGCGGAGCGGCGCGCCAAGAACGAGAAGATGGTGGTGGCAACCTACGCCAAGCGCTTCGCCGCCAAGGAGGCCTGCTCCAAGGCGCTCGGCACCGGCATCAGGCGCGGCGTATGGTGGCGCGACATGGGGGTGGTCAACATGCCGGGAGGGCGACCAACCATGCAATTGACGGGCGGGGCGCTGGCCCGGCTCCAGGCCCTGACGCCGGAGGGGTTCGCGCCGCAGATCGACCTGTCGATCACCGATGACTGGCCGTTGGCACAGGCCTTCGTCATCATTTCCGCCGTGCCGCTGGCCAAACCCTGAAGGCGCACCGATCATTTTATAATTCGCATTCAAAATCAAGCGCTTATGCAGTTTTGATGCGATCCTTGATTGCGTGGTCTCCGACAACCGTCTAAAAGTCCGCGGACGCAAATCAGGCTGGGCGAATTCGGCTTTACGCCGGAATTGGCCCTCATTATCAGAATCAGGACAATCTCCTTGGGCCGCGAGCGATGGGCTGTTCGCGGGAGGAGGGCGCGCTGTGACCGCCCGCCGGAATTGAGAGAGCAATGAGCGTGACTTCAGGAACGAAAACTGAGAGCGGCATCGGCGAAACGATCCGGGTCGTGATCCACGCTCTCCTGATCGCGCTGGTGATCCGCACCTTCCTGTTTCAGCCGTTCAACATCCCATCCGGCTCGATGAAGGCGACACTGCTGGTCGGCGACTATCTGTTCGTCTCGAAATATTCCTACGGCTACAGCCACTACTCGATCCCGTTCTCGCCGCCGCTGTTCTCGGGGCGGATCTGGGGCTCGGACCCGAACCGCGGCGACATCGTCGTATTCCGCCTGCCGAAGGACGATTCCACCGACTACATCAAGCGCGTGATCGGCCTTCCCGGCGACCGCATCCAGATGCGGGACGGGCTGCTCTACATCAACGACGCGCCGGTCGAGCGGCAGCGCATGAGCGAATTTGTCGGCGAGGACCCCTGCGGCGCTGAAGGCAGCGGCGTCTCCCGGGTGAAGCGCTGGAAGGAAACGCTCCCTAACGGCGTGTCCTACGAGACGCTGGACTGCGCCGATAACGGCTACGTCGACAACACCAACGTCTACACCGTGCCGACCGGCCACTTCTTCATGATGGGCGACAACCGCGACAACTCCACCGACAGCCGCTTCCTCGGTCAGGTCGGCTACGTGCCGCAGGAGAATTTGATCGGGCGCGCCCAGATGATCTTCTTCTCCATCGCCGAAGGCGAGCATGCCTGGATGTTCTGGCGCTGGCCCTGGGCGGTGCGCTGGAATCGCTTCTTCAAAATCGTCCGATGAAAGACGAAGCCAAGGACATCGCGACCCTGCCGACCGAGGCGCAAGCGGGCCCCGACGGCGAAGCTGCGACCAAGACTCTTGAGAACAAGACTCTTGAGATCAAGACTCCTGAAAACAAGGCGCCTGCAAAGAAGAAGCGGGTGCGGAGCAGCAAGGCCAGGGGCTCGGATGCGAATGCGGGGCTCGAGGCACGCATCGGCTACAGCTTTGCCGATCCGAACCTCTTGATGCAAGGCATCACGCATGTCTCCGCGCTGAAGTCCGGGCGCAAGCGCGGCGACAGCTATCAGCGGCTGGAATTCCTCGGCGACCACGTGCTCGGGCTCGTCGTCTCCGACATGCTCTATCACACCTTCCCGAACGCCGACGAAGGCGAGCTGTCCAAGCGACTTGCCGAACTGGTGCGCAAAGAGAGCTGCGCCGATGTCGCCAAGTCGCTCGGTCTGCTCGACGACATCAAGCTCGGCTCGGTCGGCTCCAGCGCCGACGCGCGCCTGCGCAAGAGCGTGCTCGGCGACATCTGCGAGGCCGTGATCGGCGCCGTCTTCCTCGACGGCGGCTACGCGGCGGCGGCCGACTTCGTCAAGCGCAACTGGACCGAGCGCATGCACAAGCCGCGGCGTCCGTTGCGTGATCCCAAGACCGTTCTCCAGGAATGGGCGCAGGGCAAGGGATTGCCGACGCCGGTTTACCGCGAGGTCGAGCGCACCGGCCCGCATCACGATCCGCAATTCCGCGTCGCGGTCGACCTGCCGGGGCTGGCGCCGGCGGAAGGTATTGGCGGCAGCAAGCGCGCGGCAGAGAAGGTGGCAGCTTCAGTGATGATCGAACGTGAAGGCGTTGGCGGCGGCAATGACGGTTGAAGCAAGCGGCGAGGCGCCCACTGCGACGCGCTGCGGCTTCGTCGCGCTGATCGGCGCGCCCAACGTCGGCAAATCCACTCTGGTCAACGCGCTGGTCGGGGCCAAGGTCACGATCGTGTCGCGCAAGGTGCAGACCACGCGCGCGCTGATCCGCGGCATCGTGATCGAGCACAACGCGCAGATCATCCTGGTCGATACGCCCGGCATCTTCCTGCCCAAGCGCCGGCTCGACCGCGCCATGGTCTCGACCGCCTGGAGCGGCGCGCATGATGCCGATCTCGTCTGCGTGCTGCTGGATGCCAAGGCCGGCATCGACGAGGAAGCCGAGGCGATCCTCACCAAGGTCGCCAGCGTCAAGCACGAGAAGATTCTGGTCATCAACAAGGTCGACCTGGTCCAGCGCGAGAAGCTGCTGGCACTGGCGCAGGCCGCCAACGAGCGCATGGCGTTCGCAAAGACCTTTATGATCGCGGCGATCTCCGGCGACGGCGTCGACGACCTCAGGCATACACTGGCCGAGATCGTGCCGCCGGGTCCGTTCCTCTATCCCGAAGACCAGATGTCGGACGCGCCGATGCGGCAGCTTGCGGCCGAGATCACCCGCGAGAAGATCTTTCGCAAGCTGCACCAGGAATTGCCCTACCAGTCCACCGTCGAGACCGATAAGTGGGAGGAGCGCAAGGACAAGTCGGTGCGCATCGAGCAGACGATTTTCGTCGAGCGCGAAAGCCAGCGCAAGATCGTGCTCGGCGCGGGCGGCGCCACCATCAAGTCGATCGGCGCGGACTCGCGCAAGGAGATCGGCGAGATCCTGGGCGTGCCGGTGCACCTGTTCCTGTTCGTCAAGGTGCGCGAGAACTGGAGCGACGATCCTGATCGCTACCGCGAGATGGGCCTGGAATTTCCCAAAGAATAACCAAGAAAAGATCGGTCAGCGATGAGCGTACCCAGCAACGTACGGCGCTTCGAAGCGTTGCTCTATGCATCGTTGATGCTTGATGCCCTGTCGGTGGCGGTGCAGGACCGCACGCCCACAGCCGAGATGACCGAGCAGATGATCATGACGTCGATGCTGTTCGCCGGCGGCATGATCCTGCTGCTGGTCTATTTCGTCAGGCTGGCCGCGCACGGGCGCAAGAACTGGCCGCGCTGGGTGCTGGCGGCAGCGCTCGTGCTGTCGGTGATCTCGCTCGGCCAGATCATCGGCCAGAAGGGCATGGAACTCGACAGCGCCATCGAGATCGTCTCCTGCGTGCTGACGGCGATGGGGCTGTATTTCTCGTTTCGCGGCGACGCGCAGGGCTGGTTTAACGCGTAAGGCCGCGCCGGGTGATTGGCGGCGCGTAATCCGCCATCCAGGAGTGACGCGCGATTGGCGGATGACGCCTTCGGCCAATCCGCCCTACGATTGAAGACCGGAATCCGCTAGACTTCACCCATGGAATGGACCGACGAAGGCATCGTGCTGGGGGTGCGGCGGCATGGCGAATCTAGCGCCATCGTCGAGCTGCTGAGCCGTGCGCACGGCCGCCATCTCGGTCTCGTCCGCGGCGGCGCCGGCTCACGGATGCGGCCGCTGCTGCAGCCCGGCAACAGCCTCAGCGTGGTGTGGCGGGCGCGGCTCGACGAGCATCTCGGCACCTATGCCATCGAGGGCCTCAAGCTAAGGGCGGCGACGCTGCTGGGATCATCCCACGGCGTCTACGGCATCACGCATCTCGCCTCGATTGCGCGGTTGCTGCCGGAGCGCGATCCGCACGAAAACCTCCTGGCGCTGCTCGAACATTCGCTGGACGATTTCGACGACATCGGCAGCGCCGCCGTACACGTGATCCATTTCGAGCTGGCGATGCTCACCGAACTCGGATTCGGGCTGGCGCTGGAAAACTGCGCCGTGACTGGAGAAACCACCGACCTGATCTACGTCTCGCCCAAATCCGGCGGCGCGGTGTCGCGCGGAGCGGGCGAACCGTGGCGCGACCGCCTGTTGCGACTGCCGCCGTTCCTGCGCCAGGGCGAGGTGCACGGCGACCTCACCGACGAGGATCTCCAGGACGGCTTTCGACTGACCGGCCTGTTCCTGTTGCGCCACGTGCTGGAGCCGCGCGGGCAGGGCCATTCCGACGCGCGAGCAGGCTTCATCAACGCGCTGATTCGACAGCAGGCAAAGGCCACAATGCCCGCGCCATGAGCCTGACGCGACTCTGCATCGTCGCAATATGCTGGTCCGCCGTGGAACGAAACCGGGTTTCCCTGACTTGCCCCCGGGGGTTCCAACCGGGGATATCCTAATGCTGATCAAGGGACTTGTGATATCGGCAGCGCTGATCGCGCTGGCGCCGGATGCCCTCGCGGGTGAGCAGCCGGGCGTCTTTCGCCGTGCCTCCTGTACCGTCGTCAGATTCTATGTGGCCAAATATTCCGCTGCAGCCGCAGAGGCATGGGCGAGGTCCAAGGGCGCGACAGAGGCCGAGATCGAGACGGCCCGGCGGTGCCTGACCAATGCCCCGGCCACCACGCAGGCTAAAGCCGCGCCACCCACCCAGACCTTCACCGCAGGCTGGGCCGGCCAGTAGGCCGCCTACAGGGAACCAATCGATCCTTGCCCGATTCGCTTCCACGGTTTAACCGGGCGGCATGGGAAAACGATTGATTCCGCCGGAGGACCCGGCCGAAATTCACGAGGTGCCGCTGCGTGAGGCGCTGGAAGAGCGCTATCTTGCGTACGCGCTCTCCACCATCATGCACCGCGCGCTGCCCGATGCGCGCGACGGCCTGAAGCCGGTGCACCGGCGCATCCTCTACGGCATGCGCCTGCTCCGGCTCGATCCAGGCACGGCGTTCAAGAAATCCGCCAAAATCGTCGGCGACGTGATGGGCTCGTTCCATCCGCACGGCGACCAGGCGATCTACGACGCCATGGTGCGCCTGGCGCAGGATTTCTCCTCGCGATACCCGCTGGTCGACGGCCAGGGCAATTTCGGCAATATCGACGGCGATAATCCCGCCGCCTACCGCTACACCGAAGCGCGCATGACCGACGTCGCGCGGCTTCTGCTCGACGGCATCGATGAGGACGGGGTCGAATTCCGCCCCAATTACGATGGCCAGTCGAAAGAGCCGATCGTCCTGCCCGGTGGCTTCCCGAACCTGCTCGCCAATGGTGCGCAAGGTATCGCAGTCGGCATGGCGACATCGATCCCGCCGCACAACGCCGCCGAACTCTGCGACGCCGCGCTGCATCTGATCGAGAAGCCCGACGCAAAATCCAAGGCGCTGCTGAAATGGGTCAAAGGTCCGGATTTCCCGACCGGCGGGATCTGCGTCGATTCCAAGCAGGCGATCGCTGAAGCCTACACCACCGGCCGCGGCTCGTTCCGCGTCCGCTCCCGATGGGAGCAAGAAGAGGGCGCGCGCGGCACCTGGGTCGTCGTCGTCTCGGAGATACCCTTTCTGGTGCAGAAGTCGCGGTTGATCGAGAAGATCGCCGAGCTGCTGGACCAGAAGAAGCTGCCGCTGGTCGGCGATATCAGGGACGAGTCGGCCGAAGACGTCCGTATCGTGATCGAGCCGAAATCGAAGAACGTCGATCCCGCGCTGATGATGGAATCGCTGTTCCGGCTGACCGAGCTCGAAAACAAGATTCCGCTGAACCTCAACGTGCTGATCAAGGGCCGCATTCCCAAAGTCGTGGGGCTCGCGGAATGCTTGCGCGAATGGCTCGACCATCTGCGCGACGTGCTGATCCGTCGCACCAATCATCGCAAGGCCGAAATCGAGCGCCGTCTGGAGATTCTCGGCGGCTTGCTGATTGCCTACCTGAACATCGACGAGGTGATCAGGATCATCCGCAACGAGGACGAGCCAAAGCCGGCGCTGATCAAGGCGTTCAAGCTCACCGAGCTGCAGGCCGAAGCCATCCTCAACATGCGGCTGCGAAGCCTGCGCAAGCTCGAGGAGATGGAGATCCGCAGCGAGGACAAGGATCTTCGCAAGGAGCTGAAGGGCATCGAGGGATTGCTGGCGTCCGAACCCGAGCAGTGGAAGAAGGTCGGCGAGCAGGTCGGAAAGGTCCGCGACATGTTCGGACCGAAGACCCCGCTCGGCAAGCGCCGCACCACCTTTGCCGACGCGCCCGAACACGATCTCGCCGCGATCGAAGAGGCTCTGGTCGAGCGCGAGCCGGTGACGGTCGTGGTCTCCGACAAGGGCTGGATCCGCACCCTCAAGGGCCACGTCGAGGATCTCTCGGGCCTGGCTTTCAAGCAGGACGACAAGCTCGGGTTCGCGTTTTTCGCGGAAACGACCTCGAAGCTGCTGCTGTTCGCCACTAACGGCAAGTTCTATTCGCTCGATGTCGCAAAACTTCCGGGCGGCCGCGGTCACGGCGAGCCGATCCGCCAGTTCATCGATCTCGAGCCGGAGGCCGCGCCGGTCACGCTGTTCGTCAACAAGGGCGGACGCAAATTCCTGGTCGCGAGCCACGAGGGCCAGGGCTTTGTGGTCAACGAGGACGATTGCGTCGGCACCACCAAGAAGGGCAAGCAGGTCCTCAACGTCGACATGCCGAACGAGGCGCGCACGGTCACCGAAGTGCTCGGCGATACCGTCGCGGTCATCGGCGAGAACCGCAAGATGCTGATCTTCCCGCTCGACCAGGTGCCGGAGATGGCCCGCGGCCGCGGCGTTCGCTTGCAGAAGTACAAGGACGGCGGCCTCTCCGACATTGCCGTGTTCGACGCCAAGACGGGCCTGACCTGGAAAGACTCCGCAGGACGCGAATTCTCTGCGACCATGAAGGAGCTCGCCGAGTGGAAAGGCTCCCGCGCCGACGCCGGCCGTCTGCCGCCGAAGGGATTCCCGAAGTCGAACAAGTTCGGCAGGGTGATCGGGTAGTCCGCGGGCCGTTGCCATATCGACAGTGTCATGCCCCGCGTAGGCGGGGCATCCAGTACGCCGCGACTTCTCGGCTCAATCATAGCTTTTTCTGGAATACTGGATCGCCCGGTCAAGCCGGGCGATGACAGTGAGGGTGTGGCGCGCAAACGCGCGGCAGATAGCCGTGTGCGCATGAGTGCTTTCATCGAACGGGCACGAACATTGCTTTTTCCTGGCGACTGCAAACGTTTCAGTCAAAACGGCAAAGGCACCAATGTCCAAACTGAAGGCTTTCATTCCGGCGCTGCTCGCCTTGGCGCTGACCGCGGCGCCGGCGCATGCGGCAGGCAATCTCGTCGCGGTGCTCGAGGCGGAGATCGTCACGCTCGATCCGCATTTCTCCACGGCCTACATTTCGCGCACGTTTGGCTACATGGTGTTCGACACGCTGTTTGCGAAGGATTCCAAAGGCGAGATCAAGCCGCAGATGGTGCAGGACTGGAAAGTCTCGGCCGATGGCTTGACCTACAGTTTCACGCTGCGCGATGGCCTGAAATGGCATGACGGCCAGCCGGTCACCGCCGCCGATTGCGTCGCTTCGCTGCGCCGCTGGGGCACCCGCAGCGCGCTCGGCCGTCGCATCTTCGCGATCACGGCCTCGCTCGAGCCGACCGACGCAAAAACCTTCGTGCTGACCCTGAAGGAGCCGTCTGGTCTCGTCATCGACGCACTCGGCAATCCCGTCAGCCCGGTCGCCTTCATGATGCCTGAGCGCATTGCCAAAACGCCCGGCGACCAGCGCATCACCGAGATCGTCGGCTCCGGCCCGTTCGTCTACAGCAAGGCCGATCACCGCACCGGCGATCGCATGGTCCTGAAGAAATTCGCCGACTATGTGCCGCGTCCCGAGCCTGCCGACTTTCTCGCCGGCGGCAAGCGCGTCAGCCTCGATACGCTCGAGATCCGCGTCATTCCAGATGGCGCGACCGCAGCCTCCGCGCTGCAATCCGGCGAAGTCGATTTCATGCAATACGCGCCGTTCGATCTGCTGCCGACCATGGAGAAGAACTCACGGGTGAAGCTGGTCAATTTCACCGGCGGCAACATGTTCGCCGGAGCTTATCGCCTCAATGCCGCATCAAAGCCGTTCGACGATCCCGCCATCAGACGCGTGCTGTGGAAGCTGGTCGATCAGCGCGAGGTGCTGGACGCACTCGGCCTGGACGCCAAATACGCGGCACCTTGCGCGACGTACTTCACCTGCGGCACCACCTATGACAGCAAGGCCGGGACTGACGCCGCAGTCAGCCCGTCGATCGAGGCGGCGAGAGCCGCGCTGAAGGCGACAAAATATGCCGGCGAGCCTGTCATCGTGATGGAGGCCAACGATCTTGAAGCCCCGCGCGTCTCGGCGCAGGTGCTGGCCGAGCGGCTGAAACAGGCCGGCTTCACCGTCGACCTCCAGGTGATGGACTGGGCGAGCGTGCTGGCGCGCCGCGCCAAGAAGGAGGGCTGGAGCGTCTATGGCGTCCATGCCGGCGGTTTCGATCTCGGTTCGCCCTTGACCAACGTCATGGTCGCCTTCAATTGCGCCGACTTCACCGGCTGGCAGTGCGACGCGCGCATCAAGCCGCTGATGGAGGCCTTTGCCAAGGCGCCCGCCGAGGAGGATCGCAAGAAGATCGCAGGCGAGATCCAGGCCGTCATGTACGATCAGGCACCCGCTATACCGTGGGGCCAGTTCGCCCAGCCCGCGGCCTCTCGCGCCAGTTTGCGCGGCCTGATACCGTCCGCCATCCCGGTGTTCTGGAATGTTGAGAAGTAGCGCGATGTACGATGTCATTGTTGTGGGCGGCGGCTCCGCCGGCGCCGCCGTTGCGGCGCGGCTCTCGGAAGATCCCGCCCGGCGCGTCCTGCTGCTGGAGGCGGGCCTGGACTGGCGCGCCGACGAGGCGCCTTGGGAAGTGATGACGCCAAATCCGATCCCGATCATCCACAAGCGCGAGTACCAGGAGAAATGGCAGTGGCCGGATCTTCTGACGCGCCGTGTGGCCGGCCAGGAGCCCCGCTTCTACTGGCGCGGCAAGGGGCTCGGCGGCTCGTCGATGATGAACGGCCAGATCGCCATCCGCGGCGTCGCCGACGCGTTCGACGAATGGGCGGCCAATGGCTGCACCGGCTGGTCGGCTAAGGACGTGATGCCGTTGTTCTCGGTGATCGAGGATGATCAGGAATTCGGCGATGCCGCCGGCCATGGCCGCGGCGGACCGCTGCCGGTCTATCGCGCGCCGCCGGAAAAATGGGGGCCGATCGATCGCGGCTTGCGCGATGCAGCGCTGGCGAGCGGCTATCCCTGGTGCGCCGACGTCAACGGTCCTGACGGCGAGGGCGTCGCCTGCTATCCCATCAACAGCCGCGACAGCCGCCGCATCACCACCAATGAAGGTTATCTGGAGCCCGCGCGCGGCCGCGCCAATCTCGAGATTCGCGGGCACGCATTGGTCGATCGCGTCTTGATCAGTGACGGGCGGGCGACCGGCCTTCGCGTTCACATCGAGGGGCAGGGCACCAGCGAGATCAGCGCGCGCCAGATCGTGCTGTGCGCCGGCGCGATCCACAGCCCGGCGATCCTGCTGCGCTCGGGCATCGGACCGGCTGAAGAGCTGAAGGCGATGGGAATCGCGGTCGAGCGCGACCTGCCGGTCGGCCGGCACTTCTTCGACCACCCGCTGTTTCGCGCCACGATCCAGCTCCACGAAGACCTGCGGCCGACCGATCCGGACACGCGTCATACCAATTGCTGCGTGACCTATTCGTCGGGCCTCGCCGACGGCGGCAAGCGCGACATGATCCTGATCGCCTTCAACCATCGCGGCATCGGCGTGCCGGGCGCGATCGGGGCCGGCCTGTTCAACGCGTATTCGCGAGGTACGCTCAAGCTGGCCTCGACCGACCCTGCGATCGATCCTGTCGTCGAGGAGAACATGCTGGCTGATCGCCGCGACATGCTGCGCATGATGGATGCGGTGAGGCGGCTGGCCGTGATCACCGCCCAGCCGGCGCTATCGGGCATCGCCGACTGGATCCGGCTCGCCGACACCGATCTGACGCTGCCGCAGGCTGCGGCCTTGCCCGATCACGAGCTCGACGCGCTGCTGCGCCGAGAGACCGGCGATATCCAGCACGCCGCCGGCAGCTGCCGCATGACCGGCGTCAACGACGCCGACGGCGTGGTCAACCCTGACGGCACCGTGAAGGGCATCTCCGGCCTGCGCGTCGCCGACGCCTCGATCATGCCATCGGATTGCCGGGCCAACACGCATTTCACGACGGTGGTGATCGGCGAGGCGATTGCGCGAATGATCATGCGCTAGACGGCAGCATCGATCGCCGGCGCGCAGACGAAGACCTACCGCTCGACGGCCAGGCCGAACAGCGGTCGGAGCTGTGTCCCCAGAATGTTGCCGACGAAAGCCGCGACCAGCCAGCACCAGCCATGCAGGCTGCCCGATGCGATCCCGCTGAAGTAGGCGCCGATATTGCAGCCATAGGCGAGCCGGGCGCCATACCCGAGCAGCAGGCCGCCGATGATGGCGGCGAGGAGCGAGGATGCGGAGATGCGCCATGTCGGATGGAATTTTCCGGCGAGGCCTGCGGCCAGCAACGCTCCCAGGATGATGCCGAAGTCCATGACGGAGGTGATGTCGGCGAAGACGTTTTGGTGCAGCGACGGAGCGCGCGGGCCCTGCCAATAGGGCCATGACGCGACGTCGACGCCGAGGCTCATCAGGATCTTCGATCCCCAGAGCGCGAAAGCGGAGGTGATGCCCCAGGGACGTCCCGCAAGATAGAGCGTGGCGAAATTTCCGATCGCGAGCAGGATCGCGCCCCACAGGAGCGGCCACGGCCCCTGCATGAAGCGGCGCGCGCCGCGCAGCTTCGTCCGCGCTCCCGGCTCGATTTCGCCGTGCCGGCCGATCTCGGCCCTGATGGTGATGAGGTAGATCGCAGCCATGACGGCCCAGCAGAGCACGAGCGCCGGCAGCCATCCGAATCGTTCGACCAACGAGACGGCGCCGACGTTCGGCAGCGCGCTCCACCACGGCAGATGCAATGCACCGAGCGTCGATCCGGCGATGAAGGCCGACAGGGTCACCAGCATACGGGTGTTACCGCCGCCGGCGGTATAAAGCGTTCCCGAGGCGCAGCCGCCGCCAAGCTGCATTCCAAGGCCGAACAGGAAAGCGCCGGTCAGCATGCCCACGCCCACCGCGCCGAGCTCGCCATGTACGGCAACGCCGAACAGCGTGCCCTGCGCCAGGGCCGGAAAGAAGAGGGCCGTCGCCAGCGCGAGCATGACCATTTGCGCACGGAGGCCGGCGCCTCGTCGCGCAACAATGAAGACCCGCCAGGCCGAGGTGAACCCGAACAGCGCATGGTACAGCGTCAGGCCAAGTGCGCCTCCGAGAAGAAACAGCAATCCCTGTTGCCAGGAAATTGTGCCTGACAAGGCGGCTGCGCCCGCCAGAAGAATTGCCGCCGCGACAGCGACGACCGTGAGATTGGCGCCGTGGCGGTCATTGTCAGGGGCAAGCAGCCGCGCATCGATAGATAGATCGGTCATGGCTCATCCAAAAAGCAGATCCTTCAGCAGTGGGAGCTAACCGGGGCGAATTCTTCCCGTTCCAATCTTCCACCTTGGAACTGATGCGATGGCGCTAGGAAAGGCTGTCATGCCCCGGCTCGACCGGGGCATCCAGTACGCCGCGGCTTCTCTTCTCGATCACGATCGTCTCGGAGTACTGGGTCGCCGGTCAAGCCGGGCGACGACACCGAGGGTGAGGTTCGCCCAGCCATCGCTCCGTTACACGTTTCAAACAGCGGACGAGCGTTCGCGATCTCGCGGCGCGTTCCGCCCGAGTTTTGCTTCGTCGCATCGCTCTCATTGAGACAAGGGCGCAGGGAAGGCCGGGCGCTGGCTGGCACCCGCAGGTCCGTGCGCGATGGAAATGCACACGGGGTGGACCACAGGTTCGCCGGATCGCCCGGCCTTCCCTGCGCGATGGTTTTAACGTGTCCTTCGTGCTCTCCCCGGGGAGCGATGCACTATTGCCCCCGTCGCCATGCAGATGACTGATGCGCGCGCCCGGTCGGGCCGCCACATCACCGCAGGACTTGACGCACAGACCCCGGGCGTCAGGACCACACGACTTGTTCGTCCGCGCACGTCTTCGCTGGGACCTCGGGAACTGGCGTGTGCTCACACCCGAAGCCATGCGAAGACGCTGTCGGCATCGTGTCGTAGGCACGAAGGCCATTGCTCACGGCCGAAGCCGCCCTGCAATGCCTATTATGCCGGACGCCGTCGCGTCCATCGCTGCCCAGCCCGCGGTTCGTGACGATCGCGATCCGCCCCTTGTCTCGGGCTAGGGTGTGTCGCTTGTACGTCGAATCCGAATTTCGGTAAAGTGGAATATTTTGCGAAGTGGGCTTGACAGGCGGTGTGGCGGAAATGGTCGCGGCTGTTTTGCCCGACGGGACGTGATGCCGAGCTTGCTCATCGACGGTTCATGACCCCATGCGGACTTTCCGTTCGATAACTTTGCCTGTATCCATCCGGATCATGTGGACGTTCTTAACCGGCTCATTCATTTTCGTCGGACTCGCTGTGGCAGCATTTTGCCTTGGCAAGGGGCCAGACGGCGTTTCCCAAAGACCTATGCGAGCGTGGATAGAGTCTTGTCCAGCATCGACCTAGTGTTGTTAGTAGCGGTGCTTTTTGTATTGTTTTACATGACGCGTTGAATAAGTCCGCGACCGCCCAACAAGGTTCGACCTCATTCAACTCCGCGACTGGCCCAAGGCCACCATGCTGCCCAGTCGGATTCAACGTTCCTTTCGATAGAAGCTGGACGCAACGAACCAATTAGTTCGCGTCCTAGATCACCCCCGCCAGCCGCAACGCCACGCCGGCGACGCAGCTGCCCGCCAGCACCGTCAACATCCCCAGCTTGAACCGGAAGATCGCGGTTGCGGCCGCCATCGACAGCAGCAGCGCCGGCACATCGACGCTGGTCAGGACCGGCATGTCGAAGGCAAACGGGAAGGTGTGCACCGGCACGGTCTCGCGGAATAGCGTGTGCAGCGCGAACCAGATCGAGAGGTTGAGGATCACGCCGACGACGGCGGCCGTGATCGCACTGAGCGCACCGCCGAGGCCCTTGTTGCCGCGCAGCCGTTCGACGTAGGGGGCGCCTACGAAAATCCAGAGGAAGCAGGGCGTGAAGGTGACCCAGGTCGCGAGCAATCCGCCCAGCGTGGCCGCAAGAATCGGCGACAGGCCGCTGGGATCGCGGAAGGCGGCCATGAAACCCACGAACTGCAGCACCATGATCAAAGGGCCCGGCGTGGTCTCGGCCATGCCGAGGCCGTCGAGCATCTCGTGCGGCTTGAGCCAGTGATAGTGCTCGACGGCCTGCTGGGCGACATAGGCCAGCACGGCGTAGGCGCCACCGAAAGTGACCAGCGCCATTTTCGAGAAGAACAGCGCGATGTGACTGAAGACACTGTCTTGTCCGACAGCGAGCAACAGCGCGATCACCGGCACCAGCCAGAGCGCCAGCCACAACGCGCCGACCCGGATCGCGCGCGCGGTGTTGGGGCGTACATGCTCGGGCACAGCGTCGCCGAGCATGCTGTCGATCACGGCGCTGCTGCCGGCAGGCCCGTGGCCGGCCGGCGCGAATTCCGGACGGCCCTGCTTGGCGCCGATGTATCCGATGATGCCTGCGGCGATGATGATGACCGGGAAGGGGATCGCGAAGAAGAAAATCGCGACGAAGGCGATCGCGGCGAGCGCGATCATGATGCGGTTCTTCAGCGCGCGCTTGCCGACCCGCACCACCGCCTCGACGACGATGGCGAGCACGGCGGCTTTCAGCCCGAAGAACAGCGCCTCGACGAAGCTGACATTGCCGAAGGCGGCATAGACGTAGCTCAGGCCCATGATGGCGATGATGCCGGGCAGGATGAACAGCCCGCCCGCCATCAGCCCGCCGGCGGTGCGGTGCATCAGCCAGCCGACATAGGTCGCAAGCTGCTGCGCCTCCGGGCCCGGCAGCAGCATGCAGTAATTGAGCGCGTGGAGGAAACGGGCTTCTGAGATCCAGTTCTTCTCCTCGACCAGGATGCGATGCATGACCGCGATCTGGCCCGCGGGCCCGCCAAAACTCAGGCAGGCGACACGGAGCCAGACGCGAAAGGCTTCACTGAAGCTGACGCCGTGGCCGGCATCAGCTCCTGTGTCGGTCGTACGGGTATCCATCAAGCCTTCGCCTTGTTGGTCGGCCAGTTATGGGTCTCAGACGTGGCGTCGCGGCACCAGCGATAGAAGGCGTCGTAGAGCAGCATGCCGGCCTCGAGCTGTTCGAGGTCGTCATCATACATCCGCGACAGCCCGAGCGAAGCTGCGAGCAGGCCGGGGGCCTCCGGCGCAAGGTCGGGGCGCGCGGTGTCGGCGCCGCGCACCAGCGTTGCGAGCCGGAGCAGCGCCGGCGCGGCAATCCCGAACTCCTCGATCATCACGTCGAAGGTGCAGAGCTCGCCACGGTGGCTCCAGAACACGTTCTCGATGTCGAACGGGGCTGCCTTGAAGCGTTCGCCGACGGCAACCACTTCGGACGGAGCCACGAACAGGAACACCGCGTTTGGATCGACGAAGCGTCGGATCAGCCAGGGGCAGGCGATGCGGTCCACCTTGGGCCGCGCCCGCGTCACCCAGACGGTTCGGCCCTTGGCGTCGCGCGGCGGCAGCTTGCGGGTATCCAGCAGCGGCAGCTTTGCGTCCTTCCATCCCTCGAAGCCGCCTTCCAGCGTCTCGGCCTGAACCCCGAGCTGCCTGAGCCAGGCCGCCGTGCCCTGCGCCAGCTTTGCGCCGCGCAGGCAGGAGACGATCGCGGTGCGGCCGGCGAATTCGGCACCCCATTCCGGAACATTGTCGTGGCTGAGCTTGATCGAACCCGGGATCAACCGCCGGTCGGCGGCAAAATCCTCGTCGGTGCGCACGTCGATCAGGGCAGGGGCATTCGCCGTGCCGATCAACCGTGCCAGTTTGTCAGATGATATCGTGGTGTAGGAAGACATGATGCGCCCTCGTGAAAAACAACGGGACGCGATACTTGGGCATGTCGCCTCGTGGGGAGATCGCTCAAATCCCCATGCACTTCATTACATCGAAACGTCACCTATCTGTCAATCGGCTCGTTTCGCCGGATTTTGTCCGGGACCCCCGCAGGTCTATATTGCGGGTCAACGGGCCGGACCTTTCGGAGACGTTGTGATGCATTCCCATTCCATCGAACAATGGACCCATGACCACGCCTTTCTGGGCGAAAAGCACGACGAGAACGAGCGGCGCACCTGGCTCGTCGTCGTCCTGACGCTGGTCATGATGGTCGGCGAGATCGTCGCCGGCTCGCTGTTCGGCTCGATGGCGCTGCTCGCCGACGGCTGGCACATGGGCACGCATGCGGCGGCGCTGGGGATTGCCGCATTCGCGTATCGTTTTGCGCGGCGGCATCTGGGGAGCTCGCATTTCAGCTTCGGCACAGGCAAATTCGGCGATCTCGCCGCCTTCGCTAGCGCGATCATCCTCGGACTGATCGCGGTCGAGATCGCCTATGAGAGCGTGCTGCGGCTGATCACGCCGGTGCCGATCGTCTATGGCGAGGCGATCGCGGTCGCTGCCCTCGGCCTGTGCGTCAATCTCGCAAGTGCCTGGCTGCTCCGTGACAGCCACGATCACCACCATCACGGCCATGCGCATGATGATCACGAGGATCATGAGCATGATCATCACCAGCATCATCACGACAACAATCTTCGCGCGGCCTATGTCCACGTCATGGCGGACGCAGCGACCTCGGTGCTGGCGATCGCCGCGCTCGTGGTCGCCATGTATTCGGGATGGACCTGGGCCGATCCGGCCGTCGGCCTGATTGGCAGTGCCGTGATCGCAAGCTGGGCGTTCGGCCTGATCAAGACATCGGGCGCGGTGCTGCTCGACGTGCGCGCGGACGAGAAGCTGGAGCGTGTGATCCGGGCGCGCATGGAGGTCGGCGACGACCGCGTCACCGATTTGCATCTGTGGCAGGTCGGTCCCGGCCATTGCGCGGTGCTGATCTCGGTGGTGTCGGACACGCCGAAGCAGCCGGCCGTCTACAAGAGGCGGCTCGCCGGGCTCAAGGGGCTGAGCCACGTCACCGTCGAGGTCGAGACCTGCCTGCATTAAATCGGTCTGCGGGAATTCTGCGAACTGGCCGGGGTTGACCCTCGGTCACAGCCGACAATGGCTGCAAGGGAGGAACGAATGACGCCAAAGATCACGCCGAGGATCGCGCGAAGGATCAAGCTCGCTGTCGCCGTCGCTGCACTCGTTCTGTCCGGTCATGCGGCGCTTGCGCAATCCGAAAAGACCGGTGTCGAAAAGCTCTACGTCCTCAATTGCGGGGAGGGCACCGCCGGCGACATCTCGCGCTGGACGCCCGGCCTCAATGAGGGCAAGACGATGGACTTCGTCGACAGCTGCTATCTGGTCAAGCACGCCAAGGGCTGGTTCCTGTGGGACACCGGCATCGCCGACGCAGTCGCCGCGATGCCGAACGGCCTCGCGCCCGCCGATCCCAAGGCGGTGACCTGGCGCCGGCCGAAGACGCTTGCCGCCCAGCTCGAACAGCTCGGCCTCAAGCCGGATGACATCAAGATGATGGCCGTCTCGCACACCCATCCCGACCACACCGGCAATGTCGAGCTGTTCCCGCACGCCACGCTCTACGTGCAGAAGGCCGAGTATGACTGGCCCGGCGCCAACAACGAGCCGCGCTTCAAGCCGTCCCATCCGGTCGAGCTGCTTGCGGGCGACAAGGACGTGTTCGGCGACGGCAGCGTGACCATCCTGTCGACGCCCGGCCATACGCCGGGACATCAATCGCTGCTGGTGAAGCTGCCGAAGACCGGCGCCGTCGTGCTGTCGGGCGACGCCGTGCATTTCAAGGATAATTGGGACAACCGCCGTGTGCCCAGCATGAATGCCAACAAGGACCAGAGCGCGGCCTCGATGCAGAAGATCGCCGACACGCTCGGCAAGGAGAAGGCGCAGCTCTGGATCAACCACGACAAGTCCCAGCGCGACAGCCAGAAGATGTCGCCTGAGTTTTATGACTGACGCGGCTAGCCTTTCGGCGCGGTCACGGCGGGCGGGCTCGCGTCCGGCGCCTTCTTCGGCTTCAGCGAGCCGGCGTAGAAGGAGATCAGCCAGACCAGGATGATGGCGAGGAGATAGACACCCCAGGCCTGCGGCGGCGTGGTCGCCCAGCGCAGGAGGCCTTTGAATGTGCGGGGCGGGCGCGTGTCGTCGGTCATGCTCCGCTTGTGCGCGAAAGCTTCCGCCCGGTCAATCCGGCCGCGGTTGCGCGCGGATCATGAATAGCGCGGCCAGTGCCGAGAGGCTGAGCGCGGACGAGACGATCAGCACCTTGGCGCCCATGACGTCGATGAGCAGGCCAAAGGCCAGCGGCGCCACGGCCTGCGCCATCCGTGCCGGCGCGCCGATGATGCCGAGGCGATAGCCGAAATCCTTGGGACCGAAGATCGACAGCGGCAGCGTGCCGCGCGCGATGGTCAGGATGCCGTTGCCAGAGCCGTGGAATAGCGCAAACGCGCTAGCCGCGGCGCCGCCGAAGATCGCCACGACCACCGCGCCGATCGGGTGGGTGAGGCAGGCGAGCCGCGTCGACCACAGCGGATGAAAGCGGCTGAGGAAGCCCGCTTCCAGAACCCGCGCGGCCACTTGCGCGGGGCCGATCAGCGCACCGGCCGCGATCGCCTCCACCGGCGTCGCGCCGGTGGTCTCCAGGATACGCGGGAAATGCGCGGCCATCGCGCCGGTGACGGTCCAGACCGCGGCGAAAACGAAGGCGAGCAGGATCATGGTGCGGTCGAGCGGCAGATGCGGCTTCTCTGCGGTCGCTGCGGCCTGCCTAGCGCCCTTGATTGTCGGCAGCATGAAGAAATTCAGCGGCAGGCCGATCAGGATATTGGCAGCGGCCCAGGCAAAGCAGGTCTCGCGCCAGCCGAAATGCGACAGGCCCCAGGCGGTGAGCGGCCAGCCGACGGTCGATGCAAAGCCCGCCATCAACGTGATGCCGGTGATCGGCCTGCGCGCCTCGGTGCCGTAGATGCGGCCGAGCGCGGCGAAGGCGGCGTCGTAGAGCCCCATTGCCATGCCGATGCCGAGCACGAGCCAGGCCATCGCCATCACCGCCACGGATTGCGAGAGGCCGAGCAGCATGAGGCCGGCGGCGATCGTCAGGTTCGACACCGAGAGCACCTGCCGGCCGCCGACCAGATCGATCTGTCGCCCGATGCGTGGCCCGAGCAGCGCCGAGATCACCAGCGAGGCCGAGAACGCGCCAAAGACCCAGTTGGAGGAGATGCCGAGATCGCGCGCCATGGGATCGGCGAGCAGCGCCGGCAGATAGTAGCTCGAGGCCCAGGCCAGGGTCTGCGTGGTACCGAGCGCCAGGATGATCGGAAGCTGGCGCTGGCTCATATCCCCGTATTTCTGATCGGCGGTGGCATCACTCGCATTTGCAGCGCGAGGCGGGAGCGCGTCAACAGCGTCCGCGACATATGCGACCTGCCGCGGGCGGGAGCCTCGGCCCTGAGCAGGAGCTTTGGCGACGCAAGGTCCGCGCGCCGCCTTTCGCTCGTCACGAATGCACGGCATAATGGCGCATGCAATTGACCTCGCGCCTTGCTCTGATGAACTGGCTGGCGGGCCAGGGGCTCACCGGCCTGCCCGAACCCGAACTGCTGCGCGGCTTCTGCGAGCGCTGCTGCGCCGAAGGGCTGGAGCTCTCGCGTGGGCTTGTCGTCATTGATACGCTGCACCCGATCTATGAGGGTCGCGCCTTCCGCTGGAGCGATACGCCGACCAACGAGAGCGATGTCGTCGAATACGGCTCGACGGCCGAGGGCGACGCGGCCAACAATTGGCGCCGGTCGGTGTTCTATCATTTGCTCGAGCATGGTCACGACGAGATGGTGATCGACCTCGCCGACGCGCCCTCGCTCGATTTTTCGCAGATCGGCGAGCTCGCCGAAACGGGTCACCGCCATTTCCTGGCCTTCGTGCACCGCTTCGGGGAGACCGGAGCGCTCGGGCAGATGGACTGCCTCTACTCCTCCTGGACAACCCGACGCGACAGCGGCTTCGCCGAAGGCGAGCTCGCGGCGCTGCGCGATCTCGTGCCGGTGCTGGGGCTCGCGATCAAGTCGGCGCAGCAGGTCGACATCGCGCGCACGCTCGGCCGCGTCTATCTCGGACGCGATGCGTCAGAGCAGGTCTTGAGCGGACGCATCTCGCGCGGCGTCACCGAGCGCATCAACGCCGTGCTCTGGTATTCGGATCTGCGCGGCTCGACCGGAATCAGCGAGAGCATCGGCCCCGACGAGATCATCCCGTTCCTCAACGACTATGCGCAGGCCGTGATCGATGCGATCCACGAAGCCGGCGGCGACGTCTTGAAGCTGATCGGCGACGGCGTGCTCGCGATGTTTACCGGCGAGGACATGGCGCACGCTCGGCGCGCGGCGCTGCGGGCGGAGCATCTGTTCCGCAAGAACGTGGCAGCGCTGAACCTGCGGCGGGGCGCCGAGGGCCGTCCCACCACGTCCGCCTATATCGGCCTGCATGTCGGCGAAGTCTTCTACGGCAATATCGGGAGCGAGGACCGGCTTGACTTCACCGTGGTCGGTCCGACCGTGAACGAGGTCAGTCGCATCGCCTCGATGAGCCGTTCGGTCGATCGCGAGCTGCTGGCGTCGGCGGAATTCTACAAGGGCCTCGATGCCGCCGGCCGCCGCTATCTCGTCTCCACCGGTCGCTACGCGCTCCGCGGCATCGGCCGCGCGCAGGATCTCTACACGCTCGATCCGGAAGTGGACGCGAGCGAGCCGGTGACGGGGAGCTACGAGCGGTATCTGGCGAACTAGGCTGGCTGCTCCCACAAACTCCGTCATTGCGAGGAGCGCTTGCGACGAAGCAATCCAGACTGTTCCCGCGGAGAGATTCTGGATTGCTTCGCTTCGCTCGCAATGACGGTGCAGCTAACACCGCGCCACCGCCTCATCGCCCACCATGTCCGGCTGCCGGTCCAGCGCCACCGCGGGCGAGAGCCAGATCACCAGGGCCTGCACGCCGAACACGGCGGCGGCGAGATAAAGGCACGCTTCCGCGCTCCAGAGGCCGCCGACGATCGCTCCCAGTGCCGAGCCGACCGGGCGGGCGCCGTAGCTCATGATGTTGATGGCGGAGACGCGGCCCAGGAGGCGCGGCGGCGTCACCGACTGGCGCAACGTCGTGGTCGAGATCACCCACAGGATCGGCCCGACGCCGAGCAGGAAGAAGCTCAAGGCCGCAAGCCAGGGCGAGGGGACCAGCACCGTCAGCGCCATCACCATTGCGGCAACGAAGCCGGTGACGGGGCCGAGGCCGACGACCGTGCCGAACGCGACACGCTTCATCACGCGCGTGGCGAACAGCGCGCCGATCACCATACCGACGCCGTACATCGTCAGCACCGTGCCGATGCCTGCGGCGGTCAGGCCGAGGTGACGCACGGCGTAAGGCACGAACACCGCGATCTGCAGAAACCATCCGGTGTTGAAGATGAACTGGGTGATAAAGACCGGCCGCAGCAGCGGATGGTGAAACACGAAGGCCGCGCCCTCGCGGATGTCCTGAAACGGATGTCGCCGTGGCCCCGACGTGCGGGCGGGCTCGTAGATGCCGGAGAGCAGCACGACGGCGATCGCGGATAGCGCAGCCGCAAAGCCGAAGGCCGGGCTCGCGCCCCACCACCCCACCAGCGCGCCGCCGAGCGCAGGGCCGCTGGCGAAGGCGATGGTGCGTGCGAGCTCGATCCGCGCGTTGGCTGCCGGCAACAGGTCCGAACTCACCAACGAGGGCACCAGCGCCGGCGCGGCCACGCTGTAGACGACGGTGCCGCACACGGCGGCAAAGCCGAGCAGCGCCAGCAGCGACAGATTGAGCGCGCCGAGCGCGAGCAGCAGCACGATCGCTGCAAGGGCCGCGGCCCGCAGCGCCTCGGCGCCCGCCATCAGCGAGCGGCGGGAGATGCGGTCGGCCAGCAGGCCGGCCGGAATGGCGAAGAGGACGAAGGGCAGGGTCAGCGCGGTCTGGAGCAGGCCGGTCTGGCCCTCGGCGACGCCGAGCGTCAGCACCGCGACGATGGGGGCCGCAGCCAGCGCGATCTGTTCGGCCGACTGTGCAGCCAAATTGGACCAGGCGAGGCGGTTGAATGTCTCGGGGAGGCGCGGCGGATTTGACATGGCTCATTTCCTGCAAAGTCGGGTTGGCGCCAGTATCCGCCTCCCGAGGGCGCCAAACCCACCCGCTTCCCGACAGGGGCGACACATATCGACCGCCGAGGCAACGATGCGGCTAGATGCAGTTGCAAATGAGTTGCAATAAGGCTCGACTTCGGTATTCTCGCCCCATGGATGCTCGCTCTCCCGATCTGACCCAAGACGCCGCCGGCTGGCGCTCCGACGCGCCTGCCACCAAGAGCCTGGCCGAGGTGAATGCCACGGTGGCGATCCCGATCGCGGGGGTGTGGTGGCGGCGCCTGCTCGCCTTCGTCGGCCCGGGCTATCTGGTCTCGGTCGGCTACATGGACCCCGGCAATTGGGCGACCGACCTCGCCGGCGGGTCCAAGTTCGGCTACACGCTGCTCTCCGTCATCCTGCTCTCGAATTTGATGGCGATCCTGCTGCAATCGCTGGCGGCGCGGCTCGGCATCGTCACCGACCGTGACCTCGCGCAGGCCTGCCGCGCGACCTATTCGCCGGCGGTGAACTTCATGCTGTGGCTCGCCTGCGAGGCGGCGATCATCGCCTGCGATCTCGCCGAGGTCATCGGCACGGCGATTGCGCTCAAACTCTTGTTCGGCATTCCCCTGATCGGCGGCGCGCTGATCGCTGCGCTGGATGCCTTTTTGCTGCTCATCCTGATGAACCGTGGCTTCCGTTTCCTCGAAGCTTTCGTCATCGCACTGCTCGTCGTGATCGCTGTCTGCTTCACGGTTCAGCTTGCCGCGGCCGCACCGCCGGTGGCCGAGATGCTGAGGGGATTTGTGCCGAAGACCGAGATCTTCACCAACCCCGAAATGCTCTACATCGCGATCGGCATCATCGGCGCAACCGTGATGCCGCATAATCTCTATCTGCATTCCTCGATCGTGCAGACGCGCGCCTATGAGCGCAACGACACCGGCCGGCGCGAGGCGATCAAATGGGCGACAACGGACTCGACCATCGCCCTGATGCTGGCGCTGTTCATCAATGCCGCGATCCTCGTGGTGGCGGCGGCAACCTTCCACAAGAGCGGCCATGCCGACGTCGCCGAGATCGGCCAGGCCTTCGAGCTGCTGTCACCGCTGCTCGGTCTTGGCATCGCCTCGACGCTGTTCGCGGTGGCGCTGCTCGCCTCGGGCCTGAATTCAACGGTGACGGCGACACTCGCCGGCCAGATCGTGATGGAAGGCTTTCTCGATTTACGCCTGCCGAGCTGGGCGCGCCGGTTGCTGACGCGCGGCATCGCGATCGTTCCCGTGATCGTCGTCACCGCGATCTACGGCGAGCGCGGCACGGCGGATCTCCTGGTATTCAGCCAGGTGGTGCTGTCGATGCAGCTGCCTTTCGCCGTGATCCCGCTGGTGCGGTTCGTCTCGGACCGCCGCAAGATGGGCAAGTTCGTAATCCCGGCGTGGGTCGCGGCGATCGCTTGGATCGTTGCCGGCATCATCGTGGTTTTGAACCTGAAGCTGCTCGCGGATACGCTGTTCGGATCGTGATTGTTGCGCGCCCCTGCCCATCAAGTGCTGAGGCCGCAATCACGCACTTGGCTTCTGGCCAAGCGGGCGTCGCGGCCGGTAAGGACTGAGGGGATTGACGTCGAGATCGACAACCTTGACGCATTGTTGGCGCTTGCGATGTCTCGAGCCCGCGTGCCATTTCCCCCTCTGAAGCGCGACCTTCGTCATCTCCGCCAGCTTAAAGCACTTCCAGGCCCCTCCGGGCGCCAAGCCTTTGCTGGAACTGCCGCCAAACTGAAAGGCGAGCGTTCGTTCCTCGCCATCGGTATGGCCCAGTATTGCGGGGCAAATTGAACGCGGGTGCCCTTGATAGAAACAGAGCACCTGCTGGCGCTCGACCATGCCCCGCGCGATCAGATCATAGATACTCGACAAGCAAAACCTCCGGCGCTGGTCCCATCTCGCGGTACGAACTGCCGGCTTATTAGATCGGCGCGCCGATCAATCCTGCGGCTCGGACGCCGCATCGCCTTGCGCGTCGATGCGCAGCCAACCTGACGGCGCGAGGCGCTGCTGCGGCAGGAAGCGGGCCTTGTAGTCCATCTTCTTGGAGCCCTCGATCCAGTAGCCGAGATAGACGTAAGGCAATCCCTGCCGGCGGGCGCGGGCGATGTGGTCGAGGATCATGAAGGTGCCCATCGAGCGGCTGACTTCGCCGGGCTCGAAGAACGAATAGACCATCGACAGGCCGTCGCTGAGCACGTCGGTCAGCGCGACCGCGATCAGCTCTTCGCCCCGGCCGGTGATGCCGCTGTCGGGGCCGCGCTTGCGGTACTCGATGATGCGGGTTTCGACGTGGCTGTCCTCGACCATCATGGCGTAGTCGAGCACGGTCATATCCGCCATGCCGCCGTGGCGGTGACGGGAATCGAGATAGGCGCGGAACACCGAATATTGCTCGGAGGTCGGCACTGCGCTGCGCTGCTCGCCGATGATGTCGGCGTTGCGCGCGATCACCTTGCGGAAGTTGCGGGAGGGGCGGAACTCGTTGGCGATCACCCGGACCGAGACGCAGGCGCGACACTGGTCGCAGGCGGGACGGTAGGCGATCGATTGGCTACGACGGAAGCCGCCATGGGTCAGGAGGTCGTTGAGATCACCGGCGCGCTCACCTACGAGGTGCGTAAACACCTTGCGCTCGTGCCGGCCCGGCAGATAGGGGCAGGGGGAGGGCGCCGTGAGGTAAAATTGTGGGGTATCGCGCGAGTGCTGGGTCAAGGGACGTCGTGGGCCTCCAAAATGTGCATCAGCATCGCGCTACGAAAGCCCCCGGTCAATCGGTCTACTCGGCAGGTCAGGTCGGACAGCATAGCGGGTCCAGGTTGATAGGTTCTTGATCCAGGTTGGTTGATCAGTAGGTCCTTTGATCAGTAGGTCCTGGCGCCTTGAGGCACCGGCGCACGAACGGAATTGTTGATCACGACCGTTCCCAGCACGAAATCGTGCAGCAAGCGCCTGCGGCCGTTGAACAGGCCGACCAGGACCACGAAGGGCGACAGGAACGAGAACGTCACCCAGAACAGCACCGCGTGGGTGGCGCCCAGCACGAAATACCCGGGCGCGCCGTACCAGGTGCGGAGCTCCAGATCCATCACGCGCATTCCGATGGTCGCGGACGACGGACCGCCGATGCAGGCGCCGTAATAGACGATGGCCCAGATCACGGAGGCAGGCCAGGCCAGCCAGAACAGCGCCCAGCCGATGCCGAGCGTGACCACGCCGAACACCGCAATGAAGAGGTAGCCGAGGATCACCGGCACCGAGATCACGACCATGTCGATCAGGAAGGCGAACACCCGCCGCGTCGCAACGCCGCGGAACAGTTCCGGGTGCAGATAGGGATCGTAGGCGTGAGCCGCACCATCACTGCGCCAGGCATTGCCCGAGTCCGAATACGACATGACCGTCCTCCCGAGGGGAAACTCCCGTGGCAGCACATGGGAATAGGCCGTCCGCGTGCCAAGGGTGCCGCGATTAACAAGCCGAAATATTCCGGCGATTCGGGGGCGGCGGTAGCCGCGAGGAGAGGGAGCTGACGCCACAGCAACAGTGTCGTCCCGGCGAAGGCCGGGACCCATAACCACGCAGAGCAGTTTGGCGAAGACTTAGGGGTCGATCGCTTCCCCGGTACCAATACTGCGCGCTCTCGTTGGATCACGCGGTATGGGTCCCGGCCTTCGCCGGGACGACATTGGGGCCTACACCTGCGCGCGGAGCTTCTCCGCCGCCTTCGGTGCGAAATAGCTCAGCACACCGTCGGCGCCGGCGCGCTTGAACGCGAGCAGGCTCTCCATCATGGCGCGCTCGCCGTCGAGCCAGCCGTTGTTGGCGGCTGCGGCGATCATCGCGTATTCGCCGGACACCTGGTAGGCGAAGGTCGGCATCGCGAACGTGTCCTTCACGCGGCGGACGACGTCGAGATAGGGCATGCCGGGCTTGACCATCACCATGTCGGCGCCCTCGGCGATGTCGAGCTCGACCTCGCGCAGCGCCTCGTCGGTGTTGGCGCTGTCCATCTGGTAGGTGCGCTTGTCGCCGGTGAGCGTCTTGGCGGAGCCAATGGCATCGCGGAACGGGCCGTAGAAGGCGGAAGCGTATTTTGCGGCATAGGCCATGATCTGCACGTCGAGCAGGCCGGTACGATCCAGGCCCTCGCGGATCGCGGCGACGCGGCCGTCCATCATGTCGGAGGGCGCGATGATGTCGCAGCCGGCTTCGGCCTGCACCAGGGCCTGACGCACCAGCACGGCGACGGTCTCGTCGTTCAGGATCTTGCCGTCGGAGATCAGGCCGTCATGGCCGTGGCTGGTGAAGGGATCGAGTGCAACGTCGCAGAGAATGCCGATCTCCGGAAACTCCTTCTTGATCGCGCGCACCGCCTGGCAGACCAGATTGTTCGGGTTGGTGGCTTCCGAGCCCTCCTCGTCGCGCAGGGACGGATCGGTGTAGGGAAACAGCGCGAGGCAGGGGATGGTGAGCTTCATCGCGCGTTCGGCGTCGCGCACGGCCTGGTCGACGCTGAGACGCTCGACGCCCGGCATCGAGGCGATCTGCTCGCGCTTGTTGTTGCCGTCGATCAGAAACAGCGGCCAGATCAGATCGTCCGTCGTGAGCACGTTCTCGCGCACCATGCGCCGGGCCCATTCGGCCTTGCGGTTGCGGCGCGGGCGGACGGTCAGATCGAGGGCAGGGGAGGCCGCAGTGCCATCCCGGCGCGAGACCTCGCGCAATTCGATCGGACGTCCGTATTTGATCGCCATCACTCTTCCTCCGGCTGGAATTATTCTTATACCAGCTCGCATGGTTCCCGTCACCGCGGCTTGAGCTGCCGCAAGGCAAAGAACTGATTGGGCGCAGCCGATTGATTTTGCGGGGCAAAGCAGCCAGAAGGGGGCATGTCCGAGATCTCCACCCGCGATGCGGCCCGCGACGGCGCCAGGGACGCCGTCCGAGACAATGCCAGAGACAGTGCAATGTCGGTGGCGGCGATCTCGTCCGAGCGAGCCGAGTCCGACGACAATGTCTGGACGCGCCGGCTCGTGCTGTTCCTGCGGGTGATGGCGCTGCTCTCGATCCTCAAGGGTCTCTATCATTGGGCGCAGGTGACGGGCTTCGTCGGCGGCGAGGACGAGGCGTTCGAAAACCAGTCGATGGCCTGGCAGGCCTCGACCATCTACTTCGCCGTGATCGAACTTGTTGCCGCGGTCGGGCTGTGGCTGGCGACGCCCTGGGGCGCCGTGGTGTGGCTGACGACCGTGGTATCGATGGCGGTGATCGAGCTGATGTTCCCGGGCATCTACGGCGGCAGCCTGGTTGTGGTCGGGGTCGAAGCCTTCATGCTGGCCGCCTATCTCGCGCTCGCCTGGATGGCCGCACGCGAACGGCCGCCATAGCAAACTCTCGTGCCCCGGACGCAATGCAGCGCGCCGCACGCGCGGCGTGATGCGTTGCAGAGCCGGGGCCCATTTCTCCGCGATCTCGTCTCTGGCCTTCTGGGTCCCGGCTCTGCGCTCCGCTTCGCTGTGCTGGTCCGGGACACGAGAATGTCGCGCTTGGTTGACGGTTGGTTGCGTAAAATTCGACGTAAGTTTTCGCTAACCAGCGTGTTCCGCCACAGCTCTTACGCGGCCGTTTCGAAACGGGGCGGGGCTGTTCTGGAATGCGACAATCGCGGCGGACGGAGGGTGAACAGGACCTTGCGAGAGTCAACAGACTATTGCGAAAAGTGCTTGTGGCACAGGCTTAATCCGCAATTCACTGTCTTAAATTCATGATCTCTTTATTCTCTTATTTAAGCCGATCTTCAAACGAGCCCCTTAAGTTGCACCTATCAGACGGGACACAAGTTTCGTCGAATGAGTGTCGATAAAAACGACAACAGGGGAAGTGTCATGATGAAAGCCGTCGCAACTGCGGCAGATACCGCAGAGCGCGTCTCCGGCCAGCAGGGTTCGGTGCAGACGCTCTATCTGGAAGCTTTGACTCTGGTGGAGCGGCTGCATCGCCGGCTGCTCGACGTCATCAAGGACGAGTTCGATCGCCGCGGCCGTGCGGACATCAACTCGGTGCAGGCGCTGCTGCTCTACAACATCGGCGACAAGGAGCTGACCGCCGGCGAACTGCGCACGCGCGGTTATTACCTCGGCTCCAACGTCTCCTACAATCTGAAGAAGCTCGTCGAGCTCGGCTTCCTCGATCATCAGCGCTCGCGCGTCGATCGCCGCTCGGTGCGCATCCGCCTGACGCCGCAGGGCCAGGAAGTTCGTCGCATCGTCGACTCGCTCTACCAGAAGCACGTCAAGACGGTCGAGCAGGTCGGCGGCATCTCGGGCGAGGAGTTCTCGACCCTCAACAAGTCGCTGCACCGCCTCGAGCGGTTCTGGACCGACCAGATCCTGTATCGTCTCTGAGCTCTTTCGACGGGATTTGGCCAAGCCGGCCCACAACAAGACCGGCAAGCCTCCCGAACGTGCCTGAGCTTCCCCAAGCGCGCCGGCCCGGCTGTGTCCGGACCGGTGCGTTTTTCCATTTCGCGGTTGCGAAAAAAATCCCCAAGGGCAGGGAACGAGTTCCCGGTTCGGTGCTTATCCCCTTCGATCGGAGGGCGGACGATGCTGGTCGAGCGTGGCGTGGGGGTGATGAACGTGGAACTCGTGAGCGAGGCCTATGCCATCGCCGCGAACTATCTTCGCCGCTCGGGCGCGATCCGGGACACCCTCGTCACCGACGAACGTCTGCTCGAGATCGTCATCAAGCTGCTCCAGCGCGGCGAATTCAACAAGATCAGGCTGGCCAACAAGGCCATCGTCAGGTTCGAGGCGCAGTCCGAGGCCAAAGCAGTTGCCTGATCTCAACTCCCAAACGCGGCAAGAACCAGAGGGTGCCATGGAAGCTGCCATCGACCGGATCATGCATACCTACGATTTGCTCGCCAACCGCACGTCTGCGGCGAGCGCCGAGGCGCGGGAAAAGGTCACCAACTATCTCAATACGTTGATGGAAGCCGGCGAGAAGGACACCCACAGGTTGACGGTTTGCGGGCTGACCTATCTGCGGCAGCTCGACGGCAGCGTGGATCCCGTGAAGGCGGGGTATACCGGGCTGTGAGGGGCGCTGGCCTCGGCCAGCGGGTCCAGCCGGAAGTTTGAGGCTCAAAGCGGCCTTATTCCTTAGGGTCGAATACGGGGCGATTCCATAGAACCGCCCCGGTGTCGAAAATCTTCGATCCCCACCATATCTTGCATAAATCTCAGGCCCGACCCGCAAACCCTTGGCCTGTTGCGGGCGATGTGGTAGATCGCGCTCGCCGCTTCCGATCGCCACACCAGACCCGCCCGTAGCCCGCCAAAAGGCTGCGGCGGTGGAGATATTCGCAAGATGACCTTCGCCAAAACCGCCTCCGCGCCCGATTCGTTTTTCACCGCCTCGCTCGAGCAGGCTGACCCGGAAATCGCAGCCGCCATCAAGGGCGAGCTCGGCCGCCAGCGTCATGAGGTCGAGCTGATCGCCTCCGAGAACATCGTCAGCCGTGCCGTACTGGAAGCGCAGGGTTCGGTGATGACCAACAAATATGCGGAAGGCTATCCCGGCGCGCGCTACTACGGCGGTTGTGAGTGGGTCGACGTTGCCGAGAATCTCGCGATCGATCGCGCCAAGAAGCTGTTCGGTGCCAACTTCGCCAACGTGCAGCCGAACTCCGGCAGCCAGATGAACCAGGCGGTGTTTCTGGCGCTGCTTCAGCCCGGCGACACCTTCATGGGGCTCGATCTTGCGGCCGGCGGCCATCTCACCCACGGCTCCCCCGTCAACATGAGCGGCAAATGGTTCAAGGCCGCGCACTACACCGTGCGCCGCGAGGACCAGATTATCGACATGGACGCCGTCGCCAAGCAGGCCGCGGAGGTCAAGCCGAAGCTGATCGTGGCCGGCGGCTCGGCTTATTCGCGCGCCTGGGACTTCAAGCGCTTCCGCGAGATCGCGGACAGCGTCGGCGCGTACCTCCTGGTCGACATGGCGCACTTCGCCGGTCTCGTCGCCGGCGGCGTGCATGCCTCGCCGGTGCCGTATGCCCACATCACCACCACCACGACCCACAAATCGCTGCGTGGTCCGCGTGGCGGCTTGATGCTGTGGAATGACGAGGCGCTGACCAAGAAATTCAACTCGGCGATCTTCCCGGGCCTGCAGGGCGGCCCCCTGATGCATGTGATCGCGGCAAAGGCGGTCGCCTTCGCCGAGGCGCTGCGGCCGGACTTCAAGGTCTATGCGAAGAACGTCGTCGAGAACGCCAAGGCGCTGGCCGAGGCGATGAAGGGCCACGGCTTCGATATCGTCTCCGGCGGCACCGACAACCATCTGATGCTCGTTGACCTCCGGCCGAAGGGCCTGAAGGGCAACGCTTCGGAGAAGGCGCTGGTCCGCGCGGCCATCACCTGCAACAAGAATGGCATTCCTTTCGACCCCGAATCGCCGTTCGTCACCTCCGGTATTCGTCTGGGCACGCCGGCGGCTACCACCCGCGGCTTTGGTGTTGCTGAATTCCAGCAGGTCGGCGGCATGATCGCCGAGGTGCTGAACGCGATCGCGCAGTCCTCCGACGGCAAGGCGCCGCTGGTGGAAGCCGCGATCAAGGAACGGGTCAAGGCGCTCACCGACCGTTTCCCGATCTATCAGTAAGGTCCAAGAAAACCGGTCAAGGTCAACGGATGCGCTGCCCGAACTGCAACAGTCTCGATACGCAGGTGAAGGACTCGCGTCCGACCGAGGACTCTTCCGTGATCCGCAGGCGGCGCGTGTGCGTTGCCTGCAATTTCCGCTTCACCACCTTCGAGCGGGTGCAGCTGCGCGAGCTCACGGTGATCAAGCGCAACGGCCGCCGCGTGCCGTTCGACCGCGACAAGCTGATGCGCTCGGTGTCGATCAGCTTGCGCAAGCGGCAGGTCGAGCCGGAACGGGTGGAGAAGATGGTCTCCACCATCGTGCGCGAGCTCGAGACCGGGGGCGAGGCTGAAATCTCCTCCGAAGTGATCGGCGAGACCGTGATGGAGCATCTGCGCACGCTCGACGACGTCGCCTATGTCCGCTTCGCCTCGGTCTACCGCAATTTCCGCGAGGCCAAGGATTTCGCCGACGTGCTCGGTGAGCTCTCCGGTGAGGAGGAAGCGCGGCTCGCCGCGATCCGCAAATGATCTTCCGCATCCTGGAGGATCAATTCGCGCAGAAGGCGCGCGAGTCCAGGGATGCCGACCGGCGCTTCATGGAGCTTGCGCTGGCGCTCGGCAGGCGCGGGCAGGGACGCACCTGGCCCAATCCCGCCGTCGGCGCCGTCATCGTCAAGGACGGCGTGATCGTCGGCCGCGGCTGGACCCAACCGGGCGGACGGCCGCATGGCGAGCCTGAAGCGCTGCGGCGCGCAGGCGAGGCCGCACGCGGCGCCACGCTCTACGTCACGCTGGAGCCGTGCTCGCATTTCGGCAAGTCGCCACCGTGCGCCGACGCAGTGATCGCCGCCGGCATCAAGCGCGTGGTGGCCGCGATCGAGGATCCCAATCCGGAAGTCGCCGGTCAGGGCCATGCGCGGCTGCGCGCGGCCGGCATCATGGTGGATGTGGGTCTGTGCGCGCGCGAAGCCGCCTTCGACCACGCCGGGCATTTCCGCCGCATCAGGGGTCACCGCCCGCATGTGATCCTGAAGCTCGCGGTCTCGCCCGACGGCAAGATCGGCGCGGCCGGGGGCAAGCCGGTCGCGATCACCGGCGAGGCGGCGCGCGACCGCGTGCATCTTTTGCGCGCCCAGAGCGACGCCATCCTGGTCGGCATCGGCACGGTGCTGGCGGACGATCCGCAGCTCGACTGCCGCCTGCCGGGCATGGCCGCGCGCTCACCGGTGCGCATGGTGCTCGATCAGAGCCTGCGCATTCCCGGCGCGAGCAGGCTCGTGGGCTCCGCGCGCGAGATTCCGCTGTGGGTAGTGGGTTCTGAACTCGCGGAGGCCGCGGCCGCCACGCGGCTCGGTGCTGCCGGCGCGCAGGTGATCCGCGTGCCGCCCGGCAATGCCTCGGGACTCGATCTTGCGGCCGTGCTGCACGCATTGGCCGCCAAGGGCATCACGCGGCTGATGGTCGAGGGCGGCAGCCGCGTCGCGGCATCCTTTATCGCCGTTGACCTCGTTGACGAGATCTGGCTGTTCCGCGGCGCGGAGGCGGTGGGCGCCGACGGGGTGGATGCGCTCGCTGCATTGCCCCTGTCGAAAATCACGCAGTCGCAGGCCTACAAGGTTCATGCTAGCGAAACCTTCGACAAGGATACTCTCACCATCTACGAGCGCGCGTAATGTTCACCGGCATTGTCACCGATATCGGCGAGATCGTCGGCTTCACGCCGACGGTGCAGGGTCAGTTGCACCGGCTGCGCATCGCCTGCCGCTACGACCAGACCACCATTGCGGACGGCGCCTCGATCGCCTGCAACGGCGTCTGCCTGACCGTGGTTGCTTCCGGCGTCGAAGCCGGCAAAGACTCTGCTCAAAGGACCTGGTTCGACGTCGATGCCGCGGCCGAGACGCTGGCGCTGACGACGGCAAAGCACTGGACGGTCGGCACCAGGCTCAATCTCGAGCGTGCGCTCAAGATCGGCGACGAGCTCGGCGGGCATATCGTCGCCGGCCATGCCGACGGCATCGCGACCCTCGTCAGCCGCGAGGACCTGCCCGACATGGCGCGGTTCGAGCTCTCCACGACCCGGGAGCTGGCGCGGTTCATCGCGACCAAGGGCTCGATCACGCTCGACGGCGTCTCGCTGACGGTTAATACGGTGAAGGACGTGACCTTTTCGGTGCTGATCATTCCGCACACCCTGACGGTCACGACGATCGGCGGCTGGAAGGCGGGGAATGAGGTCAATATCGAGGTCGATCTGATGGCCCGCTACGCGGCGCGGCTGACGGAAATGAAGTGACGGTGATGAAACTTCGTCATGCGCGGGCTTGACCCGCGCATCCATGCTCTTAAGAGGTCCTGACCCAGGGATTGCCGGGTCAAGTCCGGCAATGACACAGTAGGCTTATGATGGCAGACGCGCGGCGCGCACCCCTGAAGGACCAGACCGACATCTCCGGCGCACGCGCGCTGATTGTCGAGGCACGGTTTTATGACGATCTCCAGGACGCCATGCTCGAAGGCGCGGTGGCCGAGCTGAAGGCGGCCGGTCTGACCCACGACGTCATCACGGTTCCCGGCGCACTGGAGATTCCTGCGGCGATCGCCATCGCGGTTGATGCCGCGGCCGCCAATGGCAGGCCCTATGACGCCGCGATCGCGCTCGGCTGCGTGATCCGTGGCGACACCATCCATTTCGAAATCGTCTCGCAGGAATCCTCCCGCGCGCTGATGGATCTGGCGGTGGCGCGAAAGCTGCCGCTCGGCAACGGCATCCTCACCGTCAACACCGAAGCGCAGGCCTGGGCGCGGGCGCGCGCCAGCGAGCTGAACAAGGGCGGCGATGCCGCGCGGGCCGCGATTGCGATGCTGCGCATAAAGCGCCGGCTGGCGCGGGCTTGATCATGGCCGATAACAACAAGAAGCCGCCGGCGGGCACGGAGAAGAAGGCGAACCGGCGCGGTGCGGCGCGCCTCGCAGCCGTGCAGGCGCTGTACCAGATGGATATCGGCGGAGCCGGCATCAACGACATTTTTGCGGAGTTCGAGAGCCACTGGCTCGGCAACGAGGTCGAGGGCGACACATATCTCCCGGCGGAAGCGGCGTTCTTCCGCGATGTCGTCTCCGGTGTCGTGCGCGACCAGAAGAAGCTCGATCCGCTGATCGACGAGGCGCTGTCGAAGGGCTGGCCGTTGAAGCGCATCGAAGCGATCCTGCGCGCGGTGCTGCGGGCAGGGGCCTACGAACTGGAACACCGCAAGGACGTGCCGGGCCGGGTCGTCGTGTCCGAATATGTCGACGTCGCCAATGCCTTCGTCGACCGCGAGGAGACCGGCATGGTCAACGCGGTGCTCGACCAGATCGGCCGCCAGTTTCGCGGTGACGAGTTCGGGCGGGGGTAGATTGAGACGCAGGGCGGTGAATTGATGCGATGTGGCTGCCCCATATTCCGCTGTCATCACCCGCGAAGGCGGGTGATCCAGTACGCCGCGGCCTATCGATGTCACACGATCGTCTCTGGAATACTGGATCGCGCGGTCAAGCCGGGCGATGACAGCGATGTGTGTGGCTGACGCTAATGACCAGCCCGCACAATCCCTCCCCCGAAGACTCCCTTATCGCGCGCTATTTCAAGCCGCTGGCGACTGATCCCGGCGCGCTGGGGCTGGTGGACGATGCCGCCATCCTGCAGGCACTCGGCGGCGACATCGTCGTCACCACCGACGCGGTGGTGGAGGGCGTGCATTATCTTGCCAGCGATCCGCCCGATACCATCGCGCGCAAGGCGCTGCGGGTGAACCTGTCCGATCTCGCTGCCAAGGGGGCCATGCCGGCCGGGTTCGTGCTGACACTGGCGCTGCGCAGCCAGGAAGACGCCTGGCTCAGGCCGTTCGCGAACGCGCTCGGCGAGGATGCGAAAACCTTCGCCTGTCCGCTGCTCGGCGGCGATACGGTGTCGACGCCGGGGCCGCAGATGATCTCGATCACCGCCTTTGGCCGCGTACCGCAGGGGCGGATGGTCGGCCGCACCGGCGCCAAGCCGGGCGACCGTATCCTGGTCACCGGGACGATTGGCGACGCCGCGCTTGGCCTCGATGTGCTCACGGGCGGCGCGGTGGCGAATGCGCTGGCCTCCGATCCGCACGCGCGCGAGACGCTGATCTCGCGCTATCGCGTGCCGCAGCCGCGCAATGTTCTCGCGCAGGCCGTGCGTGACCATGCGACGGCTGCGATGGATGTCTCCGACGGCCTTGCCGGAGATCTGACCAAGCTCTGTGCGGCATCAGGCGTCTCGGCCACGATCGACGTGATGAGCGTGCCGCTCTCGGCCGCTGCGGCCGGCCTGATCGCGGGCAACGTCGTTTCCGTTGAAACGTTGTTTGCCGGGGGTGACGATTACGAGGTGCTGTGCACCGTTCCGCCGGCGCAAAGCGACGCGCTGATTGCCTTGGGGCGGGCGGCAGGCCTTGCCGTCACGGCCATCGGCACGATCGTCGCGGGCCATGAGCGGCCGCGCTTCCTGGACGGGCAGGGCCAGGAGCTGGTCTTGAAGCGGCTCTCCTACAGCCACTTCTAGGAAATGCTCCAAACCGGCGTCGGGACTCCCAGACCAGCCTAAATACCTGCCGAGATCGGCCTTTTCGGCCTCATCTGGCGTTGCACCCTCAATTTGATTTTGGCAAGGTCGTGACCGACTAGGGCCGCGCCTTCGGGCAAGGGGCGGCCTTTTTCAAATCAAGGCGCCGCACCGCACGACGGAAAAACAAAAGGCGCCGGGGGTACGTTCATCAAGGATCTGAGGCAAAAAATCACATGACAGCATTATGGTTGATTGTGCTCTGCGGAGTGCTTTCCGTCGTCTACGCGATCTGGGCGACGTCTTCGGTGTTGAGCGCGGATGCGGGGTCTCCGCGCATGCAGGAAATCGCGGCAGCGGTGCGCGAAGGCGCACAGGCCTACCTGCGGCGTCAGTACACCACGATCGGGATGGTCGGCATCGTCATCTTCGTGCTGCTTGCCTATTTCCTTGGGCTCTATGTCGCGATCGGTTTTGCCATCGGCGCGATCCTGTCGGGGGCGGCCGGCTTCATCGGCATGAACGTCTCGGTCCGCGCCAATGTGCGCACCGCCCAGGCGGCGACGACGTCGCTCGCGGGTGGTCTCGAGCTTGCCTTCAAGGCGGGCGCCATCACCGGCATGCTGGTTGCGGGTCTCGCGCTGCTCGGCGTGACCCTCTATTTCGGCTTCCTGGTCCATTCGCTGAAGCTTGCGCCTGACAGCCGGGTCGTCATCGACGCCATGGTGGCGCTCGGCTTCGGCGCCTCGCTGATCTCGATCTTCGCCCGTCTCGGCGGCGGCATCTTCACCAAGGGTGCGGACGTCGGCGGCGACCTCGTCGGCAAGGTCGAGGCCGGCATTCCCGAGGACGATCCGCGCAACCCGGCCACCATCGCCGACAACGTGGGCGACAATGTCGGCGACTGCGCCGGCATGGCCGCCGACCTGTTCGAAACCTATGCGGTGACCGCGGTCGCCACCATGGTCCTGGCGGCGATCTTCTTCGCCAAGACGCCGATCCTCGCCGACATGATGACGTTGCCGCTCGCCATCGGCGGCATCTGCATCATCACCTCGATCATCGGCACCTTCTTCGTGAAGCTGGGACCGAGCCAGTCGATCATGGGCGCGCTGTACAAGGGTCTGATCGCAACCGGCGTCCTGTCGCTGGTCGGCATCGCCGGCGTGATCTATTACCTGATCGGGTTCGGCAAGCTCGCCGGCGTCGATTATACCGGCATGGCGCTGTTCGAGTGCGGCGTGGTCGGCCTCGCCGTCACCGCGCTGATCATCTGGATCACCGAATACTACACCGGCACCGACTATCGTCCCGTAAAGTCGATCGCCCAGGCCTCGGTGACCGGCCACGGCACCAACGTGATCCAGGGCCTCGCCATCTCGATGGAGTCGACCGCGCTGCCCGCGATCGTCATCATCGCCGGCATCCTGGTCACCCACAGCCTCGCCGGCCTGTTCGGCATCGCGATCGCGACCGCCACGATGCTTGCGCTTGCCGGCATGGTCGTCGCGCTCGACGCGTTCGGCCCGGTGACCGACAACGCGGGCGGCATTGCCGAGATGGCGGGCCTGCCGAAGGAGGTTCGCAAGTCGACCGACGCGCTCGATGCGGTCGGCAACACCACCAAGGCGGTGACCAAGGGCTACGCGATCGGCTCCGCCGGTCTCGGCGCCCTGGTGCTGTTCGCGGCCTACAACGAGGATCTCAAGTTCTTCATTGCGGACTCCGCGCACCACGCCTACTTCGCCGGCGTCAAACCGGACTTCTCGCTCAACAACCCCTACGTCGTGGTGGGCCTGTTGTTCGGCGGTCTCTTGCCGTATCTGTTCGGCGCGATGGGCATGACCGCCGTGGGCCGCGCGGCGAGCGCGATCGTCGAGGAGGTCCGCCGACAATTCCGCGAGAAGCCGGGGATCATGCAAGGCACCGACAAGCCGGATTACGGCAAGGCGGTCGACCTTTTGACCAAGGCGGCGATCAAGGAAATGATCATCCCCTCGCTGCTTCCGGTGCTGTCACCGATCTTCGTCTACTTCGTGATCTATGCGATCGCGGGGGGCGGGGCGGCCGGCAAGTCGGCGGCGTTCTCGGCCGTGGGCGCGATGCTGCTCGGCGTGATCGTGACGGGCCTGTTCGTCGCGATCTCCATGACCTCGGGCGGCGGCGCCTGGGACAACGCCAAGAAGTACATCGAGGACGGTCACTTCGGCGGCAAGGGCAGTGACGCCCACAAGGCGGCCGTGACCGGCGACACCGTCGGCGATCCCTACAAGGACACGGCAGGTCCCGCGGTGAACCCGATGATCAAGATCACGAACATCGTGGCGCTGCTGCTGCTGGCGATCCTCGCCCACTGAGGAGCGTCGGCGAGAAACACAAAACCCCGCGGCGAAAGCCGCGGGGTTTTTGTTTGATGGGTTGGACGCCCTCACCACGTCATTGCGAGGAGCTCTCGCGACGAAGCAATCCAGGGTCGTTCCACTGAGGAATTCTGGATTGCTTCGCCGCGCTCGCGATGACGGAAGTAGCGCCTACTGCACGTCCATCTGCAGCCCTTCCTTCTGGATGATGCCGGCGAACTTCTTCGTCTCGGCGTCCACGAAGGCGGCAAACTGGTCGGGCGTGCCGTAGTCGGCACGGGCGCCCATGGCCACGATGTTCTTCTTGATGTCGTCGCGCTGGAGCATCGCCTTCACTTGAAGGTTGAGCGCTTCGAGAACGGCGGGCTGCACACCCTTCGGCAGGAAAACCGAGAACCACGACGAGACGTCGAAAGCCGCAAGCTCGGGCGCGCTCTCGCGCATGGTCGGCAGGTTCGGTGCAAGGTCGCTGCGCTCGGTCGTGGTGACGCAGAGGCCGGTGAGGGTGCCGTTCTGCACCTGCGGCAGGCTCGGATAGAGATTGTCGAACAGGATCTGGATGTCGCCGGCGAGCGCCGCCTGGAGCGCGGGACCGGCGCCGCGGAACGGGATATGCGTCATCTTCAGCCCGGTGAGCTGCAGGAACCAGGCGCCGGTGAGGTGAGGGCTCTGGCCGACGCCAGAGGAGGCGTAGCTGAGCTTGTCCGGATTGGCCTTGAGATAGGCGACCAGCTCGGCGATCGACTTGATGCCGGTCTTGGGATGCGCCGAGACGATGTTCGGGATCCGGATCATGTTGGAGACCGGCTGGAGCTGGTCCGGCTTGTAGGTAAGGTTCTTGAAGATGCTGTAGGCGATCGCGTTCGGGCCGGGATTGCCGATCAGGATGGTGTGACCGTCCGGCTTGGCGCGGACCACCTCGGCGGTGCCGATCGTGCCGCCGCCGCCGGAGCGGTTTTCCACCACGGCCGATTGGCCCCAGGCGGTCTGCAGATGCGCGGCCAGAAGCCGCCCCATTACGTCGGTCGAACCGCCGGCGGCTGCCGGCACGACGAGGCGGACGTTTTCGGTGGGCTTCCAGTCCGCCAGGCTCGATCGCGGCAGGATCGCTGCGGCCGAGATGGCGGCAGCGCCGGTGAGCACGCGACGGCGGGACAGCAATTTATTGGGCACGAATCCACTCCCTGCATCTTGTTTTGCAGGAGCGTATGGAAGCGGATGCGCAACGGCAAGCCGCACGAAGCCGCAGGCTGAAGGCTCAGTTAAAGCTGAGCAGCTTGAAGATCGGCGTGAGGTAGCCCATCTCCTGGCCCGACGTCGGAGTGGTCCGGCTGATGAAGTCGAAGATCTTGCCGTCCTGGAGGCCGTAATTCGCAAGCCGGCGCACGCGTCGGTTCTTGTCGAAATAGACCGCGATGACGCGCTGGTCGACCACCCTCTGGTTCATGAAGGCGACCATGCGCTCGGAGCGTTGCGAGATGTAATAGAACACCTCGCCGTCGAGGGTTGCGACCGTGGAGGGGGTGCCCATCACGATCAGCACTTGGTCCTGGCTCGCACCGATCGGGATCTGCTCGAGCGCGTTGGGCGGCAGGATATAGCCCTTCTGGAACTGCTCGCCGGTGCAGCCCGCAAGCGCAGCACCAACCAGGGCCGCAGCCGCGAACAGGCGCAAGCCGCGCCAACGTGCATGAAGGCCGCGCCGCTTGTCTGCACGCAGGCTAGTCTGGTTCGTTATCGTCATAGCGGAACTGATTCCGTCCCCTTGCGTCGCGCGAGGCGCTGAAGTACCGGGCGGAGGCTCTGAATGCAACACGCGCGCGCCCGCTTGCGGAAACCACAATGCTTTGGCCGTTCAATCACTTCAGGAAACCCCGCCTAGCCTCGCCGGGCACCATTGAAGCCATCTATGGCATGATCGTGACGCAGGCGCGAGAACCCATATTTTACCGCGACTTGGGCGTGCCGGATACCGTTAACGGGCGTTTCGATCTGTTGCTGCTGCACCTGTGGCTGCTGCTGCGCCGTCTGCGCACGGTTCAGGGCGCCACCGAGCTGTCGCAGGCGCTGTTCGACCGCTTCTGCGAGGACATGGACGACAATCTGCGCGAGATGGGGATAGGCGACCAGACCGTGCCGAAGCGGATGCGGGCCTTCGGCGAGGCGTTTTACGGCCGGGTCCAGGCTTACGATCAGGCCATGGAAAGCGGCGGCGAGGCGCTGGCATGGGCGATCTGCAAGAATATCTTGAATGGGGCCGGCATGGACCAGGCGCAGCGGCTCGCGGCCTATGCCAGGGCTGCCGAGGCCGAGCTCGGCCGGACCGGCGAGGCCGCACTGCTGGGTGCGTCTTTCAAGTTTCCTCCAGCGCTCCCTGAGGATGTCACGCCATGAGCCGACCGATACCAGCATCCGGGCCAGATCCCTGGCGGGTGCCCGTCATCGTTGCACAGATCCCGGACACCGGCCTGCATCGCAAGCTCGAGGCCTCGGCCGCCGAGCGGCAAGCCATGGCCGAGACGGCAGGTTTGCGCGAGGTTGTCTCGGTCCAGGCCGATTTCGATGTCGTGCCGAAAAGCGGCGACCGGATCCAGGTCACGGGGCACGTCCGCGCCCGGATCGGCCAGACCTGCGTGGTGACGCTTGACCCCATGGAGAGCGAGATCGACGAGGAGGTGGACCTGATATTTGCCCCCGAGGCCGAGGTCCGCCGCCTGGCCGACCTGATGGAGGAGGGGAAGGACGATCAGGAGCAGGTCGCCGACCCGCCGGAGGCGATCGTCAATGGGATCATCGACCTCGGTCGGCTCGCCACCGACGCTCTGTTCCTGGCGGTCGATCCCTATCCGCGGAAGCCGGGGGTGGTGTTTGAGTCCGAGGTCATCGCCCCCGATCCGGAGGACCATCCCTTTGCGGTCCTGAAGGCACTCCAGGACAGGAAGAAGGACAAATAGGTGCCGTCTTGCCCGGAGGACCGCTTTGCTACGGGGGGCGAGGTGTTTGCGATGATGGTTTGAAGGGTCAAATTATCTATTTGATTTTCATGTATTTCTTGTGAATTAGTCCGTCCGCAGCCCGATGTTCCCGAATGCAAAAGGCTGGGGGCAAGAGGTTGTTTCGGGGTAACAAAACGCTATTGTCGCGCCCCGGTCCGGGTGCGGAGTGGCGCTTGACCGACCGCCATGTTCGTGGCGAACCCATTTGCGGCCCCGCTCGTTCAAGACCGCACCAGACCAGGTTTCCAGGACTTTTATGCCAAGCAAGGTTCGCATCGCGCTTGACGCCATGGGGGGCGACGCCGGCGCCGCCGTGGTCATTCCAGGCGCCGCCATCTCGCTCCAGAGGCATCGCGAGATCGAATTCCTGCTGATCGGGGACCGCGCCAAGATTGAGCCCGAGCTCGACCGCCACCCCGCGCTGAAGGCCGCGTCGAAGATCATCCATACCGATGTCGCGGTCAGCGGCGAGGAAAAGCCGAGCCAGGCGCTGCGACGCGGCCGCAGGACCTCCTCCATGTGGCTTGCCATCGATGCGGTGAAAAAGGGCGAGGCGGATGTTGCGGTGTCCGCCGGGAATACCGGCGCGCTGATGGCGATGTCGCGCTTCCACCTGCGCACGCTGCCGGGCATCGACCGTCCCGCGATCGCCGGCATGTGGCCGACCAGGCGCGGCGATTCCGTCGTTCTCGACCTCGGCGCCAGCATCGGCGGCGATACGCACCATCTGGTGTCGCTCGCCATCATGGGCGCAGCGATGGCCAGCGTGTTGTTCAACAAGACGCGTCCCACGGTCGGCCTGCTCAATATCGGGGTCGAGGAGATCAAGGGGCACGAGGAGATTCGCGAGGCCGGCGAAATCCTGCGCGCCAGGAACCTGCCCGAGCTCGACTATGTCGGCTTCGTCGAGGGCGACGGCATCGGCAAGGGGGTCGCGGACGTCATCGTGACCGAAGGCTACGCCGGCAACATCGCTTTGAAGGCCGCGGAGGGAACCGCGCGGCAGATGGCGGAATTGCTCCGCAACGAGATGAAGCGGGGCTGGCTGTCAAAGCTCGGCTATCTCTTTGCGCGCAACGCCTTCCAGGCCCTGCGCAACAAGATGGATCCGAACAAATCGAACGGCGGCGTGTTGCTGGGGTTGAACGGGATCGTGGTCAAGAGCCATGGCGGAATCAGCTCCGAAGGCTTTGCCTATGCGATCGATGTTGGCTATGAGATGGTCAAATTCGATCTCCTCAACAAGATCAATCAGATGCTCAACCGCGAAGGTGGTGCACTCAATTCCGTGCAGGCCGCGCAGGAGGCTGTTTCGTGACTCAAATTCGTTCGGTCGTGCTGGGCTGCGGCTCTTATTTGCCGGAGCAGGTGGTGACCAACGCCCAATTGGCGGCGCGCATTGACACGTCCGACGAGTGGATCGTGCAGCGCACCGGCATTCGCGAGCGGCATATCGCAGCCGAGGGCGAGTTCACCTCGCATCTGGCGCTCAAGGCGGCGCAGGCTGCGCTCGCCGATGCCGGCGTGGACGCGCAGTCGATCGACCTGATCGTGCTCGCGACCTCGACGCCCGACAACACCTTCCCCGCAAGCGCGGTCGCCGTGCAGCACGGGCTCGGCATCAACCATGGCGCGGCCTTCGACCTTCAGGCGGTGTGCTCGGGCTTCGTGTTCGGGCTTGCCACCGCCGATAATTTCCTGCGCACGGGTGCCTTCAAGCGCGCGCTGGTGATCGGGGCGGAAACCTTCTCGCGCATCCTCGACTGGACCGACCGTGGCACCTGCGTGCTGTTCGGCGACGGCGCCGGCGCGGTGGTGCTGGAGGCGCAGGAGCAGCCGGGCAATGCCGCGACCGACCGCGGGATCGTGACCACGCATCTGCGCTCCGACGGCCGCCACAAGGCGAAGCTGTTCGTCGACGGCGGCCCGTCCTCGACCCAGACTGTCGGCCATCTGCGCATGGAGGGCCGCGAGGTCTTCAAGCACGCGGTCGGCATGATCACCGACGTGATCGTCGACGCCTTCAAGGCGACCGGGCTCAATGCCGACAGCATCGACTGGTTCGTGCCGCACCAGGCCAACAAGCGAATCATCGACGCGTCCGCACACAAGCTCCATATCGCGCCGGAGAAGGTGGTGCTGACGGTGGACCTTCACGGCAACACCTCGGCGGCCTCGATCCCGCTGGCGCTGTCGGTGGCGCGCAAGGACGGCCGCATCAAGCGTGGCGACCTGGTTCTGCTCGAAGCCATGGGCGGCGGCTTCACCTGGGGCTCCGCGCTGGTGCGCTGGTAAGCCACAGTCGATAAAATTTTGCCCGAATCAGCGCGGATTATCGATGCGCCTGCATTGATGAGCGCTGTTGACCGCCGTATCGTAAGCTCATAATTTCAGACAACAATTGTTCGCCGTGATGTGGGGCAGGGCGATGACCGATCAAAGTAAAACCGTAACGCGTGTCGATCTGTGCGAAGCCGTCTACCAGAAGGTGGGGCTGTCGCGGACGGAATCGTCCGCCTTCGTGGAACTCGTGCTGAAGGAGATCACCGATTGCCTTGAGAAAGGCGAGACGGTGAAGCTGTCCTCGTTCGGCTCCTTCATGGTCCGCAAGAAGGGTCAGCGCATCGGTCGCAATCCCAAGACCGGCACCGAGGTGCCGATCTCGCCGCGCCGGGTCATGGTCTTCAAGCCGTCGGCGATCCTGAAGCAGCGCATCAACGCCCAGCACCGCACCAATGGCGACGCCAGCAAGGCGCAACCCGAGGCGTAATCCGCCCTCCGGATAAGGATTTGGCATTTGGACAAGGCGCCGGATGCGTTCCGAACCATCAGCGAAGTAGCGCAGGAACTCGACATTCCGCAGCACGTGCTGCGGTTCTGGGAGACGCGTTTCTCCCAGATCAAGCCGATGAAGCGCAGCGGCGGCCGCCGCTATTACCGCCCCGACGACGTCGACCTGCTCAAGGGCATCCGCCGTCTGCTCTACGGGGAGGGCTACACCATCCGCGGGGTGCAGCGGATCCTCAAGGAACACGGCGTCAAATCGGTGCAGGGCCTCGCCGACGGTGCGGCCGCGGTCTCGTTCGGCGCCATCGAGGACGCCGTCGGCGCCAGCCTGATGGAGCCCGAGGAGGAGACCGGCGTCCGCGGCGCCCGCGACAGCGACGATGACGACTACCAGGGCGAGGAGGAGGAGGGCATCGACTTCCGCTTCTCCGAGACCGACGACGAGGAAATCCTCACCACCTTCCGCAAGGGCGGCACCCCCGCCGCGGCCGCCGGCCCCAGCGCCATCGACCGGGAGCGCCTAGGACGGGTGCTCGCCGAGCTCATCGCCTGCCGCGAAATGCTGGATCAGGCGCTGAAGGACGCCTGACGCCGGATCTCCTCGGCTTTGGGGCAGTTCCAGTGCCTTTCGATGGCGACACCAAAATGGTGTCACCTCGCCTTGCGCAAACCGGCGATCCTAGCTAATGGAACGACGTTCGGAGCGTGGCGCAGCCCGGTTAGCGCACTAGTCTGGGAGACTAGGGGTCGGAGGTTCAAATCCTCTCGCTCCGACCATTTGTTCGTAGATTTGGCTGAGTACACACGCGAAAAGCATCGCGATACGCGCTTTGTCTGTCCGCGATGAGGCTCACGGTGCGCGCCCGGCGACAATGGGAGCATCAGAAGTGCCCGACGAGCCGATGCCCCTCAAGTTCCGCTGCCCGCCGGGCCTTGAAGACAAATTGCCGGCGCCGATCCCTGCGAGTTTGGGCCTGCCTGCCTGGCTGAAGGCGATGCCGACGCGGGCCTTCAACGCGATCAATCAGCGCGAGGAGGATACGGTCAAGCGATGCCCTCCGGTCGTCGACGCCATGACGAGCGGCTTCCTGATCCCATTGATGTGCGATGTCAGGTTTGAGAACGGGGAAATTTCCTGGGACAGTGACCTGCCAGCCGGTGGTGAGCTCGATTTCCCGCGCTCTCCCGTTGGATTTCACGACTCCAGTCAGGTCACGGGATCGCCGTTGTTCGAGCCGGACCGGCTTCTCATCAAGTTTCGTAACCCATGGCTGATCGAAGCGCCGGAAGGCTATTCGGTTCTGTTCATGCATCCGATCAACCGGTTTGATTTGCCCTTCACTACGCTGACGGGCCTCGTCGATTGCGATCGATATCGTGACAGTTGGATCCATTTCCCGGTGCATTGGCACGACGTGAATTTCAACGGCGTGCTGCAGAAGGGGACGCCGATTGCGCAATGCATGCCGGTGAAGCGGGAAACCTGGGTCGCTCAGACCGCTCCACTGACTGAAGAGGAGATGCGGCGGGTGTTCGAGGTAACGAAGTCGGTCGCGCAGGAGCCTGGCGCCTATCGACGGCAGTTCCGTGCGTGAGCCGCATCAGGGCACCTCGCTTTGCAGAAACTTCTTGAGCGCGCTCGGGCGGAAGAAGAAGCGCCCGTGCGATGAATGGACGAGCGTGTAGGCGACTTGCGCCAGCATTCGAGGGCGGCCGCGTAAGGCCGAACGAAGGCTCGCTTCGCCCGCTTCGCGCTCGCCCAACTCGAACAGGCAGGCCGCGAGGTCGGCCCGTGCCATGGCATCGTCAGGGCGCAGCGCCAGCGCGAGCCGGTACATTTCTGCGGCCGTGGCATAATCACCATCCTGGCGCAGCACGCGTGCAAGTAGGGTGGAGATATCGGGACGCCCGGGCGCGGCCTCGTGGGCCTTGACGAGGATCGCGCGCGCCTCACCACGCGTATTGCGCTCGAGATGCAGCCGCGCAAGATCCAGTTGTAGGTCGATGCTTTCCGGCGCGAGCGCGAGAGCGTTGCCGATCACCGCGATGGCCTCATCGAGGCGCCGATCCTTGGCAAGCTGGCCGGCGAGTTCCTGGAACGCCGGCAGGAAAGGCGGGCGACGCGCCGCGGTCCGGCGCAATTGTTCGACGGCTTCCGTGCGACGTCCGGATTCGCCCAAGGCCGCGCCAAGTAGAGTTTCGATGCCCGGATCACTCGTGCGGCGCGCCGCCTTGTCCAAGGGCAGGATGGCCTCCGCTGCGCGGTTCTGAGCGAGCAAGGCGCGGCCAAGAACCCATGTCGCGACGATATCGTTCCGGCTCGCCTTCAACACTTCAGCTGCAAGCCGCTCCGCCTCGGCGAAGTTCTGCATCCGCAGCGCGAGCGTGGCGCGCTCGCGCAAGTCGGTTTGATGAGGTCCGCGGCTGGGGGGAAGAACAGGGCGCTTCGACACCGGGCTCGCAATCCACGACAATCGAGACGTCAAGTATGGCCTCGGCCCTGGCGTCGGGCAACCGCTATTCGCCTTCGCGCACTGACGCCGGATGCGGCGTGCGCGTGCGATCATCTTGCGAGCAGTGGCTCAAGGGGGAGGTGTGATCGTTGTCACAAAGAGCGCCGCCGCAATGGGGTCTGGCGCTGTCGATGCCCGCGCGGAAAGACCATGCGGCCCCCGGGGCGTTTCCTCGTTTTTAGTCTTGGTCCGTCGTCTTGGTATCAGTGTTTTGCGGAGCGTTAGGCGTGGCCCTTGATCTCGTAGTGTCCCGGCACGCATTTGTAGCGATCGAGCCGCCAGTTAGCGTGGTAGATCGGATGTTCGCCCATCCATTTTGCCAATGGGGCCTGTGCGCCGATCGCACACTGCATCATCGACATCTCGGGCGTCATGTTGCTGTCGGTCACGATTTCCTCGATGCAACTGCCTGAGCTGGCTGCACTCAGCCGGCAGAGCACGGCAACGACGGTCACGAACATTCCAGTCACCTCATCGGTAGTTTCTGACCACGAAGAGGATGCAAGCGGAGTGCCAGAGCCTGTGACGCAAACAACACGCTGGCATGGCCGACTCGACCCGGCGTCCGGAGTCCATTTGACGTTTCGGATTGTAAAAAAATTGCCCCTAAACCGAAGCCGGACAAATACGGGGAACCGGCGGGGGTGAGTCGCAGGGATGATCGATTGTGGGGGCAGCGCCGCGCCGGTGGCGCTTCACAGGCCGCGCGCAGCCGGTAGGCTCGCAGGACCGTGGGCACCCGCCAAAAGAGCGGGAGCGCCACAAGGGATATGGAAACGCGAGGGCAGACCATGAAGGCACGACCGACCGGCGTGATCCCGCCGATGACGACGCCGTTCCGCAAGGATGGCGAGATCGACTACACGCTTGTGGCGCCTCAGGTCGACTGGATGATCGGGGCCGGCGCGCATGGCGTCGCGGCCGGCGGCTCGACCGGCGAGGGGCACACGCTCGATCACGAGGAATATCGCGACCTGATGGAGGCGACGGTCGCCGCGGTGAAGGGACGCATTCCCGTGATCGCCGGCATCATCGTCGATTCCACCCGCGATGCGATCCGCCGCGGCAAGCTGGTGCGCGACATGAATGTCGCCGCGCTCCAGGTCACGCCGGTGCACTATCTGTTCAAGCCGGACGACGAGGCGATGGTGGCGCATTTCCGCGCCATGGCGGATGAGACCGGCATGCCCATCATCATCTACAATGTGGTGCCGTGGTCGTATCTTTCGCCGGCGCTGCTGACGCGGATCATGACCGAGGTGCCGCTGGTGGTCGGCGTCAAGCAGAGCGCGGGCGATCTGAAGCTGTTCGCGGATCTCATGATGATGGCGCCTGACAAGCTGATCTACAGTGCGGTCGATGCCCTGATGTATCCGTCCTACACTTTAGGGGCCCATGGCTCGATCGCCGCGATCCTGACCGCGGCGCCGCATGCCTCCGTCGCGCTGTGGGATGCGGTGAAGGCGGGTGACCATCCGCGCGCGCTCGACCTGCACAAGAAGCTGCTGACGCTGTGGAACGCCGTGATCGCCGACAATCTGCCGGCCTGCACGCGCTATGCGCAGACGCTGCAGGGCCTGCCCAGGACTTATCCGCGCGCGCCGATGCCGGAGGCCTCAAGCGCGCAGCAGGCGACGATCCGCAAGGCACTGGACGGGCTCGGCGCGTTGAACGGGCGGCGCGTCGAGGCGGCCGAATAGTCCACGCCCCGAAATTACTGATGAGCACGGCAGCGCCGATCCGCTTTTACCTGCGGATGCGGCGCTGCTACATTTTGCGCGCGCTCCGATGCGCGGCTTAGCCATGAAGAAACATACCGACAAGGGGAGGGGCCGAAAGTCCCATGAAGGATTTTGCAGGAAAGATCGCCGTCATCACCGGCGGCGGCACGGGAATGGGACGCGAGCTCGCGCGGCAGCTCGTCGCCGAGGGCTGCAATGTCGCGATGTGCGACGTCTCGGAAGCCGCGATGGCCGAGACCAAGCGGCTGTGCGAGGTCGAGAAGCTGCCGCAGGGCCTGCGCGTCACGACCCACATCGCCGACGTTTCGATCGAGGATCATCTCAAGCGATTCCGCGACGAGTTCGCCGAGCAGCAGAAGACCGACCGGATCCATCTTCTGTTCAACAACGCCGGCATCGGTGGCGGCGGCAGCCTGTTCACCAACACGCGCGAGCAGTGGGAGCGCACCTTCAACATCTGCTGGGGCGGCGTCTATCTCGGCGTTCGCACCTTCCTGCCGATGCTGGTCGCAGCCGACGAGGCCCACATCGTCAACACCGCGAGCGTCAACGGCTTCTGGGCCTCGATCGGCATGAACCAGTCCCACACCGCCTACAGCTCGGCGAAGTTCGCCGTGAAGGGATTTACCGAAGCGCTGATCAATGATCTCCGCCTGCACGCGCCGCACGTCAAATGTTCGGTGGTGATGCCCGGCCATATCGGCACCTCGATCGTCTCCAATTCGCGCAAGGTGCAGAGCGCCGACGGCTCGGAGCGGCTCAACCCCGACGAGGTCGCGCTGACCCGCAAGCGCATGGTCGCGGCCGGCGTGCCGGATGCCGACAAGATGTCGGACGAGGACATCCAGGCGGTGTTCGCCGAGCGTGCCCGCAGCTTCCTCGAGGATGCGCCGACGACGGCGGCGCAGGCCGCCAGTATCATCCTCGATGGGGTCAAGGCGGAGCAATGGCGCATTCTCGTGGGCGAGGACGCAAAGCGCCTTGACGAGCGCGTTCGTGCTACGCCGGAGCAGGCCTACGAAAGATCCTTCTACGAAAGTTTTACGCAAGAGGTCGGCTGGCGGCTCGGTTGAAGCGGGCGCCGAGCGCGCGCGGATATAGGTATGATGCTCATCATGGCAAGAGGCGCTCGGGCAATTTCGCGTGCCATCTCTTGCCAGTTCGCTGCCGGCGTTTCCTGCCAGTGTCGACCACTCATGACCAATTGGAATGTCACGCATGCGATACGTCCCTTCGTTCAAGCGATGGTGATCTCGAACGGCTCTCATTCGGCGCACGGCAGCTTGGTCAGGGAACCAAAATAGTTTAGTCAATCATGTGTAAGGCGATGACCAGAGCGTAGCTCCCGATGATACCCGCATGCCTCTCCGACGACTGGATCCTTTGCCCGGAGCGAGAGGACATCTCCGCTGAGTTCACGCGGCTCCTGACCGCGGCCCAGGAGGGCGGCGCCACCATCGCGGAATGCCTGATGATCGCGCGGCAGCTGAAGCGGGGCGAAGACCAGTCCTGGCATCGCGAGTGGAAGAATCTGGCGCAAGCCAATCGGCTTCGTGCGGAGGCCGCGTTCGCGGAAGGTCACAGGGCGACGGCGCAGCGCAACTGGCTCCGCGCCATGAATTACTACAGTGCGGCCGCAATGCCGCTCGATCAGGCGGACGAGCGCCGCTGGGTCGCGGTCCTCGCGATGCAGGATTGCGCCCGCCGCTTTCTCGCCGCGCGCGATCCGGCCGGGGAAGTCATGACGATACCCTGGCTCGACGGCCATTCGTTGCAGGGCTATTTCCTGCCCGCGCCGTCGGGACGCGTGCGAGCTCCGACCGTGATCTGCATCGGCGAGCCCGGTCACCGCAAGGAGGAGTTTCTGTTCAAGCTCGCGCCGCATGCGCGCGAGCGCGGCTTCTCGCTGCTGGCGCTGGACCTGTTCGGTGATCAGCGCGACGATTATCTCGACGGGCTGTTGCGGCGCCGGGATCTCGAGAGTGCGATTCCGTGCGTCATGGACTATTTGGAGACGTGCAGCGACGTCGATTTCGGGCGCGTCGCGATCGTCGCCGATGGCTGGGGCTCTTCTTTCGTGGCCCGCGCCGTGCTGCAGGAGCCGCGGCTTGCCGCCGCCGTGTGCGATGGCGGCCTGTGGGACCTGCACGAACGGGCCTTCTTTGCCAGCCGATTCGCGATGAGCGACGTCAGCATCGTTCCGGTGCCGCATGCTCCGCTGATGGCCTCCAGCGCCGACTGTCCGGTGCTGATCACGCTCGGCGAGGACGGCTGGCTCAAGGCCGATCGGGCGCGTCAGATCGTCCAGACGTCCCGGCTCGGCAGCTCGGATGTCATGTTGAAGGTATTCACCGCGGCGGAAACCGGCGCGGCGCAGGCCCATGCGGACAATCCAAGCCTTGCCAATGAATACATTTTCGATTGGCTCGAATCCCGGCTCGGCGCGGCGGGCCGCATCTAAGGACGTCGCCTCAGAAGTCGAGAGTCAGGCGGACGCAGGCCTTTTCGAGACGGGTTTTCAACATCGCGAGCTTGGTGGTGAATTCCGTCAGTTCTTTCTCGTCGAACTCCTGGAAGACGAATTCCTTGATCGTCTTGTACTGCTCGGTGAGGCTGGCCAGGTGCTTCTGGGTCTTCTCGGTCAGGGACAGCCGGACCACCCTTGCGTCGGTCGGCGAGGGGCGGCGGCGCAACAGGCCCTTCTTCTCGAGCAGCTTGGACTGGGTCGTGACGAACGACGGGTCGACGTGGAGGAGTTTTGAGACGACGTTGACCGGAATGCCGTCGTCCTTGTCGAGGTCGGAGATCGCCATCAGGATCAGCCATTGCGGGCCGCTGATGCCGAGCGTTCTCGCCCAGAACTGACGCAGCTCCTCCAGATACATGTTGATCGACGATATCTCCCAGGTGAAGCGCCTGATGATATCCAGATTGCCGATGGGGCGGAGGCGCGCCCCTTCTTTCCTCGTCGCTGACACAGCGTCACTCCCGTGATCTGATTTGTATGCGGCCCGTGTGGTGCAAGCCATAGTCCACGCAAGCCTGCTCTGACGCAAGTGCAGAGCAGGCTAATTTTGTCACTCAAACTACAAAGATGATTTGCTCACGGATCGCTTCGCCGGAGTGTTGCGTATGGGGTACAGGTTTAGCGAAACCACAAAGCTGACTAAATAAGGTATTTTGATTAGTCAACGGCGCAGGCATATTGCTTCGTGACGGTGGGGGGTTCTCGATCGTCCCGTTGCAGCTGGTTCGCTCACGTCCCTCGCGTCGAAAGCGGGTGTGTCCGAAAGCGCAAAGCGGCCGAACGGATTTGCAAGACGGGGATCTGGGGGGCCTCACGGTCCGGTCTTCGTAAAATGAGCAACTTGGAGGTTTTAATATGAAAGTGGTGAAGAGCCTTTTGCTCGGCACTGCGGCGGGTCTGATCGCCGTTGGTGGAGCTCAGGCGGCTGATCTTCCGGTCAAGGCCAAGGCGGTCGAGTATGTGAAGGTCTGCTCGCTCTACGGTGCGGGTTTCTACTACATCCCGGGCAGCGACACCTGCATCAAGCTGGGCGGTTATCTGCGTGCCGAAGTGGCGCTCAATGCCGGCGGCAACTACAGCGCCCAGTACAACAACGTCTTCGCGGCCAATAACCGCCTGACGAACTATTACTCGATGCGCGCTCGTGAAGATCTCAACATCGACACGCGCACCGCGACCGAGTACGGCGTTGTCCGCACCTATTTCGATGCGGTCTTCACCTGGACGACCGGCAACTATGTCGGCGCCGGTTCGGGAACGGGTGCCACCCAGTACAGCGGCACGCTCGGCCTCAACGCCGCAGGCACGGGTCTGATCGGCTCGAGCGGCGGCGCCGTCAACGGCACCGACGGGGGGATCTCGGGCGGCGCGCTCGGCGTCTACTACGCCTTCATCCAGTTCGCCGGCTTCACCATGGGTAAGGCAGTGTCGCAGTTCGACGCGCCCTGGATCAACTATCCCGGCAACAACTTCGACCAGCTCGTCGGCGGCAGCGGCAGCACCAACGGTGTTGCCCAGTTCACCTACACCGCCGATCTCGGCCAGGGCATAACGGCGATCGTCTCGGCCCAGGACCAGACGCAGGTGTTCCAGACCGCGCTGTGGAATACGGCCGGCATGTCCACCACCGGCGTCCTCGGCGGTGCCTACGGCTCCAACGATCTCGGCGGCACCCGCTCCCCCGATCTCGTCGGCACGCTCCGCGTCGACCAGGCCTGGGGCCTGTTCCAGGCATCGGTCGCTGCGCACGACAACCACGTCGGCTATTACGGCGCGAGCGAAGCCACGGGTCATCCTGAAGACAAGTGGGGCTGGGCCGTCCAGCTGGCTCTGTCGATCAAGAACATCCCGACCGGCGCAGGCGACGTGATCAACATCTCGGGCGTCTACACCGACGGCGCGAGCCGCTACAACTTCCAGGAGCTGGCAGCGACCAGCTACTCGATGTTCGGCGGTTCGGGCGGCGCGTATCAGAGCATCGGCTTCGCCGGCGTGTCTGACGCGGTGTTCGCACCGGGCAGCGGCCTCGAGCTGACCAAGACCTACGGCTTCCGTGGTGCCTACACCCACAACTGGAGCCCGTACTGGAACTCGGCGCTCTATGGTGCATGGGCTGCCGTCAACTACAGCGGCACGGCCAAGGGCATGATCTGCGGCAGCGCCGCGTTCGCGACCCTGACCGGTACCTGTAACCCGGACTTCAACATCGGCCAGATCGGTGTCATCACCCGCTGGACCCCGGTCAAGAACCTGACCTTCTCGGCTGACTTCACCTACAGCCACCTTGACCAGAAGTACTCGGGCGTGATCACGACGCCGGCGCTCACGAGCGTTGCCAAGCCCGCGGCGACCTATGAGCTGAAGGACCAGGACACCTACAGCCTGCTCGTTCGCGCGCAGCGCAACTGGTAAGCCTTGATCTTCGGAATGACGCAGCCCCGGCGGGACACCGCCGGGGCTTTTTTACGAGATGGCTTTCGGCGAGATGGGCCTTCGGAAAATCCAGCAGCCCGTGCGGGCAACGAAGACGAGCCATGCGATTCGACCGGCCCAAGTTTATTTACTTACCTGAGTTACTAAGCTATATAGCTCTCAGCCGATGACGAAAGTTGCGGCTCTGACTTGATGCTAAACCTCCAGAAACCTCCGGCAATGCCCTGCCGGAGGTTTTTCGTTTTGGGACATGGCTCGAGGACATGAGCTCTAAGACTTGGCTCTAAGACATGGCTCTAGCCGCGCATGACGCGCGCGCGGGAATTCGGCCGGTAGGCGAGGCGGCTGTGGCCGGCGCAATAGGACTGGCCGTCGGGCGCGGAGTTGCCGCAGAAGCAGAAATCGTCTGCGCCAGGTGTGGATATTGGCCAGCGGCAGCGGTTCTCGGCAAGCTCCAGCAGCGAGCAGCGATTGGCGTCGTCGATCGGACCGGCGACCATCGGCGCACCGGTCTCGCCATAGATCGTGGCGAGCATTTCGTATTGCAGCCGCGGCACCGTTCGCGACGTGCGCGAAGGCGCGGAGCCCCGGTCCTGAACCTTGCGGTCGTCGATGGTCCGGCCGCGCGTCAGATTGAGGCGAGACAGCTTGCCGATCACGGCATTGCGGCTGACGCCGATGTCGGCGGCGATCTCGCGGCAGGAGAGGCCGGCCTCGAAGTGCTGCCTCAGCAGTTCGATGCGTTCGTCGGTCCAGGTTTGTGAAGAAGAAGTCGGTGAGAGAACAGGCATTGTCGCGGTCCCAGGTTGCAGATGTCGGCCATCCGCCTCTCGAGATCCGTCCGCCTCACGTTCGGCGCGCGCTCACGTCCTGCCATTGTCGCGAATCGACAAAAGCCCGTCCTTGATGGCGAGACGGATGCCTTCCTCGATCAAGGTACGTGCGACGCCGGGAACGCTGGTGCCGTGGGTGCCCTGTCTCACCAGCTTCTCCAGATAGGTGATGGTCGAGAGCGCCAAGGTTACGGGAATGCGGTCAGTCTCGGCTTTTTCGGTGGCCATGCCTAAACGCTAGCCTCTTACGCAGGTACATAAAAGTTACGATTAAGACTCTATTTAGGTTCGGAGGCAGAAGTCAATTGTAGGCTGCGGCGCTTGTTCAGCCCGTTGGAATCGCGAAGGAAATTAGGCAAAGATGAGGCACGCCGCGCGAACAGGCAGGCGGCTGGTTGGCCTCGACAGGTCAGGAGTGGGCAGGCCGGCTCAGCCGTGCACGATCGCCTTGTCGATCATGCAGTGGATGCCCTTGGACCCGTTGACGGTCTGGGTCACCCGCAGATCGGCCGCCAGGCTGCATAGCGTATAGGCGTCCTCGCGCGACAAATTGCGCCTCTCGCCGAGCAGCACGATCATGTCGCGCAGCGCCCGCACCACGCATTGGTCGAGGTCGGGGTCCATCGCCATGGTCATGTAATGCGTCGCCGTCTCGCCGCGGGGATAATCGAGCCTGAGGTCCTTGCGCAGCGTCAGGCGAAAGCGGCCCTGGAGTGCGGTCTCGATCGCGGTGACGCAGACCTCGCCGTCGCCCTGCACGCCATGGCCGTCGCCGCAGGAGAACAGCGCGCCCGGGACGAACACCGGCAGGTACAGCGTCGCGCCGGCGCCAAGCTCCTTGTTGTCAAGATTGCCGCCCATGGCGCGCGGGACCAGCGAGGAGATGCGGCCCCAGGCCGGCGGCGGCGAAACGCCCATCACGCCGAAGAACGGCTTGAGCGGCAGGTCGAGCCCCCAGGGCATCCGGGCAATCATCCGCGACCGGTCGAGCGGGATGTTCAGGATACGCGTCTCGTGGAAGTCGTCGGGGAGGGTGCCGGACAGCGGCTTGATCATGTTCCAGCCCCAATCCTGCCGGAGCTGGACGTCGAGGATCTCGATCGCGAGCACGTCACCGGGCTCGGCGCCCTCGACCGCGATCGGGCCAGTGAGGATATGGCCGGGCAGCATGCGCTCGTTCTTGGCATGAACCTCGAACATCTCAGGCGGAGTGTGAAATTTGCTGCGGTCGGGCAGCATGTCCGGACCGCCGCTGATGGTATCGACCGTGACCTCGTCGCCACTCGCGACGGTAAGGACGGGCTTGAGCGCGGCTTCGAAGAAGCCCCAGTGACAGGTCTCGGGGCTGGAATGCAGGTGGTGATGGGTCATGTGGTGTCCGTCCGTTTCACAGGCCCGGGCTTGACCAGGCAATCGATCCTCTTCCAAGAAGCTTTCTGAAGATCGACGGGCGGGTCAAGCCCGCGCGCAACGGGCACGACCATTCCAGCGAGGCTCCCCTGCTTTTTGTCCTGTCAAAGACCCTCGGCACCGCGGTGCTGCCGATCAACTTCATGATCGAGCTCGGAATCGTCTCGGTCGTCCTGATGGCGACGCGCTTTGCCGCATTCGGCCGCAAGCTCGCCGCGGCCACGCTGATCCTGCTGGCGCTCGCCGCGTTCTCGCCGCTCGGCAACCTTTTGCTCTATCCGCTGGAGTCGCGTTTTGCGCCGTGGGATCCGTCGCGCGGTGCGCCCGACGGCATCATCGTGCTCGGCGGCTCCGTCGACACCGATCTGTCGGCGGCGCACCGCACGCCGGTCGTCGCGCACGCGGCCGATCGCCTGTTTGCGCCGGCTGAGCTCGCGCGCCGCTATCCGAACACGCGTATTGTTTTCACCGGGGGCACCGCGAACCTGGTTTCGACGGACTCCCGGGAGGCCGACTACTCCGCGCCGATCCTGGAGAATCTGGGTATCGCGAAGCAGCGCCTGATCCTCGAGCGGGACTCTCGCAACACCTACGAGAATGCCATCTTCACCAAACAATTGGTGGCGCCCAAACCGGGCGAACGCTGGCTCCTGGTCACCTCGGCCTTTCACATGCCGCGTTCGATGGGGATCTTTCGCAAGGCGGGATTTGACGTCGAAGCCTATCCCGTGGACTGGCGAATGGGCGGGCGTGACGATCTTCTCTCTTTCACCAATGTCGCCACGGACGGGCTCCGCCGAACCGAGGTCGCCGTGCGCGAATGGATCGGGCTCGTCGCCTACCGCCTGATGGGCCGGACCGGCGAGTTGCTCCCGGGGCCGGCGAAGGACTAGAACCGTTCAAGAAACAATAACAGCGCCGGCGCGCGACTGCCGGCCGGGAGGACGCCATGCAACAGCAGAGTGCAGACCGCATCGATCTTGCCGGCCTCGTCGCCGATCTCAACGGCCTGTTGCGGCTGAAGACGACGGTGATCGGCATGAAGCTGTTCACGCGTACCGCGGACATGGAGGCAATCCCGAAAATTCGGCGGCCGAACGCGGTCCACACCACCGACCAGATCGTCAGCATGGCGGCGCGTCTGGGCTGGACCGTCGGCATCACCGCCGACGATCTCGTCGGCGCGCAATGCCGCGCGGTGATCGGCCTTGCGCCGCAGGACGAGAAATGGCTCGCCGGCGAAAACTATGTCGGGGTCTGGCACGGCACGGCGGAGGACGCACGCAAGCGCCAGGAGGCGCTGGACGTGGTTCCGTTCGGGCAATATCAGGCGCTCGCGGTCAGTCCGCTGGCGAGCGGCCGGCTCGATCCGCCGGACATTTGTCTCGTCTATGCGACGCCGGGGCAGATGATCATCCTGATCAACGGGCTGCAATATACCGGCTACAAGAAGTTCGAATGGGGCGTGGTCGGCGAGACCGCTTGCGCCGATTCCTGGGGCAGGGCGCTCAAAAGCGGTGAGCCCAGCCTGTCCTTGCCATGTTATGCCGAACGGCGCTATGGCGGCGTGCCGGACGAGGAGATGCTGATGGCCCTGAAGCCGGAACATCTTGCGAAGGCGGTTGTGGGCATGAAGGCGCTGGCGAAGAACGGCCTGCGATATCCGATCCCGCCCTATGGTATTCAAAGCGACGTCCGTGCCGGCATGGGCGTGAGCTACGCGAAGAAGTAAAGCAAAGGCCGACCATGAGCTCTGCGAAATTCGACATCGTCGTCTATGGCGCGACCGGTTTTACCGGCCAGCTCGTCGCCGAATACCTGACCCAGCATTACAAGAGCGACCACGCGCTCAAATGGGCGATGGCAGGCCGCAGCCTCGGCAAGCTGAAATCGGTCCGCGATGCGGTCGGCGCGCCCGGGAATACGCCGCTGATTGTCGCGGATGCATCCGACGCGGCCTCGCTGAAGGCGATGGCGGAGCAGACGATGTCGGTGATCACCACCGTCGGCCCGTATCAGCTCTATGGTGAGGAACTGCTCGCGGCCTGCGTGGCCACGGGCACGGATTATTTCGATCTCTGCGGCGAGCCGATCTGGATGCGCCAGATGATCGACAAGTACGAGGCGGCTGCAAAAGAGAGCGGCGCGCGGATCGTGTTTTCCTGCGGCTACGATTCCGTGCCGTTCGAGCTCGGTACGTTCTTCGTCCAGGAAGAGGCCAAACGTGTCTTCGGCGCGCCGGCCCCGCGCGTGAAGGGCCGCGTGCGCGATATGCGCGGCACGCTCTCGGGCGGCACCGCCGCGAGCGCGAAGGCGACCTTCGATGCCGTGGCGAAGGATCTCAGCCTTGTCGCCATTCTCAACGATCATTTTGCGCTGACGCCCGGCTTCACGGGCCCGAAGCAGCCGAAAGGCAACAGGGCAGCTTTCGAGGAGGATCTGCAATCCTGGGCGGCGCCGTTCATGATGGCGCTGATCAACACGCGCAACGTTCACCGCTCCAACATGCTGATGGGATTCCCCTACGGCCAGGACTTCGTCTACGACGAGATGGTCCTGACCGGTCCCGGCGAGAAGGGCGAGGCCAACGCCAAGCTCGTGATGGCTGCCAATGCGGGCAAGACCGGCCCCGACGCACCGAAGCCGGGCGAGGGCCCGTCGAAGGAAGAGCGCGAAAACGGTCTGTTCGATCTACTCTATATCGCGATCGCACCCGATGGCCGCATAGTCCGCGCCGGCGTCACCGGCGACCGCGATCCCGGCTACGGCTCGACCTCGAAGATGATCTCCGAATGCGCCATCTGCATGCTGCGTGACACGACCGACGTCGCAGCCGGCTTCTGGACGCCAGGCGCGGCGATGCAGCACAAGCTGATCAAGCGGCTGGTCGAGAACGCCGGACTGACGTTCGCGGTGGAAGCCCAGGCGTAGCTTCCGTAGGATGGGCAGAGCGAAGCGTGCCCACCACGTCTGTCGCGATTGCGGAGAGATGGTGGGCACGGCGCGTTGCGCCTTTGCCCACCCTACTGCACCGTGCCACTACACCGCCCGCGCGTCGTACGCGTACATGAAATCCATGCCCTTCGCGCCCAGCGGCAGCAGCCATTTCATCATCTGATTGCGGATCCACGCGCCGGTGGCGCTGAACTCGCGCTTGCTGTTGCCGTTGCGGCGGGCCATGGCGACGATCTTTTCCGTGCGCGGGCGCCGTTCGGCCTCGAAGGCCTGGAAGGTGGCGCCGAGCTCCTGGCCTTGCTGCATCAACCGGGCAAGGCGCATCGCATCCTCCAGCGCGAGCGAGGCGCCCTGGCCGGCGTGGGGGCTGGTTGCATGGGCGGCATCGCCGATCAGCAGCGAGCGCTTGCGCGACCAGGTCGGCAGGGTGGCGACGTCGAGCGTGTCGGTGACCACGATGTTCTCGGCTGCCTCGATGATGCCAGGGATCGGATCGTGCCAGCCGCGGTGGAAGCCGCGCAGGTGCTGCTTCAGCGTTGCATGGTCGAGCGCGCGAAACATCGCCGCGTCCATGCCGTGCGCCGGCTGCGTGCTCCACCACATCAAGCCGTCGTTCGGATCGGGGCTGCAATAGCCGTAGCCGAAGAAGCCGCTCTGTCCGAACGTGGTCTCGACGTGCCGGCCGATCGGCCTGCCATCGAGGACGGCGTGCGACACGAAGCCGCCGAAGCCGATCAGTCCGGTGTCGAACGGCTGCGGCCCGTCCGGCACCACCTGGCGGCGCGTCACCGAGTGCACGCCGTCGGCGCCGATCAGGAAGTCGCCTTCGGCCGTGGTGCCGTCGGCAAAGTAGGCGATGATCGGCTGGTCGCCGCGATCCTCGATCTTGATCAGGCGCTTCTCGAAATAGAGTGAAGCGCACGCGCACCAGGCCTTGTCGATCAGCATCTCGTTCAGCGTGGCGCGGCAGACATTGACCGCGGGCTGGCCGTAGCGCCGCGCCATGTCGCGGTTGATCGAGCCGAGCCTCTCTCCGGCTTGCGAATAGAAGTCGAAGGACTCCGCAATCGAGCCGCGGCTGATCAGCTCGTTCGAAAGGCCGATCTCGTCCATGACCTGCATGCCGTTCGGTGCGATCTGAAGGCCGCCGCCGATGCCTTTCGAATAAGGCCAGGCCTCGTAAATCGCGGACTCGATGCCGGCACGGCGCAGCAGGACCGCCGCGACGGGCCCGGCGATACCGGCGCCGATGATCAGGGCCTTGCGGGGACGATAGGACATGGCTTGCTCCCGACGTTTCCGTGGTGCTATGAGAATTACGGTTGCTAAATCTCTTAGTTACTAAGATATATATCGACTAAGATACGGGGTCTGCCTTGTCAAGGACGAAGGCGCGCGCTGCGCTGCTGCGGGAGCTCGAGGAGGCGATGCGCAGGTCGTCCGCGCAGGGCGTGCTCTACGGCCAGACCGTTGCGAACGTTGCCGGAATTGCCAATTCCGACCTCGAATGCATGGACATTCTGTATCTCGAAGGCCGCGTCACCGCCGGTCGGCTCGCCGAAGTCACGGGGCTCACGACGGGGGCCATTACGGGCGTGGTCGACCGGCTCGAAAAGGCCGGCCTGGTGCGCCGCGAGCGGGATGAAAACGACCGGCGCAAGGTTTTCATTGCCGTCGTACCGGAAGCAGCCATGAAGATCGGCCAGTTCTACGTGCCGATGCAACGGGCAATGGAGAAGGTGTTCAACACCTATTCCGACGAGGAACTACGCCTGCTGCTGCGTTTCGCGACCGAGGGCTACAAGGGTGTGCTCGCGGCAACCGCGGCGCTGAAGGGTCTGCTCGATACGCCGCCGGAAAAGCGTCCCACTCTCAAGCTGAAGAAGCTTCGTCGCGAGCCCTAGCCTTGTAGATCTGCGCAGCCGCGATCATGCCCCACATCGCGCCCAGCATCATCCAGAAATGCCGCCAGTGGTCGGTGTCGATCACGAAGCTTTCGCCGACGGTGCCGACGAAGGCGGAGAACACGGCGAGATAAGCGCGCTGCCAGGGCACCGGCACGAAGATGTGCCTGACACCCATGATGACGGTCGTGAAGACCAGCGCTGGATAGCAGATGCCGGACAGCCAGCCGCCGGACATGAAGGCGTTGAGATAGGAATTGTGGGTGTCCTCGGGGAAGAAGCGGTGGAATTGCAGAGGGCCGATGCCGAACGGCAGGTCGAGCGCCATCTCCGCTCCCAGGATGTGCCGGCCGAACCGGCCGAAGCGGCCTTCGTCATAGCTCTGGTCGAAGCTCGCGCGCTGCTTGAACATCTCGGCGGTGGAATCGAACGACATCAACACCGCGATCAGCGCGAGGCCCAGCACCGCGGCCAGGATCGCCATGACGATGATGCGCGAGCGCTGAGCGTTGGTGCGGCTGGTCAGCACCATCAGCGCCAGCATGAAGGCGGATGTCAGCACCAGCCCGCCCCAGGCGGCGCGGGAGAACGCGAGCAGGATCGCCAGTGACATGATGCCGAAGGCGATGACGTTGCGGAAGGCCTTGCCGGCCTTGTCGGAAACCACGCTCTGCAGCGAGAACAGTGCCGGCAGGATCAGGAAGGCGCCGAGCACGTTCGGATCCTTGAAGGTGCCGCGCGCGCGCCCGTACAGTGTGAGGAGGTCGTCGCCGCCGGGAACCAGATGGAAGTAGCCGGCAACGGCGGACAGCGAGGCGACCATCGCGCCGACCACGAGCCCGCGGCGCAGCATGTCGAGCCGGGCCGCGGTGTCCTCCGACGTGACCATGGCGAAGAACACCACCGTCACCGCCATGTACCAGGAGGTCGCGATCCAGCTGACCACCTCGGACTGTTCGAACAGCGGGATCGCGCTGATCGTGTAGCCGATATTGAGCAGGCTCAGCATCAGCAGCAGCGGCATCAAAGCAAGCCGCAGGCGCAGGCCGGTGGCGAAGAAGGTGACGGTGGCCAGCAACGTCACGATCTCGTAGGGGCTCGGTTCGATGAAGACGATCGCGCCGGAGGCGCCGACCAGCCATACCAGCGCGCGCTGGAGGGCCAGCACGCCGGGCGCAGCGCGAACCGCTGCATTCATCTCCCCGGCTGTTGCCGCATACGCCATCACACGCTCATACGTTTACGCAACTGGTACGCCCACAAATCCCGCTGTCATCGCCCGGCTTGACCGGGCGATCCAGTACTCCGCGGCGTCTATTGCGCAGTCGGCTGGCGCCGCGGAGTACTGGATGCCCCGCTTTCGCGGGGCATGACGGAGGATCCACAACTCAATACGCGTTCTCGTTCTTGGTCAGCAGCGAGATCGGCGTCTTCAGCAGAATGACGAGATCGAACAGCACCGACCAGTTCTCGATGTAATAGAGGTCGAACTCGACGCGTTTCTGGATCTTCTCTTCATTGTCGATCTCGCCGCGCCAGCCGTTGATCTGGGCCCAGCCGGTGATGCCGGGCTTGACCCGGTGGCGGGCGAAATAGCCGTCGACGGCTTCGTCGAACAGGCGGCTCTGCAGCTTGCCCTGCACCGCATGTGGACGCGGCCCGACCAAGGAGAGATCGCCGGAAAAGACCACGTTGAAGAGCTGCGGCAGCTCGTCGAGGCTGGTCTTGCGGATGAAGCGGCCGACGCGGGTGACGCGCGAGTCGTTCTTGGTCACGACCTTCGAGGCGGTCGGATCAGCCTGATGATGGTACATCGAGCGGAACTTGTAGACATCGATGCGCTCGTTGTTGAAGCCGAAGCGCTTTTGGCGGAACAGCACGGGGCCGGGGCTGTCGAGCTTCACGGCCAGCGCCACCAATCCCATCACCGGCAAGGCCACGAGCAGCGCGAGGGCGCCGACGACGCGGTCGAACAGCCATTTCATCACCAGGTCCCAGTCGGTGATCGGCGCCTCGAACACGTCCAGCGTCGGCACCTCGCCGATATAGGAATAGGAGCGGGGGCGGAAGCGCAGCTTGTTGGTGTGTGCGGAGAGGCGGATATCCACCGGCAGCACCCAAAGCTTCTTCAGCATCTCCAGGATACGCGTCTCGGCGGAGATCGGCAGAGCGAACAGCACGAGATCGACGCGGGTGCGGCGGGCGAACTCGACGATGTCGTCGACCTTGCCGAGCTTGCGCGCGCCGGCACAGGTGTCGAGCGCGCGGCTGTCGTTGCGGTCGTCGAACACGCCGAGCACGTGGATGTCGGAATCCTCCTGCTCCTTCAGCGCCTCGACCAATTGCTCGCCGTTGCGGTCGGAGCCGACGATGATGGTGCGGCGGTCGAGCCGGCCCTCGCGCCCCCAGGCGCGCACCAGCGAGCGCAGCACCAGACGCTCGCAGAGGAGCGCGGCGAGCCCAAGGACGTAGAAGGCCGCAAGCCACAGCCGCGATATTTCGCTGCCGAACTTGGCGAAGAAGGAGATGCCGATGAACAGCAGGAAGACGAACGACCAGGACGAGATCATCCGCGTCATCTGCCGGAGCTGACCGCGGAACAGCTGCACCTGATAGATGTCGGCGGCCTGGAAGCAGACCACGGCGGACACCGCGGCGGCGATGATCTGCGCGGGATAGATCCAGCTGAAGGAGCCGGCGTGCGGCATGACATAGCCGAGATAGAGTGCGATGCCGACGAGGCTCAGCAGTGCGAAATCGGCGAGGCGTACGAAGCCGGTGATCACGATCGGTGAATAGGCGCGGGCGACCTTCTGGCTGACGACGTCGAGCGCGGCGGGCGAGAGCCGCTGACGGCGCTCCACAAAGGGCCGGTCAGCCGGCTTCGCCGCGGCGCTGGTCGCGGCATCGAGCATCGAGCGTGCGTTGAGCGGTTCCACGGGCGTCCACGTCCATTCCAAAAACCCGCGGGGCGCAACCTTGCGCCCCGGGCGAGCATCCCCTGGGTCTCGGATTATCGGACAAATCGGAAGATTCTCTAAAGCGGCCTTAAGGATGGTTAATGATTGGCAAATGCGTCGCGATAGCCCGCGAGCACTCCGTCGACCATCGCCTGCTGGGAGAAATGCGCGGAGATGCGCTCGCGAAGGGACGAGGCGCGCTGCGCTGTTCCCAGCGGATTGTCCAGCGCGGCCGCAATCGCCTCCGCCATGGCTTCCGCGTTGCTCGGCGCAAACAGCGCCGGGTTCTCCGCGCCGAAAATCTCGGGAATGCCACCGATCTTGGACGCAATCATCGGAATGCCGGCGGCACCGGCCTCGATCACGACATAGGGCATGGAATCGCCACGCGAGGGAACGACCAGCAGCCGCCCCTTGGAGAAGCCGTAGCGTGCCTTGACGTGACCGATGAAGCGGATGGCACCGGAGAGGCCGAGCCTCTCGACCTGCGCTTTCAGCGCCGCGGTCTCCTCGCCGTCGCCGCCGAGCGTCAGCGTGACCTTCTTGCCGCCCTCGTGCAGGCGCGCCACCGCTTCGACCAGCAGATCGGCGCCCTTGATGTGCCTGAACTCACCGACATAGGCGAGGTCGGTAGCGTCGTCGGCGATGACGACAGGTTCGAATTCCTCCGGCGTCACGCCGTTGAAGACGCAATGCACCACGCCCTTCGGCTTCCCGACGATGCGCTGATAGGTGTCGCGGGCAAACGCGCTTTCGAACAGAAACAGATCGGTCGCGTCCATCAGCGTACGCTCGAGCCGCGCGTAAAACTCGCCCTTGAGGGTGTTGAGGGGATAATGCAACGAGCCGCCATGCGGGGTGTAGATGCGGATGGTGTCGTCGGATCGTCGCCGCATGCGGATGAAGGCGCCGGCCTTGGCGCCGTGGCCATGCATGACGTCGGGCTTGAGCGTGGCGATCAGGCGCCGCAAGCGGAACCAGACCAGGACATCGTCGGGCGACGGTTCGCGGCGGATCGCCATCCGGTGCACGCCGAGTTTCAGCCGCGGTGCGAGTTCGGCAAGGGCCTTGTCGGCGCGTTCACCGCCGGTGAGACTGTCGGCGAGGATGCCGACATGATGGCCACGATCGACCTGGCCGTTGGCGACGTCGAGGATGTGGCGGAAGATTCCACCGACCGGAGCGCGTACGGCGTGCAGGATGCGAAGCGGCTGGTCGGGAGAGGGGGGCATGATCAAAACCAGCGCTCGACGGCGAATGCTCGAACAATCTCACGAAATATCGAGACGGATTAAGAGCCCTCGTGGTTAACAAACGGTGACGGAGGTGCACGCGCGAGCTGCTGCACGCCGCGATTAACCCAGCGGCAACCTTAATGGAGTGTAATCGCCCCGGTTGAGGTAGGTTCGTGGCGTTGCGCCTGCGGGAGTGTTCGATGCGTTTAGCGTTCTGGCGTGCCGGCAAGGACAAGGCGGTGGTCGAGCGGGCTGTCTCGAAGGCCGCAGCCAAGCGGGCCGAACTCGAGCCCCGGTTTGAAGCAAAGCCTGCGCCGGTTGCTCCGCGGCCCGCGCCAATCGAATCCGGCGACATCGACCTGCACGCGCTCGGCGCGGCATTGGCGCGCAAGCGCGGCTGGATCATCGTGCCGACGGTGCTGGCGCTCGTCGCATCCGTCGCGATCGTCAATCTCATCACGCCGCGCTACAAGTCTGAATCCCGCATCCTGATCGACGGCCGCGAGAACGTGTTTCTGCGCCCCAACAGCGACCGCGCCGAGGAGCGGCAAGCGCTCGATGCCGAAGCCGTCACCAGCCAGGTGCAGCTCGTGCTGTCGCGCGATCTCGCGCGCGAGATCATCAAGAAGAACAAGCTTGCGGAGCGGCCCGAGTTCGACCCTGTGCTGCAAGGCATTTCGCCGCTGAAGTCGCTTGCGGCGCTGGTCGGCATCGGCCGCGATCCGTTCTCGATGACGCCGGAAGAGCGCGTGCTCGACGCCTATTACGAGCGCCTCCAGGCCTACGCCGTCGACAAGTCGCGCGTGATCGTGATCGAATTCCAGTCTGCCGATCCCGATCTCGCCGTGCGCGTCGCCAATTCGATCGCCGACGGCTATCTCGTGCTCCAGCAGGATGCGCGTCAGGATCAGGCCCGAAACGCCAGCCAGTGGTATGCCGGCAGGATCGACGAGTTGCGACGGAACGTCTCCGAGGCCGAAGCGAAGGCCGAGGACTTCCGCTCCAAGTCGAGCCTGTTCGTCGGCACCAACAACACGACGTTGTCGAACCAGCAGATGGGCGAGGTCAACACCCAGCTCAACAATGCACGCGCGCTCAAGGCCGATGCGGAGTCGAAAGCCCGCCTGATCCGCGAGATGATCCAGAGCGGCAAACCGATCGAGTCGTCGGAAATTTTGAACTCGGAATCGATGCGCACGCCTTCGCAGCAGCGCGTGGCGTTGCGGGCGCAGCTGGCCGAGCAATCGTCGACGTTGCTCGGCAACCATCCGCGCATCAAGGAATTGAAGGCGCAGCTCGCCGACCTCGACACCCAGATCCGCGACGAGGCCGCCAAGCTTGCCCGCACGCTCGAAAACGATGCGCGTGCCGCCAGCGGGCGCGTCCAGGAATTGTCGGTGAGCCTCGAGCAGCTCAAGAAGCAGGCGACGGCCACCAACGGCCAGGACGTGCAGCTCCGCGCCCTCGAGCGTGAGGCCAAGGCCCAGCGCGACCTGCTCGAAACCTATCTCGCGAAGTACCGTGAAGCCAACACCCGCGAGACCATCGACACCGCGCCGACCGATGGCCGCATCATCTCGCGCGCCATCGTCTCGAACACGCCGGCCTATCCGAAGAAGCTGCCGATCGTGCTGATCGCGACGATCGCGACACTGCTGCTCTCGTCCGGCGTCGTCGTCACCGGAGAGTTGCTGCGCCAGACTGCACCCCGTGCGGTCGCGGTGTTCGCGCCAGCGCTGACGCGGACGTCGGCTCGCCAGGAGCAAATCGTCCAACCGGTGGTCGTCGAGCCCTTCGCCGATCCGGTCGTCGATCCGGTCATGGCAGAACCTGCGCCGCTGCAGCCGGAGATGACGGCTGACGCCGATGTCTCCGAATTCGCGGAGATCGAGCATCTGGCCCACAGCCTGCGCGCCGCCGGAACCATGGCGAAGAAAGTCACGGTACTGGGCACTGCGAGCGGCGAAGCCATCACGCTGTCGACGCTGACATTGGCCCGGCACCTGGCGCGCGACGCGCGGGTGGTCGTGGTCGATCTCGCCGCGTCCTCGCCGACCATGGCCGCCGTGTCCGTCGATGCCTCGGCCCCCGGTCTTGCCGAACTGATGCAGGGCGAGGCGTCGTTCGCGCAGATTATCACCCGGGACAAGCTCTCGCGGCTGCATCTGGTCATGGCCGGCCGTCCCGGCTTCGATCGCAGCCTGTTGCAGTCGCCCCGCGTGACGCTCGCGATCGACGCGCTGCTGCGCGCCTACGACCACGTGTTGCTCGATGCCGGCAGTGCCTCCGATCTTCCGGCCGAGCTCCTGACGGCGAATGCCCGCGCTGTCGTGGTGCCCGACGCCTCGATGACGCCGGATGCGCGCGCGCTGATGTGCGAGCAGCTCAGCGCCGTCGGCTTCAGCGAAGTGACGATGCTGAAAAGGTCCGTGCAGCCGTCGGATGCGAGAGACGCGCCGCGCGTCGTGGCGGCGTAGGCAAACGCGGATTACCCGAACGCTCGCCGCAGCCGCTGCGCCAGGTCGAACAGCATCTGGTTCTGTTTCACCAGCCGCTTGCCGTGGCTCAGCGAGGACATCGCCATCGCGGCGAGTTTTCCGCGTGACGTCAGCGGAACGAAGCTGTCGAAGATGTCCTGGTCGTCCTTGCAGAACATCCGCTTGTACTCGTCCGAGCCGATGCCGAGGTCGAGCGAGCGGTAGCCGCGCTCGGCGCAGCGGTCGATGATGTAGCGCATCAGGATCAGCCCGGGGCTGTAGCGGGCGTGCTCGGACATCGTGTAGGTGTTGAACATCATCGAGAAGCGCTGGCCGTCGGCGACGCCGGCGAAGATCGCGATCACCTCGTCGTCGCATTCGAGCGCATGGATGTCGATGACGCGGCCGTCACCGCGTGGCGCAAGGCAGGCGCTGCGGACGAATTGCTCGACGCCGGGCTCGGCGAAGACGTTGGGAAGCTTCTGTTCGGCCATCCGCGCCGGCTTGACGCGGAAGAACCAGTCGAGCAGGCGGGTGATGTCCGCGTCGGTGGTCGCCAAATGATAGCGATAGCCGGCGAGCGCCTGCAGCTTCTTCTCCTTGCTCTTGAGGCGGCGACGGAAGGAGTTGCTGATCCGCGATGCCGGCGGGCCGCCCGCTTCCATCGTGAGCAGCGGGCAGCCGTTGATCGCGCTCTGGCGCGGCAGATGCGCGAACGGGTTCTGCTGGTCGTTCCAGTGCAGCGGCTGCTGCGTCAGTGCGAGCACGTCGACATGTTCGCCGAGCGGCGCAAACAGCGCGTCGAGATCGCCGATGACGACCTGCGCTGCAAATTCGGCGTTCCACAGACCCATGTTGAAGGTCGTATGCTTGCCGCCCATGAAGCACGCGGTGCGCACGCCATGGTTCTGGCGCAGCGAGAGCGGCAGCAGCAGCAGCGGCTGATGCTCGGCGTCGCGGGCAACGACGATGAAAGGGCGGGCACGTTCGTGCTCGCCGACCAGACGCTGCCAGGGACTGAGCAGATCAAATCGCTGATAGGGCGTGAAGAGGTGACCAGGCTGCTCGAAGGCGCGCCAGACGGCCTCGGCCGCGCCGAGATCGGTCACGATATCGACATGCGCGATACGGCCCGCTTTCGACCGCGCTGGCAATTCTGCCGTCCGGCTTTGCATCGCCGCAGCCATGGTCATTCGCGAACCTGTCGAGAAATCAAAAATATGCGTAATTCGGCCTGTGGCCGACCTTTGCAAAGAAATGTCAACAAAGGGTAATGACTATAGGGGCGAACGGCCGCCGACGGGCGCGAGGTGGGATATTGGCATCCGACGACAGATGGCTGGAACGGCTGCGCCTCGAGCTGACCTGGTTCACAGGCCAGGCTGCGCTGCGCAGTCGCGGCGCCGGCGCCATCCTGCGCTTTGCGCATGTGCGGCCGCGGCGGCGCGGCGGGTTTCAGCCGTTGCGCGAGAACGAGATCACGCCGCATTTCCTCGATCGCGCCATTCGCGCGCTGAAGCGGTGGAACTATGATTTTCTCGGCATGGACGAGGTCTGCCGGCGCGCGGTCACGCTGTCGGAACACCGCCGCTTCGTGGCGCTCACCTTCGACGGTGCCGGCAAGGATCTGATCGAGTTTGCCTATCCGGTGCTGGCGCGCCACGCCGTGCCCTTCACGATCTATGTGCCCACGGCGTTTCCCGATGGCGTCGGAGAGGCGTGGTGGCTCGGACTCGAACAGGTGATCGCGCGCGAGAGCCGTGTCAGCCTGATGATGGGCGAGAAGGAACAGCGCTTCACTGTGACTGGCAACGCCGAGAAGCAGGCGTTGTTTTCGTTCGTCGAGGCCTGGCTGCGCTCGCTGCCGCCGGCCGATGTGTCGGCTGCGATCTCAGACCTCTGCACGCGCTACCGGGTCGACCTTGCCGCGCTCTCACGCGAAGCATCGATGAATTGGGAGGATCTGGCGAGGCTTGCGGCCGATCCGCTGGTGACGATCGGCAATGCGACCGTGAACTATCCCGTGCTCGCCAACATGAAGGATGCGGCCGCGCTGCGCGAGATGACGATGGGCAAGGCGGTGGCGGAGGCGGCCTTCGCTCGCGACATCCGGCATCTCGCCTTTCCGTTCGGCGATCGCGCCTCGTTCCGGCGCAGCCATGTCATCATGGCGGAGGAGGCCGGCTTCGCCAGCGCGGTGACGACGATCCCGGGCGTGGTGGACGCGGAGGGACGCACCAATCTGCGCGCGTTGCCGCGCATTCCCTGGGATGGCCGGGTGCGCTCGCTGCGCATGATGCGGGTGCTGGTGTCGGGGGTTGCTTTTGCGCCGGTGAAGCCGACCGGCACTGCCGCGAGCTAGCAGCGCTACGAACTGGAAGCGCTACGAACTCGATTTGGCCCGGTCGGGCCGCTGCATCCAGCTCACGATCGGCATCGCCGGCAGCACCCAGCCCATGCCGACCACCACGTAATAGATTGCCTGCCGCCAGCCGGACTCGGCGATCCACGGCATCTGCGCCAGCGCCATGCCGAGCAGGGCCCAGACGGTGGCGAGCACCAGGAGCAGGATGGTGCCGAGGAACTTGCGGGTGCGGATCGTCATGACGGAATATCGCGGCTTTCGCGTAACTTGCGCTGCGGGAGCGGGGGACTATAAGGGGCACGCAGTCCGGTTCAAGCTCTGGTTTTGCCTCGAATGACGACGATTTCCACCCCGTCCGAGCCGCATCGCGCCGTGCGCTGGTGGCTGATCGCAGTGGCTGCGCTGATCGCGCTGATGGTGCTGGTCGGCGGCGCGACGCGGCTGACGGAATCGGGGCTCTCGATCGTCGAATGGAAGCCGGTCACGGGCAGCGTTCCGCCACTCTCGGAAGCGCAGTGGACGGCGGCCTTCGAGGCCTACAAGACGATCCCGCAATATCGCGAGCTCAACGCGGGCATGAGCCTGTCCGAGTTCAAGGAGATCTTCTGGTGGGAATGGAGCCACCGGCTGCTCGGCCGTTTCATCGGCATCGCTTATCTTTTGCCGTTCCTGTTCTTCCTGTGGCGCGGCGGCCTGTCCGGTGAGTTGAAGCGGCGGTTGTGGCTGTTGTTCGGGCTCGGCGGGCTCCAGGGCGCGGTCGGCTGGTGGATGGTAGCCTCGGGGCTGTCTGAACGCGTCGAGGTGTCGCAATATCGGCTGGCGACACATCTTGTGCTCGCGCTCGTGATCTTCGCCGGCATCGTCTGGACGGTGCGGCGGCTCGCCGAGCGTCCGCCGATCGCAGCACCCTCGCGGCTGCGCTTCACGAGCGCCTTGCTCCTGGTCGTGACCTTCATCCAGATCTATTTCGGTGCGCTGGTTGCGGGCTTGCGCGCCGGCCGCGCCTACAACACCTGGCCGCAGATCGACGGCGCGTTCATTCCCTCAGGGGAGCGATTGTGGTTCGAGACGCCGTGGTGGCGCAACATGTTCGACAATGTGCTGACGGTGCAGTTCGAGCACCGCATGACGGCTTATGCGCTGTTCGCGCTGGCGGCGTTGCACGCGTTCGATGCGGTGCGCTCACGCGCGGGTTCTGCGGCAAGCGGCGCGCTCTTGCTGTTGGGCGCGGTAAGCCTGCAAGGAGTGCTCGGCATCCTCACGCTGCTCAACCAGGTGCCGATTGATCTCGCGCTCGCGCATCAGGCGGTCGCGATCGTGGTGCTGACGCTTGCGGTGATGCAGACAGAGCGGCTCGCTCCACGGCATTCAACCGAAGCGCAACCTCTCGCGGTTCCCGTCAGTCAGGCCGGCTGATCGGATCTGCTCTTCAGCAATAGCCGTAGATGCCGCACGAGTAGGGTAGGCGCCAGAAATAATCGACCTGCTTCCCGCCGTAATACGCGCCCTGGTAATCGTAGTCCCAGGGGCGGCCGTAATAGCCCGGCAGCGTATGGGAGCCGGGCAGCAGTGGCGTACCCGGCAAATTGCGGATGTAGCTGCCGATGCCGTAAGCCGGCGAGATCAGCGCGTCCGGATCGGTCTCGACATAGACCTGCGGCGGCTCCTGCGGCGGAGCGGCCGCACGCCGCCTCGGCGTGGCCGGCAAATCGGCAGCAATCGCAGCTGAGACCGTCAGCATCGCCGCAAGGGCAGGCACCATCCAGCGCAGCATCGTCGGCTCCGAATCAAAGGGGCGATCCAGTGACGATGTATGCGGCAGATATGGTTAATGACAGTTAACTGGCGGCGCCAAAACGGCTGCCGTCATTCCGGGGCGGTGCGAAGCACCGAACCCGGAATCTAGAGCTTATGATGCGACGTCGAGATTCCGGGTTCGCGCTGTCGCGCGCCCCGGAATGACGGTGATGCTACGCGCCCAGCGCCTGTTCCAGATCGGCGATCAAATCTTCCTTGTCCTCGATGCCGATCGAGAGCCGCACCACGTCGGGTCCGGCGCCGGACTTGACCTTGGCGGCGTCGTCGAGCTGGCTGTGCGTGGTCGAGGCCGGATGGATGACCAGCGAGCGGGTGTCGCCGACATTGGCCAGATGCGAGAACAGCTGCAACTTCGACACCAGGCTCACGCCGGCATCGTAGCCGCCTTTCAGGCTGAAGGTGAACACGGCGCCGGCGCCCTTCGGTGCGTATTTGCGCGCGAGCTGGTTGTACTTGTCGCTTGCAAGGCCCGCATAGTTCACCGCGGCCACCGCCGGATGGCCGGCGAGGAATTCGGCGACCGCCTTCGCATTGTCGCAGTGCTTCTGCATGCGCAGCGGCAATGTCTCGATGCCCGTGAGGATCATGAAGGCGTTGAACGGCGACAGCGCAGGTCCGAGGTCGCGTAGGCCGAGCACGCGGCAGGCGATCGCGAAGGCGAAATTGCCAAACGTCTCCTGGAGCCGGATGCCGTGATATTCGGGCCGCGGCTCCGAGAGCATTGGATATTTGCCGCCGGTCGACCAGTCGAAGGTGCCGGCATCGACGATGATGCCGCCGATCGAATTGCCGTGGCCGCCGAGAAACTTCGTCAGCGAGTGCACGACGATGTCGGCGCCGTGATCGATGGGGCGGATCAGATAGGGCGAGGCCAGCGTGTTGTCGACGATCAGCGGTACGCCCGCCTTGCGCGCCACCGTCGAGATCGCCTCGATGTCGGTGATGCTGCCGGCGGGATTGGCGATGGACTCGATGAAGATCGCTTTCGTGCGCGGCGTGACCGCGCGTTCGAAGCTCGCGATGTCGTCGGGATCGGCCCACACCACGTTCCAGCCGAAGCTCTTGAATGCGTGCGTGAACTGGTTGATCGAGCCGCCGTAGAGCTTTCGCGCCGCGATGAACTCGTCGCCGGGCTGGAGCAATTGCTGCAACACCACGACCTGCGCGGCATGGCCCGAGGCGACCGCAAGCGCGGCCGTACCGCCTTCGAGGGCCGCGACGCGCTCTTCCAGCACGGCGTTGGTGGGATTTCCGATGCGGGTATAGATGTTGCCGAACGCCTGCAGGCCGAACAGAGAGGCGGCGTGGTCGGCGTCGTTGAAGACGAACGACGTCGTTTGATAGATCGGAGTCGCGCGCGCACCGGTGGTGGGATCGGGCTGTGCACCGGCATGCACGGCGAGGGTCGAAAATCCCGGAAGGCGATCGCTCATTTAGGGCGTCCTGTTCTCGTGGTCTGAAATCGCGCGGCATGCTGATTGGCGCCGCGGCTGCCGTCAAGGCGCGGCTTCACATCAGAACGATCGTGCTACGCATTGTCGCGTTCGCGAAATGAAACCTTCGCAACTGCGTCAGCTTTGCTCGCTCTTGTTCTTGGCGGCGCGGTCCGATGCCGCGGTGTCGCCGCCGCCGACACTCATCCTGTTGAGGGATAAGCGCATGCCCTGCGTCGGCACCGGGGCGCGTTTGGAGCTCAGCGTGCGCGAATTGACGCCCATCCAGGAGATTTCCGACGACAGGCGGCCATATTCGATTTTGGGGCAGCGGTTCATCACCACCTTGATACCAACCGATTCCGCCTTCAGCGCCGCCGCATCGTCGCGCGCTCCCAACTGCATCCAGATCACCATCGGCAGCGGATCGAGCGTGAGGGCTTCCTCGACCACCGGCATGATGTGACTGGAGTTGCGGAAAATGTCGATCATGTCGACGGGACGGCCGATGTCGGACAGCGAGGCGACGAAGGGTTTTCCGAGCAGCTCCTTGCCGACATGGCCGGGATTGACCGGAATCATGTCGTAGCCGCGCTGGGCCAGATATTTGAACGCGAAATAGCTCGGCCGCACGTTGACGGGCGAGGCGCCGACCATCGCGATCGTTTTCACGTTGTTGAGGATGCCCCGGATGTAATTGTCGGGATAGGCGTCGTGGTTCATTGGCTCATCTTTTCGGGCTCATCTTCTTGCTGTCATTGCGAGGAGCGAAGCGACGAAGCAATCCAGTCTGTTTCCGAGGAGGGATTCTGGATTGCTTCGCTTTGCTCGCAATGACGAATTACTCGTCCCGCCAGGTCGGCGTGCGCTTCTCGATGAAAGCGCCGATGCCTTCCTCGGCGTCGCGCGCCATCATGTTCTCGGTCATCACCTCTGCCGCATAGCGATAGGCGTCTGCAAGGCTCATCTCGGCCTGGCGGTAGAACGCCTCCTTGCCGAGCTTGACGGTATAGGCGGATTTCAGCGCAACCTTTTCGGCGAGCGCAATGGCGGCGTCGCGCTCGGTGCCGGCGGCGACGACACGATTGACGAGCCCGATCTCGCGGGCGCGTGCGGCCGGGATCGGCTCGCCGGTCAGCAGCATCTCCATCGCCTGCTTGCGCGGCACGTTGCGCGAGAGCGCCACCATCGGCGTCGAGCAGAACAGACCGATGTCGACGCCGGGAGTGGCGAAGTGTGCTGCTTCCGAGGCGATCGCGAGATCGCAGCTTGCCACGAGTTGGCAGCCCGCGGCGGTCGCGATGCCCTGGACGGATGCGACCACGGGCTTGGGCAGGAGCACGATCGCCTGCATCATCGCGCTGCAGGCGGTCATCATCTCGGCGAAGAAGGCCCGGCCGCGATCCGGGTCGGTGCGGCGCGCGGTCAGCTCCTTCATGTCGTGGCCGGCGGAGAAGGCGGGACCGTTGGCCGCGATCACGACACCGCGGACGGCCTTGTCGTCGCGGATTTCGTTGAGCTCGGCATGCAGGCTTGCGATCATCGTCTCCGACAGGCTGTTGCGGGCAGCCGGGCGGTTGAGGGTCAGGACCGCGATGGGGCCTATGGTCTCGCGCAGCAGGATTGGCGATTGCGGGGAGGGGGCGCGGGCGGCCTGGACCGACATCAAAGCGTTTCCGGTTGGATTATTGCGATTGGATGACGCAGATAACTTAATGTAACAGGGGACGTGAAGCGAGGGTGAGGGGTAGCATGGCGTTAGCGAAAATGAGCGTGGCGGAGCTCGAGCAGTTCCTCCGCAACGAGTTTCCCCAGGCCTTCAGCGGCGACGACATCACGATCGAGAGCGCGGACGGTCAGGCCTGCCTTTTGCGTCAGCGCTATAGCGAAAAGATGCTGCGGCCGGGCGGAACCGTGTCCGGCCCGACCCTGATGGCGCTCGCCGATTTCGCGATGTACGTAGTGCTATTGTCCGCGATCGGGCCGATCGGGCTCGCCGTGACCACCAATCTCAACATCAACTTCCTGCGCAAGGGACAACCCGGGCAGGACGTGCTGGCGGAGGCGCGGCTGCTCAAGCTCGGCAAGCGCCTCGCAGTCGGCGAGGTGAAGCTGTTGTCCGGTACCTCGCCCGATCCGATTGCGCATGTCACCTCGACCTATTCCATTCCAAACGTTTGAGCTTTTTGCGGGTATCTCAATACCATAATTCTAAACCATTGATATTTAACATGTAAATTACGCCTTTGGGCATTGACCGCGGCGCCGCTGTTCTCTAGAAAACAGCCCAGTCCGGTGCGGTGTTCGCGCCGATGCTCCCCGTCCACGGAAACTCTGACATGAAAACCTTTTCGGCAAAGCCGGCTGAGGTGACGAAGAAGTGGGTATTGATCGACGCCAAGGGTCTGGTCGTCGGCCGTCTCGCCACCATCGTCGCCATGCGCCTGCGCGGCAAGCACCTCCCGACCTACACCCCGCACGTTGATTGCGGCGACAACATCATCATCATCAACGCGCAGTATGCGGTTCTCACCGGCCGCAAGCGCGAGCAGAAGACCTATTACAAGCACACCGGTTACGTCGGCCACGTCAAGGAGCGCACCGCGCGCCAGATCCTCGAGGGCAAGCATCCCGAGCGCGTGCTCGAGAAGGCCGTCGAGCGCATGATCCCGCGTGGTCCGCTCGGTCGCGTCCAGATGGGCAACCTCCGCGTCTATGGCGGCGCCGATCATCCGCACGAGGCTCAGACGCCCGAGAAGATCGACATCGCCAAGTTGAACCGCAAGAACACGAGGGCCGCATAACATGGCCGAATCCATCCAGTCGCTCGACCAGCTCTCGCAGCTCAAGACGGCGGCCGCGCCCGACGCGCCCAAGCACGAGAAGAAGGTCGACAAGTTCAACCGCGCCTACGCCACCGGCAAGCGCAAGGACGCGGTCGCCCGCGTCTGGATCAAGCCGGGCGCCGGCAAGGTCACGGTCAACTCGCGCGAAGTCGAGGTCTATTTCGCCCGTCCCGTGCTGCGCATGATGATCGAACAGCCGTTCTCCGTGGCCGCGCGGTCCGGCCAGTATGACGTGATCTGCACCGTCGCCGGCGGCGGTCTGTCCGGCCAGGCCGGTGCCGTCCGTCACGGCATCTCCAAGGCGCTGACCTATTTCGAGCCGGAGCTGCGCACCGTGCTCAAGAAGGGTGGCTTTCTCACCCGCGACTCCCGCGTGGTCGAGCGCAAGAAGTACGGCAAGGCCAAGGCCCGCCGGTCCTTCCAGTTCTCGAAGCGTTAATCGCTTCGGTCGCATTCGCCGCGAAAGCGGCTTCAATGAGATGCAAAAGGGCGCTGATTTCAGCGCCCTTTTTGCTGTTCGTTTGTATGCAAATTGATGGCGTGTTTCCTGAAAACTTGGGCTCGCATGAAAACCTGAATGGAACCCGCCGGACATAGCGTCGCATTTGGAAGGGCGCGCAAATCGGCTGAGCCGATCGCGTAACTGCTATGTCTAGAAGGGGGCCGACATGATGTCGCTCGATAGCATCACGCTCTATTTGGTTGCCACCATGGTCGCCGCACTGCTCGGCGCCATGATGGTGTTTTTCGGAAGGCAGGAGAACAGCGCCGCGCTGAAATGGTGGGGCACCGCGTATCTCCTCGGCGCCGCATCGGTCGCGCTCTGGACGGCGGCCGGTGACAGACTGGGGCCGCATCTTTACCTTGCGCTGAACGCGGTCGGCTTCGTCGCCTGCGGCATGGTGTGGAATGCGGCGCGTGTCTTCCATGGTCGCAAGCCGAACTGGCCGGGTCTCCTGGTCGGCGCGCTCGCCTGGGCCGCTGCCGCCACGCTGCTCGATCCCACCGCGTCCATGCTGCGCATGATCATCGGCGCCGGCATCGTCTCGGTCTATGCGGCGCTGACCGCGAGCGAGCTCTGGGTCGAGCGGCGCAAGAGCCTGCAACGGCGCTGGCCGGCCGTTGTGGTGCCGGTGATGCACGGCTGCGTCTTGATGCTGCCGATCCTGCTCGGCAGTTTCCTGCGCCCGAACGATGCCGGCTTCTCCACCAGCATCTGGGTCACCGTGTTCGCGGTCGAGCTCGTGCTCTATGCCGTCGGCACCGTGTTCGTGATCTTCATGCTGGTATCCGAGCGCACGGTCACCGCGCACCGGACCGCCGCGTCCACCGATCCGCTGACTGGCATGCTCAACCGCCGCGGCTTCTCGGAAGCCTGCGGACGCGTGATCGAGCGCGAAGCCAAGGCCGGCCGCCCCGTGACCGTGATGATCTTCGACATCGATCATTTCAAGTCGATCAACGACCGCTTCGGCCATCCCGCCGGCGACGAGATGCTGAAACTGTTCTCGACCGTCGTCGTCAGCAATCTGCGCATCAGCGACATGTCGGGTCGCATCGGCGGCGAGGAGTTCGCAGCCCTCCTGCCGTGTTCGCTCGAGGAAGGCGTGCTGGTCGCCGAGCGCGTGCGCGAGGCCTTCGAGACCTCCGGCGTCGTCGTCGACGAGGGCCCGGTCGACACCACCGTCAGTATCGGCGTGGCGGGCGGTCCGGCCGGCACCGAGCTCGAAGTGCTGCTGGCCTCGGCCGACACCGCGCTCTACCAGGCCAAGCGCGGCGGCCGTAATCGCGTCGAGGCGGCGGAGGAGCTGCCACTGTCGCTGGAGAATTGGCGCCGCCAGAGCGCCGCGCGGATCGGCGTGCCCAACGCGCAATCCAAAGCGCGGCCGGCGACCGCCTAGGTAAGGGAGGCCTCGCGGTAATCCCCTGTTTACCATTCGATCCCTACCATTGCGGACATGGAATCGATCCATCGACAGAACCCGCAAGCCGCCCTGATATCGCTCGAAGCCGCGGCGGTCTCGGCACGCGGCGGCTTCGCCTGCCTGTTCTCGACCGCTGACGAATACGAGAGCGCGCTGATCACCGAGCGCCGCGCCCAGGGGCGTTACACACAAGGCCGCAATTACTGGCCGCTGGCGCTGTTCGCCGGTTGTGCGCTGACGGTGGCGGGCACCGTTCTGCTGCTCGCCTGAGTGATCTGCATTTTTGGACCGGGCAGGGCGCCGTTTCGGCGCCTTTTTCTTTGGCGCGGGCTGCGGTAGACACGCCCATCGGACAAAAATGGGTGGAAACAGATGATCACCGAGATCGCGCAAATCGACGTCAAGCCGGGCAGCGAGAAGGACTTTGAGGCCGCCGTCACCAAGGCAAAGGCCGCTTTCGGTCGCTCCAAGGGTTTTCACGGTTTCGAGCTGCACAAGTCGATCGAGAAGCCGCAGCGCTATCGTCTGATGGTGAAGTGGGAGACGCTCGAGAACCATACCGTCGATTTTCGCGGCTCCGAGAATTTCGCCGAATGGCGCGGCCTCGTCGGCCAGTATTTTGCGGCACCCCCTGAGGTCGAGCACACCGAGACCGTGCTCACCACCTGAGGCGGCTCAGGCCGCCTCAGCCAGAGGCGGCGCTTCATACGTCTTGAAGTGGTCGATCATGACCTTGGCGATGGCGACCAGTGGCAGCGCCAGCGCCAGGCCCCAGATTCCGAACACGACGCCGAGCAGGATTTGGAACGCGAACAGCGTGGCCGGCGGAATGTCCAGTGCCTGCCGCTGAAGGATCGGCGTCAGCACATAGCTCTCCATCGCGTGCACGCCCATGAAGAGGAGAAAGGCCGACAGCGCCGGTATCCATCCCGAGGCGAGGCTCGCCAGCACGACCACGACGCCGGCTATGATGGCGCCGACGGTCGGGATGAAGGCGAGCAGGCCCGCCTGAATCCCCAGGATGAACGAGCCTGGAATGCCGATGACGGCGAGACCGATCCAGGTCACCACGCCGACCGCAAGCATCACGACGATCTGCGCGATCAGCCAGCGCTCCAGCGTCTCGCCGATTCGGTCGATGATCTGGGCTACGCGAGTACGATGTCTCGCCGGCGCGAGAAATAACAGGCCGTCGTGATAGACGCTGGGCTGGGCGGCGAAGGCGAGCCCCAGGAACAGCACGATGAAGATGTTGCCGACCGCGCTGATGGTGCCGAGCAGCAGCTTGAAGGTCTGGCTCACGATCGCGCCGCCGCTCGAAGCCAGCGCACCCGCGCCCGGCAATCCGCCGTGCGAGCCCGAGTTCGGCGCGGGTGCCGGCGCCGCATCGCTGGCGGTGGGTGCGGCATTGCCGAGATCGAAGAAGCTGGTGTCGATGCCATGGTTTTCGAGGAAGGATCGGACGTTGGTGATCTGCGACTTGATCGTCTTGCTCAGCAGCGAGGCCTGCTCGGCAATGGTGGCGCCGCCGAGATAGGCAACACCTGCGAGCATCACCGCCAGCGCGGCACAGACGATGGCGAGCCGCACCGCGTGGGGCAAGTGCACGCGGCGGCCAAGCGCGTTGGTCAGCGCGTTCAGGCCAACGCCGAGCAGCATTCCGGTGAAGATCAGGAGCAGGGTAGCGGCAAAATACCAGGTGAAGACCAGCATTGCCGTGAACAGCACGATGCCAATGCCCCCGACCGAGATCGCCCAGGCCAGATCGCCGCGGGTCCGGCGCCGTTCATCTGCGGGAATGGTCAAGTCGCATCCTCTTTCTGGCCTTCCGGCCCCACCGTGGATTGTCTGCCGGCACAGGTGACCGAGCGGGGCAGTCTAGAGCCAAGCGGTCTCGTGGAACCAGAGTTAAGCAGCCCCGCACCATCTCGGGGGATGCGACAAAGCGTGGCCAAGACGGTTTCTCCGCGAACCGGCAATCAACTTGGGCGTGAGCCGAATCCCGAACGCCCTTGAGAAACATACATCGTCCTGCTAATTCGGCTGGAGAAAAGGGCAGATTTCCCATGATCCAAGTCTCTCGGCCGCTGCCGCCTGCTCCGATTGACGGTCTCAAGACCGGGGCCGATACCTATTCAAGCGCGATCGCGGACGCGCACAATTACATGAATTGGATCATCGACCAGTTCCGCCCATATCTGAGGGGACAAATCGTCGAAGTCGGATTTGGTCACGGGCACTACAGCAAAGCGCTCAGCGAGTTCGGCGACTATTGCGGACTGGACCACGACCGCGAGAGCGTCGAGCAGGCGAGGCGGGCCATGTCCGACCGAAAGTTTGCCGTGTGCGATATTCTGGTCCGCGATCAATTGCGGTCCTTGTTTCCCGAAGGTGTCGATGCGGTCTTCACCATCAACGTTCTCGAGCACATCGAGGATGACGCCAGGGCAATTGCCAATCTGGTCGATGTGTTGAAGCCGGGAGGTCACCTTCTGGTCAGCGTGCCGGCGCTGATGCTGCTCTATAACGACCTTGATCGCCTGGCCGGGCACTATCGCCGTTACACCACAAAGCGATTGGGCGATCTGCTTGCGGATCAGCCTGTTGAACTCGTTCGGCTCAGCTACTTCAATCCCATTGGTGGCTTGGGGTGGCTTGCCAATCGCCTGAAGCGGCACGAGTCGTTGAACGACGACGCCGTGAATGGGCAGATTGCACTATTCGACAAGTATATCGTGCCGCTGTCGCGGGCGCTCGATCCGCTCTCGCGAAGTTTTTTTGGGCAATCCGTCACCTGTATTGCACGTCGCTTATGATTTCAGTCATCATTCCTGCGCTCAACGAACGCAACGGCATTGTCGATACCATCATTCGGGCCAAGGCGGTTCTCGACGGCGCTCAACTGACCCCTTATGAAATCGTCGTTGTCGACGACGGTTCGAACGACGGGACCGGCGCTCTCGCGGAAGAGGCGGGTGCAAAAGTGGTCAGGCATCCCCACAACATCGGCTATGGCCGCTCGCTGAAGGACGGAATTCGCGCTGCATCCTTTGATACGATCGTCATCAGCGATGCAGACGGTTCCTATCCCATGGAGGCGATTCCGGCGCTGATCGCACGCTTCAACCAGGGTTTTGACATGGTCGTTGGTGCCCGGACCGGGCCCAATTACCGGGAATCGATGCTGAAGTCTCCGTTGCGCGCAGTCCTGAAGGCGATCGTGGAATTCACCGCCAACCGCGAAATTCCCGACATTAATTCAGGTCTTCGCGTGTTCGGCCGGCAGGTCGCCATCTCCTATTTCGCACACGTCAGCGATCTCTTCAGTTTCACGACGTCGCTGACGCTCGCCTATATGATGAACGCGAAGTTCGTTGACTACATCAACATCGATTACAACGAGCGGATCGGCCGATCCAAGGTGAACCTGTTCCGTGACTCCGTTCGGACTCTGCAATATGTCCTGGAGGCCTGCACCTACTACAATCCGCTCAAGATCTTCGTTCTGCTGGCGATGATGTGCATGACTCTCGCCCTGGTCTCACTGATCGGCGGGATCGTCCTCCAACTCGTCAGTGCCTTCGTGCTGGGCATCGGCGCCATCCTGCTCAGCGTCCTCGTCATCGCGATGGGGCTGCTCGCGGTGCTTCTGAAGCAGATCATGAACCAGCGGCCATGACCTCCCTCGGCAGGGGAATGCAATGTGCGGGATAGCGGGCGTTTTTCATCGTGATGGTCGCCCCGCCGACAGCCGTGCGGTTGCGGCGATGTCGGCTGCGCTGGTCCACCGTGGGCCCGACGGCGATGGCGCTTGGCTGGAAGGATCTGTCGGCCTCGCCCACCGCCGGCTCGCGATCCGCGATCTCTCTGATGCTGGGCGTCAACCGATGCTCGATGCCTCCGGCCGTATCGTCGTCACGTACAACGGCGAGATCTACAATGATCGGGAACTGCGAAGCGAACTTGAGCAATCCTTCGGTTTCCGCTTTCGCAGCGGCTGCGACACCGAAATCCTCCCTTACGCTTATCTGGCCTGGGGCGATGCGATGTTCGAGCGGCTGGAAGGCTTTTTCGCCATCGGCCTGTGGGACCGCCAGGAGCGTCGCCTGATCCTTGCGCGCGACGGCATTGGGATAAAGCCTCTATATTATTTCGAAAGCGGCGGCAGTGTCCTGTTCGCGAGCGAAATCAAGGGAATCACCGCAAGCGGGGAGGTCGCCGCGCAGGTCGACCCCGTGGCACTGCACACCTACCTCGCGGCGGGCCACACCGGAACCCGGGCGTCGCTGTTCCGGGAGATCAAGCAGATCCCGCCCGGAACGACGATTGGCTTCACCGATCGGGAGCGAACGGAGCGATGCTTCTGGCGCCCCATGCGTGCGCCAGCCATTGATGACCTCGATGAGGCGGTCGGCCGGCTGCAATCGACGATCGAAACCGTGGTGAAGAGCCAGATGGTGAGCGACGTGCCGCTCGCCGTGCTCCAAAGCGGCGGCATCGACAGTTCTCTCATCAGCCTCACTCTGGGTCGCCTCGGCTTGAAGCCGCCCTTGTTCACGGCAGGCTTTGCCGAAAAGAGCCATGACGAAACCGAGGTAGCGCGGCAGATCGCCGCCTCCGCCGGGTTGTCCCTCAAGGTCATCGACGGGGAAGCGGGCGAGGGCGCCGAGGCTGCACTGCGGGCTGTCGTCTATCATTTCGACGGCCAATGCGCCGACACCGGCGCGCTCGGATTCTATCATCTCGCCGGTGCGGTCCGTCAGCATTCCACGGTTGTGCTCTCGGGTGACGGCGGCGACGAATTTTTTGCCGGATACGAAACCTATGCTGCGACCATGATGGCCGAAGGCTTGCGTCGCGTCGTTCCCCGTGGCGTTGCCGGCCTCACCGGCCGCCTGGCCTATGCGTCCGTACGCGGCAACGAGAAACGGCTTCCCGCAGCGGCGCAACTCGCCCGCTTTGCGCTCGGTCTCGGCGAAAACGGGGACAGCCCTCATCTGCAATGGCGGCGGCTCGTTCCCCGGTTTCTCGCGGAGAGAATCTATGGCCGTGGGATGGCCGATCTTGCGTCGACCGACCCGTTCGCGGAATACGCCGAGTATTATTCGGAGCCGCACGACAAGGTGCTTGATCGCGCGCTGATCGCTGACCAGCGCTTTCACCTTCAGAGCGTTCTCACGAAGGTTGATGCCATGAGCATGGCACATGGTCTCGAGGTACGTGTTCCGCTGCTCGATCGACGTGTCATGGACCTCGCGGGAGCCATTGATATCTCGCTGCTCAATCCTTGGCCCAAGGGGGCACCGAAATATGTGTTGCGTCGACTGGCCGAGCGCATGGGCATGCCAAGCGCCGCCGCATGGTCGCGCAAGCGGGGCTTTAATGTGCCGATCGCGCAACTGATGCGGCGCGGCGGGCTGCGGCCCATCTGCGACCGTGTGCTCGACCGTGACGTTGATGTATTTGGCCCCTTCATGAAGCCGGATGCGATCCGGCTGCTGTGGAAGGAGCATCTCGAACGCAGCAGCGACAATGCGTTCGCGCTCTGGCCGATCCTGACGCTGGGAATCTGGTTGACGGGGCTGGCAGCCCCGGCGCCGCGCTGAGCGCGTGTGGCGAGGGATGAACGCATGCCCGACCTGAAAGATCAGACGATTAGCGATTTCGGAGAGCAATGGTCCGCATTTCGCGACAATCCCGGCTATTACGGGTCGGCGGATCTGCTTGCCGATCTGTTTGGTCCGTTGCTCGCACTGGATGAGGTCAAGGGCAAGCGGATCGCCGACATCGGAAGCGGCACCGGACGCATCGTCAACATGCTGCTCGACGCCGGGGCGGGTCGTGTCATTGCGGTCGAGCCCTCCGCCGCCATGTTGGTCCTGAAGGAAAATACCGCCTCCTGCGCCGACCGTATCGAATATCTGCAGGCGTCCGGCGAACAATTGCCGCCCGATCTCGAGCTCGACTTCGTGGTTTCGATGGGCGTCCTGCATCATATTCCCGCACCGGGGCCCGTCGTCCGCGCGGCGTACGATGCGTTGCGTCCCGGCGGGCGCTGCATTGTCTGGCTCTATGGCCACGAAGGGAACGAGACCTATCTCTCGCTCGCGATTCCGCTGCGCAAGCTCACCGTCCTGCTGCCGCACCGGTTGCTCGTCGCGCTGTCCCACGGCCTCGAATGGGTTCTGACCGCCTATATCGCGCTGTGCCGGATATTGCCGCTTCCGATGCGGTCTTACATGCGTTCGGTGCTTGCGAAGTTTCCGCGCAGCGTTCGCCGCTTGACCATCTACGACCAGCTCAATCCCGCTTACGCGAAATATTATACGCGCGCCGAGGCAGAGGCACTGCTGTCAGATGGCGGGTTCGGCGATATCAGGCTTTACCATCGCCACGGCTATAGCTGGACGGTGTCCGGCACGCGGCCAGCGTGATCTTTCCGGCGATGGTTCATAGCCGCCTTCGTCCCGTCAACCCGTCTGGAGATTCCATTGGCAGCCCCCGACATCAAAGGCCTCCGGTCCGTGCCCACAAGGTGGCCAGCATGGGCAAGCCGTTTCACATGGCTCGGGATCTGGCTCGGTGTGATCGGCATCGCGCTGATGGTTCATCTCGCCTTCTTGGTGGCTTGGCCGGATCATTTCCTCCACGAGGATAGCGGCGCTTACTTGGACGAAGCGGACTCCATCCTGCGAGGTCACTATATCGACGACGCGGGGAAGCGGCCGTATGGCATGGCAGCCTTCCTCGTGCTGCTGTCCAAGCTGTTCGGGCCGCATATCGTAGTCTTCGTCATCGCTCAGCACCTGATAAGCATCGGCACAGCCCTTCTCGTTGCCGTGACGGTGCGTTTTGCCGGCGCTCCGCGCGTCCTCTCGGTCCTGGCCTTTTTGATCGCTGCGCTCCATGGGCGCACGGTTCACTATGACAACGCGGTTGGCGCCGAAACCATTTCCAACTTCCTGGTCAGCCTTGCCGCGTTCATCGCCGCAGGACTCGCCTTAAGGAAGTGGCCGCCGTTCCTCGCTGCAGCGGCAATCGGGGTGACGCTCGGGGCGCTCATGACATGCCGGTCGGCGGCGGTCGGACAGGCTGCGGTCATCCTGCTGTGGCTGGCCGTTGTGCTGGATGCCGGATGGGTTCGCCGACTGACCGTGCTTGCGCTGACGGGCGCCCTTGCCACGGCCGTGTATCTGATCCCGACGACCATCAATTACGCCATTGGAAAGGGTCCGCTGGGCAATGAGAGCCTAGCGGTCATGGCGTTCGTTGTCGGCTATTCCGCCGACTACGATCACGGAGTCCACCTCGACCGGAAAGCCCAGGCGCGCGAGTTTGTGGAGAAGATGCGGGCAGCAGATACCCCGACCGGCTGGCCCGACACGGGCGTCTATCAATGGCCCTTTGGTGCCATCCACCTCCTGGAGCGGCCCGGCGACAGTCGTGCCGAGGTCGAAAAAGTGGTTCGCGACATCTTCATCGAAACGCTGACGACTCCCTCGACGCTGTATCGGCACGTCACTAGGCATTTCCTGCGGGAGATGTACTTCCTGCTGTTCGACGGGAGTACCGTGGCGCGGCGCGCATCCCAGCCGCAGGGGAACGAATTCTTCACCCAGCGGGATGCATATCCGATTTTCGGGAGTCCGACGGGGCTCAAACCGAGGCAGCTGATTTACGACTACTACCACCCCTATGGTCCCCTCGAGGGGCGGCTTTTGCCGTCGCCGGCTCGGGTGCAACTCGGACTGGACTACCTCCTGTCGCGCGGCTACCAGCCGCGCGGGGATTTGGCCCCGCTGTGCTGCGGATTGAGCATCTCGAGCGAATATGACGACCTCCCGGGACCGATCCGGTGGATATCCGCGGCGACGCTGATCCTCGCGGTCGTTCTGTTTGTCGGGGTCGCCGCAGCCCGGTTCGGATTGGCGGCGCCGCTGCCTCCGGGCCTGGTGGCCGGCGGCACATTGATGATCCTGCTCGCGCTGGTCAGCGCTGCATTTCCGGCGTTCCTCATCTATGGGTTCAACCGCTACGGCTACTACGTCATCCCGTTCCTCGGCGGCGCGAGTGCCATCCTCGGGGCCGTCCTGTTCGACCGGATCCGGCTGTTGCGCCCTGAAGTGTGGCGGCGTCTAGCGGGCCGCCCGGCCGCGGCCGCGCCATTTGCGCGAAAATAGCATTGCCGTCCCGCGTACCCCTCTGTTGAATTTGTTCCCTCCCAGGGGCATGTTTGGAGAATCTTCTTACGGGAGAGGTCTGAACGGGAGATGAGAAAGCCGGTCGTCGGCGTGATCGGGAACGCCCATCGCGTTGAAAATCGATTTCAGGTCCAGATGGTCGGCGAGCGTAATCTGCGCGCCGTGGCCGAGGTTTCCGGCGGCCTGCCGGTGATGTTCGCGGGCTCGCCCGACATCACCGATATCGGCGCGCTGCTCGATACCGTCGACGGCATCGTGCTCACCGGCGCGCGGGCCAACGTGCACCCGACTCGCTTCAACGTCGACCCGTGTGAGCGGCACGAGCCCTACGACATCCACCGCGACGAGGTGGCGCTGGCGCTCTCGGTCGCGTGCGTTGCCCGCGGTATCCCGCTGTTCGGCATCTGCCGGGGCCTCCAGGAGATGAACGTCGCCTTCGGCGGCTCGCTGCATCCCGAGATCCGCGAAATCCCGGGCCGCATGAACCATCGCATGCCGAGGCTCGAGAACGGTGAGATCCATCCTGACCCGACAGTGGTGTTCGCCGATCGTCACGACGTCGATCTGACGCCGGGTGGCGCGTTCGCAGAATTGCTCGGCTGTGACAAGATCCGGGTGAATTCGCTGCACGGCCAAGGCATCCTCGATCCCGGCAAGCGCGTGCTGATCGAGGGCATCGCCGAGGACGGCACCATCGAGGCGATCCGCATCGCGGAAGCCAAGGCCTTTGCGCTCGGGGTGCAATGGCACGCCGAATACGACCCGCAGCACAATCCGATCAATCGAAAACTGTTCGAGGCTTTCGGTCAGGCCATGGTGGCGAAGCAGCGCGCCGCGGCGTAGCTGCGAGCGTTCCAGCCTGCTACGCCGCCCGCTCCATCCGTCGCGCGCGATAGGCCTGCGGCGACATCAGGGTGAGCTTGCGGAACGCCTTGCGAAAGCTGCTCTCGTCCTCGTAGCCGGCCGATCTCGCGATGGTCTTGACCGGCTGCATCGTCGTCTCCAGCAACGTGCGGGCGTGCTCGACGCGCCGACGCATGATGAAGGCCTGCGGCGGCTCGCGGGTGAGTTCCTGAAACTTCCGGTTCAGCGTGCGCTCGCTGAGGCCGAGCGCATCGGCGAGCCGCTTCACCGTCATCGGACGTTTTCCGGAGCGTCGCACCAGCAGGTCGGCCTGGGTCAGCATCGGGTCCTGCGTCAGCAAATAGCCGACGGGCATGAAGATCGACTGGGTGCGCTGCGCGGTGTCGATGACGACGTAGTCCGCGCATAGTTTTGCGATCTCCTTGCCGTCGACCATCTCGATCAGCCTGAGCAGGAGATCGACCCACGACATCGGTCCGGCCGCGCAGACGATGCGGTCGGCGGTGGTGATGACGGCGTCCGGGGCGAGGTCAATGGCGGGATGACGCTGCCGCAGCTCGCTTTGCAGCCACCAGGTGATGGTGGCGCGGCGGTTGTCGAGCAGGCCGGCGCCGGCCAGCAGGAACACGCCACTGCAGAACGCGCCGATCAGCCGTCCGTTCGCGTGCTGCTGCCGCAGCCAGGCGCCGGCCCGGGCATATTGCGGCTGCAGGCGTTCGGCCGTGACGTGATCGACAAGGTTGCCGGGAACGAGGATCGCGTCAAAGCGACCGCGTTTGCCAATAGCGCCGTCGACCGCAACCATCTGGCCGCCGCCGGCGCGCACGGCCTTGCCGTCGAGCGACAGCGTCTGCCAGGCGAAGCCGAGGTTGGCGCCGCTCTGCTGCATCACGTGGTTGGCGAGCGACAGGATGTCGGCGACGCCTGAGATCGCCGAATGCATGCAGCCTTCCAGCGCCAGTATTGCGAGCTTCATGGGACCTCCAGACAGGACGCGGCAATCCTACCCGATCGGCGCGCGGGCGCCATGGCGGAAATTGCCCGATCTCTGTCTTATCCGCCACTGCCGTCTCCGGCAGGCCCGGTTCAATCTCTCAACCATCGTCACACGTCATATCGGAGAGAGACATGCCTTACGTCACCATTTCCACCGTCCGCGGCATCCTGGATGTCGCGCAGAAGAAGGCACTGCTCGAGCGCGTCACCGACCTCCGGTCGAGGTTGAAGGGCAGGGCAACCCGGAATTCCGCCGCAACGTCTGGGTCAGGATCGAGGAGCAGGAGCCCTCACATTGGTCGCTCGGCGGCATGCAGCCGACGGCGGAGATCATCGCCGGCACGTTCGGCGCGATCGGGACGGATGGGGTGCGGATCGCGACGTCGAAGACGTAGCCACAGGGGGAGGCGAAGTCCATGTTGGTCTTGAGCCCGCAATGATGGACTTCGTCTCGCTATGCGGCGCCATCAGGCGCGGCTTGACGCAATGTTCCCAATATGGGAATATCATTTCGTGAGGATCATCAAACAATCCACGCTAGCTAAATTCGCCGCTGCAAACCCAAAGGCGAAGCCTGCGATCGTCCGATGGATCAGGCTCGTCAGGGCCGCCGGATGGACTTCGACGAATGAGATCCAGACAACAGTACCAGGAGTGGTCGTTCTGAACGGTGAGCGGGCGCGATTTGAAATCGGAGGCGGCAATTTTCGCCTGATCGTGGCATTCGCGTTCAAGCACCAGATTGCGTTCATCAAATTCATCGGCACGCATGCAGAATACGACAAGATCGATGCGTTGACGGTTGCGATGTACTGAGGGAAGAACCATGGAGATCCATCCCATTCGGACAGAGGCGGACTATGATGCCGCTGTCGCTGAAATCGAACGGCTCTGGGGGGCGGAGCCCGGGACTGATGATGGCGACAAGCTCGATATTCTGGCAACGCTCGTCGAAAAGTACGAGACCTTACATTGGCCGATCGATGTGTCGCGTCTCGACCCGATCGATATGCTGAACTATCTGATCGACGAAGGCGGACACACTCAAGCAGAACTCGCGGAGCTATTGGGTTCGCGCTCGCGCGCGTCCGAAATCTTGAACAGAAGACGCGCGCTGACGGTCGAGATGATCTTTCGGATCAGCGAGGCCTGGAAAGTGCCTGCCGAATTGCTGGTGAAGCCATATCGTCTGAAAGCCGCTTAGCCTGCGGCCGCGGGTTCGCAGAAAAACCGATTCATCGAACGTCTTGCCAATACGAAAAGGCGCCTCCTTTCGGAAGCGCCTTTTGCTTGTCGCAGGAATTTCGGGCGGCTTAGCCCGAATAATACATTTCGAACTCGACCGGGTGCGGGGTCATTTCGAAGCGGGCGACTTCGGTCATCTTCAGCTCGATATAGGCGTCGATGAAGTCGTCGTCGAACACGCCGCCGTTCTTCAGGAAGCCGCGGTCCTTGTCGAGGTTTTCGAGCGCCTCGCGCAGGCTGCCGCAAACGGTCGGGATCTGCTTCAGCTCTTCCTTCGGCAGATCGTAGAGGTCCTTGTCCATCGCCGGACCCGGATCGATCTTGTTCTTGATGCCGTCGAGGCCCGCCATCAGCATCGCGGCGAAGCCGAGATAGGGATTGGCGAGCGGATCTGGGAAGCGCACCTCGACGCGCTTGGCCTTCGGCGAAGCGGTGTAGGGGATGCGGCAGGAGGCCGAGCGGTTGCGCGCGGAGTAGGCGAGCAGCACGGGGGCCTCATAGCCCGGGACCAGACGCTTGTAGGAGTTGGTCGACGGGTTGGTGAAGGCGTTGATCGCCTTGGCGTGCTTGATGATGCCGCCGATGTAATGGAGGCAGGTCTCCGACAGGTCGGCGTATTTGTTGCCGGCGAACACCGGCTTGCCGTCCTTCCAGATCGACTGGTGCACGTGCATGCCCGAGCCGTTGTCGCCGAAGACCGGCTTCGGCATGAAGGTGGCGGTCTTGCCGTAGATGTGCGCGACCTGGTGGATGCAGTATTTGTAGATCTGCATGTGGTCGGCCATCAGCGTCAGCGTGTCGAACTTCATGCCGAGCTCGTGCTGGGCGGAAGCGACCTCGTGGTGGTGCTTCTCGACCTTCACACCCATCTTGGCCATGGCGCCGAGCATCTCCGAGCGCATGTCCTGCACGGAGTCCTGCGGCGGCACCGGGAAGTAGCCGCCCTTGGTGCGGACACGATGGCCGAGATTGCCGCCTTCGTATTCGGTGTCGGAGTTGGTCGGCAGCTCCGAGGAGTCGAGACGGAAGCCGGTGCTGTAGGGATTGGCGGAGAAGCGCACGTCGTCGAACACGAAGAACTCGGCTTCGGGGCCGACGAACACGGTGTCGCCCACGCCCATCGACTTCACCATCGCCTCGGCCTTCTTGGCGATGCCGCGGGGGTCGCGGTTATAGGGCTCGCCGGTGGTCGGCTCGAGCACGTCGCAGGTGATGACCATGGTGGTCTCGGCGAAGAACGGATCGATCGTCGCGGTCACCGGATCGGGCATCAGGCACATGTCGGACTCGTTGATCGCCTTCCAGCCGGCGATGGAGGAGCCGTCGAACATCGTTCCTTCGGCGAAAATGTCTTCATCGATCATGCTGATGTCGAAGGTGACGTGCTGCCACTTGCCGCGCGGATCGGTGAAGCGCAGGTCGACGTATTTGACGTCGTTGTCCTTGATCGATTTCAGGACGTCTTTGGCGGTCTTCATGCATACCCCTTTTGGCTCTGCGGGTCGGTTTCCAAGCTTCAAGCGACCGTGTTCACGCTTCTTGAGGCGCGCGAGGCACAAACAAAATGAGGCCGCCGAAGCAGCCTATTTCTTGTCAGAATGTCGCAAAATGCGGGATAGCACCCGGCTCAGATAGCGTCCAGCCCGGATTCGCCGGTTCGGATGCGGATCGCCTCTTCGATGTTGGAGACGAAAATCTTGCCGTCGCCGATGCGCCCGGTTTGCGCGGCGCGGCGGATTGCGTCGATGGCGCGCTCGACCAGATCGTCGCCGATGACGATCTCGATCTTCACCTTGGGCAGGAAGTCGACGATGTATTCTGCGCCGCGGTACAGTTCGGCGTGACCCTTCTGCCGGCCGAAGCCCTTGGCTTCGGTGACCGTGATGCCCTGAAGGCCGACTTCCTGAAGCGCTTCCTTCACCTCGTCGAGCTTGAATGGCTTGATGATGGCTTCGATTTTCTTCACTGCGCGCCTCCCGGCCTTTCGAACAAATAGCAACGTCTTCGTCAGGATGCGCTTTTCTTAACGCACGATCTTGTCTTCGCTATGCCGGGATCCCTGACCAGTCCGGCAACAACGGCCGGCCACACCCTGATAAATGCCAGTGAGCACGACGAACCGAAGCGACTTCCGCGAAAGCAGGGTCTATGCCAATTTGCAAATGCCCTGATTGTTGGAGCGTTATCAGCCTTTTAACGTGCAGCTCTGATAGGTGGCGCCGACCCGCACAAAATACCGCAGACTACGAAATAGGCAAACGGTTCAATATCTGTGCAGATCGCTGTTCCGTCGGATAGCCCGGTGCGGAACGTGCCTCTTGAAAAGGCTTTTGGACAGGGAAGTGGCATGGAAGTTCTGACCAACGCCGAAATGCAGCGCGCCGACCAGCTCAGCATTGCGGCAGGCACCCCCGGCTTCAAGCTGATGCTCAGCGCCGGCCAGGCGGTCGCCGAGGCCGCCCACGCACTGGTGGAGGAGGGGCCGATCCTGATCGTGGCCGGCCCGGGCAATAATGGGGGTGACGGTTTTGTTGCAGCCGCCGAGCTGGCCGCGCAAGGCCGCGAGGTCTCGGTGATCCTGATGTGCGAGCGCGACCAGCTCCAGGGCGACGCGGCCTCGGCGGCGCGGGGCTGGAAGCACCCGGTGCTTCCGTTCAACCCGCAGGCAATCGGGCGACCGGCGCTGATCATCGATGCGCTGTTCGGCGCGGGCCTCAGCCGTCCTGTCGACGGCGAGGCGCGTGAGATGATCGAGGCGATCAACGGCAACGGTGCGCCGGTGCTCGCGGTCGATCTGCCGAGCGGCATCAACGGCACCAGTGCGGCCGTGCTGGGCGTGGCGGTGAACGCCACCGAGACCGTCACCTTCTTCCGCAAGAAGCCGGCGCATCTGCTGCTGCCGGGGCGGATGCATTGCGGACAGGTCCGTGTCGCCGATATCGGCATCGAGGCGCAGGTGCTGGACGAGATCGCGCCGCAGATTTTTGAGAACGATCCGGACTTCTGGGGCGCCGCCTTTCCGGTGCCGCGCATCGACGGCCACAAATACGCGCGGGGCCATGTGCTGGCGGTCTCGGGCGATGCGGCCGCGACCGGTGCAGCGCGTCTCGCCGCGCGCGGAGCGCTACGCGCCGGCGCGGGCCTGGTGACTCTGGCCACTCCGCGTGATGCTCTCGCGATCAATGCGGCTGCGCTCACCGCGGTGATGGTTCGCCCCGTCGATACCGCCATCGAGTTCGGCGAGCTGCTCGGTGACAAGCGCTACAACACCTGCATGATCGGCCCCGGCGCGGGTGTCGGCGAGCGCACCTGCGATCTCGTCCACACGGCGCTTAACGCGCAGCGGCGCCTGGTGCTCGACGCGGATGCGCTGACGAGCTTTGCCGCCAATCCCGAGCGCCTGTTCGAATCGATCAAGACGTCGCACGACAAGGTGGTGGTGCTGACACCGCACGAGGGCGAGTTCCCGCGCCTGTTCTCCGACCTCAGCAACAAATATCCGGGACGCTCGAAGATCGAGCGCGTGCGCGCCGCCGCCGAGCGCTCCGGCGCTGTCGTGCTGCTGAAGGGCCCGGACACCACGATCGCCGCGCCCGACGGCCGCGCCACCATCGCCGCCAACGCGCCGCCCTGGCTCGCTACCGCGGGCGCCGGCGACGTGCTCGCCGGCATTATCGCAGGGCTGCTGGCGCAAGGCGTGCCGGCATTCGAAGCCGCCAGCATCGCCGTGTGGATGCATGGCGAAGCGGGGAGCGAGGCGGGGCCGGGCCTGATCGCGGAGGATCTCACCGAGACACTGCCCGCCGTGCACCGGCGGATCTACCATGCGCTGGGGGTGGAATACTGAGCTCTCACTCCACCGCGTACCAGCGCACCAGTCGCGGCGCTGCCCAATCGGTTACGACGGATTCCATCAGCCATCGGCCGGGGCCTCTGGCCTCGAATGCGATGCGCTGGGTCTGGCCGGGTTCGATCGCGAGCGTGTCGAGCCAATACGGCTTCCAGCCGTCGTCGAGCTTGTCGAGCAGGCGGAAATGGTGGCCATGGAGATGGAAGACGGTAGCGACGGGTGCGGGGTTCTTGAGGGCCAGCACGACGGTGCGGCCGGCCTTGGCGCGAAAGGCGGGGGCGGACGACGTCGAGAAATTTGCGGACCGTACCCACCCGGCGTCGGCTGCCCCGAGCGTGACATCGAATCGCAGGCCGCCTCTCAGATCGAGGCGGTCGGGCAGGTCATTCGGAGGGAGCGGCTGCGGCGGCAACAGCGGCACGCGCCGGTCAAGCTTGCCGGAGACCGTCAGGCGGCCGACCTGGCGCGCCTCCTTGCCGTCATGCAGCAGGAATGGGGCCGATGTGGCCGCATCGACAAAGGCGTCGGCGCGTCCGCCGGGAGCCAACACCAGCGCGCCGTTGCGGGCCGGGAACGGCTCCGCCGGCTGTCCGTCCAAGGCCATCACCTGGACCTCGTGACTTTCCAATTTGATTGCCAGAACAGAACGTTGGGAGCCGTTGATAAAGCGCAGCCGCAGCCGCTCATTGGCTGCGGCTGAGAGTTCGAATGAAGTCTGCCCGTTGATTGTAAAGAGCGGGGATGTGTCCCCAGAGTCCCGGCCCGGGGGAAGAGCGGTCCCATCTGGCCGCAGCCGCCATTCCTCGATCAAGAGCACCACGTCACGATCGACGGCGACCGGGCTGGTCTCGGCAGCAATGATCGGAAGCGGGCGCGCGGGCTCCTTCAGGCCGTCCTCGAAGAGCCGGAAGTCGGCCAGCAGGGTTCCTGCGTTTGCTACTGAAATAATTGATGTTTCCGTCGCGTCCGCGGCCGTCGGGGCGCGTCCCCGAAGCGGGTCGGCCGCGGCCGGGCCGTTGAGGCCGTACCAGACTGGAGCAAGCGGGACAGGCAGGGCGTTGCGGAAGACCACCTCGCAGCGGTCGCCACGCTTGAGACGGACGTCCCCCAGGTGGCTTACGGCGGCCAGCTCCCAGACGGGTGTCGGCGGTTGATTCGGTCTCAGAACCAGCGTTGCCGGCCTTGCCTGAAGCGCGAGCTGGGCCGTCACGAGCGGGCCTACGCCGCCGGCGATCAACCCGGCCGCAGAGGCTCCAACTCCGAGTCCAAGCCCGGCCAAAACCTCGCGCCTCGTCGGGTCGAAGATCCGCGTTTTCATCGCCGATCCGGACCACGCCGTGCTGGATAAGTCCAGCCGTCGTGCCTAGGTGAAGCCTGCCTCGATCGGGCCATTTTTTTGCTGCGAACAGGCGGGCACATGCTATAAGCCCGCCGCCCGCGGCATCGCGGCCGGTCTTGATGCAAATTTACGCGGGCGTGGCGGAACTGGTAGACGCGCTGGATTTAGGTTCCAGTGACGAAAGTTGTGGGGGTTCGAGTCCCTCCGCCCGCACCAAGCGCTTTCAGCGTTTGCACGGATTACGCGATCTGCTCCCGCGCGGATGTTTGTCCGCCGGAAGCCGGTCCGATGAACCACCGGCGTTGAGGCGTTCGCCTCGCGCCGGATCGATTAATGACAGCGTCCCGACGCATGCGCGCCGGGACCGAACGAGAAGAAGATTGGACACCATGCAGGTCACAGAAACCCTCTCGGAAGGTTTGAAGCGCGAGTTCAAGATCAGCGTTCCCGCGTCTGATCTCGACGCCAAGGCCGGTGCCAAGCTCGTCGACCTCAAGGACAAGGTCCGCATCAACGGCTTCCGTCCCGGCAAGGTGCCGGTCACGCACCTCAAGAAGGTCTATGGCCGCTCGGTGATGGCCGAGACCATCGACCAGACCATCCGCGACACCAACACGCAGCTGTTCTCCGAGCGCGGCTTCCGCTTGGCGACCGAACCGAAGATCACCATGCCGACCGAGCAGGCCGAGGTCGAGGAGCTGCTCAACGGCAAAACCGATCTGACCTACACGGTTGCGATCGAGGTGGTACCGTCGATCGCGCTCGCCGACTTCAAGACCTTCGAGGTCGAGAAGCCCGTCGCCGAAGTCACCGACGCCGACGTCGACGAGGCGATCAAGCGCATCGCCGATTCGAACCGCGGCTATGCCGCGAAGGGCGAGGGCGCCAAGGCCGAGTCGGGTGATCGCGTCACCGTCGCCTTCAAGGGCACCATCAACGGCGAAGCCTTCGAGGGCGGCGCCGGCGAGGGAATCCAGGTCGTGATCGGATCCAACACCTTCATCCCCGGCTTCGAAGAGCAGCTCACCGGCATCGGCACGGGCGAGACCCGCACCCTGAAGGTGGCGTTCCCCAAGAACTACATGAACGACAAGCTCGCCGGTCAGCCGGCCGAGTTCGAGACCACCGCGACGCTGATCGAGGCGCCGCAGGATCTCGCGATCGACGACGAGTTCGCCAAGACGCTTGGCCTCGAATCGCTGGACAAGCTGAAGGAAGCGGCGCGCGAGCGGCTGGTCGCCGAGTTCGCGACCGCGACGCGCCAGCGCGTCAAGCGCGCGCTGCTCGACCGCCTCGACGAGGCCCATCGCTTCGAGGCGCCGCCCTCGCTGGTCGACGAGGAGTTCAATTTGATGTGGAACTCGGTGAAGGCCGAGATGGACTCCGCCGGCAAGACCTTCGCCGACGAGGACACCACTGAGGACGCCGCCAAGGAAGAGTACCGCAAGATCGCCGACCGCCGCGTGCGGCTTGGCCTCGTGCTCTCCGAGATCGGCGAGAAGAACAAGATCTCCGTGACCGACGACGAGGTCGGCCGCGCCGTGATCGAGCGGGCGCGCTCGATGCCGGGCCGCGAGAAGGAGGTCTGGGACTATTACCGCAGCAACGCCCAAGCGTTGGCCCAGCTTCGTGCACCGATCTATGAGGACAAGGTGGTCGACTTCATCCTCGAGCTTGCCAAGGTGACCGAGAAGAAGGTCTCGCGCGACGATCTCTACAAGGACGACGAGGCGGAAAAGACCGCCGCCTGAGGGCTGCAGGAGAGCCTTTAGGATAGCCGTGCATTAAGGATGATCAGCGAAGAGGTCGAGCTAGCCAGGTGGCCGGCTGGGCCTCTTTGTACGAATCAGCTTCAACTGCCGCACGGATTAAGCCTTAATTCGCTCCGCACTTGTCAGGAACGAATTGGGCTATATCTGTCGCTACGCCTTCTGCTTCTGCCAAGTTCTTCTACTAAGTCTTCTGCCAAGTTCCTGCATCACGGGACGTCCATCGGCCTTCCGGCAGATCCAGTCCCGACTGGCAGCCGGGCCTGGCGATGTCCGCCTCTTCAAAACCTTAGGTGACTCATGCGCGATCCGGTTGAAACCTACATGAACCTCGTGCCCATGGTGGTCGAGCAGACCAACCGTGGCGAGCGCGCCTACGACATTTTCTCGCGCCTTCTGAAAGAGCGCATCATCTTCCTGACCGGACCGGTCGAGGATGGCATGTCGACGTTGATCGTCGCGCAGCTGTTGTTCCTTGAGGCGGAAAATCCGAAGAAGGAAATCTCGATGTACATCAATTCGCCGGGCGGCGTGGTGACGTCGGGCCTCGCGATCTACGACACCATGCAGTTCATTCGCCCGCCGGTCTCGACGCTGTGCACGGGCCAGGCCGCCTCGATGGGCTCGCTGCTACTCTGCGCCGGCGAAAAGGACATGCGCTTCTCGCTGCCGAACGCGCGCATCATGGTGCATCAGCCCTCCGGCGGCTTCCAGGGCCAGGCCACAGACATCATGCTGCACGCCCAGGAAATCCTGAACCTGAAGAAGCGGCTCAACGAGATCTACGTGAAGCACACCGGCCAGACCTACAAGGCGATCGAGGATGCGCTGGAACGCGACAAGTTCCTGACCGCGAGCGACGCCAAGGAATTCGGCCTGGTCGACAGGGTCATCGACAAGCGCGCCGAGGAAACCGCGGCGCCGAAGACCCCGTAGCACTACTGTGACGGCGACCCCTCTGGGATCGCCGTCACCATCAGGGAGCGTTCACGTTAAGGACACGTGCGCGCGTCGCAAAACGCAGTTTTGCGCCCTGCGACAGGCAGAAAGTTCCGCTTTCGTGCTTGTTTTTCGTGGCAATCCAGCAACGCCGGGGTGATTTCGATCACTTCGCCCGTGCCAAGACCGGAAATCACGGTATTGTCACGGGTAGCCGGCGCCCCCCGATTAGCGAATTCTTGATAGTCGGGTGACAGCATGGTTCGCTACGACTGATCGGCTATGATCGCGGGGATATCGAGTGACCGTGATTCGCACGGCATGTAACGCGTAGGGTCTTTTTTGGTACGGAATTTGCTCTATTTGAAGGACTGTACCGGCTGTCGTGCCGGAATAGGGCGATCGAGCGGACGGGATCGAACCGCGGACGGAGACATGAATGAGTAAGGTCGGCACGAGCGACTCCAAGAACACGCTGTATTGCTCGTTCTGCGGCAAGAGCCAGCACGAAGTGCGCAAACTGATCGCGGGTCCCACGGTCTTCATTTGCGACGAGTGCGTTGAGCTCTGCATGGACATTATTCGCGAGGAGAACAAATCCTCGCTGGTGAAGTCGCGCGACGGGATTCCGACGCCGAAGGAAATCTGCAAGGTGCTGGACGATTACGTGATCGGCCAGAATCATGCGAAGAAGGTCCTCTCGGTCGCGGTGCATAATCACTACAAGCGCCTCAACCACCAGACCAAGCACAACGACGTCGAGCTTGCGAAGTCGAACATCCTGCTGATCGGTCCGACCGGTTCGGGCAAGACGCTGCTCGCGCAGACGCTCGCCCGCATCCTGGACGTGCCGTTCACGATGGCGGATGCGACGACGCTGACCGAAGCCGGCTATGTCGGCGAGGACGTCGAGAACATCATCCTGAAGCTGCTCCAGGCCGCCGACTACAACGTCGAGCGTGCCCAGCGCGGCATCGTCTATATCGACGAAATCGACAAGATCAGCCGCAAGTCCGACAATCCCTCGATCACGCGCGACGTGTCGGGTGAGGGCGTTCAGCAGGCGCTGCTCAAGATCATGGAAGGCACGGTGGCTTCGGTCCCGCCGCAGGGCGGTCGCAAGCATCCGCAGCAGGAATTCCTGCAGGTGGACACCACCAACATCCTGTTCATCTGCGGTGGTGCGTTCTCGGGCCTCGAAAAGATCATCTCGGCACGCGGACGTTCGACCTCGATCGGTTTCGCCGCCCAGGTGCTCGCGCCGGAAGACCGCCGTACCGGCGAGATATTCCGTCACGTCGAGCCGGAGGATCTCCTGAAGTACGGCCTGATCCCGGAATTCGTCGGCCGTCTGCCCGTCGTGGCGACGCTGGAGGATCTGGACGAGGCTTCGCTCAAGAAGATCCTGGTCGAGCCGAAGAACGCGCTGGTGAAGCAGTACCAGCGGCTGTTCGAGATGGAGAACATCGAGCTGACCTTCGCCGACGAGGCGCTTGGCGCGGTGGCCCGCAGGGCGATCGAGCGCAAGACCGGTGCGCGCGGGCTGCGTTCGATCCTCGAGGCGATCCTGCTCGAGACCATGTTCGACCTGCCGGGCCTCGAAGGTGTGGAAGAAGTCGTGATTTCCCGCGAAGTCGTGGAAGGAACGGCGCGTCCGCTCTACATCTACGCCGATCGGTCCGATCGCGCCGTTGAGAACGCCAGCGCCTGATTTGCGGCGCTGGAACGCTCCAATCGTCTCCTCAAGCAAGGGCTGCGGAAAGTATCTCCGCAGCCGGTGTTGCGTCGCTTATTTGCGTGCGTAAGCGCCTGATGGCGCGCGTCTTCAATGACTTGACACCCCCCGGGTCGATAGCCACCTAATGTCGGCGGCGAGCAAAAATTCTCTTCAAGATTCGCCTCAGTTCCGATCCGGCGAGCCGGTCCAACCTCAAAAGGACCGACCGGTTTTGCCGATCACCTCGGCACCTTGTGGCGGTTGCGCATGAGCATGGCGGGCTGCGTGCAAGGGGGCAAAGCAAAAGGAAAAGGCCATGACCAATCCAAAACCCAGGCCAACCATCGTTCATGGCGAAACGCACGCTTATCCCGTGCTGCCGCTGCGCGACATCGTCGTCTTCCCGCACATGATCGTTCCGCTCTTCGTCGGCCGCGAGAAGTCGATCCGCGCGCTCGAAGAGGTGATGAAGAACGACGCGCTGATCATGCTCGCGACCCAGAAGAACGCGTCCGACGATGATCCGGCACCCGATTCCATTTACGAGACCGGTACGCTTGCCAGCGTGCTCCAGCTCTTGAAGCTTCCCGACGGCACCGTGAAGGTGCTGGTCGAAGGGCTCGAGCGGGCGCGCGTGCAGAAGTACACCGATCGCGCCGACTATTACGAAGCAACGGCGATTGCGCTCGCCGACACCGATGCGAAGTCGGTCGAGGCGGAGGCCATGGCGCGCTCCGTCGTGTCCGACTTCGAGAGCTACGTGAAGCTCAACAAGAAGATCTCGGCCGAGGTCGTCGGCGTCGTGCAGGCGATCACTGATTTCGCCAAGCTCGCCGACACCGTCGCCTCGCATCTCGCCGTCAAGATCGCGGATCGCCAGGGCATCCTGGAGACGCTGTCGGTCACGCAGCGCCTCGAGAAGGTGCTGGGCCTGATGGAGAGCGAGATCTCGGTGCTCCAGGTCGAGAAGCGCATCCGCTCGCGCGTCAAGCGCCAGATGGAGAAGACCCAGCGCGAGTACTATCTCAACGAGCAGATGAAGGCGATCCAGAAGGAGCTCGGCGACGACGACGGTCGCGACGAGCTCGCCGATCTCGAAGAGAAGATCTCCAAGACCAAGCTCTCCAAGGAAGCGCGCGAGAAGGCGCAGCATGAATTAAAGAAGCTGCGCCAGATGTCGCCGATGTCCGCGGAAGCGACCGTCGTGCGCAACTATCTGGATTGGCTGCTGTCGATCCCGTGGAACAAGAAGTCCAAGGTGAAGAAGGATCTGGAAGCCGCACAGGCGGTTCTGGATGCCGATCACTATGGGCTGGAGAAGGTCAAGGACCGCATTGTCGAGTATCTCGCCGTGCAGTCGCGCGCCAACAAGTTGACCGGCCCGATCCTGTGCCTGGTCGGCCCTCCCGGTGTCGGCAAGACCTCGCTCGGCAAGTCGATCGCGAAGGCGACGGGGCGCGAATTCGTGCGCGTCTCGCTCGGTGGCGTGCGTGACGAGGCCGAGATCCGCGGTCACCGCCGCACCTATATCGGTTCGATGCCCGGCAAGATCATCCAGTCGATGCGGAAGGCGAAGTCGTCCAATCCGCTGTTCCTGCTGGACGAGATCGACAAGATGGGCGCCGATTTCCGCGGCGATCCGTCCTCGGCGCTGCTCGAGGTCCTAGACCCCGAGCAGAACGCGACCTTCAACGACCACTATCTCGAGGTCGACTACGATCTCTCCAACGTGATGTTCATCACGACCGCGAATACGCTCAATATTCCCGGGCCGCTGATGGACCGCATGGAGATCATCCGGATCGCCGGCTACACCGAGAACGAGAAGGTCGAGATCGCGCGCAAGCACCTGATCCCGAACGCGGTGTCCAAGCACGGCCTGGACTCCAAGGAGTTCTCGATCGACGACGACGCGCTGCTGCTTCTTATCCGCCGCTACACTCGCGAAGCGGGCGTGCGCAACCTGGAGCGTGAGCTCTCCACACTCGCCCGCAAGGCGGTGAAGGAGCTGATGATCTCCAAGAAGAAGTCGGTCAAGGTCACCGAGAAGACTCTGGAAGAGTTCCTCGGCGTCCCGAAGTACCGCTTCGGCGAGATCGAGAGCGAGCCGCAGGTTGGCATCGTCACCGGACTTGCCTGGACCGATGTCGGCGGCGAGTTGCTGACGATCGAAGGCGTCATGATGCCCGGCAAGGGCAAGATGACGGTCACGGGCAATCTGCGCGACGTGATGAAGGAGTCGATCTCGGCAGCGGCGTCCTACGTCCGCTCGCGCGCGATCGTCTACGGCATCGAGCCGCCGCTGTTCGACCGGCGCGACATCCACGTGCACGTGCCGGAAGGCGCGACGCCGAAGGACGGTCCGTCGGCGGGCGTGGCGATGGCCACCGCGATCATCTCGGTCATGACCGGCATCCCGGTCCGCCACGATGTCGCGATGACCGGCGAAATCACGCTGCGCGGCCGCGTGCTGCCGATCGGTGGCCTGAAGGAGAAGCTGCTGGCTGCTGCCCGCGGCGGCATCAAGACGGTGCTGATCCCCGAGGACAACGCCAAGGATCTCACGGAGATTTCCGATGCGATCAAGGGCGGCATGGAGATCATCCCGGTCTCGCGCCTCGACGACGTCGTCGCCAAGGCGCTGGTGAAGAAGCCGGTGCCGATCGTCTGGGAAGAGGACACCAAGGTGACGGTGAAGCCGGACGGCGACGAAGCCGCTGGCGGCCTGACCGCTCACTGAGATCGCAGCTCGAAAAAGATGATAAAACGGCGCCTTCGGGCGCCGTTTTTTGTTTGGGGCAGCGGATGACGACAATGCACATCGACGGGCAATGCCATTGCGGCCAGATCACCTTTGAAGCGGAGATCGATCCCGAGACGGTGTCGGTCTGCCACTGCCGGGACTGCCAGACCCTGACGGGATCGCCGTTCAGGGTGACGGCGATCTGCACCAAGGCCGACGTCAAGCTGACGGCCGGCACGCCCAGGATCTACGGCAAGCGCGGCGACAACGGCCGGATGCGCTTCCAGCACTTCTGTGCCGAGTGCGGTTCCCCGCTATTCACGAGCGGCGAGGGCGACCAGGAGGACGACTGGGGCATCCGCTGGGGCAGCATCCGCCAGCGCGACACATTGCGGCCCGTCAGGCAGATCTGGTGCCAGTCGGCGGCGGTCTGGATCGACGCGGTGCCACTGCTGCCGGGACGGCCGGGGGATTGAGGCCGAGGAAGTGCAGTTCCGCGCTTGCCCGTTCGGGCTCGGTGGGGATAAAGAAGCGGCGAGGGGCGGTTAGCTCAGCTGGTTAGAGCATCTCGCTTACACCGAGAGGGTCGGGAGTTCGAATCTCTCACCGCCCACCATCATGCGCTCGCGAAGCGAGCGTGGCGTTGCGGGCCAGCCCAGTGGGCCGTCATGCGGAGGCCCGATGCAGCAGCCAAGCGGACACGAGCAGAACGCCGACCAGATCGCTTACTGGAACGGCCCCAGCGGCCAGCGCTGGGCCGATCGCCATGCGGCGCAGGAGAGCCTGCTCGGGCCCATTGCCGACGTGCTGATCGCCCGCGCCGGGCCGAAGCCGGGTGAGCGCGTCCTCGACGTCGGCTGCGGCTCCGGTGCGACGACGTTCGCCTTCGCAAAAGCGGTGGCCCCGAATGGCTTCGCGCTCGGGCTCGACGTCTCCGAGCCGATGCTGTCGCAGGCACGCGCGTTTGCGCCAAAAGGCCTGCCGCTCGATTTCGTGCTGGCGGATGCGACGGTGCATTCGTTCCAGCCGGCGAGTTTTGACCTGCTGGCCTCGCGCTTCGGCGTGATGTTCTTCGCCGATCCGATCGCGTCTTTCACTAATCTCCGCCGCGCACTGAAGCCGACGGGGCGGCTGGCGTTTGCGTGCTGGCGCGAGCCGAAGGAAAATCCCTGGATGATGGCGCCGTTGATGGCGGTCTACAAACATGTGCCCAAGATGCCACCGGTCGGGCCGGACGAGCCGGGCCCGTTCGCCTTTGCCTCCGAAGAGCGCGTGACACGCATCCTGAAAGGCGCGGGCTTTGTCGACGTCGCGATGGAGCCGCACAATCTCGCGATGGATGTCGCGATCGGCGGCGGGCTCGATGCCGCGGTCGAGGGCGCGCTCCAGATCGGCCCTGCCAGCCGCGCGCTGCAAGGCCATCCGCCGGAGACGTATGCCGCGGCAAAAGCCTCGATCCGCGAGATGCTGGCGCCGTTCCTGAAGGGACAGAGCGTGGCGCTCCAGGGCGCGATCTGGATCGTGACGGCGAAGGCGGCGTAGGCGTCGCTGTCTAGGCGTCGCCGTGGCCAAACACTCGGCGTCGTCCCGGCCTAGTGCGCAATTGCGCACGGGGGCCGGGACCCATAACCCCAGCGAGAAGTTGCGGCGCGAGGCTGATAACCACGAGTCTTCGTTAAACTACTCCCTGTGGCTATGGGTCCCGGATCAGCGCTCCGCTTCGCTGCGCTTGTCCGGGACGACAGTTGAAATTGGAGCTGCCACGCAGCCGCCTCACACCACATCATCCGGCGCCAGCGCGCAGCCGTTGTCGGGATGGGTCTCGACCTGAAGGGTGGTGTGGCCGATGCGGTGGGAGCTCTTCAGCATCTGCGCGGTCTCCATCAGGAATGCATCGCCGGCGCCGGTGGGCATGACGAGGTGGCAGGTCAGCGCCGTCTCGGTGGTCGAGATCGGCCAGACGTGGAGATCGTGGATCGCAGTGACGCCGGGCCTCCCCAGCAGAAGGATCTTGATCGCGGCAATGTCGGTGCCCTTGGGGGCCGCCGCCATCGACATGTCGATTGAGCCGCGGAGCAGGCTGGTGGTGCTCCAGAGGATGGTGGCGCAGATGACGAGGCTGGTGACGGGATCAAGCCAGAGCCAGCCGGTCCAGATGATCAGCGCCGCCGAGATGACGACGCCGAGCGAGACCGCGGCGTCGGCCGACATGTGCAGATAGGCGCCTTCGATGTTGATGTCGTCCTTGCGTCCGCGCGCGAACAACATGGCGGTAAAACCGTTGATGAGGATGCCGATGCCGGCGACCACCATCACGGTGATGCCGGCGACCGGCTCCGGTTCGCGCAGGCGCAAGAACGCTTCCCAGCCGATCGCGCCGGTTGCGACCAGCAGGAACACCGCGTTCGCCAGCGCCGCCAGGATGGTGGAGGCGCGCAGGCCATAGGTGAAGCGTCCGCTCGGCGCGCGCCGCGCCGCGATCGATGCGCACCAGGCAACGACCAGGCCGAGTACGTCGCTAAGATTATGGCCGGCGTCGGCAAGCAGGGCGGTGGAGTTGCCGATATAGCCGTAGACGGCCTCGGCCACGACCAGCGCGGCGTTGAGCGAGATGCCGATCGCGAACGCCTTGCCGAAACTGGCGGGGGCATGGACATGGGCGTGGCCACCATGATCGGGATCATGGCCGTGGCTATGATCATGGTGATGATGGCCGTGATGGTCGTGGCTGCCCACCTCTAGCGCTCCCCGGAAGCTGCCAAATCGGGCGCCATTGTAGGCGTTTCGGCAGCCCCGTCACGGCGGAACAGCACGTAGAGCGCCGGCAGCACCAGGAGCGTCAGGACGGTCGAGGAGATGATGCCGCCGATCACCACGGTTGCAAGCGGCCGCTGCACCTCGGCGCCGGCCCCGGTGGCAAGGGCCATTGGCACGAAGCCGAGGGACGCCACCAGCGCCGTCATCAGCACCGGACGCAGGCGTGTCAGCGCGCCCTCGCGCACCGCGTCGGCGACGGGGTGCCCCTCGCTGCGCAGCCGCTCGATGAAGGCGATGATGACGAGCCCGTTGAGCACGGCCACGCCCGACAGCGCGATGAAGCCGACGCCGGCGCTGATCGACAGCGGGATGCCGCGCAGCAGCAGCGCCATGACGCCGCCGGTCAGCGCCAGCGGCACGCCGGAGAACACGAGCGCCGCATCCGCCGCCGATCCCATGCCCATGAACAGCAGCAGGAACACCAGCAGTAGCGCCACCGGCACGACCAGCGTCAGCCGCTTGGTGGCGGAGACCAATTGCTCGAACTGTCCGCCCCAGCCGATCCAATAGCCCGGTGGCAGCTTGACCTTCTCTGCGACGGCTGCCTCCGCCTCGGTGACGAAGGAGCCGAGATCGCGCGCGCGGACATTGGCGGTGACGACGATGCGCCGCTTGCCGTTCTCGCGGCTGATCTGGTTGGGGCCGGGCGTCGCATCGACGGTTGCGACCGACGACAGTGGCACATAGCGCATCTGGGCGAGGGGCGGGGCGGGCAATGCCGTCCGGATTGGCGCACCGATTGCTGCTTCCTCGCCCGGCGGCAGCGGGATCGGGATCGCCCGGATGGCCTCGAGATTGCCGCGCAGGTGTTCCGGCAGGCGCACGACGATGTCGAAGCGGCGGTCGCCCTCGAACAGCTTGCCGGCCGACTTGCCGCCCACCGCGATTTCGACAATGCCCTGCACCTCGCTGATGCTGAGCCCGTACCGGGCGAGCGCCTGGCGGTCGAGACGGACGGTGAGGATCGGCAGGCCCGAGACCTGCTCGATCTTGACGTCGCTGGCGCCACGAATACGGCGGATCGCCGCCTCCACCTGTTTTGCCGCGCCTTGCAGGATATCGAGATCGTCGCCGAAGACCTTGACGCCAACGTCGCTGCGCACACCAGAGATCAGCTCGTTGACACGGAACTGGATCGGCTGGGAGATTTCATAGGCGCTGCCGGGGATGTCGTCGGCGGCACGGTCGATGGCCTCGATCACGTCCGACTTGGGCCTGCCCGGGTCGGGCCATTCGGCGCGCGGCTTCAGCATGATGTAGCCGTCGGTCTGTGCCGGCGACATCGGATCGGTTGCGATCTCCGCGGTGCCGATGCGGGTGAAGAACTCCTTCACCTCCGGAATCTGCTTGATGCGCTTCTCCAGCGCTTTTTGCAGCTCCAGCGACTGGGTCAGGCTGGTGCCGGGAATCCGGATCGAGGCCAGCGCGACGTCGCCTTCGTCCAGGCTCGGAATGAACTCACCGCCCATGCGCGCGGCCGCAACGCAGCTTGCGACCACGATGATGGCGGCCATGATTGCGACGCTGAGGCGATTGTCGATCGCCAGCCGGAGCAGGGGGAGATAGGCGCGCTTCGCCAGCCGCATGAACAGGTTTTCGTGTTCGGACACCTTGCCGGTGACGAAGATGGCGACTGCCGCCGGGACGAAGGTGATTGAGAACAGCACCGCGGCGCCCAGCGCCATCAGCACCGTCAGCGCCATGGGCGTGAACATCTTGCCTTCGACGCCGGTCAACGTCAGCACCGGCAGGTAGACCACCGCGATGATCAGCGTTCCGAACAGGCTCGGCTTGATGACCTCGCTCGAACCGCGCCGGATCGCGCGCAGCCGTTCGGAGATCGTGAGCAATCCGCCTTTCTCGCGCTGGGCCTCGGCCAGCATGCGCAGGCAGTTCTCGACGATGATCACGGCGCCGTCGACGATGATGCCGAAATCGATCGCGCCCAGGCTCATCAGGTTCGCACTGACCCTGGTCTCGACCATGCCGGTGACCGTCATGGCCATGGACAGCGGAATGACGCAGGCTACCACGAGCGCGGCGCGGATGTTGCCGAGGATCAGGAACAGCACCGCCACGACCAGCGCCGCGCCTTCCAGCAAATTGTTCTCGACCGTGCGGATGGTGGCTTCGACCAGATCAGTGCGGTCGTAGACGGTCCGCGTCACGACACCGTCGGGCAGCGATTTGGCGATCTCCTCGAGCCGGGCCGCGACACGGCGTGCCACGGTGCGGCTGTTCTCGCCGATCAACAGCATGGCGGTGCCGAGCACGGTTTCCTCGCCATCGCGCGTCGCGGCTCCCGTGCGCAGGTCGCGGCCTTCGGTGACGGTCGCGATATCCCTGATCCTGACCGGATTGCCGCCGCGCGAGCCGATGACGATGTCCCTGATTTCGCCGACATTGCCGACCTGGCCCGGCGAGCGAACCAGATATTGTTCGCCGTTGCGCTCGATATAGCCGGCGCCGACATTGGCGTTGTTGGCGGCGAGCGCCGTCATGACGTCGCGAAAGCCGAGCCGGTAGGCCATCAGCTTGCCGGGATCGGGGAGCACGTGGAATTGCCGCTCGAAGCCGCCGATGGTGTTGACCTCGATCACCCCCGGCACGTTGCGAAGCTGCGGCTTGATGATCCAGTCCTGCACGGTGCGCAAATCGGTCAGCGAATAGTCGTGGCCGCCTTGGGTCTTCGCGCCCGCCTTCGCCTCGACGGTGTACATGAAGATTTCGCCGAGCCCGGTCGAGACCGGTCCCATCGCGACCTCGACGCCGGTCGGAAGCTGGTCCTTCACCTGCTGGATCCGTTCGCCGACGAGCTGGCGGGCAAAATAGATGTCGGTGCCGTCCTTGAAGACGACCGTCACCTGGCTCAGCCCGTAGCGCGACAGCGAGCGGGTGTAGTCGAGTTTCGGCAGACCGCCCATGGCGGTCTCGACCGGGAAAGTGATGCGCTGCTCGGTTTCCAGCGGCGAATAACCGGGCGCGCGGGTGTTGATCTGGACCTGGACGTTGGTGATATCAGGCACGGCGTCGATCGGAAGGCGCTGGAAATTCCAGGCGCCGAAGGCGATAGCGCCGAGCGCAAGCAGCAGGACCAGCCAGCGCTGCTGCAGCGAGACCGCGATGAGGCGCTCAATCATGCTCGGCCTCGCCCTTGCCCATCTCCGCCTTCACGACGAAGCTGTTTTCCGCGACGTAATGCTCGCCGGCCGATAGGCCGGCCCTGATCTCGACGTGGCGGGGATCGGAATCGCCAAGCTCCACCGGGCGCGCTTCGATCTTGTCGCCGTCCTCGCGGACGAACACGATGGTCCTGTTCTCCAGCGTCTGGATCGCGCTTCGGCGCACGGCGACCGCGACGTTGCGCGCGGCGAGGATCAGCCGTGCCGTGACGAACAGGCCGGGACGCAAGCGTCCGTCCGGATTTGGCAGCACCACGCGCGCCAGCGCGGTCTGGGTCTCGCTGCTGCCGATCGGGGCCATGTAGGAGATCGTGCCCTTGATCTCGCCACGGCCGTCGTCGGGATCGATCAGCACCTCGTCGTTGAGGCGAACGCGCCGCAGGTCCTGTCGGTAGATCGACAGATCGACCCAGATGGTGGTGAGGTCGGCGACGACGAAGGCCGGCTTCTGCTCGGAGGCATATTCGCCGAGCGAGATCTGCCGCTCGATGATGGTGCCGGCAAGCGGCGCCTTGAGCTCGTAGACGGTGAGGCTCTGGTTGCTTTCGATCGTGGCGAGCAGATCGTCCTTGCCGACCTTGTCGCCGATGCGCTTCTGGATCGATTTCGCGACGCCTGGAAAGCGCGGCGTCACCTGCACCACGGCTTCCTGGTTGGCGCGCAGGATGCCGTTGAAGGCGAGCGTGTCGGTCAGGGTGACGCTCGCGGCTTCCGCCAGCGTCACGCCCGCGGCGGCAAGCTTGACGTCGGAGATGCGGATCCGGTCGGCGCCGTGCTCGTCCTGCTCGACATGGTCGTTCGGCTTCTCCGGCTTCTTGTCCGCGGCGTGTTGGGCGTGCTCCACCCTGGCCGGGCCGAGCAGGGAGTAGCCGTAAGCGCCCAGCGCGGCGGCAACGAATGCGACGAGGATGATGGAGGACGTCTTCATCGTGCGCTCTCCCGCGCCAGCGTGAAGGGATTGCCGACGAGGCCTTCGATGGTCGCCACCCCCGCGTGGAAATTCTGCAGCGCCTCCTGCTCGCGCAGCCGCGCCTGGGTGACGCTCGCCTGGGCGTCGAGCACTTCGAGCAGGCTGAAGCGGCCCTGGCCGTAGCCTTGCGCGATGGCATCCGAGGCTTCAGTGGCCTTGGGAATGGCGCTCTCGCGCAGCACCGCGAGCTCGCGCAACGAGCCCTGGAGCGAGTCGTAGGCGCGGCCTGCGACCACGATCAGCGTGTTGCGGTTGGCCTCGCGCTCGGCCTTGGTCTTGGCAAGGCTTTCCTGCGCTGAGAGGATATTGCCCTGGTTCTGGTCGAACACCGGGATCGGCACCGAGACGGTGAGGCGCGCCGCGTCGTCATTGGTCTCGTTGAAATGGCGCCAGCCGGCGGCGATCCGGACGTCGGGGTAGGGCCGCAGCCGCGCCAGCAGCAGCTCGGCGTTGCGCTGGGCATAGATCGCGGTCCAGCGCACCAACTGCGGATTGGCATCGATCGCGGCGACGACGGATTGGAATGTTGGAGGCCGGCCCATGGTGTCGAGCCGTCCGGAGACCTCGCCGAATTTCGGGGCCGCGTCGCCCATCAAGACCGCAAGCTCGCGCCGGGCGCTGGCCAGCGTCGCCTTGAACCGCTCGCGGTCGGCCTTCACGAGGGCGGATGCCACTTCCGCACGGCCGGTCTCGGCCGGCGAGGAGGCGCCGGCCTCGACGCGGCGGCGCAAGAGCGGCGTCAGCCGGTCAATGGCAGTGATCTGCTCGTCGAGGATCTGGATGCGCCGCTGTGCGCCGAGCACGCTGAGGAAGGCGATCGCGGTCTCCGACAGCACCTCCAGCCTGACGGCCTTGCGCTGGATCGCGGCGACCTCGATGCCGGCGACGCCCGCTGCAATCCGCGCGTCGCGTTTGCCGAACAGCTCGAAGGCCTGGCTGATCTGCAGCGTGGTCTCGGCCGATCGCGTGCCGCGGTAGATGCCGGACCCGAACGAATTGTCCTGTTCGTAGGTCAGCTCCGGATTAAGAAGTGCACCTGCCTGGATGCGCTGGCCCGTGGCGATGCCGACATCGCGCTCCGCCGCGGTCAGCCGCGGGCTCGTGGCCAGCGCGCGCGAGAGCGCACTCCGCATCGTCAGAGTCTGGGCGTGAGACGGCGCAAGCGCCGATCCGGCAATCAGACACGCTGCCGCGCACGCCAGGCGCGCGGCCATTCCCCTGCAAAACATGAAACCGACCTGTAAAGAATGAACCTCATGGGCGCGCGTGGCGCCCGACCAAATCCGTTCAGGCCATACGTTTGGGAGGCGGGGAGTCGGTATCGGGAACGATGCCGGTGAGCCGGGGGGCGCGTTGCGGGCGCGATGCGGAGACGAGCCCGATCGATGAGACCGGTGGCGCCGGCTGAGTCACCGTCACGGAGAAGCAGCCATGGCAATGATGGCCGCCCATGGCCTTGTGATCGTTGTGATCTGTGGAGCCGTCAAGGACCGCGCTGATCTCCGAGCCGCCACCCGGCGTGGTGACGTCGATGTCGTGCAGACCATGCAGCGCGCCCGCGAGCAGGTAGACAACCGCGATCAGCACAGACAGCAGCCCGCGCCAGTTGCGCGGCCGGCAAGATCCTGAGGGCTGGCGGTTGGCGAGCACGACGTCACTCTGGTTGCGGTCTGCGCCCGGCCTAGCATGGGGGCCGGAACAGTGTCGACCCGCAACATTGTTACGTCCCTGGAACAATTGCCGCAGCGATGGCGAAGACGGCAGCTCTTCTCATTGGCGCGTGATCAAACTCAGCTGAGCATCGGCTGCCGCTCCGCGTGCTGCGTCCGGCATGTCGCCGGTGTGGCCGGCTTCGACCGTGACGACGGCGCGACAGCCGGCTTCCATGGCGCGTTCCAGCCATTTGATGGCTTCATCGATCCACTGGTCGTGGTGCTCGGGATCGGCGATCGCCTTTTCCCGGAATGCATCTGCCTGATGAAGGCACGCGGTTCTGCGATCCACGCGGCTTCTCCCGATCCGGAGGTTCCGCCCCGACCGCATCCTTGATGATCCGAGAGGCGGCGTCGTTAACATAGGACAGGAACCGCCGCCCAAAAAGAAAGCCCCAGCCGGGACTGACCGGCTGGGGCTTTCGTGCTCACAAACTTCATCCTTGGGACTTGGACAGATAATCCGCAACGCGCCGGTTCGTTCCCGCAGGTTCGGTCCAATTTGGAACGTTCCTTGTTCGTTGTGATTAGCGACGAGGAGAAACTGAGGAGGACAGACCATGGACGGATTGATTTATCTCATCGGCTTGATCGTGGTGGTCATGGCGATCTTGTCGTTCTTCGGCCTGCGTTGAGAGAGCGGCGATGACGATGGAAACTCTCATACGGGAAGACATCATGGAAGGCGGCGGGGTCGCTGCCGACGACCGGCGCACCATCCAGTGGAGCTCGGTCATCGCAGGCGCTTTGGCTGCCGGCGCAATGTCGTTCATCCTGGTCGGATTTGGAGTCGCCGTCGGCCTGGGCGTCAGTTCAGCCTCGCCGACATGGCGCGATGCATCGGCGGCACTGGCTTTGCTGTCGGGGCTGTATCTGATCATCCAGGCGATCGTCAGTTTCGGCTTTGGCGGCTATATCGCCGGCCGGACGACGCGACCAGCCCCGGCGGTCACAACGATCGAAGACGACGGCGAACGGCGGGATGGGCTGCATGGGCTGATGTCCTGGGCGCTTGCCGTGCTGCTTGGTGCCGCGCTGCTCGCGATGCTCGGCGCGGCTGCGGTTGACCGATCGCCGATGCGCAGTTCGGCCAGCAATACGTCCGCGGCCGAGCCTCTGTTGAGCTACGAGTTGGACAAGCTGTTTCGCGTAGCGCGGCGGCCCCCCAACACCGACCTCAGGGAACCTCGTGCCGAAGCCGGACGCATCCTGATGACGTCATCGAGCCACAGCGGCGTCAGCACCGATGACCGGGCCTACCTCGTGCAGCAGGTGGCCGCGCTGACGGGACTCGCGCCACCCGACTCGGAACGACGGGTCGACGCCGCGATTGCGGATTCGAGGACGGCGATCAACCGGGCGCGGCGTAACTCCATCATCGTCGCCTTCTCCGTTGCGGCAGCAGCCCTGATCGGCGCTGCGGTGGCCTGGGCTGCGGCGGTGGCCGGCGGTCGCCATCGAGACGGCGAGCCGCTGCCGAACTGGATGGCAAGCTCGAACCGCTTCCATCGCTCTCCGCGTGCGATGCCGGTGCCTTGACATGCAGGACGATGGCCGGGAGCGATCCCGGCCATGTTGCCTTGACGAGAACGCTAATACTTCTGTTGCTAGATCAGGTGGGACATCGGATCACGACGTCACGCGGGCTTGGGGCCAGTTGCGGTAGCGCGCGCGAAAGTCGTGCAGAGAAGGTCGACCTCGCCGGCCGCGATCGGCGCGCGGTGAAGGCGGCACCGAAGCTCCGTGTTTGTCCGCGCCCGGCCGTGGGACGGCCGCTTTATGCCAGATTCGGCGAGAAACATGCAGTCGCGGCAGGCGCCCACCGCCGGCTGACGATCCGCGGTATCGATGCGATTCAAGATTTTGCCAAGCGAGTCCCTTAGCCTGAGACATTCTTCGGGAATCAGCGAAGTGATTGCGTCCAACAGACCGTTGAGCGGATCGTGCAGGGCCAGAAGCCTCTCACCCTGAGAGGTCACGACAAGTGTCGTCGAGCGCCCGTCTCGTTTTGAAGGTCTTCGCGCCAGGTAAGACTTTGCTTCAAGGATCTTCACGATCTGCGAAGCGGTTGCCCTGGCCGTGCCAGTGAGGGCGGCAACCGCCGAGGGAGTTCGTGAAAACCTGTTGGCGCGCGACAGAAAACGCAGCACCATCCATTCCCGATCGTGCAATCCCCGTCGATCGTTTCCGAAATGGCAGATTTTCACCGCTTGAACCAGCAGCTCAACCGTTTCACGCTCCAGCGCCATGGTCTATCTGGCCCGGGGCTTCGGTTCTTCAGGATGTCGAAGTGGTCTTTGCACTGCGTTCTCGCCCGGGGTCAGTTTCGTTGATCCAAATCAACGAAGATTGTCGTCGTCGCGATCCTGTGGAAACAGCGCGCGGGGCGATCGACCTCTCGTACGGGAGGATGGGAGGTCCGTCTTGCGATCAAGTGCCGAGAAATTGGCTTTTTGAGCCAACGTGCCAAGGCACGCCCTGCCATGCGCTATGTCAAACCCGATCGTCTCGGTGCTGTACCCAACTCGACAGGCGGGATTGCGAGGCTTGCGTGCGAGCGGATTCGCAAAGCCGGAAAGGACCTGGCGCGATTCGTGTCGAGAGCCGGATTGACGCTCGAGGTGATCGAGGATCCAAGTCATCGTCTCGGGGTGGAGACCCAGATCAAGTTGCTCGAAGCCGCCGCACGGGAGTTGCGTGACGATCATCTGGGGTTTCATTTGGCGCGGGATTTCGATCTCCGCCAGATCGGGCTGCTGTACTACGTCATGGCGTCATCGGAGAGTCTTGCCGAAGCGCTTCGGCACGCCGAGCGTTACTGCTCGCTCAACAATGAGGGCGTCCGCATCCGGGTCGGTTTCGGCCGCGCCGTCGTTGTCACGCTCGAGTACGTCAACGTGGAGCGTGGTTCGGACCGCCATCAGATCGAGTTCTGGTTCGCAGCCTTGATCCGCGTCTGTCGGCACTTGACCAATCGCCAATTGACGCCGCGCCAAATCAGAACGAGACACCATCGCACGACGGTGCCTCTCGACGTTCGTGCTCTTCTAGGCTGTGCCATCGACTTCGAAGCCGACGCCGATGAGATCGTGTTTGCCGCCTCGGACGCGTGCTTGCCCTCCGTCGGTGCTGACGCTTATCTCAATCGGCTGCTGCTCGACTACGCGAATGAGGCACTTGGCAAGGGAAAGCTTTCCCGATCAACCCTTCGATTCCGCGCGGAGCAGTTGATCATCCAGCTGCTGCCCCACGGCACGGCGAACGTAGGGGAAGTGGCCGGTCGTCTCGGCATGAGCCGCCGCACGCTGGCGCGGGGGCTGGCGGCGGAGGAAGAAACATTCTCCGAGCTTCTCGACCGGATCCGAGCAGCTTTGGCCGAGCGATACCTGCGGGAGCGGGAACTACCGATCTCCCAGATTGCGTGGCTGCTCGGTTACCGGGAGGCCAGTTCTTTTACGAACGCCTTTGTCCGGTGGACCGGATCGACTCCAAGGCGGTTTCGGGCGGACCACGCAATATCGCAGTGGCAGCGAGCGTAAGGAAAGCGCCAGCCTAAGTCTAAGCGACTGAAGCTTGCCATGCTCAAGATGTCGGTCCTCGAGACTTTTCGCGAAACGCGCTCCGCTTGCGATGACGGCATCCCGTCAGCCCTTACGCCTTCTCCTCCCAGATCATGGCGAGGTGGACGATCGTCTGCACCGCCTTCTCCATGTCCTGCCGGCTGACCCATTCGAGCCGGGAATGAAACGCGTGCTCACCGGCGAAGATGTTGGGGCAGGGCAGGCCCATGAACGACAGGCGCGAGCCGTCGGTGCCGCCGCGGATCGCGGTGCGCATCGGGCGCAGGCCGGCGCGGCGGATCGCTTCGATGGCGTATTCGAGGATGTGCGGGTGGCGATCGATCACCTGCTTCATGTTGCGGTACTGCTCCCGCACCTCGAATGTGTAGGTCGAGCGGGGAAAATCCTTCATCACGTCCTTGACGATGTTCTCGAGCAGGATCTCCTTTTCCTTCAGCCCTTCCTCCGTGAAGTCGCGCACGATGAAGGAAAGCGTCGCCTGCTCCAGCGCACCCTCGATGCCGATCGGATGCAGAAAGCCCTGCTTGCCTGATGTCGTCTCGGGCGAGCAGCCTTCGCGGGGCAGGCGCTCGACGATGGCGGCGGCGATCTTGATGGCGTGCTCCATCTTGCCCTTGGCATAGCCGGGATGGGCGCTGACGCCGTTGATGGTGATAGTGGCGCCGTCCGCCGAGAAGGTCTCGTCCTCGACGCTGCCCGCGCTCTCGCCGTCCATGGTGTAGCCGAAATCAGCGCCGAGCTTCTTGATGTCGACATTGTCGACGCCGCGGCCGATCTCCTCGTCAGGCGTGAACAGGATCTTGATGGTGCCGCGCTTCACTTGCGGGTTGTTGATGAAGAAATGCGCGGCATCCATGATCTCGGCGACGCCGGCCTTGTTGTCGGCGCCGAGCAGCGTGGTGCCGTCGGTGGTGATGATGTCGTTGCCGATCTGGTTTTTCAGCGCGGGGTGTTCGGCGAAGCGGATCACCTGGCTGGTGTCGCCCGGCAACGTGATGTCGCCGCCACGATAGTTCTTCACCATTTGCGGCTTGACGTCCTTGCCGGTGACGTCGGGCGAAGTGTCCATGTGCGAGCAGAAGCAGATCACCGGCACCTTCTTGGTCGTGTTCGCCGGGATCGTTGCATAGACGTAGCCGTAATCGTCGAGATGCGCGTCCGCAACGCCCATGGCCTTCAGTTCAGCGGCGAGCACGCGGCCGAGGTCCTTCTGTTTCTCCGTCGAGGGCGAGCTCGGGGATTCCGGATCGGACTGGGTGTCGATGGTGACGTAGCGCAGGAAGCGCTCGGTCACGGTATGCGAAAAGGTGAGGGAGGACATTTCTGGTCAAACCGCCGGGTCAGGGGAGAGAGGCGGTATACCAGAAAACCGGGCCGCGTTGCGGCCGGAGGACGCGGATCAGGCTTAACGAAACGAGAGTGGTCAGATCGCCTCTTTCAGCTCCTTGACCGGGCGGAAGGCGACCTTCTTGCTGGCCTTGATGTGGATGGGCTCGCCCGTGGCAGGATTGCGGCCGGTGCGGGCGGCGCGCTTGCGGACCTGCAGGATTCCAAGCCCGACGATGCGGACCCGGTCGCCTTTCTTCAGGTGCTTGGTGACGAGCTCGATCATGTCGGTCAGGACGGCCTCGGCGCGCTTCTTCGACAGATCCTGGCTCTCCGCAATGTCGGCGGCGAGGTGCTTGAGCGTGATGGTGGCGGGAGCGGCAGCCTTTTTCCCCAAATCCTTCTTGGCCGAGTCCTTCTTGGCCGAGTCCTTCTTAGCCATGTCCTTCTTAGCCATATCTGGGCACCTCAATCACAAGGGGGCCCCGGAAAAGCCGGTAAAGCGTGGGGTCCCTCCAAGTCCTGGAAGGCCTAGACGATTCGGGCGTGGGCTGACTATGGCGCGAGTTCTCGACGGATGCCGGCAATCGCCGTCAGAGCCGCGAAAGGTGTGTAGAAGCTTATTCTAAGGCTATGAAGGAATTGCCAAAATGGCGCGAGAGACGGGGCTCGAACCCGCGACCTCCGGCGTGACAGGCCGGCGCTCTAACCAACTGAGCTACTCCCGCGTGGTTCGCTCAAAGCGCGCGGAACGAGGGGGGACTTAAAGGCGGGGCTTGGTGAAGTCAAGGACGTTGCGCTTCGCCGGCAGGTCTCGGCTAAGCATTGCTCTGGAAAACGAAAAAAGGCCGCCAGGCGGCGGCCTCTGTCAGCCCGGAGCGGGGCGGTGTCAGCGGATCTCCGACGTCCCGGCGCTGGTCACGACGACGGGCTTGCCGGCCTTGATTACGTGGGCGGACTGGGCGGTCTGGCTGTAATCGGCATTGGTGCGAGCTGCGATCCCGAAGCCGGCCACCGTGATGCCGGCCACCAGCGCCACCACCACGATCTTCAGGTGGGTCGCACGATCAGCAGAATGAATGGAGTGGTTCATGTGAGCCTCCCGACGGGCTTTGCCGCCGTCTATGGCTCTTCTTGTAAGGACCGTCTGTTTCCGGATGGTTTCGCGGGTTCCGCAAAACGGTTTCATCCGGCCGTTTGTCTGGTTTCGCCTGCGGGCGGCGGGAGCGCCCTAAGCGATCTTACCTGGCGGGTAATCGCGGAGGTGATCCCGCCTGGTCATGATCGTTTTCATCGGCCGAGACCGATGGGCCGACAGATCCGCAAGGGTATCGGCAAGGGAGAAGCACCATGAACCGTCGAACCGTCCTCGAGGCCACCTTGTTCGGGACCGCCTTCGCGGCAGCGTCTGGTGCGAGCGCGCCAGTGGCAGCAGCGGCCCAGCAGAATGAATGGCCGTCTTTTGTGACGGCCAGGGACGGCACAAAACTCTTCGTGCAGGATTGGGGCAGCGGCCGACCGGTGTTGCTGCTTTCGGCCTGGACGTTCAACGCTAGCACGTGGGGCAGCCAGATTGCCGCCCTCAACGCAAATGGCTTCCGCTGTGTTGCGCCCGACAGGCGCGGGCATGGCCGGTCCGAGATGCCTTCCGCGGGTTATGACCTGAACACGCTGACCGACGACGTCGCCGCGTTGATCGAGGCGCGTGACCTGCGCGACGTGACACTGGTCGGCTTCTCGATGGGGACGGCCGAGGCGGTGAACTATCTCGGACGATACGGATCGGACCGGATCGCAAGGGTGGTGCTGGTTGCGCCGACGACGCCATTCCTGATCAAGACCGAAGACAATCCGGATGCGGTGCCGAAGGCAATGATCGAGGCAGACAACGCGGCCATCGCGCGCGACTTCCCCAAATGGATTGCGGCGAACGAAGCGCCGTTCTTCACTGCCGAGACACCCGAGATCACGCGGACCTGGATCCGCGAGATGATGCTGAGCGTGCCGTTGCCGGTGGCGCTGGCCTGCCGCAAGGCCATCGCGTTCGCCGATCTCCGAGCGGCAGCTGCCAAGATCGATCGCCCGACGCTGATCGTTCAGGGCGACAAGGATGCCAGCGCGCCGCTGCCGTTGACCGGTGCAAAGACGGCAAAACTAATCAAGGACAGCAAGCTGACCGTCTACGAAGGCGGCCCGCATCCGCTGCCGCTGACGCACAGCGAGCGCCTGATCGCGGACATGCTGGCGTTCATGGGCGCCTAGCTCGCTCGCTTGATGTCGGTGCGGATGGTTTGCGCCGCCCAGACGAACAGGAGCGCCCCCAGCGTGGTCGTGACCGCCGCCGAGAGCAGGGAATAGCGCACGGCGTCGGCGCCGTAAGCGCCCTTCAGGGCATCATTGACCACGCCCACGGCGAGCGGACCGACGCCCTGGCCGAAGCAGGTGGCGGTGAGCGCGATGAGGGCGGAGGCCAGCGCGCGCATGCTCGGCTTGGCGACGGTCTGCGCGATCGCGAAGATCGGTCCGAGATGGAAGCCGACCAGAAACGAGGTCAGGGCCAGCATGGCGACCATCATCGCAAAGTCCTGAGTCAGCATGCAGAGCGCGAACACCGGCCCGGCGAGGCCCGAGGTGATGGCGGGAGCCCATAGCTTCCATCGGTCGTCGCGGCGGCTGACCTGCGCCACCACGAAGCCGCCGAGCAGGGTGCCGGCCATGCCGGCGAGGCCCTTGAAGGTGCCGGCATAGGTGCCGATCTCGGCGCTCGACAGATGGTGCACGCGCGCCAGGAACGGCGGAATCCAGGCCGCGGTCGCGTAGTTCGTGTAAGTGGTGAGACAGAAGCCGATCAGCACGATGATGAAGCTCTGCTGCGAGGCCAGGAAGCGCAGCGTCGGCCCGAGCGGCTCGGGCACGAAATTCTCCTGCATGGCGCCGCGCTTCGGCTCGGAGATCGTCAGCCACAGGACAATAGCGAGCAGGATGCCGGGCAGGCCCGCGACGTAGAACGCCATCCGCCAGCCATAGTGCTGGTTGACGTAGCCACCGACGAAATAGCCGAGGAAGACGCCGAGATAGGTGCCGACGGCGTAGATGCCGAGCGCGCGCGGACGCTCATTCTTGGCGAAGAGATCAGCGACCATGGATTGCGAGGCGGGCGAGCCCGCGGATTCGCCGATGCCGACGCCGATCCTCGCCAGCGCCAGCGAAGTGACGCTCGAAGCAGCGCCGCACAACGCCGTCATCGCGCTCCAGAACGCAAAGGCGACGGCGACGATGTTGCGCCGGTTGAGCCGGTCGGCGACCCGCGCGATGGGAATGCCGAGCAGGGAATAGAACAGCGCAAAGCCGAAGCCCGCGAGCAGGCCCATCATGGTATCGCTGAGCTGGAACTCCTTCTTGATAGGCTCGATCAGGACGTTGAAGATCGTGCGGTCGAGGAAGTTCAGTGCGTAGATGATCGTGAGCAGGCCCAGCACATAATAGCGCCGCGCCGAGGGCTTTGCCGCGGCGGCCGTTTGCACCGACATCTGTGACGTCACATCGACCATCGCTTCCCCCAATTAGTCTTTGTTATCGTTGTCGGTCCAGCCCTGATTGGAGCTGGCAGGTCAGCCCTCGCGGATGTAGTTCCCCGCTTCGAATTCGACCGGAGGCGCGCTCACATCGAACGAGATGCCGATCGGATCGCGGCCTGCTTCGATTGTTTCGAGCTGGTCACTCAGCATGCGCCGGATCATGAGGATGCCGCGGTCGCTCTGGCCGAAATGTTCCTCGGAATGGATGGTCTGCGGTCCCTGGCCGACCTGGGCTTCATAATCCCCCGGAAATTGCTGGTGCTCTTCCTCGGTCATCTCCCACCAAAATTTGCCGTTGAATTTCGAGCGCATGCGGCCGATGTCGCCGGCGTTCTTGACGCGGCCGGCGACATAGATGCGGAACGAGGTGTCGTCGATCGGCAGCGTCCAGCCGATCGACTCGACGCGGGCGAATTGCGCCACGCGCGGGTTTGGAACGACCCGCAAGGTGGGGAGCGCCGCCTCGGTGACGCGGTAAAACACACGGCCGTCATCCTGCTTGCGGATCGAGCGCACGGCGATCCCGCGCGGCGTCTTGTCGAACGTCACCTCCGGCATCGACGCCATCATGTTGGTGAATTGCGGACCGGAGAACGAGCCGTGCAGGACCGGCACGTGGTAGGGATCGACCACGTTCTCGTAATGCTGGAGCCAGTTGCAGGGGATGATCGCCGGCCCGCCGCCGCCAATCGAGGAATCGTCGGCGTCGACGAACTCGCCGTCGTCCATGGTCTCCAGGCATTGATAGGCCGGCAGCACTGGGCGTTTCTCGGCCGGGCCCATATAGGCGAAGATCAGTCCGTAGCGTTCCTCGACCGGATACCAGGGCTGGCGCACCTTGTCCTTGAACTTGCCGCCGTCGGGCTCGCAGGGCTGCTCCAGGCAGTGACCCTCGGTGTCGAACTTCCAGCCGTGATAGCAGCAGCGGATGCCGTCCTCCTCGACCTTGCCATAATAGAGCGTGGTGCCGCGGTGGCAGCAGCGGGCGTGCAGCAGGCCGGGGCGCCCATGCTTGTCGCGAAACAGCACCAGATCCTCGCCGAGCGCGCGGACCTTTTTCGGCGTGTCGGTGGCGTCACTGACAAGCCCGACCGGATGCCAGTAACGTCGCAGCAGTTCGCCCATCGGCGTGCCACGCATGACCGAGGTGAGCTCGGTGCGCGTCTGCGCCGGCTTCATCGCATAGGCCGTCCCGAGATCGCGATCCCGCTGGGTGATGCTCATACCGGTCCTCCCGTAGTCGGCCGCTCCGGCCGGGCTTTTTTTGATGCCTTGTACCCAGTGAAGGGTAGATCGATGACAATGTCAACGATACTCCAAGTGCCTCTTAGTCGCATTTGACGGGCCGGCGAACGGAAGGCGGCCAGGGTTTCGCCGGCCCCGCCTGGGCTTGGCAGGCCCCGGCTTTCTTGGCAGAGGTGGATCATGAGCCAGACCGAGAGCAGGGGCGGGACGTCGCCCGAGACGGACGAGAGCGATCCGGCGGCGCCGATCACCGTGATGCTCTCGTCGCGGCTGATGGTGCTGGCCAATCTGCTCAAGCGCGGTGCGATCCTGCGCTACAAGCGTCTCGCCGGATTGTCCTCGGTCGAGTTCGGCCTGGTCGCCTCGCTCGGGCGGCGGCCGCCGATGAGCGTGGCGCGGCTTGCCGAAGCTGTCGGCCAGGACAAAGGGCAGATCAGCCGCGCGCTTGCGGAACTCGTATCGCGCAAGCTGATCGCGAAATCGGCCAACCCGAAAGACAGCCGCGAAGTTCTGGTCTCGCTGACCGCAACGGGCCTTGCGGCGCATGATGCGATCGTCGCCGGCGCGCAGGAGCGCAATCGGCGCTTGCGCGAACATCTGAGCGAAGCCGAGTTCGAGGCGCTGCTGCAGCAGGTCGATCAGCTGACGGCGATCGCCGCCGAGATGCTCGAGAGCGAGAAGGTTTCGCGCTGACGTTTCCGCAATTCCGGGACATGTTGGATGGCTTCCGAGACCCTTCCAAAACTCATTCTAAGACTCTTTCTAAGACTCTTTCTAAGAGGCTTTCAATTAGGGAATTCGCGCGCGCTCCCCTAAGCGTCACCGCAAGCGCATGCCGTCACGGGACTGACGGTATGTGCAAATCAAAACACGCAGTTTTGGGGTTGCGCGTTGAACAGTCTGGGAATGCTGCGGTCGGCCGTACTGGCGACCGCATCCGCTTGGGTCTTGGTGCCGCAGGCGTCGCTTGCACAATCTGCTGCGCAGAGTGGCGCGCAGAACATTCCGTCGGTGACCGTCACCGCGCCGGAAGCGCGCCGCCGGGCGGCGCCCTCCGTCCAGCGCCGCGCGCCGCGATCATCCCAGCAGACCGCCAACCGAAGCAGGCCGCAGCCGCCGCGCAATGTCGGTTTCGTCGAAACCCCGCTCGGCCCGGTGCACGGCTACGTCGCCGGCCGCAGCTCGTCCGGCACCAAGACCAACACGCCGATCATGGAGACGCCGCAGGCGGTGTCGGTGATTGGCGCGGAGCAGATCCGCGACCAGAAGGCGAACAAGCTCGACGAGGTCCTGCGCTATACTGCCGGTGTCCGCGCCGGGACTTTCGGCGCGGACACGCGCAACGACTGGTGGCTGATCCGCGGCTTCAAGTCCGACGATATCGGACTGTTCCTCGACGGCATGCAGCTGTTCTACACGTCCTATGCGAGCTGGAAGCTTCAGACGCCCAACATGGAGCGCGTCGAGGTGCTGCGCGGTCCATCGGCCGTGCTCTATGGCGGATCGAGCCCGAGCGGCATCGTCAACGTCATCAGCAAGATGCCACCCGCGGAGCCCGTCCGCTTCATCGAGACCGGCGTCAACAGTTTCGGCAACGCCTATGTAGGCTTCGATGTCGGCGGTCCCGTCGCGACGAACCCTGATAACGGCAAGCTGTTCTACCGTGTCGTCGGCCAGGTCCAGAACGGCCCCACGCAGGTCAATTTCACGCCGGACAACAACTACTTCATCGCGCCGTCGGTGACCTGGAAGCCGGACGCCGACACGACGTTCACGGTGCTCGCTTCAGCTTCCCGGCAGGAAACCCGTGGCATCAACTTCCTGCCCTATGAGGGCACGGTGACCAACGCTCCCTTCGGCAAGATCCCGACCAGCTTTTTCGCTGGCGATCCCAGTGTCGACAAGTTCACGCGCGAGCAGGAGATGCTGGGCTATCAGTTCGAGCGCAATCTCACCGACGACCTGACGTTCCGGCAGAATGCGCGGTTTGCCCATGTCGACGTGACCTATCGCGGCTACGTCGGCAATAATTGGGCTGACATCAACACAGCCAGTCTCGGTCGCTATAATTGGTATGCGAAGAACACTGCCAACCAGGCCAATCTCGACAATCAGCTGGAGTACCGCTTCAACACCGGCGCGGTGCGGCATACGATGCTGTTCGGGGTCGATTTGAAGGGCTACGAGATCGACGACTATCAGGCGTTCAACTTCGGCACGGTTCCTCCGGTCAACGTCTTCAATCCCGCCTATGGATTGGACATTCCATTGACGGGCGCACCGTTCCGCAACTTCCAGATCACGCAGAAGCAGGCCGGCACCTATCTGCAGGACCAGATGAAGCTCGGCAACTTCACGCTGGTGCTGAGCGGCCGCAATGATTGGGTCGAGACGACGCAGGCTGCCCGTGATAGCGGCGCCACGCTTGCCAGCCGCGACGACAGCAGGTTCAGCGGACGCGCCGGGCTGATCTACAATTTCGACAACGGTATCGCGCCCTATGTGTCTTACGCCACGAGCTACAATCCGATCATCGGCCTCAACGCGCAAAACCAGCTGTTCCTGCCGGAGACCGGCCAGCAGACGGAAATCGGCGTGAAGGTCGCGCCGCGGGGATTTGACGGCTACTTCACCGCCTCAGTGTTCGACCTGAAGCGCCAGAACGTGGCAACGACTGATCCGGTCGTCACGACGTTGCAGAACCAGACCGGCGAGGTGACCTCGCGCGGTATCGAGCTCGAAGCGGTGGCGAACGCCACGCGTGAGCTGAAGCTGATCGGCTCGTTCACGGCCTACCATTTGTTCAACAGCAGGGATCTGGACCCGTCGTTGGTCGGCAAGACCCCGACCAACACGCCTGAGCTCCTGGTGTCCGGCTGGGCGGACTACACCTTCAAGGACGGGCCGTTCGCAGGGTTCGGTTTCGGCGGCGGTGTCCGCTATATCGGTTCGTCGTGGGCGGATACCGCCAATACCCTCGAGGTTCCCGCGGTCGTGCTCGGCGATCTCGCGCTCCACTATGAATGGCAGAACTGGCGCACCGCGCTGAACGTGGTCAACCTGACCGACAAGATCTACGTCGCCAGCTGCGCGGCGGTGTCATCCTGCTTCTACGGCGACCGCCGGCGCGTGACCGCCAGCGTCTCCTACAAATGGTGAGGCAAATGACGAGAACAGGCGAGGGAAGGCCATCGTGAGAGCCTGACCGGCTCGTCACCCGGCTTTCCACCACGAGATCGATGAGCTCGCGGGCGATGCCCCCCCGGCCCGAAGCTCATGCGAGCGCGGCGCGCGACGACCAAGCCACGTCGTCGCCGCGCTCGCCACCGATTTCCGCGGCGGCGGAAGCGGGCGCCGCCCGCCCGACGCATTCGCCAAATAGGCCCGGGTCCGATCGTGATGCATGGCTCCCGGATCGCTCGCCCGGATAATGGGCGCGTCTGTCCTCGTTGTAATCTGGACTTTGCTGCGTCGCGGCCTAGATAAAGTGAGCCTTCCCAACCACGGACGTCACGGCCCAGCGGGTGTGGACTGATCGGGGCGCCCTTGCTGGGGCTGTCGATCTGCTCCATACCAGCCGCGGGGTGATTCCGGGATTTCCACCGTTCTGAGGGCGACAAAGGGCCTAAAAAGAGCGTGTCTTGCGCCCATTGGTGCACTGCGCTAAGGCTCAGAACAATTCCAAACTGGACGAATCCGTGGCTGTCCCGAGGCTGCGGGAAAAAGGGCTCGTCAATGAGCGGCATTCTGCAGAACTATCTTCCACTCGTCGTCTTCATAGGGGTCGCGGGCCTCATTGGCCTTGTGCTGCTGATCGCGCCGTTCATCGTTGCGTTCCAGCAGCCGGACCCGGAAAAGCTGTCGGCGTATGAGTGCGGTTTCAACGCCTTCGACGACGCCCGCATGAAGTTCGACGTTCGCTTCTATCTGGTCGCCATCCTCTTCATCATCTTCGATCTCGAGGTGGCGTTCCTGTTTCCCTGGGCGGTGGCGTTCGGCAAGCTTGGCGCGACCGGCTTCTGGTCCATGGTGGTGTTCCTTGGCGTGCTGACGGTCGGGTTCGCCTATGAATGGAAGAAAGGCGCACTGGAATGGGATTGAACCCTGTGTCATCCGCCGGTCCGGTTCTCGCGCCGGCCCCCAAGGGCATCCTGGACCCGTCGACCGGCAAGCCGGTCGGGGCCAATGATCCGTTCTTCCTCGAGGTCAATTCGGAACTGTCCGACAAGGGCTTCTTCGTCGCCGCGACCGACGACCTCATCACCTGGGCGCGCACCGGCTCGCTGATGTGGATGACCTTCGGTCTCGCCTGCTGCGCGGTCGAGATGATGCAGGTGTCGATGCCGCGCTACGACGTCGAACGCTTCGGCTTCGCGCCGCGCGCCTCGCCGCGCCAGTCGGATGTGATGATCGTCGCGGGGACCCTGACCAACAAGATGGCGCCTGCGCTGCGCAAGGTCTACGACCAGATGCCCGAGCCGCGCTACGTCATCTCGATGGGCTCCTGCGCCAACGGCGGCGGCTATTATCACTATTCCTACTCGGTCGTGCGCGGTTGCGATCGTATCGTGCCGATCGACATCTACGTGCCGGGCTGCCCGCCCACGGCGGAAGCGCTGCTCTACGGCGTGCTGCTGCTGCAGAAGAAGATCCGCCGCACCGGCACCATCGAACGCTAAGGTTTTACGTCATGGACGACGCCAAGCTCGAGGCCCTGGGGCAGACGATCGTTAGCGCGCTTCCGGGCGCCGCAACGGGTCATTCGGTGGCCTTCAACCAGCTCACGGTCGATGTCGAGGCCAGCAAGATCGTCGAGGTGGTCAAGTACCTCCGCGACGACCCGAACTGCCGCTTCGTCAACTTCACCGACATCACGGCGGCGGACTATCCCTCGCGCGAGAAGCGCTTCGACGTGATCTATCACTTCCTGTCACCGACCCTGAACGCCCGGATCCGGCTCAAGGCCCAGGCCGATGAGACCACGCAGGTGCCGTCGCTGATCGAAGTGTTCCCCGGCGCCGACTGGTTCGAGCGCGAGGCCTACGACCTCTACGGCGTGATCTTTGTCGGTCATCCCGACATGCGTCGCCTCCTGACCGATTACGGCTTCGAGGGTCATCCGCTGCGCAAGGATTTCCCGACCACCGGCTTCCTCGAGGTCCGCTACGACGACCAGGAGAAGCGGGTGGTGTACGAGCCGGTCAGGCTCAACCAGGAATTCCGCAAGTTCGACTTTTTGTCTCCGTGGGAGGGCGCCGACTATCCGGTCCTTCCGGGTGATGAAAAAGCGGGGCCGAAGGTCTGAACATGAACGAGCAACCGCAAGAACTCCGCAATTTCACCATCAACTTCGGTCCGCAGCATCCGGCCGCGCACGGCGTGCTGCGCCTGGTGCTGGAGCTTGACGGCGAAGTCGTCGCCCGCGTCGACCCGCATATCGGTCTGCTCCATCGCGGCACCGAAAAGCTGATCGAGCAGAAGACCTATCTGCAGGCGATCCCTTATTTCGACCGCCTCGACTACGTCGCGCCGATGAACCAGGAGCACGCCTTCTGCATGGCTGCAGAAAAGCTGCTCGGCATCGAGGTGCCGCGCCGCGCGCAGCTGATCCGCGTGCTCTATTGCGAGATCGGCCGCATCCTGTCGCATTTGCTCAACGTCACCACGCAGGCGATGGACGTCGGCGCGCTGACCCCGCCGCTGTGGGGTTTTGAAGAGCGCGAAAAGCTGATGGTGTTCTACGAGCGCGCCTCCGGCAGCCGCATGCACGCAGCCTACTTCCGCGTCGGCGGCGTGCATCAGGACCTGCCGCAGAAGTTGGTCGACGACATCGACGCCTGGTGCGATCCGTTCCTGAAAGTGGTCGAAGATCTCGACCGGCTGCTCACCGCGAACCGCATCTTCAAGCAGCGCAACGTCGACATCGGCGTGGTGTCGCTGAAGGAGGCCTGGGAGTGGGGCTTCTCCGGCGTGATGGTGCGCGGTTCGGGCGCGGCCTGGGATCTGCGCAAGTCGCAGCCCTATGAATGCTACGCCGAGATGGATTTCGACATCCCGATCGGCAAGAACGGCGATTGCTACGACCGCTATCTGATCCGCATGGAAGAGATGCGCCAGTCCGTGCGCATCATGAAGCAGTGCATCCAGAAGCTGAACGCACCGGACGGGAAGGGCCCTGTCGTCGTCGAGGACAACAAGGTCGCGCCGCCGCGCCGTGGCGAGATGAAGCGCTCGATGGAAGCGCTGATCCATCACTTCAAGCTCTACACCGAAGGCGTTCACGTGCCGGCCGGCGAGGTCTACGCCGCGGTCGAGGCGCCGAAGGGCGAGTTCGGCGTCTTCCTCATCTCGGACGGCACCAACAAGCCCTACAAGTGCAAGATCCGCGCGCCCGGCTTTGCGCATCTCCAGGCGATGGATCACATCTGCCGCGGTCATCTGCTCGCCGACGTTTCCGCGATCCTCGGCTCGCTCGACATCGTGTTCGGAGAGGTCGATCGGTGATGGCGCAGGCGCCGATCCAGTTTGACCGTGCCTCGGGGGCCCTTGAAGGGGCCAATCTGTGGGAGCGGACGGCTGCCTTGGCGCTGGTGACGGGATCGAAGATCTCCTCGCACTTCTCGCATATGGGCTACATCGCCTGCGCCAATCTGCTGCGCAAGACGCTGCCCGAGCGCAACATCGCGATCAAGCTCAACCCCGATGCCGTGTTCGAATTTCCCTACGGCGACGGCTATTGGAGCAAGCTGCTCAACCGTTCCTACAATTACGAGGACGAGCTGGAGCTGCTGTTCGCCGACTCCATCGATGTCGACTACACGCTGCTCGATTGCGGCGCGAATTACGGCTATTGGTCGGTGCTGGTGTCGAGCAAGCCGTTCGGTTCGCACAAGGCGGTCGCGATCGAGCCGTCGGGGCAGAACTATCCGAAGCTCGCCAACAACGCCCGGATCAACGGCAGCCGCTTCGAGACCATGAAATGCGCGATCGGCGCGGCCCGTGGCACCGCGCGTCTGTCTGGCACCAAGCACGAGGCCTTCAGCATCGCCGGCGATGCGTCGGCGGGCGGCGAGGACGTGCCGGTCATCGCGCTCGATAATCTCATCGACGACGGCAAGATCGCCGCGAGCGGCAAGTACCTGATCAAGCTCGACGTCGAGGGCGTCGAGATCGAGGCGATCAAGGGCGGCGCCCGGCTGCTCCAGGCCGACAGCGTCATCATGTGCGAGGAGCACGGCAGCGACCGCTCGCACGCGGTCTCGCGCTACATCCTCGAACACACCCCGCTGAAGCTGATCGTCTACGATCCCAGCACCCGGCGTATGGAAACGGTGACCGAGCTGTCGATCCTCGACCGCATCAAGGTCTCGACCCACGTCGGCTACAATGTTTTCGGCACCGCAAGCGCATTCTGGCAGGACAGGATCAATGCCCTGAATGCGAAAACCGCGCGCCGCATGCAGTGAGAGATTGAAGAGATGTCCGTTCGCCGATTAGCACCGAAGGAAGTCCAGCCCGCGAGCTTTGCGTTCACGGAGGAGAACCTCGCGTTCGCCAAGCAGCAGATCGCGAAATATCCGGCCGGGCGCCAGGCTTCGGCCGTCATCGCCATCCTCTGGCGCGTTCAGGAACAGCACGACGGTTGGGTCTCGGAGGCCGCGATCCGCGCTGTCGCCGACATGCTCGACATGCCCTATATCCGCGTGCTCGAGGTCGCGACCTTCTACACGATGTTCCAGCTGGCCCCGGTCGGCAAGAAGGCCCACGTCCAGGTCTGCGGCACCACGCCGTGCCGCCTGCGCGGCGCCGAGGATCTGATCCACGTCTGCGAGCACCGCATCCATCACGAGCCCTTCCATCTCTCCAAGGACGGCAATTTCAGCTGGGAAGAGGTGGAGTGCCTCGGTGCCTGCGTGAATGCGCCGATGGTGCTGATCGGCAAGGACACCTATGAGGATTTGACCAAGGAAAGCTTCGGCAAGGTGCTAGACGGCTTTGCGTCTGGCAATCCGCCCAAGCCCGGTCCGCAGAACGGCCGCCAGTTCTCGGCGCCGACCGGTGGGCCGACCACACTGAAGGAGATCACCTGATGCGTGATCTCTCGTCGCCGCCAGCTGAAGGGAGCAGTGTTGTGAAGAAGTGGGGCTTCGTCGCAATGCATTCCGCCGTGGCGGCCACGTTCATTTTCCTGCTTCAGCGCTTCGCCCTGAACGCGTCGCTGGAATCCAGTCTGCTCTGGGCGCTGACCTTCGCCGTCTGCGCCGCCGGGCTTGCCTACAAGCAAGCCAACCGTTGATCGGAAAGCACTGACATGCTCGAGGACAAGGACCGCATCTTCAAGAACCTCTACGGCCTCCACGATTGGGGGCTCGAGGGCGCGCGGCGCCGCGGCGCCTGGGATGGTACGAAGAACATCATCGACAAGGGCCGTGACTGGATCATCAACGAGATGAAGGCCTCGGGGCTGCGCGGCCGCGGTGGCGCCGGCTTCCCGACCGGTCTGAAATGGTCGTTCATGCCGAAGGAATCGACCGACGGCCGGCCGAGCTATCTCGTCGTCAACGCCGACGAGTCCGAGCCCGGGACCTGCAAGGATCGCGAGATCATGCGGCACGATCCGCATCTCCTGATCGAGGGCTGCCTGATCGCGAGCTGCGCGATGAACGCGCATGCCTGCTACATCTATGTCCGCGGCGAGTTCATCCGCGAGCGCGAGCATCTCCAGGCGGCGATCGACCAGGCCTACGAGGCCAAGCTGGTCGGCAAGGACAACGTCAACGGTTGGCCGTTCGACATCTACGTCGCCCACGGCGCCGGCGCTTATATCTGCGGCGAGGAAACCGCGCTGCTCGAGAGCCTCGAAGGCAAGAAGGGCCAGCCCCGTCTGAAGCCGCCGTTCCCGGCCAACGTCGGCCTGTACGGCTGCCCGACCACCGTCAACAACGTCGAGTCGATCGCGGTTGCGCCGGACATTCTGCGCCGTGGCGCGGCGTGGTTCGCCGGCATCGGCCGTCCCAACAATGTCGGCACCAAGCTGTTCTGCATTTCCGGCCATGTCGAGCGGCCCTGCAACGTCGAAGAAGCCATGGGCATTCCGTTCCGTGAGCTGATCGAGAAGCATTGCGGCGGTATCCGCGGCGGCTGGGACAATCTCAAGGCAGTGATTCCCGGCGGCTCCTCCGTGCGCATGGTGCCGGCCGAGCAGATCATCGACACGCCGATGGACTTCGACAGCTTAAGCAAGCTGCGTTCGGGTCTCGGCACTGCGGCCGTGATCGTGATGGACAAATCGACCGATTTGATCCGCGCCATCGCCCGCATCTCCTATTTCTACAAGCACGAGAGCTGCGGCCAGTGCACGCCGTGCCGCGAAGGCACCGGCTGGATGTGGCGCGTCTTGACCCGCATGGCCGAAGGCCGCGCCCACAAGCGCGAGATCGACATGCTGCTGGAAGTCACCAAGCAGGTCGAAGGCCACACCATCTGCGCGCTGGGCGACGCCGCGGCGTGGCCGATCCAGGGCCTGATCGCGCATTTCCGTCATGAGATCGAAGCGCGCATCGACCAATATTCGCACAAGTCCGACATCGACGATATCGGCGTCCGCGATCCCGTGAACATGGTCGCGGCGGAGTAGAGACAATGACCAAGCTCATCATCGACGGTAAAGAGATCGATGTCCCCGCCGAATACACGCTGCTCCAGGCGTGCGAGGCGGCCGGCGCCGAGATTCCGCGCTTCTGCTATCACGAGCGGCTGTCGATCGCCGGCAATTGCCGGATGTGTCTCGTCGAGGTGAAGGGCGGCCCGAAGCCGGTCGCGAGCTGCGCCTGGGGCGTGCGCGATTGCCGTCCGGGTCCCAAGGGCGAGCCGCCGGAAATCTCCACCCGTTCGCCGATGGTGAAGAAGGCGCGCGAAGGCGTGATGGAATTCCTTCTCATCAACCATCCGCTGGATTGCCCGATCTGCGATCAGGGCGGCGAGTGCGACCTGCAGGACCAGGCGATGGGCTATGGTGTCGACACCAGCCGCTTCGCCGAGAACAAGCGCGCGGTCGAGGACAAATATCTCGGCGCGCTGGTCAAGACCTCGATGAACCGCTGCATCCAGTGCACCCGCTGCGTCCGCTTCTCGGCGGAAGTGGCCGGCGCCCCCGAAATGGGCGCGACCGGCCGCGGCGAGGACATGGAGATCACGACCTATCTCGAGCACGCGCTGACGTCGGAACTCCAGGGCAATCTCGTCGATATCTGCCCGGTCGGCGCGCTGACCTCGAAGCCTTATGCCTTCGCCGCGCGCCCGTGGGAGCTCGGCAAGACCCAGTCGATCGACGTGATGGACGGCGTGGGATCTGCGATCCGCGTCGACACCCGCGGCCGCGAAGTGATGCGTATCCTGCCGCGCATCAACGAGGCCGTGAACGAGGAGTGGATCTCCGACAAGACCCGTCACGTCGTCGACGGCCTGCGCACCCAGCGCCTCGACCGGCCCTATATTCGCGAAGCCGGCAAGCTGCGCGCGGCGAGCTGGCCCGAGGCCTTTGCCGCGATCGCCTCCAAGGCGGCGCGCACCGACGGCAAGCGGATCGGCGCGATCGCAGGCGACCTCGCCGGCGTTGAAGAGATGTTCGCGCTGAAGGATTTGCTGGCCAAATACGGCTCCGCCAATCTGGCCGTGCAGGGCGGCGATGCCTTCGATCCCGCGCTCGGCCGCGGCTCCTACATCTTCAATCCGACGCTCGCCGGCGTCGAGCAGGCCGATGCGCTGCTCATCATCGGCGCCAATCCGCGGAAAGAGGCGGCCGTGTTCAACGCCCGCATCCGCAAGCGCTGGCGCGGCGGCGGCTTCAAGGTCGGCGTGGTCGGCGCCAAGCCCGACCTGACCTACGATTACGACCATCTCGGCGCAGGCACCGATACGCTCGGTGAGCTCGCGGCCGGCAAGCACTCCTTCATGGACGTGCTGAAGAACGCCAAGAACCCCATCATCCTGGTTGGTGCGGGCGCGGCCTCGCGCCACGACGGCGCTGCGATTCTCGCAGCCGCCGCCAAGCTCGCGCTCGATGTCGGCGCGGTGAAGGACGGCTGGAACGGGTTTGGCGTGCTGCATGAGAGCGCCTCGCGCGTCGGCGCGCTCGACATCGGCTTTGTCGCCGGTCAGGGCGGGCTGAACGCAGCGCAGATGACGACGTTCGGGACGCTCGATCTGCTGTTCCTGCTCGGCGCGGATGAGATCAAGCCATCGGACGGCACCTTCGTCGTGTATATCGGCACCCACGGCGACCGCGGCGCTCACCGCGCCGACGTGATCCTGCCGGCAGCCGCCTATACCGAGAAGTCCGCGATCTACGTCAACACCGAAGGCCGCGTGCAGATGGCCGGACGGGCCGCATTCCCGCCGGGCGAGGCCCGCGAGGACTGGGCGATCGTCCGCGCGCTGTCGGAAGCGCTCGGCAAGAAGCTCGGCTATGACTCGCTATCGGCCCTGCGCCAGGCGATCTTCAAGGCGGTGCCGCATCTGATCCGTCTTGACCAGATCGAGGCCGGCTCGGCCGACCAGGTCAAGAAGCTCGCGGGGAAGGGCGGCACGACGGAGAAGGCTCCGTTCAAGCCGCTCGTCGAGGACTTCTATTTGACCAACCCAATCGCGCGTGCGTCCGCCGTGATGGCGGAGTGTTCGCGGCTTGCCTCCGGGCAGATGCTGACCGCAGCGGAGTGAGCTGATGGAATTCTTCGAAAGCGCATTCTGGACCGGGTTCCTCTGGCCGCTGATCATCATGATCGCGGAGAGCGTCCTGGTGCTGGTCGTCCTGCTGGTGGCGATCGCCTACATCCTGCTCGCCGACCGCAAGATCTGGGCGGCGGTGCAGATCCGCCGCGGCCCGAACGTGGTCGGCCCCTGGGGCCTGCTGCAATCCTTCGCCGACCTCCTGAAGTTCGTGCTGAAGGAGCCGATCATCCCGTCCGGCGCCAACAAGGGCGTGTTCCTCCTGGCTCCCTTGGTCTCGTGCGTGCTCGCGCTCGCCGCCTGGGCGGTGATCCCGACCAATCTCGGCTGGGTGATCTCCGACATCAATGTCGGCGTTCTCTTCATCTTCGCGATCTCGTCGCTGTCGATCTACGGCATCATCATGGCCGGCTGGTCGTCGAACTCGAAATATCCGTTCCTGGCGGCACTGCGCTCGGCGGCGCAGATGGTGTCCTACGAGGTCTCGATCGGCTTCGTCATCATCACGGTGCTGCTCTGCGCCGGCACGCTGAACCTCTCGGCCGTAGTCGAGGCGCAGCACGTCCGGGGTCTCGCCAGCCTGATCGGGTTGCCGCAGCTCACCATCCTGAACTGGTACGTCTGGCCGCTGTTCCCGATGTTCGTGATCTTCTACGTCTCGGCGCTGGCGGAAACCAACCGTCCGCCGTTCGACCTGGTCGAAGCGGAATCCGAGCTCGTCGCCGGCTTCATGGTCGAGTACGGCTCGACGCCGTATCTTCTGTTCATGCTCGGCGAGTATGTCGCGATTGCCACGATGTGCGCGATGGCGACGATCCTGTTCCTCGGAGGCTGGCTGCCGCCGGTGGACCTGCCACCCTTCAACTGGGTGCCGGGGATCATCTGGTTCTCGCTAAAACTGTTCTTCATGTTCTTCCTGTTCGCGATGGCCAAGGCGATCGTGCCGCGCTACCGCTACGATCAACTGATGCGCCTCGGCTGGAAAGTCTTCCTGCCGTTGTCGCTGGCGATGGTGATCGTGGTGGCCGGTGTGCTGCACTTTGCCGGCATCGCGCCGAAGTGAGGGCCGTCATGGGTATCAACATCAACGCCACTGCACGCTCGCTTCTGCTGTCGGAATTCGTCTCGGCGTTCTTCCTCGCCATGCGCTATTTCTTCCAGCCGAAGCCGACGCTGAACTATCCCTTCGAAAAGGGCCCGATCTCGCCGCGGTTCCGAGGCGAGCATGCGCTACGCCGCTATCCGAACGGCGAAGAGCGCTGCATCGCCTGCAAGCTGTGCGAAGCGGTTTGCCCGGCGCAGGCCATCACCATCGAGGCCGGCCCGCGCCGCAACGACGGCACCCGCCGCACTGTGCGCTACGACATCGACATGGTGAAGTGCATCTATTGCGGCCTCTGCCAGGAAGCCTGTCCGGTCGATGCCATCGTCGAAGGTCCGAACTTCGAGTTCGCGACCGAGACCCGCGAGGAACTGTTCTATGACAAGGCCAAGCTGCTCGCCAACGGCGATCGCTGGGAACGCGAGATCGCGAAAGCGATCGAACTCGACGCGCCGTACCGGTGAGATGAGAGCATGATCCTTCCCGCGCTGTTCTTCTATCTGTTCGCCGGCGTCTGCGTCGCCTCGGCGGTGATGGTGATTGTCTCGCGCAATCCCGTGCACTCCGTGCTGTACCTGATCCTGGCCTTCGTCAACGCCTCCGGCCTGTTCGTGCTGATGGGCGCCGAGTTCCTGGCGATGATCCTGATCGTCGTCTATGTCGGCGCCGTCGCGGTGCTGTTCCTGTTCGTGATCATGATGCTCGACGTCGACTTCCTCGAGCTGCGCGAGGGCTTTATCGAGTACCTCCCGGTCGGCCTCGTGATCGGCGGCATCTTCCTGTTCGAGCTGTTGCTCACCGTCGGCTTCTGGGTCATCAACCCCGGCGTCGCCAAGACGATCACGGCGGCGATCCCGACCAACGTCTCCAATACCGAGGCGCTGGGCCTGGTGCTCTATACCAAGTACATCCACTACTTCCAGCTCTCGGGCATGGTGCTGCTGGTCGCCATGATCGGCGCCATCGTGCTGACGCTGCGGCACAAGGCGAGCGTCAAGCGGCAGGACATCAACGTTCAGAACGCGCGCACGCCCGAAATAGCGATGGCGATCCGCAAGGTGACGCCGGGGCAGGGGCTCCAGGACTCTGACGCGGCGGAGTGGGTGAAATGACGATCGGGCTCGGACACTATCTTGCGGTCGGCGCGATCCTGTTCACGCTCGGGATCCTCGGCATCTTCCTGAACCGCAAGAACATCATCGTCATCCTGATGTCGATCGAGCTGATCTTGCTCGCGGTCAACATCAACCTCGTGGCGTTCTCGACCTTCCTCGGCGACATCGTCGGGCAGGTCTTCGCGCTCCTGGTGCTCACCGTCGCGGCCGCTGAAGCCGCGATCGGTCTCGCCATCCTGGTGGTCTATTTCCGCAACCGCGGCTCGATCGCGGTTGAGGACGTCAATCTGATGAAGGGCTGATCGCATGATCCGGAAAAGTGGATACCGGTTTTCCGACCAGATCATGCGGAAAGATTAAATCATGGTCCAGGCAATCGTCTTTCTGCCTCTGCTGGGCGCAATTCTGGCCGGCTTGATCGCGCTGTTCGGCGCGCATGCCCGCAACCCCTCGGGCGACACGGTCGAGCATCACGATGATCACGGCCATGGCGCGCAAGCCCATGCGTCCGACACCATCAACGATGATGCGTCGGTCATCCACGAGACCCATCACGAGCCGGGCGACGGCCACGACGACCACCACGTCTCCGAGCCGCCCGCGGCGGGCTCGCGCGGCGCCGAGCTGATCACCACGGCGTTGCTGTTCGTGTCGGCGGCGCTGTCCTGGATGACGCTGGTCGATGTCGGCTTCATGCACCACGACATGCGCATTCCGCTGCTGCCGTGGATCCTCTCCGGCGATCTCCAGGTCTATTGGACGCTGCGGGTCGACACGCTCACCGCCGTGATGCTGGTGGTGGTGACCACCGTGTCCTCGCTCGTGCACCTCTATTCCATCGGCTACATGGACGAGGACCCGAACCGGCCGCGCTTCTTCGGCTATCTCTCGCTGTTCACCTTCGCCATGCTGATGCTGGTGACCGCGGACAACCTCGTGCAGCTATTCTTCGGCTGGGAAGGCGTGGGTCTGGCGAGCTACCTCTTGATCGGTTTCTGGTACCAGAAGCCGTCGGCGAACGCCGCCGCCATCAAGGCCTTCGTGGTCAATCGCGTCGGCGATTTCGGCTTCGCGCTCGGCATCTTCGCGATCTTCCTGCTGGCCGGCTCGACCGATTTCGAGACCATCTTCCACGCTGCACCCGGCCTCACCGGCAAGACCATTGACTTCCTCGGCTGGCACGCCGACGCGCTGACCCTGACCTGCCTGTTGCTGTTCATGGGCGCGATGGGCAAATCGGCGCAGTTCCTGCTGCACACCTGGTTGCCGGACGCGATGGAAGGCCCGACCCCGGTGTCGGCGCTGATCCACGCCGCGACCATGGTCACGGCCGGCGTCTTCATGGTGGCGCGCCTGTCACCGCTGTTCGAGCTGGCGCCGAACGCGCAGGCCGTCGTGATGTTCTTCGGCGCCACCACGGCGTTCTTCGCGGCGACCATCGGCCTCGTCCAGAACGACATCAAGCGCATCGTCGCTTACTCGACCTGTTCGCAGCTCGGCTACATGTTCGTGGCGATGGGAGCAGGAGCCTATTCGGTCGGCATGTTCCATTTGTTCACGCACGCCTTCTTCAAGGCGCTGTTGTTCCTGGGCTCCGGCTCGGTGATCTACGCGATGCATCACGAACAGGACATCCGCAACATGGGCGGCCTCTGGCGCAAGATCCCCTACACCTATGCGGTGATGGTGGTCGGCACGCTCGCGCTCACCGGCTTCCCGCTGACCGCCGGCTATTTCTCCAAGGACGCGATCATCGAGTCCGCTTACGCCTCGCACAATCCGTTCGCGATGTACGGCTTCCTGATGACGGTCATCGCGGCCGGCCTGACCTCGTTCTACTCGTGGCGCCTGATCTTCAAGACCTTCCATGGCGAGCCGCATGACGATCACCACTACGAGGCCGCGCATGAAGCGCCGATCTGGATGCTGATCCCGATCGGTGTGCTCGCGGTCGGCTCCATCCTGGCCGGCTTCCCGTTCAAGGAGCTGTTCGCCGGTCACGGCATCGAGGAGTTCTTCCGCGAATCCGTGAAGATGAACCCGCACATCATCGAGGAGATGCACCACATCCCCGAGACCATCGCCTTCCTGCCGACGGTGATGATGGTGCTGGGCTTCCTGGTGTCGTACCTGTTCTACATCCGCCGGCCCTATCTGCCGGTCGAGCTCGCGAACACGCAGCCGATGCTGTACAAGTTCCTGCTCAACAAATGGTACTTCGACGAGCTCTACGACATCATCTTCGTCCGTCCGGCGAAGTGGATCGGCTACCAGCTCTGGAAGAAGGGCGACGGCTTCATCATCGACGGTCTCGGCCCCGACGGCGTCTCGGCCCGGGTGCTGGACGTCACCCGCAACGTCGTGAAGATCCAGACCGGCTATCTCTACCACTACGCGTTCGCCATGCTGATCGGTGCCGCCGGCCTGATCACCTGGTTCATGTTCGGCTTTGGAGGCCAGTAAATGACGACCTGGCCAATTCTATCCGTCACGACGTTCCTGCCGCTGGTCGGCGCGCTGATCGTCTATCTCAGCCGCGGCGATGACGAGGCGGCCCGGCGCAACTCGCGCTGGATCGCGCTGTGGACCACGCTGATCACCTTCGCAGTGTCGGTGATCCTGGTCATGCGGTTCGATGCGTCGAACCCCGACTTCCAGTTCGTCGAGAAGGCGAACTGGCTCGCCACCGGCATCACCTACCACATGGGCGTGGACGGCATTTCGCTGCCGCTGGTGATCCTGACCACCGCCATCATGCCGTTCTGCATCATCGCGAGCTGGAAGGCGATCACCAACCGCGTTCGCGAATACATGATGGCGTTCCTGATCCTGGAAACGCTGATGATCGGTACCTTTTCGGCGCTCGATCTCGTGCTGTTCTACCTGTTCTTCGAAGGCGGCCTGATCCCGATGTTCCTGATCATCGGCGTCTGGGGCGGTCCGCGCCGGGTCTATGCGTCCTTCAAGTTCTTCCTCTACACGCTGCTCGGCTCGGTGCTGATGCTGCTCGCCATCATGGCGCTGTACTGGAACGGCGGCACCACGGACATTCCGACCCTGATGCACACCGCCGTGCCGCGCTCGCTGCAGACGTGGGCGTGGCTTGCCTTCTTCGCCTCGTTCGCGGTGAAGATGCCGATGTGGCCGGTGCACACCTGGCTCCCCGACGCCCACGTCGAGGCGCCGACCGCCGGCTCGGTGGTCCTGGCGGCGATCATGCTGAAGATGGGCGGCTACGGCTTCCTGCGGTTCTCGCTGCCGATGTTCCCGCTGGCCTCGCACGACTTCGCGCCGCTGATGTTCACGCTCTCCGCCATTGCCATCATCTACACCTCGCTGGTGGCGCTGATGCAGGAGGACATGAAGAAGCTGATCGCGTATTCCTCGGTGGCGCATATGGGCTTCGTCACCATGGGCATCTTTGCCGGCACCATGCAGGGCGTCGCCGGCGGCGTGTTCCAGATGATCTCGCACGGCATCGTCTCCGGCGCGCTCTTCCTCTGCGTCGGCATCGTCTACGACCGCATGCACACCCGCGAGATCGCGGCCTATGGCGGTCTCGTCAACCGGATGCCGCTCTACGCGCTGACCTTCATGGTCTTCACCATGGCCAATGTCGGTCTGCCCGGCACCTCCGGCTTCGTCGGCGAGTTCATGACGCTGCTCGGCACCTTCAAGGTCTCGATCCCGACCGCGTTCTTCGCCACCTTCGGCGTGATCCTGTCGGCCTGCTATGCGCTGTGGCTCTACCGCAAGGTCGTGTTTGGGGCGCTGGTCAAGCCGTCGCTGGCGAGCATGAAGGATCTCACCTTCCGGGAGGGTCTGACGCTGTTCCCGCTGATCGCGCTGACGATCCTGTTCGGCATCTATCCGAAGCCGGTGCTCGACATGTCGGCGGCGTCGGTCCAGCAACTCGTCAACAATTACAACACCGCTGTGACGGCCGTGAAGGCCGCCGCACTGCTCCAGTGAGCGGGCAGGTCAGGATATCGCCATGAGCTTTGAGACTGCAGGTTATCAACTGGCGCCGGTGCTGCCCGAGCTCGTGCTCGCGGTGGGGGCCATGGCACTCCTGATGCTCGGCGCCTATCGCGGGCAGGAGACCACCAAGACGGTCACGACGCTTGCGGTGCTGCTCCTGATCGTGGTCGGCGTGCTCGAATACATGCTGCCGGCGGGCAAGCACGTGACCTTCGGCGGCAGCTTCATCGTCGATGATTTTGCCCGCTTTATGAAGATCCTGGCCCTGATCGGTTCGGCGGTGACGCTGGTGCTGTCGACCGAGTTCCTCTCGGATCCGTCGCGCCGTATCTTCGAATACGCGATCCTGGTGCTGCTCTCGACCCTCGGCATGATGGTGCTGATCTCGGCCGGCGATCTGATCTCGCTCTATCTCGGCCTCGAATTGATGTCGCTCGCGCTCTACGTCGTGGCGGCCTCGAACCGTGACAACGCCAAGTCGACCGAAGCCGGCCTGAAGTACTTCGTGCTCGGCGCGCTGTCGTCGGGCATGCTGCTCTACGGCTCCTCGCTGATCTACGGCTTCACCGGTACGGTCAGCTTCACCGGCATCGCGGCGGCCGCGACGATCTCGAATGTCGGCCTGGTGTTCGGTCTCGTGTTCCTGCTCGCCGGCCTCTGCTTCAAGGTCTCGGCCGTGCCGTTCCACATGTGGACGCCTGACGTCTACGAGGGCGCACCGACGCCCGTGACAGCCTTCTTCGCCTCGGCGCCGAAAGTGGCCGCGCTCGCGGTCTTCACCCGCGTCACGCTGACCGCATTCCCCGGCATCGTCTCGCAGTGGCAGCAGATCCTTGTGTTCGTGTCGATCGCCTCGATGGCGCTGGGTTCGTTCGCCGCGATCGGCCAGAGCAACATCAAGCGCCTGATGGCCTATTCCTCGATCGGCCATATGGGCTTTGCCCTGGTCGGCCTCGCGGCGGGCACGGTCGAGGGCGCGCAGGGCGTCTTGATGTACATCGTGATCTATGTCGCGATGACGCTGGGCTCCTTCGCCATCATCCTTGCGATGAAGCGCAACGGCCAGCCGGTCGAGCAGATCAGCGATTTCGCGGGTCTCTCGCGGACCAATCCGCTGCTCGCCTTCATGTTCGCGATGCTGCTGTTCTCGCTCGCCGGCATTCCGCCGCTCGCCGGCTTCTTCGCCAAATGGTACGTCTTCGTCGCCGCCATCAAGGCGAACCTGTTCACGCTCGCCGTCATCGGCGTGCTGACCAGCGTGGTCGGCGCCTACTACTATCTCAGCATCGTCAAGACCATGTATTTTGACGAACCGGCCGGGCAGGTCGATCCGGTGCGCGTCGAAGTCAAGACGGTGCTGGCGGTCGCGGGCCTGTTCAACATTCTGTTCGCCCTGTTCGCGGGCCCGGTGGTGAGCGTCGCCTCCGCCGCGGCAAAGTCGCTGTTCTAGGATGGCATTCGCGCTCGGTCCTCGTGCGGCGTCGGCGGGCTACAAGCTCGCAGCTTTCGAACGGACCGGCTCGACCAACACCGAGGCGATCGAGCACGCGAGGCGCGGCGAACGCGGCCCGATGTGGTTCGTGACATCGGAGCAGACCGCCGGCCGCGGCCGCCGCCAGCGCGCCTGGATCGCGCCAAGGGGCAACCTTGCCGCCAGCGTGCTCGAAGTCCTTGATGTCGCTCCTTCCGTCGCCGCGACGATCGGCTTTGCGGCCGGGCTGGCCGAGGAGGCCGCCCTGGAGAAGGTCAGCCTGGAGGCGGCACTGCGCCTCGGCGAGGGCCGTCCCCGCTACGTCCTGAAATGGCCGAACGACGTGCTGGCCTGCGGCAAGAAGCTGGTCGGTATCGGCCTGGAGGCCGAAGCCATCGGCGACTGTCTTGCCATCGTCGTCGGCATCGGCACCAACGTCGTCGCCGCGCCCGAGGGCACGCCAACCCCGGCGGTGTCGCTCGCCGCGCTCGGCGTCCAGATCAGTGCGGAGGAGCTGTTCTCGGCGCTCTCGGACGCCTGGGTGGAATTCCGCGGCATATGGGACAATGGTCGCGGCTTTGCCGAAATTCGCAAATTGTGGCTGGAGCGCGCCGCCGGCCTCGGCGAGCGGGTCGCGATCCACACGGGAGTGATGACGCTGGAAGGCATTTTTGACACGATCGACGACACCGGCTGCCTGATCGTCCGCACCGCGGAGGGCCGGCGCGTGCCGGTGGCCGCGGGTGAGGTGTTCTTCGGCACGGCCGCCTCCGTGGGAGCTGCGTGATGGCGAAGCCTGAAGAACTGGTATTTGCACCGCTCGGCGGCGTCGGCGAGATCGGCATGAATTTGTCGATCTACGGCCTCGGCAACCGCCAGCAGCGGGCCTGGCTGGCGATCGATCTCGGCGTCTCCTTCGGCGACGAGGAGCATCTGCCGGGCATCGACCTGATCATGCCCGACGTCAGCTTCCTGGAGAAGGAACGCAAGAACCTGATGGGCCTGGTGCTGACCCACGCCCATGAGGATCATTTCGGTGCGATCATCGACCTGTGGCCGAAGCTGAAATGCCCGATCTACGCGACGCAGTTCAGCGCGGCGCTGTTCGAGGCCAAGTGCGCCGCCGAGCGCAATGCGCCGAAGATCCCGGTGACGGTGGTGCCGTCGGGCGGGCGCGTCGATATCGGTCCGTTCAATGTCGAGTTCATCCCGGTCGCGCATTCGATTCCGGAGTCGCATGCGCTGGCGATTCACACCGAAGTCGGCACGGTGCTGCACACCGGCGACTGGAAGATCGATCCGACTCCGATCATCGGCCGCCCCACCGACGAAAAGCGGCTGCGGGAGCTCGGCGATGCGGGCCTGCTCGCCCTGATCGGCGATTCCACCAACGCCGTGCGCGACGGCCGCTCGCCCTCGGAAGCCGAGGTTGCCAGATCCATCACCGAGCTCGTCAAGGCCGCCAAGGGCCGCGTCGCGGTCACGACCTTTGCCTCCAACGTCGCGCGCCTCAAGGCCGTCGCGATCGCTGCGAAGGCCGCCGACCGTGAGGTCGTCGTGGTCGGCCGCGCCATGGAACGCGTGGTGCAGGTCGCGCGCGAGACCGGCTATCTCGACGGCGTGCAGAGTTTCCGCTCCCCGGACGTCTACGGTCATCTGCCGCAGGACAAGGTGCTGGCGCTCTGCACCGGCAGCCAGGGCGAGCCGCGTGCCGCGCTGGCGCGCATCGCCAATGACGATCATCCCGAGATCACGCTCAACCGCGGCGACAGCGTGATCTTTTCCTCGCGCACCATTCCCGGCAACGAGAAGGCGGTCGGCGCGATCATTAATGGCCTGGTTTTACAGGGCGTGGAGGTCATCACCGACCGCGACCAGCTGGTCCATGTCTCCGGCCATCCCCGCCGCGACGAATTGCGCGACATGATCGCCTGGACCAGGCCGCAGCTCCTGATCCCGGTCCATGGCGAGGCCCTGCACCTCAATGAGCACGCCAAGCTCGCGCGTGCCGCCGGCGTGCCGCGCGTGCTGGTCTGCCGCAACGGTGACCTGATCAAGCTCGGCCCCGGCGATCCCGGCATCATTGGGCAGGTGCCTGCGGGCCGCCTCTACAAGGACGGCACGATTCTGGAGGACTCCAAGTCCCGCGCAGTGGTCGAGCGGCGCCGCATGGCCTTCTCCGGCTGCGCCTTCGTCGCCATCGCCATGACGCAGCAAGGCGAACTCGTCGACGATCCCGAGGTCGATCTGATCGGCATCCCCGAGAAGAACAAGGCGGGCGAGCCCTTCGACGACATCGTCTTCGACGCCGTGGTCTCCACCATCGAAGGCCTGCCGAAGGCGCGCCGTCGCGACGCGGATGCGCTGGCGGAGTCGGTGCGACGCGCTGTCCGTGCCGTGATCAACGAACATTGGGGCAAAAAGCCCCCCTGTCTGGTACACGTACTGACAGTCTAATTGGGCATGATCGGAGAACCGCTTCACACTTTTCCGGATCATGCCCTAGGGGAGAAGAAACATGCTGGGCCGGCTCAACCATGTCGCGATTGCGACCAAGGACGCCGTCAAGGCCGCCAGAATCTATGGCGCCGCATTCGGCGCCGAGATCTCGGAGGCCGTCGCGCTGCCCGAGCATGGCGTCACCACCGTCTTCGCGACGCTGCCCAACACCAAGATCGAGTTCATCGAGCCGCTCGGCGAGACCTCGCCGATCGCGAAGTTCCTCGACCGCAACGCCGACGGTGGCATCCACCACGTCTGCTATGAGGTGGTCGACATCATCGCCTCGCGCGATACGCTGGTGAAGGAGGGCGCAAGGGTGCTCGGCGACGGCGTGCCGAAAATCGGCGCCCACGGCAAGCCGGTGCTATTCCTGCACCCGAAGGACTTTTCGGGCGCGCTGGTCGAAATCGAGCAGGCATAGGCCGAAGCCATGGCCATCCAGATATCAACCGCAATCGCGATCTACTTCGTCATCTGGTGGGTCGCGCTGTTCCTGACGCTGCCGTTCGGGGTGCGCAGCCAGCACGAGGACGGCGTCGGAGTGCCGGGCAGCGACCCCGGCGCGCCGATCCTGACACGGATAAGGGGCAAGCTGATCTGGACCACCATCATCTCCGCGATCATCTATGGGATCGCCATGGTCGCCTATCACGCCGGCTATTTGTCGATCGAGCGCCTGTCGAAATTGATGGGCATGCCGTTTTAAGAATTTTTGATTGGCTTTGTTGGGGGACCAATGACTTTTCAGAGGATCGTCGTCGCGCTTCTGGTGCTGATCGTCGCCGGCCTCGGTGCCATCGGCTATTTCGAGTGGAAGATGGCCGTGCAGGTGCGCACCCTGAAGGCGTTCGTCGAGGGCTACGTCTTCAACGAGGCCGTGATCGCCTGCGAGCAGGCCAAGAGCTCGACGCCGTTCAAGTGGAACGGCGGCAAGAGCACCTCGGTGATCGGCCTGAACTCGGTCAAAACGGACAAATACACCGTCACCGCCAGCTACACGCTGGTGGCGGACAGCGTCTATTGTGATTACGATCCGATCAAAAGAAAGGCCGAGATCGGCTCGAGCTTCCTGGAGCGGGAGTAACGATCCGGCCATGCCAAGCATGGGATGGGATCGTCATGGCGCAGGGGCAGGGGGACTACCGGATTCTGCATGAGGCGGCGTTGCGGGATTATCTCGCAAGCGTTGCAGACCTCAAGGCGCTTCTCGGGAGCGAGCCGGCCTCCTGGTCGATCACCGAAGTCGGCGACGGCAATCTCAATCTCGTCTTCATCGTAAAAGGCGGCCAGGGCGGCGTCGCCGTGAAGCAGGCGCTGCCCTATGTCCGCCTCGTCGGCGAGAGCTGGCCGCTGCCGCTGTCCCGGGCTCATTACGAATATCTCGCTTTGTCGCGGCAGGCCGAACTCGCGCCCGGCCTCGTGCCGGCGCTGCTGCATCACAATGAGGCCTTGGCGCTGACGGTGATGGAGCTGCTCGAGCCCCACATCATCATGCGCAAGGGGATGGTCGCGGGCACTCGATATCCGCGCTTTGTTGATGACATCACCACCTTCATGGCGCGGACCTTGTTCTTCACCTCCGACCTCGCGCTGTCGGCGGCCGAGAAGAAGCAAGGCATCGCGGCCTTCGCCGGAAACCATGCGCTGTGCAAGATCACCGAGGATCTGATCTTCACCGATCCCTACCGCATCGCCGAGCAGAACCGCTGGACCGCGCCCTATCTCGATGCGCTCGCCGCAGACCTGCGCGACGACATGGATTTGCATGTCGCGATCTCACGGCTGAAGCTGAAATTCATGGCGAGCCCCGAGGCACTGCTCCACGGCGACCTTCACACCGGCTCGATCATGGTGACGGACGGCCAGACGCGGGTGATCGATCCCGAATTCGCGTTCTACGGCCCGATGGGTTTCGATGTCGGCGCTGTGCTGGCCAACCTCCTGATGGCCTATTTTGCCTCCGCCGGCCACGATCGCTCGCCGGGCGAACGGCGTGCGTTCGAGGGCTGGGTGCTGGAGACGGTCGAGCAGGTCTGGAACGCGTTCGCCCGCAAGTTCCTCGACCTCTGGCGCGCCGACGCCGCAGGCGATGCCTATCCTGCCTCACTCTTTGCCGGCGAGACAGGCGCGGCACGGCTGGAAGCCGAGCGGCAGGCCTACATGCAACGGCTGTTCGCGGACACGGTCGGCTTCGCCGCGGCAAAAACCATCCGCCGCATCTTCGGCCTCGCTCACAACATCGATTTCGAGCTGATCGAGGATCCGCGCCGGCGCGCGATCAGCGAAGCACGCGCCGTGAGGCTGGCAAGGACGATGATGCTGGAGACGGGGGCGTTTCCGACCATGGCGGACGTCACCGCTGCAGCGCGAAAATTGCGCGATTGGCAGCCGGAGTTCTAGCCGGCTTCCGCACAAATCGGCGGTGCCCGCGCGCGACGCTCGCATACGTCAACCCCTTCAAGGCGCTTGCGCTCGACCTGCCGTGGATGGTCAACTCCCGGACCGGAGCACGGCTTGCGTTGTCGGAGGGACCATGATGTTCAGGATAGTGGCGGTCGTCGCGGGTCTGGGGCTGGCACTGGCCGCCACGGCGGAGGCCCAGACCCCGCGCAAGGGCGGAACCATCCGCATGACCGCGCCTTATGGGTCGAGCTTCACAAGCCTGGACATCCATACGACGCAGCGCGCCCAGGACGAGATCTACGCCAAGGCCCTGCACCGGTCGCTCTACATCTGGAATTCCGCGGGAGGCAAGCCGGTTCTGGAGCTCGCCAAGGAGGACGTCGTCTCGGGCGGCGGTCTCGTTCACACCTTCAAGCTGCGCGACGACGCCTATTTCCACAATGGCCGCAAGATGACGGCCGACGACATCATCTGGACCTACAACCGCATCATGGACGGCACCAAGGCTTATCCCGGCGCGCGCTATGTCCGCGTGATCGAGGGCGCGGCGGCGGTCGAGAAGGGCCAGGCCAAGGAGATCTCCGGCCTGAAGAAAATCGACGACTTCACGATCGAGATGAAGCTGACCGAGAAAGTCGATCCGGGTTTCTACTTCTGGAACGCGATCACCTCGATCTATCCCGCCGACGAAGCCGCCAAGGAGAGCTTTCTCCAGAAGCCGATCGGTCTTGGGCCCTTCAAATTCGTCGAGCACGTGCCGGGATCGCGCATCGTTCTGGAGCGGTGGGACCGGTTCTACAAGCCCGGCAAGCCCTACGCCGACAAGATCATCGTGTCGGTCATGGGTGAGGCCGCGGCACGCGATGTCGCCTTCCGCAACAAGGAGATCGACACCTCGGTACTGGGACCGGCGCAATATGTCGCCTATCAGAACGACGCCGACCTCAAGGGCACCGTGGTCGAAGTCGCCGAGGTCTTCACCCGCTACATGGGGATGAATCCCGCGTTCAAGCCGTTCGCCGACAAGCGGGTCCGGCAGGCGATCAACTACGCGATCGACACCGACCTGATCATCAACAAGCTGGTCAAGGGCAAGGCCTACCGGGCCACCAGCTGGCTGCCACTGACCTCTCCCGCCTACGACAAGGCCATGAAGCCCTACGCCTTCGATCCCGCCAAGGCCAAGCAGCTGCTCGCTGAGGCCGGCTATCCCACGGGCTTCGAATTCGAATGGACCACCAGCCAGAACGAGAGCTGGGGCTTGCCGATCGTCTCGGCCGTGATCCCCATGCTGGACAGGGTGGGCATCAAGGCCAAGGTGAAGCAGGTCGAGACCGCGGTGTTGGCGGAGGTGGTTCGCAGCGGCGACTACCAGGCGTTCATCTATTCGCAGGCGACCGGACCCGATCCCCAAGCCGCCCTCAAATGCTTCCACTCGGCGACGCCGCAATCAGCCTGCAACTATATGAACTTCAAGAATCCCGAGTTCGACAAGCTGATCGACGAGGCCGGGCAGTCCGATGACGCTGCAAAGCGTACCCAGCTGCTGCAGAAGGCCAATGCTGTTCTCTACGAAGAGGCGCCGGTCTGGTTCTTCAACTACAACAAGGCGGTCATGGCGGTGCAGCCGTGGCTCAAGGGAGTTCAGCTGAACGCGACGGAGCTGACCCATCAGAACGTCGAAGACCTCTGGGTCGACGAGACCTCGCCCGCGAAGTGACACGCGCTCTCGCGCTCCCTCCGTCGCCATGAACGACGGAGGGAGAGAGGAAAAGTGCCGATGCTCTCCTTCCTGTTCCGCCGCCTCCTGCAGACCATTCCGACCGTGCTCGCCGTGGTGGCTCTGGTGTTCGTGCTGTTCAGCGTCGTTCCCGGCAGCATCGTCTCGTCCATGAGCGACGATGCCGATCCGCAGGTCGAGCTGCGCATGAAGAAGCAGCTCGGGCTCGACGATCCCGTCTATGTCCGCTTCGGCATCTACATTGCCAAGCTTGCGACCGGTGATTTCGGAACCTCGTTCCGGACGCGCGAGCCGGTGACGTTCATGATCGCCAAGCGGATATGGCCGACGCTCCAGCTCATCTTCGCAGCCATGGCGTTTTCCGTCGTGATCGGTGTTCCCCTGGGTTTCATAGCCGCGCTGAAGCCGGGGGGCATCGTCGACACGCTGGCCATGGTTGTGGCGGTATCGGGACTTTCGATCGCCAAATTTTGGCTGGGACTACTGCTGATGTACTTGTTTGCGTTGAAGCTCGGCTGGCTGCCGAGTTTCGGCTATGGCGATGGCGGACTGAAATATCTGATCCTTCCGGCCGTGACGCTCGGCGTCTCGCCGATGGCGCTGTTCGCCCGGACGACGCGCGCCGCTGTCCTCGAGATCATGACCGCGGATTTCGTCCGCACCGCGCGCTCCAAGGGCATGAGCGAGACCCGAGTCGTGAAGTGGCATGTGATGCGCAACGCGCTTGTCATTATCCTCACCACGGTCGGCTTGCAGTTCGGCGCGCTGATGGGGCAGGCGGTCGTGGTCGAGAAACTGTACTCCTGGCCGGGCATCGGCTCGCTGCTGGTCGACAGTGTCCTGCAGCGCGACATTCCGGCCGTCCAGGGCTCCATCCTTGTCGTGGTGCTGTCCTTTCTCGCGATCAATCTGCTGATCGACGTGCTCTACGGCGTGATCGATCCCAGGATCAGATACGCATGAAGCTCCGCGCCAATCTCATCATCGGTGGCGCGCTGTTCGCGCTTGCGATCCTGGTCGGCCTCCTCGCGCCCTGGCTGGCGCATACCGATCCTGTCCTGGACGCCAATCTGCTCAACGCGGAAGAGCCGCCGAGCTGGACCTGGTGGTTCGGCACCGACGACCAGGGCCGCGACATCTATTCCCGCGTCGTCTATGGCGCGCGCGTTTCGCTGACGGTCGGCATCGTCTCGCAGCTCATCAACAGCGTCATCGGCGTCGCGTTGGGCCTGAGCGCCGGTTATTGGGGCGGCTGGTGGGACGATGTCGTCAACGGCCTGACCAATCTCATGCTCGCGATTCCGTCGCTGATCTTCGCGCTGGCCATCATGGCGGTGCTCGGCCCCGGCCTGACCAGCCTGCTGATCGCACTCGGCTTGACCAACTGGTCCTTCACGTGCCGGATCGCGCGGGCCTCGGCGCTGTCGCTGAGGAGCCAGGGCTATGTGCAGGCCGCGACCGTGCTCGGCTACGGCGATCTGCGCATCATGATCACCCAACTGCTGCCGAACATGCTAGGGCCGATCGTCGTCATCGGCACGCTCGGCATGGGCAGCGCGGTGCTGTCGGAAGCCGCATTGTCGTTCCTCGGCCTCGGCGTCCGCCCGCCGTTTCCGAGCTGGGGCAGCATGTTGTCGGATGCCCGCGACCAGATCACGACGGCCCCGTGGCTCTCGGTGTTTCCCGGCCTTGCGATCTTCCTGACGGTGCTCGGCCTCAATCTGCTCGGCGACGGCCTGCGCGACATTCTCGATCCGCAATCGCGGAGCCGGCGCACATGACGGGCGCGCCGCTGATCGAAGTCGAGGATTTGCGCATCGATCTCGACGATGGATCGAGGCGCGTTGCGGCGGCCGAGGGTATTTCATTCCGCATCGATCGCGGCGAGACTTTCGGCTTGGTCGGCGAATCCGGCTGCGGCAAGAGCATCACGGCGCTCGCCTTGATTGGCCTGTTGCGGCAGCCCTTGTCGATCGGCGGCGGCGTCATCCGGTTTGAAGGGCGGGAGATCCAGCACCTTTCAGCCGCCAGGCAACGCGATCTGCGCGGCAATCGCATCGCTATGATCTTCCAGGAGCCGATGACGGCGCTGAACCCGGTCTCGCCGGTGGGCCGGCAGATCGCAGAAATGTTCGTGCTGCACAAGGGCAAGAGCTGGCGGGAAGCCGACAGACTGGCGGTCGAGGCGCTGGCGAGCGTCCGCGTTCCCGCGCCGGAGCGGCGCGTGAAGGACTACCCGCACCAGCTGTCCGGCGGCATGCGCCAGCGCGTGATGATTGCCATCGCGCTCGCCTGCGGTCCGGATCTCCTGATCGCCGACGAGCCGACAACGGCACTCGACGTCACCGTGCAAGCCGAAATCATCGAGCTGATGCGGAATTTGTGCGCCGAGCGTGGAACCGCAATCCTGATGATCAGCCACGATCTCGGGCTGGTCGCCAATGTCTGTCGCCGCGTGGCCGTGATGTATGCCGGCCGCATCGTCGAGGAGCGCGGCTCGGCCGATATTTTCCGGGCACCCTCGCACCCCTATACGCGAGGCCTGGTCGCCTCGTTGCCGCGGCTCGGCAGTCGCGCTGCGCTTGGCCGCACCCGGCTGACGGAGATCGCAGGGGTGGTCCCGGCCATCACGAATTTTCCCGATGGTTGCCGGTTCAATCCGCGTTGCGCTCAGGCAACCGAGATTTGCCGGACCACCGCGCCGGGAGCGGATTTGCTGGAGGCCGGCGGTCTGGTCAGGTGTCATCACCATGCATGAGCCGCAAGACAGGTTGGGTGGGACACGGCCGGACGACGATGTCATTCTCAGCGTGAGGGATCTCGCGGTCCATTTTCCGCTCGGAGGTGGCCTGCTGGGGCGCGGCCGTCGGCTGCTCCGTGCCGTCGACGGCGTCGATCTCACCCTGAAGCGCGGCGAATGCCTCGGCCTCGTCGGCGAGTCCGGCTCCGGCAAGTCGACTGTCGCATTGTCGATCCTTGGCCTCTTGACGCCGACGCGCGGCCGCATCGTGCTGGACGGACAGGTCGTGACGAACAGGCCATCCGGCGATCGGAAGGCGCTGGCCCGCATCGTGCAAATCGTGTTTCAGGATCCCTACGCCTCGCTCAATCCACGCCAGACGGTCCGCCGCACGCTGGAAGATCCCCTGCGCGTGCATGGCGTCACAGCGAAAAGCGAGATCGAGGACCGCGTCGCGAAGATGCTGCGGCATGTGGGCCTGCGGCCGGAGCAGGCCGACCGCTACCCGCATGAATTCTCCGGCGGCCAGCGCCAGCGCATCGGCATTGCGCGTGCGCTGATCCTCAATCCCAGGATCGTCATCTGCGACGAACCGGTCTCGGCGCTCGATGTCTCGATCCGCGCCCAGATCATCAATCTGCTGCTGGAATTGAAGGAAACGCTCGGTCTCTCCTACATCATGATCAGCCACGATCTCGGCGTCGTCGAGCACATGAGCGACAAGGTCGCCGTGATGTATCTCGGCCGCATCGTGGAGAACGGCCACTGGCGCGAGATCTTCGAGCGGCCCGCGCACCCCTACACGCAAGCCCTGATCGCCGCCATCCCCGATCCCTTGCGCCATGCACCGCTGGCGACGACAGGCGGCGACCTTCCCAATCCGCTCAATCCGCCGAACGGATGCGCGTTCAGTCCGCGGTGCCGTTACGCGGAAGCTGTGTGTCGGAGCGAGCCGGGGCCGGTGCTGGAGACGCGGGTGGACGGGCACGCGGTGAGGTGTTGGCGAAGCGAGGAGATTGCTGCGGCGAGCTTCGCTCCATCACCGTTACCCTGAGTGGCCGCTTCGAATCTCCGAATGAGGGAGCGTCTCTCGGGCATTGATCCGATTTGTTTGTCAAGCTAGCGCTTGGAGAGGCTTTAGGGGGAAGCCCACCATCCGTCGGGGAATGGCTCCAGCAAAGTCCGATCGACTTGGTTGTCGTTGTCAGGGGGGCCGATAGCTCCTGCATTCCAGCTCGGTGGCGTGCGGCGACGGAGGCGGACAGACAGGGCGCCTGGTTCACGACTTCGAAGGCGGCGCGAAGCAGGATGTGTCAAGCGTAATGGAGGCACACCGCGGGCGCTTCGCTCTGCTTCTTCGACTACATCTCGAAGATATTCCAATTCGGAGAGCTGAGAAGTGAGTGCGCTAAGACGTTGGGCATAAAGGATTGCGCGAGAGCTTCGCATGGATGTTCTCCCTGGCACAAAGAACTATCGGGAAAAAGTAGAAATCTACCATAGGTACACATCGGATTTCAATACGTCAGGCTCACTGCTTCAGGGTTGCGGCTTCGGCCAGCGCGTTTCGCGACGCGCTCAGGAAGATACGGCCAAGTGCGGAGGCAATTGAGACAGCAAAAGGGACCCCAGCTTCAGGACCGGTGAAGCTGGGGCTGTTGAGCTGCCTTGGCGAAGCAGACTGCCCGATTGGGGAGAGGCGCGGGAGAAATCGGCAATCGGCAAGTCGTTCCTAGCCGAACAAAAATGAGCCCCAGCTCCGGGGGCAATGGGGAAGAGCTGGGGCCCGACTGGACTGCATTACCCACTTGGGGATGAGCGTCGGAAAAATTGGTAACCGGCGAGCTGCTTCAACTGCCGTGCCGCCGAAAAATGTTTAGCGGCCTCTGTCGTCCTTGCCGTTGGGGGTGCCAATCGCCGCCGCCGTTACCCAGTCGTTGTTGCCATGGTGATGGACCACGCTCGCACCCGATTTAGCAATTGCATCGGACGTGAAGGAGGTGGAGAGCAGCAGCGTTATGGCTGGAGGTGTCACGGCAGCTAACTGCCACTGACACCACAACCGCGATGATGACATCGTGCTCCTGTTTCCCCGACCCATCAAACGGGGCCCCGGCAAGGCTATGGATTGCCGGTCAAGCCTGTCGTCTGACACCGACCAGACGAGGGCGGCGGTTTGCGTTCTCGGCCGGCAAGGCGCGCAGCCAGTCGCGGAAGCCTTCGACCTCCGGGCAATCCGCGGTGCCTTCGGGCGCAACGAGCCAATCGCCCAAACCCGATCCTTCATCGATCCGGTCGCAGCGATAGCCCGGATGGTGGCCCAGTCCGCGGGCGATCAGCAGGTCGACCTTGCCCTCGATCAGCTCGTGCAGGCCGGCCGGATGCAACACCCGCAAGCCGATCTCCGCATGCGTGCTGCGAAACGCTGCCAGATCGAGGCGGCGGAGGTCGAAGCTGCCATGGACGCCCAATTGCAGCAGCACCGCACCTGCCGGTTTCAATTGCGAGGTCGCCTCCGCAATGTGGCGAAAGCCTTCGGATACGCCGGGCAAATAAGCCTGACCGGCGACGGTGAGGATGAGCTGCTTATGCAGCCGCTCGAACAGCTGCACGCCGAGGCGCGCCTCCAGCGCCTTGACCTGCTGCCCCACGGCGGCGGGGGTCACGTGCAGCTCGTGTGCGGCCAGCTTGAAGCTGAGATGCCGCGCGGCGGCTTCGAACGCGCGGAGCGCGTTGAGTGGTGGAAGGATGTAGGTCATCGCTCCTTTTGACACTGATGGGCCATGGCCTTGCAATAGATTTTCTTGCGCTGAGCCGCAGCAATGATGCTTTGCGTAGCGGTGATGGCGCCGGATACGGTCGATCCGCAATCCGGAGAAACCCTATGCCCCCAGCTCACATCGTCAGCCACAATCCCGCAACGGTCCACGCTCCCGCCGGCGGTTACTGCATGGGACTTGAACTGACGCAGCATCGCCGCCTGTTGTTCATCAGCGGCCAGGTGCCCGAGAGGTCCGACGGCGCCGTTCCTGACGGTTTTGAGGCGCAGTGCGAACAGGCCTGGCGCAATTTGATCGAGGTGCTCGCCGCCGCCGGCCTTGGCGTCGCGCATCTGGTCAAGGTCACCACGTTCCTGACCGACCGCAATCAGCTCGTCGCCAACCGCTCCATTCGTCGCGCGATGCTGGGCGAGCACCAGCCCGCGCTGACGGTCGTGATCGTCGAGACCGTCGACAGCAAATGGCTGCTGGAGATCGAGGCGGTCGCCGCGGAGTGAAACCAGCCGACTTTGCAATGAACCAATCATATCAGGTGTCCCATGGCTGAAATCATCCATCCGTTTTACGAAGCGCATCGCGGTGCAATGGAGGCCGCCATGCGCGAGCGGCTCGACCTGGCCGAAGCGATGTTGCGCGAGCGCGCGCAACTTTCCGGGATCGACGGGATCAGGCAGGAGGTGATGGACGAATTCGAAATCGTGCTCACCCAGATGCCCTATGTTGGCGGCGCGGCGAGCCGCATGAGCGATTTCTTCATGCGTCTCATGGGCTTCACGGCGATCAGCCGGGTGCTGCGGCGTCACGGCGTGCCGCTGCCTGTGATAGGCGAGATCGAGCGGGAAACCTACAAGGCGCAATTGCTCACCGTATCGGAAGCGGAACGTCTCGCCTCGGGTCGTCAGTTCATGTCGCCGGAGAACCAGGCCTTGCTACGGGAGCAGGCAGCAAGAAGCGCGACCGAGAGCCATCAGACCGAATTTCCGGAAGACTTCGTCTACGGTTTCGTCGAGCCTGATACGGACGACAAGTTCGAGTTCGGGATCAACTACAAGGCTTGTGGCTTCTGCAAACTCGCGGCGCGCCATGGCGACAAGGACATTCTGCCGAACATCTGCGGGCTCGATTTCGTCGCCTACGCAGCGCGAGGCATCCGCCTGGAGAGGACTCAAACACTCGCGGGCGGTGCGAGCCATTGCAATTTCCGGTTCTCGCGGCTTGCTCTGGATGAGTAGGCGGAGAGGTAAGCCGCCTGATCGTGCTCTGCGATCGGATCGCCCACTGTTACCACATCGTCATTGCGAGCGCAGCGAAGCAATCCAGAATCGTTCCGCGGCGGCAGTCTGGATTGCTTCGCTGCGCTCGCAATGACGGAGGTTGGGGCGCTGTCCGGAGCCGACCCGCGTAGACCGCCACGATGACATCCTGCGCCTGTTTTGCCCGACGAGTCAAACGCCGCCACGGTGACGTCTACATGAGTTCGGGTTTTTGTAACTCGTTGAATTCCCTCACGCTATCTACTGTGCATGGGGTTGTTTTCGCGCTTTTTGTTTTGAGGGGCGGCTATTCCACCGCCTTTTCCCTCAGCCGCTGCGCATAGACATTGATCACCAGCGCCGCCAGCAGGATCAGGCCGCGGATCAGGATCTTCAGGAAGCTGTCGATGTTGACGTGGTCGAGGCCGTTATTGAGAACGCCGAGAACGAACAACCCGACGATGGTGTTGCCGATGCCGCCGCGGCCGCCGAACAGGCTGGTGCCGCCGACGACGACGGCGGCGATGGAGTCGAGCAAATAGGTATCGAACTCGTTCTGCTGCGCGCTGCCGAAATGGGCGACGCCGAGCATGCCGCCGATACCGGAGCAGACCGCCGAGATCACCATGACCGCGCCGAGGATGAGCTTGACGTTGAGGCCGGAATATTCGGCCGCCTCGCGGTTGCCGCCGACCATGTAGACGTAGCGGCCGAAACGCGTGTAGGTCAGCACCAGATGTCCGCCGAGCAGCATGATCGCGGCGACGATGACCATCCATGGGATGCCGCCGAGCGAGCCCGAGCCGAGCGTGGTGATCACGCCGGGCACCTTGTAGGCGATCTGGCCGCGCACCAGCAGTGCCGAGATGCCGGCTGCGATCTGCATCATCGCCAGGGTCATGATGAAGGAGGGGATGCCGATCACGGTCAGGCCGAGCGCATTGACGAGGCCGAGAAACGCGCAGAGCAAAATGGCCAGCAGGATCGCGGCGGCGCCGGGCAGGGGAATGTTGGGAATGTTAACGTAGGATTCCTGGAGCGTGAAGTAGGCGACCGCGATGCCCGTAACGTTGGCGATGCTGGCGATCGAGAGGTCGATCTCCGCGCAGAGGATCACGAAGGTGAGGCCGACGGCGATGATCCCTGTGACTGACACCTGCGTCAGGATATTGCCGAGATTGTCCAGCGTCGCGAAGGAGGGGCTGGCCAGCGCAAAGAAGCCGGACAGGAAGATCAGCGTCAGAAACGGAGCGATGTTGCGCATCTGCGAGCGCAGGAACGGCGCAAGCCCTCGCGTCCGCTGCCCCGCCGCCAAAGCCGTGTCACTGCTCGCCATGATGCTTCTCCGTCACGCCGCTTCCAGCAGGCGGTCCTTGCTGACCGGCTCGTTCGTGAACTCCCGCACCAATGCGCCGCGCTTGAGCACGAGGATGCGGTCGGCCAGCGACAGCACCGTTTCCGGCTCGGTCGACAGCACGATGATCGCGAGCCCTTTGGCGCGGAGATCGCGGACGATGTTGATGACGTCGTTCTTGGCGCCGACATCCATGCCGCGGGTGGGCTCGCACAGCACCAGCAGTTTTGGCGGATAGGTCAGCCATTTCGCCAGCGCGACTTTCTGCTGATTGCCGCCGGAGAGCATGCCGAGATCAAGGCCGACGACCGGCGGCCTGATCTGGAGCTGCTCGACCTGGCGCTTCGCGATGTCGCGCTCCTGCGCCGGCTTGAGCAGCAGCGCCGAGATGCGATCGAGAATGCTGATCGAGATGTTCTTGTAGACCGGCTCCTGGTGAAACAGCATGTCGCGCCGGCTCTCCGGAACCAGCGCCACGCCGGCGCGCCGCGCCGCAGCCGTGCTGGCGAAGCTTTTGGGCTTGCCCTCGACCGCGAGCGTGCCGCCGTCCGGCTTCAGCTTGCCGAACAAGATGCGCGACAATTCCTGCTGGCCGCAGCCCATGAAGCCGTAGATGCCAAGCACTTCGCCGGCGCGCGCCTCGAAGGAGATGTCCTTCAGGCTGCGGGCTAGCGACAGCTGGTCGACCTTCAGGACCACCGAGCTGTCGCTTGGCCGCGGCAGCATCAGATCGTCGCTGTAGCTGTGCTCGAGCGCTTCGCCGCCGCGGCCGATCATGGCCTCGATCAGCGCGCCCTTGCTAGTCGCAGCACTTGCCGTCTCCGCGACCTTCCGCCCGTTGCGGAACACGGTCACCGTGTCGGACACGCGCAAGATGTCCTCGATGAAATGCGAGATGAAGACGATCGCCGTGCCTTCCTCGCGCAGCCGCCGCAGCGTCGCGAACAGCCGCGCGACTTCGGGCGGCGAGAGGGCGGACGTCGGCTCGTCCAGGATGACGATGCGCGCGCCGGAGAACAGCACGCGCGCGATCTCGATCAGCTGCTGAAGTCCGATCGGGAGGTCGCCGAGCCTCGACATCGGATCGACGTCGATACCGAAGCGGGCGAGCTGCTCGCCGGCCTCGCGCGCCATCCGCCGCCATTGTACGAGACCGAGCCGGTTAGTCGGCTGGTTGCCCAGGAACACGTTCTCCGCGACCGTGAGGTCGGGCGCGACGGAAAGCTCCTGGTGCACCATGGCGATGCCGGCGCTGTGCGCGTCGCGGGCCGAGCGGAAATGCCTCTCCTGTCCGTCGATCAGGAAGCGGCCCGAGAATTCGGTGTGCACGCCGGCGATGATCTTCATCAGCGTGCTTTTTCCCGCGCCGTTCTCGCCGACGAGACCATGGATCTCGCCAGGTAAGAGAGCGAAGTCGACACCACGAAGTGCTTCGACGCCGCCGAAGCTCTTCGTGATGCCCTGAAGTTCCAGGATGGGCGACCGTTCCTCTCGCATGGAGGCTCAGATCAGGAAGTGATCCTGCATCCATTGCATCCCGGCGGCGTTGGCCTTGGTCACGACCGGACCGTCGGTGACGACATTCTTGGGAATGCCCTGTCCGCTCTTTTCGCCGCCGACGACGGCGGAGACGCCCGCGATGACGGCGCCGCCATGAATCCGGCAGGACGGATTGCGCACGGTGGCGAACATGCGGCCTTCACTGACGGCCTGGATCGCCGGCGGCATCGCATCCACGCCGCCGATCAGGATGTTGGTGCGGCCCCGCGCCTTCATGATATTGGCGGCGGCGAGCGCCATGTCGTCATTGTGGAAGAACGCCGCGTCGATCTGCGGATACTTCGTCAGGTAGGTTTCCCAGAGACGCGCGGTCTTCGACACATCCCAGTCCGCCGGCTGGGTGTCCAGCACCTCGATCCCGGGGAACTGCTTCACGACATTGTTGAAGCCCTTGGCGCGGCCCTGCGCGCCGGTGTGGCCGAGGGCTCCTTGCGTCATGATGATCTTGCCCTTGCCGCCCATGGCGTTGCACAGCGCCTGCGTCACCGAGGCGCCCATGAACTCGTTGTCCGGGGCGAGGAAGGAGTGGACGTTGATCTGGTCGAGCGGCGCGATCAGCGTGTCCATGTCGATCACGGGCGTGCCGGCGTCGATCATTTTCTGCACCGGCTGGGTGAGGGTGCCGATGCCAAAAGCCTGGATCGCGACGAAGTCCCATTTCTGCGAGGCCATGTTGTCGATCGCTGCGCGCTGCTTCACGGCATCGAGCTGGCCGTCGAACCAGGTGACCTCGACATTGAACAGCTTGCCCCAGAATTCCGCGGCCTGTTTGCCCTGCGCGCACCAGGTTGCCTGCAGGCCTGCGTTGGAGAACGCCGCCTTCAGCGGCTTCTCGCTTCGTCCGACTTCGGCTGCAAGGGCGGGGTTTATGCCCATGCTGCCGAGGATGGCAGTTGCGGCGCCGGCGGTTGCTGCCGCCTGAAGAAGATCGCGCCTCGTCGTCGAGAAATCTTTCGTCCCGGACATCGCTCGCTCCCATACAAATTTATCTTCGGCGCGTCATTGATTGCGCGACCGATGTCCGAAAGTGTCTCACAAGAGTTGGTGCCACTCAATCTGCAATCAACGCGAGATTGCCGCAAGCCGCGTTGGTGCAGCGCAAAGTGCGTCAGGCCGGGACGCCCGCGAACGCGTCGATCTCGACGAGCAGTCGGTCCCAGGCCTGTGCGATGTCCGGCGACCATTCATCGCGCAGCAGATCGCGCAGCGTATCCCTGATGACGGCGAAGAAGGCGGTGAACAGCTCGCGCGGCGTGCCGTAGCCATCGTGCGATACGACCTCGCATGCGATCAGCCGGAAATGCCCGCGACGATCGCCGGCGAAGTCGCGAATTGCCTCGATGGTGAGTGCCAGCATCGAGCCCATGACGAGCTCGCTGCCTTGCGTGCGGAACATCGCCCGCGTTTCGGGATGCTGTTCGAACAGCCGCTGATAAACGTGTGGCGTGAGATCCGTGCAGCGCGAGGCTGCAAGTTCGAAGCTCTGTTCGATCGGATTGGAGGAGGTATTCATCCGCGCTTCAGCCCCGCAGACAAAAAAAGAGCGGGGCCCTAGCCCCGCTCAAAAATTGTGTCGACCCTATTATCCCCGATTCTAAGATTTGATCTTGATTGGCGGGGCGACGCTGCATTTTGCGCGTCAGGGGCTCCTCCCGAGACTTGGACCACCAGACTTCGACCTCGCGGCCAGCCTGAGCAAGAGGATGCTAGATCAACTTTTCTCACTTGTCATCATTTTCGGCAACGAATGTTCAAAATTCGAGCAATTGACGAAATGATCGGGCGTTTGGCTCGGTAAGTGTATGACAAATATAAGAAATCTGTGGATGGGGCGGGGGTGCGGAACTGCCTCAAATGCCGGAGGTCCCCTCCCGCGGGCGGCCGGAGCACGGTTTCCGGGAAATTTGCGCTGGACCAAGAAGGCGGCGGAACCGGGCTCGACTCGGCCATAGCGCGGTGTTTAGTTAGTAGACGAACGAATGGTTCGGCGGATGCGCGCGCGGCTGCAAAGATTCCTACCCCTGGTCCTGCTCGCCTTGGTGATGCAGGTGCTGGCGCCGATTGCCGCCTGTCTGGCGGCCGGCCAGGCCGTGGCCGATCCGCTTTCCGCCGCCGTCATCTGCCACAGCGCGAGCGAGCAGGGCGGCCTGAACGATCCGGCGGGTACGCCGGTCGCACATGCCGGTGCCTGTGCCCTCTGTTGCTTGGCGCAATTGGACGCGTCGCTGGACTCGCCGCCGCACGCCGCGCTTTCCGTTCCCTTCCGCCACGCCGAGCGCGTGGTGTGGCACGCGGCGGAGGCATTCGCCGGCGCTGCCCATAAGGGCTCGAGTGCTCAGGCACGCGCACCGCCTCAACCTTCCTGACGACTCTCGTGATCGCCGCGGCCCGCCGCAGGCGATTGATGCTGTCGAATGGCCGGAGAAAGCCCGGCGTCAGGAATGCCCCCATGTTACGTTGTCATGCCCGCCGCGGCGTGAGCATCGTTGCCGTTCAGGCCGCGCTGCTTGCGTCGTCGAGCGGAGCCTTTGCCCAAGGCAGCAGCGCAGTGCTGCCGCCAATCACCGTTGAGGCACCTCAGCAGAAGCGTGCGTCGGCAGTCCGACCACCACGCAATTCTGCGCGATCGGCGCGCGCGACGCGAAGCCCGCGAACGACCCTATCGCCGCAGCAAACCGCGAGCGAACAGAATGTAGGGGCTCCGGGCGCCCTGACGGTTCTGACTGCGCAACAAGCGCTGGCGGAGATTAACCAGACTCCGGGCGGCGTGGCGCTCGTATCGGCCGAGGCGTACAGGAACTCGACGCCATCCAACACGATCAAGGATGTTCTGGATTACGTGCCCGGCGTGTACGCCCAGCCCAAATGGGGCGACGACACTCGCCTTTCTATTCGCGGGTCTGGCCTGTCGCGCAATTTTCATCTGCGCGGCGTGCAGCTCTATATGGACGGCATTCCGATCAACACTGCGGATGGCTATGGCGATTTCCAGGAGATCGATCCGAGCGCCTATAAATATGTCGAAGTCTTCAAAGGAGGCAACGCGCTTCAGTTTGGCGCCAATTCGCTGGGAGGCGCGATCAACTTCGTGACCCCGACCGGCCGCGACTCGTTTCCGAATGGTGTATCCTTCGATGTCGGAGGATTCGGCTACAAACGACTTCAGGCGAACGCAGGAGGCGTCAACGGGCCATGGGACGGTTTCGTTACCGCTTCCACGCAGGCCGCAGACGGTTTTCGCGATCACAGCTTCGGCTCGAGCAACCGTTTGAGCGGCAATGTCGGGTATCAGTTCTCGCCGGATGTCGAGACACGGTTCTACCTCAATGCCAACGAAGTGCGGCAGCGAATCCCGGGTACCGTGACCAAGACATCCGCTTTGACCGATCCGGAAGCTGCTGCACCCGCGAATGTTGCGATGGATCAGCAGCGCAATATTGATACCGTCAGGCTCGCCAACAAAACCACCTTTCGTTTCGATGACACCAAAGTCGAATTCGGGGCCTTTGGCGTCGATCGCCATTTGATGCATCCGATCTTTCAGTGGCTGGACTACCGTTACAAGGACTATGGAGGATTCGCGAAGATCACGGATGACCGCACCATTGGCGGCTTCCGCAACAGGTTGGTCGCGGGCGTCCAGGTGCTGAACGGCAGCATTGACAACCAGCAGTTCGCCAACATTGGCGGGCAGAAGGGAGCGCTGCTTTCTTCGTCGATCGATCGGTCGGAGAATACCTCGGCCTATGTCGAAGACAGCTTCTACGTCATTCCAAATCTTGCAGTGATCGGCGGCACGCAATTCCTGTACGCGACCCGCAATCGGCAGGATCGTTTCCTCAGCGACGGGAATCAATCGGGGGCAACGCGCTTTAATATCTGGTCGCCGAAAGGCGGTCTGTTGTGGCAAATCGATCCGAGCTGGCAGGCCTTCGCCAATGTCTCGCGGAGCGCCGAGGTGCCGAGCTTCGGCGAAAGCGCGATTGGTCTCGGCATTCCGACGATCCCGTTCACCAGCATCCGCCCGCAGATTGCGACCACGTACGAAATCGGGACTCGCATGAAGCGATCTGATTACGCTTGGGAACTGACGGCCTACCGGGCCAACATTCGCGACGAATTGCAATGCCTCTATAGTGCTTTCGGCAACTGCAATGTGACCAATGCCGACCGCACCATCCATCAAGGCATCGAGGCCGGCGCGGGCGCGGCGATCTTTCGTGACATCTTCGTCAATGGCCCGGCGCCGGACAAGATCTGGCTGAATGTCGCCTATTCCATCAACGACTTCCGCTTCGACAAAGATCCGATCTTCGGAAACAATCGATTGCCGGGAGCCCCAACTCACTACCTGCGCGCGGAGCTTCTCTACAAGCACCCTGCCGGTTTCTATATTGGACCCCACGTCGAATGGGTGCCACAGGCCTACTTCATCGACAGCATGAACACGCTGACGACAGAGCCTTACGCCCTGCTGGGATTGAAAGCCGGATTCGACAATGGCGGCCCGATGTCTGCCTACATCGAGGGGCGCAATCTCACCAACAAGACCTACATAGCCAGCGCGAGTATCATCGATCGAGCGACAGCGACATCAGCATTGTTTGAGCCGGGTACGGGAAGAGCAGTGTACGCTGGAATGAGGTATCGATGGTGACGTGCAAATGGGCACTTGGGTCTATGTTCGGGTCCGCGGCAGGCCGGCATTCCGAATGCCGATGCTCACTGCGCGGAAGATCGTCGTGGAAGAATGCCGGGCCATTCTCGGCCCGATCATCGTGAAAGAGGCAATCAACATGAAGACTATCGGACGAACTCTCCTTACGATCTCACTATTGCTGACCGGCTGTGCCGCCGCACGGGCCGACGACGTCAAGGCCGGCGATCTCGTCATTTCGCAGGCATGGAGCCGGGCGACGCCGGGCGGCGCCAAGGTCGCCGGCGGCTATCTCACCATCGAGAACAAGGGCACAGTGGCCGACAAGCTGGTCGGCGTTTACGCCGATATCGCGGGGAAGGCTGAGGTCCACGAGATGGCGACGGACAACGGCGTGATGAAGATGCGCCTGCTCGACAAGGGACTCGTGATCGATCCCGGCAAGACGGTGAAGTTCGCCCCCGGCGGCTATCACCTGATGCTCCAGGAGTTGAAGGGCCCCTTCAAGCAGGGGGACAAGGTGCCGGTGACGCTTCAATTCGAGAAGGCCGGCAAGGTCGCCGTCTCCCTCGACGTCCAAGGCGTCGGCGCCCAGGCGCCCGGCGATAGCGGACACATGATGAAGAAAATGCCTGATCATTCGGGAATGAAGATGTGATGAAACAGATCAAGCCTTCCATGACCATGCATCGAATCCTTGCGAGTCTGATCGTCGCGCTCGCAGCGTCCCCTGCGGCGGCGCATATCACGCTAGAGACCAAACAGGCGGCGGTCGGCTCCTACTACAAGGCCGTCTTCGCTGTGCCGCACGGCTGCAAGGGCTCGCCCACGGTGAAGATCCGGGTGCAGATTCCGGAAGGCGTGATCGCTGTGAAGCCGATGCCGAAGGCGGGCTGGACCGTCGATATCGTCGAGGGCAAATACGCAAATGAGTACGACTACCACGGCAACAAGCTTTCCACCGGCGTCAAGGAGGTGGCCTGGTCCGGCGGCAAGCTGCCGGACCACAATTACGATGAGTTCGTCATCAGCAGCTTCCTCACCACGAGCCTGAAGCCGAACACGACGCTGTATTTTCCCGTCGTCCAGGAATGCGAGACCGGCGTCAGCCGCTGGATCGAGATCCCCGCGGAGGGAGCGAAGCATTCGCACGAAGGCAGTTCTCCGGCGCCTGGCCTGAAACTCCTGCCAAAACCCTGATGCGCCTGCTCGCCGCGCTCGCGACGCTACTCCTCGTTGTCGGCTTCTCGACCGGCGCCTCGGCGCACGCGGCGCTCGTCGCGGTCGAGCCGGCGAGCGGCAGCATGCTCGCGAGCGCGCCGAAGGCGGTGGAGTTGCGCTTCAACGAGACAGTGACGCCGGGCGCCATCCAATTGATCGACGGCGCGGGCAGGGCGCGGGATGATTTGCGCGTCGACGCATCGGGCGAGACCATCTCGGTTGCGATGCCGGCGGACATGCCGCAGGGCACGGCGGTCGTCAGCTATCGCGTGATCTCGCAGGATGGCCATCCCGTTGCGGGATCGGTGATCTTCTCGATCGGCATGCCGACGGGGACGCAACCTCCCACAAATGCCGATGGCGGATTGAACGAGCTGATCTGGCTGGCGCGGGTCGCTCTCTATCTTGGCCTGTTCGTCGGCGTCGGCGGCGTGTTCTTTGCGCGCTGGGTTGCGCGGTCGATGACCGGCATAACCGTTCCGTGCGTGGCGCTCGCCATCGGCATCCCGAGCACGGTGGTCTCCCTTGGTGTGTTGGGGCTGGATCTCCTCGGGCTACCGCTGTCGGCTCTCGCGACGATAGCTCCTTGGAAAGTCGCATCCGGGACCAGCGCGGGCCCAGCCTTGCTCGTGGCCATCGCCGCAATGCTGTTCGCGCTGCTGGCGCTAGCCAACGCGTGGTGCGCGCGCGCTCTGGCGATCATTGCCTTGGTCGGCGTCGGCTTGTCGCTGGCCATGACTGGGCACGCCGCTACGGCACCGCCCGAACTGTTGACCCGGCCGGCAATCTTTCTCCATGGCCTCGGTGTCGCCTTTTGGATTGGGGCTCTCGCGCCGCTGGTCGCCCTGTTGTCGAGGCGGCCCGCCGCGGCATTGCCTGTCGTGAACCGCTTTGCTCGCCTCGCCGCGCCGGTCGTTGGCGTTCTCGCATTGACCGGCCTCGCGCTCGCCATCGTCCAGCTTGAAAAGCCGTCTGCATTGGTGGAGACCCGGTACGGACTGATCCTCTCGATCAAGCTTGCGCTGGTCCTCGTGTTGCTGGCGCTTGCCACGCTCAACCGCTTTCGCCTGACCCCGGCGCTGGCGGGGGATCACAAGGCCGCGCAGACCCTGAAGCGCTCGATCGTGCTCGAATGCGTCATCGCGCTCGGCATCTTCGCCGACGTGGCCGGCTGGCGCTTCACGCCGCCGCCGCGGACGATCGTTCCGGAGACGCCGCTGGCGATCCACATCCATACGGACAGGGCGATGTTTCAGGTCCTGGTCTCGCCGGGTAAGGCGGGTATCGACGATTTCGTGCTGCAGCTCATGACCGGCGAGGGGGCGGTGCTCGAGGCCAAGGAGGTGACGCTGACGCTGAGCCTGCCCGAACGCGGCATTGAGCCGATGGAGCGGAACGCCTCGCGCGGGCCGGACCGCTACTGGCACGTGCGCAAGGTCGAGCTGCCCTTTGCGGGCCGCTGGCATGTGCGGATCGACGCTCTGGTGAGCGATTTCGAGAAGATCACGCTGGAGGACGAACTCGAGGTGGCAGCGCCCTGAATCGCGCTCTTCGGCACATCCTGTCGAATCTGAAGTCGACGGAAAATGACAGGAATTCCGCTGTGTTAGCGGGTTTTCCTCATTCCCGGTCTTGTGTTTTGGCTCCCAATCCGGTTTCACTGCAAGCCGTCACTGATTCCTCGAGTATTGCCATGCGGTTGTCGCGGTTCTTTCTGCCCATTCTGAAGGAAAATCCGAAAGAGGCGGAGATCGTCTCGCATCGGCTGATGCTGCGTGCCGGCATGATCCGGCAGGAGGCCGCCGGCATCTATGCCTGGTTGCCACTCGGCTTCCGCGTCTTGAAGAAGATCGAGCAGATCGTGCGCGAGGAGCAGGACCGCTCCGGCGCTTTGGAACTGTTGATGCCGACGCTCCAGCTTGCCGACCTCTGGCGCGAGAGCGGCCGCTACGATGCCTATGGCCCCGAGATGCTGCGCATCGCCGACCGGCACAAGCGTGAGCTGCTGTACGGGCCGACCAACGAGGAAATGATCACCGAGATCTTCCGCGCCTATGTGAAGTCCTACAAGAGCCTGCCGCTGAATCTCTATCATATTCAATGGAAATTCCGCGACGAGCAGCGTCCGCGCTTTGGCGTGATGCGCGGCCGCGAGTTCTTGATGAAGGACGCCTATTCGTTCGACCTCAACGAGGCCGCGGCGCGCGTCGCCTACAACAAGATGTTCGTGGCGTATTTGCGCACCTTCGCGCGGATGGGACTCAAGGCGATTCCGATGCGCGCCGAGACCGGCCCGATAGGCGGCGATCTCAGCCACGAGTTCATTGTGCTCGCCGAGACCGGCGAATCCGGCGTTTTCATCAATCGCGACGTGCTGGACCTGCCGGTGCCGGGCGAGGACGTCGACTATGAGAGCGATTTGACGCCGATCATCAAGCAATGGACCTCGGTCTATGCGGCGACGGAGGACGTTCACGACGCCGCGCGCTTCGAGCAGGAAGTGCCCGCGGACAAGCGGGTGAACACCCGCGGTATCGAGGTCGGGCAGATCTTCTATTTCGGCACGAAGTATTCCGACGCGATGAAAGCGTTGGTGGCGGGCCCCGATGGTGTCGACGTGCCGATCCACGGCGGCTCCTACGGCGTCGGCGTCTCGCGCCTGCTCGGTGCCATCATCGAGGCCTGTCATGACGATGCCGGCATCAAATGGCCGGAGGCCGTTGCCCCGTTCCGCGTGTCGATTCTCAACCTCAAGCAGGGCGATGCCGCGGTCGATGCGGCCTGCGAGAAGCTCTATGCGGAGCTGTCCGCCAAGAGCGTCGACGTGCTCTACGACGACACCGACCAGCGGGCCGGAGCCAAATTCGCCGCCGCCGACCTGATCGGCATCCCCTGGCAGATCATGATCGGGCCGAAAGGGCTCGCCGACGGCAAGGTCGAGCTCAAGCGGCGAAGTGACGGCGCCCGCGAGACCATGTCGCCTGCGGACGCGGTCGCAAGACTTGTGGGCTGATAAGGCTGGTCGGCTGAATATTGTTCATCGCCCCAGATTGCGGCCGCCAATCCGGCCACATTTGACCCCGAATCATGGGACTATCGAGCGATGGATGAGACCATGACCGAAACCGTTCAAACCGCGCCTTTTGCGCCATTCGAGTGGATGCTGTCGGCGCGCTACTTACGGGCGCGCCGCAAGGAGGGATTCATCTCGGTCATCGCCGGGTTCTCCTTCCTCGGTATCATGCTGGGCGTGGCGACGCTGATCATCGTCATGGCCGTCATGAACGGCTTCCGCAAGGAGCTGCTCGACAAGATCCTCGGGCTCAACGGCCACATCCTGGTCCAGCCGCTGGAATCGCCGCTGACCGACTGGAAGGACGTCGCCGACCGCCTCAGCCAGGTCCAGGGCATCCGGCTCGCAGCGCCCGTGGTGGACGGCCAGGCGCTGGCGTCATCGCCGTGGAACGCCTCCGGCGTCTTGGTGCGCGGCATCCGCTCCGACGACCTCAACAATCTCACCTCGATTGCCAAGAACATCAAGCAGGGCTCGCTTGAGGGCTTTGATGACGGGCAGGGGGTCGCGATCGGCCGGCGCCTCGCCGACCAGCTGTCGCTGCACGCCGGCGACAGCATCACGCTGGTGGCGCCGAAGGGTGCGGTCACCCCGATGGGCACGACACCGCGCATCAAGCCGTACAAGATCGCCGCGGTGTTCGAGATCGGCATGTCCGAGTATGATCTCGGCTTCGTGTTCATGCCGCTCGCGGAAGCGCAGGCCTATTTCAACCGCAGCAACGACGTCACCTCGATCGAGGTCTTCACCACCAATCCGGATCAGATCGTCGCGTTTCGTCAGGCCGTGACGGAGGCGGCGGGCCGGCCGGTGTTCCTGGTAGACTGGCGCCAGCGCAACTCGACCTTTTTCAACGCGCTCCAGGTCGAGCGCAACGTGATGTTCCTGATCCTCACCATGATCGTGCTGGTCGCGGCGCTCAACATCGTCTCCGGCCTCATCATGCTGGTGAAGGACAAGGGCAGCGACATCGCGATCCTGCGCACGATGGGGGCCTCGCAAGGCTCGATCATGCGCATCTTCCTGATCACGGGCGCCTCGATCGGCGTGGTCGGTACGATGGTCGGATTCATCGTCGGGCTGGTGATCTGCCTCAACATCGAGTCGATCCGGCAATTCCTGTCCTGGCTGACCAGCACCGAGCTGTTTTCGCCAGAGCTCTATTTCCTCTCGAAGCTGCCCGCCGAGATCGACATCGGCGAGACCTCGGCCGTCGTCATCATGGCGCTGACGCTGTCGTTCCTAGCGACGCTGTATCCGTCCTGGCGCGCCGCGCGCCTCGATCCCGTCGAAGCGCTGCGGTACGAGTGAGGGGCTGATGGAGCAGCAGGGGGCGGAAGATGTACCGGTCATTTATCTCCACGAGATAAAGCGGCAGTACTTACAGGGCGAGATGCCGCTGACGATCCTCGACGGCGCCAAGCTCGCGCTGTGGGCGGGCCAGTCCGTCGCGCTGGTGGCGCCGTCAGGTTCGGGCAAGTCGACGCTGCTGCACATTGCTGGTCTGTTGGAAGCGCCCGATTCCGGCGAGGTCTACGTCAATGGCGCGCCGACCTCGCAACTGCCCGACATCGAGCGCACCCAGCTTCGCCGTACCGATATCGGCTTCGTCTACCAGTCGCACCGGCTGCTGCCGGAGTTCTCGGCGCTGGAGAACGTCATGATGCCGCAGATGATCCGCGGCCTCAAGAAGTCCGAGAGCGTCAAGCGCGCCAAGGAGATCCTCGGCTATCTCGGCCTCGGCGAGCGTATCACGCACCGTCCGTCCGAGCTGTCCGGCGGCGAGCAGCAGCGCGTTGCGATCGCGCGCGCTGTGGCCAATGCTCCGCGGGTGCTGTTTGCGGACGAGCCGACCGGCAATCTCGATCCGCACACCGCGGACCACGTCTTCCAGGCCCTGATGCAGCTGGTCAAGGCGACCAAGGTCTCCATGCTGATCGCGACCCACAACATGGAGCTCGCCGGCCGCATGGACCGTCGCGTGTCGCTGTCGAACGGCCAGGTGGTCGAGCTGGAATAAAAGACGCGAAAACAACCCCATGCACAGTAGCCAAGTGCTTGGTCGGACTGACGAAAGAAATGGCGTTCCCCGGGGTGCTCAAGGCCGGATCACCGTCAATTTGAACGGTCCGCCATTGGCGGCGGCATGGTCCACCGCCTCGTTGGCATGGTCGAGATCGAAAGCGGTGGCCTCGTACTCCTCCAACCTGAGCAGTCCCGCGCGCACCAGCGCGATCAGGCGGCCTGCCGCATCCGGCGGATACATCCAGACGCCGTGGATGCTGATGCAATTGCGCATGATCCAGGGGTAGGGCAGCTCGAGGCCCGCGCCGCCCGCCATGCCGACACCACCCATGAGCACGACGCGGCCGTATGCGCGCACCGTCATGATCGCCGCGCGCACCACATTCGTGCTCACGGAGGGCGGCATGATGTCGAGCACGCAGTCGATCGGCACGGGCGCCGCGCGCTTCATGCGCTCGCGGTCGTCGTCTACGTTGCCGGTGAGTTTGACCGGCTTGACGCGATCGCCGAAGCGGCGGACGAGGTCGGCGAGAATGGTCTCGTTGCGGCCGGGCGCGACCACGCAGGCCGCGCCCATCGCGAGCGCGACCGAGACGGCCGCGCTGCCGAAATTGCCTGTGGCCCCGCTCACCAGAACGGTCTCGCCGGGCTGAAGGTTGGCGGCAAGGAAGCCGCCATAGGGCACCAGCAGCGTCCCAAGCGCACACCATCGCGTGGCGTCCTCCGGCGTGATCGTGCCGAGCCGTTTGACGTTCTCCGTCGGCACCCTCATCTGCTCGGCAAACGAGCCGTGGCGAAAATGCTGTTGCAGGCGCATGGCGCCGGCACCGGGGGCAGTGAGTCCTTGCAGGGCAATGTCGGGCGCTGTGGCGTCGTCGCGCGAGCGCACCGTCGGGTCGCAGAACACCCAGTCGCCAACGCTGAGCTTCGTCGCGTCGGGGCCGATGGCGCGGACCCTGCCGATGCCGCCAGGCCCCGGGATGATCGGCAGGTCGAGCGCATAGTTGCGCGCCCCGCTGAAAACCTCGTTCATGTAGGACAGCACGCGCGTGGCGACGACGTCCACGATGACCTCGCCGGTCCCGAGCACCGGTTCGGGTGCATTCTCGATGACGAGCGGAGATCCCAGGGATTTGAGTACGGCGGCTTTCATGGTGGTCACCTCATGTTCGGGTGACACGTCATATGCGCCGCCTTTCCAGGCCGAGGAAGGCCTGGTATTATCCTAGTATTCCCCGGGCCCTCCATCGAGGCATGTCACCATGGCCGACCCACGCCGCATCGAATTCGGCGACTTCCTCAGGTCGCGCCGCGAAAAGCTGTCGCCGAAGACAGTCGGGCTTCCCGCCGGCCGGCGGCGCCGCACCGCGGGCCTGCGCCGAGAGGAGGTCGCGCAGCTCGCCGGCATCGGCGTCGACTGGTACATCCGGCTCGAGCAGGGCCGCACCGTCAGCCCTTCAGTCACGACTGTCGATGCGCTGGCGCGCGCGTTGCGCCTTAGCAAGACCGAGCATGCGCACCTTAAGGCATTGGCCCGCGACGGCGACAGGCGCGCGTTCACGCGCGAGATCGTGCCGCCGCCTGTTCGGCGGATGATCGAGAGCCTGGCGCAGCCGGCTTACATCACGGGGCGGCGCTGGGACGTGCTGGCCTGGAACGCGGCGGCCGAGGAGATCTTCGGGTTTGGACAATTGCCCGAGCAGGACCGCAACACGCTGCTGCTGGTGATGACGAACAAGCAGACGCGAAAATTCTACGGTGCCGGCTGGGCCGACGTTGCCAAGAGCATGGTCGCGATGTTTCGCGCCACTCACGACGTTTGGGCCGGCGATCCCGCTTTCGCGGAACTGCTGGCGCGGCTGCGCCAGGGCAGCCCGGAATTCGTGAAATTGTGGGAAGCACACGAGATCCGCGGCACCGCCGCGGGCCTCAAGATCATGAATCATCCGACCAAGGGCGTGCTCCGGTTCGAGCACACGAGCTTTCAGGCCAATGACGATCCGGCGCTGAAGCTCGTGATCTACACGCCGGTTTAGATTGCGAAAGCATAGGGCGTGCTCGTCACGTATGACGGTCGACGATCTGAAGGAGCCGGTCGCAGGATGCCTCGATCCTCTTGTGGGGAGATGTGGCGACGCCCAGCAACAGGCCGGATCGCGCCGAAGCCGGGGACGCATGCCATAGCGACAGGGGCGTGGGCGCCAATCCAAACGACGCCGCTTCCCTCGCGATCGCAAGGTCGGAGGTTCCGTCCGGCAGTCTCAGGACCGCGGCCAATCCGGCGATCGCCACGTCCTTGGCGCGTGCCTTCAAATATTTCAGCAGCGCATCGCCTTGCGCGGCATAGGCCCGCTTCGTGCGTCGAAGATGCCGTAGATAGTGGCCGTCGCGGATGAATTCGGCGGTTGCGATCTGTACGGACGGCCCGGGCGCCGGAGCGAGGCATGCCGCAACCTCGGCAAAACGGGAAGCCAGTGAGGCGGGTGCAACGACGAAGCCCAGCCGCAAGGCAGGAGTCAGGGTCTTGCTGAAAGATCCGATGTGAATGACGCGCCCGAAACGATCGAGAGAGGCGAGCGCCGGTGTGGCCCGACCCCTCAGCTGAAGCTCGCTCAGATAGTCGTCCTCAATCACCCAGACCCGTTCCTGGGCGGCCCAGTCGAGAAGACGCGAACGTCTTGCCAGCGACAATGTGGAGCCAAGCGGTGCCTGCTGTCCCGGGGTCACGACGACCAATGCAGCATCGGGAGCGTGTTTCAGGCCGTAATCGACGTCAATGCCGTCCGCGTCGACCGGGATCGGCGTGATCAACAACCTTGCAAGCTCAAGGCCGTGCCTTGTGAAGGGGAAGCCCGGGTCCTCCATCCAGACCTTTCTCTGCTCGAGACAGAGAACCCGGAGTGCCAGTCCGAGCCCGCTGCTGAAGCCGGCCGTGATGATGATCTGCGACGGTGCACACTCGATACCTCTCGCCAGCGCGAGATACGCAGCGATGTCGCGCCTCAACTCCAGCTCGCCGCGGGGATCCCTGTAGATGGCCGGCGCGCTCGTCTCCGCGCGCACCGCCCGCGTGCGCATCCTCGAGAACAGCTTGGCAGGAAAGGTCTCGTGAGCGGGCACACCCATCTGGAAAACGGCCGGTCCCGCAGTGAGCTCCTGGTACATTTCCATGAACGAACCGGGGTGGGGAGCTGCTTCCTGCCGAGGAGTAAAGGCGGGTCGATCAGCAACATGCGTTCCGGTCGCGCGCGACGCGACGATCAGTTGCGCGGATGAGAGCTTTTCGTAAGCCGAACGCACGGTGCCGCGCGCGACACCCAGCTGAGCCGCCAAATCCTGCCAGGAGGGCAGACGAGCTCCCGGCGCGAGCACGCCGCTCTCGATGGCAGCTCCGATACCTCTGCGGATTTGTTCCGCCAATGGCGTCTTCGCAGATCGATCGAGCTCCAGCCGCAGCGGTTTGACCATGCCTCCGTAGTACACGATGTTTGTCCATTCCTGGTGCTTTTTTGTAGACCAGCGCGGGGACATTTATCGACAAGGAAAGTACGCGGCGACAGCCGCCGAACAGAATCGATCATGGAGTATGAAAATGGCTAAGCGTCTCGATTACGACCGCATCGCACCCGCAGGGATGAAAGCGCTCGGCGGCGTCTACGGCTATGTCATGCAGAGCAATCTTCCTGCAACGCTTGTCACTCTGGTCTATCTGCGCATTTCGCAGATCAACAATTGCGCCTACTGCCTCGACATGCACACGCGCGATCTGCTGAAGAGCGGACAGAAGATCGAAAAGATCGCGCTGGTGCAGGCTTGGGCGGAAGGCGGTCATCTCTTCGACGAGCGGGAGCGTGCCGCCCTCGCATGGGCTGAAACGGTGACCCGTGTGGCTGAAACCGGCATCCCGGATCAAGCTTACGAGGCTGCCCGCGCCGTCTTCGAGGAGCGCGAGCTCGTCGATCTCACCATCGCGATCGGCCTGATGAACGCGTACAATCGCATGGCAATCAGCTTCCGAAATACGCCACAGGCCGCGAAGGAGGAGATGGCAGCCTGACCGCGGTGCCAGACGGCAAGAGGGTAAACACATGCCTTCGACTGCGAAGGATGTCCTGAGATCTCAGAGATGCAAGGCAGGAGCTTGAAATGACCTTTGCAATTTCCGGCGTGAAGATTCCCGACAGCAAGATCGCACGAGAGGCCGCCGAGCTGGTGCGCCAGTACGAAAACGACATGTTGTTCAATCACTCGGTCCGCGTCTTTGTGTTCGGCGCGATCAAGGGACATCGGCAAAATCTAAAATTCGATCCCGAGCTGCTCTACATCGCGGCGCTGTTCCACGATCTCGGGCTCGTCGACCATTACCACACGCAGACCAAGCGATTTGAAGTTGATGGCGCCGATGCCGCCCGCGCATTTCTGAGGGGGCACGGCATTGACGAGCCAAAAGCCGATCTGGTTTGGGAGGCGATCGCGTTACATACGACGCCTGGAATTCCACAATACATGCGGCCGGAAATCGCTCTCACGAATGCGGGCGTTTTGGTCGACGTCGTGGGGATTGGCTATGATGAGTACACGCCAGAGCAGCGCAACCAGGTGACCACCGCATTTCCGCGCGGTGATTTCAAGAATGACTTCCTTCAGATACAAACCTGCTCAGCCTTGAAGAAGCCGCAGACCACGTTTGGCACGGTCAATTTCGATTACATCGAAGATCACGATCCCACATTTCGCAAGCCGAACGCGTGCACTCGCATCCGCAACACGCCCTGGCAGAGCTGAGCCCTTCGGCGCGGTGTTCGGGCTTTGCCACGTTGGTTTATGGCGCCGGTGCGGCCGGAGGCGTTGCGCTGGCGTTCGGCCGCTGAATGGCCGGCCAGGGTTATTCGGAGTCGGCGTCACCGACGCGCATGACGCCGGGCGAGCATGAAACGACGGGGACCACGCGGGGTGAAAAGCAGACATTGATGCTACACGACGATCCGCGCTGCCACAACTTGCGGTCGCGCGTCCGCACGGGTCTGTCCGCGACGTCTGGATTGGCAATCAGGGGGCCCGATGGAGCTGGCCAGAACGGCAGTCTCCCAAGGGACGGTACCGACGGGAACCTAAATGCGATCATGCGGTTATCGCGCAGATAATTTGCGCGACCCGTCTGCATCACTTCGAAGTTCAGGCGGGCTACCTGGGGTCGAAGCGAACAGTAGCGGGACGATCAAACAGCTAGCTCATCGTGGAGTTAGGGAAGTGGCAGGGGAAGACCAATGACGACAGCGACCGGGGTCCGCTCGGCCGATCGCAATTCCGTCTTAGCCACGCTCGGCGACTACATCCGAGAGATCAACAATCCCGACGATCTCGCCTATGCTGCGGCGGAGCTGCTTGGCCGCAGCCTAAACGTCAGCAGGGCAGGCTACGGCACGGTCGATACCTCAGCCGAGACCATCACCATTGTCCGCGACTGGAACGCACCGGGCATCCTGAGCCTCGCAGGCGTGCTGCGCTTCCGCGACTATGGCAGCTACATCGAAGACCTCAAGCGCGGCGAGACCGTCATCTGTGCCGATGCGGAAAAAGACCCTCGCGTCGGCGATCGTGCCGAGGCCCTCGAGGCGATCTCTGCGCGCGCGCTCGTCAACATGCCGATCTCGGAGCCCGACGGGGTCGTGGCGCTGCTGTATCTGAACGATGCCAGGCCGCGCGAATGGAGCTCCGAAGAGCTGGAGCTTATTCGCGATGTTGCCGAGCGGACGCGCACGGCCGTCGAGCGCCGCCGCGCGGAGACGGCTGTTCGGGAGAACGAAGCCCGGCTTCTTTTCCTGGACGCGCTCAACAAGGAGACGGCCAGGACTCGCGATGCCGACGGCGTGATGGCGGTCACGACCAAAATGGTCGGCCAGCATCTCGGCGTCTCGAACTGCGCCTATGCCGACATGGATGCGGACCAGGACGGCTTCACCATACGCGGAGATTGGGCGGCGCCGGGCGCAATGCATATCATCGGTCGCTACAGCCTGGCTGACTTCGGCAAGAAGGCGGTGCGAGAGCTCGGCGCCGGCAGGCCCCTCATCATCAATGACAATTTGAAGGAGCTTGCGCCTGAGGAGGCCGCCACTTTCCAGAACATCGGGATCGGTTCGACGATCTGCATGCCCTTGGTGAAAGAAGGACGACTTACCGCCTTGATGGCCATTCATCACCGGGGCCCGCACCAGTGGACGCCGCGCGAACTCGCCTTGCTCACCGAGGTGACCGAGCGATCGTGGGCCCACATCGAGCGCGTCCGATCGGAACAGGCAGCGCGGGAAGCCGCCGAACGACTGACGCTTGCGAACAACGCGGCTGGTATCGGCACCTGGGACTACGACCCGGTCAACAACGTTCTTCGATGGGACAGCCGCTGCAAGGAGGTGTTCGGTTTACCGCCGGACGCCGAAGCCAGCTATGAAGGGACGTTCCTGAAGGGCCTTCATCCCGAGGACAGGCAGCGCGCCCACGAGGCGGTGTCCGCAGCGCTGACGCCGCACGCGCCAGCACACTACAATATGGAATACCGAACCATTGGCATCGAGGATGGGGTCGAACGCTGGATCGCCGCGACCGGTCAAGCCATTTTCGCCAACGGTCAGGCTGTTCGGTTCATCGGAACGGTACTTGATATCACCGCGCAAAAGAAAACCGAGCGTCATCTCAGAATACTGAATGATACCGGGGCTTCGGTCTCTCGCGAGCGCGACCTCGACAAGATCGTCCAGATCGTCACGGATGCTGGCGTCGGACTCACCGGTGCTCAATTCGGCGCATTTTTCTACAACGTTCTGGCGCCGGATGGCGGCAGCTACATGCTGTATTCGCTGTCGGGTGCGCCGCGATCCGCGTTTGAAAACTTTCCGATGCCCCGCAACACCGCCGTCTTTGGCCCGACCTTCGAGGGCTCTGGCGTGGTGAGGTCCGACGACATCCTGCAGGACCCCCGCTATGGCAAGAACGCGCCGCGGAAAGGCATGCCCGAGGGCCATCTTCCGGTCCGATCCTACCTGGCGGTCCCCGTGATCTCGCGAACCGGCGAAGTCCTCGGCGGACTTTTCTTCGGTCACGCCGAGACGGCTAAATTCCAGGCGGAGCATGAGGCCGCCTTGCTTGGTATTGCGGGCCATGCCGCCACCGCTATCGACAACGCCCAGCTCTTGACCCGGCTCGAGGCGCTCAATGCCGGATTGGAACAACGTGTTGCCGACGAAATCGCCGAGCGCATGAAAGCCGAAGAGCAATTGCGGCAATCCCAGAAGATGGAAGCCGTTGGGCAATTGACCGGAGGTATTGCCCACGACTTCAACAATATGCTGGCCGTGATTCTCGGCAGCCTGAATCTTGCCAAGCGGCGGCTCGGCAGAGGAGAGGTCAGCATAGACCGCTTCATCGAGGGCGCCATCGACGGTGCAAATCGCGCAGCCACGTTGACGCAAAGGCTGCTCGCGTTCTCGCGCCAGCAGCCTCTCGCGCCTGAGGTCGTCGACATCAACAAGATGGTCGGCGGGATGAGCGAGCTGCTCGAGCGATCGCTTGGCGAGCTGATCCGCCTTGAGACGGTGCTGGCGGCTGGCCTCTGGCGGGTCAAGGCAGACCCGGCCCAGCTCGAGAGCGCGATGATCAATCTCGCGGTCAATGCGCGCGATGCCATGCCAAAGGGCGGCAGGCTGACGATAGAAACCAGCAACGCCTCGATCGATCGAATGTATGCTCGCGAGTACGCACTCGCACCCGGGCAGTACGTTCTCGTGGCCGTGACGGACAACGGCACGGGAATTCCGGCCGATGTGCTCGGCAAGGTGTTCGATCCGTTTTTCACCACCAAGGTCGTGGGCAAGGGCACCGGCCTCGGCCTCAGTCAGGTCTATGGTTTCGTGCGGCAGTCGGGCGGCCATGTCAAAATTGACTCGGAAGTCGATGTTGGCACGACCGTGAAGATCTACCTGCCACGCTTCGCCGGCGAGGAGGCGGGCTCAGATCCGTCGCAGGAAGAGATACCTGCCGGTGCAAGCCATCAGAACGAAACCATTCTCGTCGTGGAAGACGACGAGCGCGTCCGCAGCATGTCTTCCGAGAGCCTGCGCGAACTTGGCTACACCGTCATCGAGGCAGCCAGCGCCAAGGAGGCGATCAGGACGATCGAAAACGGCTTCGTTCCAGATCTGCTGTTCACGGATGTCGTCATGCCCGACATGACGGGCGCCGAGCTTGCGGCCGAGCTGTCGAAACGATACCCGGAGCTGAAGGTGCTGTTCACCACCGGCTACACGCGTAATGCAATCGTTCACAATGGCGTGCTCGATGCCGGCAAGCATCTGCTTCCCAAGCCCTTCGCCATCGACGACCTGGCTGCCAAAGTCCGCAGCTTGCTCGACGATATCTGAACGCGTTTTGGAAACGATCTCTTCCGTTTGCAAGCCGCCTTCACAAGGGCTATGTCCCGGCTTTCGGAAGAGCATGACATGACAATCTCGGATGACAACGACCTCGCGCGCCTGAAAGAGATCGGGCGCATCGTCGCCAATATCCTGGAGGCAATGGGGAAGGCGCTCGAGCCGGGCATGACCACCTCCGACCTCGACCAGATCGGGCGAACATTGCTGGAGGCTGCCGGCGCACGTTCGGCTCCGGAGCTGGCCTACGACTTTCCCGGGGCGACCTGCATAAGCGTGAACGAGGAGATCGCTCATGGCATTCCCGGCGATCGGCGGATCGCGCGCGGGGATCTCGTGAACATCGACGTATCAGCCGAGAAGCACGGCTTCTTTGCGGATACGGGAGCATCGTTCGCCGTTCCACCCGCAACCCGCGCGGTTGAACGTCTTTGCAGGGATGGCCGGCGCGCGATGTGGACGGGCCTGCAGCAGGTTGGAGCCGGCAAGCCGATCGCCGGAATCGGTCAGGCCATCGGGACCTTTGCGCGGAAGAACGGTTACAGCCTGGTCAGGAACCTTGCCAGTCACGGCGTCGGCCTGTCGCTCCACGAGGAGCCGACGGAGATCGCAACATGGCCCGACCGCTCCGAACGCCGCGTCATGAGCGAAGGCCTGGTGTTCACCGTGGAGCCGTTCCTGTCCCTGGGCGCCGAATGGGCACAGGATGGCGATGATCCATGGACGCTCTACAGCAGCCCCGAGGCGCCGACCGTTCAATACGAGCACACCGTGATCGCCACGCGAAGCGGACCGTTGATCGTGACGATGGCTGGTTAAGAAGGCGTCCTCAAGCTACCGGATCTCGGGCAGCATCCGAACGGCTTCGATCATCCGGCGCCAGCGGCGGTGCACGTCTCGCCGGAGGATTCTTCGGTGAGGCTGTGTTGCTTCCTGAGCTGATATCGACCGGGGCAGATCCGGCGTCACGATAGGCGACAATCCAGATCAGGAAACCCAGAACCGCCAGCGCGGCGCCGACGGGTCCCGTGGAGGTCCAGCCCAGCCCCTCGCGAATGGCGATGCCGCCGAGGAACGGGCCGAGCGCATTGGCGGTGTTGAACGCCGAATGGTTGAGTGCGGCGGCGAGCGCCTGCGCGTCGCCGGCGACGTCCATCAGCCGCGTCTGGAGGATGGCTCCGAGCGAGACGCCGGCGCCGATGGCGAAGACGTCTGCCGCCAGCGCCCAGGGATTGCCGGCGGCGAGCGGAAACACTGAGAGGGCGACCGCTGAGAACAGCAGGATGGCTCCCGCCGTCGGCATCAGCGCGCGGTCGGCAAAGCGCGGCACGAACAGATTGCCGAGCGTCGCGCCGATGCCGAACACGGCCAGAAAAAGCGGTATGAGCGCGGGGCTGACCTTGGTCACCTCGATCAGCGTCGTCGCGAGATAAGTGTAGACGGCGAACATGCCGCCGAAGCCGATGGCGCCGATCGCCAGCGTGATCCAGACGCGGCCGCTTCGCAGCGCGCCGAGCTCTCGCAGTGGATCGGACCGGCCAGCCTTGTCGCGCGGCGCGAACAAGGCGCACAGCAGCACCGTGAGCAACGCCAGCACCGACACGAGGCCGAAGCTCGCGCGCCAGCCGATCGCCTGCCCAATCAGATTGGCCAGGGGCACACCGACGATGGTGGCGCCGGTCAAGCCGAGCATCACCTGGCCGATCGCCTGCGAGCGACGATGTTGAGGGACCAGCGAGGCTGCGACCAGCGCGGCGATGCCGAAATAGGCGCCATGCGGCAATCCCGAGAGAAAACGCGCCGCGATCATCGAGCCAAAGCCAGGCGCCAGCGCGGTGAGGGCATTGCCGAGCGCGAACACGGCCATCAGAACCAAGAGCTGCGCGCGCCGCGCCAACCGTGCGCCGAGCACGGCGATCAGCGGCGCGCCCAGCACGACGCCGAGCGCGTAGGCGCTGATCGCGCGTCCCGCGGTCGGCTCGTCGACCCCGAGGTCGGCGGCGAAAAACGGCAACAGGCTCATCGATGCGAATTCGGTGGTTCCGATCGCAAAGCCGCCCATCGCGAGCGAGAACAGGACGATGGCGAGATGAGGGGGCGTGGATGCCGCGGTCGCGCGGGGCGAGGTCGCTTGCTGCGATGTCGCTTGTTTCGATGTCGTCATATGTCCTGCAATGGTGGCGTCAACGGGAACCAGCCCAGCGAACGTCGCCACCCCTGCAAGATTTCTCTGTCGCTACTTAAACCCGGATCGGTCGGCGTCAACGCTGCAAGCTCAACGCAGGGCAGGCCGCATATCAGCATCCCGATTTGTGAACCACGACGCGAACACCGCGCCTCTTGATTGCTCGTCCGCTGCAATCGGGCGAGCGCGGCGCATCTCAGCGCGGCATGTAGTAACCGGGTGAATAACCCGGCACCTGCGCGCGCGGCCTGTTCTGATACGCATAGGGATCGTCGCTCTGGCCTGCGAAATACGGGTTCGCAATACAGGTGAGGGCGCGACCGGACGAACTCGCCTGGCACTGCGCATAAGTGTCGAACGTGCAATTGCTGAGCCCCGGCCATTCATCGCCGGTGAGGCAGAAGGCATGGTGGGTCCCGAACGCGCGCGCGGGCACGCTTGCGCCGAGCGTGATCCCAAATGTGGCGAGGCCGAGCGAAAATATGGCGACAATGGGGAGAGCAATTCGTCTGCGCATTCGATTCTCCAATCACGCGAACGTGCGCACGACGTTGTCACGCGCGCGTGCCGCAGATGTCGTGTAGTCCACAATGGAACTCATGAAAACACTTGTTTCAAAGGGTTTCCGGCGCGCGTTGGTAAATCTTCATTAATGAAGCGCGATCCTTTGGCGCGAACTGTGGCGTCGAGGTTACAGCAATTCCGTCGAGCGCTGGTATGACGACGCCACGGCCCGGGGGCCTAACGACGAAACTGGAACGGGAATCAAATGAACAAGAATCTGTTGCTTGCTGCTGTGAGCCTTGTCGCGCTCGGCGCGGCTGCACCGGCGGTGGCTGCTGACCTCGCTGCGCGGCCTTACACCAAGGCGCCGGCGATGGTTGCCGCGATCTACGACTGGAGCGGCTTCTACATCGGTATCAACGGCGGCGGCGGTTCCGCCCATTCGACCTGGGATCTCGTCGGCGGTGGCCGCGAGGGTTCGCACGATGCGACGGGCGGCACGGTCGGTGGCCAGATCGGCTATCGCATGCAGTCGGGCCAGTGGGTGTTCGGCATCGAAGGTCAGGGCAACTGGGCCGACTTCTCGGGCGACAACGTCAGCGCGATCCCGGGGTTCGGGACTCGCAACCGCTCCAAGATCGACTCGTTCGGTCTGATCACCGGTCAGATCGGCTACGCCTGGAATAACGTTCTCGTTTACGCCAAGGGCGGTGCGGCTGTCGCCGGCAGCAAGTATGAAGTCTCGACCTTGGGCGGCGCACTGCTGTCCTCGGCCGATCAGACCCGTTGGGGTGGCACGGTCGGTGCCGGCCTTGAGTACGGTTTCGCCCCGAATTGGTCGGTTGGCGTCGAGTACAACCACATCTTCCTGCAGGACAAGGACGTCACGTTCGCGCTGGTGCCCTCGACCGATCGCATCCGTCAGGACGTCGACATGGGCCTCGTCCGCCTGAACTACAAGTTCGGCGGCCCGAGCCTCGGCCGTTACTGAGTAAAAGACTCCTATCGATCGCTCGACTTCGAGCGGTCGGCGAAAGCCCCGGCCATCGGCCGGGGCTTTTTGCTATTCAAATTCAGCGGGTTAACCATTCTATGCGGAGACGATCGAGATAGCTTGACTCCCGAGAACGAAATGAGAACAATGTTCTTCATACGTTCTCACCATGGAGCAAGCCATGTTCAGGATTTTCGTCGAAGAAGCCGCCGCGTTGGCGTCGATCGCGCTGTTTGTCGGGATGATCGCGATCTGGGCCCAGGTACTCCCGCAGCTCTAGGCGCGGGCCCAGGTTGGGGAAAAGCAGGACGACGCGGCCGATCGGCCGTTCCGGCGTGGACTCTGGCAGCGTGACGCCCCACCATTGTGAGGCGAGTCGGCCGGGCGAGTGCAGGATGCCTCCGGTGCCGGTGACCGCTCCATCTCATCTGCAAGAGGCCGTCACGCGACCATGCCGAGCGCCGGATTTGTCCACCTTCACGTTCACTCGGCCTACTCGCTGCTCAAGGGCTCGATCAAGATCGCCAAGCTCGCCGAGCTTGCGAAGAAAGATCATCAGCCGGCGCTGGCGCTGACCGACACCGACAACATGTTCGGTGCGCTGGAGTTCTCCGACAAGATGGCGGTCTCCGGTATCCAGCCGATCGTCGGCTGCGAGATCGCGATCGAGTTCGGCGACCAGGATCCCAATGCGCGCAATGCGCTTCTGCCTTCGCGCGTGGTGCTGCTGGCCGCGCAGGAGCGCGGCTACCGCAGCCTGATGCGGCTGAACTCGCGCGCGTTCCTGGAGACGCCCGACACTCATGCTCCCCACATCAAGTTCGACTGGCTCGAAGGCGAGACCGAAGGCCTGATCGCGCTGACGGGCGGTCCGGACGGACCGATCTCGCTGGCGCTTGCCGGCGGTTATACCGAGCTCGCGGCGGCGCGCTGCGAGCGTCTGGCGAGCCTGTTCGGGGACCGCCTCTACATCGAATTGCAGCGCCACAACACCGAGAAGGAGCGGCGGGTCGAAAGCCACCTGATCGACATCGCCTACACCAAGGGCCTGCCGCTGGTTGCGACCAACGAGCCGTATTTCGCGGCGACCGACGATTACGAAGCCCATGACGCGCTGCTCTGCATCGCCGGCGGGCGGCTGATCGCGGAGACCGAGCGCGAGCAGCTCACGCCCGATCACCGCTTCAAGACCCGCGCCGAGATGGCGGTGCTGTTCGCCGACATTCCGGAGGCGCTGGCCTCGACGGTGGAGATCGCCGAGCGCTGCTCGTTCCGGCCGATGACGCGCAAGCCGATCCTGCCGTTCTTCACGGTCGGCGCTGCCGCAAGCTCCGATGCCGCCTCGGTCGAGGCGGCCGAATTGAAGCGGCAGGCAGAGGAGGGGCTCGCCAACCGCCTGCGCGTGCACGGCCTGTCGCAAGGCACGACGGAAGAAGATTACAGCGCGCGCCTTGCGTTCGAGCTCGACGTCATCATGCGCATGAAGTACGCGGGCTACTTCCTGATCGTCTCCGACTTCATCAAATGGGCGAAGGGGCAGGGCATCCCGGTCGGGCCGGGCCGCGGCTCTGGCGCAGGCTCGCTGGTTGCGTGGGCGCTGACCATCACCGACCTCGACCCGATCAAGTTCGGCCTGCTGTTCGAGCGCTTCCTCAATCCGGAACGCGTCTCGATGCCGGACTTCGACATCGACTTCTGCCAGGACCGCCGCGGCGAGGTGATCAAGTACGTCCAGGAGCGCTACGGTCGCGACCAGGTGGCGCAGATCATCACCTTCGGTACGCTGCAGGCGCGCGGCGTGCTCCGCGACGTCGGCCGCGTGCTGCAAATGCCCTATGGCCAGGTCGACAAGCTGACCAAGCTCGTGCCGCAGAATCCGGCCGCGCCGGTGACGCTGGCCGCCGCGATCGAGAGCGAGCCGAAGCTCCAGGCGTTCCGCGACGAGGACCCGGTGGTGGCGCGCGCCTTCGACATCGCCCAGCGCCTCGAAGGCCTGACCCGTCACGCCTCGACGCACGCGGCGGGCATCGTGATCGGCGATCGCCCACTGAGCGAACTCGTGCCGATGTATCGCGATCCGAAGTCCGACATGCCGGTGACCCAGTTCAACATGAAATGGGTCGAGCCGGCGGGCCTGGTGAAGTTCGACTTCCTCGGCCTGAAGACGCTGACCGTGCTCGACGTCGCGTGCAAACTGCTCAAGCCGCGCGACATCCATGTCGATCTCGCCACGCTGCCGATCGACGATGCCGAAAGCTACCAGATGCTGGCGCGCGGCGAGGTGGTCGGCGTGTTCCAGGTTGAAAGCCAGGGCATGCGGCGCGCGCTGGTCGACATGCGCCCCGACCGTTTCGAGGACATCATCGCGCTGGTCGCGCTCTATCGACCGGGCCCGATGGCGAACATCCCGACCTATTGCGCGCGCAAGCACGGCGACGAGGAGCCAGAATATCTCCACCCCGTGCTGGAGCCGATTCTCAAGGAGACCTTCGGCGTCATCATCTACCAGGAACAGGTGATGCAGATCGCGCAGGTGATGTCGGGCTATTCGCTCGGCGACGCCGACCTGCTGCGCCGCGCAATGGGCAAGAAGATCCGCGCCGAGATGGAGAAGCAGCGCGAGATATTCGTGGCAGGCGCAGTGAAAAACGGCGTGCCGAAGGGGCAGGCCGACACCATTTTCGAGCTGCTGGCGAAATTCGCCGACTACGGCTTCAACAAGAGCCACGCGGCGGCCTATGCGCTGGTGTCCTACCACACCGCCTACATGAAGGCGCATTACCCGGTGGAGTTCATCGCGGCGTCGATGACGCTCGATCTCAACAATACCGACAAGCTGTCCGAATTCCGCGCCGAGGCGCAGCGCCTCGGCATCAAGGTCGAGCCGCCCAACGTCAACCGTTCCGGCGCGACTTTCGAGGTCGGCGACAAGACCATCTACTACGCGCTCGCGGCGCTGAAGGGCGTCGGCATCGCGGCCGTCGAGCAGATCATCGCGGAGCGGACCAAAAACGGCTTGTTCACCTCGCTCGCCGACTTCGCCGCGCGGGTGTCGCCGCGCGCGATCAACAAGCGCATCATCGAAAGCCTGGCCGCCGCGGGCGCCTTCGACACCCTGGAGCCGAACAGGGCGCGGGTCTTCGCCGGCGCAGATTCGATTCTCGCGGCATGCCAGCGGGCGAACGAAGCTGCGACCATCGGCCAGAACGACATGTTCGGCAGCTCGGCCGACGCGCCGACCATCATGCTGCCGCAGATCGAGCCCTGGTTGCCGGCCGAGCGGCTGCGCCGCGAATATGACGCGATCGGCTTCTTCCTGTCGGGACATCCGCTCGACGATTACGCCACCGTGCTGAAGCGGCTGCGCGTGCAGTCCTGGGCCGAGTTCTCGCGCGCGGTGAAGACCGGCGCCACCGCCGGCAAGGTCGCTGCCACCGTGGTGTCGCGGATGGAGCGGCGCACCAAGACCGGCAACAAGATGGGCATCATGGGGCTCTCTGATCCCACGGGTCACTTCGAGGCGGTGCTGTTCTCCGAAGGCCTCGCACAATATCGCGACGTGCTGGAGCCGGGCGCCGCGGTGCTGCTCCAGCTCGGCGCCGAGCTCCAGGGCGAGGATGTCCGCGCGCGCGTGCTGCACGCCGAACCGCTGGACGAGGCCGCGGCCAAGACGCAGAAGGGCCTGCGCATCTTCGTGCGCGATACCAAGCCCCTGGACTCGATCGCCAAGCGTCTCGCCGGCCCCGACATGGCCGCTTCGAACGGCGCCGCGCCGAAGGTCGGCAGTCCGGGCACCGCGCCGCGCTCCAACGGCGACGGCGAGGTCTCGCTGGTCATGATGCTCGACCTCGAGACCGAGGTCGAGATGAAGCTGCCCGGCCGCTTCAAGGTCTCGCCGCAGATCGCCGGCGCCATCAAGGCAGTCGCTGGCGTCGTGGACGTGCAGCAGCTCTGATCGAGGGGGCGGCGCTGAAGTCGTGCGTGCTCCCTGCGGATGTTGTGGTTTCGTCACGTCATTGCGGCTATGATCGCGGCGATGCCATCGTCCACCTCGCCGGGAGGAAACGCGACATGTGCGACAAATGCTCTGAAGCTCTGCAGGGAAACACGGGGCCGTCGCGACGATCCGCGATGTTGTTTGGTGCCTCGGCGCTCGGCCTCGCGCTGACCGGCAGAGCCTTTGCCAAGGAGACCAAGGCGCCGCCCAAGCCGCAGAACGTGCTGTCGCCCGACGCATCATTGAAGCGCCTGACGGAAGGCAATGCGCGCTATGTCGACGGCATGTCGCGGCGGCACGATTTCAAGCACGAGCGCGAGGCGTTGGCCGGCGGACAGAATCCGTTCGCGGCCGTGCTGAGCTGTGCCGATTCGCGCATCGCGCCGGAATATGCCTTCGACACGGGCCGTGGCGATCTGTTCGTCTGCCGCGTCGCAGGAAATTTCGCCGGCACGGAGACCATCGCCAGCATGGAATACGCGGTGGCCGTGCTCAACGCGCCGCTGATTCTGGTGCTGGGCCATGACAGTTGCGGCGCGGTCGATGCGACGCTGAAGGCGATCAAGGACAACAAGCCGCCACCGGGCCATATTCCCTCGCTGGTCGATGCGATCGCGCCCGCAGCGAAGGCTGCGATGCAGCAGGGTGGGGACGTCCTCGACAAGGCGATCCGGCAGAACGTCATCGACAATGTCGCGAAGCTTAAGTCGGCCGCGCCGATCCTCAATGCGGCCGTCGAGCAGGGCAAGCTGAAGGTCGTCGGCGGCATCTATCGGCTCACGACGGGAACGGTCGACCTGATCGCGCAGATCTGACGAGATGGACCGGCTCGCGCCGGTTCGTTGTCGCGAGGCTGACGCGGGCGCGCGGGCGCCATGCCGCCGCCTCAATCCAAGCCTTCGTTATTTGGAAGCCTTTCGTTCAAGTGCCATTCAGCTGGCGGCGCGTCTGATGCGCGGCGGCACCTCAACAACAAAAACGGGCAAGCAAGCCATGCGTGGGACGCTCAGAGCCTTCATTTGCCTTCTCCTGCCGATCGCGGTCCTAGCCGCCGGCGTACCGGATCCGGCGCGTGCGCAGCAGCAGGAAAAGCGTATCGCACTCGTGGTCGGCAACGGCGCCTATGCCAAGTCGCCGCTGGCGACGACGGCAAACGATGCCGGCCTGATCGCGCAGACGCTGCAGGCGGCGGGCTTCGACGTCGTCGGCGCCCGCGATCTCGACGGCGACACGCTGCGCAAGAGCTTTCGCGATTTCATCCAGAAGGCGCAGGCCTCCGGACCGGGCACCGTCGCGATGGTCTATCTCGCCGGCTATGGCGTGCAACTCGCCGGTGAGAACTACTTCATCCCGGTCGATTCCAACATCACCCGCGACACCGACATTCCGACCGAAGGCCTGCGCATCGGCGACTATCTCCGCCAGCTCGCCTCCGTTCCGCTCAAGGCCAATATCGTCGTGCTCGACGCAGCGCGGGCGCAGCCCTTCGTGGAGGGCGGCCAGCAGATCGCGGGCGGACTTGCGCTGGTCGAGCCCGACGCCAACATGCTGATCGCGTTCAACGCCGCGCCCGGCACGGTGGCGCCCGAGGAGCCCGGACCTTACGGCATCTATGCGCAATCGCTGGCGGAGATGATCCGCACCGGCGGCTTGCCGCTGCCTGAGGTGTTCGACCGCGTTCGCCTGCGCGTCAACGAGGCCAGCAAGGGCGCGCAGGTGCCCTGGAACGAGCAGAAGATATCGGCGCCATTCTCGTTCTTCGAGCGCGGGCCCGACGCGCCGCCGCCGGAGGCCGCACCCGACCAGGTCGCCGCGATCCGCAACAAGCCGATCCGCGATCTCGGCGTGCAGGATGCCTATGCCGCCGCGCTCACGCGCGACACGCTACCTGCCTACGAAGAGTTTCTCACCGCCTATCCGGGCGACCCGCTGTCGAAGCGGGTGATGGTGATCGTCGCGGCGCGCCGCGAGGCCATCACCTGGCGGCGGACCTATCGCACCGACACGCCGGAAGCCTATTGGTCGTATCTGCGTCGCTATCCGCGTGGTCCGCATGCGGCGGATGCGCGCCGGCGCCTGGCGATCCTCACCGCGCCGCCCGAGCCGCCGCCGAGCTTTGCGATGATCGACTACGACGTGCCGCCACCGCCGCCGGAGGAGGTGGTCTATGTCGACCGTCCCGTGCTGTATTTCAGCGATCCGGATTTTGGCTTCGCGCCGCCACCACCGCCGCCGGTCTACTATCTGCCGCCGCCGCCGCCGGATTTCGTTGTGCTGTCGCCGCCGATGCCGGTGATCGGCCTGTTCGTGCTGCCGCAGCCGATGTTCGTGCCGATCCCTGTGTTCGTCAGGCCGCCGGTCTATGTCGCACCGCCGCCGAACAATATCATCTATCAGAACATCCATAACAGGACGGTCATCAACACGGTGATCAACCAGCCGCCGGCACCGCCGGTGGGGGCGGGTGCCGGACCAGGCAATCTCACGCCGGCCATTGCCGGGCGCACCAATCCGGCTGGTTCAGCCATGCCGCAGGCGGCCGTGCAGCGCGCCACCCTGATCCAGCAGGGAAAGGCGCCGATGCCCCCGAGCGCGACGATGCAGCCGACGGCGAGGCCAGGAACGCCTCCGGCGCGGCCGGCCAATGTCGCGCCGACCGGTACGCCACCTCTCACTCCGCCTGCCAGTCCATCTGCCACTCCACTTGCAACCCCACCGGCCAAGCTGCCCCAAGCCAACACGCTGCCGGTTCCCGGCACCCATGGCGGCCCACCTGCACCGCCAGCGGGAGCCGGGCCATTGCCGGGCGGCAGACCCGGGCAGCCGACGGCCACCGCACCCGGCGCACCGCCGCCGACCCGTCCGGGAGCGCCTGCGGGGGTGCCGACGACTGCTACTCCCGGCGCTCCGCCGGCGGCTCATCCCGGTGCGCCGACCGCCGCCGCGCCGGCGACTGCGGCCACGCCGACAAACTCAGCCGCTGTGCCCGGCCAACTGCCGAAGCCGCCGGTGGCACAGGCCCCGCCCGGGACCGGGCCTGGGGACCATGGCAAGTCCGCGACCCGCGAGCCCGCTGGTTCGCCGGCGGCTGCCCGCACGCCTCCTGGCGCAATTGGACGACCGGTCACGCCGCCGCCCTCGGCGGCGCGGGAGCCGATCAGGCCGCCGCATCAGCCGAGCGCTGCTCCCGCCCAGGCTGCCCGGCCGTCGGCACCACCACCGCGGCCTCAGGCCGTGGCGCGGCCGACGCCTCCGCCTCCGTCGCGTATTGCGCCGCCGCCACCGGCGCGGGTGGCTCCGCCCGTAGCGGTCGCTCGGCCGGCGCCGCCGCCAATGGCGCGACCCGCGCCGCCGCCGCCGGTCGCCCGGCCGGCGCCACCTCCGCCGCCCCGGATGGCCGTCGCGCCACCGCCGCCGCCACGGCCGGCAGCACCGCCGCCAGCACCTCCGCCGCGTCCCGCGGCTCCGCCGCCGGCGGCAAAGAAGTGCCCGCCGAACCAGCCCAGATGCTAGGCAGGGGCTAGGCCGCCGCGCGGTCTTTAGGGAAGGGGGGCCTCTCGCGGGCGAAAGCCGCCCCGAAAGGCCCTTATTTCCTTGCTTCTGGCCGAAATCGCGCTATACACCGCGCCATCTCACACGGAAGCATGGCTCACAAGGCCGTCCGGTGGCAGCCGGGGCGACAACGCTCCGTTCTGCTCACACGCTTCCGGAGGAACCAACCGGAGAATTAGAACGATGGCACTACCCGATTTCACTATGCGTCAGCTCCTCGAAGCCGGCGTGCACTTTGGTCACCAGTCTCACCGCTGGAATCCGAAAATGGCGCCGTTCATTTTCGGCGCTCGCAACAACATCCACATCGTCGACCTCGCGCAGACCGTGCCGTTGCTGCACAACGCCTTGCAGGCGGTCAGCGACACCGTCGCCAAGGGCGGCCGCATCCTGTTCGTCGGCACCAAGCGCCAGGCGCAGGACGGCGTTGCCGACGCGGCCAAGCGCTGCGCTCAGTACTTCGTCAATTCGCGCTGGCTCGGCGGCACGCTGACCAACTGGAAGACGATCTCGGGCTCGATCAAGCGCCTGCGCCATCTCGACGACGTGCTCGCCGGCGGCGATGCCTCCTCCTACACCAAGAAGGAGCGCCTGACGCTTCAGCGCGAGCGCGACAAGCTCGACCGCTCGCTCGGCGGCATCAAGGACATGGGCGGTCTGCCCGACCTGATCTTCGTGATCGACACCAACAAGGAAGACATCGCGATCCAGGAAGCCCAGCGGCTCAACATCCCGGTCGCCGCGATCGTCGACACCAATTCGGATCCGAAGGGCATCACCTATGTGGTGCCGGGAAATGACGACGCCGGCCGCGCGATCGCGCTCTATTGCGATCTGATCGCGCGCGCTGCGATCGACGGCATTTCGCGCGCCCAGGGTGACTCCGGCATCGACGTCGGCGCTTCGGTTCGGCCGGTCGCAGAAGAGCTGCCCGCTGCCACGAGCGGCTTCCAGGGCCTCGCCGGTCCGCGCGGCACCTCCGACGACCTCAAGAAGCTCCCGGGCGTATCGGGCGCGATCGAGAAGAAGTTCAACGACCTCGGCATCTTCCACTTTTGGCAGCTGGCCGAGCTCGATCACGACACCGCGCACAAGATCGGCGAAGAAGTCGGCCTGCCGAGCCGTGCGGACGCCTGGGTGGCCAAGGCCAAGGCGCTGACCGCGGAAGCGGAATAGTCAAAAAGAGCGATGGGTTGGCCGGACAAGCTCCGGCCACCATTTCAGTTGACGCGAATTCCTGAGATGGACCGCGGCGAGGCGATCTGGCCGCGCCGCGGTAAACCGGCAGGCAAAAAGGATTTTGAACGATGGCAACGATCACAGCTGCGATGGTCAAGGACCTGCGCGAGTCGACCGGCGCAGGCATGATGGACTGCAAGGCCGCGCTGACCGAAAATGACGGCAACCTGGAAGCGGCGCAGGATTGGCTGCGCAAGAAGGGCCTGTCGAAGGCCGCCAAGAAGTCGGGCCGCGTCGCCGCGGAGGGTCTGATCGGCGCGCTCACCAAGGGCAACAAGGGCGTCGTGGTCGAGGTCAATTCCGAGACCGACTTCGTCGCGCGCAACGGCCAGTTTCAGGGCCTCGTCAAGATGATCGCCCAGGTCGCATTCAACGTCGGCGCCGATGTCGAGAAGATCAAGGCCGCCAAGGTCGGCGACGTCACGATCGAAACAGCGATCAATGACGCGATCGCCACCATCGGCGAGAACATGACGCTGCGCCGCGCAGCTTCGCTCGAAGTCAGCCAGGGCGTGGTGTCGAGCTACGTCCACGGCGCGGTCGTCGAGGGCGCCGGCAAGATGGGCGTGATCGTGGCGCTGGAATCGCCGGGCAAGGCCGACGAGCTCGCAACGCTTGGCCGCCAGATTGCGATGCATGTCGCGGCCGCCAACCCGCTGGCGCTCGATCCGTCCGGTCTCGATCCGGCGGTCGTCAAGCGCGAGAAGGACGTGCTCGCCGACAAATATCGCCAGCAGGGCAAGCCCGAGAACGTGATCGAGAAGATCGTCGAGTCCGGCCTGAAGACCTATTACAAGGAAGTCTGCCTGCTCGAGCAGGCCTTCATCCACGACACCGGCAAGTCGGTGGCGCAGGCGGTGAAGGAAGCCGAAGGCAAGGTCGGCGGCCCGGTGAAGATCGCGGGCTTTGTGCGCTATGCTCTCGGTGAGGGAATCGAGAAGCAGGAAAGCGACTTCGCGGCCGAGGTCGCGGCGGCCAGCGGCAAGAAGTAAGCGCCGGAACGTTCCTTCCGGCGTGCCGCCGGAAGCGGCGCCCGGACAAGGAAAGTGCTCATGACTGATCCGGTCTATCGTCGCGTCGTGATCAAGCTGTCCGGCGAATATCTCGCGGGACCGCAGGGTTTTGGCATCGATCAACCGACCATCGACCGGGTCGCCGACGATCTGATCGCAGCCCGCCATCTCGGCACCGAAGTCGCCGTCGTGATCGGCGGCGGCAATCTCTTTCGCGGTGTCGAGGTCTCCTCGCGCGGCGTGTCGCGCCCGACCGGCGACACCATGGGCATGCTCGCTACGATGATGAACTGCCTCGCGCTCGAAGCCACGATCGAGCGCAAGGGCACGCCTGCGCGCACGCTGTCGGCCTTCGTCATGCCCGAGATTTCCGAGCTGTTCACCCGCACCGCGGCGCACAAATACCTCGCCGAGGGCCGGATCGTGCTGCTGGGCGGCGGAACCGGTAATCCGTTCTTCACCACCGACACGACCGCGGTGCTGCGTGCCGCCGAGATCGGCGCCCAGGCGGTGCTGAAGGCGACCAATGTCGATGGCGTCTACTCGGCCGACCCGAAGAAGGACCCGACGGCGACGCGGTTCGACCGTCTGACGCATTCTCAGGCGATCGAGGGCGGCTACAAGGTGATGGATGCGACCGCCTTCGCGCTTGCCCGCGAGACGTCGCTGCCTATCATCGTGTTCTCGATTGCGGAGCCGGGTTCGATCGGCGCTGTACTGCGTGGCGGCGGCCACGGAACCATTGTCGCCGGCTGACGGCTTGTCGTTGCGCCCTTTAGGAAGGGTGCGGAGAGGTCGCCGGGATTTTGAAGGAGAAACGTGATGGCCACGGATAATTTCGATCTCAACGAAGTGAAGCGCCGCATGCAGGGGGCGATCCAGTCGCTCAAGCACGAACTTGGCGGGCTGCGCACCGGTCGCGCCTCGGCCTCGATGCTCGATCCGGTGCAGGTCGACGCCTATGGCAGCCACATGCCGCTGAACCAGCTCGCCACCGTCAGCGTGCCGGAGCCGCGCCTGATTTCGGTGCAGGTCTGGGACAAGTCGATGGTCAAGGCAGTGGAGAAGGCGATCGTCGATTCCAATCTCGGCCTGTCGCCGGCGACTGAAGGCCAGGTGCTGCGCCTGCGCATCCCCGAGCTCAACGAGGAGCGTCGCAAGGAGCTCGTCAAGGTCGCGCACAAATACGCGGAAGCCGCCAAGGTCGCCGCGCGCCATGTTCGCCGCGACGGTCTCGACGTTCTCAAGAAGCTCGAGAAGAATCACGAGATGTCCGAGGACGATCAGAAGCGCCATGCCGACGAGGTGCAGAAGGCGACCGACGGCACGATCTCCGAGATCGACCAGTTGCTGGCCGCCAAGGAAAAAGAAATCCTCACCGTCTAAAGCGCGATGGATCGCGCTTTAGGTTATTGTTCGCGCATGATCTTTTCGGAAAACCGCTTCGCATTCTTCCGGGTCATGCTTTAAGGCAGCCTCATGTCCAACGCCGCCGCGCCCGCAACGGAAGGACCCGATCGGTCCGATGCGCCTGCGCATGTCGCCATCATCATGGATGGCAACGGGCGTTGGGCGGCCGCGCGCGGCTTGCCACGGGCGGAAGGCCATCGCCGCGGCGTGGAGGCCCTGCGCCGCGTGGTTCGCGCGTCGCATGAGCTTGGCATCCGCTATCTCACCATCTTCTCCTTCAGCTCGGAAAACTGGTCACGCCCGGCGAGCGAGATCGGCGATCTCTTTGGCCTGTTGCGCCGCTTCATCCGCAATGATCTGGCGAGCCTGCGTCGCGACGGCGTCAGGGTGCGCATCATCGGCGAGCGGGACGGACTTGAGGGCGACATCTGCGCACTTCTCAACGAGGCGGAGGAACTGACGCGCGATAACACGCGGCTCACGCTCGTCGTCGCCTTCAATTACGGCTCGCGGCAGGAGATCGCGAAGGCGGCGCAGAAGCTCGCGCGCGAAGTCGCCGAGGGCCGGCGCAATCCTGATACGATCGACGCCGAGACACTGGGCGCTCATCTCGACGCGCCCGACATTCCCGATCCCGATCTCATCATCCGCACCAGTGGCGAGCAGCGTCTGTCCAACTTCCTGATGTGGCAGGCCGCCTATAGCGAGCTTGTCTTCGTGCCGATTCACTGGCCCGATTTCGACAAGGCGGCGCTGGAAGGCGCAATCGCCGAATTCGCCAGGCGCGAGCGCCGTTTCGGCGGCCTGGTCGCGAAAACCGCCTCGTGAGCGAACCCGAGTCCGCACCGGCCGGCTCTCAGCCTGCCCCGAGCAATCTCGTGATGCGAATCCTCGCAGCGTTGGTGCTGGCGCCGCTCGCCATTGCACTCGCTTATGCCGGCGGCTGGCTCTGGGCGCTGCTCGTCACCCTGGTGTCGATCGGACTGTTCGCGGAATGGCTGATGGTGGTGGGCGCAGGCTCGACCGCGCTGACCGGGGCGGGGACGATCGTCATCGCCACGATGGGCTTGTGCGTCGCCTTTGGCGCGCTGAAGACCGCAATCATCACCGGCCTGATTGGCGGTGCGATCGTGACGGTGATCGCGCGAGGCAAGTTCGTCTGGGCGGCTTCCGGATTCGCCTATGCATCGGCAGCGCTGCTCGCCTCGATCCTGCTGCGGAAGGATCTCGTGAACGGCTTCGCCGCGCTGATGTTCGTGCTGCTCGTGGTGTGGGCAACCGATATCGGCGGCTATTTCGCTGGCCGCGGCATCGGCGGACCGAAGCTGTGGCCGCGCGTCAGCCCCAAGAAGACCTGGGCAGGAGCGCTCGGCGGCTTTGCCGCGAGCCTTTTGGTCGCGGTCGCCTTTGCCGCTTGTGGGATCGGAAAGTTGGCTCCATTGCTGCTCGTCGCCGCGGTCCTCTCGGTCGTGTCGGCCTGCGGCGATCTGTTCGAATCCGCGGTCAAGCGGCGCTTCGATGTCAAGGATTCCAGTCACTTAATTCCCGGCCACGGCGGGCTATTGGACCGTCTGGACGGTTTTGTCGCTGCCATCCTGGTGGCATGGATTATCGGCTTCCTCCGCCATGGTGTGCATAGCGCCGGAAGCGGTCTTATGGTTTGGTGAACATATGAGCGCGGTTCCATTGCGTAACAACAAGGCTGCGGCGTCGACCGTCCGCAGCGTCACGGTTCTCGGCGCCACCGGCTCGATCGGCGACAGCACGATGGATCTGCTGCGCGCCTCTCCCGAGCGCTACCGTGTCGAGGCGCTGACGGCGAACAGCAATGTCGAGGCGCTGGCAAAGCTCGCGAAAGAATTTTCGGCGCGTTACGTCGCGATCGCCGACACCTCCAAGTTTGCCGAGCTCAAGGCTGCGCTCGCGGGCACCGGCACCGAATGCGGCGCCGGCGAAAGCGCGGTCATCGAGGCCGGCGCGCGTCCGGCCGATTGGGTGATGGCCGCCGTGAGTGGCGCGGCCGGGCTGAAGCCGGCACTGGCCGCGGTCGATCGCGGCGCGCATGTCGCGCTCGCCAACAAGGAATGTCTCGTCTGCGCCGGCGATTTCTTCATGCAGCGCGCGGCGAAAGCGGGCGCCTGCATCCTGCCCGCGGATTCCGAGCACAATGCGCTGTTCCAGGCGCTCGGCTCGGGCAATCGCGACGAGCTCGTCCGTGTCATCATCACGGCCTCCGGCGGCCCGTTCCGGACCTGGAAGCCTGCCGACATCGAGCAGGCGACACTCGCGCAAGCCCTGAAGCATCCGAACTGGAGCATGGGCCAGAAGATTACGATCGATTCCGCCTCGATGATGAACAAGGGGCTCGAGGTGATCGAGGCTTCCTATCTGTTCGCGCTGAGCCCGGATGAGATCGACGTCCTCGTACATCCGCAGTCGATCATCCACGGCATGGTCGAGTTCTCCGATCGCTCGGTCGTGGCCCAGCTCGGCTCACCCGACATGCGTACGCCGATCGCGCATTGCCTCGGCTGGCCCGACCGCATCAAGGGGCCGGCCGCCAAGCTCGATCTGGCCAAGATCGGCCAGTTGACCTTCGAGGCGCCGGATTTCGAGCGCTTCCCCGGGCTGCGGCTGGCGTTCGATTCGCTCCGGACCGGGAAGGGGGCGACCACGGTCTACAACGCCGCCAACGAGGTTGCGGTCGCCGCCTTCATCGCCGGCAAGATCCGGTTCGGCGCGATTGCCCGGCTGGTGGAGGCGACGCTGGACGACTGGATCCGCAGCGGGAACCAGGTCCCGCTGACGTCAGCGGACGATGCAATCGCCGTTGACCATGTTGCGCGAAATAGGGCTGCCGCCCTATTGCCTCAAATTGCCTTAAAGGCATCCTAGATGGTTCGGGGCCAGGGCCTTGCGGCGCTGGATGAGGGAATTCGATGATCGACTTTTTTGTCCATAGTTTCAATACGTTGAGCCATGGGCTCCTCGGCTACGCGGTTCCCTTCCTGTTCGTCCTGACCATCGTCGTGTTCTTCCATGAGCTCGGCCATTTTCTGGTCGCGCGCTGGGCGGGCGTTCGCGTGTTAACTTTTTCGCTCGGTTTCGGACCTGAGCTGGTCGGCTTCAACGACCGCCATGGCACCCGCTGGAAGATCTCGGCGATCCCGCTTGGCGGCTACGTCAAGTTCTTCGGCGACGAGAGCGAGGCTTCGACGCCATCGTCCGAGAAGCTTGCGGCCATGACGGCCGAGGAGCGCGCCGGCAGCTTTCATCACAAGAAGGTCGGCCCGCGCGCCGCCATTGTTGCCGCCGGACCGATCGCCAATTTCATCCTGGGCGCGCTGATCTTCGCCGGCATGGCGCTGTATTACGGCAAGCCGAGCACGATCGCGCGCGTCGACGGTGTGGTCGCCGACGGCGCTGCGGCGGCGGCCGGCTTCAAGATTGGCGACGTCGTCGTCCAGATCGACGGTAAGCCGATCGAGAGCTTTGCCGACATGCAACGCATGGTTGCGATGAATGCCGGTTCGCCGCTTGCCTTCCAGGTCAAGAGGGACGGCACCATCGTGTCGCTGACGGCGACCCCGGCGCTGCTCGAGCGCAAGGATCCCTTCGGCAACAGCCACCGTCTCGGCGTGCTCGGCATCGAGCACAAGTCTCAGGCCGGCGAGGCCTCGACGTCGCCGGTCGGCGTCGGCGAAGCGCTCAAGATCGGGGTCGAGCAGGTCTGGTTCATCATCACCAGTACCTTCAAGTTCCTGGGCTCGTTGTTCGTCGGGAACGGCAATCCGAACGAAGTCAGCGGCGTGCTTGGCATTGCCAAAATGTCGGGGCAGGCCGCCAGCGCCGGGTTCCAGTTCGTGATCAACCTCTGCGCGGTGCTGTCGGTGTCGATCGGCCTGTTGAATCTGTTCCCAATCCCGCTGCTCGATGGCGGTCACCTTATGTTCTATGCGGCGGAGGTGGCGCGGGGGCGACCCCTGTCCGAGCGAACTCAGGAGATGGGGTTCCGAATCGGGCTCGGCTTGGTGCTGATGTTGATGGTGTTTGCCACCTATAACGACATCCTCCGGATGGCCTCATCCTGATAGGGGCTTTTTTGTGGCGTTGCGGGGCGTTGCTCTTGGGCAACGTCTTGGAATGAAAATGAAATTACGGCGCGCTCGGCCGTTTGCGGCGTCGGTGAAATTGTCTACAAGCGGCTTGAACTTGGGGAATCTCCAGACCGGCTTTGGGGTTGGGTCTGGTACGGAATGATAAGGGCGCGTTGCGCAATGAAGTTTGGACTGCGACTCCGGGGGGGCTTGCTCGCAACCCTGATCATGTTCGGCGCGCCGGTGCTTGCCCCGGTTGGGGCTGCCTTTGTGTCTTCGTCTGCGCTTGCTCAGACCGTGCAGTCGATTTCCGTCGAGGGAAATCGCCGCGTCGAGGTGGAGACGATCCGCTCTTACTTCAAGCCGGGTCCCGGCGGTCGCTTGGATCAAGGCGCCATCGACGACGGCCTCAAGGCGTTGATCGAGACCGGCCTGTTCCAGGACGTCAGGATCAACCGCGGTGCCGGTGGCCAGATCGTCGTCTCCGTGGTGGAAAACCCGGTGATCGGCCGCATTGCCTTCGAGGGCAACAAGAAGATCAAGGACGAGCAGCTCACCGGTGAAGTCCAGTCCAAGGCGCGCGGCACCTTCTCGCGCGCCATGGTGCAGTCCGACACGCTGCGAATCGCCGAAATCTATCGCCGTTCCGGTCGCTACGACGTCCGCGTCACGCCTGAAATCATCGAGCAGCCGAACAACCGCGTCGATCTCGTCTTCACGGTCGAGGAGGGCGCCAAGACCGGCGTCAAGTCGATCGAGTTCGTCGGCAACAACGCGTTCTCGTCTTACCGCCTGCGCGACATCATCAAGACGCACGAATCGAACCTGCTGAGCTTCCTCGCCAGCAGCGACATCTACGATCCCGATCGGGTCGAGGCCGACCGCGACCTGATCCGCCGCTTCTATCTCAAGAACGGTTTCGCCGACGTCCAGGTCGTAGCCGCGCTCACCGAATACGATCCGGAGAAGAAGGGTTTCAACGTTACCTTCAAGATCGAGGAAGGCTCGCAATACCGGGTCGGCTCGATCGACTTCCGCTCCAGCATTCCGAACTTCGATCCCACCTCGATGCGCAACTATTCGCGCGTCAATGTCGGCTCGCTCTACAACGTCGAATCGGTCGAGAAGTCGGTCGAGGAGATGCAGATCGAAGCCTCACGGCGCGGTTATGCCTTCGCCGTGGTCCGTCCCGGCGGCGACCGCAACTTCGAAGCGCACACCGTGTCGGTCGTATTCAACATCGACGAGGGTCCGCGCACCTATATCGAGCGCATCAACCTCCGCGGCAACACCCGCACGCGCGACTACGTGATTCGTCGCGAGTTCGACGTCTCCGAGGGCGATGCCTACAACCGCGCGCTGGTCGACCGTGCCGAGCGCCGCTTGAAGAACCTCGACTATTTCAAGACCGTGAAGATTACGACGGAGCCCGGCTCGTCGAGCGACCGCGTGATCTTGCTCGTGGACATGGAAGAGAAATCGACCGGCGACTTCTCGGTTTCGGGTGGTTACTCCACCACCGACGGCGCGTTGGCCGAAGTCTCGGTCTCCGAGCGCAATTTGCTCGGCCGCGGCCTGTTCGCCAAGGCGTCGGTGACCTATGGTCAGTACGCCCGTGGCTACTCGCTGTCGTTCGTTGAGCCCTATTTGCTCGACTACCGTGTCGCGCTGGGTCTCGACCTCTATCAGCGTGAGCAGAAATCCAACAGCTACATCTCCTACGGCACCAAGACGCTCGGCTTCTCCCCGCGCCTCGGTTTCTCCCTGCGTGAAGATCTGTCGCTGCAGGTGCGCTACTCGATCTACCGGCAGGAAATCACGCTGCCGTCTTACCTGGCGAACTGTAACAACGTACAGACTCTGCCCGATGGCAGCGCGAATCCAGCGTTCAACCCGAGCCCAGCCTTCGCCAACGCAACCGGCCTGAGCCTCGCCTCCACCAACGGCCTCGGCTGCTACAGCGACGGTGAAGCCTCGCTGCCGGTGCGCAAGGAGCTGGCCAGCGGCAAGACCCTGACTTCGGCGCTCGGCTATTCGCTGACCTACAACACGCTCGACAACAACAAGAACCCCACCGACGGTCTGCTCGTCGACTTCCGTCAGGACTTCGCCGGCGTCGGCGGCGACGTCTCTTACCTGAAGTCGGTTGTCGACGCTAAGTACTACACTCCGCTGGTGTCCGACATCGTCGGCCTGGTCCGGTTGCAGGGCGGCATGCTGAACAAGATGGGCAGCGATCTGCGCATGCTCGATCACTTCCAGATGGGCCCGAACCTCGTCCGTGGCTTTGCCCCGAACGGCATCGGACCGCGCGATTTGAACCCCTTCGGTACGCAGGACGCACTTGGTGGCACCAAATATTGGGGTGCTTCGCTCGAATTGCAGATGCCGTTCTGGTTCCTGCCGAAGGAAGTGGGTCTGAAGGGCGCCGTCTACGCCGACGCCGGCGGGCTGTTCGACTATCAGGGCCCGACGACGTGGTCGGTGACCAACGAAGTGACCACGACCAAGAATTCGAGCTGCACGCCGTCGACCGTCAATCCAGCTTCGGCTGGAACCTGCACCGGCCTGGTCTATGACAACGGCAATGCCGTCCGGTCGTCGGTCGGCGTCGGCTTGATCTGGGCCTCGCCGTTCGGTCCGCTGCGCTTCGACTACGCCGTGCCGCTGACCAAGGGCAAGAACGACCGTACGCAGGAGTTCCGGTTCGGCGGCGGCACCTCGTTCTAATTCGAACAGCACGGCACGATCCGGACCACAGGAACCGGTTTCCGAAAGGGATCGTGCCAATCCAGGAGATGAGGCATGATGCGGCTTGGCCGCTTCATGCCGAAGCCGGACCGCGACGGGGTGGAATGGCGCAGCCGAACTTCTTCACACAGCCGCCCGCCTCAGCGCTGGCTGACATAGCCACGCTGACCAAGGCGGAGCTGGTCGATCCCGCCAGGGGCGGCCAAATCATCAGGGGTCTTGCTTCGCTCGACGAAGCCGGCCCGATGCACCTGACGTTCTTCGACAATCTCAAATATGCCGATGAGCTCAAGGCGACCAAGGCCGGTGCTTGCCTGGTGAGCCCACGCTTCGAGGCCCGGGTGCCCGCGCATGTCGCCGTGCTGCGGGCGCCGCAGCCGTTCCGCGCCTTCGTCAGGATCGCGCGGGAGTGGCATGGCGACGCGCTCCGGCCGCAATCCTGGACTGGTAACGAGGGCATCGCGCCGTCGGCCATCATCGATCCCACGGCCAGGCTCGAGGACGGCGTGATCGTCGATCCCCTGGCCGTGATCGGCCCTGACGTGGAGATCGGCAGCGGCACGGTGATCGGTGTGGGGGCCGTGATAGGCCCCGGCGTCAAGATCGGCCGGGACTGCAATGTCGGCGCACGCACCGCCATCCAGTGCGCGCTGATCGGCAACGACGTGCTGATCCACCCCGGCTGCTCGATCGGCCAGGACGGCTACGGCTTCATCTTCTTCGGTCCCGAGGGCCATCTAAAAGTGCCCCAGACCGGCCGCGTGCTGATTCAGAACAACGTGGAGGTCGGCGCCGGCACCACCATTGATCGGGGCTCCTTGCGCGACACCGTGATCGGCGAAGGGACCAAAATCGACAATCAGGTCCAGATCGGCCACAATGTGACCATTGGCCGGCACTGCCTGCTGGCAGCCCAGATCGGCCTTGCCGGCAGCCTGACCCTCGGCGACAACGTGGCGCTGGGAGCGAAGGTGGGCATCAACAATCACGTCAAGATCGGGGATGGAGCTCAGGTGACTGCCATGAGCGGCGTCAAGGACGACGTTCCTCCCAACGGACGCTGGGGTGGTTTTTTTGCCAAGCCGACCCGGCAGTGGTTCAAGGAAATTTTGGCGGTCGAGCGCTTGGCGCGCGACAGCAAGGCCGATCCGAAGCAGGAGGAACGGGAGTGACGGACGAAGCACCGATCAGGTTCGAGCTTGTGGACATCAACATGATCCTGCAAACGCTCCCGCACCGTTTTCCGATGCTGCTGATCGATCGCGTGATCAACATCCGCACCGATTACAGCGGCATCGGCATCAAGAACGTCACCTTCAACGAACCGCCGTTCCAGGGCCATTTTCCCGATCGCCCGGTCTATCCCGGCGTCATGATGATCGAAGCGATGGCGCAGACTGCGGGTGTGATCGGCATCAAGTCGGTCGAAGGCACCGACAAGCCGCGCGCGGTCTACTTCCTGACCATCGACAAGTGCAAGTTCCGCAAGCCGGTGCTGCCCGGCGATACCATCGAATACCACATGCGCTCGATCGGTCGCCGCAAGGCCATGTGGTGGTTTCACGGCGACGCCAAGGTCAACGGCCAGGTGGTTGCGGAGGCCGACGTCGGCGCCATGCTGACCGACTGAGCGGGATCAACTTCTCTGGATACGCTCGCGTGCAGGACACGCGTACCGGCCGCCGCTGACCTCGCGCTTGATGTTCTGGTTGAAGAACTGTCCCATGGACGGTGCGCCGAGCAGGCGCTCGACCGTGTCGACCGGCACGCTGCAATAGCGGTCATAAGCGCCGTCCACAGCCACGACGAGGGCCTGCTGCGCACGATCGTAACAGACCCGCTGGAGTACCGTGCTGCGGGTGATGTCGCGGCATTCGAATGTCGCGAGGTCAATGTGCCGGTGTTCACCGGTCTCGATCGTCTCGGACACGATCGGCGCGGCGGCGAGTTGTGCGAGGAGAAGTGCCAGGGCCCTGACCACGATACCTGAAGCTCCGCATGAACTTGTTGATGAGCCGGGAAGGCTGCCTCATCCGGCACTTGAAACACGGAAAGATCATACGTCACTGGACAGATCGGGCATAGTCGCGCTAACCAGCGGAAAACCGAGCGACTTCAACACCTAATCAGACCTTCTTGATGAGTCAGATTGCTTGATGAGTAAGATTGATCCCACCGCACGGATCGCGGACGGCGCCGTGATCGGCGAGGGCACCGAGATCGGCCCCTTCTGCATCATCGGTGCGCATGTCGTGATCGGCAGTAACTGCAAGTTGATCGGACATGTGCATATCACCGCGCAGACCACGATCGGTGACGATTGCACCATCTATCCGTTCGCCTCGCTCGGCACGCCGCCGCAATCGCTCAGCTATCGTGGCGAATTGACGAAGCTCAAGATCGGTTCGGGCTGCACCATCCGCGAATCCGTGACCATGAACGCCGGCACGGTCGCAGGCGGCGGCATCACAGAGGTCGGCGACCGCAATTATTTCATGAATTGCAGCCATGTCGGCCATGACTGCCATGTCGGCAACGACGTGATCTTCGCGACCTCGGCCACGCTCGGCGGTCACTGCGAGATCGGTGATTTCGTCTTTATCGGCGGTCTGTCCGCGGTGCACCAGTTCACCCGCATCGGCCCGCAGGTGATGGTCGGCGGCGTGTGCGGCGTGCGCGACGACGTCATTCCGTTCGGCCTCGTCAACGGCCAGTATGCCGTCCTCGAAGGCCTCAACCTGATCGGCATGAAGCGGCGCAAGTTCACCAAGCAGCGGCTTGCGACGGTGCGCGCGTTCTATCAGAAACTCTTTCATGGCCCCGCTACCTTTGCCGAACGCCTGGAGGCGGCGCGGCCGCTCGCCGGTGACGATCCGGCGATCGGCGAAATCCTCGACTTCATCGGCAAGGGCAAGCGCCCGCTCTGTCTTCCCGCCATCGCGAAGTGATGATGGGATGGCCGCGGGCATGACATCGGCGGCTTCGGAGATTTCATCGCCGGTCGGCGTGGTCGCCGGCGGCGGCGCGATGCCGTTCGCGGTTGCCGAATCGCTCGCCGCCCGCGGCATCACGCCGGTGTTGTTTCCCCTTCGGGGGGCCTGCGATCCGGCACGGGTGGAAAAATTCCGCCATCGCTGGATCTCGGTCGGCCAACTCGGCCGCGCCATGCGGTTGTTTCGCGAAGAAGGCTGCCGCGACCTGATCTTCATCGGCACGCTGGTACGGCCCTCGCTTTCGGAAGTCCGCGTCGACTTCACGACGCTCCGGCTGCTCGGCAATGTCATCCGCGCCTTCCGCGGCGGCGACGATCATTTGTTATCCGGCGTCGGGCGCATTCTCGAGCAGGGCGGGTTTCGCATGGTCGGCATCAAGGATGTCGCGCCCGACCTGCTGATGCCTGAGGGCTGCATCAGCCGCGCCTGGCCGAGCGACACCGGCAAGACCGACATCGAGCGCGGACGCGCGGTGCTGACCGCGCTCGGTCCATTCGACATCGGCCAGGCTGCGGTCGTGATCGACGGCCATGTGGTGGCGGTCGAGGATATCGAGGGCACCGATGCGCTGCTCGCGCGCGTGGCGCGGCTGCGCGAGGAGGGGCGCATCCGCGCCGCCACTGGGCGGGGCGTGCTGGTGAAGGTCCCGAAGAGCGGACAGGATCTGCGCTTCGACCTGCCGACGATCGGCCCGCGCACCCTCGAGGGCGTCGCCGCCGCGGGGCTGGCCGGGATCGCCGTCGTCGCCGGCAATACCATCGCCGCCGAGCCGCAGGCGATGATCGCGCTCGCCGACGCCAAATATCTCTTCGTCATCGGCCTGCCGGCGTGATGCAAGGCCGCGATCCCAAGCGCAAGATCTTCCTGATCGCCACGGAGGAATCCGGCGACCGGCTCGGCAGCGCCTTGATGAAGGTGCTGCGCCAGCGCCTCGGCGACGGCGTGCAGTTCGTGGGCGTCGGCGGCCACACCATGGCGCGCCAGGGGCTGGAGACGCTGTTTCCGATCGAGCAGCTCTCGATCGTGGGCTTCGCCGCGGTGGTGCAGCAATTGCCGAAGATCCTGCGGCTGATCCGCGAGACCGCGGAGGCCATAACCGAAGCCGCGCCGGACGCGCTCGTCATCATCGACAGCCCCGACTTCACCCACCGTGTCGCCCGCCGCGTGCGGGCGCGCAATCCGGCGATCCCGGTCGTCGACTACGTCTCGCCGCAGCTCTGGGCCTGGCGGCCGGGACGGGCGCGGACCATGCTCGGCTATGTCGACCATGTGCTCGGCCTGTTGCCGTTCGAGCCGGAGGAATATCGCAAGCTCGGCGGGCCGCCATGCAGCTATGTCGGCCATCCCCTGATCGAGCAATTGTCCTCGCTGCGGCCGAACGCGGAGGAGCAGAAGCGCCGCTACAGCGGGCCGCCGGTTTTGCTGGTGCTGCCCGGCAGCCGCCGCAGCGAGATCAGGCACCATCTCGACGTGTTCGGCGCGACGCTCGGCCGATTGCAGACGGAAGGCCGCGCGTTCGAACTGATGCTGCCGACCATGCCGCATCTCGAAGCCACCATCCGCGAAGGCATCGCGAACTGGCCGGTCAAGCCTCAAATCGTGGTCGGCGAGAACGAGAAGCGCGCCGCCTTCCGCATCGCGCGCGCGGCATTGGCAAAATCCGGCACAGTGACGCTGGAGCTCGCGCTATCGGGCATTCCGATGGTGACGGCCTATCGGGTCGGCGCGATCGAAGCCTTCATCCTGCGCCGCGCGATCCGCGTCTCCTCGGTGATCCTCGCCAATCTCGTGATCGGCAAGGATGTCATCCCGGAGTTCCTGCAGGAAGACTGCACGCCGGAGAACCTGGCGCCCGCGCTCTCGCAGCTTCTGACCGATTCACCGTTGCGCCGACAGCAGGTGGAAGCGTTCGCCCAGCTCGATACGATCATGTCGACCGGCAACAAGTCGCCGAGCGTACTCGCAGCCGACATCGTGCTGGCGACCATGCGCAAGGGCAGGCGGGCTAGCTAGGACGTGTACTCACAAGCGTCGGCTTGCCAGCGCAAAGCGGAAGCCTCCTAACCTTGGGCGTGATCGGCGGTTTGTGACCCATTGCCGACGTGATCCGCGTCCGACATATTGATCGCATGCCTAGGAATGAGAGCTACCTTGAAAGAATCGCTGATCTTGCACCTCAATTGAGAGAGGCGCTCGCTAAGCTAAATGCCGAATGGTCGCCGGAAGTTGTGCCCATAACCCTCGCGGGTACCGGATTGGCAGAGGCTCTTGTTGAGCATTTCAATCGACTGCCAAAAAGCACAATACAATCCGTTTTTGAACTCTGCGAAAAAGCGCTCGAAGACGGCTCTGCTCAAGAACGTGCCGCTTTGGCAACCGGCTTTCTTGAATCACTACAGCACGCAGATGGCACGAAAGCATTCGATTTTAGGTCGGTAGCAAACTTGCTGGGGCCGAAGTCCAGAGAGCATTGCTCAGCCATGGATAGGTTTTGGAAAGTCACGTCGCGCGGATTGTAGAGGACCGCTTCTGGCCCAACTCGGACCAAGGGTGAGGTACGCCAACGCGACGGCTATCGGATGCGGAGCGGACCTCTACGAAGCAGCTCGGGTTTGTGAGTACACGCTTTAGCCGAGACCAGCGTCGACCTGAAAACACTGCCGCGTGATGCGCTGGCTCTCATCGGAAGCGAGGAATAGCGCCATGTTGGCGATGTCGTCGGGCGTCACCGCGTCGGGAATGGCCTGACGCGTGCGCAGCTCGGCGATCGTCTGGTCGTCCGGATACCACAGCCGGCGCTGACGCTCCGTGATCACCATCCCCGGCGCTATCGCGTTGACGCGGATGCGGTCGGGCCCGAGCGACCGGGCCAGGGAGTTGGTGAAGCCGACGATCGCGGCCTTCGCCGCGGCGTAGACCGGCAGCCCCGGCGCGCCGCGCATCCAGGCAATCGACGACATGTTGATGATCGAGCCGCCGCCGCGCGCCTGCATCTGCGGCACCACCGCTTGCGCGGCAAAGAAGACGTGCTTGAGGTTGACGCCGATCATCCAGTCGAACTCGGCCGGGGTTACCTCGGCCAGTCCCTGGCGTTGATCATTGGCGGCGTTGTTGACGAGAACCGCGGCATCGCCAAGCGATCCGTGCACCTGCGCCATGGCGCCGCGCAAGGCGTCGATGTCGAGGAGATCGCACGGCACGAACAAGGGTGCGGTTCCAGCCGCGGCCTTCACCTCCGCGACCAGCGCCCGGCCGGCTGCTTCGTCCAGATCCAGGAACGCGACGCGAGCCCCTTGCGCCGCGAACGCCCGCACGAAGGCGGCACCGATGCCGCTGGCGCCACCGGTGATCAACACCACGCGATCCCTAAGACCGGCATAGCTCGTTCTTGTCATGCGATCAGTCGCTCCGTCTCGGGGTCGAACAGGCAGATGCGGCGCGTGTCGAGCGCGAACGGGGCGACGGCGCCCGGTGTGGGGCGGATGTCCGGCGTGATGCGCGCCAGCGCGGGCTCGCCGCCAAGCCGCAGCAGCACGATCGTTTCGGCCCCCGTCGGCTCGACCATCTCCACCGGCGCGTTGACGACGACGGGCGGATCGGCGGAAAATACGCGGCTGCCCTCGGCGATGCATTCCGGCCTGATCCCGACCACCACGTCACGGCCGACGAAGGGTGCCGCCGCGTCATATTGGCCAAGGCGGAGGCGGACCTCGTCCGGCCGCCCCGCGCCGATCACGACCACCGGCCCGCCGGCGTCTGCCTCGAGCCGTGCCGGCATGGTGTTCATCGGCGGCGAGCCCATGAAACGGGCCACGAACAGATTGGCGGGATAGCGATACACAGTATCAGGGTCGGCAAACTGCTGCACCACGCCCCGATGCATCACGGCGATGCGCGTCGCCATCGTCATCGCCTCGATCTGATCGTGAGTGACATAGACGATGGTGGCGCCGATGCGCTGGTGCAGCCGCTTGATCTCCATCCGCATCTCGACGCGCAGCTTGGCGTCGAGATTGGACAGCGGCTCGTCGAACAGGAAGAGCAGGGGATCGCGCACCAGCGCCCGGCCCATCGCCACACGCTGGCGCTGGCCACCGGAGAGCTGCGACGGCTTGCGGCCGAGCAGCGGCTCGATCTGGAGCAGCCTGGCCACATTCGCCAGCGCCTTCTCCTGCTCCGCCTTTGGTACGTGGCGGCATTCCATGCCGAAGGTGATGTTCTGGCGCACCGTCATCGACGGATAGAGCGCGTAGGACTGGAACACCATCGCGATGTCGCGGTCCTTTGGCGGAACGTCGTTGACGATACGTCCGCCGATTTCCACGGTGCCTGCGCTCGGGAGGTCGAGCCCGGCGATGATGTTGAGCAGCGTGGACTTGCCGCAGCCGGATGGGCCGACGAGCACGGTGAATTCACCGCTCTCGATGTCGAGATCGATGCCCTTGAGCACCTCCAGATTGGCGTAGCGCTTGGACAGGGAGCGAATGCTTAGGGCTGCCATGACAATCCGATCATTTCACGGCGCCGGCGGTGAGGCCGCGCACGAAATACTTGCCGCCGATCAGATAGATCAGCAGGGTTGGCAGCGCGGCGATCATCACCGCCGCGCTTTGCACGCCATGCTGCGGGATGTCGGCGACCGCGGCGGATAGCGCGATTAGCGCGGCGGTGACCGGCTGCTGCTGACCGGTCGTGAATGTCACGCCGTAGAGAAACTCGTTCCAGATATGCGTGAACTGCCAGATCACGGTGACGACCAGAATAGGCGGCGAGAGCGGCAGGATGATGCGCCAGAAAATACGAAAGAACCCTGCGCCATCGATGCGTGCAGCTCTTATCAAATCCTGCGGGATGGCAGTGTAGTAGTTTCGGCAGAACAAGGTGGTAAAGGACAGCCCCTGGATCGTGTGGATCACGACCAGACCAGTTAACGTGTTCATCAGGCCCGTATCGCGCAACACGATGGTCCAGGGCAGCAAGCGCATCTGCTGGGGAAGGAAGAGGCCAAGGGTCACAATGCCGTAGATCCAGCTATCGCCGCGAAAACGCCAGAGCGACACGGCGTAACCGGCGACAGCACCCAGCAGGGTCGAAAAAATCGTCGCGGGAATCGTGACGAGCGCGGAGTTCAGCATGTACGGCCGGATGCCGGCACAGGTCTCGGCAACGCAGAAGCCGCTCCAGGCCGCGGCGTAGTTGCTCCATGCCCATTGCTTCGGCCAGCCGATCATCGAGGCCTGCGCGATCTCCTCGTTGGTGCGCAGCGAGTTCAGCACGACAACAGCCAATGGCGCGAGCCATGCTGCAGCGATCAGCGAGACGACGAGATAGATCAGAATCCGGCTTGGCGCGATGGTTCGCTCACGCATGGATCGCCCGCCGCCGCTGGACGTAACGCCACGCTGCATAGGGCAGCAAAACCGCGAGAAGAATGAGCAACATGAGCACTGCCGCCGCCGCTCCCCGTCCGAGCAGGCTGCGCTGGAACATCAGGTCGTAGACGACAAGAGCCGGCAGCTGGGTGGCGATTCCGGGGCCGCCGTTGGTGAGCGCGCGGACGAGGTCGAAGGTCGAAATCGCGAACTGCAGCTGGATGACGATCACGGTGATGGTGATCGGCCAAAGGGTCGGCAGGATGACGCGCCGGTACATTCGGATCGGTCCGGCGCCGTCGATCTGCGCGGCCTTGATCAGGTCGGCGTCGACGGAGCGGAGGCCGGCGAGGAACAGCGCCATGGCGAAACCGGAGGATTGCCAGATCGCGGCGATGACGATGGTCCAAATGGCCATGTCGCGGTCGATCAGCCAGTCGAACCTGAAGGTGGTCCAGCCAAGGTCGCGGACCAGCTTCTGGATCCCGAGGCCCGGATTGAGCAACCAACTCCAGACCGTGCCGGTGACCACGAATGACACCGCCAGAGGATAAAGAAAGATGGACCGCAGCAGGTTCTCGCCGCGGATGCGCTGATCGAGCAGGATCGCAAGGATGAGGCCGGTCGCCAGACTCAGCAACACGAATGCGCTGCCAAACAGCAGCAGATTGTCCAAAGCAATCTGCCAGTTCCGTGATGCTGCAACCGCAGAATAGTTGCGCAAACCGACCCAGCCCGAGACCGGGACCAGAGTGGAGGGCGTGAACGATATCCAGATCGTCCACAGCGTAAACGCAATGAGATGCGTGGCGGACAACAGCAGCGGCACCCAGATCGTCAAATATTCGGGCAGCCGGCGTACCCAGTCAGAGGCAGCCGGCCGGCCCGGTGTTGTCGAGACGGCGATCGTCAACGTGAGCTCTCGACGGCCTCGGCGAGGCGTACGGCCGCTTGCTCCGGCTTGATCGTCTTGTTCTTCACGTACTCCGTGATCACATCGATCATCGCTGCAGTCATGCCGTTTTCCTGCGCCATGTTGTGCGCGAGACTGAGGACGGCCTGATTGCTGGCGATCGCGTCTTTCAGGGCTGCTGCGGTCCGCCGTTGACCGTCCGACCAGCCTTCGCCCGACAGATCGACATCGGTGCGCACGGGGATCGATCCCGTGATCTGCGAATACATGGTCTGGATCGCTGGATCCATGACGAGCTGGGCCATCAGCGTCTGGCCGGCTTGCAGGTCGGGCTCCTTGCGCTGCCAGAATATGAAGGCATCGGCATTCAACAGGAAGACCGGCTTGCCATTGTCGCTCGGGCCCGGGGCGATGATGAAGTCCTCGAACTTGAAACCGGCGTTGCGCAATACGCCCTGCGCCCACCCGCCCATGATCATCATGCCCATGTCGCCGTCGACGAAGCGCTTCAGGTTGGTCGAAAAGTGCTGGGCGCCGACGTTGGGGTCCATCCAGTCGGCAATCTTGCGCACCTGTACGAAGGCCGCCTTTATCTCGGGGCCCTCCAGGGCCTTCTTGTCGAGATTCATGAGGGCTGCGCGGTATGCAGTGGGACTGATGCCTGCCAAAGCGGCCTCGAATTTCTGGCCGTCGTCCGGGCGGGTGCCACCGTTGGCGATGGGATAGGGAACTCCGCCTGCTTTCATCTTCTCGGCAAGGTCGTTGAACTCAGCCCATGTGACGGGGATCTTGTCGGCCTTGGCCTTGTCCATTGCGCGTTTGGAGAGAAACAGCATGTTGGTGCTGTAGATCTGCAACGGCAGCGCAATCCACTTGCCCCCCGGCTTGTGCAATTTTGCAAGGTCCGGAGCGATAACCTTTTCGTAGCCGGCGGCAGCGACGACGGCATCGAGATCGACGGTTGGGGCAATCTTCGACCAAGCCGCGATCTCGGGACCTTTGAGCTGCGAGCAGGCCGGTGGATCGCCGGCCATGATCTGGGCACGCAGCTTGTTCATCATCTCCGTGGTGAAGCCGGGGACGGGCGAGTGCTGCCAAACCCCGCCTTTCTCTTCGAATTTCTTGCCGAGCGCTGTGATGGCAGCCCCATCGCTGCCTGCGGACCATTGCGAGATCGCAGTCAGACGCGGCTTGATCGCGCCTTGCGCGCGGGCAAATGCCGGCAGCGCGAGCGCGGCCGAAGATCCGGCGAGCAGTTGGCGCCTTGTTGTCGTGATCGGCATGGCAAGTTCCTCCCGGTGTGAACTCTTTCGCGCGAGAGCCGCGCGGCATCAGGTATCTCAGGCGGCCTCGATCGATGCGGCCGGCATGCCGCCGCGGCAAGCGAGGCAGAAAGCCGCGAATGCCAGCGCCGCCCGCGGATCGTTGCCATTCGACGGCGGCACGAAAGCGAGCGACACTTGCGCGTGCTTGCGGCCGCCCAACAGGCAGGCGTCGATCCCCGCCACGAGCGCGTTGCGATCGTCCTCGGCGAGAAGCGACGGCCAGCCGCTGATCGCGACGCCCTTGCATGGCTTCACGTTCAGCGTGTTGCCGATCGCAAGGCCAAGCCGGAACAGCCGCCGGCGCAATTCCTGCCGCACCCGCGACGAGAGCGGCATCGCGGTCACCCATTCGCTGCCGGGTTGAAGCAACTCCGCTTCCGCGACGCCCAGAAGCTCGGCCAAGGCCGGAAGCGACGTATAGGCTTCGACGCAACCATGATGGCCACAGCGGCAAATGGGTCCGTCGGCTTCGAACACCATGTGGCCGAGCTCGACCGGCTGGAGGGCATCGTCCTCGATCGGATCATCCATCCAGGTGCCCGCGACGCCCTGACCGACGAAGACGAAGAGATGCGCGCCGCTGAATGGATAATTCTCCGTGCGGCAGCGGTGAAAAATGGCGTGCGCGACGACCGAATTGGTGAACTCGACCGGCACGCCGGCAAAGTTCTCGCCGAACATCTCGCTGATCCGCCCCACGTCGCAGGGAATGATCGGATTGCTTGATGCGCCCAGCCGGCCGAGGCCCGGAATGGAGACGCCGATCTGCGCGAGGGGGATGCGTCGGCGCCGCGTCCAGTCGCGCAGCAATGCCATCGCCTCGCGAAACGCCCGGCCGACGGTCGCGACGGTCGGCGTCTTCGGCAGCGGCACATGCCCGGTGTCGTGCAATTCACCCGACAGGCCCCCGACGCCGACGCTGAGCCGCTGGGTGTTGAGTTCGAAGGCCGCGAGCGCCACCGCCCCATCGAGCGACACGAGGCCGGTCGGGCCGCCGACATAAGGGGCAGGGCGCCGCACTTCCTCGATCAGGCCTTCGGCCTTCAGGTCGAACAGGATGCGCGACAGGCTCGCTTCCGACAGGCGCACGGCCTTAGCCAGCGGCGGCCGAAACGACCCGCCTGACTGAAGCAGATGAGTCAAAATGGCAGCACGCGTCTGCCGCCGACTTCTCGGCTGCTCCGGCATTTCCATCCCTGTCATCATTCTTACTTAGAGTAAGAATTTGCGCGCGAAGCGTTTCGACGTCAAGCGCCGGACGAGGCATTGCGCCGACTTGTTGTTGTGCGCGGCAGCACGATTGTGTCGGCGCAAAACAAAAACGGCGCCATCCGGAGATGGCGCCGCTTCGAAAGCCGTGATGGCTCGACCTTACTTCCGGTTGTTGATCGCGACGTAATCGCGGCGGGTGACGCCGGTGTAGAGCTGGCGCGGGCGGCCGATCTTCTGCTGCGGATCCTCGATCATCTCGCTCCACTGGCTGATCCAGCCGACGGTGCGGGCGACCGCGAACAGCACGGTGAACATCGAGACCGGGAAGCCCATCGCCTTCAGCGTGATGCCCGAATAGAAGTCGACATTCGGGTAGAGCTTGCGGTCGATGAAGTACTGGTCGCTGAGCGCGATCTTCTCGAGCTCGAGCGCCACCTTCAGCATCGGATCCTCGCCATGGCCGGTCTCCTTGAGCACGGCGTGACACATCTTCTGCATGATCTTGGCGCGCGGATCGTAGTTCTTGTAGACGCGGTGACCGAAGCCCATCAGGCGGACTTCAGAGTTCTTGTCCTTCACCTTGGCGATGAATTCGGGGATCTTGTCGACCGAGCCGATCTCGGCGAGCATCGCCAGCGCTGCTTCGTTGGCGCCGCCATGCGCCGGGCCCCACAGGCAGGCGATGCCGGCGGCGATACAGGCGAACGGGTTGGCGCCGGAAGAGCCGGCGATACGCACCGTCGAGGTCGAGGCGTTCTGCTCGTGGTCGGCGTGCAGGATGAAGATCTTGTCCAGCGCGTCAGCCAGCACCGGGTTGATCTTGTAGTCCTCGCACGGCACGGCAAAGCACATGTGCAGGAAGTTCTCGGCGAACTTCAGCGAGTTTTTCGGATACACGAAGGGCTGGCCGACCGTGTACTTGTAGGCCATCGCAGCCAGCGTCGGGATCTTGGCGATCATGCGCATGGACGCGATCATGCGCTGCTTCGGATCGTTGATGTCGGTTGAGTCGTGATAGAACGCGGCGAGCGCGCCGACAGCCGCCACCATGATCGCCATCGGATGGGCGTCGCGGCGGAAGCCTTGGAAGAAGCGGGCCATCTGCTCGTGCACCATCGTGTGATGGATCACGCGGTCGTCGAAATCCTTCTTCTGCGCGGCGGTCGGAAGCTCCCCGAACAGCAGCAGATAGCAGGTCTCAAGGAAGTCGCCGTTCTCGGCGAGCTGCTCGATCGGATAGCCGCGGTATTCCAGCACGCCCGCGTCACCGTCGATATAGGTGATCTTGGACTGGCAGCTCGCGGTCGAGGTGAAGCCCGGGTCGTAGGTGAACAGGCCGGACTGGCCGTAGAGCTTGCCGATATCGATGACGTCGGGCCCGACGCTGCCGCTGTGGATCGGAAGATCGAAATTCTTGTTTCCGACCGTCAGTGTGGCGGTCTTATTGCTTGGTTTTGCGTCCATCAGAGGTCCCCGATGTATGGTGAAACGGGCCGGACCCGGAGGCCCCGATGAGATATCGCAGGGCAGGCCGGATGTTCCAGAAGGTACGGCTGAGATGGGTATATTATTGCTGTGTGCGCTGCAAGATGGCGCCACGCATGGTCGACTTACGTCGTAGCCAGGTCCTTGGGCTAGTCCTTGGCCTGATCTTTAAGCCGGCCCAGGCTTTCCTGGCGTCCCAGGACGTCCAAAACCTCGAATATGCCGGGCGAGGTCGTCCGTCCGGTCAGCGCCGCCCGCAGCGGCTGGGCGACCGCGCCGAGCTTGAGACTATTTTCCTCGGCAAAGGCGCGCAGCGCGGCTTCCGCGTTGGCCGCGCTCCAAGTCTCGACTTTCTCCAGCGCGGAATGAAGCTGGCCGATCAGCTTGCGGTTCTCGGGCGTCAGCAGCGCTGCCGCCTTCGGATCAAGCTCCAGCGGCCGATCGGCGAAGATGAAATAGGCGCCGTCGATCAGCTCGATCAGCGTCTTGGCGCGCTCCTTCAGGGCCGGCATGGCCTTCAGGAGCTGCGCGCGCGTGGTGTCGTTTAACTTGGCCTTAAGCTCGTCGCGGCTGGGCACGACGTGGTCCAGCACGTCCTCGAACATCTTCACGAGTGATTGATCGTCGGCATTGCGGATGTAATGGCCGTTGAGGTTTTCCAGCTTGGCGAAATCGAAGCGCGCCGCTGCGCGGCCGACGCTGGCGAGGTCGAACGCCGCGATCATCTCCTCGGTCGAGAAGATTTCCTGGTCGCCATGGCTCCAGCCGAGTCGGACGAGATAGTTGCGGAGCGCAGCCGGGAGGTATCCCATGGCGCGGTAGGCATCGACGCCGAGCGCGCCGTGCCTCTTGGAGAGCTTCGAACCGTCCGGGCCATGGATCAGGGGGATGTGGGACATGCTCGGCAGCGTCCAGCCCATCGCGTCGTAGATCTGCTTTTGGCGGGCCGCGTTGATCAAATGGTCGTCGCCGCGGATGACATGGGTGACGCCCATGTCGTGGTCGTCGACCACCACTGCGAGCATGTAGGTCGGGTTGCCATCGCCGCGCAGCAGGACGAGGTCGTCGAGGTTCTCGTTCTGCCAGACCACGCGGCCCTGGACCTGGTCTTCGATCACGGTCTCGCCGGTCTGCGGCGCGCGCAGCCGGATGGTGGGCTTCACGTCGCTTGGCGCAGTCGCCGGGTCGCGGTCGCGCCACAGGCCGTCATAGAGGCGGGTGCGGCCTTCCGCGCGCGCCTTCTCGCGCATCGCGGTGAGCTCCTCGGCGGTGGCGTAGCAGCGATAGGCCTTGCCCTCGGCGAGCAGCTGCTCGGCGACCTCGCGGTGGCGGGCGGCGCGGCTGAACTGGTAGATGACATCGCCATCCCAGCCGAGCTCCAGCCATTTCAGGCCGTCGAGGATGGCGCCGATCGCCGCTTCCGTCGAACGCTCCCGGTCGGTGTCCTCGATCCGGAGCAGCATCTTGCCGCCGTGCTTCTTCGCATAGAGCCAGTTGAACAGCGCTGTGCGCGCGCCCCCGATATGGAGGAAGCCGGTCGGCGAGGGAGCGAAGCGGGTGACGACGGGAGAGGTCATTCTTGGCAAGGCCTATGCATTGGAGGCGGTGGTATATAACAGGACCGGTGCATAACTAAAGCCCGGCAGCGGACGGCTTAAGGCCTTGCTTAAGCTCTTGGCTCAGCGTCCCGAATTTGGCAGAAGGGCCGCTGATTTCCCTACAGGATTTTCGTAATGACAGAACCGGTGGCGAACGAGGTTGGGCGCGATTTCATTCGTGACATCATCCAGGCCGACCTCGATCAGGCCAAATACAAGGAGATCGTGACCCGGTTCCCGCCGGAGCCGAACGGCTATCTCCATATCGGCCACGCCAAGTCGATTGCGCTCAATTTCGGCATCGCCCAGGAGTTTCCGGGCCGCTGCCATCTGCGCTTCGACGACACCAACCCGGTCAAGGAAGAGCAGGAATATATCGATTCCATCCAGGCCGACGTGCGCTGGCTCGGCTTCGACTGGGGCAAGAACCTGTTCTTCGCCTCGGACTATTTCGATCGCCTTTACGAATGGGCGGAGCAGCTGATCCGCGACGGGCTCGCCTATGTCGACGACCAGACCCAGGAAGAGATCCGCGCCTCACGTGGCACGCTGACGGAGCCCGGCAGGAACTCGCCGTTCCGCGATCGCACCGTGGATGAAAACCTCGACCTGTTCCGTCGCATGAAGGCGGGCGAATTCCCGAACGGCGCGCGCGTGCTGCGGGCCAAGATCGACATGGGTGCGGGCAACATCAATCTGCGCGACCCCGTGCTGTACCGCATCCTGCATGCGCACCATCCGCGCACCGGGACCAAGTGGAGCATCTATCCGAGCTACGATTATGCGCACGGCCAGTCGGACGCCATCGAAGGCATCACGCACTCGATCTGCACGCTGGAGTTCGAGGACCACCGACCGCTCTATGACTGGTTCATCGAAAAGCTGCCGGTGCCGTCGAAGCCGCACCAGTACGAATTCGCGCGGCTGAATTTGACCTACACGCTGCTGTCCAAGCGCGTGCTGACCCAGCTTGTCCGCGAGGGCCATGTCGCTGGCTGGGACGATCCGCGCATGCCGACGATGGCTGGGATGCGCCGCCGCGGCGTGCCGCCGGCCGCCCTTCGCGAGTTCGTCAAGCGCATCGGCGTGGCGAAAGCCAACAGCGTCGTCGACGTCGGCATGCTCGAGTTCTGCATCCGCGAGGAGCTGAACCGGACGTCGCAGCGGCGCATGGCGGTGCTGAAGCCGCTCAAAGTCGTGATCGAGAACTATCCGGAGGGGCAGACCGAGGAGCTCGAGGCGATCAACCATCCGGACGATCCCTCCGCCGGTACCCGGAAGGTCACGTTCGGCCGAGAGCTCTATATCGAGCAGGACGACTTCATGGAGAACCCGCCGAAAAAGTTCTTCCGTCTGTCGCCGGGCAACGAGGTGCGGCTGCGCTACGCCTATTTCGTCAAATGCACCGGCGTGATCAAGAACGATGCCGGCGAAGTGGTGGAGCTGCGTTGCACCTATGATCCCGCGACCAAGGGCGGCAACGCGCCCGACGGCCGCAAGGTCAAGGCCACTATGCACTGGCTGTCGGCAGCAACATCCGTGCCTGCGGAAATCCGCATCTACAATCAGCTGTTTGCCAACCCGAGCCCGGACGCCTCGAACTTCGCCGCCGACCTCAATCCGCAGTCGCTGGAAATTCTCGCTGATGCCCGGATCGAAGCATCGGTCGCCGAGAGCAATTCGACCGAGCCGATGCAGTTCGAGCGCCAAGGCTATTTCGTGCGCGACAAGGACTCGACGCCCGGCAAGCCGGTATTTTCCAGGACCATCGGTCTGCGCGACACGTTCGCGAAGGAAGTTGCCAAAGGCTGAGGGACCGCAATGAGCGACGAAGCCGACGCCATCGTTTCCGCCATGATCGCGAAGTGGCGCGCCGGCTTCGCCACGCTCGACGCCGCGGCCCTCTCGTCTCTGTATTCGAAGAATGCCTTCTTCTTCGGCTCCAATCCGAAGCTCTATCGCGGCAGAGATGGCGTCGCCGACTATTTCAACGGCCTGCCGCGCTGGCGCCAGCCAGCTGCGGTGTTTTCGGAGGTGAAGGCGGCGCAGGCAGGTCCTGACCTCATCAACATGGGCGCAACCATCTCGTTCGACCTCGCCGGCGAGCGCCCCGATCTCGTGGTCAAGATGAGCTGGGTCATCATTCGCGAGGACGGCGACTGGAAGATCGTCAATCACCATGCTTCGTCGCAGGCGCCGCTGATCTGACCAGCGGGCACACGACTTCGTCATTCCCGTGAGAGAACGAACCTGCACCTCGCGCGTTGGGGTGGGCCCAACAAGGAACCCACCATGCAAAACATCTCAGAGCATATGGAAGTCATCGGCGCCGACGGCGTTCACGTCGGCACCGTCGACAAGGTCGAAGGCAATCGCATCAAGCTGACCAAGAAGGACAGCGGTGAGGGCAGCCACAAGGGCCACCACCACTTCATCGATAAGGGCCTCGTCGCCGAAGTCGAGGGCAACAAGGTTCGGCTGTCGGCCAAAGCCGATGTCGCCGTGACGATGGAAGAGGAAAAGTAGCGGTCGCGCCCTTTCGTTCCTGATCTGTACCGCTATCCGCCCGCCTGCACGTTCCGGTAGCTTCTGACTTCGTTGCGTATCATCGAGTGCAGGGAATGGCGGAGCCGGGCCGGCCGGTACGGTCGCAAGGGATAGCAGGGACGTGGCCCACGGGCCGCGCCGCGTCCGCGGGCGGCCTCGCGCCTGCAGGCTTCGACTTCTGGACATCGCTGGCCGAGACCCTCCGCGCGTGGCTGCGCGCCGAGGCTGGTGCCGGGCGGCTGTTGCCGTGGGTGCCCGTCGCGTTTGGCTGCGGCGTCGCGCTTTATTTCTCTGCTGATCACGAGCCGGTGCTGTGGGTCGTTGCAACGACCGCCATTGCGCTCCTGCTTGGCGCGGCTCTGTTGCGGCGGAGCCGGCTGTTTGCCCCGGCCATCATGATCGCGGCGGTCGCGGCCGGCTTTGCCGTCGCGACCTGGAAGACGGCGCGCATCGCCCACCCGGTGCTGGCTAAGACGCTCTATTCGGTGTCGTTGTCGGGCTTCGTCGAGGCCCGCGACATCCGCGAGCGCACCGATCGTTTCGTGCTGCGCGTCACCGCGATGGAGGCGCAGCGCAGCGACGTCAAGCTCGAGCGCGTGCGCCTGTCGGTCCGCAAGGGCACCGCGCCGGAGGTCGGCAGCTTCGTTCAACTGAAGGCGCGGCTGATGCCGCCGCTCGCGCCGGTGCGGCCCGGCAGCTACGACTTTTCGCGTGACATGTTCTTCCAGGGCATCGGCGCCTCCGGCTTCGCGATGGGCGCCATCACGGTGGCGGCGCCGCCTGAGACCGCCGGCTTGCGACTGCGTTACGCGGCCTTCATGCAAGGCCTGCGCGATGCGATCGATGCCCGCATCCGGGCGACGCTCGACGGCGACAACCGGGCAATCGCGACCGCGCTGCTCACCGGGCGGCGCGATGCGATCACCACGCCCGTCAACGACGCGATGTTCATCTCAGGCCTCGGCCACGTGCTCTCGATCTCCGGTTATCACATGGCCGTCGTTGCCGGTGTCGTGTTCTTCGCGGTGCGGGCGCTGCTCGCTCTGATCCCGGGATTGGCGGCCGGCTTCGCCATCAAGAAATGGTCGGCCACCGCCGCGCTGGTCGCCGCTGCGTTCTACCTGCTGCTGTCGGGCGCGGAGGTCGCCACGCAAAGATCGTTCTTCATGACCGCGGTGGTGCTGATCGCAGTGATGGTCGATCGCCGCGCCATCACCTTCCGCACGCTTGCTGTCGCCGCGCTGATCGTGCTGGCGGTCGCGCCGGAAGCGCTGGTGCATCCGAGTTTTCAGATGTTGGCGTCGTAACCAAACAAGTGCGGTGAAGGCTGTTCTAACTTATTGGAAATGGGCAGCTTTTCTTCTCCCCGTCGTTGCGCGGCAGGCACGAAAAACGAACGAAAATGACTGCAAAAGACGACTAGAGCACCGAAAGTCCCGGAAAAAGTCCCGGAATCGATTCCTGTTCCGTTCTCTTTCAGGGTTCGGTACTGGCCTGTTTCCGAGCGCGGTGGCCTAGTTTGATTTTGCGAGTGGCCTGATTTCGATAGTGACGCGACTTTAGATCGGCTCTAAATTAGTTCCAGCTTCGGAATGAGACGGAGTTTTTGGGCTGGGTTATGCGAGGGTTTCGCGTCTATATCATCGGCGATGACGGTCACATCGCGCTTCGAGTTGACCTCGAAGTGGAGGACGAGGCGGCAGCTAGGGAGCGGGCCAAATTGCTTGTAGACGGTCATGCGGTCGAGCTTTGGGAAGGCGCGACCAAGATAGATCGGTTTGAGCCGATCAGGCACTAAGGTCGCCTCAATGGGCGGCCTCTTTCGTGCGCGGCGGCGCCGCTCGCTGGTGGGCCGAGGAGTTCATTCGTCAAGATAGATTTGGCAATGGCAGCTTCGAGCGGTCCCGAGCCTTCTTCGTCTGTGCCATGATCACTTCGTTGCACGCAATGCAGCGAGCCTCGAACAGGGCGCGGTTATCGTTGCCCTTTTTCCAGCCAGTAAGGCTTTGGCATTCCCGGTCAACACGCTCATTGCTGAACAGAACGAAGCCCGTCGTATGAGCGAACCTGTTGCGGATGTCCTTGATTGCGCGAAGATCGTCGTAGGTCGTTTTGTCGATCAACTCGAATATGTAGGCGATATCGATTTTCGCAGAGAAATGGCTTAGTGGCCCGTAACTATCGAATATTTTCGCTTGCATTTTGTTAGACATGGGACGGCATGTTGCAACCAGCATGTCTTGAAGATTTGCCTCTAAGCCACCTGCCATCATGATGGCGAACGCCCCGGCCATGTGGACCAGAAGATAATCGATGGTGTCTTCAGGCGTCGCGTCCGAGATAGGGGAATCATCGTCAACGGGATCATCGCCGCTCATGATTTAAATGCCTGGTGAGAAGTTTAGCTTCGAGGCTGCGACGTGGCGCGATCAAGGCACCCCATGAGCGTCGAACGAAAAGCCGAAGGTGAAGCAGGCGGCTAAGTCAAAGAAGAAGCCCGGCAGTGATGCCGGGCCTCAGCGCTAGCGGTTTGCGTTCCAGCTATTGACGAGCGATTGCGTATCAACAAGGAGCTTTGTCCATGTCGCTTCCTTCGCTTCGACTACCAGAAGCAAATCCTCCTTCCCAAGGATCGACTTTACGTGATCCTGAAGAGACGTCAGAGACCCCCTGTAGGCAACGTACCAGACGGTCTCCAAGACACGGGCGCGCGAACCGCCGATCTTCGCTAAATGGTCGTCCATCTCCTTATGAGAAGGACGAGGCCCGTTGAGGTCATAGCTGAGGATAAAGTTGGCCATTCTGGCCCCTTTCAAAATGAGGGGCCGACTTGACGATATGGGCGAGTCAGGAGTTATAGTCCTGCTTGTTACCGACCAAAGCCTGCCGTCAGCCCCTAAGCTGAAATTTGGCAGGATCGGGGGTTAGCTCTTGGCGGAGCGCCCCCGACTCGGTTGCAATTTACCAGTGATTCGCGCGGGAGTCCCGCCAGTTCCGCGTTTGTCCACCCCTGTTGATATCTGCGGGTCCGCCAGTATTTCCCACATGTGAGCTTGCGGTTAGGCTGTGGATACTTCTTTGCGCGCCAGTGCAGCAAGCGCCGGGCCAGCCGCTTAAAGTCTCGACTTAGTGAGATTGACGATACGTCAGACGCTTTCCGGCCGGTGTTTGACTGCGACCTCAGCCCTCGCACCCGCGCTTCGCGGCTCTTCGCACCCCTTCGCAGCCCTGTGCTTCACACCCCCCTATAACCCCCGCCGGGGTGCGAACCCCGGCCGGTGCGAAGGCACCGGGCCGGTTCTTACCCGGCTGCATGATCAACTGTGAGGCTATGGGTGGGTGCTAACGGCCTGGGCTTGGATCAAGAACGGTTCGCGGCAATTCGCCGTGCTTCTTTCGCCTGTCTCCGCTGCATCGAATTCCAGATCATGGCTTTCCGCCCAACCTGACTGCCGATGGCAATTGACAAGAAGGGTACCGGATACCACCACCACTTCACACGCCATGTGGGCATCTGGTCTGAAGGGGGCAGGGGCGGTCGCGATACCAAGTCCCTGAGTTCAGGTACATCACCGGCTTTGGCCCAGCCTGAAAAGCCGTTCCGCCACACCAGCACGCTCGCGGGTTCATTGAAGCTCGGAAGCTGTCTTCTCAATTGAGTAAGTGTGAATGGACCGGCCTGTCCCTGACCATCCGCAAAAAACCAACCGCTGGAATCGCTGTTCTCTTCGAACGCCATTAGCAGCGCCTCCCCGTGAGCGCTTCAATTGCTTGATAACTCGCACACAAGGTCCGACGAGTCACGCCCGTCTTCAAGAGGCATGCAGGGGGTATCCAACGCACCTAGAAAAAATGCCCTTTTGCGCTAAGAACAACCCAACACAAGATCAGGTGGCGCGCGGAGGAAACGGTGACCCCCGAACGCCGGTAGCCAATTTTCACATCTTGCGGTAAGAACACCAATCTTGAAGAGCACGGGGCAATGCGCCCAATTTAAAAGTACCGACCACTCGTAGCGGATTTTCCCGCTGTCGGGTAAGAACACGCACGCCTTGAAATAGGGAGGAGCAGAACAGCCGAGCGCCTTCGCATCGGCGAGATATTCGCGTCATAATTCCAACGCTGCATCATCCGCAGCGAACGATCTTGCACGCCTAATGAGAAGACATGACCAACGTGCAATCGCAAAATGACCATACCAACATCTGCACATATTGCAATCGCGACATGAGCGATGCGCACCACAGCTTGCACGCTTTTGCCAGCTAGCGCGCGAGCGCATCCCTGCCACGTCAACTGACAGAGAACAAAATAATGACCGATCTTGATCACGACGCCCACGCATCTTGTTATCACGAAGCCAATGACCTTGAAGCCCAAAACATTGAGCGGCATGAACGTGAGGATGAAAGCTGCAAGAAGTGGAAATTTGTGTCCGGCGCGGTAGCAATCAAGGATCGCTACGGCAACACGGTCGATGACTACACAGTCGCGCCGAAAATGCGCGAGCCTAACACGTTTGGTTTCGACAACACAGACGAGGAGATTAAGCAGGACGAAGCGCGCTCGAATCTACCCCGGCTGGAAGCGACAGCGGTCGCAAAGCGGGGCACTAAAGAACGGCTCGCCAAAGCGCGCCAAGAATTTGATATGAGCGTGCTGAAAGAGAACAAGAAGCCCAAAGCCGCAATTGTGCCCGCCAACGATAACGAACCGGCCCCGAACTGGTTGGTCTTAGAGGCTATTAATCGGATCAAAGATTCGGCGGAACGTGTACGCCGGAAAGACACCGCTCTTTACCTCCGCGAACTGGTGGACACCGCCGGGGCCGATGCACTCGGCTTGTCGGTTCATCGTCCGGGTAAAGCGGCAAGCGTAGACTATGACGTTGATCGATCATCATCAGGCAAGCTGATATTCCACAACGGTCAGACGCTGGACCGGAAATGGCGAGAGTATAGCGAGAAGAATGGCGAGCCGGATGCGAAGCGCTATGACGGTTCGCTTCGGACAAGCAAACGTTCGGCACCGGTGAGCGGCGGTTTCGATGTTGTTCGTGATGACCCAGCCGCGCAGCGTCGGCTCGATGCGCAAATGGAGCTTGAAGACCTCGCGGCCGTCGTCGGTCCGCTGTGGCTCCCGTTGATGGATGCCGTGTGCAACAATAGCGGGTTCACCGAGATTGCGGCGCGGCTGGGCTACAGTCAGCCGGTGGTCGGTTCATGCATCGTTATGCTGGCGTTGGAAGTTGCCGCCAAGCACATCGAAGCCTATCACGACGCCAAGGATTTCCGCGATTTCGTGGACACACACGGCCTGCCCGTGACAGCGCGTCGTTACATGCGCGCAATTGCTGACGGCGGAACCCTGAGGCTGGCCGCTTAACGGCGGCGGCCACTTACAAGCCACGTCGCTTCTCACGGACAGACAGAGGAAGGGCAATCCGGGCGGTTCGATATCGCCCGGACGGTCTTGGCTTGTAGGCCACGGCGCGCCCCGGTCCTGATAGTAGAACCCATTTCAGAAAGGCACTCATTTGTGACCTACGGATCAACCATACTTCGCGCCATCGCGCAACGCACCGGTTTTAACCTTGAGCATATCCAGCACACTGCACGTCATATTGTTCAATCCGGCAATTCGCCAACAGACCTTTCTAAGGCTGTTGCGCTCTTGCTCCTAGCCTTGCCAATCGAAGCTAAGCCGCAAGAGGTCGCAGCGGTCGCTACGTACTATTTCAACTTGTCCGCCGATGGATACGGCACCGCAGGCGAGTTGATCGCGGACATGCTCGACAGCTTTATCAGCCAGGCACACACCGAGTTCTCGGCATGGGCTTACCGCAGCCGTGTTGAGGTCTATGCGACGGCAACACCGGCTGTGACGATTACGACGCCCTGCACAGATGCGCCGTTCGTAATCGAATACGCGACCGAGAAGTGGCACAACGCAACAGTACGGCACAGCAATATTCTTTCCGGGAAGGCGCTATTCGACATTGCGGCGGACATTTCCATGAAGGCCGCCGCATGACCGATGTACGCCATTCGATTCCGCTCGCGATAAAGTGGGCATCAGCCAGTCAAGCCGGAGAGTTTAGCGGGTACGCATCGACCTTCGGCGGCGAACCGGACGCATACGGTGATTTGGTAGCGCATGGCGCATTCACGAAGACAATCGCGGAACATGCTGCCAAAAACACTAATCCGGCGTTGTTGTGGTCGCACGATCAGTCACAACCAATCGGGGTAATTACTAGACTGGTTGAAGATAGACACGGCTTGCTGATGGAAGGGCGGCTTACGCTCGAAGTAGCCAAGGCGGCCGAAGCGCATGCGCTTATGAAGGTAGGTGCGCTGGCGTTCTCTATTGGCTACCAGACGAGGAAATCAACCGGGTTGGGCAAGGGTATTCAACGGCTTGACGAGATTCGTCTCTTCGAGGTCAGCGCCGTAGCAATCCCCGCGAACAGCAACGCGAAATTAGTGTCAGTCAAGGCGCAGCCGAGCCTGACGGAACAACACTCGCCACGAACAATCGAAAAGATTCTCCGCGACGGAGGCGTGTCGTGGCGTCTTGCCAAGCAAATTGCGACGCTTGGCAAACCGGCGATGAAAGCACGCGATGTGCTGCTAGCCGATGAACCCTTAACGAAGCGATTGATCCGAGCAACCCGATCAATCCAGAACTGCATTTCAAAGGAAAATTCTAATGCCTGTTCAGGCAACTAACGTTGATACACCTATCGAGGAAGCCATCGATGCGCTGGCCGAAACCACAACCACTGCGCTCGGCGAGGTAAAGGAACTTCGCACTCGACTCGAGAAAATGGAAGCGCGCTCGAACCGTCCTGGTGCTGGCGCGGCGAATGACAACTTCAATCTGAAGGCGGCCAATGACAACGAGTCAAAGGTGGCAATCAGCGAAGAAAAGAAGGCGTTGGCCGATTACGTTCGTCATAACGTCGAAATTAAAGCTATGTCGGTCGGGTCTGATCCTGACGGCGGCTACGGCGTAACACCACAGTTGAGCGCGGATATCAATCGGCGCCTTTACGATCAGTCGCCTTTGCGCAAGATCGCCAGAGTTGTCGAGGTTGGTAGCTTCGGCAGTTACGAGGAACCACAGCAAATCGGCGACGCTGGCGCCACATGGGTAAGCGAGAATCAAGCGCGGCCTGCGACCAATACGCCCTCATTGGGTATGGTGTCAGTGCCGGTGAATGAGCTTTACGCTAGTCAACCGGTAACCCAAAGGCTTCTTGACGATTCTAGGTTCGACATGGCCGCGTTCGTTATGGAACGCGCTTCGGATAAGTTCGCTCGGAGCGAGGGATCGGCCTTTGTTGGCGGCAACGGCGTGGGCCAGCCAACCGGCTTCCTGACTTATCAGACCGATAGCGCGGCCGACTTCGCACGCGACTACAAGAAGATTCAGTACGTGCCTTCCGGGAGTGCAGGTGCCGTTACCTTCGACGGTCTCAAGAGTCTCTACTGGACGATGCGCGCGCCGCATCGTGCGAACGCGGCATGGGTTATGTCATCGGCGACCGCCAGCCAGCTCGACCGGATTCAGGATGCAACAGGCCACTATATCTGGCGCGACTCGATTGCGGCTGATGTGCCTCCGACTCTCTTGGGGAGGCCAGTCTATTTCTCGGAAGACATGCCAGCCGTTACCGGTAACGCGTTCCCGATTGCATTCGCAAACTGGAAGGCCGCGTACATCATCGCGGATAAACCCGGCGTGCGTTGGCTACGTGACCCGTTTAGCAGCAAGCCGAACGTGATCTTCTACGGTTACCGCCGCGTTGGTGGCGGCGTTGCCGATACGGACGCGATTAAGCTGCTCAAGATCAGCATCACCTAACGGGCAGCGGGTCGAGGCCGGATGTACGCCCGACGCGCGCGCCTAACACGGACGGGGGGATTCCAATCCCCCCGGCTTCAAGGGCTTGAACCGGCCTTCAGGTAAACTTCTGCTTCCGCAAAATGGCGATTCTAACAGTTCGGAGGTCCAATCCTGACCAATTCCTATAGTCCTTATGCCGTGGCGGGTGCTCGGCTGATCGACCAGGGCTACCATGCGATCCCAATCGCACCCGGCACAAAAAGACCCGGCGCATATTCGTTTGGCAGATGGGGCGGCATGCCTGACTGGCAGCGGTTCTGCTCGCGACGCCCCACGGAAATCGAAACGGGTTTTTGGGCACAATGGCCGGATGCAGGAGTCGGGGTAGCGCTCGACCAAGTGCTGAAATGCATCGATCTTGATACTGACGATCCCGACCTGATACGTGCCGTATTGCCTGTGCTGCCATATAGCGAGGTTGTGAAAAGGGGAGCGAAGGGGTTTACGGCCTTCTACCGTGGATCATCGGCCATCGTGTCTCAAGCGTTCAACGTCGGCAAAAGTCGTGTGCTGGACCTTTTAGCCTACGGAAGACAAACCGTGGTGCCGGGTTCGATCCATCCATCTACCGGATTTCCGTACATCTGGAATGGTCCCGACACGTTGGAGAACACACCGGTTGAACAACTACCGGAGTTACCTGACGATGTGGCGCATCAACTTGAAGCGGCTTTAGCGCGCTTTGGCTATAGGCCACCAGCGGCGTATCAAGCCGGAGAAGGCGAGACCTTGTGGCGTGAACTTAACGACACCGCCTTGCGCAACTTTGACAGATGGGTGCCTGCCTTGTGTCTTCCTGGCACGCGGCGATCCGGCAAAGGGTATCGTGCGGTTGCCGCGTGGCGGGGGGTTGAGAACGCCAACCTTTCCTTTCACGCCGATGGCATCAAGGATTGGGGCGCCGATCAACCGCACACGCCGATTGATGTGGTGATGCTGGTCTTCAATGCCACCTTTGAAGCGGCAGCCGCTTGGCTGGCCGAACAGCTTGGGTTCGATGCCCTATTGCCGAACCGGAATGGATTCAATGTGTCTGCGTTCGCGCGGCGGTGCAGGAATTAACTCTCAAGGAAATTACATGACTGAAAAGTATGAATGCGAGGCCGCATTGTACGCGAGCTTCAAGAAGACCGCCCGTTGGCGCGATGCTGTTGCGCAGCAATTCCCAAGCGATCCCCGGAATGCGGCCGCCGCCGAGTTGTTGCGGAGCATGGGTAAGGAGGCCGCTCTATCCGACGAGCAGTGGAGTGCTATTGCGCCACATTTTAACAGATCGGAAAGGTGGTCGGAGGCGCTTGCGGCAACCGTCCGCGTTGTTGGCATCCGGCCGGGATACAATGACTTTCCATCATTCGCGGCCAAGCTCGTTGAGGCACTGGCGCGATGAATTGGGGACCCTTCATTGATGCGGAGTTGGCGCGCGATCCGCTTCCCTTGATTGATCCGCGCGAATGGCAGGACAAGCCGGTACCGCCGCGCAGGTGGATTGTGCAAGACCTCATCCCGGACGGTGTTGTCACTAATCTCTCGGGCGACGGTGGCACCGGGAAGACCCTAACCGCGATTCAATTGATAACAGCAATGTCGCTTGGCTTGCCCTGGTTCGGCAAGCCCGTTCAACAGGGACCGGCGATCTTGTACACCGCTGAAGATGACAGCGACGAACTCCACCGCCGCTTCGCCGCTGTAACGGGCTGTAGTGGTCACCAGCTTGCCGATCTAGCGGGAGTGCAGATTATCCCGATGGCTGGCTTAGACGCCACGCTGGCCACCGCAAATGATCTAGGCGGCATATCGACAACGACGCAGTTTGCGAAGCTCACAAAGATAGTGGCAGAAAGCAAGCCACGTCTGGTCGTGATCGATCCGGCCGCCGACGTATTTGCTGGCGATGAAATCAAGCGCGTCCAAGTTCGTCAATTCGTGCAGAAACTTTCGAAGCTCGCGCTTGATACCGGTTGCGCCGTGATGCTGCTAAGCCATCCATCCCTATCCGGTATAATGACCGGCCGGGGTACTTCTGGCAGCACCGCTTGGTCTAACAGCGTTCGTTCGCGTCTTTACCTCCAAGCCGATGGTGACGATCCTGATCGTCGCCTGTTGAAGGTGATGAAAGCCAACTATGGCGCAGTTGGCGAAGAGATTGCGTTGCGATGGGACGATGGTGCATTCGTGCTTGATCAGGGCGTGGACGGTGCCACTACAAGCCTTGCAAACCGGGCGGCAGATGATGTGTTCATGAACGTGTTCTGGAAGATGACGGCTATCGGCATTCGTTTCAGTCATAAGAAAACGTCGGCGACATTTGCGGCCAAGGAAATCGCGAAGCATCCAGACGCGAAGGGCTACACGAAGGAAAAGATGGCGCAGGCTATGCAACGCTTGCTCGAAGCGGGCACCTTGAAAATTGAAGCGGAGGGGCCACCGTCACGGCGATATGATTATCTGGTGGCGACGGTGCACTAGCTTCGGTACAAGTGAGAAATGTCGATAACGCCTCAACAGTGTCGGGCCGCGCGAGGTTTGCTTGATTGGACTCAATCAGACCTCGCCAAGGCGGCCGCCGTCGGACTTTCGACGGTGAAGGATTTTGAACGCGGTACGCGCGAGACGGATCCTGCGAATGTCGCCGCGATGGAGGCCGCGCTTGAGCGGGCTGGAATCGAATTTCTTCCCGCCCGTAGCGGTAAGGGCGCTGGCCTGCGATACGCTAAACACCAGTAGAGACACGGCATTTTGTCTGTCATACTTTTTAGTTGACTCCCACCTAGATCATTTGGAAGACTCAGATGGCTGATGCGTTTCAGACGCCCATCGCGGCGAACGATAATGAGAGGCTGCTAACACTTACCGAAGCCGCATTCGAATTGGGAATTTGTAAGCGGACGTTGGTGCGCCACATTGAGGCCGGTGAACTTCCCTGCATCGTGACCGGTGCTGGCCGCGAGCGATTGCAGCGGAAAATCCATCCCGCCGATTTGCGTAACTTCATTGATAAGCGCAGGAGATTCGAGTGTCCGTCTACAAGCCCGGTAACAAATCCCCGTACTACCACTTTGATTTCCAGGTCGGGGGTCATCGGTTTCACGGCTCAACGGAATGCACGTCTAAGCGAGAAGCGGATAGGTTCGAGGCGCTAGAGCGGGAGAAGGCCAAGGCGCAACTGAAAGCGATGAAGCGGTCGCGCACATCGCTTCTGATCGATGATGTTGCCGCGCGCTTTTGGGAAGCCAAAGGGCAGTATGACGCTGATCCAAACGCAACTGATACTAACCTTGCCCGACTGGTCGATTATTTCGGCAAGGGAATGCCGCTTAGCGAGATTGATCATGCGCTTGTCGCCAAATTGGTAGCGTGGCGGCGTGGTCACCGAGTCGCTAGGCGTAAGGATCAAGAAAACGCGCCATTTATAGCCAATGCTACTGTCAATCGCTCGACCACCAAGGTTCTGCAACGACTATTCAAGTTCGCTAAGGACGAGAAGGCCGTTTTCGAGAACGAGCCAGATTGGGAAGCTTTGTTGCTGGAAGAGCCGGTCGAGCGTATCCGCGAACTACAGGACGACGAGGCGATCGCGTTCGATGACGCGATGCGCGACGATTACCATCCATTCTTTGATTTCGTGAAGGCCAGCGGCATGCGTTTAAAGGAGTGCGTCACGCTGCGCTGGTCGGAAGTTAACTTCGGCACCCGCCAAATAGTCCGCACTGGCAAGGGCGGGCGGCGCATCGTGTTCCCAATCACTGATGCCATACGCGAGATACTGTTCCCACTTCAGGGACACCACCCGGAGTTCGTTTTTACTTATGTTGCGATCTACGGGAATAGGCGGCTGGGGCGGGTGGCTGGCGAACGGTGTCCTATCACTTACAACGGCACGAAGAGCGCATGGCAGCGGTTGCGCGCCGCGTCTGGCGTTAGGAATTTCCGCTTCCACGATTTCCGCCACGACTTCGGAAGCAAGCTGTTGCGCGACAGCGGCAACCTGAAGCTGGTTCAGAAGGCAATGAACCATCGCGACATTAAGAGCACGCTGCGCTACGCTCATGTGCTCGACGAAGATGTTGCCGAAGCGGTCGAAAGCCTCGCCAAGGTGCGAGAGTCCCGGAAAATGTCCCGGAAAGGGAGTTGAAGTCTAGCTAAGTATTTGGCTTCATTTCCTAAACGGCGAGCCGCATCCGAGTTTTCAGATGTCGTTTGCGGCAACGCTGGGGCTGGTGGCGCTGGTGCAGATCGGCATGCCGAATTTGTTTGCCTCGCCGGACCATTCGGCGACCGCGCGCATTGCGATGTGGGGCGGCCGCGAGATCGCGATGCTGTTCATGGCTTCGCTGATTGCGGGACTTGCGACCACGCCCTATGCCGCGTTCCACTTCCACCGTGTCACGCCGTTCGGCGTGCTCGCCAATCTCGGCGCGATGCCGGTGGTCTCGGCGCTGGTGATGCCGGCAGGACTGTTGGGGCTGCTTGCGGCGCCGTTCGGGCTGGACAGCGTGTTCTGGTGGCTGATGGGAATCGGCATCGACTGGATGGTCGCGGTCTCGCGCTGGGTTGCGGCATTGCCGGGCGCGGTCGGCCGCATCCCGGCGTTCGGGATCGCGCCGCTGATCGCGGCGAGCCTGGGAATCATCGCGCTGGGCTTGTTGCGCACGCCGCTACGCTGGTCCGGCGCCCTGGTGCTGCTGGCAGCGATCCTCTGGGGACTCTCGGCGCGGCAGCCCGACATCCTGATTGCCGGGGATGGCGCGAGCGTCGCCGTGCGGGGCAGGGACGGATATTTACACCTGATCAGGACGAACAAGGACAGCTTTCTGCTCAAGGAATGGCTCGCTGCCGACGCCGATCCGCGCGATGCCGGCCGAGCCTCGCTTGCCGATGGCGTGTCCTGTGACGAATCCGGCTGCGTGACGCCACTGGCCGACGGGAGGCTGGTCGCGCTGGCACTGCGCGTCGACGCGCTCGCGGACGATTGCAGTCGGGCCGCGCTGGTGGTGACGACACGTCCCGCGCCGCCCGATTGCGCGGCGATGGTGGTCGATCGGCAGCGGCTCGCCAGCCAGAGCGCGCTGGCGCTGACGCAGCGTGGTGACGGTTTTGTGGTTCAGGCGGTGAGGGCGAGAGGCACGAGCCGCCCCTGGTTACCGGCCGGCGCCGGCGAGGGTGATTTCGACGGCAGCCTTGCGCCGAAGACGACCGCGCCCCGCACCAAGGACGCAACGCCAGCGGAGACCGACTTGCAGGCCGACGATTGATCGGATCGGTTACAAGTACCAGGCCAGCACGGCGTCGAGCCTGGAATTGCCGATGACCGGCAGGGCCACCATCCGGCTCAGTCCGGCTGTGCAGGCTTCGAAACCGGCGACCGAGCCGTCATGCGCGAGCTCATCGTTGAGCGCGGGCATGCCGGTCGCCCAGGCCCCGCCGATGCTGCCTTCGCCTCTGGCAATGGATTTTTCCGCATAGAGCGCGGCAAGGTCGGTCTGCGCGCTGCAATCGCCGGCGCGGAACACCAGTGCCGAGTGGGTCTCGTTCGGGATCCAGATCTCGAAGCGTCGCGCAATCGGCGTGGCCTGCGCGGAGAGGAATGTCAGGACCCAGGTCTGGTCCGTGCCGGTCCGATAGGGCACGCCGACGCCGCAATTGATCCCGACCTTGGCTGCGTCCTCCCAGCGCAGAAAACTCCTGGCGTCGTGCAGGTCCTTGATGATCAGCGGCAGCCCCGCCTTCCAGGTGCGGCCAGGCAGGCCAAAGCCGCGAGGAAATTTAGTGTGGCGGGAGTTGAATTCGAACATGTCGGCGGTGCCATAATAGCCATCCACGAGCCCCATCTCGTGGGAGGCATCTGGGTCGTTGTGCCAAAGCTCGATCGCCCCGACATGCGCTTCGTCGTCGCCGCAGAATAGCACCATGACGGCTTGCAGGAATTCACCCGCAAACACCGGCACCGCGACGCCGCAGGTGAGGCCGGCCGCAAGCGCTTGATCGGTCCGTTTGAAATAGGAGTTGGCGAATTTGGTGAGGATCACGGGGTGGCCCGCGGCCCAGGCCTTGCCCGGAAGTCCCTCGTCATATCCGAAGTGGAGCTCTTCGCTGACGGCCTTGAACGCGGACAGCCCTTCGTCGTAGAGGCCGCCGCCAAACTCCAGCCGCATGCGCGTCCGATCGGGCACCCAGAGTTCAACGACGCGAAGGAAGGTTTTCATCGAGCGTGTCCGCCGTCTCAAGCCCTGACAGCATCGGTCATTTGGCTGCGAAGCGGACGTTCAAACTTCAGGCAGGGCGGCTCAAACTTCGTGCGGCGGAGAGGTGTAAGGGCTTGGTCCATCCGATTGGATTTCGCGGACGCAAGCCACACCATCTCGCCGGCCGCGGCCGGCGATGGCAATTCAATCCTGACCCCCGACCTCCTAGCCGGAGGCGGCTGTGTCAGCCGATCGGCAGGTGCGTGACGGTCGGCGGCCGGTCGGCGATGATCTGCGCCTTGTGCTCGCGCTCGGCCACCGACTGAGTTACCGGCAGTTGCAGCACGGTCGCGCGCTGGCCTTCGACGAGCTGCGTCACCAGCACATATTTGCCGTCCGGGAATTCGATCGCATCATGATGGCGGTCGGGAATGTGCGGATCGATCTTGCCGAACTTGCCCACGCGGGAATTGATGGTGCGCGTCCAGATCCAGCGATTGTCGTAACGGACGTCGTCGGCGAAGGCGAGCTCCGTCCCCGGCAGCAGGCAGACGGCAACAGACGGATCGGCTGCGGAGGCGAAGCCGCGCGTCGAGGTGCCGCGGAAGCTTGTCGTGACGATCGTCTCGCCGACTTCGGCGGGGCGCGACGCGACGGCATGCAGGCTGTAGTCACACATCGGGTGCTCCTCATGCTGGGATAGCTACCCGCGTCTCTTATCGAGGCGCAGGCCTCTATCAGAGTGGAAGCACGAACGCTCTGCTTGGTTATGGGCAAATCTGCGGCTGGCTTCTGCAAGCTGCGATCACATTATCTTTCCCGAATTCAATAGGAACAAAGCCCGTTGCGATGCATTCGGGAGGCGCATGCGCGAACATTGCCGGCTTGTCTGCAATGGTAGAACTTGATCGCTGGCCGGTGTTTCCTCGAACACTCGAGACGCGGTGCCGTTTCCGTGGGCATCGCGAGGAGCCAGCGCCGGAGGAGGGGCCGGATAGTCTGTGCAGAACCAGAACGACTATCCAGCCGGAGCGGACGATGATCCGCTCCAATCTCTGACCGGCGATGCCGGTGGAAGCGCGCGAGGCGCCAAGCACTTCCGGTATGAAGCACTTCCGGTATCAGTACTTCCGGTAAAGCCCGATCAGCTTGCCCTGAATCTTCACCCGGTTGGGCGGCAGGATGCGGACCTCATAGGCCGCGTTGGCGGGCTCGAGCGCGATCGATGCACCGCGACGGCGGAAGCGCTTCAGCGTCGCTTCCTCGTCGTCGATCAGCGCCACCACGATGTCGCCGGTATCGGCGCTCTCGTTGCGCTGGATCAGTGCCATGTCGCCGTCAAGAATGCCGGCCTCGACCATGGAATCGCCGCGCACTTCGAGCGCGTAATGCTCGCCCGAGCCGAGCATGTCAGGCGGTACGCTGATGGTATGGCTGCGGGTCTGCAACGCCTCGATCGGCGTGCCGGCCGCGATGCGGCCCATCACCGGCACCGCAACGGGACGCTCGCCCTCGTCAGCCGGCAGGCTGGAGCTCGCACGCACCTTGCCGAGATTGCCCTCGATGACGCTCGGCGTGAAGCCGCGCCGGCTGCCTGCGGCTGCCTGGAGCTCCGGCAGCTTAATGACTTCAATCGCACGGGCGCGGTTGGGCAGGCGTCGGATGAAGCCACGCTCCTCGAGCGCCGTGATCAGGCGATGGATGCCCGACTTCGAGCGCAGGTCGAGCGCATCCTTCATCTCGTCGAAGGAAGGCGGCACGCCACTTTCCTTCAGACGTTCACTGATGAACCGCAGAAGCTCGTATTGTTTGCGCGTTAACATCTCGACCAAAGTCCCCCGGTTGATGTCGTCCGATTCCGAGACGCTGAATTCGGCTATATGCCGCTACATGCTCGAAACAAATCATGAACGGACACTATATGTTCGATACATGTTCCGCAACTGCTTAATTTACCGTGAACAGAGCAAAGTTCGCGGAACGCGCGTTGCCGAGGCGCTCAGACGGGGAGCCGCAATACTTCGCAAGCCGTGCCGGCTTCGGCCTTCGGCGCAAACGGAGCGCGCACGAGAAGTACCTGTGCTGCAGCGAGATTCGCAAGCAGCGAAGAATCCTGATGGTTGACGGGAAGAACGACGCGTGTGCCGTCGTCACGCTCCTCCAGATGCGCGCGCAGATAGTCCTCGCGCTGGTCGTTGGCGCCGACGTCGCGGCCGAGCACGGCGCTTTCACGGCGATGGTGAATCACAGAACGGCCAGACAGGGCGCGAATCAGAGGCACCAGGAACAGGAAAGCGCACACGTAGGACGACACGGGATTGCCCGGCAGGCCGATCACACCCATTGTGCCGAGCCGACCGTGCATCATCGGCTTGCCTGGCCGCATCGCGATTTTCCAGAACGCCATCGCGATGCCTTCGTCCCTCAGTGCCTGCTGGACCAGATCGTGGTCGCCGACCGATGCGCCGCCGGTCGTGATCAGGATGTCGGCGCCGCTCTCGCGGGCGCGGCGAATGCCGGCGGTGGTGGCCTCCAGCGTGTCGGCGGCAATACCGAGGTCGATGGTCTCGGCGCCCTCCCTGCGGGCGAGCGCGTGCAGGGCGTAGCCGTTGGAATAGACGATCTGGCCGTGACCGGGCGTGGTGCCCGGCATCACCAGCTCGTCGCCGGTGGCGAGAATCGCGACCTTCGGACGCCTGAAAACGGCAAGGTGCGGATGGTTCATCCCGGCGGCGAGCGCGAGGTCGCGCTCGGTGAGACGGCTTCCCTTGCGCAGGAGCACGTCGCCCTCGCGGAAATCGACGCCGGCGGGACGGATGTGCCGTCCGGCGATCGCGGCTTCCTTGATCGTGATACGCTTGCCGGCGGCGACCGTGTCCTCCTGGATCACGACGGCGTCCGCGCCACCGGGAACGACGCCGCCGGTGAAGATCCGCACGGCCTCGCCGGCGCCGACCGTCCCCGCGAACGGTCGGCCTGCCGCGACTTCGCCGATGACGGTGAGCTCCGAATCGATCGTCGCGGCATCGGCCGCGCGCACCGCGTAGCCGTCCATCGCGGACATCGCCTGCGGCGGCTGCGTACGTCGCGCCGCGACGTCACGCGCGAGCACGCGATGGTAGGCCTCGTCGAGGGAAATCATGTCTTCCGGCAGCGGCTCTGCACCCGCCAGCACTGCGGCAAGCGCGTCAGAAACCGGCATCAAGGCCACGGCGAAAACTCCTGCTCGGCACGTTCGGGCGAATGTTCCGCAAGTCTTCTAGCCGAGCGCGGGCGCGGAGGCAAAAACGGCTGAACGGGCGCAGTCATTCCCGCCGCTTCATGTTGTTCCGGAAGCCGGGATCAAGCGCGTCGCGCCATGATCCGAAGGAGGTTACAGATCGGCAGGATAGTGGTCATGGTAAGACGAGAACGACGTGCGCCCCCCGGCCTGTATCGATCAGCTCCCTGCCTGCCCGGGAGTTACGTCGGGCGCCTTGGGTCCTTGATCCTTGTCGGGTAGCGGATCGGCTTGGGATTTCAGGTCGGCGGCCTTGCTCACAAGCTTGGCGGAAAGGTCCGAATCTGAAGTTGTCCTGGCGAATTCAAGAAGAAGAGAGGCTTGCTTGGTGAGGTAGGTTTTGCCCAGCACGATGATGCATCCGTCCGTAGAAGTCCCAACGGACTCTAAGAGTCCGGAAGGCGGTATTCCGTTCCCGGAACTCTGTACAAAAATGCACAAAGTGATCGGGTTCCTCAATTCCTTCAAAATTGGTCCCGTCGGGCCGTGCCGCCGTGGGTTTCGCGACAAGGGCTCCTCGTCAAATGCCCAATGCCTTCAATGCGTTCCCGACGTCACGCGGCGAAGTCACATGCACGGCCGTCAAGCCGCGCGCCCGCGCTCCCTCGATGTTTTCGGCAAGATCGTCGAAGAACACGATGCGCCCGGCGGGTACGCCGATCGCTGCAACGACGTGGTCGAAGGCCTCCGCATCCGGTTTGCGCAAGCCGATGCTGGACGACAAATAGAGCTCGCGGAAATGGCCGAGGAGGTCGGCATATTCCCTTGAGAAATGGTCCACGTGCGGCCGGTTGGTATTGGAGAAAGCGTAGAGCGGCATCTGCTTCGCTGCCCGCGGCAGCAGCTCGGCGATGTCAGGCATTTCGCCGGCGAAAATCGCGTTCCAGCCTTCCAGGAACTGCGCGTCCGAAATGCCGATTCCGAGCGAGGCTCGCAATGAGGCGAAATAGTCCTCATCGCTGATCTTCCCCATCTCGTGCAACCGATAGGCTTCGCTGTCCCGCACATAGCGCGCGACGAGGGATTCGGGCTTGCAGCCGGCATGTCCCGACCAGCAGGCGATGGCCTTGGAGAAATCGATATCGAGCACCACGCGGCCGAGATCGAACAGAAGCGCATCCGCGCTGCCGGGAGAGAGCGATGTCACCTGCACCCTTTCATTCAGTATCGATATGGCTCGTGGTCGAACAGCGGAAACGCGCTGAACACGCTGGGCGCGTTGGTTGCGGTCGCCTGATGAAGGCAGGATTTGTTGACCTCGGCGAACGAGGTTGCACCCAAGAGGCCGAGGCAGCGCAGCACTTCGTCCTCGAGCAGCTCCAGCATGCGCGCCACGCCGGCTTCGCCGGCCGCCGCCAGCGCCCAGCATTGCAGCCGGCCGATGCCGACGAGGTCGGCGCCCGCCGCGATCGCCTTGACGATGTCGGTGCCGCGACAGACACCGCCATCGACCATGATCTTGGCGCGGCCGTTCACGGCGTCGACAATCTCGGGCAGAACATGCATGGCGCCGCGACCGTGATCGAGCTGACGGCCGCCATGGTTGGAGACGTAAATCCATTCGACGCCGTGATCGATCGCGATCAGCGCGTCCTCCGGCGTCGCGATGCCTTTGAGGATCAGCGGGATCTTGAACTTGTCCTTGATCATCTTCACCGTCCGCCACTCCAGACCCTTCTGGTAATCGCCGCCGGTGGCGCGCAGGCGGCTCTCGCGAACGTAGCGCTTGGCGATGTCACGTTCGCGACGGCTGTAATGAGCGGTGTCGACGGTCAGGCAGAAGGCGGCATAGGCATTCTTCTCGGCCCGGCTGACGACGTCGGCGACGAACGCGTCGTCGCCGCGCACATAGAGCTGGTAGAGGCGCAGGGCGTCGGGCGCAGCTTCGGCGGTCTTTTCGAGGCCGGGCTCGGACACCGAACTGAGCATGTGCGCTGCACCGAAAGTGCCGCAGGCGCGCGCTACGCTCGCCGCACCATCCGGGTCGAAGATCTCGAGCGCGCCGACGGGGGCGAGCACCACCGGCAGGCGCATCTTGCGGCCGAACTGCTCGACCGAACCCGTGACCTTGCGGACGTCGCGCAGCACGCGCGGGCGGAAGGCGATCTCGTCCAGCGCCATGCGGTTGCGACGCATCGTGGTCTCGGTCTCGGCCGCGCCGACGATATAATCCCAGGCATTCTGGTTGAGGTTGGAACGCGCTTTCCGGATGAATTCATGCAGATTCTGGAACGGCTCGGTGCTGGCGCCGAGCTCGACGTTCCTTTCCGCTTGGATGCGGGGTGCTTCGTTCATTGTTATCCTCCCGAAAATTTGAAGCCTTACCTCATCGCCTAACCCGTCCGCGTCGCCAAAACCATCCTAAAATGGCATGGTCGCAAGGCGTGAGCCGGCCGGCCGTCCCGCTGCGCTCAGACCGGGTCCTCAACGTTGCCAAAAGTTTAGGTCCACACGAAGGGATTTTGACGGTGTACCCGCCGGCGTGGCATCCCGGCCTTGAAGAAACCGGAATGGTATTGTGAGAAGCAGGCTGGATCGCCATTTGCATGGCGGCTCCCCAGCCCCACCGAACCGCGAAGCAAAAAGGCCAGCCTATCCATGCGGAAAACCCTGCTGTTTCCACTGGGCGCGCTCACTGGAGCGTGTCTGACCCTTTTGGTAGCCAGTCCGCATGGCGGCGTATGGGCGGCACGGGCGGCAGCGAGGGCGGATGACGCCTATTCCAAACTCAATTTGTTCGGCGAAGTGTTCGAGCGGGTGAAGGCGAGCTATGTCGAGAAGCCCGACAATGCCAAGCTGATCGAAGGCGCGATCACCGGCATGGTGACCTCGCTCGATCCGCACTCGCGCTACATGAACGACAAGGCCTGGACCGAGATGCAGGAGACCACCTCCGGCGAGTTCGGCGGGCTCGGCATCGAGGTCACGATGGAGGAAGGGCTGGTCAAGGTCGTCTCGCCGATCGACGACACGCCGGCGTCCAAGGCCGGCATTATGTCGGGCGACCTCATCAGCAAGATCGATGGCGACGCCGTGCAGGGCATGACGCTCGAGCAGGCCGTCAACAAGATGAAGGGGCCGGTCGAGACCCAGACCAAGCTCACGATCGTGCGCAAGGGGGCCGACGCCCCGCTCGACGTCGCGATCAAGCGCGAGATCATCCATGTGCGCCCCGTGCGCTTCCACGTCGAGAATGGCGATATCGGCTATATCCGCGTCACCTCGTTCAACGAGCAGACCACCGATGGCCTGAAGAAGGCGATCGCATCGATCTCCAAGGACGTTCCGCCGGAGAAGCTGGTGGGCTACGTGATGGACCTGCGCAACAATCCGGGCGGATTGCTCGACCAGGCCGTGTCGGTGTCGAGCGCGTTCCTGCAGCGTGGCGAGGTCGTCTCGACCCGCGGCCGCAATCCGGAAGAGACCCAGCGCTTCACCGCGCATGGTGGCGACCTCACCAAGGGCAAGCCGCTGGTGGTTCTGGTCAATGGCGGCTCGGCCTCGGCCTCGGAGATCGTGGCCGGCGCGCTGCATGACCACAAGCGCGCCACGCTGATCGGTACGCGCTCGTTCGGCAAGGGCTCGGTGCAGACCATCATTCCGCTCGGCACCGGCAACGGCGCGCTGGCGCTGACCACGGCGCGCTACTACACACCCTCGGGCCGCTCGATCCAGGCCCAGGGCATCGCGCCCGACATCGAGATCCTCCAGGACGTGCCGCCCGAGCTGAAGGGCCGGATGGACACCATGGCGGAGTCCCAGATGCGCGGCCATCTCCAGGCGGCCGATGGCACCGAGCAGACCGGATCGCAGTCCTATGTCCCGCCGGAAGCGAAAGACGACAAGGCCCTGCATACGGCCTACGACTTCCTGCATGGCCAAACCGCAAATGCCGTCGCCGCCAAGCCGGCGCTGAAGGCTGCGGTGCCGAACTAGCCTAGGTCCTCGCGACGGTAAGGTATTGATCGCCCGGGAACGGATAGCCGTTCCCGGGCGAACTTGTTTCGGGACGCTGTGTCAGCTCGGGTTCATGGCCGCGAAGGTGGCCTCGTAGCAGCCGTCGCGCTCGGCCCAGCGCCGGGCGCGATCGCGCGCGACCAGCACCTCGCCGCCGGGATGGACCCGCGACTCCAGCAATTGCATGACCTCAGCGATATAGGCGGGAAGCGGCATCGCGCGCGTATCGCTCGCCTGTTGCGAGCCTGTGAGCCCGGTCTGCACATAGGGCGGTGCGAGCTCCAGCACTTCGACGGGGATCTTGCGAAGCTGATGCCGCAGCGACTGGAGCCAGGAGTGCAGGAACGCCTTGCTGGCACAATAGGCCGGGAAGTCGGCGCGCGGCACGAAGGCGAGGTTCGAGCTGGTCGCCATGATCGTCGCGTTCGGTTGCCCTTTCAGGAGCGGCAGGACCGCCGCGGTGACGCGTAGCACGCCCAGAATGTTGGTCGCGACGATGGCTTCCGCGTCCGCGGCATCCCAGCCGTCTGCCGTTATGTCCTCCGGCCGCGAGATGCCGGCGTTGGCAATCAGCACGTTGAGCTCGGGAAAGCTTGCGCGGATCTCGGCCGAGAGGCGCGGCAGGCTTGAGGGATCGGCGAGGTCAAGCGTCAGGCCGATCAGGCCCGGGCGTTCAGCGGTGATCTGATCGAGCAAGGACTGCCGTCGCCCGGTAACGATGACGCGATTGCCGCGGTCGTGGAAAGCCTCGGCCAGTGCGCGGCCGATGCCGCTGGTGGCGCCGGTGATGAGGATCGTGTTGCCGGTCATCTTCATGGTTGCTGCCTTTCGGTGGAGGTGAAGGCCACGGCAATCCAGGAAAACCCCGGCGGCGAGCTATCCGGCGCGACAGCAACATCCAGGCGCGGATAAGCCGTGCCGGAAATGACGTCTTGAACGGGAAAGCGTCCGCAAGCTGGGAGCGTGATGGCATGACCGTGGCGTCTCGTGAATCGAGATCTCCCAGCTGGGATCCTCTCGACAAAGGACGCGTTGGATGACGGTAACGCCTACGGCAGCGCCAGAGGAGCTGCGAGGGCGGGATAGCTTGGCGGGTCACCACGGTCAAGTCCTCACGGGCCGACGGCTCAAGAGCTATGGCCGTTCAAATTAATCAAGCGCTCGGTCTCAACTGTGTGATGGCGACGCCGGAGATCGCGAGCAGCCCGCCGAAAATCAACTTTGAGGTCATGTGTTCGCCAAGGAACATCACGCTGGACGTCAAGGCGAACACTGGAAGCAGCAAACCGAAGGGTGCGACGCGGCCCATGGAGCAACGCCCGATCAGCCAGAACCATAGGCCAAACCCGACAATTCCCCCGATAAAAATCGTGTAGGCGAGCGCCAGCCAACCACGTCCATCCGCAGTAACGAGGCTCGCGAGTTGTCCATGTTCAAGGAGCAGCGACATCACCATGACTTGCGGCACCGTGAGCAGCGAGGACCACCCCATCAACATCAGGGGATCAAAAGGCCCGTAGCGTTTCGTCAAGACGTTGGATATCGCGAATGCAAAGGCTGCCCCGACCACGAGCAGCAGTGGAAGCGTGTTTGCGGACACGCCGGGCTCCACCGCCAACATGACCACACCGACGAATGCAAGCACTACTCCAGCGGAAGTGGTGAGAGATGGCCTCTCCGCGAGCAGCGGCCAAGCTAACAGGACCGTGAAGGGCGTGGCGAGTTGATAGGCGACGGCCGACATGCTGCCCGAGCCGAGCCCGAGGCCGACATAGAAGAGACCGAAGTTCAGCCCACCGAGGAAAAGCGAAATTGCTGCGATCGGGCCGAGCTGCCGACGCGTGGGCCGTTTGACGAAGGGAGCGAGCAGCAGCGCGATGGCCAAAAAGCGCAGCGCGAGGAAGAAGAGAGGGGGAAACTCCGTAACGCCCACTTTGATGGCCACGAACTGGTAACCCCAGAGCAGGGGGACGGCCACCGCACAGACGATCTGGATGGCCGACATGACATTCTTCCTTTCAAGACCGTTCGGTCTATATTTCGACGCGCCAGCAGCGGAAGCGGCCGAAAACCTGATAAAACGGTTGTCTACCTGATGAAGCGGTCGAGGAGAGCGTCAGCGGTGGCTTGTGACGTGATCCGCGTCGATGCCGCCTTGCCGAAGACGCGCAGCCCCTCGACGAAACAGACGAGAATTTTCGCGGCACTTGAATGCTCGACGGCATCGGCCAGCTTGCCCGCCGCCTTCGCACGGGACAGTGCATCAGCCACCCTGGCCTCCATGGCTTTGAAAAAGCTCCCGATGCGGCGGTCAACTTCGGCGTCACGGCCAGCCAGCTCCATGGCTGTGGCCACCAGCAGGCATCCGCGTCGGCCATTGGCGCCGCTCGTTCGGTCAACGTAGCCGGCGAGGTAGGCGCGCAGGCCGTCGACCGGATCTCTGCGGGGGTCGAGTTCGACATCCATGCGTGTCAGGGCATCGGCGATGTAGCGATCAAGCGCACGCAAGAACAGCGAGTGCTTGTCTCCGAAAGCCGCATAAAGGCTGCCGCGCGAGAGCTTCGTCGCACGAAGAAGGTCCGGTAGGGCCGTTGCGTGATAACCGCGCGACCAGAACACGCCCATCGCCCGCTCGACCGCGGCTTCCACGTCGAAACTTCGGGGACGGCCACGGGGCAACTGCACAGGGATTTGGCGACGCATTCCCGATATATAGACCAATTGGTCTATAATTCCAAGTGGGCACCCTTGTCCCGTGAGCTGACGTTCCCGCGTGTGTGGAAGTAGATCCCTAGCTTGCCTCGCGGCGACGGCTTTCGTTGCCGCCGCGCTGGGCGAGACGGCTGCGATGAGCTGCGAACAGCTCAAGCACCTTGTCGGCGGGTTTTGCGGCGCTGAACAGATAGCCCTGCATCTCGGAGCAGCCGAGTGCGCGCAGCAGTCGCTGCTGCTCCTCGGTCTCGACGCCTTCGGCGGTGGTGGTCATGCGGCGGGCGGCCGCAAGATTGACGACGGCCTGCACGATGCTGGCCGAGCCGTCGGGGCCGGCGATGTCGTTAACGAAGCAGCGGTCGATCTTGATCTTGTCGAACGGGAAGCGATGCAGATAGCTCAGCGAGGAGTAGCCGGTGCCGAAATCGTCCAGCGCGATGCGGACGCCGATGGCGCGGAGTTGATGCAGGACCGCAAGCGCGGTGTCGTCGTCGCGGATCAGCACCGCCTCGGTGATCTCGAGCTCGAGCCGGCTCGCCGGCAGATTGGAGGCGGCAAGCGCTGCCATGATCTTCAGCGCCAGCGTGCCGCTCTTGAACTGCACCGGCGAGACGTTGACGGCGAGGCGGATGTCGTCAGGCCAGTTCGCCGCGTCCCGGCAGGCGGTCGCCAGCACCCATTCGCCGATTTCGTTGATCAGGCCGGTGTCCTCGGCAATCGGAATGAACTCGGCCGGCGAGACCATGCCGCGCTCGGGATGGCGCCAGCGCACCAGCGCCTCGCAGCCGGTGATGCGGTCGTCCTTCAGGCTGAGGCAGGGCTGGTAGTACACCTCGAGGCCGCCTTCGCGCCCGCCTTGGGCGATGGCGTGGCGCAGGTCGATCTCGAGCTGCCGCCGCTCGTGGACCTTGGCGTCCATCTCTGGCTCGAAAAAGCGATAGGTGCGGCGCCCGGCGGCTTTGGCGGCGTACATCGCCATGTCCGCGTTCTTCAGGATCTGGTCCAGCGCCGTTCCATGTTCCGGCGCCAGCGCGATGCCGATGCTGGCGTCGGTGGCAAGATGATGTCCCATGCAGTCGAACGGCGCGCGGATGGCTTCGAACACGCGCGCGACGAGCTCGTTGACCTGATCCAGCGATGTCAACGCGCTCTGGACGATGGCGAATTCGTCGCCGCCGAGCCGCGCCACGAAGTCCGCCGGACCCGCACACCGTTGGAGGCTCTGCGCAACCGACTTCAGAAGCTCGTCACCGACGAGATGCCCGAGCGCGTCGTTGACGCCCTTGAACTCGTCGATGTCGATGTAGTGCACCGCGAGTTGTTCGCCCCCGGCGACGAGATCGAGTTCCTGACGCAGATGCTCGTGGAACATGGTGCGGTTGGGCAGGTCGGTCAGCGCGTCGTAGTGAGCGAGATGGGTGATGCGCTCCTCGATACGCCGGCGCTCCGTGATGTCCTCATGCGTCGCCACCCAGCCGCCGTCCGTGAGCGGTTCGTTGACGATCTGGATCGAGCGGCCGTCGGAGGTGTCGACCACCATGGAATTGCGCAGATGGACGTCGCGCAGGACCCGTGCGACATACTGGTCCAGATCGCCGGTGAACGAGCCGGTGGCTTTGCGGTGCGCAATGATGTCGTGGAAGCTGCAGCCGGGTCTCACGATTTCGGCCGACAGCCCGTACATCTCGATGTAGCGCTGATTGCAGATCACGAGCTGCTGCGCGGCGTCGAACAGCAGCAGACCCTGAGTCATGTTGTTGACGGCGCGGTCGAGACGCTGCATTTCCAGCGTCAACCGTTCCCGCGAAAGACGATGCTGCTCCAGGAGCTTGCGTACGATCGCGATCAGCACGCCCGCGATGGCGAGCGCGGAAGAGGCGGCGACCGAGATCAGGATGCCGATCTGCTCGCGCCAATCCGTCAGTGCCGTCGCGCGCGTCGTGGTGGCCATCATCAGGATCGGGAAGTGAGGCAGGGCGTGTGAGGAAATCAGCCGGTCCTCACCGTCGACGGGGCTGATGAAGCGGCCGGCAAAATGGTCGAGCCCGAAAACCTTTTGATGTGCGAACGGGCCGTTCTTGAAATTGCGCCCCATCAATTCGCTGGAATGGGGATAACGGGCGAGCATGGTGCCGTCCCGGTGCAGCATCGAGATCGTCGCACTTTCGCCGAGCACGGCGGACTCGAAGAATTTTTCGAAATTTGCCGGCTCGATGCCGCGTCCGACCACACCCATGAATTCGCCGTTCGGTCCAACGACCTTGCGCACGATCAGGATGGTCCAGGCGCCGGAGATGCGACTGTAAAGTGGTTCGATCAGGACGTCGGGAGCGTCGGGATCGTACCGGAAGGTGCGAAAATAGGCGCGATCGGCAACGTTCACGCTCGGGGCGGGCCATGCCGACGACGAATTGATCAAATTGCCTTCGGCATCGATGATATTGACGCCGCCTATGTAGGGCAGTGCCTCGATCTTCGAACGCAGCATCCGGTGGAGGTCGTGGCCGGCGAGGCGTTTGCGATAGTCCGCCGCATTGGTGATGCCGCTCGCGCGGACGTAGTCGACGAAATCCTTCTGGATGACCGCGAAATCCTGCAGTTGCTGGTCGAAATGATGGGCCAGCATCAGCACGGTGTTTTCCAGCTCGCGGCCCGCGTTGCGCAGCGCACGTTCGCGGAAATTCTCCGCCATCAGCGTCGCGCCCACGGCGATCGCAGCGATCAGCAGCGTGCCGCCCACCACCAGCCAGCGGATCGGTCCGCTGCGCACGAAGGCCTGGTCAAAAAGGCGACTGCCGAATCCCGTCATCATGATCGATCGTTGTCGTGCACACGTCAGGGTCAATCCTTGACCCCTGAAACATCCGTTGGTTTACGGGAACGGAGTGGAGGCGAAGTTAGCAAGCTGGGTTAATGCGCCGTGAACGGAGGCTCGCAAAAGCAATCAATATGCGGGCGCGCCGGCATCGGGCTTGCGATCATCCGTGGTGAACGGCCCGCGCGGCAAGCTCAATGCAAAATTCGGCTCGATCAGCGCGTCGCTGAAGTAGCAGCGGCAATCAGACGCGGTAATGGCCGGATTTGCCGCCGAGCTTCTCGACCAGGTGGATGCCTTCGATGCGGACGCCGCGTTCCACCGCCTTGATCATGTCGTAGATGGTGAGGCAGGCGACCGAGACGGCGGTGAGCGCTTCCATCTCGACGCCGGTCGGGCCCGTGACCTTCACGCTGGCGCGGACGAGGCAGCCAGGCAGCGTTGCGTCGGGCTCGATCTCGACCGTCACCTTCGACAACGCGAGCGGATGGCAGAGCGGGATCAGCTCCGAGGTGCGCTTGGCGGCCATGATGCCGGCGATGCGGGCGGTGCCGAGCACGTCGCCCTTCTTGGCGTTGCCGGACAGGATCAGGTCAAGCGTCGCCCTGCTCATGACGACGCGTCCTTCCGCGACCGCGAGCCGCTCGCTCGCGGGCTTGTCCGACACGTCAACCATCCGCGCCTCGCCGGAGGCGCCAATATGGGTGAGGGCAGGGCCGGTCTTGGTCGGTTTGGCCTTTGCGGGCTTACGCGCCATCAGTTCGTGCCTGTGGCGCGCGCGGTCTCGCGCGCCAGCAGCGTGCGCGTCGCAGCGGTAACGTCGGCTTGCCGCATCAGGCTCTCGCCGACCAGGAAGGTCGACATGCCGACGCGCTCGAGGCGGGCCAGATCGGCGGGCGTAAAGATGCCGCTCTCGCCGACCATCAGCCGGTCGCCGGGGATCAGCGGCGCCAATGTTTCGCTGGTCGCAAGCGTGGTTTCGAAGGTGCGTAAATTGCGATTGTTGACGCCGATCATCGGCGAACGCAGCTTCAGCGCGCGGTCGAGCTCGGCGCGGTCGTGGATCTCGATCAGCACGTCCATGCCATAGGCGATGGCGGCATCCTCGAGCTCTTTGGCCGTGGCATCATCGAGCGCCGCCATGATGATCAGGATGCAGTCGGCGCCGTGCGCGCGGGCCTCCGCTACCTGATAGGTGTCGAACATGAAATCCTTGCGCAGCACCGGCAGTGACGCTGCCGCGCGGGCCGCCACCATGAAGTCGAGATGGCCCTGGAACGAGGGCGTGTCCGTCAGCACCGACAGGCAGGCGGCGCCACCGGCCTCATAGGCACGGGCAAGCAGCGGCGGATCGAAATCGGCGCGGATCAGGCCCTTTGACGGCGAGGCCTTCTTGACCTCCGCGATCAGCGCGTAGTCGCCATTGGCGTGCTTGGCCCTGATCGCGCGAACGAAGCCGCGCGGTGCTGCTTGCGCCCTGGCCTTCGCTTCCACCGCCGACAGCGGCTGCGCGCGCTTGGCCGCCGCGATTTCCTCGCGCTTGTAGGCTTCGATCTTGGTCAAGATGTCCGACATGTCAGGCTCAGCCGTTCGAGACCGCGATCAGATGTTTCAGCCGCGCGCTCGCCGCGCCGCTGTCGAGCGATTTTGCGCCGATCACGACACCTTCCTTGAGATCCCTGGCACGCCCCGCTACGACCAATGCGGCAGCGGCGTTGATCAACGCGACGTCACGGTAGGGGCTCGGCTTGCCGTCGAGCACGCCCTGCAAGGCGATCGCGTTGGCGTCGGCGTCGCCGCCTTTGAGTTCACCGGCGTCGCAGCGCGGCAGGCCCGCGTCCTCCGGCGTCACCTCGAAATTCCGGATCTCGCCATTGTGGAGCGCGGAGACGAAGGTCGGGCCGGTGAGGGTGATTTCGTCGAGGCCGTCGGAACCGTGCACGACCCAGGCGGATTCGGAGCCAAGGTTCTTGAGCACTTGCGCCAGCGGCTGCACCCATTGCCGGGAGAACACGCCGACCATCTGCCGCTTCACGCCGGCCGGATTGGACAACGGACCGAGCAGGTTGAAGATCGTGCGTGTCGCAAGCTCCACCCGGGTCGGGCCGACGTTCTTCATGGCGGGATGATGGGAGGGAGCGAACATGAAGCCGATGCCGCATTCGCGCACGCAGCGGCCGACCTGCTCCGGCCTCAGATCGATCTTCACCCCGAGCGAAGCCAGCACGTCGGCGGCGCCCGAGCGCGACGACAGCGCGCGGTTGCCATGCTTGGCCACCGGCAGACCGGCGCCCGAAACGATGAAGGAGGCGCAGGTCGAGACATTGACCGAGCCGGAGCCGTCGCCGCCAGTGCCGACAATGTCGACCGCATCCGCGGGCGCATCGACCGTGAGCATCTTGGAGCGCATGGCCGAGACCGCGCCGGTGATCTCGTCCACGGTCTCGCCGCGCACCCGCAGCGCCATCAGGAGGCCGCCCATTTGCGATGGCGTAGCCTCGCCGGACATCATGGCGTCGAAGGCGGAGGCCGCTTCGTCACGCGACAGGCTGGCGCCGGTCGCCACTTTTCCAATGATCGATTTCAGGTCGTCCATCGCGTGCTTTCAACTCACTGGTTCGCGCCGGTCACCTGCGCGAAGGCGGCCTGATTGATGCTGGTTCCGATGTCTGTTTCAAGCTTGTTCACGTAGGACGCGACCTGCTCCTCGGTCTGCGCGCGGTCGAGACTGTCCTTCAGCTTCTTGACAGCCTCGGAAGCGGCATCGACCGTGGGATCGATGATCTCGGTGACGCGGAACACGATCACCTCGGTGCCGCCTGTCACTGCCGTCTGCCCGACGCCGTCCTTGGCGACGCGGAAGGCGGCCGACACGACCGTTGCGGGAACGCTGGCGGGCGAGTCGTCGCGCTTGAAGCCGGTGGCGGTCTCGACCTTGGCGCCGATCGCGGCTGCTTCGTCGGCGAGCTTGCCGCCGGATTCGAGCTTCTGCACCATCTCGGTCGCCTTGGCCTTCAGCTTGGTCGCGATCTGGTCCTGGCGCCAGCGCGCCTCGACCTGGTCGCGGACCTCATCGAGATTGCGGTCGCGCGACGGCGTGATGGCAAGCACGTCGTACCAGACATAGCCGCCCTTGAAAGAGATCGAGTCATTGTCGACGCCGACATCGGTGTTGAAGGCCTGCGACACCACGTCGAGGCCCTGCGGAATGCCGGAGACCGGCTGGCCGCTCGGGGCGCGGCCGGAACGGTCGACGGCGTCGATGGTTACGGCGGTGAGCCCGAGCTTCTGCGCCGCGTCGATCACGCTGGCACCCCCGCCGCGTTCGTCTTCCATCTTGTCGCGGAGATCGGCGACCTTGACGCGCGCACGCTCGGTGGCGATCTCGCGCTTGATGTCGGCGGCAACGCTCGCGTAGTTCGCCTCAGTGCCCGGCTCGATCTTGTCGACCTTGACGATCGACGTGCCGAGACGGCCCTGGATCGGCTGGCTGATTTCACCGGCGGGAAGCGCGAAGACGGCGTCTCCAACCGCGGGATCGAGCGAGGATTTGGTCACGAGCCCGAGATCGACGTCGGACGCGCTCAGTCCGCGCTTCTTGCCGAGGTCCTCGAACGACGTCCCGCTGGTGAGCCGCTCGCGTGCGGTCTGCGCCTCGGCGGCGTTGGGGAATACGATCTGCTGGATCTGGCGCTTCTCCGGCGTGCCGAGCCGATCCTTGCGCTGGTCGAACGCTTTCTTGGCGTCCTCGTCCGACACCTCGCTCCACTTGCCGATCTCCTCCGGCGAGACCACGACGAACGCGATCTTGCGATATTCGGGCGCGCGGAACTGGACCTTGTGATCCTCGAAATAGGCGGCGAGCGCCTCGGGCGAGGGCGCGTCGATGGTGCCTGCCTGGGCTGCGTCGAGCCTGACGAATTCAATGGCGCGCTGCTCGTTCTGGAAGCGCGTCAGCACGTCGAGCATCGCCTTCGGCGGCTCGAGGCCGGCACCGATCGTGCCGGTGATCTGCCGACGCAGCGAGACCTTGCGCTGCTCCGAGACGTAGCGCTGCTCGGTATAGCCGAAATTGCGGATCACGGACTGGAAGCGGTTCGAATCGAAGTTGCCGCCGACGCCCTTGAAGTTCGGGTCGTTCATGATGAGCTGGCGGATCTGGTCGTCGGACTGGCCGAGCCCGAGCCGGCGCGCCTCTTCGTCGAGGGCGGCTTCCGCGATCGTCTGCTGGAGCACCTGACGGTCGAGGCCGAAGGCGCGCGCCTGTTCAGGCGACAGCGGCCGGCCGAACTGGCGGCTGATCTGCTGCAGGCGATCGGTGTAAATCTGGCGGAACTCGTTCAGCGAAATTTCGGTGCCGCCGACCTTGGCTACGGTGGATTGCCCAAAGCCCTTGAAGATGTCGGCAATGCCCCAAACGCCGAAACTGATGATCAGCACGCCCATCACAATGGCCATAATGGTCTTGCCGAGCCAGTTTGATGAGGCCTTGCGCATTCCTCGAAGCATTTGGTCCAACTTGTTTGGCAGGAGGGGAACGGGAGCGCGTCTTAATGCAGATTCCGCAAAAGCGCGTCACCAAATTGATCAATCATCATAAAGTGGTGGCTTTCCCCCCGCAACCTCGGGTCCGGCAGGCTTTCGATCCCTGCGGTTAAAAGCCCCTGGTCTCTGGAACTGCCACGGGACCTCTGCTAGCGCATGCACAAACCGAATTAGCTGGAATTTGACATGACCGATGCCATCCGCCCCCTGATCGCCGGCAACTGGAAAATGAACGGCCTGAAGGCCTCGACTGCCGAATTCGACGCCATGCTCAATGGCGCGGCAGAGGTGGCCGGCAAAGCCGACCTGCTGGTTTGCCCGCCGGCGACCCTGATCGCAGCCTTTGCCGAGAAGGCACGCGGCAAGAAGGTCGCGGTGGGGGCCCAGGATTGCCACCCCAAGGCCTCCGGCGCCCATACCGGCGACATCGCCGCTGAAATGCTGGCGGATTCGGGTGCGACCGCGATCATCGTCGGCCATTCCGAGCGCCGTGCCGACCATGGCGAAGGCGATGCCCTGATCCGGCAGAAGGCTGAGGCCGCCTGGCGCGCCGGGGTGACGGCGATCGTCTGCATCGGCGAGACGCAGGGCCAGCGCGACGCCGGCCAGACCCTCGATATCCTGCGCGGCCAGCTCAACGGCTCGCTGCCGGATGGTTCGACCGCCGCCAATCTAGTGGTGGCGTATGAACCGGTCTGGGCAATCGGCACCGGCCTGACCCCGACGTCCCGGGATGTCGAGCAGATTCATGGCTTTATCCGGGAATTCCTGACCTCCAGGTTCAAGGCCGACGGCGCCGGGATGCGGATCCTCTATGGCGGCTCGGTCAAGCCCTCGAACGCGGCCGAGCTGATGGCCGTGAAGAACGTCAATGGCGCGCTAGTCGGCGGGGCCAGCCTGAAGGCGGCCGACTTCCTTGTGATTGCGCAGGGCTGTCCCTAGCTAGCTCCAAACCTTACGACCCGCCCGATCGGGGGTGGCAATGCCCCGGCTGATCGTGTAACACCGCGCAACTTCAGGAAAACCCCGCGAAGCACGATTGGCCGCCGTCTCGGCGCTGTCGGCTTGTGACGGAAGGACACTATGCAGACTGTTGTCATCGTCATTCACCTCATGATCGTCACCGTCATGATCGGCGCCGTCCTGCTCCAGAAGTCGGAAGGCGGGGGCCTCGGCATGGGAGGTGGCGCCGGCTTCATGTCGAGCCGCGGCACCGCGAACCTTCTGACGCGGACCACCGCGATCCTGGCCGTCGGCTTCTTCCTCACCAGCCTGTTCCTGTCCTGGTATGCCGGCTACGACCGCAAGCCGTCGTCGATCATCGGCGCACCGGCTTCGCAGACCCAGCCGGCCGGTGGCGGACCGATCGCGCCGCCGACCTCCGGCGGCATTCTGGATTCGCTGAAGAAGGCCGACGAGCAGCAGCAGGCTCCGGCGCCGAGCGGCCCACAGGTACCGCGTTCGCAATAAAGCAGGGGGGCCATGCAGGGCGGCTTCTACCGTCCTGCATCAACAACCCCCATCAAGGCTCTGTCACCACTCTTAGTTCTGGCTCACCCACAGCCCCGCAAAATGTTTGGGGCGGAATACGAATCGCTTTGGCGAATCGAATTCGAGGGATTAGAGGTTAAGCCCCATGGCGCGGTACATATTCATCACCGGCGGCGTGGTTTCTTCGCTCGGCAAGGGTCTGGCTTCAGCGGCACTCGGTGCCCTGTTGCAAGCCCGGGGCTACAAGGTCCGCCTCCGCAAGCTCGACCCCTATCTCAATCTCGATCCCGGAACGATGTCGCCGTATCAGCACGGCGAAGTGTTCGTGACCGATGACGGCGCGGAGACCGACCTCGATCTCGGTCACTACGAGCGCTTCACCGGGCGGCCTGCGACCAAGGCCGACAACATCACGACCGGGCGCATCTACCAGGACATCATCTCCAAGGAGCGGCGCGGCGATTATCTCGGCGCGACCATCCAGGTCGTTCCGCATGTCACCAACGCCCTCAAGGACTTCGTCCTCGACGGCAACGATGATTACGACTTCGTGCTGGTCGAGATCGGCGGCACCGTCGGCGACATCGAGGGGCTGCCGTTCTTCGAGGCGATCCGCCAGCTCAAGAACGAGCTGCCGCGCGATCACGCCATCTACATTCATCTGACGCTGCTGCCTTACATCCCCAGCGCCGGTGAGCTGAAGACAAAACCGACGCAGCACTCCGTCAAGGAGCTGCGCTCGATCGGCATCCAGCCGGACATCCTGCTCTGCCGTACCGATCGCGAGATCCCGAAGGAGGAACGGCGCAAGCTCGGGCTGTTCTGTAACGTGCGCGAGAGCGCCGTCATCGAGGCGCGCGACGCCGACAGCATCTACGCTGTCCCTCAGGCTTACCATGCCGCAGGCCTCGACGACGAAGTGCTTGCCGCCTTCGGCATCGGTTCGCGGATTCCGCCGGAGCTGCGCAGCTGGCAGCAGATCAACGAGCGCATCCGCAATCCCGAAGGCAACGTCACCATCGCCATCGTCGGTAAGTATACCGGCATGAAGGATGCGTATAAGTCGCTGATCGAGGCGCTCTCGCATGGCGGCATCGCCAACAAGGTGAAGGTCAATCTCGACTGGATCGAAAGCGAGATCTTCGAGAAGGAAGATCCCGCGCCGTTCCTCGAACACGTCAACGGCATTCTGGTGCCCGGCGGCTTCGGCCAGCGCGGCGCCGAAGGCAAGATCCGCGCGGCGCAGTTCGCACGCGAGCGCGACGTACCGTATTTCGGCATCTGCTTCGGCATGCAGATGGCGGTGATCGAGGCCGCGCGAAATCTCGTCGGGATCGAGGAGGCCAACTCCACCGAGTTCGGCCCGACCAAGGAGCCCCTGGTCGGCCTGATGACGGAATGGCTGCGCGGCAACGAGCTCGAGAAGCGCACCAACGCCGGCGATCTCGGCGGCACGATGCGCTTGGGTGCCTATCCCGCGGCGCTCAATCGCGGCAGCCGCGTCTCGGAGGTCTATGGCGGCGCGACCGAGATTTCCGAGCGCCACCGCCATCGATACGAGGTCAACACCGCCTACAAGGATCGCCTCGAGCAGCACGGGCTGAAATTCTCGGGCCTGTCGCCCGACGGCGTGCTGCCGGAGATCGTCGAGTACGAGGATCACCCCTGGTTCATCGGCGTCCAGTTCCATCCCGAACTGAAGTCGCGCCCCTTCGAGCCGCATCCGCTGTTCGCGTCGTTCATTCGCGCGGCGATGGTGCAGAGCCGCCTGGTGTAATCGGCTCAGCACGTGGCGGTGCAGTTCACGTGCAAGATGCATCCGCTCCGCCCGGCCGGCATTGACGTAGCAGGCGCAAGCGATCCCGTAACGAGCTTCATCTGCGGCCGACGCGTCAGCTTGTAGACGGCGGCCGGCGGCACGTTCAGCAGGGGGGCAGAGCCATGCGCGGAACGCCACGGGGGGCGGTCGAGCGGGCCTCAAGACACCGTCAGGGCCAGCCGTTATAACCGCCGGACCTGTTCAGGGAGTAAACAAGAATGATCTACGAAATGCGCATCTATCGCTGCGTGCCCGGCCGTTTGCCGGCGCTGCTGAAGCGGTTCGAGACGGCGACGCTGAAGATCTGGGAAAAGCACGGCATTCGCCAAGCCGGTTTCTTCACCACGCTGATCGGCGAATCCAACCAGGAGTTGACCTACTTCCTGGCCTGGGAGTCGCTCGCCGAGCGCGAGAAGAAGTGGGCCGGCTTCATGAGCGATCCAGACTGGATGAAAGCGCGCGCCGAGAGCGAGGCGGACGGCCAGATCGTCGGCAACATCGTCAGCCAGATCCTGGCGCCGACCGCCTTCTCGGCGGTGAAGTAGAGACGGCCGGCGCGAGGGCGTCGCGGGGAGCCTGGCGCAACCCTGATATTCTGGGAGCCCAGGCCGAATGGGGTTGATCCGCCCTTCATCGCGGCTATGGTCGCGCCGAAGCGAGGGATTTGCCTTGAGCTCTTCGACGTCAGCGGCGCCGGTCGTCACTATTGGCAAGGTCAAATTCGGCAACGATCTGCCGATCTCGATCATTGCCGGACCGTGTCAGCTCGAAAGCCGCCAGCATGCGCTGGAGGTCGCCTCGGCGCTGAAGGAGATCGCCGCGCGGCTGCAGATCGGCCTCGTCTACAAGACCTCGTTCGACAAGGCCAATCGCACCAGCGCGTCGGCCGCGCGTGGGCTCGGGCTTGCCCAGTCGCTGCCGATCTTCGCCGAAATCCGATCGTCGCTCGGCCTGCCGGTTCTGACCGACGTGCATGACGCCGCGCAATGCGCCGAGGTGGCGCAGGCGGTGGACATCCTGCAGATCCCCGCCTTCCTGTGTCGCCAGACCGATCTGCTGCTGGCGGCCGCCGCAACCGGCAAGGTCGTCAACGTCAAGAAGGGTCAGTTTCTCGCGCCCTGGGACATGGCCAATGTCGTGTCCAAGATCACGAGCGCGAACAATCCCAATGTGCTCGTGACCGAACGCGGCGCGTCCTTCGGCTACAACACCCTAGTCTCCGACATGCGCGCCTTGCCGATCCTGGCGCGCACCACCGGCGCACCCGTGATCTTCGACGCCACTCACTCGGTGCAGCAGCCGGGCGGGAAGGGGACGTCTTCCGGAGGCGAGCGCGAATTCGTGCCGGTGCTCGCACGCGCAGCCGTCGCTGTCGGTGTTGCCGGTGTCTTCATCGAGACTCATCCCGACCCCGATAGCGCGCCGTCCGACGGACCCAACATGGTGCCGCTGCGCGACTTCGAAGGGCTGATCCGAAGGCTGATGGCGTTCGACGCGCTCGCCAAAGATTCGACCAAAGCCGACCCGCGCTGATGCAGCAAGGCGAGGCGCGGCCGCACGATCACGGCCTGCCGGCCGCGCTCTACGTCATCTCCGGTGCAAGCTTTGCCGCGGCGCTCTCCGCGCGCGCGCTCGATCCGGTGCTGCCGCACGTCGCCGAGGACTTTGGCGTCAGCATCGCGACCGCTGCCGGCTTTGCCGCGGTGTTCGCCTTCACCTTCTCCATCATCCAGCCGATCGTCGGCGCCGCCGCCGATCTGTTCGGCAAGACGCGGCTGATGATCGGCTGCCTCGCGCTGCTCGGCCTTGCCAACATCCTGGGGGCGCTCTCGAGCTCGTTCTCGGTTCTGTTCGCGACCCGTATCCTCGCCGGCATCGGCTCCGGCGGCGTGTTTCCCGTGGCGCTCAGCCTGACCAGCGATCTCGTCGGTCCGGAGAAACGCCAGGTCGCGATCAGCCGCACGCTTGCCGGCGCGATGACGGGCAATCTGCTCGGCGCCTCGGCCTCCGGCCTGATCGGCGATTTCCTCGGCTGGCGCGGCGTGCTGGCAGTGCTCGGCGGGCTCGTGATCGTTGCGTCGATCGCAGTCGCCGCCGGTTTTCGTGGCGCCAAGGTCAAGCATCCGCCGAAGACGAGCCTGTCGGCGCTGAAGGCCGGCTATCGCACCATCTTCACCAACCCGAACGCTTATGTCTGTTATTCGGCGGTGTTCATCGAAGGCTGCTGCGTGCTCGGCCTGTTTCCCTACATCGCATCGTTCCTGTTCGAGCTCGGTCAGACCTCGCTCTCGATCGCCGGTTTCGTCATCGCGGGCTTTGCAGTCGGCGGCTTGTTCTACACGCTGACGGTGTCGCGCCTGCTGCCATGGCTGGGCATGAAGGGAATGATGATCGCGGGCATGACGCTGGTGGCCTCGCAACTCGTTCTCGTCGGCTTCGGCCCGCGCTGGGAAGTGCAGGCGCTCAATCTTGTCGTGATGGGATGGGGCTTCTATATCGCCCATGGCTGCCTGCAGATGTTTGCCAGCGAGCTCTCGGTCGAGGCACGCGCGACCGCGCTATCGCTGCATTCGTTCTTCTTCTTCATGGGGCAGACGGTCGGGCCGCTCGCCTATGGCCTTGGCCTGCAGCATGGCGGCAAGGTGCCGACGCTGCTCGTGAGCGCCGCGATCATGGTGGTATTGGGCTTTGTCTGCGCGCGCCTGCTGAAACAGCGCGCGCCGTCCGACGCGCGCTGAGGCTATTCGGTCCCTGAAGGGGATCGGCCCCACCACGACACCGTCGGTCCCGTATACATGGCACACGAATTGCTTCGATTTTGGGCAAATCGAGGTGTGAGATCGTGGACGCCCAGACCAGCCGCTCGCCCAGCGCAGCCAGCGTGACCCGATCGACGGGATATCCCACCAAGCCCCCGCTCCGGCGCTTCCTGACCGCTTGTTACGAAGAATTCCAGGCCGACAATTCGGGCGAGCTTGCCGACTATATTCCCGAGCTGAAGCGCGCCAACCCCGACCATTTCGGCATCGCGCTCGTCACCATCGACGGCCATATCTACGAGGTCGGCGACAGTGCGGTGCCGTTCACGATCCAATCGGTCTCGAAGGCCTTCGTGTTCGCACTGGCGCTGGAGATGGTCGGCGAAGAGCGGGTCGCAGCCACCATCGGCGTCGAGCCGAGCGGCGAAGCTTTCAATTCGATCCGGCTTACCAACGACAACCGTCCTTTCAACCCGATGGTCAATGCCGGCGCCATCGCCTGTTCGGGCCTGATCTACGAGGTGGACGGGAAGGGCGCCTTCGAGCGCGTCCGCTCGAAGCTCAGCCAGTTCGCCGGCCGCGAGCTCGGTGTCGACGACGCCGTGCATGTCTCTGAGACCGCGACCGGCAACCGCAACCGGGCCATTGCCTGGCTGTTGCGCAATTACGCCGTGCTGCCAGACGACGTCGACGCCGTGCTCGACGTCTATTTCCGTCAATGCGCGATCCTGGTCACTGCGCGCGATCTGGCGGTGATGGCGGCAACGCTCGCCAATCGCGGCATCAATCCGGTGACGGGCGTGCAGGTGATCACGCCGCACATCGTCGCGCGCACGTTGTCGGTGATGACGAGCTCGGGCATGTACGATTATGCTGGCGAGTGGACCTACCGGGTCGGCATCCCCGCCAAGAGCGGCGTCGGCGGCGGTATCGTCGCGGCGCTACCCTCGCAACTCGGGCTCGGCACTTTCTCGCCGCTGCTGGATAACCACTTCAACAGCGCGCGCGGCCTGAAAGTGTGCGAAGCGCTGTCGGCGCGGTTCGACCTGCACATGCTCAACCGCAATGCCGACGTCCGCACCAGCATCATGGCGGATTACGACGTCTACGGCATCTCCTCGCGCCGCAGCCGCCCGCCGCGCGAGCAGCAGATTCTCGACGAGCGCCACAGCGACATCCGCGTGCTCGAGCTGGTCGGCGCCATGAATTTCGGCACCATCGACTATGTCACGCGACGGCTCACCAGCGAGCCGCCGAATGCGCCGCTCCTGATCATCGATTTTCGTCGCGTCCCCGATATCACCGCAGCGGGCGCTGAGCTTCTGGGCGAGACGCTGGCGGCGCTCGGCAATGCCGGCATCATCACGATCCTGTCGGGCTTCGAAGAGACCTCGGCCGTGTGGACGGCGATCTCGGCGCGCACGTCCGAGCCGCGCCGGTTACGGCGTTTTGCACTCCTGGACGATGCGATCGAATGGGCCGAGGATCAGGTGATCTACCGCTTCGGCGGCTTCACCGACGTGAAAGAGAGCGCGCATCTCGGCGAGCAGGCACTGCTGGCCGAGCTCGATGCCGACGAGATCGCCGCCATCGTCAAGCTGTCGACCACGCGGCACTACGCGGCCGGCCAGCGCATCATCGCCGCCGGCGAGCCCGCCAATTCGCTGTTCTTCCTTCAGAGCGGCATGGTCAGTGTAAAGCTGCGCAGCGGCGTGCGGCTGGCTTCACTCGGCCCCGGCATGGCTTTCGGTGAGATGGCGATCCTGGAGGGAAGCCGCAGCGCCGACGTCTTCGCCGACACGCCGGTGGCCTGCCTCGAATTGCCGCTCGGCAGCTTTGCCGATTATCGTCGCGTGCATCCCGAGACCTCGCTCAAAATCATGCGCAATCTCGCTGCCATCTTGGCGCGGCGTCTGGTGCTGGCGAATGCGAAGGTCGATCTGCTGAGCGCGTACTAGATGCGAGAGGGTTTTAGTTCGCTCCACCGGCCGCGATCGGCTCCATGCCGCTCGCGATGATCGCGTCGCGGGCTGCCGGGGAGGCAAGGAACTTGATCAAGGCCCGGCCGGCCTCGGGCTCTTTGGAAACGCTTGCGATGCCGGCTGAGAAGATCGTGATCTGCTGCAATTCGTTCGGCAGCGGCCCGACGATATCGATGCCCTTCACGGGCTTCAGCTCGCTGATCTGCTGAAAGCCGAGCTCGGCATCGCCGTGGGCGACGATCTCGCCGACCGGCGTGGCCGGAATCTTGCGGGCCTTGTCCTTCATGACATCGGCAATGCCGAGCTTTCCAAACATTTCGGTCGAGACATAGACGCCGCTGGCGCTGTCGGAATAGGCGATCGTCTTCGCCGCGAGCAACGCGCGCTTGACCGCTTCCACCGAGCTGATGTCCGGCTTCGGCGCGCCCGATTTCACGGCGACCCCGATCGGCGATCTCGTCAGGTCGACCTGGCTGCCGGCAACGACCTTGCCCTTGCTGGCGAGATCGGTGAGGGCGTAGCCCACCATGATCAGGACATCGGCCGCCTCGCCGCGCTCCAGCCGGACCGGGATAGCGTTGGTCGTGGTCCCCATCGAGGGCCCATATTCCGTCAGCACCTTGTTGCCGGTGGCCTTCTCAAACTCCGGCACGAGCACCTTGTAGGCAGCCGTCAGGCCGCCCGAGATCATCACCCGGACTTCGGCAGCCTCGGCCGCGCCGGTCAGCCACAGCATGCCCAGAAGGCCCAATCCAAGATTTCGGAATGTTGCTGCAGTCGATTCCATCGGCGTTCGGTCCAACTAGCCCCGCCCGCGATAGGGTGCGACGCCCTGTTCGGGCACCCACAGGCCCTTCGGCGCGCGGCCGATCTGCCAGAACACGTCGATCGGGATGCCGCCGCGCGGATACCAGTAGCCGCCGATGCGCAGGAACTTCGGCTTGATCTCGCTCGCGATGCGCTTGCCGATCATCACGGTGCAGTCCTCGTGGAAGGCGCCGTGATTGCGGAAGCTCGCGATGTAGAGTTTGAGCGACTTCGACTCCAGCAGCCATTGGCCGGGGGCGTAGTCGATCATCAGATGCGCGAAATCCGGCTGTCCCGTGACCGGGCAGAGCGAGGTGAATTCCGGCACGGTGAAGCGCACCAGATAATCGGTGCCTCCTTGCGGATTCGGCACGCGGTCGAGCTTTGCTTTCTCGGGCGCATCCGGCCATTCCACCGCGCGGCCAAGCTGCAGGGCAGGTGAATCCGAGCTTGAGTTCTTCGATTTGCTTGGCTTTTTCGACATCAGGCCGCCTCCTTGGCGCCCTCTTAGCCAATCATCGTGCGGCCGTCACCCGGCCTTTTCCGCTTCGATGCATTGCGGTAGAAGCACCCCAACTGACTGCTTAGTCCCCCGAAAAGAGGCCCTCATGACCGCCATCATCGACATCATCGGACGCGAAATCCTGGATAGCCGGGGCAATCCCACCGTCGAGGTCGACGTCGTGCTGGAAGATGGTGCGCTCGGCCGTGCTGCCGTGCCGTCCGGCGCTTCCACCGGCGCCCACGAGGCGGTGGAACTGCGCGACGGTGACAAAGCCCGTTATCTCGGCAAAGGCGTCACCAAGGCGGTCGGCGCCGTCAACGGCGAGATCTTCGAGGCCCTGAGCGGCCTCGATGTCGAGCAGCAGGCCCAGCTCGACCAGATCATGATCGACCTCGACGGCACCGCGAACAAGAGCCGGCTGGGCGCCAACGCCATCCTCGGCGTCTCGCTCGCCTGCGCCAAGGCGGCCGCGAACTCGCTCGACATGCCGCTCTACCGTTACGTCGGCGGCACCTCGGCGCGTCTCTTGCCGGTGCCGATGATGAACATCATCAATGGCGGCATGCATGCCGACAACCCCATCGACTTCCAGGAGTTCATGATTCTGCCCGTCGGTGCGTCGTCGTTCGCCGAGGGCCTGCGCTACGGCGCCGAGGTCTTCCATACCCTGAAGTCGGAGCTGAAGAAGGCCGGCCACAACACCAATGTCGGCGACGAGGGCGGCTTTGCCCCGAACCTGCCATCGGCGGACGCCGCGCTCGAATTCGTCATGAACGCGATCGGCAAGGCCGGCTACAAGGCGGGCTCCGACATCGTGATGGGCCTCGACTGCGCCTCGACCGAGTTCTTCAAGGACGGCAAGTATGTTTACGAAGGCGAGGGCAAGACCCGCTCGATTTCCGAGCAGGCCAAGTACCTTGCTGACCTCGTCGCGCGCTATCCGATCGTGACCATCGAGGACGGCATGTCGGAAGACGACATGGACGGCTGGAAGGAGTTGACCGACCTCGTCGGCAAGAAGTGCCAACTCGTCGGCGACGATCTCTTCGTCACCAACGTCAAGCGGCTCGCCGAAGGCATCAAGGCCGGACGGGCCAACTCGATCCTGATCAAGGTCAACCAGATCGGCACGCTGACCGAGACGCTCGCCGCCGTCGAGATGGCGCACAAGGCCGGCTACACCTCGGTGATGTCGCACCGCTCCGGCGAGACCGAGGATTCCACCATCGCCGACCTCGCGGTCGCCACCAATTGCGGACAGATCAAGACCGGCTCCCTTGCACGCTCCGATCGCACCGCCAAATACAACCAGCTCCTGCGCATCGAGCAGCAGCTCGGCAAGCAGGCGCTCTACGGCGGCAAGGCGGCACTGAAGGCGCTGGCATAAGCCAGCTCTCGGACAAAAACAGGGGAGGATCGACATGAGCGACGGCAAAAATGGCCTGCAATTGCGTTCGCTGATCAAGAAGAGCGGCGAGCTCGAGATCTCGCTGCTCGACGTGCCGACCCCCGAACCCGCCGCGGACGAGGTCGTCGTTCGCGTCGAGGCCGCTCCGATCAATCCGTCCGACCTCGGGCTCCTGATCGGCGCGGCCGATATGAGCACTGCGAAGGCTTCCGGCGACAAGGGCGCTCCCATCATCACCGCGAAGGTGCCGGAAGGCGCGATGCGGGCGATGGCAGGCCGGCTCGACGAGTCCATGCCGGTCGGTAACGAAGGCGCGGGAGTCGTGATCAGGACCGGCTCCTCGGATGCCGCGAAGGCGCTGATGGGCAAGACCGTCGCCATGATTGGCGGCGCGATGTATACGCAGTATCGCACGCTGAAAGTGCGCGAGTGCCTGCCGCTGCCGGAAGGCACCACGCCGGCCGAAGGCGCTTCCTGCTTCGTCAATCCGCTGACTGCGCTCGGCATGACTGAGACCATGCGGCGCGAGGGTCACAAGGCGTTGGTGCACACTGCGGCCGCCTCCAATCTCGGCCAGATGCTGAACAAGATCTGCATCAAGGACGGCATCCCGCTGGTCAACATCGTGCGCAGCAAGGAACAGGCCGACATCCTGCACAAGATCGGGGCCAAATACGTCGTCGATTCCACCGCACCGAGCTTCCTGGGCGATCTCACCAACGCGCTGGTCGAGACCGGCGCCACCATCGCCTTCGACGCCATCGGCGGCGGCAAGCTCGCCGGCGACATCCTCAACTGCATGGAAGTCGCGATCAACAAGACCGCGAAGGAATACAGCCGCTACGGCTCCAACGTGCACAAGCAGGTCTATGTCTATGGCGCGCTCGACGTCCGCCCGATCGAGCTGCCGCGCGGCTTCGGCATGGCCTGGGGCGTCGGTGGCTGGCTGCTGTTTCCGTTCCTGATGAAGATCGGGCAGGCGGACGGGGCCAGGCTGCGCCAGCGCGTGGTCGACGAACTGAAGACCACGTTTGCCAGCCACTACACCAAGGTGGTGTCGCTTTCCGAGGCGCTCGATCCCGCCAATATCGCGGTCTATGCGAAACGCGCCACCGGCGAAAAATTCCTCATCAACCCAAATAAATAATCGTGATGTGCGACGGCACGTCACCCAAAGAAGGTCTTGCCTTCTGAGCGGAGCCGGGGATTATTCCGCCGCCATTTGCACGCGGGAAAACCGCGGGGCGCTCAGAAGGGGACCTCATGACCGATCTTAATCGCCGCCATTTGCTTGCAGGCGCCGCCGCCTTCGGTGCGGCTGCCGTGACCGGCTTTGGGCCGACCGCCGCCAATGCCTCGGTGCCGCAAGCCGGCACACAGGCGCCTGGCTTCTACCGCTACAAGGTCGGCAGCTACGAGTGCACCTCGATCAATGACGGTGCGCGCACGTTCCCGATGCCGGACAAGTTCGTCGTCAACGCGCCGAAGGAGGAAGCGCTGGCCGCGGGCGAGGCGGCCTACATGCCGAAGGGCATGGTCACGGTGCCGTTCAACCCGCAGCTCATCAACACCGGCTCCAAGCTCGTGCTGATCGATACCGGCAACGGTGTCGCCAATCTCGAGCCCAGCAAGGGTGCGGTCGGCCGCACGCTGCAGAACCTCCAGGCCGCCGGCGTCGACCCCAAGAGCATCGACGTCGTGCTGCTCTCGCATCTGCATCCCGACCACACCAACGGCATTCGTCTCGCCGACGGCGCGCTGGCCTTCCCCAATGCGGAGATCATGGTGCCGGGCAAGGACTGGGAGTTCTGGACCAGCGAGGACAACGCCGCCAAGGCCGAGTCGAACGGGATGATGAAGAACTACTTCGCCAACGTGAAGAAGACCTTTGCCGGCCTCGAATCCAAGGTGACGAAGTACGAGTGGGGCAAGGAGGTCGCGCCGGGCATCACGTCGATCGCGACGCCCGGCCACACCCCCGGGCACACCTCGTTCGCGGTTGCCTCTGGCGATGCCAAGGTGCTGATCCAGTCCGACGTCACCAACATCCCGGAGTTCTTCCTGCGCAATCCGGACTGGCATGTGGTGTTCGACACCGATGCTGCGCTGGCGCAGGAGACCCGCCACAAATTCTACGACATGGCGGCGGCCGAGAAGGCGACGGTGATCGGCTTCCACTTCACCTTCCCCTCGGTCGGCCATGTCGAGAAGGACGGCGCCAAATATCGCCTGATCCCATCGGCGTGGAATCCGACGATCTGAGCCGATTTGCAAATTTGTACCAAGGAGTCAGGCCGCCACTTGGCGGCCTGATTGTTTGGGCAACTGTTCAGAAACCCAGCGTTTCCAAATCCGACCGGTCCATGCACTTGCATCCATCACTTGGGATCGCTTAAGTGCCAACCCGGCACTCCCGCTGAAGATTTCGAGGACACTCAATGGCCTACAATATCGTCACGCTCGCCGGCAGCCTGCGCAAGGACAGCTTTTCGCTGAAGATTGCCAATGCGCTCGCCAAGCTCGCGCCGGCCTCGCTCAAGCTCGAGGTCGTCACGCCGGCCGGCATCTCGTTCTTCAACCAGGACCTCGAGGGCGCGCCGCCGGCCGACTGGTTGTCCTTCCGCGAAAAACTCCAGAAGTCAGACGGCGTCATCTTCGTCACGCCGGAATACAATCGCGCGATCCCGGGCGTGCTGAAGAACGCCATCGACGTCGCCTCGCGGCCCTATGGCAAGAGCTCGTTCAACGGCAAGCCGGTCGGCATCATCGCGAACTCGCCGGGCCCGCTCGGCGGCGTCAGCGCCGCCAAGACGCTGCAGAACATCCTGCCGGGGATTTCCGGCCCGATCATGCAGCAGCCGGAGGCCTATCTGAACGGGGTGGGCGATGCCTTCGATGCCGACGGCAATCTGACCAAGGAGTCCCTGAAGCCCGTACTCCAGGCCTATATCGACGCGTTTGCGGTGCACGTGGCGAAGCATCACGGCTGAGGCTAAATCGCCCGCAGCCGCAGCTTACGGCCCTCATCCTTGAGGAGAACGCGAAGCGTTCGTCTCGAAGGATGGCTCCGGGAAATTGTCGGGCCTTCATGGTTCTCGCGGCGATGCGAAGCATCGTCCGCGAGACGGCGCTTTGCGGCTCCTCACCATGAGGGTCCGCTAGCGTCGCGCGCGGGGGCCCAGCCGCCCGAAATTAGCACGCCCTTAACCAACCTGTCCCATCTTCCCAGGATGGTCTCCCGCGCGCGCCTGAAATCGATCCTGACCGGTCTTGCCCTCTATGCGATGGCGGCCGCCATCGTCGGCTACTTCGGCGTCAACGCCTATACCGGCAAATACGGCCTCAACGCCCGTCAGGAGCTCGACCAGGAGATCGTGGCGCTGACCAGCGAGCTGGCACAGCTCAAGCGCGAGCGCGCCAGGAGCGAGCAGCGCGTTTCGTTGCTGCGCTCCGCGAAGATCGACCCCGACATGCTGGACGAGCGGGCGCGTTTCCAGCTCGACTACGTCAATCCGCGCGATCTCGTCCGGACGATCCCGGCGAACTGACAGTTCTTCCTTGAAGGCCTGGAACCGGACTGCCGTCTTAACGGCAGCGCCGCAACCGGCTCATGGCTTGCAGCGCCATGGCCTGGGTTGACGCAGATCAACCGGGCCGTGCCGGCACGCTCTAAACTGCCACCCGGAGGAAACAGTGATGAATGGGCAATCCCCCCGGCATCACGCGGCTCGTGTCGAGGCCGCCATTACGTCAGGCCAGGCGGCGCGCTCGTCGCTTGTGGCCTCGTGGCGCCGTTCGTCCAGATTGCATCGTCTTGATCCCGCAGGCCGTAGCTCGCCGAACCGGCTGAGCGAAGCCGAGCTGCACCGGGCGCGCGAGCGCGTCGCGCCGCTGCTCGCCGCTGCGCGAGGTGCGATGGACCGGCTTTACCAGGCGGTCGGCGCCAGCGGCTGTTGCGTGCTGCTCGCCGACGGCGAGGGCGTGCCGGTCGATCGCCGCGGTACCCCGGCGGACGACGCGACATTTCAGTCCTGGGGACTCTGGACCGGCGCGCTCTGGAGCGAGGAGCATGAGGGCACCAATGGCATCGGCACCTGCCTCGTCGAGCAACGTCCGCTGACGATCGACCGCGACCAGCATTTCTTCACCCGCAACACGCTTCTGAGCTGCACCGCCGTTCCGATCTACGACCATGAGGCTGCGTTCGCGGGCGTGCTCGACGTCTCCTCCTGCCGCGCCGACCGTACCGACGTGTTTTCCAGTCTGATCGCGCTCGCGGCCGGTGAGGCGGCCAAGCGTATCGAGGCCGATCTGTTTCGCAGGGCCTTCGCCCATGCCCGGATCGTGCTGACGCAAGGTACGGACGGCCAGTGCGGCGGCCTCGTTGCGGTCGATGCGGACGATCTCGTGATCGGCGCGACCCGGTCCGCCCGAGCGGGACTCGGGATTACGCCCGGCCGGGCGTTGCAGCCGATGCCCGCCGCCGATCTCCTCGGCGGCGACACCGCGCGCGACCATCTTGCCGGCGGTCAGCGCGCAGTGTTGCAGCGAGCGCTGTTGCGCGCGGGCGGCAATGTCTCGGCGGCGGCCAAGGCCCTCGGCGTCAGCCGCGCCACGCTGCACCGCAAGCTCAAGCGGTTCGAGCTGAACGCGCATTGAGCTGCTGGTAGATCTCATGGTGAGGAGACCGCGAAGCGGTCGTCAAGCATGAGAGGCCCGACCGTCACCCCCAGCCATCCTTCGAGACGCGCGCAAGAGCGCGCTCCTCAGGATGAGGTCGGTATGTGCGGCGGCACGACGTGCAGCCGCGTCACCTGTCGCAGAACTGCGACAGGTCGGCTCCGTCATCGCTCCTATCAGGGCTGACAGAACACGCCTCCCGCGACATCGTCGGCGCAAGTCGCGACCACGCGACGAATTGCGCAAACAGCAAACATCGGGAGTGATCAATGAACAAGGTAGAATTCCTCAGCGTCACCAAAATCCCATTCGCCGAACGCTACGACAATTTCATCGGCGGCAAATTTGTCGCGCCGATCTCCGGCAAGTATTTCGACAACGCCTCGCCGGTGACGGGCCAGATCGTCTGCAAGATCGCACGCTCCGACGCGCAGGACGTCGAAGCAGCGCTCGATGCAGCGCATGCCGCGAAGGCCGCCTGGGGCCGCACCAGCGTCGCCGAGCGCGCCGCGATCCTGAACCGGATCGCCGACCGCATGGAAGACAATCTCGAGCGTCTCGCAATCGCCGAGACCTGGGACAACGGCAAGCCGATCCGCGAGACTCGCGCAGCGGACATTCCGCTCGCCATCGATCATTTCCGCTATTTTGCCGGCGCTATCCGCGCCCAGGAAGGCTCGATCGGCGAGATCGACCACGACACCGTCGCCTACCATTTCCACGAACCGCTCGGCGTGGTCGGCCAGATCATTCCCTGGAACTTCCCGCTGCTGATGGCCTGCTGGAAGCTCGCGCCCGCGCTCGCCGCAGGCAATTGCGTCGTGCTCAAACCGGCCGAGCAGACCCCGGCCTCGATCATGGTCTGGGCCGAGATCATCGGCGATCTGCTGCCGCCCGGCGTCCTCAATATCGTCAACGGTTTTGGCCTGGAGGCCGGCAAGCCGCTCGCGTCGAGCCCGCGCATCGCCAAGATCGCCTTCACCGGCGAGACCACGACGGGCCGGCTGATCATGCAATATGCCAGCCAGAACCTCATTCCCGTCACGCTCGAGCTCGGCGGCAAGTCGCCCAACATCTTCTTCAGCGACGTCACCGCCGAAGACGACGACTTCTTCGACAAGGCGATCGAAGGTTTCGTCATGTTCGCGCTGAACCAGGGCGAGGTCTGCACCTGTCCGAGCCGGGCGCTGGTCCACGCCGACATCTACGACCGCTTCATGGAGCGGGCGCTGAAGCGCGTCGCCGCGATAAAGCAGGGCGATCCGCGCGCGGCCGACACCATGATCGGTGCGCAGGCCTCGGGCGAGCAGCTCGCAAAAATCCTCTCCTATATCGACATCGGCAGACAGGAGGGAGCAAAGGTGGTGGCCGGCGGCGGACGCGCGGAGCTCGGCGGCGATCTCGCCGGCGGCTTCTACGTCCAGCCGACCGTGTTCGAAGGCCACAACAAGATGCGCGTCTTCCAGGAGGAGATCTTTGGCCCCGTCGTTTCGGTCACGACCTTCAAGAGCGACGAAGAGGCGCTCGAGATCGCCAACGACACGCTCTACGGCTTGGGGGCCGGCGTCTGGAGCCGCGACGCCAACCGCTGCTATCGCTTCGGCCGGGCGATCCAGGCCGGCAGGGTCTGGACCAACTGCTACCATGCCTATCCCGCGCATGCGGCCTTCGGCGGCTACAAGCAGTCGGGTGTCGGGCGCGAGACTCACAAGATGATGCTTGATCACTACCAGCAGACCAAGAATCTGCTGGTCAGCTACAGCCCGAAGAAGCTCGGCTTCTTCTGATTGGGCGACCGGGCGGAGAGGGCGGCGCTGTTCTGCGCCGCCCATTCCAAATGTCGGGACCGCGTTTGGCTCAACGTTGCTTGACGCGGGCACGAATCTGCGAGTGCGGCGGCCGTGTCGATTTGTTGCCCGATCCGCGTCAAAGATTTTGCAATATTACGATCACGTTGCAGTGCGGCATAATGAAAGTCGTGCCATGCCGCCGCGGTGCTTTCCAAGGGCGTTTGACTTGGGTTAGAGAGGGCTGAAGTTTTCTCTGACCCGGAATTCCCATGGCCGCACCCAAGAAAGCCGCCGCAAGCACTGCACAGGACAAGACCGACGGCGGTTCGCCCCCGGAATTCACCAGAGAGCAGGAGCTCAAGGCGCTCCGCGACATGCTCCTGATCCGGCGGTTCGAGGAAAAGGCCGGCCAGCTCTACGGCATGGGCGCGATCGGCGGCTTCTGTCACCTTTATATCGGCCAGGAGGCCGTGGTGGTCGGGATGCAGATGGCCCTGAAGCCGGGCGATCAGGTTATCACCGGCTATCGCGATCACGGCCATATGCTCGCCACGGGCATGGAGGCCAACGGCGTCATGGCCGAGCTCACGGGCCGTCGCGGCGGCTATTCCAAGGGCAAAGGCGGCTCCATGCATATGTTCAGCAAGGAGAAGCACTTTTACGGCGGCCACGGCATCGTCGGCGCACAGGTCTCGCTCGGCACCGGGCTCGCTTTTGCCAATCACTATCGCGACAACGACAATGTCAGCGTCACCTATTTCGGCGACGGTGCGGCCAACCAGGGCCAGGTCTATGAGAGCTTCAACATGGCGGAGCTCTGGAAGCTGCCGGTGATCTACGTCATCGAGAACAACCGCTACGCCATGGGCACGTCGGTCTCGCGCGCCTCGGCGCAGCAGGATTTCTCCAAGCGCGGCGCCTCCTTCAACATTCCCGGCCAGCAGGTCGACGGCATGGACGTTCGCGCCGTCAAGGCTGCCGGCGACGAGGCGGCGGCGTGGTGCCGCGCCGGCAAGGGCCCCTTCATCCTGGAGATGCAGACCTACCGTTATCGCGGCCACTCGATGTCCGATCCCGCAAAGTACAGAACGCGCGAGGAGGTCGAAAAAGTCCGCCACGACCAGGATCCGATCGAGCAGGTGCGCAACCGCCTGTTGGCCGCCAAGGTCAGCGAGCAGGATCTGAAGGCGATCGACGCCGAGGTGCGCGACATCGTCAACGCATCCGCCGATTTCGCCCAGCATGATCCCGAGCCGGATGCCGCCGAGCTCTGGACCGATATTTACCGCTGAACGCGCGCAAGCTTTCTTTTGGAGTCGATATGCCAATTCAAGTGCTGATGCCCGCGTTGTCGCCCACGATGGAGAAGGGCAACCTCTCCAAATGGCTGAAAAAAGAGGGTGAGACGATCAAGTCAGGCGACGTCATCGCCGAGATCGAGACCGACAAGGCGACCATGGAGGTCGAGGCGACCGATGAAGGTACGCTCGGCAAGATCCTGATCCCCGAGGGCACCGCCGACGTTGCCGTGAACACGCCGATCGCGACGATTCTGGCCGATGGCGAGAGTGCCGCCGATCTCGCCAAGGCTCCCGCGCCTGCCCAGCAGCAGAAGGCCGCCGAGTCAGCAGCCCCTGCCGCGGCGAAGGCCGAGGCTCCAGCTCCCAAAGCTGCGCCGGCACCGCAGGCCGTCGCAGAGCCCGATCCGGAAGTGCCCGCCGGCACCGAGATGGTGACGCAGACCATCCGCGAAGCCCTGCGCGATGCCATGGCCGAAGAGATGCGCCGCAACGCCGACGTCTTCGTGATGGGCGAAGAGGTCGCTGAATACCAAGGCGCCTACAAGGTGACGCAAGGGCTGCTTCAGGAATTCGGCGCCAAGCGCGTCATCGACACGCCGATCACGGAGCACGGCTTTGCCGGCATCGGGGTCGGCGCCGCGATGAGCGGGTTGAAGCCGATCGTCGAGTTCATGACCTTCAACTTTGCCATGCAGGCAATCGACCAGATCATCAACTCCGCGGCCAAGACGCTTTATATGTCCGGGGGCCAGATGGGCTGCTCGATCGTGTTCCGCGGGCCCAACGGCGCCGCTTCCCGCGTGGCCGCCCAGCACAGCCAGGATTATTCGTCCTGGTATTCGAACGTCCCGGGCCTCAAGGTCGTCGCGCCGTTCTCGGCCGCTGATTACAAGGGCCTGCTCAAGGCTGCGATCCGCGATCCCAATCCGGTGATCTTCCTCGAGAACGAAATGCTCTACGGCCACACTGGCGAGGTGCCGAAGCTCGACGATTTCGTGATTCCGATCGGCAAGGCGCGCATCGTGCGCTCCGGCAGCCATGTCACGATCATCTCGTGGTCGAACGGCATGAGCTACGCGCTGAAGGCCGCCGACGAACTCGCCAAGGACGGCATCGAGGCCGAAGTGATCGACCTGCGCACGCTGCGTCCGATGGACACCGAGACCATCGTCAACTCCGTCAAGAAGACGGGACGTGCCGTCACGGTGGAAGAGGGCTGGGCCCAGAGCGGTGTCGGCGCCGAGATCGCCGCGCGGATCATGGAGAACGCCTTCGACTATCTGGATGCGCCGGTCGCCCGGGTCTCAGGCAAGGACGTGCCGATGCCCTATGCCGCGAACCTGGAAAAGCTCGCGCTGCCTTCGGCTGCCGAAGTGGTCGAGGCCGCCAAAGCCGTCTGCTACAGGTAGACCATGGCGGGTCCGAAGGAGCAGCCATTACCACCCGATGTCCTCGTCCGCGATGATGCGGTCGAGATCCTGCGCGTGTTCGTGCTGGACGGCGGGCTGTCGATGGCGTTCCAGCGGGCTTTCGACGAACCGGACATGTGGGGCCTGCTGCTCGTCGATCTTGCCCGTCACGCCGCACGCGCCTATGCGCGCGAAAGCGAATACACCGAGGAGGACGCGCTGAACCGGATCATCGAGATGTTCCAGGCCGAGATCGAGCGTCCCACCGACACCGGCACCACGACGCCGCGCGGGAAGGGGCACTGACCGTGGCGATCGAATCCTATCATTTCGATTTCATGCTGGAGGCGATCCGTGAGGCGGAAGCCTCGATCGCGCAAGGCGGCCTGCCGATCGGTGCGGTGCTGACGCGCGACAACCAGATCATCGCTCGCGGGCACAACAACCGGGTGCAGGAGAACAACGTGATCCTGCACGGCGAGATGAGCTGCCTGCGCGAGGCTGGCGCGATTACATTCCACGACACCGTCATGTACACCACGCTGTCGCCGTGCTCGATGTGCGCCGGCGCGCTCGCTCTGTTCAAGGTCCAACTGGTGGTCATCGGGGAATCCGTCACCTTCCCGGGCTCCAAGGACATCCTCGACAAGTTCGGCATCCCCTGGATCGATCTTGCGGACGACCGCTCCATCACCATGATGAAGAACTGGCGTTATAATCCTGCCAATGAGCGCCTGTGGCAGGGCGACATCGGCAACTAAACCTGGTCTGTTCGTCCTCGCTCCCGGGGCCGACGTTTTGAGAAGTTCTTCGTGAGGTCAGCATGCCCATCAACATCCTGATGCCCGCTCTTTCGCCGACGATGGAGAAGGGCAACCTCGCCAAGTGGCTGAAGAAGGAAGGCGACAAGGTCAAATCCGGCGACGTCATCGCCGAGATCGAGACCGACAAGGCGACCATGGAGGTCGAAGCCATCGACGAGGGCACGATCGCCAGGATCCTTGTGCCCGAGGGCACGCAGGACGTCCCGGTCAACGACGTGATCGCGGTGCTGGCCGGCGAGGGCGAGGACGTGAAAGCGGCAGGTGCCGCCAAGCCCAGCGCTTCGGCCGCACCTCCGAAAGCCGCTGAAGCTCCTGCGGCTGCACCGGCTCCCGCGCCTGCCGCGCCCAAGGCCGCGCCGGCGCCCGCCGTCGCACCAGCGCCGCAAGCTGCCGCAGCCCCCGCCGCGCAGAGCAACGGCCATGCCGGCCGCGTGTTCTCATCGCCGCTCGCGCGACGTCTCGCCAAGGAATCCGGCCTTGACGTGTCGATGGTAACAGGCACCGGCCCACACGGCCGTGTGGTGGCACGCGACATCGAGCAGGCCAAGTCCGGCAAGGGCCTCAAGGCTCCCGCGGCGACGCCGTCAGGCGCGCCCTCGACCGCGCCGACCATGTCGGACAAGCAGATCCTGTCGCTGTTCGAGCCGGGCTCTTACGAGGTCGTCCCGCATGACGGCATGCGCCGCACCATTGCCCAACGTTTAACCGCGTCGATCCAGAACGTCCCGCACTTCTACCTCACCATCGACTGCGACATCGGCAAGCTGCTCGCCGCGCGCGAGGAGATCAATGCGGCTGCTCCCAAGGACAAGGAGAAGAAGCCGCTCTACAAGATCTCCGTCAACGACTTCGTCATCAAGGCGATGGCGGTGGCGCTGCAGAAGATCCCGAATTGCAATGTGAGCTGGACCGAATCCGGCATGGTCAAGCACCACCATTCCGACGTCGGCGTCGCGGTGGCGATGCCCGGCGGCCTGATCACGCCGATCATCCGCAAGGCCGAGACCAAGACGCTGTCGACCATCTCCAGCGAGATGAAGGATTTTGCGACACGCGCCCGCTCGCGCAAGCTGAAGCCGGAGGAGTACCAGGGCGGCACGACGGCTGTCTCGAACCTTGGCATGTTCGGCATCAGCCACTTCACCGCCGTGATCAATCCGCCGCATGCGACCATCCTCGCGGTCGGCACCAGCGAGGAGCGGCCTGTGGTCCGCGGCGGCAAGATCGAGATCGCCAACATGATGAGCGTGACCCTGTCCTGCGATCACCGCGCCATCGACGGCGCGCTCGGCGCCGAGCTGATCGGTGCCTTCAAGCAGCTGATCGAAAACCCCGTCATGATGATGGTCTGACGCGCGGTAGAGGGGGCAACGTTGTATGTCCGTACCCGTTGGCCATGGGTGTCGCTGCTGCTTGGAACAGTCGTCGCGCTCAACCCGATTGGGCTCGATTTTCTTTACTCCGCGTTCTTTGCCGGCGAACAATTGGCACGGAACATCGCCCAGCCGATCGTGCTGATTGCCTTGGCCGTGATGGCTTTGGTGACGACGCTCGAATGGCTGGTGAGGTCTTTTCTGATCAAGCGCCGCGCCCGCGGCGCCTCTTGAGTTGAACGGGAGCCGCCATGGCCGATACATCCTTCGACATCATCATCATCGGCTCCGGTCCCGGTGGCTACGTCACAGCGATCCGCGCCGCCCAGCTCGGCTTCAAGGTCGCGATCGTCGAGAAATCCTATCTCGGCGGCATCTGCCTGAACTGGGGCTGCATCCCGACCAAGGCGCTGCTGCGCTCCGCCGAGATCTACCACTACATGCAGCACGCCAAGGACTATGGCCTGTCGGCGGACAACGTCTCGTTTGATCCGAAGGCGGTGGTGCAGCGCTCGCGCGGCGTCTCCAAGCGGCTCAACGACGGCGTCGGCTTCCTGATGAAGAAGAACAAGGTCAGCGTGATCTGGGGCGCAGCCTCGATCGACGCGCCTGGCAAGGTCACGGTGAAGAAGTCCGACGCCGAAGGGCCCAAGGGTGCGCTCGGCGAGGGCGCTTATCAGGCCAAGCACATCATCGTCGCGACTGGCGCGCGACCGCGGGTGCTGCCGGGCCTCGAACCCGACAAGAAGCTGATCTGGACCTACTTCGAAGCGATGGTCCCGGAACGGATGCCGAAATCGCTGCTGGTGATGGGCTCGGGCGCGATCGGGATCGAGTTCGCATCTTTCTTCAAGACGATGGGCTCCGATGTCACGGTGGTCGAGGTGCTGCCGCAGATCCTGCCGGTCGAGGACGCCGAGATTGCCGGTCTTGCCCGCAAGCGCCTCGAGAAGCAGGGCATCAAGATCCTCACCAACACGGGCGTGACGAAGCTCGAGAAGAAGAGCGACAGCGTGATCGCGACGCTCGACGACGGCAAGGCGAAGCAGACCGCCGAGTTCGAGCGCGTGATCTCGGCGGTTGGCGTCGTCGGCAACATCGAGAATCTCGGTCTCGAGAAGCTCGGCGTCAAAACCGACCGCGGCTGCATCGTGATCGACGGCTACGGCAAGACCAACATTCCCGGCATCTACGCCATCGGCGACGTCGCGGGTCCCCCGATGCTGGCCCACAAGGCCGAGCATGAGGGCGTGATCTGCGTCGAGGCCATCAAGGGTCTGCATCCGCACCCCATGGACAAGCTGATGATCCCCGGCTGCACCTATTGCAACCCGCAGGTCGCATCGGTCGGTCTGACCGAAGCCAAGGCCAAGGAGAGCGGCCGCGAGATCCGCGTCGGCCGCTTCCCCTTCGTCGGCAACGGCAAGGCGATCGCGCTCGGCGAGGACCAGGGCATGGTCAAGGTGATCTTCGACAAGAAGACCGGCCAGCTGCTCGGCGCCCACATGGTGGGAGCTGAGGTGACCGAGCTGATCCAGGGCTACGTCGTCGCGATGAACCTGGAGACGACAGAAGAAGAGCTGATGCACACCGTGTTCCCGCATCCGACCTTGTCGGAAATGATGAAGGAAGCCGTGCTGGATGCGTATGGAAGGGTGCTGAACATTTGACATCAGACCCGTCATCCTGAGGTGCGAGCGCAGCGAGCCTCGAAGGATGCACGGCCGAGATACAGCAGCCGGGCTCGTCGCCCTTCGAGGCCTCCGCTTCGCTCCGGCACCTCAGGGTGACGGGATAGACATTGAGAACACCAGAATAAGAAGGAAATCACCCCATGCAAGACAACGACAACCTCACCATCGAACGCCCGACCTTCGTCACTCATCTGGAATGCGCGATGGAGGGCGATCACTACGCGGCCGATCAGGTCCACAACCTCTCCAAGGCCGGCAAGCCCCTTTTGGTCCGCTACGATCTCGCCGGCGTGAAGAAGGTGCTGACCAAGGACGCGCTTAGCCAACGCCCCGCCGACATGTGGCGCTACCGCGAGCTGCTTCCCGTGCGCAAATGCAAGGACATCGTCTCGCTCGGCGAGGTCACGACGCCGCTGATCCGGCTGCCGAAGCTTGGTGCCAAACTCGGCGGCGGCGAGATCATCGTCAAGGACGAGGGGCGCCTGCCGACCGGCTCGTTCAAAGCGCGCGGCCTCGTGATGGCGGTGTCGATGGGCAAGGCGCTCGGCATCAAGCACATGGCGATGCCGACCAACGGCAATGCCGGCGCGGCGCTCGCGGCCTACGCGACCTCCTGCGGCATCAAGACCACGATCTTCTGCCCGGCCGATACGCCTGAGGTGAACGTCAGCGAGATCGAGCTGCAGGGCGCGACCGTGTACCGCGTCAACGGCTATATCGACGATTGCGGCAAGATCGTCGGCGAGGGCAAGGCGAAAGTCGGCTGGTTCGATACCTCGACCTTGAAGGAGCCGTACCGCATCGAAGGCAAGAAGACGATGGGACTCGAACTCGCCGAGCAGCTCGGCTGGGACGTACCCGACGTGATCTTCTATCCGACCGGCGGCGGCACCGGCCTGATCGGGATGTGGAAGGCCTTCGACGAGCTCGAGAAAATCGGCTTCATCGGCAGCAAGCGCCCGCGCATGGTCGCGGTGCAGGCCTCGGGCTGCGCGCCGATGGTGCGTGCGTACGAAGCCGGTACCGAGCATGCGACACGCTGGGAGGACGCCCACACCATCGCGTCAGGCATTCGCGTGCCGCAGGCGATCGGCGACTTTCTGATCCTGCGCGCGGTGCGCGAGAGCAAGGGCTTTGCCATTGCGGTCGACGATGACAAGATCTCTGCCGCGCTGAACGAGGTCGCGCGCGAGGAGGGGCTGCTACTTTGCCCCGAAGGCGCTGCAACCTACGCTGCCTACAAGGACAGCCTCGCCGACGGCCGCGTCAGCAAGTCCGATCGCGTCATGCTGTTCAACTGCGCCACCGGCCTGAAATACCCGTTGCCGAAGGTCGACCGCACGCTGGATCGCCACAAGCCGATCGACTATTCGCAGTTCTAGCGCGTCAATTCGCCTCTTCACGAACGATCCCTCTTCCCGTACGCGGGAAGAGACAAAAACAACAATGACATTGCTGGGGAGAAGACAATGAAAGCCGCCTGGGCTGCGCTGTTTGCTATTCTCAATGTTGCGGGCGCCGCGCGCGCCGACGACTATCCCTCGCGTCCGATCACGATCATCGTGCCCTTTGCCGCCGGCGGGCCGTCGGATGCGATGGCCCGCGTGCTTGCCGAGCGGATGCGCACGGCGCTCGGCCAGCCGCTGGTGATCGAGAACGTCACTGGCGCAGGCGGCTCGATCGGCGTCGGCCGTGCCCTGCATTCGGCCCCCGACGGCTACACGATCTCGTTCGGCCATCTCGGCACCCACGTCGCCAACGGCGCCGTCTACAAGCTCAATTACGACCTGGTCGCGGACCTGGAGCCGGTGGTGCTGCTGCCGAGCAATCCGATGATCGTCGTCAGCAAGAACGCGGTGCCCGCGACCTCGCTGAAGGAGCTGCTGGATTGGCTGAAATCGCGGCCGTCGCCGCCGACGGCGGGCACCGCGGGCGCGGGTTCCGGTAGCCACATCGCCGGGGTCTATTTCGAGAGCGTCAGCGGCATCAAGCTGCAATACGTGCCGTATCGCGGCACCGCGCCCGCCCTGAACGACCTCATCGCCGGCCAGATCGACGTCATCGTCGACCAGACCTCGAACTCCATCAACCAGGTCCGCGCCGGCACCATTCGCGCCTACGCCATCACCGATGACAAGCGCCTCGCGTCGGCGCCCGACATCCCAACGGCGGAGGAGGCGGGCCTGAAGGGGTTCAACATGACGCTCTGGTCCGGCATGTGGGTGCCGAAGGGCACGCCGAAGGCGATCGTCGCCAAACTCAATGCCGCGGCCGTGGAAGCGCTGAGCGATCCCGGCGTGAAGAAGCAGCTGGAAAGCCAGGGGCTGGAGATGACACCCCAGGATCAGCTCACGCCCGAGGCCCTCGGCACCCGCCAGAAGGCTGAGATCGCGAAGTGGTGGCCGATGATCAAGGCGGCGAACATCAAGGTGGATTGAGCGCCGTGTCGCAGGGCTCGGCGCCGGCGTATCATGTCTCGGTTTGATCGGAGCCGGACAGGGCCATCCGCAGACATTCAAGCAGAGCGGGCGTGGAGAACGGCTTCGCGAGAAAGCAGATAGCGCCCGCTTTCAGCGCGCGGTCGCGCACGGCATCGTCGGGAAAAGCCGTCATGAAGATGAAGGGCGTGTGGTGACCAAGGCTGCGCATGTGCGTCAAGAGCTCAAGGCCGCCCATCAACGACATCTGCACATCCGCGATCACGCAGGACGTCGTCCTCAGTTCGGCCGATTGAAGAAATTCGTCAGCGGAGCGAAAGATGTTGACCGTGTATCCCCGCGACGTCAGCAGATTATTGGTCGCAAGGCGGACTGATCGATCATCGTCAATGACGGAAATGGCCAACGGGATTGACAAGATGATCGCTCCTGATCGGGGAGCCGCCGATCACGGTGCCGCACTTGGCGAAAGTGAGCCCTTGGAGCGAGCTTGAAAAGCATACTTAGGTTTGCACCTTTCCGCCCGGGCGTGAGATTCCGAGCGCCTCCACCATTCTGACGAGATCGGCCAACGACTTGGCGCCCATTTTCCGCATGATCTGCCCACGATAGATCTTGACGGTAATCTCGGCCAATCCAAGCTCGGCAGCGACCTGCTTGTTCATCAGGCCGGATGCCACCAGAGTGAGGATGTCGCGCTGGCGCGCGCTCAAACCCTCGAAGCGGGACCGCACTCCCGCGACCGACTCCTCTGCATTGCGTCGCTTGCGATCCCGTTCGATCGCGGCCCGGACCGCATCGAGCATGTCCTGGTCGCGCACCGGCTTGGTCAGAAAATCGATCGCGCCGCTCTTCATGGCCCTGACGGTCATCGGAATATCACCATGACCGGTGATGAAGATAATGGGCGTGTGAATGTTCGCCTTCGCTAGGTCCGACTGCAGGTCAAAGCCGCTTGAGCCCGGCAGGCGGATGTCGAGCACAAGGCAGCTGGGGACCGCCGGTGGCTTGGCTTCCATGATCTCCGCCGCGGAGCCGAAAGCCTCGACCTTGAGACCGACGGATTGAAAGAGGTTGGTGAGCGCACGGCGCATCGATGGATCGTCGTCGACGATCAAGACGATCGGATCGTCGGAACTCGTCTGCACCGTCGCCGCCTTGGGAATGTCGGTCACGACGTGTCCTCGATCGGCAAGGGCAGGGCAATCTGGAATGTTGCTCCGCTTCCGTCATTGGGGAGGGCCGAGAGCCGGCCCGCATGAGCCTCGATGATCGATCGGCAGATCGACAGTCCCATCCCCAGCCCGCTCGGCTTTGTCGTGAAGAAAGGTGTGAAGATGCGCTCCGTCGCGCTGTTGCCAAGGCCGACCCCGCGATCTGTCACGGTCAAGAGCATGCGACCTTCGCCGTGCTCGCTCACCTGGCTGGAGCGGATCGCAAGCTCGCGCGGGCGTTCCGCATTGGCGTGCATGGCTTCAATCCCGTTCATGACCAAGTTGATCAGCACCTGCTGGAGCTGGATCCGGTCGCCGCAGACTCTGGGCAGAGCGGACGCCAGCTCCATTCGCACCGACACGGCATGGGTGGCAAGCTCGCGCCGGACGAGCGCCACGGTCTCCCTGACGAGCTGGTTCATGTCGACCGGAGCCATCTCGATCTCGGTCTTTTTCGCAAGCGCTCTGATCCGGCGGATCACCTCGCTGGCGCGATTGGCGTCCTCGACGATCCATTCCACGGAACGGCGCGCGGCATTCAGGTCGGCCGGTTCGCGATCGAGCCATCCGATGCAGGCATCCGCATTGGAGATCACGGCGGCCAAGGGCTGATTGATCTCGTGGGCGATCGAGGCCGTAAGTTCGCCGAGCATCGTGACGCGCGTAACGTGAGCAAGCTCGGCTTGCGCCTTGCGCAGTGCTTCCTCGGCCTGCTCGGCGCGGATGGCCGCCGTCACGTCGCTGCTGACGCCACGATAGCCGAGAAAGTTGCCGTTCGCGTCGTGCAAGGGCTTGCCGCTGGTGCGCACGTAGATCGGAGATCCGTTGCGATCCTTGCTTCGGTAGACCAGGTCGCGAAACGGAAGGTGGGCATCGAGCGTCGCGCGATGCCGCTCCCACTTCTCTGGCTCGAGCTCGGCGTCGGGCGGAATGTCCCAACGGGCGAGGCCGATCACGCCCGTGGGCACGGGACCGGCCGTGTCGGCATGTTCCGAAATCCGTGTGATACGGTGGTCCGGCCCGCTCTCCCAAAACCAGTCCGAGGCGGTTTCGGCATAGTCGCGAAATCGCTGCTCGGACAGCTTGAGCTCGTCAAAGGCTTTTTGCAGCGCTTGTCTTGCGGCAAACTGCTCAGTGACATCGACGTGGGTGCCGATGATCTCCGTCACATCGCCGTCCCCGCCGACGACGGGATGCCCCTCCGTATGGACGTGTCGTACCGAACCGTCCGGACGCACAATCCGAAAATCAACTTCGAAAGGCTGCTTTTGCCGGATTGCCTGACGTTCCACATCGACGATCCGCTTAAAGTCTTCGGCGAGGATCCGTTGTTGGAAAGCCTGCGCCGACAGATCAATCTGGTCCGGGTTAAATCCGAACAGGCGATAGAGTTCGGCCGATCGGTAAGCGAATTCCTGACGGCGCACGTCCCAGGCCCAGCTGCTCGTGTGGCTGAGGCGCTGGGCTTCGGTCAGATAGGCTTCGCTGCGACGCAGTCGCTGTTCGGTTTCCTTTGCCGTAGTGACGTCAGTGACCGCTCCGACAAACTCGATGTGGCCGGATCCATGTCTCACCGCGCGTGCCACGGAATGGAGATATTTGATCGATCCATCGGGCATCAGCAGGCGATATTCATGGTCGAAATCGCCGACGTCACGGAAGGCCCCATCAAGGGTCTTGCTGACCGCATTGCGATCTTCCGGATGGATGCGCTGGAAAACAAAATCGAGCGTCGGTTTGACCTGCGGGTCACGCTGGAAGATGCGAAAGGTCTCCCTGGACCAGACGGCCTCGCGGGTTGCCAGGCTCAGGCCGAAGCTGCCGGTGCGGCTCAACTCCTGCGCTTGGGCAAGGTAGGCCTCGCTCTGCCGCAGCGCATCCTCCGCCTCCTTGCGTTGGGTGATGTTTTCGCAGGCGACCAGCACGATCGGCGTGCCGTCGCCGCGCTGCATGGCCTTGGCGTTCTCACGGACCCAGAGAACCGAGCCGTCCTTCCGGATCTTGCGAATCTCCCAGGTGTGCGACTGGTCCACGGTTTCCAGGCACAGCCCGACACAGCGACGAACGAAATCGCGGTCCTCTTCGAAAAAGACGTTCAGCACAGATTGGCCGGTCAACTCGGCCGTCGTGTAGCCCAGTTGCGCGGCGCCAAATGTATTCACGTTGAGCACCGTTCCGGCCGGATCGACCATGAAATACATGACCGGATTGTGCTCGAACACTTGTCGCCATTGCTTCACGGCGTCGCGCAGGTCGGCATTGTCCTGCCGCCAGCCTTCTCCAGTCGCGGGCTTGTCTTTCGCCGCATTGCCGAGAGATCGAAGCGCCGCAAGGCCGCCGAGCAGGAATTGCGCGGCCGAATTCCCTAATTTTGCGATCTGGCCAGGCATCATCGCAAGCGTCCCGGCCCGCGTGGGGCAGGGCGAGTAGAGCACTTTGCGACAGCAGGGGCAATTCCCTGATCGAAGCAGGATTCCGCATCGAAAGTTCGCGGGCTCCGTGCAGCTTGCCAGTGTTGCGCCGTCTCGTTGCGAGCGGACGAAACTCCGGTAAATCACCGGACAAACCTATGTATAGGTCGCGCAATCCTAGTCATACGCTGCATTTACCTCCGTACAATTGAGCGGCCCGTCACATGGGGACTAGTCTCACCGGCAATCCAGTGGTGTCGATCGCGACGCATGAACAGTCGAGTAGCGCGGCGTCGTGCACTCAAGAGGCCAGCTTCGCCTCCGCCGGCGCTGACTTGCCGATGATCTGGCTGGTCACGATTGAGAAGCCGCATTTCGTTGACGAACGTGATGATTGTGCATCAGCGCCCGTGGGATCCTCGACCGCCAGAGGCGCCCATCAGAGGCCAGGAGGAGAGGATCATGTGCGATAAGCCCGAACACTCCGAGCGCCCTTCCGCCGCAAAAAGCTGCGCCGTCTGCAGCGGGAAGTTCGGCCTGATCCGGTATTATTCCTGGCGAGCGCCGCTTTGCTCCCGGAAATGTCTCGATCGCTTCAGGGCGCGCCGCGAACGCGATCGCCGATGGCTGTTTCGGTCCCAGGCGGCGTAAGCACCAGTCACCGGATCCGCTGCGTTCGGCGATTCTGGATCGGGAGGCTGCGCGTTGAACCGTTGTTGCAAGCTCCTCTTGGCGATCACGCTGCCGCTTTCGTTGATGACGGGAGCGGAGGCGGACGAGGCCGGACAGGATGGCGCACATCGTCGTCATCCGCCTCGGGATCTGCTCCTGCACGAGCAGTTCTATTCGAGTTGGCACATGCCGGATAATCCGGTGCTGACTTGCTGCAACAACGCCGACTGCTACCCGACCGAGATACGGCGAGTCGAGGGGAGCATCTACGCGCTGCGCCGGGAAGACGGGAAATACATCCTCATTCCGCCTCAGAAGGTCGAGCGAAACAGGGATAATCCCGACGGCCGCAACCATCTTTGCGCGCCGCCGCCGTCCGCCTCTCTCGTCGACACGGTCTACTGCTTTGCGCTCGGAGGTGCCACATGAGGTTCATATTGGTGAACGGCAGGACCCCTTTCCGCAAAACGTTCTGCCTCTGGTGCTGCGAGGAGATCAGCGGCGGCTATCTGCGCGATGCGAAGACGCTGCTGCCCTACTGCGGCTACGAGTGTTACGCGCTTCATGGCGAAGCTGCGCCGCTGATCGAGGGGCGCACACGAGCGGCGTCTTGAGCGGCAGGGGAGCGAAACCGGCGGTGGATCTGCCGTCAGGGTGAGAGGACATGACGATGAGATTCATGCTCGTCAATCAGGAAGGGCCTCGCCACGGCGGTACCTGCAGCGCGTGCGCGCAGCCGCTGGGCGCGAGTTACGTCCGCCATGTGCCCGCTGAGCGGCGGTACTGCGACTATGATTGCTACCGTCGATATCAGCAGACAACGGTGGAAATGCTCTGGCCTTACCGCAGTTCGCTCGAAGCGATTACGGTGTCGAGCTGGAACCGGATACTGCAGACGGGCGCGCTCTCGCGCTCGCTGACGGAAGCATTTCTGCGCGCGTACGAACCCTCTGACCACGGAAGGAGGTGACGGCTCGCCAAACGATGCGGACCCGCGCAGAGAGGTCGGTCGCAGTCACTGCATCCAGCTTCACGCCGCGTCCAGCCCCGGCGTCGCGAAGCTAGGGCGCGGCGGCTGCGGCCGATGCCGTCGGCATCGCGCCCACGTTCGGCGTCGTAACGCGCTGCTCGGACTTCGCCGCGACGACGCTGCTGGCCTCAAACCTCGCACGGTAGACCAGCACGTTCTCGATCACGCGCTGAACGTAGTTGCGCGTCTCCGACAGCGGGATCCGCTCGACCCAATCGACCGGATCGACCTTGGGATCCCTGGGGTCGCCGCGCGCCTGCACCCATTCGCGCACGCGGCCCCGGCCGGCATTGTAGCCGGCGAAGGTCATGATCTGATTGCCGCGGTATTCCGACATCAGCGCGCTGAGCTCGGCCGCGCCCATCTGCGTGTTGTAGACGGGATCGGAGACCATCTTGTCCCAGTCGTAGGTCAGGCCGAAGCGCTTTGCGGTGTCGCGGCCCGCTTCCGGCGTCACCTGCATCAACCCGACTGCGTTGGCGGCCGATTTGTCGCGCTGGTCGAACGAGCTTTCGGTGCGCGCCACCGAATAGATCACGCTGGGCTCGATCGCCGGCGCGACCTGCTTATGTTCAGGGATGCCGATGGTCGGGAAGGCGTAGTGATCGAGCGCGAGCCCGCGCGCCAGCGCCGACTTGCCGACCTCCAGCATCACGCGCGCATCGTTGCGCCGGCCGGCGAGCTCGCCGAGCGCTTCGAGTGCCGCCACGTCGGTACTCTCCCTGGCGAAATCCTCGGCGTAGTAAAACACCATGTCGCGCTCACCGACGCCGTACAGCATGTCGGCGGCACGCACGCGCTCGTCCGTGGGCGGCGTATCGACTGCTGCCAGCACGGGCGAGGGCGCGCGCAGTTCGATGCGGTCGAGACCAAGCCTGGCGCGGGCGAGCTGGCCGTAATAGGCGGTCGGATAGCGCGCCGCCGCCTGATAGCTCAGGCGCGCATCGGAGGTTGCGTTCATCGCCTCGGCCGCGCGGCCGCGCCAATAATGCGCGCGCGACAGCGCGATCGGGTTGGCCGAGCCTTCGTCGATCGCGGCGAAGTGCGTCATCGCCGCCTTGGGATCGTCGAGATAGCGCAGCGCGATCCAGCCGCACATGAAGTGATGGTCGACACGATAGACTTCCATCGCGGGCACGGCCGCCGAGCGCACCAAATCATAGGCGGTTTTGAACTTGCCCTGGTCGAGCAGCTTTCGCGCCAGCAGGCGGCGCTCGCGCCACCAGGCGTCGGTGTCTTGCGCAGCCATCGTATCGGGCGCGGCGGCCAGGATCACCTCGGCCGCGTCGTCGATGCGGTCATTCTGGAGATGCCATTGCGCGCGGCACAGCACATAGCCGAGGTCGCGGCGCGCCTCGGCTGAGACGTCCTCGAGATAATCCTTGGCCTTGCTGGCCTTGCCGGTGACCGCGGCGCAGGCCTTGACGATCGCGAGCGCATTCTCGCCGAGCCGCTTGGCTGCGCGCCGTGCGCCCGAATAATCCTTGGCGCCGAGGCGCTTGTCCATGCGGGCGCGATGATCCTCGGTGGTCAGGAGATCGCGGAACGCTTCGTAGGCATCTTCCTCGCTGCGTTCGGACAATTCGTCGGTGCGCCAGGCATCGCGCACCAGACGCGCGGCCCTGTCGCTGTCGCCCTCGGTCATCAGCACGCGGGCGAGCGCGAACTTGCCCTTGGCGCTGGTCGGCCGGTCCATGGTGAATTTGTGCACGGTCGCCGCGTCGGCCTTCTCCTGCCAAAGCCGCGCTTCGGCACGGCGGCGGAGCAGCGCGCTGCTAGGCCAGTCCGGATTGGCGGCGAGGAAGGCGGCGTAGCGCTTGAAATTCGCCGTGCTCTCGGAATGGCGCAGCATGAACCAGTCGGCGAGTTTCTGTCCGACTGGGTCGGCAATGCGGTCGCGCGCCGCACTTGCGTCTTCGGTCTTGCCCTTCCGCGCAAGATCGATGGCATCCTTCAGCGCGGCGAGGTCGCCGGTCAGCGGCGGGGCCGCCGGCTTGTCCGAAGGCGCGTCGTCCTGCTTCTTCGACTTGCGCTTGGCCTCGGCGTGCTTGCCGTGCCGCGCTTTGCCGGTGGAGGCGTGGCGCTGCTTGCCGGCTTTCGCCTCATGCGTCTTCTTCGGCGCTGACGATTTGTGACTGCTCTTCGCTGCCAGCTCGGTAGGGATGAAGGCCAAGGCGGCCACGGCAACGACACACGCGAGCGAGCGTAGGCACTGGTTCATTCCGTGGTCCCCCTGCGAAACCAGTACAAACCAAAGTCCGCGACGATATGCGGCTCGAGAATCAAAACGGCGTCAAAAACGGTGACACGACATCGTTTCGCATTCCTCACGCTCCCGCAACAATGCGGCAAAATACGGATGAGGCCGGGAACTCGTGTGACGGCGAGACTCTTAACCTTTGTTAACCAGTCAGGCTCGCGCGACGGTTGCGGGCGGCTCTCGGCGCCACGGCGGCCTGATTGTGCGTATTCCCGCGGCTAAATAGCGTGTATTGGGTTCCATAGTAGTTCCTTCAGCCCATTGCCCACACCCCATGCCGCTTTTCAACCAGTCGATCCGGCGCAAGATCGTCGGCATCGCCCTCGGATTGATCGTCCTGATGCTGGTCACCTCGATCCTGTCGATGGTGATGTCGAGCCAGGTCGGCGTCCTCCTGGACGAGCTGACCAACCGTTACATCCCGGCGTACAGCCATCTCGCCCGCGCCAATATCCGCTCGCTGGAGCGGGCGCTGGCGCTGCGGCGAATGGTCATGACGAGGATGGGAACGGCGTCGGACGAGGAGGCCTACGCGGCGCGGCTTCGCGATTTCGAGGCATTGGACCGCAAGTTCGAGGAGGAGGCCGAGACCGCGCGCAAGCTCATCAACGCCATCATCGACGACCCCAGGACCTCTTCCGACAACGCCGCACTGGCACGGCTCGACGTTCGTATCGAGAGCGCTGTCACCGAGCTGCGGCGCAATCTGGACGAGGGCAATACGAAACTGCTCAAGCAGATCGAGGCCAAGGACATGGCCGAGGCCCGCGGCACGCTGGAACAGCTCGACTCGATGCGCGATGCGTTCAACCGGAAGGTCGACGCGATCCGCGGCGACATGCTGACGCAGGTCTTCTTCTCGACGTCGCAGGTGATCAGTCGGCAATACCAGGCGATTATCGTGTCGGGAGTCGTGACCTTGCTGGCAGCGGTGCTCGGATTTGCCTTTGCGCTCCTGGTGTCCAGCGGCATTACGCGCCCGGTGCGGCTGCTGCTCGCCGGCACCCGCGAGGTCGAGGCCGGCCGCTTCGACAAGACCATCACCGTCTCCACCCAGGACGAGATCGGCGAGCTGGCCGCAGCCTTCAACCGCATGACCGAACAGCTCAGGCATAACGAGCGCATCCGCGAGACCTTTGGCCGCTACATCGATCCCAAGGTCGTGCAGGGCCTGATCGACCGGCCGGAGGTCGCCATCGACGGCCAGCGCCGGGTCATGACCATCATGTTCTGCGACATGAGCGGCTTCACCGCGATGAGCGAGGGCATGACCCCGCGCGGCCTGGTCAGGGTGATGAACCACTATTTCACGATGATGTCCGGTCCGATCAGGAGCAACCGCGGCATCATCGACAAATATATCGGCGACGCCATCATGGCCTATTGGGGCCCGCCCTTCATCGAGGAGGACGAGCCGGCGTTGCTCGCAGGCCTTGCCGCCATCGACATGGCTGATCAGGTGCCCGCGCTGCAGAAGCAATTGCCGGATCTGCTCGGCATCCGCGCCATGCCGGCATTGTGCGATTTGCGGATCGGCATCGCGACCGGCGAGGTCCTGACCGGCAGCATCGGCTCCGAGCTGATGATGAGCTTCACCGTGATGGGCGATGCCGTGAACCTCGCCTCGCGGCTGGAGGCCGTCAACAAGACCTATGGCACGCGTATCCTCATCTCGCAGGCAACGGCGGATGCGATCGGCTCGCAGCTCGAATTGCGCGAGGTCGACCGTCTTGCGGTCGCCGGCCAGAGCGCGCCGCAAGCGATCTTCGAGGTGATGGGCAGGGCAGGCGTGCTCACGGCCGCGCATGAGAGCCTGCGTTCGCACTACGCCGGAGGCCTCGCCGCCTATCGCGCCCGCCGCTTCGACGAAGCCCGTGCCGCCTTCAACGGGGCACTCGAAGCGGTCCCGGGCGACGGTCCTTCGCGCGCGCTGCTTGCCCGTATTGCGCAGTTCGAAGCCAATCCGCCGGGCGAGGGCTGGGACGGCGCCTGGCGGCTTGAGCAGAAATAGCCGGCCCCGCGGGAAAAATTGATTCTACTTGATAACGATGTTCGCCGTGACCTATTTCCCGGGCTTAGGTTTGGTGTCCTTGAGGCGTTTGATGGGGACACGCCGATGACAGAACTTGAGAACAGGCTCGAACGCTTCGAGACGCTCACCGCCGAATGCGAGCTGATCGCCAGGCTTGCCACCGACAGCACCAAGCGCGAGTTTTATCTGAAGCTATCGGAGCAGTACCGCCAATTGGCGGTGGACATGCGGCAGGCCATCGCGAGCAAAGCTGCGGCCTGACGCCGGCAATCCGTTCTTAACACTTGGCGCGCATCCTCAATGCAGATGCGGGGACGCTTGCTGTGCTTCTCCGCTGAGGGAATGCCGTTGCACGTTGCGGTGCAGCGCGCCTCGCGAGATTGTTTTGCGTGCCTCACAGGGCGATCCCATGCGCCTCCTTGCGGTCATCATGTTTGGACTCATGACGGCAGCCTGCAACCAGGAGCAGGACATCACCGGCTCGACCCCGGTCTGCGCGATGCGGAACTACACGTCCTTCAATCCCCGCGACATGAACCAGTGCGTCGCTGCCTGCAAGGCGTGCGACCACGGCAACACCGTCACCTGCAGCACGTCGTGCACGCTCAAGGGCGCCCACTGAGCCGCTCCGCCCCCCAATTTGGGGCCGACGGTGCCTTGACGGTGTTTTGGCACCGGAACGATTCACATGGATTAATCATTGAAGGGATGGCAGGACGCGGAGTCCTTTGGAATGGGTATGCTCGATCCCGGTCGGTTCCTGGTGTCATGCTCGCATTGCGCGGCCTGGCCGATGGCGGCCAATGTGAAACGTTCGAGCTGGTCGGCTTCGCCAAACGAGGTCCGCTTCGTGTGCCCGCGCTGCCGCCGCGAGGAGACCGCGATCATCTCCGCCTCCGGCGAGCTGACGCCGATCCGGCGCGTCGACGTCCCGCCGCGGGACGTCACCACGGCCTGGGCTCAGGCCCAGCGCGCAAGAGGGCGAGCGTAGCCCGCCCGTTCAAGGACAAGAGGGTGAGGCGCTGAGGTCGAGTCAAGGCGATGATGGAACCCAGCGCCGCAACGCGACTGCCGTCCAGACCGTTTCCGACGAACCCAAACGGCCAGGCGCCATGAAGCTGTCACGGTTGACCGTCGGGCAAAACATCTGACCAATCCTCGACACGTCAGTGTCAATGCGCATCTGCAAAAATATTCCACTTTACCGAAATTCGGAAATGGCGTATGTGTCGCCTATCCCGGCTCATCCTTGAGGGGCGATCTTGTGGTCGTCACGTTCGCGAGCCGGGCTTGCGGTGGACGCGGCAGCGTTCGGGTGCGAGAGGCGTGGGCAGGGCGGATTGCTCTCCGTGAGCCCAAGGCTTCGTTCCGACGAGCGGCGCTGCTAGGCTTCGTCTCGTCATCAGGTCGGCGGCAACGTGCACAACGTCGTCGAAACCGGTGGCGAAATGGCGAGCCGTGCGTACGGCAAAACCGTTTGGTCCTGGCCGTCGTTGCTACGGTCAAGCTCTTGCGGATGCGGCATGCGCGTCAACCGGCGCGGTGTCGGCGACTTTCGCGAGGGCGAGGGAGGCCAGCAGGAACTCGGCTCCCGGGAGAGCACGGCATAAGCCGTCCAACCATCGCGCAGGGAAGGCCGAGTGATTGGCTACACCTGTATGCCGCTGTGCGGTTTTCCTGCGTGTGCTTTCGCGCAGCGGACCGCGGGTGCCAGCCGGCACCCGGCCTTCCCTGCGCCCTCTTGGATAAGAGGGTGGAGCGACGAAGCAAAGCTCGGGCGAAACGCGCCGCGAGGCTGCGAAGCCGTGTCTGCAAATCAAAATGCGAACTGGAAGAGCGGCACTGCCGCCTCATACTCCGTCATTGCGAGCGCAGCGAAGCAATCCAGTCTGCCGCCGCGGAGGGATTCTGGATTGCTTCGCTGCGACGATGTGGAGAGAGTGTGCGCCACACTCGCTCTGGTGCCCCCGACGCGCGCAGCAAACGTCAAGCGCCCTTAGCGCGTGTGGGAGACGCGGTGGGCGATGCTGAAGGCGCCGACTCACCTGGCGGGCCTCTTAGCGCGCCGAAATGAGGCGTCGCACGCGTGCTGAAAACCTTAAGTTGTGGATCGTCCTCCTAGCAGGGGTATCTTAGTAAGCTCGCCCGTGTCCTCCAGGCCACGATTGTGCCGTCCGCGCAACACTCGCCACGGATTTAACCATCATCTCTGTCCATTCGCATCAACGCCGCTTTTTGGCCACACCCGAACATGAATAAAATCACTCTAATGTTTTAGCGGCAGTCGGTGGTCCTCGAAGGCGACGGAAATCCCCAAGGTCGATCCAAAAGGTCGATTCAAATCTTGGCTCTGATTTTTCGGGTCTGAAAGGGTTGGCCGGGGAAACTGGTTTGCGATGGACGCGAAGACCGACATCAAGAAGAGGCTGCCGAGCCGTCACGTGACGGAAGGCCCTGCGCGCGCGCCCCATCGCTCCTACCTCTACGCCATGGGTCTGACCACCGAGCAGATCCACCAGCCCTTCGTCGGCGTCGCCTCGTGCTGGAACGAGGCCGCGCCCTGCAACATCTCCCTGATGCGCCAGGCGCAGGCCGTGAAGAAGGGCGTGGCAGCCGCCGGCGGCACGCCGCGGGAATTCTGCACCATCACCGTGACCGACGGCATCGCCATGGGCCATGACGGCATGCGCTCCTCGCTGCCGTCACGCGAATGCATTGCCGATTCCGTCGAATTGACGATCCGCGGTCACGCCTATGACGCCCTCGTTGGCCTCGCCGGCTGCGACAAGTCGCTGCCGGGGATGATGATGGCGATGGTCCGCCTCAACGTGCCCTCGATCTTCATCTATGGCGGCTCGATCCTGCCCGGCAATTTCCGGGGCCAGCAGGTCACCGTGCAAGACATGTTCGAAGCCGTCGGCAAGCACTCCGTCGGCGCGATGTCCGACGAGGACCTCGACGAGATCGAGCGCGTGGCGTGCCCCTCGGCGGGTGCCTGCGGCGCGCAGTTCACCGCCAACACGATGGCGACCGTCTCCGAGGCGATCGGGCTGGCGCTGCCGTACTCGGCTGGAGCTCCGGCCCCCTATGAAATTCGTGACGCCTTCTGCATGACCGCGGGCGAGCAGGTCATGGAGCTGATCGCCCAAAACATCCGGCCACGCGACATCGTCACCCTCAAGGCGTTGGAGAATGCCGCCGCCGTGGTCGCCGCGTCCGGTGGCTCGACTAATGCTGCACTGCACCTGCCGGCGATCGCGCACGAGTGCGGCATCAAGTTCGACCTGTTCGACGTCGCCGAAATCTTCAAAAAGACACCGTACGTCGCGGATTTGAAGCCGGGCGGCCGTTATGTCGCCAAAGACATGTTTGAAGTAGGTGGCATACCGCTTCTGATGAAGACGCTGCTCGACAACGGATTTCTCCACGGTGACTGCATGACCGTCACCGGTCGAACGATCGCCGAAAACCTCAAAAGCGTGAAGTGGAATCCGCACCAGGACGTGGTGCACCCGGCAGACAAGCCCATCACCGTCACCGGCGGTGTGGTTGGTCTGAAGGGCAATTTGGCGCCAGAAGGTGCGATCGTGAAAGTCGCGGGAATGTCCAACCTCAGGTTCACCGGTCCGGCCAGGTGCTTCGACCGTGAGGAGGATGCTTTCGAGGCCGTCCAGAAGCGCACCTACCGCGAAGGCGAAGTCATCGTGATCCGCTACGAGGGGCCGAAGGGCGGTCCCGGCATGCGGGAAATGCTCCAGACCACCGCGGCGCTGACCGGCCAGGGCATGGGCGGCAAGATCGCGCTCATCACCGACGGCCGCTTCTCCGGCGCCACCCGCGGCTTCTGCATCGGCCATGTCGGGCCGGAAGCCGCCATCGGCGGCCCGATCGGGCTGCTCGAGGACGGCGATATCATCGAGATCGACGCGGTCGCCGGTACCCTTAACGTAAAATTGAGCGACCAGGAGCTTGCCCAGCGCAAGACCAAATGGACCGCTCGCGCGACTAACCACACGACGGGCGCGCTCTGGAAATATGCTCAGCAGGTTGGACCAGCGGTCGGTGGGGCAGTGACCCATCCGGGCGGCGCGCACGAGAAACAGTGCTATGCGGACATCTAGGCGTACAATCGTTGCGTTTGTGTTAGGGGCCACCGCGCTGGCCGCGCCGGCGCTCGCCTTTGACGGCGCACCCGTCAGCCAGAAGGATGCGACCATCCCGGTGGTCACGACTCTGCCGGGCGCAGCAGGCAAGGTGCGCAATGTACCGCCAGTCGTGCGCCAGGAAACCTCGCTCAGCGCCCTGCAATATGCCGCGGAGGGGGGCCACCCCATCGCGCAGTGGAAGCTCGGCCGCATGTACGCCAATGGCGACGGCGTCGCCCAGGACGATGTGCGCGCGTTCGAGTATTTCACCCGCATCGCCAACGCGCATGCCGAGGACAGCCCGTCCGCGCCGCAGGCGCAGATCGTCGCCAACGCCTTTGTGGCGCTCGGCCGCTATTATCTCAGCGGCATCCCGAATTCGAAGGTCAAGCCGGACCACGAGCGGGCGCGGGAAATGTTCTCCTATGCCGCGTCCTATTTCGGCAATGCGGATGCGCAATACGATCTCGCCCGCCTGTACCTCAAGACGCCGGACGCTTCGCGCGAGGATTTCCGCTACGGCGCGCGCTGGCTTGGGCTCGCCGCGCAGAAGGGCCAGCACGAGGCCCAGGCGTTGCTCGGCCAGATGCTGTTCAACGGCGACCGCCTGCCGCGGCAGGCCGCGCGCGGCCTGATGTGGCTGACGCTGGCGCGGGACAGCGCAGGCAGCGACGAGACCTGGATCAAGGAAAACTACAACCGCGCCTTCGCAAAGGCCTCCGACGACGATCGCGCCATGTGCCTGCAAATGCTGGAGCAGTGGGTGCAAGGCCGCCGGGAGTGATGGGTCGAGGCGGCCTCACGCCGCCTCGAGATCGAGATCCGCCCACACCGGCACGTGGTCCGACGGCTTCTCCCAGCTGCGCACATAGCTGTCGATGCCGACATTGGCGAGCCGGTCGCTGGCCTGTGGCGACAGGAGCAGATGGTCGATCCGCAGGCCGTGGTTCTTCTGCCAGGCGCCGGCCTGGTAGTCCCAGAAGGTATAGAGCCCGGGCTCGTCGGTGACGGCCCGAAGCGCATCGGTCAGGCCGAGGCCGAGCAGGGACTGAAAACTCTCCCGCGTCTCGGGCTTGAACAGGGCGTCCTCGGTCCAGGCGGCGGGATTATGGACGTCCCGGGCATGCGGGATGACGTTGAAGTCGCCTGCGAGGATCAGCGGCTCCTCGGTCTTGAGGCGCTCCTTCGAATACTCAAGAAGCCGCGACATCCATTTGAGCTTGTAGGGATATTTCTCGGTCCCGACCGGATTGCCGTTGGGCAGATAGAGGCAGGCGATACGCAGCACTCCGCGCTTGAGCGTCACCACGCCTTCGAGGAAGCGGGCATGCGCATCCTCGTCGTCGCCGGCCAGCCCCGACTTGGTCTCGTCGAACCGAAGCTTCGAGAGCAGGGCGACACCGTTGAACGTCTTCTGCCCATGGGTGACCACGTTGTAGCCGAGCGCCTCGATCTCCAGCCGCGGGAAGGCCTCGTCGACACATTTGATCTCCTGGAGGCAGACGATGTCCGGCTGGCACTCCTTCAGCCAGGTCAGCAACAGGTCGATCCGCTGCCGGACCGAGTTCACGTTCCAGGTGGCTATTCTGATGGGCATCTTGGCGGCTCCGGGCAGGGGCCATGGTTAGAACAAAATGCAAACACGCCCGTCAAGGACGCTGCGAAATCTCCCACAAAATTAACCCGGCTTAAGTCGGGGCTGGGCCATTGATCGTGAAAAGGTTTTTCGAATGGGACGGCCGGACAAATCCATGAAGCGAACCGAGCCCCGCCACGGGTTGATCGGCGCGTTCCTGTACTGGCTCGGCGGCTACGAGATCGAGGACGGTCTGACCGCCGGTCTCAGCGAGCGAGAGCTGAGCCGCATCCGCGCCAAGCAGATCGACGCGGTGATACAGCTGATCCCCGTGACCATGGCTGTCACCATGCTCAACGTCGCCGTTGTGCTGATACTGTTCTGGGGCAGGGGCTGGAACGACTTTCTCGCGATCTGGGGCATGACCCTCGCCACCGCCGCCTCGCTCGCGGTGCGCGCGTGGCGGCGCTCCCACCAGAGCCCGCCACAGGAAGCCTCGCCTCGCGCGGCGCGGCAAATGTTGCGGCAGGCGTTTTTCCTGGCCGCGATCTGGGGCACGCTGCCAGTCGCGCTGTTCAGCCGCATCGAGCCGACCAGCCAGCTCATTCTGGCCTGCCTGATGGTCGGCATGATGTCCGGCGGCGCCTTCACGCTCTCGACCTTCCCGCGCGCGGGCCTCGTCTATCTCGCGACGACGACGATCGCCTGCGCCGGGGCGTTGCTGTTGTGCGGCACCGGGCCTTACCTCGTGACCGCGGTGTTCCTGCTGCTGTTCGCGTTCTTCATGGCGCGCAACATCGTCTCGCAAGGCAATCTGTTCCTCGGCAATCTGAAGGCCCAGCTCGAGCTCGAGCGCCAGACCGAGATCATTTCGCTGTTGCTGAAGGATTTTCAGGAGAACGCCAGCGACTGGCTGTGGCAGACCGACGCCGAAGGGCATCTGGTCGACGTGCCCGAGCGCTTCGCCGCCGTAGCACAGCTCCCACTGCCGCTGCTGAAAGGCGCGCATTTCGCCGACGTGCTCGACATGCTGTGCCCCGAAGACAAGAGCGCGGCCTACAACGTCGTCGGCCTGATGGAGCACGCCGAACCGCTGCATGAGATGAACCTCAAGGTGGTCGCCGGCGGGGAGGCGCGGCTGTGGTCGCTCACTGCGAAGCCGGCCTACGACCGCGACGGTCAGTTCCTCGGCTATCGCGGCTTTGGCCGCGACGTGACCGAGCGCTGGCGCGCGGAAAAGGCCGAGGCCGAGAGCCGTGCCAAATCGGATTTCCTGGCGGTGATGAGCCACGAGATCCGCACGCCGATGAACGGCGTGCTCGGCCTTGCCAGCATGCTGCTGGAGACAAAACTCGATCCGGAGCAGCACGAGGCCGTCACCACGATCCGCGAGTCCGGCGACAATCTCCAGCGCATCCTCAACGACATCCTGGACCTCTCCAAGCTCGAGGCCGGACGCTTCGCGTTCGAGGTGATCGACTTCGCGCCGCAGGCGCTTGTCGAAGCGGTGGCGACCGTCGTGCGCGCGAGCGCCAAGAGCAAGGGGCTCGCGGTCAAGGTCGAGCTCGATCCCAACCTGCCGCCGACGCTGCGCGGCGATGTCGCGCGTATCCGCCAGGTCCTGCTCAATCTCGCCGCCAACGCGGTGAAGTTCACCGACGAAGGCGAAGTCACGATCGCGGCCGTCTGTCAGGCCCGCCGCGATCTGCTCGCCACCGTCGAATGGAGCGTGACCGACAGCGGCATCGGTATCGCTCCCGAGAAGCTTGGCCAGCTCTTCTCCGACTTCGCCCAGGCCGACGCCTCGATCAGCCGCCGCTTCGGCGGCACCGGGCTTGGGCTTGCGATCTCCCGGCGCATCATCGAGCAGATGGGCGGCACCATCGGCGTCACCTCGACGCCGGGCGAAGGCTCGACCTTCCGCTTCACGCTGGTGCTGCCGTGGAGCCAGGTGCAAACGTCCGATCACGACGCAGGCCGCGAGGAAGCCGACGATCTCAAGGCGCGTATCGCGGGCCTCGATCGACCGCTGAAGGTGCTGGTTGCCGAGGACGACGCCGTCAACCGCATGGTCGTGAGCAAGATGCTCGGTGCCTTCGATGTCGAGTTGCGCGTCGTGACCGACGGTGTCGAGGCCGTCGCGGCCGTGTCCGAGGGCGATTATGATATCGTGCTGATGGACGTCCGCATGCCCGAGATGGACGGCCTTGCCGCGACCCGCGCGATCCGCGCCGAGGGCGGACGCTTCGCGGCCTTGCCGATCATTGCGCTGACCGCCAATGCCTTCCCCGAGGACGTCAAGATCTGTCGCGAGGCGGGGATGTCCGACTTCCTGGCCAAACCGCTGCGCAAGCCCGCGCTAGTGACGGCGCTGCTGCGTGCGCTGGACGGCCAATGGGTGTCGGAGGACGCACCGCTTCAGCCGGAGCAGATGCCGGTCGAGGCGGACTGGACGGACGAGGAAAGGCAGGTCACCGGCGCTTAGCCGGCAACGTCAGATCGAGAAGCTGGTCCCGCAGCCGCAGGACGCCGTGGCATTGGGATTGTTGACGCGGAACGAGGCGCCGATCAGATCGTCGACGAAATCGACCTGCGACCCCGCCAGGAACGGCTGCGAGGCGGAATCGACCAGCACCACCGCATTGTCCTGCTCGATCACGAGATCGTCGTCGGTGCGGGCACGGTCAATGTCGAACTTGTACTGGAAGCCGGAGCAGCCGCCGCCCTCGACCGAGATCCGCAGCATCGCGCCAGACCCTTCGCCCTTGAGGATCTCCCCAATCCGGCGAGCGGCCTTGTCACTGATGGTCACGTCAGTCGTCATCGTTCGTCTCCGATAGCCCCGCAGTCACACCAAGGGCACCTGAAGGTCGCTTGCCCAATTCAGTTGGTATCCCGCGTCCGGCATAGTTAAGTGCCACCATACGCAGAATCAAATGGATAGGGACTAAATTCGCCGTGTCCGTCGGAATGGCTGCCCCCCACGCGCCCTATGCCTGTGATCCCGAGCGCAGTCGCGGCCGGCTGGTCGCGGAACCGCCGAGCCGGACCCGCAGCCCGTTCCGGCGGGATTGCGACCGGGTGATCCATTCCACCGCGTTCCGCCGGCTGAAGTACAAGACCCAGGTGTTCGTGTTCCACGAAGGCGACCACTACCGCACCCGGCTGACCCATTCGCTGGAGGTGGCGCAGATCGCCCGGGCGCTGGCGCGGCAACTCGGGCTGGACGAGGACCTCACGGAAACCCTCGCGCTCGCCCACGACCTCGGTCATCCCCCGTTCGGGCACGCCGGCGAGCGGGCGCTGGACGCCTGCCTGAAGGATTTTGGCGGCTTCGACCACAACGCCCAGACGCTCCGCGTCGTTGCGGCGCTGGAACACCGCTATCCCGAATTCGACGGACTCAACCTGACCTGGGAGTCGCTGGAGGGCATCGTCAAGCACAACGGTCCGCTGACCGATCGCAGCGGTGCGCCGGTCGGGCGTTATCGCGAGCACGGCATTCCCGTCGGCATCGCCGACTACATCAAGACGTACGATCTCCAACTGTGGAGTTTCGCCTCGCTGGAGGCACAGGTCGCCGCGATCGCCGACGACATCGCCTATGATGCCCATGACATCGACGACGGCCTGCGCGCCGGCCTGTTTCACCTCGACGACCTCAAGGTGATGCCGCTGACCGCGGAGATCATCGCCGAGACTTCGGCGCATTACCCTGATCTGGAAGACGTCAGGCGCGGCGCCGAGCTGGTGCGCGAGCTGATCTCGCACCTGATCGGTGCCGTGTTCGCCGAGGCGCAGACAAACCTTGCCGCCGTGAAACCGCAATCCGCCCAGGACGTCCGCCAGCAGAGCCGGGCATTGATCGCGTTCCCCGCCGCGGTCGCCGAGGAGGAAGCCGCCATCAAGCGCTTTCTCTATCAGCACATGTACCGCCACAAGCGGGTCATGCGGGTGATGGGCGAGGCCGAACAGATCCTGTTCGACCTGTTCGCGAAATACCTCAAATCGCCCGGCGAGCTGCCGCCGGAATGGCTGGTCGGGGCGGAGGCGGACAATGAGGGCGACCGGGCCCGCCGGATCGGGAATTTCATTGCTGGAATGACCGACCGTTTCGCCCTGACCGAGCACCAGCGGCTCTTTGACTCGACCCCGGATTTGCGTTAGGCGGCGCCCATGCCCGACACATCCTCAGCACTGCACCTGTTCGCCGACGTGCTCGCACGCGTGCACGCGGTCTGCCGCGCGCTCGCGGCGGAAGCCAGCTGGCCCGAGGGCATCGATTTCTCGCGCGTGGTGGTCGAGCCGCCGCGCGATGCCTCCCACGGCGACATGGCGACCAACGCGGCCATGGTGCTTGCGAAAGAGGCAAAGGCAAAGCCGCGCGATCTCGCCGAGCAGATCGCCGAACGGCTGCGCGCGGATGCCCTGATCGCCAAGGTCGACGTCGCCGGTCCCGGCTTCATCAACCTGACGCTGAAGCCGGCCGCATGGGCCGAGGCGCTACGGACCGTGCTGCGCGAGGGCGCCGATTACGGCCGCGTCCGCGGCGGCTCCAAGATCAACGTCGAATATGTCTCCGCCAACCCGACCGGACCGATGCATGTCGGCCATTGCCGCGGCGCCGTGTTCGGCGACGCGCTGGCGAGCCTGCTCGAGTTCGCGGGCCGTGACGTCACGCGCGAATATTACATCAACGACGCCGGCGCGCAGGTAGACGTGCTCGCCCGCTCCGCGTTCCTCAGATATCGCGAGGCGCTCGGCGAGGACATCGGCGCGATCCCGGAAGGCCTCTATCCCGGCGACTATCTGAAGCCGGTCGGGCAAGCGCTGGCGCAGGAGCACGGCGGCAAGCTCCTCGCAATGAGCGAGGGCGCGTGGCTGCCGACGGTGCGAGCCAAGGCCATCGCGATGATGATGGACGAGATCAAGGACGATCTCGCCGCGCTCAACATCCGTCACGATGTGTTCTTCTCCGAACGCTCGCTGCAGGACGCCGGCAACAACAAGGTCGCCGAGACCATCGATTTCCTGCGCGCCAAGGGCGACATCTACCAGGGCCGTCTGCCGCCGCCAAAGGGCGCCCCGGCCGAGGATTGGGAAGATCGCGAGCAGTTGCTGTTCAAGGCGACCGCCTATGGCGACGACGTCGATCGCCCGCTGATCAAGTCGGATAATTCCTACACCTACTTCGCCGCCGACATCGCCTACCACAAGAACAAGTTCGACCGTGGTTTCGCGGAGATGATCGACGTCTGGGGCGCCGACCATGGCGGCTACATCAAGCGCATGCAGGCGGCGGTGAAGGCGACGACCTCCGGCAAGGGGGCGCTCGACGTCAAAATCGTTCAGCTCGTGAAATTGCTGCGCAACGGCGAGCCGGTGAAAATGTCCAAGCGGAGCGGGGACTTCGTCACTTTGCGTGAGGTGGTGGATGAAGTCGGCCAGGACGCCGTCCGCTTCATGATGCTCTACCGCAAGAACGACGCGGTGCTCGACTTCGACCTTGCCAAGGTCATGGAACAGTCGCGCGACAACCCCGTGTTCTATGTCCAGTACGGCCACGCCCGCGGCCATTCGATCTTTCGCAACGCCCGGGCCGAGGTGTTCCCGGAACTCCCGGAGGAAACCGAAAAGCGCATTGCCTGGCTCGGTGAGTCGGCCGTGGAACGGCTGTCGGACCCGGCTGAACTCGACCTTTTTAAGCGTCTCGCAATTTTTCCGCGCATGCTGGAAGCGGCGGCAAGCGCCCACGAGCCGCACCGAATTGCTTTCTATCTCTATGACTTAGCGAGCGAATTTCACGCACTTTGGACGAAGGGGCGCGATTTGCCCTATTTACGCTTCATTATCAATAATGATGCAGATCTAACGAAGGCGCGGCTGGCCATGGTCCAGGGCGTCGTCTCTGTCCTGGCATCGGGCCTCGCCATCCTCGGCGTCCATGCTCCGGACGAGATGCGGTAGTTTGGGGCGAACTACTTAAGGGATTTCGGGGGTAACCGGCAGAAGCCGGATCGCTTAGACTTGGTTGAAAGCCTTGTGGGTCGAAGGCCGTGCCTTGGTCGAGGGGCGCGCGGCTTTCCCGAAGGGACGCATCATCACGATGGCCGAACGATATCAGGACAGACCGTTTCCTTCCGATGACTATGGTCGCGGTGGCGATCAGCATGGGGGCGGCGATCCCTTGGCCGAACTTGCCCGCCTGATCGGGCAGACCGATCCGTTCGCAGCGCAAGGGCGGCCGGGTGCGCAGCCGCCTGCACCGCCTGCGCCCGCCCAGAGCTATCAGGACGACGACTACCGCCAGGACGATGGCCAGCAGGATTATGCCGAGCAGGCGCCGCCGCCCGGACCGCCCTCATGGATGCGGCGCGCCAATGTGCAGCCGCAGACGGCGCCAGCTGAGCCTGCCTATCCCGCTTCCGTAAACCCGGTTCATCCACTGCATCGTTATTCAGCCCAGCCGACTGCGCCCGAGCCCGAACCTGATTTTCGTCAGCCGCAGGCCTATCCGGATCAGGCCTATCAAGCTCCTGTCTATCAAGCTCCTGCCTATCAGGATCAGGCCTACCAGCAGCACGACCAGGCTTACCAGGAGCAGGCCTATCAGCAGCCCGATCGGGCGCGCTATGACGATGCGCTCTACGGACGGCTGGAGGCGGGCGAGCAGGACTATCAGCGCGATCCCGCCTATCCCGACGATCCTTACGCATTCCAGAGCGACTACCCCGAGGCCGACCTCGACGAGCCGAAGAAGCAGCGCGGCGGCATGATGACAGTCGCGGCGATCCTGGCGCTTGCCGTGGTCGGGACCGGCGCTGCGTTCGCCTACAAGACCTATGTGGGCTCGCCCCGCAGCGGCGAGCCGCCGATCATCAAGGCCGACAACACGCCGACCAAAATCGTGCCGGCGCCGTCGGACTCCTCGACCAAGGTGCCGGACCGCATGGTCACCGGTGATGGCACCGAGAAGATCGTGCCGCGCGAGGAGGCGCCTGTCGACGTCAATGCCAAGGCGGGAGGTCCCCGCGTGGTATTCCCTCCGCTGAACCAGAACGCGAACCCGCCGCCGGTCGCGAGCGTGTCGCCGTCCAGCATCCCGGCGTCGAGTGCGGGGCCGATCCCGAGCAACGGCACGCTGCCGAACAATTCGCCACGCGCGATCAGGACTGTGGCCGTGAAGGGCGATCAGACCGATGCCACGGCGTCGCAAGCCGCCACGGCCGCGAAGCCGGCAGCTCTCCCGAAGCCCGTTGCGGCACCGGCTGCACCGCGCACGCCGCCGACCTCGGCCAATGCCAGCGCCAATCAGCCGCTCTCGCTGTCGCCGCAATCGGCGCCGGCTGCGGAGCCGCCGCAGCGGATGGCTGCGACCAATCCGACGCAAATTGCGCCCCCGAGCAGCGGTGGCGGCGGCTACGTCGTGCAGGTTTCCTCGCAGCAGACCGAGGATAGCGCCCACGCCTCCTACCGGGTGCTTCAGAGCAAGTACGGCAGCGTGCTTGGCTCCCGCGCACCGGTGGTCAAGCGGGTCGACCTGACCGACAAGGGCAAGGGAATCGTCTACCGCGCCTTCGCTGGGCCCTACGGCTCGGTCGAAGAGGCGAACCAGGCCTGCAACAGTTTGAAATCTGCTGGCCTGTCTGCCTGCTTCGTCCAGAGGAATTAACGGCCGTTTCCTTGACCCTCTCGCGGGTCAGGGTTAATCGGCCGTATGAGCACGCGGGCCTTCATTACCGGCGTTTCCGGAACGGAACTAACCGCCGCCGAGCGGGAGTTTATCCGCAGCGAACGCCCATGGGGCTTCATTCTCTTCAAGCGCAACGTCGAGACCCCGGCTCAAGTTGCTGCACTCGTTGCGGAATTGCGGGCGGTTGCGGGCTCTCCTGATGCCCCTGTCCTGATCGACCAGGAAGGCGGACGGGTGCAGCGCCTCGGGCCGCCACATTGGCCGGCCTATCCGCCGGGCGCAATTTTCGCAGGCCTCTACGATATTGATTCGGCGCTCGGACTGACCACAGCGCGCCTCAGCGCGCGGCTGATCGCGGCCGATCTCGCAGATCTCGGCATTACCGTGGATTGCTTGCCGCTGGCCGACGTGCCGGTGGCTGGCGCCGACGCCGTCATCGGGAACAGGGCTTACGGCACCGAACCGGGAAAGGTCGCCGCGATCGCTCGCGCGGTCACCGAAGGCCTGGAAGAGGGTGGCGTGCTGCCGGTCCTCAAGCACATCCCCGGCCATGGCCGAGCTACGGCCGATACCCATTTCAAGCTGCCGACGGTCGACGCGTCGCGAGATGAGCTGGATCGCACCGACTTCGCGGCATTCAAACCGTTGGCGGATTTGCCGATGGCCATGACTGCACATGTTGTGTTTAGCGCGGTCGACCCCGCCCATCCGGCGACGACATCTGCGACAATGATCGCTGAGGTGATTCGCGGCACAATCGGGTTCCAGGGTTTGTTAATGAGTGATGACGTGTCGATGAACGCGCTGTCGGGCAATATCGCCGAGCGGACCCGCGCCATCTTCGCGGCCGGTTGCGACATGGCCCTGCATTGCAACGGCAAGATCGAAGAGATGCGTGAGGTCGCCGGCCAGACACCCGAACTGGCGGGCAGGGCGCTGGAGCGGGCGAAGGCCGCGCTCGCGGCGCGCAAGGGACCGCAGCCCTTCGATCGCGCGGCCGCACGCGCCGAACTGGACGCATTGATCGCACGGGCAAACACGGCATCGGCATGACCGCAGAAATCCTATCGTTTGAAACCGGGCGGCCCGCAGAGCTCGCCGAGGGTGAGCCGGCTTTGGTGGTGGACGTCGAGGGCTATGAAGGTCCGCTCGACCTGCTGCTCGCGCTGGCGCGGCAGCAGAAGGTCGATCTCGCCAAGATCTCGATCCTGGCGCTCGCCGACCAGTATCTCCACTTCATTGAAGCCGCGCGAAAGATCCGCCTGGAGCTTGCCGCCGACTATCTCGTGATGGCGGCCTGGCTCGCCTTCCTGAAATCGCGCCTGCTGCTGCCGGAGCCGCCGAGTGCGGAAGGCCCCAGCGCCGAGCAGATGGCGACGGCGCTCGCCAACCGCCTGCGCCGGCTGGAGGCCATTCGTGAAGCCGCCAACCGGCTGATGAATCGGCAGCAATTGCTGCGCGACATCTTTCCGCGCGGCGAGCCCGAGCAGATCGCCGAGATCAAGCATCCGAAATACACCGCAACGCTCTATGACCTGCTCACCGCCTATGCCGCGCAGCGCCAGTCGCGCGTGCTGGCGAGCGTGCATCTGGCCAAGCGCACGGTGTGGTCGCTCGCCGAGGCGCGCGCCACGCTGGAGCGGCTGGTCGGCAGCATCAGCGAGCAAGACGATTGGGGCGTTCTCGACGATTTTCTGCTTCAGCATGTCGCCGATCCGACGCAGCGCGCGACGGTGCTCGCCTCGAGTTTCGCGGCTGCGCTCGAGCTGGTGCGCGAAGGTCAGCTCGAGCTGAATCAGAAAGAGGCGTTTGCGCCCATCTATTTCCGGAAGGGGCGCCCCAAGCCGGTCATGGACGCAGCTCCTGCGCCCGATGCGCCGGTCGCTTAAGTGCAACAAGGAGAATCTGCCATGGCAAGCCTGGCTGAAGTGCGGGTAGAAGAGGCCGAGCCGATGGAGAACGAGTCCCAGGCACGTCCCGAAGAATTGCGGCTGCTGGAAGCGCTGCTGTTCGCTTCGAATGAACCGCTGGATACCGCGACGCTGGCCAAGCGCATGCCCGAGGGCGTGGACGTGAAGGCCGCGCTCGAGCAGTTGCAGGCCGACTACTCCCTGCGCGGCGTGAATCTCGTGCGGGTCGCCAACAAATGGACCTTCCGCACCGCGGGCGATCTCGCCTGGCTGATGACCCGCGAGAGCACCGAGACCCGCCGCCTGTCGCGCGCCGCGATCGAGGTGCTGGCGATCATCGCCTATCACCAGCCGGTGACGCGCGCCGAGATCGAGGAGATCCGCGGCGTCATCACCTCGAAGGGCACGCTGGACGTGCTGCTGGAAACCGGTTGGATCAAGCCGCGCGGCCGTCGCAAGACGCCGGGCCGTCCCTTGACCTTCGGAACCACCGAGGACTTCCTGTCACAGTTCACTCTGGAACAGCTCGGCGATCTGCCGGGTCTGGAGGAGCTGAAGGGCACGGGCCTCCTGGATTCGCGCCTGCCGACCGGATTCAGCGTGCCGACGCCGTCGGATGACCCGACTTTGCGTGAGGACGAGGATCCGTTGGAACCGGGCGAGGACCTTGATCTCGCGTTGGCGCCTGCTGTCGAGCCCGAGACGCCGCCGGAAGGCGGCAATGAGGGCGGCGAGGGCGGCAGCGAAGACTGACGTCCCGGCCTTTTACGGGCCCCCTACGACCAGTTAACACTAGCAAAATTACGTAGCGCCAACAGCGAATTGGCGCTGCCTTGGTCCTTGTTTTTGACACCTGCCAAGCCTAGGTTTCGGTGAAGATCGGCCGGTCCCCGGCCATGCGCGTTTGGAGGGTTGCAGGATGGGTTCACTCAGCATTTGGCACTGGGTCCTGGTGATCGCAGTGGTCCTGCTGCTGTTCGGTCGCGGCAAGATTTCGGATCTGATGGGCGACGTGGCGCAGGGCATCAAGGCGTTCAAGAAGGGCATGCAGGACGACGACAAGGTCGCCGACAAGCCCGAGCCGGCCAAGTCCATCGAGCACAACAATGCCGCGCCAACCGCGGCACGGTCCGACGTCGGCAGCAAGGCCGTCTGAGCCAGAGAGCACGCGAGACGCGGGTAGCGGACCCGATCCTGCGCGCGAGGGATTGGGCCGGCTGCGGCTGGCGTGAACGGAAGACCTCATGTTCGACATCGGGTGGAGTGAACTGGTCCTGATCGGGGTCGTGGCCCTGATCGCCATCGGCCCGAAAGAGCTGCCGGGCGTGCTGCGCATGGTCGGGCAGTGGATGGGCAAGGCGCGCAAGATGGCCGCCGAATTCCAGGGCCAGTTCCAGGAAGCGATGCGCGAAGCCGAGATGGCCGACCTCAAGAAGAGCTTCGACGAGGTCAAGGAAGCGGCTTCCGGCTTTGCCGGCAACAATCTGATGACCTCGCTCCAGAAGGACGTCAGCGACGCGCTCCGCGTCGATGCGCTGGACAAGCCGGCCGAGACCTCGAGCACCACCGATATCGAACCGTCGGCGACTTCAAGCGACTTGCCGGCGACGCCCACCACACCGGAAGCGCCGACGCCCGAGACCTTCGTGGAAGCCGAGGCACATGCGGCCGTGAACGAGCCGCTCGCCATCACCCGTGAGGTCGAGCAGGCGCAGATCACTCAGGGTTCGGTCGCGCAAGGTTCGGTCACCCAGGATACTGCGCCGGCCGACGCCATCAAGGACGCCAAAGCGTCATGAGCGCCGCCGATATCGAGGCCAGCAAAGCTCCCCTGATGGACCATTTGATCGAGCTGCGTTCGCGGCTGATCAAAGCGCTGCTGGGCTTCGGCATTGCGTTCATCTTCTGCTTCTTCTTCGCCAAGCAGATCTACAACGTGCTGGTCTGGCCGTTCGTGTGGGTCGCTGGTCCCGAGAATTCGAAATTCATCTACACGGCGCTGCTGGAATATTTCATCACTCAGCTCAAGCTCGCGCTGTTCGGCGCCGGCTTCATCTCGTTCCCGATCGTCGCGACGCAGATCTACAAGTTCGTCGCTCCGGGCCTCTACAAGCACGAAAAGCAGGCCTTCCTGCCGTATCTGGTCGCGACCCCGTTCTTCTTCGTGCTGGGCGCAGCACTGGTCTATTTCGTCGTGCTGCCGATGCTGGTCCGCTTCTCGCTCGGCATGCAGCAGGCCGGCAGTGACGAGACCGCGCAGATTCAGCTGCTGCCCAAGGTCGGCGAATATCTGTCGCTGATGATGTCGCTGATCTTCGCCTTCGGCATCGCCTTCCAGCTTCCGGTGATCCTGACGCTGCTCGGCCGTATCGGCATCGTCACGTCAAAAATGCTGCGCGAGAAGCGCCGCTATTTCATCGTCATCGCCTTCGTCATCGCGGCCGTTCTGACCCCGCCCGACGTTCTCAGCCAGTGCTCGCTCGCGATCCCCTTGCTCTTGCTCTACGAGGGCTCGATCATCGCGGTGGGGATCGTGGAGAAGAAGGCGGCAGCTTCGCAAGCCTCTAGCGGCACCGACGTATCGACGCCGGCTAATCCGGCGGAGTAGGGGCACACCCCTCGCTGTCATTCCCCGCCTTCGCAATTGCGCACTGGAGCGGGGAATCCAGTACGCCGCGGCCTATCGGGGAATCAGTGATGTCTCTGGAATACTGGATCGCCCGCTTTCGCGGGCGATGACAGCCGTGCTAGGGGAAGCAGCCATTTGCATGAATGCAAATCCCGGATTTGCAGGGTTGCAACAAGCCCCAGGACCACGGCCATGCACGACATCAAATCGATCCGCGACAACCCGCAAGCCTTCGACGCCGGCCTCGCCCGACGCGGCCTGAAGCCGTTGTCGGCATCGCTGCTTGCGATCGACGAGACGCGGCGGGCGGCGATCCTGGCGTCCGAGCAGGCGCAGGCGCGGCGCAATGCGGCCTCCAAGGAAATCGGCGATGCCAAGAAGGCCAAGGACGAGGCGCGCGCGGCAAAGCTGATGGCGGAGGTCGCCGAGCTCAAGACGACGATGCCGGAGCTCGAGGCAACCGCGAAGGCTGCCGACGACGAGCTAGCCAAGGAGCTGGCGGCGATCCCCAATCTGCCGCTCGCCGAGGTGCCCGATGGTGTGGACGAGCACGGCAATGTGCAGCGCCATGTCTTTGGCAAGAAGCGCGAGTACGCGTTCGCGCCAAAACCCCATGACGATCTGGGCGCCGCGCTCGGTGACATGGACTTCGAGACGGCGGCAAAGCTCTCCGGTGCGCGCTTCGTCGTGCTGAAGAAGGGGCTGGCGCGGCTCGAACGCGCTCTCGGTCAGTTCATGCTGAATCTACACGTCGACGAGCACGGCTATACCGAGATCAATCCGCCGCTGCTCGTGCGCAACGAGATCATGTTTGGCACCGGACAATTGCCGAAGTTCGAGGACGACCAGTTCTGGGCGATCAAGGGCGAATTGCTAGCCGCGCCCGACCATGAGCGGCTCCGGACCGAGCGTCTCGGGATCATTCCGACCGCGGAGGTGGCGCTCACCAATCTCGTCCGCGAATCCATCCTCGACGAAAAGCAGCTGCCGATGCGGCTGACCGCGCTGACGCCATGTTTTCGCGCGGAGGCGGGCGCCGCTGGGCGCGACACCCGAGGCATGATCCGGCAGCACCAGTTCACCAAGGTCGAACTGGTCTCGATCACGACGCCGGAGACGAGCAAGGACGAGCACGAGCGCATGCTCGCCTGTGCCGAGGAAGTGCTGCGGCGGCTCGACCTGCATTACCGCGTGATGACGCTGTGCACCGGGGATATGGGTTTTTCGTCGCAAAAAACCTATGACATCGAGGTCTGGATGCCGGGCCAGGGCGACGGCGGGGCATTCCGCGAGATCTCGAGCTGCTCCGTGTGTGGCGATTTCCAGGCCCGCCGGATGGACGCGCGCTCGCGCGGCCCCGATGGCAAGCCGCGGTTCGTGCACACGCTCAACGGCTCCGGCACCGCGCTCGGCCGCGCGCTGATCGCCGTGATGGAGACCTATCAGCAGGAGGACGGCTCGATTGCGGTCCCCAGCGTGCTCCAGCCCTATATGGGCGGGCTGAAGGTGGTCGCACGCGACTAGGCGCGTTGCCCATCTGAAATGGAGAAACGTTTGTGCGAAGATCGGGCGGCCGGTTATCCTGCCGGCCACCCGACAACGCGAACCCATCGTTCATGGCCTTGCACCGCGACATCTTCTGGGTCGGCAGACAATGGGCGGTGACGGGTGCCGGCATCCAGGCCGTCGATCAGCGGCTGCGTGGCGTGCTCGACATCGAGATCACGCGGCTCTGGGACAACGATCTGATCCAGAGCCGGCGGGCCAAGCCCGGTGTGAATGCCGTGGATTTCGACCAGGCACTGACGCTGGCACGCGAGCGCTTTCCGCAGGCGCCGGTGGCGGACCCGTTCGTCGCACAGCTGGAGGCGCTCGGCGTCATCGAGGCACCGATCGTGAGCCCTGTCGTGCCGGCGATGAAATTGCACGCGGAGGGCCGGCTGGCGCGCTTTCTGCCGCAATGGCGCGTCCGCCGATAGTCGGCCAAGCCGGCAACGGGGGTCCGGTCCCGGTCGGCCGGTTTGCCTGATCGGCCCCGGCCGGATAAGACGGCTGAGACCCGCTTCAGGAATCGACCTTTCCCATGCGCATTCTCTGCACCAATGACGACGGCATCCACGCCCCCGGCCTCAAGGTCCTGGAGGAGATCGCGCGCGCATTGTCCGGTGACGTCTGGGTGGTCGCGCCTGAGCTCGACCAGTCCGGCGTGTCGCATTCGCTGTCGCTGAACGATCCGCTGCGTCTGCGCGAGGTCGGTCCGCGGCACTTCGCGGTGCGCGGCACGCCGACCGACTGCGTCATCATGGGCGCGCGCCACATCCTCGGCGCCAAGCTGCCCGATGTCGTGCTGTCCGGCGTCAACAAGGGCCGCAACGTCGCCGAGGACGTGGTCTATTCCGGCACCATCGCCGGCGCGCTGGAAGGCACCATCCTGGGGCTGCCGTCGTTCGCGCTGTCGCAGGAATTCAGCGTCGAGACCCGCGACCGGCCGCTGTGGGACACCGCGCGTAAATTCGGGCCCGGCATCCTGCGCAAGGTGATCGCCGCCGGGATCCCAAAGGACACCGTCATCAACGTCAACTTCCCGGCCTGCGCGCCGGAGGATGTGCTGGGCATCCGCGTGACCCGGCAGGGCAAGCGCAATCTCGGATTCCTCAAGATCGACGAGCGCAGGGACGGCCGTGGCAATCCGTATTTCTGGATCGGCTTCGAGCGCACCGCGATGTTGGATACGCCCGCTGAAGGCACCGATCTCGCGGCGCTCCGCGAACGGTACGTCTCCGTCACGCCGCTCAGGCTCGACCGCACCAATGAGGCGTTTTCCGACGCGCTGAGTGCGACGCTGAAGTGAAGTAGCCTAGCCGCCGCGAAGCGCGGCTTCGATAGTCTTGCCGAGGGCATCGAGCTGAAACGGCTTCTGAAGCGCCGGCCGATCGCGGTACTGCTCGGGCAGGCCGGAGGAACCGTATCCGGTGGCGAAGATGAACGGGCAGCCCTTCGCCTTGATGACATCGGCGACCGGCGAGATGACCTTGCCGTTGACGTTGACGTCGAGAATAGCGATGTCGAACTCGGTTGCCTGGGCGAGCCGCATGGCTTCGGTGATGTCACCAGCCTCGGCTGCGATCTTGTAGCCAAGCTCTTCGAGCATGTCCGCGACCATCATCCTGATCATCACCTCGTCTTCGACGAGGAATACAGAGCGGCCGGTAAGCCCCGTCGCAGTCATGGTCGAGTCCTTGCCCATCGCCAAAAACGTTCGCAGATAACATGAATCGACGCAATGCGCGTTTCGACGAACGGATGCCTGAAAATGGCCGTCGCGGCTCGCCCGTTGCAAGCCAATTTGTGGTCAACTACGCCATCCGAAGCCTATCATGGGTTCCCTAAGCCGGAACAAGAATCTCGCGGCCCAGGTTGGCGTCCCGGACACCAAAAGACAGCGCAAGCAGGCAATGACCTCCCATCAGCACCCGCCGGAAAAGATGATGTTTCAGCTCACGCTGAGGCGTCGGGGCATCAGCGACCAGGCGGTCCTGCGGGCCATGGAGGAGGTGCCGCGCGATCAATTCGTCGACGACGCCGATCGCGACGGCGCGTATCGCGACAGTGCGCTGCCGATCGCCTGCGGGCAGACGATCAGCCAGCCCTTCGTCGTCGCCTACATGACCGAGCAGCTCCAGCTTCAGAAGAAGCACCGCGTGCTCGAGATCGGCGCCGGCTCGGGCTACCAGGCGGCGGTGCTGTCGCGGCTCGCCGGCCAGGTGTTGACGGTCGAGCGCTATCGCAAGCTTGCCGATGCCGCACGTATCAGGCTTGAAAAGCTCGACTATCACAACGTCGAGGTGATGCTGGGCGACGGACTCAATCTGCCCCCCAATATCGGCCCCTTCGATCGCATCATCGTCACGGCGGCGATGGAGCAGCTTCCGGAGAATCTAGTCGAGCGGCTGGAGGTGGGCGGCATCCTGATCGGGCCCGTCGGCCCCCATCAGGGCGTGCAGACGCTGATCCGGCTGAGCCGGACCGAAGCCGGGATCGAGCGCAAGGAACTCGTCGAGGTCCGCTTCGTGCCGGCGCTGCCCGGTGTGGCGCGGGAGCTGTAGAATTCCGGATTGGCTGTGCTGCCAACATCTTATTGGGAGGGTTAAGCCGTTATTTACTCGGCGCGTGTTTACTTAAAACACCAGTTCTGTTGCGTACGAGTGAGTAACCATGTCCGTTGCCGCCGAGTTGCTTTACTCGCGCCGTGTGCCGCAGGTCGCGGTGCTGGCGCTGATCTCCTTCAGCTTCGCAGGGTGCAGCGCCGACATGTCGTCGCGCATGTCCCAGTCGAACTTCTCCAATCCCTTCGCGCAGGAATCGACCGGTTCGGTGCAGCAGGCACCGCCGCCGCAGCGTGAGCTGCCGCAATATTCGCGGCCGCAGACGCAGCCCGGTTATTATCAGTCGCAGCCTTTGCCGCCGGCGGTGTCCGCGCCGCAATCCTATCCGGTTGCCGCAGGCGGCGTGTCCGGAGGCGGCCGCGGTGTCGGCTCCTACGCACCCCCGGCGCAGCCGCACCTCGAGACCACGGCCACCGTGCCGCCGCGCTCGGTCGCAGCCGCCCAGCCGGTCGGTGGAACCAAGATCATCGTCGGCACCAGCGATACGCTCGACCTGCTTGCCAAACGCTATCGCGTCACGCCGCAGGCGATCCTCGCCGCCAACGGTTACAAGGGGCCGCGCGCGCTCTCGCCCGGCCAGCAACTGATCATCCCGCACCCGGCTACGGCCGCCGCGCCCGCGCCGCTCATGGCTCCCGTCGCCGCTGCCCCCGCGCTGGCGCCTGCCGCGAGGCCGGTTGCGGCCGTTGCCGCGCCGTCAAGCACGCACTTCGTGAACCACGGCGACACGCTCGCCAGCATTGCCCGCAAGAACCATATCTCGGCGGCCGAATTGGCCCGCGCCAACCGCCTCGATCCCTCTGCAAAGCTCAAGCTCGGCACCAGGCTGGCCGTGCCCGGCGCCAAGACCGCCGCTGTCGCAGCACCGCTTGCCGCGGCTCCGGTCGGAGCCGCTCCCGTCGCGGGAACGCTGCAGCCCGTTGCGGCCGCGCCTGCGCCCGCCACCAAAATGGCGGCCGTCGCGCCGGTGCAAAGCGCGCGCCTGGCCCAGGCCACGGCCAATGTCGAGGAGAAGGCCGCGGAAGCTCCGGCGAAAGCTGCGGAGACCACCAGCGCGTTGCCGACTTTCCGCTGGCCGGTGCGTGGCAAGGTGGTCACGAGCTACGGCGCCAAGACCAATGGCAAGTCCAACGACGGCATCAATCTTGCGGTGCCCGAGGGTACGCCGGTCAAGGCGGCTGAAGACGGTGTCGTTGCCTATTCCGGCAACGAGCTGAAAGGTTATGGCAATCTCGTCCTGGTTCGGCACTCCAACGGCTACGTCACCGCATATGCCCATGCGAGTGAGCTGATGGTGAAGCGCGGCGATACCATCAAGCGCGGTCAGGTCATTGCCAAGTCGGGTCAATCCGGGGAGGTGGCGTCGCCGCAGCTCCACTTCGAGATCCGTAAGGGATCGAGCCCGGTTGACCCGCTTCAATTCCTGAACGGGGCGTGAGCCTGAAGTCGGGCGCGCCTTCGCAACAAACGCGGTGTCGTCGCACGGCTTGACCGGGCGACCCGGTACGCCGCAGCGTCTCGATCGATCAAAACCGTCTCTGGAATACTGGATTCCCCGCCTGCGCGGGGAATGACAATTGTGAGTGCGGCTACAGCTCCCGCTACGTCGCCGCCAGCTTCACGCCGAGCCGTCCCGCAAGCTCCTGCACGAACTGCCAGGCGACCCGGCCCGAGCGCGAGCCGCGCGTCGTTGACCATTCGAGTGCCTCGCGCTCCAGCGCGTTATCGTCGACCTTGACGCCGAAATGGCTGCAATAGCCCCGCACCATGGCGAGATATTCGTCCTGGCTGCAGCGGTGGAAGCCGAGCCATAGGCCAAAGCGATCCGACAGCGAGACCTTCTCCTCGACGGCTTCGCCGGGATTGATCGCGGTCGAGCGTTCGTTCTCGATCATCTCGCGCGCCAGCAGATGGCGGCGGTTGGAGGTGGCGTAGAGGATGACGTTCTCCGGCCGACCCTCGATGCCACCTTCGAGCACCGCCTTGAGCGATTTGTAGGATGCATCGTTGCCGTCGAAGGAGAGATCGTCGCAGAACACGATGAAGCGGAAGGACGAGGCGCGAAGCTGCTCCATGAGGGCGGGCAGGCTCTCGATGTCCTCGCGATGAATCTCGATCAGCTTCAGTCTGTCGGCCGGTTTGCGCTCCGCGTTGATGCTGGCGTGCGCCGCCTTCACCAGCGACGACTTGCCCATGCCGCGTGCGCCCCAGAGCAGCGCGTTGTTGGCGGGCAATCCGTTGGCGAAACGCTCGGTGTTCTCCATCAGGATGTCGCGCATCCGGTCGATGCCCTTGAGCAGGAACAGTTCGACGCGGCTGACGCGCGGCACCGCCGCAAGGCGGCCGTCCGGGTGCCAGACGAAAGCATCCGCCTGCTTGAACGTCTCGCGTTCGACGGCGGGCTTGCCTTGAGCGGAGAGGTGCGCCGCAATCATCTCCAGCGCGCGAACGATGCGCTCCTGGGAGACGCTTTGGTTCGTCTTGGACGTCGTCTTGGAAATCATCTTGGAAGCCGCTTTGAGGGCCGCCTTGGGACGTTTTGCCGCGACGCGGGCTGGCTTCGTGGCAGGGGTGCGGGGGCCTTTGCCGGCCGGGCTTTTGCTTGGTTTTTGGGGCATGTCCGAAGTTCCTGAGAATGCAGCCTTATCGGGCCTGAGCGCGCGCCGCAAGGTGGCTAAAAGGGCGGTCTGGCAGCGTTGCAATTGGGGCAATGGCCGCTATAGTCCGCGCGAATTTGACCGAACCGGTCGCCATTTGGGCCTGACCGGTTTTCCCCCGTTCTCACGAGGATCGTCCGAATGCTGATTACCCCTGCGTATGCCCAGGCTGCGGGCGCCGGCGACACCAGCGGCATGTTGATGTCGCTGCTGCCGTTCGCCCTGATCTTCGTGATCATGTACTTCCTGATTCTGCGTCCGCAGCAGAAGAAGGTCCGTGACCACGCCGACCTCGTGAAGAACATCCGCCGCGGCGACACCGTCGTGACCTCGGGCGGTCTCGTCGGCAAGGTCACCAAGGTCGTCGACGACGACCAGATCGAATTCGAGATCGCCGATGGCGTGCGCGTGCGGCAGATGCGCTCGATGGTCTCCGGCGTGCGCGCCAAGGGCGAGCCGGCCAAGGAATCCAAGGAAAGCGCCAAGGAAGACGCCGCGTCGAAGTGAGTGCTTCCGCGAGTCTCTCAAATCTCCTGATCTGACAGGTCCAGTCGATGTTGTATTTCACGCGGTGGAAGGCGCTCGGGATTATCCTGACGGCGCTGATCGTGTGCCTCTGCGCGGTCCCGAACTTCTTTCCCGAAGCGCAGGTCAAGACCTGGCCCGCCTGGGCGCAGCGTCGGCTCGTGCTCGGCCTCGATCTCCAAGGCGGCTCCTATCTGCTGCTCGAGGTCGACGGCAACTATGTGAAGAAGGAAAGGCTCGACCAGGTCCGCGACGACGTTCGCCGGACGCTGCGCGATGCCAAGATCGGCTTCACCGGCGGCGTCACCGTGCGCAACGACGCGGCCGAGGTTCGGATCACCAAGGAATCGGACCTGCAGCCTGCGCTCGCCAAGCTGCGCGAGCTGTCCCAGCCGCTGGGCGGACTGGTCGGATCCAGCGGTCAGCGCGACCTGGAGGTGACTGACGCCGGCGGCGGCGTGATCCGCCTTACCATCCCGCAGGCCGCGATGCTCGACCGCATGCGCAAGACCATCGAGCAGTCGATCCAGATCGTCGAACGCCGCGTCAACGAACTCGGTACCGTCGAGCCCGTCATCCAGCGCCAGGGCAACGACCGCATCCTGGTGCAGGTCCCTGGCCTCCAGGACCCGACCCGTCTGAAGGAATTGCTCGGCAAGACCGCGAAGATGGAATTCCGCATGGTTGATGCGTCTGTGCCGCCCGATCAGGCGCAGCAGGGACGTTTGCCGCCGGAATCCGAGCTTCTGATGAGCGCGTCGCCGCCGCCCACGCCCTATGTGGTCAAGAAGCAGGTGCTGGTCGCCGGCGGCGATCTGACCGACGCGCAGGCGAGCTTCGACCAGCGCACGAGCGAACCCGTCGTGAGCTTCAAGTTCAATACGTCAGGCGCGCGCAAGTTCTCGCAGGCCACGCAAGAGAATGTCGGGCTGCCTTTCGCGATCGTGCTCGACAACAAGGTCATCTCGGCTCCCGTGATCCGCGAACCGATCACTGGCGGACAGGGCCAGATCTCCGGCAGTTTCACCGTGCAATCGGCCAACGATCTCGCGATCCTGCTGCGCGCCGGCGCGCTGCCGGCACCGCTCACGGTGGTCGAGGAACGCACCGTGGGTCCGGGCCTGGGCCAGGACTCGATCGAGAAGGGCGAGCTTGCGGCTTACGTCGGCTCGATCCTCGTCATCATCTTCATGCTTTTGACCTACCGCCTGTTCGGCGTGTTCGCCAACATCGCGGTGGCGATCAACGTCGCCATGATCTTCGGCCTCTTGTCGCTGCTCAACGCGACGCTGACGCTGCCCGGCATCGCCGGCATCGTGCTCACCGTCGGCATCGCGGTCGATTCCAACGTGCTGATCTACGAGCGCATCCGCGAGGAATTGCGTGGCGGCCGCAACGCGATCTCGGCGATCGATGCCGGTTTCAAGCGGGCGCTGGCGACCATCCTCGATTCCAACATCACCACCTTCATTGCCGCCGCGGTGCTGTTCTACATCGGCACCGGTCCGGTGCGCGGCTTCGCCGTGACGCTCGGAATCGGCATCATCACCACGGTGTTCACCGCCTTCACCCTGACCCGGCTGATCGTGGCCTGGTGGGTGCGGTGGAAGCGGCCGCAGAGCGTGCCGATCTAGGAGCCTGATCGTGAATCACACCGTTCTCATCGGGCTCGGCGTCCTGATTGCCATTCTCACCGTGGTTGCTGCACTCGGGTGGCTGCCGTCGCTGCGCATCGTCCCCGACGATACCCATTTCGACTTCACGCGGTTCCGCCGCATCAGCTTCCCGATCTCGGCGGCGTTGTCGATCGTCGCGATCACGCTGTTCTTCACCCATGGCCTGAATTTCGGCATCGACTTCCGCGGCGGCACGCTGCTCGAGGTGCAGGCCAAGTCCGGCACCGCTGATATCGCGGCGATGCGTACGACGTTGGATGGCTTGCGTCTGGGCGAAGTCCAGTTGCAGCAATTCGGTGGTCCCGCCGATGTCCTGATCCGCGTCGCGGAGCAGCCGGGCGGCGACGCCGCCCAGCAGGAGGCCGTGCAGAAGGTCCGCACCGCGCTTGGCGATTCCGTCGACTATCGCCGCGTCGAGGTGGTGGGACCGCGCGTATCGGGCGAATTGCTCGCGTACGGCATGCTCGGCCTGATGCTGGCGATCGTCTCGATCCTGGTCTACCTCTGGTTCCGCTTCGAGTGGCAGTTCGCGCTCGGCGCCATGATCGCCAACGTGCACGACATCGTGCTGACGATCGGCTTCATGTCGATCAGCCAGGTTGATTTCGACCTGACCAGCATCGCGGCGCTTCTGACCATTTTGGGCTATTCGCTGAACGACACGGTCGTTATCTACGACCGTATCCGTGAAATGCTACGGCGCTACAAGAAGATGCCGATGCCGCAGCTCCTCAACGAATCGATCAACTCGACGCTGTCGCGCTCGATCATCACCCACTTCACCGTGACGCTGGCGCTGCTGGCTCTGCTGCTGTTCGGCGGCCATGCCATCCACAGCTTCACCGCGGTGATGATGTTCGGCGTGGTGCTGGTCGGTACCTATACCTCGATCTTCATCGCGGCCCCGATCCTGATCTATCTCGGCGTCGGCGAGCATCGTGAAGATGCGGTCGATAGCGCTACGCCCGCGAAGAAAAGCAAGGCATGATCCGAACCGCATGCCCTCGCAGGAGTTTGCGAGGGCAGTAAGCTCATTCGGATGAAGCTCATGGCCGGCGATCCCAACGCACCGCATTTCCCCCGCTCGGCGCCGATCGAAGCTTACGGCAAGGGCGGCTTTGCCTTTGCCGGCATGTCGCATCGGGGATCTCTGCTTTGCCTGCCCGACGCGATCTGGGCCTGGGACATAACGGACCCCGCGAAGATCGACCGCTATTCGCTGGATCGAGTCTTCAAGTCCGCCAACAGTATCGACACGCTCCTGATCGGCACCGGAACCGGGGTCTGGCTGCCGCCGGCGGAACTGCGCCAGGCGCTTAAAGCGGCGAGGGTGGTTCTGGATACGATGCAGACCGGTCCCGCCGTGCGTACCTACAACATCATGATCGGCGAACGGCGGCGCGTCGCGGCCGCGCTGATCGCCGTGCCATGAGTGGCTCCGCGCCGCCGCCGGATTCTGCTGCGTTCTGTGCTGACCTCGTGCGCAGCCACGACTTTCCGCGCTATGCCGCGACCCTGTTCGCGCCCGCTGCCGAGCGCCGCGCGCTGCTGGCGCTCTATGCCTTCAATGTCGAGATCGTCCGCGTCCGCGATCAGGTGAGCCAGCCCTTGCCCGGTGAAATCCGCCTGCAATGGTGGACCGACATGCTGTCGGGCCAGGTCCATGGCAGCGCCGAGGGCAATCCGGTGGCGGCGGAGCTGCTCCGCGCAATCCGTGATTTCGGCCTGCCGGTCGAGCCGCTGTCGCTGCTCGCCGACGAGCATCAATTCGATCTCTACAACGACCCAATGCCGACCATGACGGCTCTAGAAGGCTATCTGGCCGCGACCTGCGCGGCGTTGTTCGCTCTCGCGGCGCGGATCATGGCGTCACCCCTAGACCCAGCCGAGCATCTCGCGCGGCATGCCGGGTTGGCTCAGGGCATCGCGCAAGTCATCACGAACTTGCCGCGTGATGCGGCGCACCGGCAATTGTTCCTGCCGCAGCAGCTGCTGACCAGCCACAATTGCAATATGGAGGACGTGTTCGCCGGCAAGGAGACGCCGAATTTGCGCGCCGTCCTGGACCAGCTCGCGAGCGAGGCCAAGCAGCATTTGACCACGGCCTTGTCGCTGTTGCCCGAGGTGCCGGTGTCGGCACGGCCAGCGTTTCTGCCTTTGAGCCAGGTACGGGCCGACCTCGAGCGCCTGTCGCAGCCAGGGCGCGATCCCTTTACGCCGCAGCCATCGTCGCGGCTGCGCACGCTGTGGACGCTGTGGCGGGCCTCGCGTTCCCCAAAGTTTACCAAATAGCGGTTGGCTTATCGCCTCGAACGGCCAAATGACCTATGCTGTCCCATGGCTGAGTTGTCCCAAAGTATCGCCACGGATCTCGGCGCCTTTCCGGTCTCGCTGAGCGACATTCATGCCGCCGCCGCGACCATCCGCGGCGCCGTCGTCGAGACGCCCTGTAGCTACAGCCGCACGCTGAGCAATATCTGCGGCTGCGACATCTGGCTGAAATTCGAGAACCTCCAGTTCACGTCCTCGTTCAAGGAGCGCGGCGCGCTCAACCGCCTCACGACGCTGACGCCGGACGAGCGCGCGCGCGGCGTCGTCGCGATGTCGGCGGGTAACCACGCGCAGGGCGTCGCCTATCACGCCAAGCGGCTCGGCATTCCCGCAACCATCGTCATGCCGGTCGGCACACCCATGGTGAAGATCGAGAACACCAGGCATCACGGCGCCGAGGTGGTGGTAACGGGCGCCACGCTGGAGGAGGCGGCCGCGTTTGCGCGCAGCCACGGCGAAGCCCGCGGCATGATCTTCGTCCATCCCTATGACGATCCGCTCGTCATCGCGGGGCAGGGCACGGTCGGGCTGGAAATACTCAAGGCAGTGCCGGAGCTCGATACACTGGTCGTCCCGATCGGCGGCGGTGGCCTGATCAGCGGGATCGCCATTGCTGCGAAATCGATCAAGCCGTCGCTGCGGATCCTCGGCGTCGAGGCCTGGCTCTACCCCTCGATGTACAACGCCATCCACGACGGCAATCTGCCGGCACGCGGCGACACGCTCGCCGAAGGCATCGCGGTGAAAACGCCCGGCAAGATCACGGCCGAAATCGTCCGCCGCCTCGTCGACGATATCGCACTGGTGAACGAAGCCGAGCTCGAGCGCGCGGTCGCTACTCTGATCTCGATCGAGAAGACGGTCGTCGAAGGCGCCGGCGCCGCCGGCCTCGCCGCGCTCATGTCCGACCCGTCCCGTTTCGCCGGCCAGAAGGTCGGGCTGGTGCTGAGCGGCGGCAATATTGACACACGTCTGATCGCATCGGTCCTGACCCGCGAGCTGGCGCGCGAGGGGCGGCTCACCCAATTGTCGCTCGACATCCCCGACAGGCCCGGCCAACTGGCTGCGGTCGCGGCACTGCTGGCCGAGGCCGGCGCCAACATCATCGAGGTCTCGCACCAGCGCACGTTTTCGGATCTTCCGGCCAAGGCGACGTTGCTGCAATTGGTGATCGAGACCCGCGACAGCGCCCATCTCGACGAGGTCATGGCGAAGCTTGGCGCATCCGGATTGAGTGCGCGCTGTACCTGAGCTCTGCGCGCCCGCCGCTATCGCGGCGTCAAACCCGCCAAATGGGCGATCAGCCGATCGATCTCGGCTTCCGTATTGTAGTAATGCGGGGAGACGCGCACCACCGGCGGCAGCGAGCGAATTTCGGCATCGATGCGCGTGCTCGACGGATCTGAGGCACCGATCGTGATGCCGGCTGCGGCCGAGCCGCTGACGACCGCTTCCGCCTCGTACCCTTCCACCGTGAAGCTGACGATGGCTCCCGGAGCGCGTCCGAGGTCGCGAATTCTGATGCCGCGAATGGACGCAAGGCCGCCCCGAAGGCGGTCCGCCAGCATGCGGCAACGCCGCTCGATCGGGCCGATCCCGATATCAAGGGCATAATCGACGGCGGCGCCGAGCCCAAGCCGGGCTGCGTAGTTGTTCTCCCAGGTCTCGAAGCGGCGCGCATCGTCACGCAGCCGATAAGCGTCCCGGGAGACCCAGGGTGCGGCGAAGTGGTCGATCATTGGCGGTTCGAGCTGGTGCAGCATTGCCCGGCGGACGTAGAGGAAGCCGGTGCCGCGCGGGCCGCGCAGGAATTTGCGGCCCGTCGCCGACAGCATGTCACAGCCGATGGCCTCGACATCGACCGCCATCTGTCCGACGGCCTGGCAGGCGTCGAGGAGATAAGGAATGCCTCGTGCTCGCGCGATCTTGCCGACGGCTGCTGCGGGATTGACCAGCCCGCCATTGGTCGGAACCCAGGTGATCGCAATCAGTTTCACGCGCTCGTCGATCATGCGTTCGAGCGCGGCGAGGTCGAGTTCGCCGCTGGCATCGCTCGGCACGATGTCGATCGCGACGCCTGTGCGCTTGGCGACCTGAAGAAAGGCGACATAGTTGGCCGCGTACTCCGCCTCCGCGGTCAGGATCCGATCGCCATCGCGAAACTGAAGCGCGTAGAAAGCCATCTGCCAGGCAACCGTCGCGTTCTCCATGAGCGCGATCTCATCAGGCGCGGCATTCAGCAGGCGGGCGACCGAGCCGTAAACGGATTCAAGCCGGCGCGACTCCCGATCGGCAGCGGCATAGCCTCCGATCTCGCTCTCGAGGTCGATGTGTTCCTTCATCGCCGCAACCACCGGCGCCGGCATCAGCGCCGCGCCCGCGTTATGAAGATAGGCGAGCCGAGAGGCAGCCGGCGTCTCGCGACGAATTCGGTCGATATCCATCATCCATGCCTCCGCGTCTCGCGACCCTCGTGCGTGGATTAAACGCGTCGAGGGAAGCGGGCAAGATGGCTGGGCTTGATCTCAGATGCAGAGGCCGAGCAGCTTGATGTGGCAGCCGCTGGATTTCGGCTTGCTCGCAGGCGCGGCCTCGCGCTTCACGGCAACCAGAGGCTCCCCGTCTTTCTTGCCTTTGCCTTTGCCCTTCGGCTCGTAGTCGCCGGCGATCACCATCGCCCAATAGGTGCGTTTGCCGCTGGCGTTCTTCGCGCTCGCGATCCCGACGCGAGACGCGTTGTGCAGCAGCAGGTTCTTGCGGTGACCGGACGAGTCGATCCATTGTCCGAGGGTCTTCTCGAAATTGTCGTAGCCGTAGGCGATGTTCTCGGCAGCGCGGCCTGCGCCGGCAGGTGCGACGCGGCGGTTGAACGGGCCGAGGGCGTCGTGACTGAGGTCGTCCTTCGTCGCCATCGCGCGCGCCTGGTCCATGGCGATGCGGTCGAGGGTCGAATCGCGGACGACGCGGACCTCACCATGCTTGAGGCGGAAGCTGGAGATCAGGTCGGCGGGGGATTCGGCCATTGCGGACGTGGTGGCGAACAGCAGAAGGCCGGCGATCAGGCCGCCAACCACACGATGCATCATCGTCCCCCGAGTGCCCATGACCCCGCCAAGTCCCCCCGCCAAGCTCGAATTATCGGATCGCTTCTCTATCGCCAATGTGGACGCTTCAAGGCGTGATCCACGCTAGCCCGCCGGCAGGTCGGCCTCGAAATTGAAGCGGTCGCGCAGGTTCTTGCGCTGCTCCAGGATGTCCTTGAGGAAAGCACGGTCCTGGTCGTTCTTCATCATGGGCTCGATCAGATCGAGCTGGTTCATGGCGACCAGTTGCAGGATCTCTGTGCGCGGCTTGCCGTCGGCGTTGCGTGGCAGCGCGTGCACGACCTGGATGTGTTCCGGCGGCTTCGGCCCCTTGGCGGCTGTGAGCTCGTTCCGCAATTGGCCTTCGAGCGCGGCCTGATCGGCTTCGACGAAGGCATAGAGCCCGACACCGGAGCGTCGATCGGCAAAGGCGACGATAGCGGTGTCGCGCACGGCGGGGTTCTTGCGGATCAGTTCCGCCAGCACCGGCGCGTCGTTGACGAGCCTTCGGCCGCCGCCTTCACGGTCGGTGAAGTTGAACAGGCCGCGCGTGATTGCCCGATAGACCTTCTTGCCGGTGGCGAGCCACAGACTGGCGGCGAACGACTTCTTCGCCAGGATCTTGCGCTCGCGCGGCGTCAGCGCCTCCGGCGCGTAGGAGCGCTTGTGCTTGAGCAGATGCCGGAGATCTTCATAGGCCAGGACGCGGTAAAGCCGGCCGCGACGGTCGAAGCAGGCCGCGAGCTGGAAGTCGGTCACATAGGCGCGACCGTCGCGGCCGACCAGCCAGTTCTGTTCCTTGGCAAGATCGTTGTGGCAGATACCGGCGCGGCGCAGCCTTCGCAGCGCGGCCTTGGCCGAGCGAAAATAGGCGAGGTCGCCATGCGGTTTCGCCAGATGCAGTGCGACACCATCGACGAAGCTGCGCACCAGCGCGCGGCGTCCGGCCCACAGCAGCTCCGGGCCGACATCGAGTCCCTTGGCGAGTGCCAGCGCATGCTTCTCGCGGGCGAACAGATGGCGCGCCAAGAGGAATGACCACCACGGCACCTCGTCGAGGCGGCGCAGCACCGCGTCGACCTCGCCGTCATCGTCGCGGAAGCGGCCGCGCTCGACGGTCGAGAACACGTCGCGCTTGAGCAGCACGCCCTCGGTCCAGCGCGCCGAGAGTGTTGCGGCGTCGTCGTTGGGAAGGTTCATCGAAAACTCACGCCGCGGCGGCAATGCGCAGGTGATCGGCGATCCAGCGATCGAGATCGGCGAGCGCCAGCGCGCTCAACGCCTGCTTTTTGGCCACCGTCTTCTCGTTTCCGCGCAGTCGGCTTCCGTCGGGCTTCTTCGTCGGTGCGCTGGCGAGCGGCGGGAACAGGCCGAAATTGATGTTCATCGGCTGGAACGAGCGCGTGCCGGGCTCGATGGTCTCGATATGACCGCCGGTGATGTGGCCAAGCAGGGATCCGAGCGCCGTCGTGACCGGCGGACTCGCAAGCGTCTCGCCGCGCACCTCCGCTGCCGCATAGAGACCGGCAATCAGGCCGACGCTGGCGGATTCCACATAGCCCTCGCAGCCCGTCATCTGGCCGGCAAAGCGCAGCCGCGGCTGCGCGCGCAGGCGCAACTGGCCGTCGAGCAGCTTTGGCGAGTTGAGAAAGGTGTTGCGATGCAGGCCGCCGAGGCGAGCAAATTCCGCCTTCTCCAGCCCCGGGATGGTGCGGAAGATGCGTTGCTGCTCGCCGTATTTCAGTTTCGTCTGGAAGCCGACGATGTTGTAGAGCGTGCCGAGCTTGTTGTCCTGGCGCAGCTGCACGATCGCGTAGGCCTTTGTGGTGGGGGCGTGCGGATTGGTGAGGCCGACCGGCTTCATCGGCCCGTGGCGAAGAGTCTCGGGGCCGCGTTCCGCCATGACCTCGATCGGCAGGCAGCCGTCGAAATAGGGCGTGTTGGTCTCCCATTCCTTGAACTCGGTCTTCTCGCCGGCGACCAGCGCTGCGACGAAGCCGTCATACTGCTCCTTTGTCATCGGGCAGTTGATGTAGTCGGCGCCGGTGCCGCCGGGGCCGACCTTGTCGTAGCGCGACTGGAACCAGGCCACCGACATGTCGATGGATTCGCGGTGCACGATAGGCGCGATCGCGTCGAAGAAGGCGAGGGCGTTCTCGTCGGTCAACTCTCTGATCGCGTCGGCCAGCGGCGCCGAAGTGAGGGGGCCGGTCGCAACGATGACGTTGCTCCACTCGGCCGGCGGCAGGCCTGCGACCTCGCCGCGGGCGATCTCGATCAGGGGATGATCGTTCAGCGCCTTGGTGACGGCCGCTGAGAAGCCGTCGCGGTCCACCGCCAGCGCGCCGCCGGCGGGCACCTGGTTGGCGTCGGCTGCGCGCATGATCAGCGAATCGAGGCGGCGCATCTCGGCATGCAGCAGGCCGACGGCGTTGTTGGCGGCATCGTCCGAGCGGAACGAATTGGAGCAGACGAGCTCGGCAAGCCCATCGGTGCGGTGTGCCTCGGTCATGCGGGTCGGCCGCATCTCGTGAAGCACCACGGGCACGCCTGATTTGGCCACCTGCCAGGCGGCTTCGGAGCCGGCAAGGCCTGCGCCGATCACGTGCACGGTATTTGATTGGGGTCCTGTCATGGGGCGGACAGGTAGCGCTTTTCGGCGATCAGTGGAATCGCCGAGATCGAGTTTTCTGCCTCCGGATGCGACAACGCCCGCACGAGGCGGGCGCTATCGGTTCGTCCGGTTAAGGGCTGAACGATATCAGCCCTGATACTGACCGGCGGCAACGCGCGGGATGTCCGAGCGATCGAGGCCGATGTCGGCCAGCTCGCGATCGCTGAGCTGGGACAGCTCGGCAACATTGCGCTGATAGTCCCGGAAAGCCTGGATCATGCGGATGAGCGAGAGCAGCATTGGTAGTCTCCTGTAGTTCGATTCAGCTCTTGCCCGAGCCTCATCGTTGGAATGAATATAGGTGAGAGTGGTGCAGTGCGAAAGTTCCTGTGTTGCGATGCAGCTAAGCGCTCAATGCATGGCATTGGTAACGGACGATTAACCCGGAAGCACTCCCGCCCAAAGGGTAGGCGGAACAGAGGACATCGCGCTAAAAATGCCCGTTAATTCACGGATTTGTCTTGGCTCAGCCGGTTCCATTCAGAGGTCAAATAGGCTGCTTTCCGGTCGTCGTAAGATGATTGACTAGCTCCTATACCCAAGTCTCGCATGCGCGAATCGCATGATGGGCGGAGTGAAAAAAGTGAATTTGTGTTCATCTCGCTAGTCTGTGCGGTACCTTTCCACTGCGGCCAGCGATTCGCCTGGATCGACGTGACAAACGGCTGCCAGGCAGGGACGAATTCATTCCGCTTGGTCAGCCCCAACCGCCGCCCGGGCGCGGTGCACACACGCTGAACGTGTGGCGTTGATTACAAACGTGTAATGAAAATCAGAAATTTTGCATGTGGCTCTGCGTGGCGCGCAACATCACGCAATTCTCGCGGGGAATTCATTGCGTCAAGTTGCCGCGCCCGGAGGAAGGTGATGTCGCAGAATCCGGCAATGTCGCTGGCTCTGGCCCAAGAACAAGAGAAGGAAGGTAACGTCATGACGAAGTTACTCGGGGTTATCGCTATTGCCGCTGTCGCGTTCGCCGTCGCGCCGGCCCAAGCCGCCAAGCACGCCGCCGGCGGCTGCAGCTCGGCCAATCTGGAGAAGACCGAGACCGCGATCGAGAACATGGCCGATGGTGACGGCAAGTTCGTCGCGCAAAAGGAGATCGCAGCCGCGCAGGACTCGCTGCTCAACGGCAAAATGGGGGCGTGCGGCGCGCATCTGAACAAGGCGATGCACGCCACCATGGGCAAATAGGGGTAAAAACGCACAGAGAGGGCCGGTCGCCAGGCGATTGGCCTTCCGCGTTTTGACGAGGGGCTGCTAAGGGGCGCGCGCGAGCTGGGTGGCGAAATACGCGATGGTCTTCGAGTAGACCTCGCTTTTGTTCCACTGCTGCAGCACCGCGAAGTTTGGACTGCCCGGCTGCCAATCCTTACCCTTCTGCCAGCCATAACCGGCAAGATAGTTCGCGGTGGAGGCGAGCACGTCAGGGGCGTTGTGCAGGAGATCGCGCTTGCCATTGCCGTCGAAATCGACGGCGTATTTCATCCATGACGACGGCATGAACTGGGTCTGTCCGAGCTCGCCGGCCCAGGCGCCCTTCATGTCGGCCGGTGCGAGGTCGCCGCGCTGGACGATGCGGAGCGCATCCAACAGCTCGGCGCGAAATTGCTCGGAGCGCCGACAGTCATAGGCCAGCGTCGCCAGCGAGCGGATGGTCGCGAACTTACCGGTATTGACGCCGAAATCGGTCTCGAGACCCCAGATCGCGACCAGCACCTCGCCAGGCACGCCGTAGGTCTGCTCGATGCGCGACAGCACCGAGCCGTATTGCTTCATCATGTTGGAGCCGCGCGTCAGGCGCGGCGGCACCATGCGGCCGGAAAACTCCTCGAAGCTCTGGCTGAAGACCTTCTGCGAGCGGTCGCGGTTGAGCACGCTCTGATCGAGCGTTACACCGGCGAGCCCGGCGGAAATGGCCTGTTGCGAAACGCCTTTGGCCGCGGCGTCGGTTTTGAAGTCTGCAAGCCACGCGTCGAAATTGCCTGAACCGCAGGCAACAGCGGCGAGCGCCGGCTGAGCGGATAAGATGGACGCGGTGATGGCTAAGGCTGCGAGGGCGAGACGAGAAATCGTCGGGGTCATTCGAGCAAATAAATTCCGTGAAGTGATCTGAACGGCGGGCGCAATCTCGGTGGAAACCGCGGCCAAAGCAAGGCGCATGGCGGTGCGCGATCCTGCCCGCACCGGGGCAGGATCGCACGTCACGATATCGTCAGGCGTCGGTCCGATTGCGCCAGGGGAAGAGGTTGGCGGGGAAATCGGCAGCCGGCTTGCGTGGACGATGCGGTGGAGGCGGCACCGGGCGCGCGCCCGGATCGGCCGCGATCACCTTGCGGTAGAGATGCCAGGTGGCATGGCCGAGCACGGGGACCACCACGGCAAGGCCGAGGAAGGCGGGAATCGTGCCCAGCGCCAGCAGGACGGCCACGATCAGGCCCCAGGCCGCCATCGGCACCGGGTTCTTCGCGACGACGCGCAGCGACGTCACCATTGCCTCGAACGCGCCGGCATGGCGGTCGAGCATCAGCGGGAACGACACGGCGCTGATGCAGAGCGCGGCAAGGGCGAACAGGAAGCCGGTGCCGCAGCCGACCACAATCAGCCACCAGCCTTGCCGGCTCGTGAGCACGCGCGTCAGAAAATCCGAGATCCCGGACGCGCCTTCATAGCCGAAAGCGGCGACGTAGATCGCCTGCGCGGTCGCAACCCAGGTCACGAACAGGGCCAGCAGCAGCGCGCCGAGGCCGAGCATGGCGCCGAAGGAGGGCGAACGCAGCACCTCCATGGCATCCCAAGCGCTGGCTTCTTCATAGCGCTCGCGCCGGCTGGAGAGCTCGTACAGACCGAGAGCGGCGAACGGGCCGATCAGCGCGAAGCCCGCGGCCAACGGAAACAACAACGGCAGCACTGAATAGCCCATCACCACGCGGGCGAGCACAAGGCCCAGCACAGGATAGATCACGCAGAGGATGATGGCGTGGCTCGGCACCGCCTTGAAATCTTCCCAGCCGCGCTTGAGCGCATCGTTCAGATCGGAGAGTTGGATGGTTCGGATCACCGGTCCAGCCGCTTCGGCGGTCTGGGCCATGGTGGGGACATTGCCCTGGTAGAGTGTGGCCATGGTCGCTAGCTCCCTTGCCATGCGGCCGCATCTGGCGCCAGCAAACGGCGCGAGCGGCCGCTGTTCTGAGTTTCGCGATCTCAACCAGACCCGATTCTGGATGGCATCGCGAACTGAACGTGAAGCGTACGCCCATTTGCGAGTCCTGTCCCTCACGCTTGGGTGAGATTCGATGCCGCAGCGCAACCTCGACGATGTCATTCGGTCGTCATTTCGCCGCAGATAAGCTGATGCTGCGTGTTGGTTCGCGGAACTTCGCGGGCGCAATGACGCAACTTGGTCTATAAGGGCCACTCAAGGCCCTTCCACGGGTCCTTTTCGGGGAGCAGACATGAGCATTTTCGGGAAAATTATGGGCGCGATCTTCGGTAGCCATCCAGCTTCCGCGGCGCCCGCAGGCAGCGCACCATCGGGCAGCGCGCCCGCGGGGGCGGCGCCAAGCGGATCGGCCCCAGCGGTGGACGTTGCCTCGATCGTCGACGCGGCGGTCGCCGCGCACAAGGGCGAAAAGCTGGAATGGCGCACCTCGATCGTCGACCTCATGAAGGCGCTCGACATTGATTCCAGCCTTGCTGCACGCAAGGACCTTGCCAAGGAGCTCGGCTATAGCGGCGACACCAACGATTCCGCGAGCATGAACGTCTGGCTGCACAAGCAGGTGATGTCCAAGCTCGCCGCGAACGGCGGCAAGCTGCCGCCGGAGATCAAGCACTGACCGAGATCGCCGGTCGTAACCCAAGGGCCCGCGATCGCGCGGGCCCTTTTGCATTCAGGCGACGAGATCCGCATCTTCCGGATGCCTGTCGAGATAGTCGACGACAAAGCCGCAACCGGCGATCACCTTCCTGCCGTCGCGGCGGATCAATTCCAGCGCGCCCTTGACCAGCTCGGAGCCGATGCCGCGGCCGCGCAGCGCGCGCGGCGTCTTGGTGTGGGTGATGATCACCGCCGACGGCGTCAGCCGGTAATTGGCGAAGGCGATTTCACTGCCGACATCGAGCTCGAAGCGGCTTCTGTCCTTGTTGTCCCGTACCGATGGCGCCATGCAAAATCCTCCCGACATGCTGCTTGCCTCTGATTTAGGCGCCTGAACCGGCCCTTGCCAAGGTGCGACCAAGAGAGGTTCGCAGGGGAGATATCCGGAAAATGCGTGTCCCGCTCAGCCTCTTGGCGCTGCTCGCCGCACTGATCTCGCCGGCGCCGGCTGCGGCGGCAGGCGGTCCGGCCTGGGAGGCTTGCGTCGGCTTGACCAGCACGCCGGACGAGCGGATCACGGCTTGCTCGATCGTGATCGAAACGAACAGCGAGAGCGGACGTCGGCTCGCCGGCGCTTATTGCAATCGCGGTCATGGCCTCACCGAGAAGCGCGAGCTCGAGGCGGCGTTGTCCGATCTCGACGAGGCGGTCAGGCTCGACCCCGGTTATGCCTGCGCCCACAACAATCGCGGCCGTGTCTACAGTTCCAAGCGCGACTATGATCGCGCCATCGCCGATTACGACCAGGCCATCAAGCTCGATCCGTCGCTGGCGCTGGCCTACGGCAATCGCGGCGAGTCGCGTTTCAACAAGGGCGATCTCGACGGTGCGTTCGCCGACTTTGATGCCGCGATCAAGCGCGATCCCAAATACGCCATGGCCTATGCCAATCGTGCGTTGGTTCATTACCGCAGGCACGACATGGCGCACGCCATCGCCGACTACACGACGCGGATCAAGCTCGCGCCCGATGTGCTCGCCTATATCGACCGGGGCAACGTCTATCGCGACAGCGAGCAGCTCGATCGCGCCGCCGCCGATTATGGTTCGGCGATCCGTGTTGCGCCGACCGACGCGCGGGGCTGGCGCAATCGCGGTATGATCCGGCTCTATCAGGGCGACAGCAAGGGCGGCGTTTCCGATTACGACAAGGCGCTGCAATACGATCCCTCCGACGTGTTCTCGTGGAACAATCGCGGACAGGCTAAGCTGCGGCTCGGCGACAAACAGGGCGCGATTGCCGATTTCAGAAAGGCGCTGGAATTGAAACCGGGCCTGCAGACCGCACAGGAGTCATTGCGCAAGCTCGGGGCGTTGTAGCTCTCGGTCGCTTCTCGCGACGACGGGGTCGGAGTTCCTCCGGGTCCTGATAGTCCGGATGCTTCAATCGGTCGCTTTGGCGAGCCTGGAATCCTCGGGCTGCAGCTGCGGGCGCAGGCATCCCTGACAGATGACGAGGGAACGGTTGACCCTGGCGTCCTGTTCAGCCTCGATGCCGTCCTGCGCCTGCCACCATTCCTTTGAATAGGGCTGAAGCCCGGCTTGCGATCTGTTGCGCTCGGATCGGGCGGTCCGTGCTGGTTCTGAGGCAGCGCGCGGGTGATTGGGATTCTCGCCGGCGCCGTCCCAGGCATAGCGCGTAGACTTGAAGGCGGGATCGGAGGCGAAGTGCGCTTGTGGGCCCACGGCACACCCGGCAAGCGCCAGCGATAGCAGGAGGAGGGCGGGCGCTTTGACCATGATGAGGCACTCTTTACGCGAGAACTGACGAAGGTTGCGCCGATCATGTTTAAAATTTCCTGAACGGTTGGGTGGGCTGCGCCGCGCCCGGCAGCCTTGCAGGGGTACTGGCGATGGCGATAAATGGGCTGCAATGAGCGGGCGGTTCGTGTGCCGTCCGCCGCCGAAGAGGAAACCCGATGCAGCCCCTGCGCATGTCCCGCCGCGTCATGAATCTCGCTCACATGCTCACCCAGAATGCGCGGCGGCATGGGGCGCGTCCCGGTTTCGTCTGGGGTGACAGATCCTGGACCTGGCGCGAGATCGACGCGCAGGTCTCGGCGCTGGCGGCAGCCCTCGCGGCGCGCGGCATCGCGAAGGGCGACCGCATCCTCGTCCATTCCAAGAACGGCGACGAGATGTTCTTCTCGATGTTCGCCGCGTTTCGGCTCGGCGCCGTCTGGGTACCGACCAATTTCCGCCTGATGCCGGACGAGGTCGCCTATCTCGCGCAGGCTTCCGGCGCGAAGGCGTTTCTGTGCCACGTCGATTTTCCCGAGCACGCCGCGGCGGTGAAGGATGCAGAGCTGGAATTCACCTGGAGCATTGACGGTCGGGCGCCATTTGCCGAGACGTCGATTGCGGATGCCGTCGCTTTGCGCGCAGGCACGGTGGTCGAGAACGTCGCGGTCGAGCACGACGATCCCTGCTGGTTCTTCTTCACATCGGGAACCACCGGCCGCTCCAAGGCTGCGGTGCTCACCCACGGTCAGATGGGTTTTGTCGTCACCAACCATCTCGCCGATCTCACCCCCGGCGTCACCGAAGCGGATGCCTCGCTGGTGGTGGCGCCGCTGTCGCATGGCGCCGGAGTGCATCAGCTGGTGCAGACCGCGCGCGGCGTGTGCACCGTGCTGTTGCCGACGGAGAAATTCGACATCGACGAGGCGTTCCGCCTGATCGAGGCGCATCGGGTCAGCAATCTCTTCGTGGTGCCGACCATTCTGAAGATGATGGTCGAGCATCCCGCCGCCGACAAATACGATCATTCCTCGCTGCGCCAGGTAATCTATGCGGGTGCGCCGATGTATCGCGAGGACCAGAAGGCTGCGCTGAAGAAGCTCGGCAAGGTCATCGTGCAGTATTTCGGCCTCGGCGAGGTGACCGGCAACATCACGGTGCTGCCGGCGGCGCTGCATGACCCCGAGGACGGGCCGCACGCGAAGATCGGCACCTGTGGCTTCGAGCGTACCGGCATGCAGGTTTCGATCCAGGACGACGAGGGCCGCGAACTCGGCGCCAACCAGAGCGGCGAGATCTGCGTGATCGGCCCCGCGGTCCTTGCCGGCTACTACGACAATCCCGATGCCAACGCGAAGGCGTTCCGCAACGGCTGGTTCCGCACCGGCGATCTCGGCCACATGGACGAGGAGGGGTTCGTCTACATCACGGGACGAGCCTCCGACATGTATATCTCCGGCGGCTCCAACATCTATCCGCGCGAAATCGAGGAGAAGATATTGACCCATCCTTGCGTCGGCGAGGTCGCGGTGCTCGGCGTGCCCGATGCGACCTGGGGCGAGGTCGGCGTTGCCGTCTGCGTCGCCCGCGAAGGCGCGAAGCCGGTGAGCGAAGCGGAGATGGCGGCATTCCTGTCGCCCAAGGTGCCGCGCTACAAGATGCCGAAGCGGTTCTTCTTCTGGGAGGCCTTGCCGAAATCCGGCTATGGCAAAATTCCCAAACGGATGGTTCGCGACGAGCTCGAGGCGCGCGGGTTGCTCGATCTCGACAAGATACGGACGGGCTGAGCGAAGGTCATGCGCAGCATCAAGCAGCCCGGTGCGCCGGTCGCCAAACGCATCCAATGGGTGGAGGCGAGGGGACGCGCTTTCTCCTTCACGCTTCAAGCAGGTCTGCCGCTGCTGGAGGCGGCGCGCCGCGGGTTTGCCGCGGAGGGATTTGCCGGCGGCGTGCTCAACTTCGGGCACGGCACGCTCGGGCCGTTCGGCTATGTCATGCCGGCGCTGTCGAAGACCAGCGAGAACGCCGCGTTCTATAGCGACACATTCCGGCCAAGCGGCGTGACGCGCACCAGGCTCGGCAGCATGACGCTGGGCATGCGCGACGGCGCGCCGTTCTTTCATTGCCATGGGCTGTGGACGGAGGCCGATGGCCGCGCCAGTGGCGGCCACATGCTGCCGGACGAGACCGATGTCGCCGAGCCGTTCGAGGTCGAGGCCTTCGGTCTCGATGGTGCGATGTTCAGCGCCGAGCTCGATCCCGAGACCAATTTCAAGCTGTTCGGGCCAGTGACGGCTGCGCGCACCGGCGCGCGCACGACCAGCCGCGCTTTCGCGCTGCGGCTGCGCCCCAATCAGGATTTTGCCGGCTGTCTCGAAGACTTCTGTCGCGCGCAGGGCATCGCGCGCGGGAAGATTCATGGCGGTGTTGGTTCGACCATCGGCGCCCGATTTACTCATGGCGGTGTGACCGAGCCCTTCGCGACCGAGCTTGCAGTAACCGCCGGCACGATTGCGGCCGGCCTCTCCGGCGCCCTCGAAGCCGCACTCGAGGTTGCGCTGATCGACTACACCGGCGGCATGGCGGAGGGCCGTCTGATCCGTGGCGATAATCCCGTATTGATGACCATGGAGCTGGTGCTCGAGGTGTTGGGCTAGCCCCGAAGAGCGATCATCAGTGGGTGCGTAGCTTGGCAATGGCCAAGTATGTGGAGTCACTGATCCCCGAACCGGATCCCTGGAACAGGTTGAGCAGGGGGGATTGACCCTGGCCGGTGCTCTGGCTGTTTCTGATGTCATACATGGCGGAGAAACGGTTCAGCAGCTTTGCAACCTTCGCGGGATCGGACAGGTCCTTGATCTTCATGAATCTGTCCACGAACTTGGCCTGCTGATCGATCGGCATCGCCGCCATCGAGTCAGGCAGATCGAAGGTGGTCCTGAACACCTCCGAAAGCGCCTTGTCGGCAAGGATGTCGTACGCGGACGTGATGTCCCCCGCCTTCCGCTGGAAATAGATCGCCAGGCGCACGCCGGGATTCGCATCCCCTTGCTGCTGCTCCAGGCTTTGCTCGACATAATTCGCCTGTGTTTCCCGAAACTGATCCCGCTTCTGCGGACCCATCATCGGAGGGCGCGCGACGTTGCCCTTGCTGTCGAAATTGAACGACGCGACGATTTCGGCAAAGCGAGGATCGTTCTCGGTGTTCGCAAAGCTCTTTGGATTGTTCAGGTCGGAGCTGAAGATATTCTTGAGAAATTCCGTGCTGACCTTCCTGGGGTCCAAGCCCTTTGCCAGGAGGATGAAATCAACCATCGGCCTGTTTGCGAGAAGATCGGAAACACTGTCGATCCCGGTGATGGCTTGCTGATATTCCGACGCATCCTTCGTGGCCTGTGCCCGAACTGCCGCCTGCTGCTGGGGAGTTGCCGTGCTTGCGCTCTTCACCGCTGCAACGACATAGTCCTTCGCGATCTGGAGGACTTCAGCCGAGTCCTGGGCCACCAAGGGGGTCGTTAGATTGCCCTTTGCGTCGAAGTTGAAGGCGCGTGCCAGCTCCAGATATCGATTGTCCTTGAGGGTATAGACGTAGCTGTTGGGGTCGTTGAGATCGCTTTCGAGCACGGCCGTGACAGTCGCCGCCGAGACGTTTGCGGGATCGAGGCCGACAGCTCCCAGCGCAAAATCATACACGCCTGGTGTCGATACGAACGCCTGGACTGAATTGATCTTGAGGATGGCTGTTCTGAATTGCCTGATCGCAAAAGCTTCGTTCAACGGGCTCGCCGCCGAATAGACGTCGGACTTGCTGTCGTCGAACCTCTGTTTCGTGATCGTGACGTTTGCAGCACTCTGCGCGGATACGCCTGACGGAAGCGACCCGTCGGAGGAAAACTCGAACGCGCCGGCGAGGTCCACAAACCCGCCGATCGTCCCTATCTGGTCGCTGAGGCTGGAAATGCTGTTCGCATATGACTCCAGGTGATACTTTTCGACCAGGATCTGGACGTTCAACTGGGTCACGTTCGCGCCCGGTTGCGAGAGTTGGGCGGTGTAGTCGGCGATCCTTGAATTGGCTGCGGTGACATCCGATCGGGCCTGAGCAAGGTCGGCGTTGAGGCCACTCAGCTGAGAGGCGAAAGTGGTGTTGACGTAGCTGCTGGGATCGGATGGATCGCTGCGCAAGACCTGACTTATCGTGTCACGCGACGACTTGCCTTGATCGATCCCGTACGCCGAATAGACATAGTTGCGAAGACGGTCGTTGTTCAGGAGCTGGTCTGCACTGCTGATGTTGCCGATTTCGGCGCTGTAGTAATTCGAGTCGCCGGTAAGTGCATCGACCTGGCTCTTCCTGGTCGCCGTATACAGACCGATCATCTCATCCGTCTGGTTCTCCGATTGCGCAACCGGCGTGGCGCTGCCATTGAAGGAAAATGCCGCGGCGAACTCGCGGTAACGCTTGTCGACCAGCTTGTTGACAAAGCTGTTTGCGTCGGAGAGGTCGCTCTCCAGCACCTTTTTCATGAAGGCCTTGGCGTAGGCCATGTCTTCCAGACCATATGCCTTCGTTGCATAGTGATAAAGGCGATAGTCTTTCATGAAGTCGTCGATGGACTTCACCTTGCCGATGTGGGCTTTGTAGTAGGCGGCCTCTCGCGCCACGTCCTGTTGCTGTTCGACCCGCGTCAGGGACTGCTTGAGATTGCGCGCGATGTAGCTGTAACTGAAATACGTTGATACCATCGCGCACTCCTCGCGGCTCTTACAGTCCCGGACGTCCGTCAATCATTGCGGGGTCGCGAGGTGGGGGCTGGCCTCATGCCAGGAAACTGTCTCAGCTGCGTATCCCAATGATGAATTCGGCCCATAATCTGAGGTTATAATTTGCGTCCAAGTGGCGCATATCGGGTTTGTGCCGTTTGTTTCCATCTGTTTCTCAGATGCAGCTTTCGCGAGGGTTTCGTTCCTGATATGTTCAGGTTGAGAGATCGGTGGGAAGGGTTGAGGGCCGGGCATGAGCCGAAGACGTGGTCGAACGATCAACCTGCCGGCGCCTTATCTGAAGCGGATCTGGCTCGACCCGTTGCAGGTCCACGATCGCGAAGTCTATCCGTTTTGCCTACCCATCTTTCCGGACGATTTCGAGCTCAACTTCGACGCCGCCATCACGATCGTCGTCGGCGAGAACGGCACCGGGAAGTCGACGATCCTCGAGGGGATTGCCGCGCTCGCCGGCTACGACGATGCGGGTGGCGGGAAGGGTTATATGCCCGTCGATCACTCCGAAGCGAGGGAGACGATGGGCGGCCAACTCTCCAGGGCGCTGCGCGCAAGCTGGCTGCCGAAGATTACCAATGGCTGGTTTTTTCGCGCCGAGAGCTTTTTCTCGGTGGCGCGATATCTCGACAAGGCCGCACGTGATGCCGGGCAGGTCGGCCCCGATTTCCTGTCGCATTCCCACGGCGAAGGATTCCTTCGCTTCTTCGAGGAGCGCTGCCAGCGCCAGGGCATTTTCATCTTCGACGAGCCTGAATCGGCGTTGTCGCCTGCGCGCCAGATCGAATTTCTGAAGCTGCTGAGATGCATGGAGGAGTCCCGCATCTGCCAGGTCATCATGGCAACCCATTCGCCGATGCTGATGGCCTATCCCAACGCACAGCTGCTCCGGCTCGGGAAATACGGCCTGGAGCCGACGACGGTGGAGCAGACCGATCATTACCGGGTGATGCGGGAGTTCTATGACGACCCGCGCGGGTTCGTGGAGGCGACGCTGAGGGAGTGAGCGAGGGACGCGACAGCCACTCACTGTCTCGGTCGTCATTGCGAGGAGCGCTTGCGACGAAGCAATCCAGAGTCTCTCCGCGGAGGTACTCTGGATTGCTTCGCTGTGCTCGCAATGACGGCGCGAGAAGCGTTCGTTGTTCTCCACCAACTCGCTTCTGAATCGTAGACACATCTTCGCCTCCTCGCGGCATCGCGCCCGAGCTTTGCCAGTACGGTCGCCCCCAAAAATGCCGAGGGCGCAGGGAAGGCCGGGTGCCGGCTGGCACCCACGGTCCACTGTGCGAAGGTTGCGCTACAAGAGGCTGCACAGCGGCATACAGGTGAAGCCCAACACACGGCCTTCCCTGCGCAGTGGTTTTACGGCTTATGTCGCGCTCTCCCCGGGGAGCGATGCACTATTGCCCCCGTCGCCTTGCGGATGGCTGATGCGCGCGCCCGGTCGGGCCGCCACATCACCGCAAGACTTGGCGCACAGACCCCGGGCGCCAGGACCACACGATTTTGCCGTACGCAGGCTGCACCGGTCGTGTGCGCGACGCCTTCGCTCACGGTTTCCCGCCCTGCAAAGCCCTTCGCGCCGACGCCGCCTGCGTCCACCACGTCCCATCCCGCGTTCGTGACGATCGCGATCCGCCCCTCGGCCGGGTTGGGATGGTCGTCTATACGATAAACCGAAATACGGATAAAGAGAAATATTTTTGCGAGCCGTGATTGACCCTCTGCTTGGGTGTTTTGCCCGCCGGGCGGCAAGGGGTTGTGGGGCGCCCGGACGCCCGCCGCAACGCGGCCACGAACGGGTCTCCCCTCGGCCGCAAAATGCGCTACCATGATCCCAGCGCGCTTCAAGTCGCGCATGATCAATGAGACGCATGAGGAAACGAGATGAGGGTGACGATTGGACGGCGCACGGTCCTGGCCGCGGTGCTCACTGCCGCGGGCGCGGTGGCTTTGACATCGGCCTGGGCCCACGGGCCGACCCGGCAGAAGGTGCGCGAATCCATCGAGATCAACGCTGCCCCGGCCAAGGTGTGGGCCGCAATCGGCAATTTCCAGGACATGAGCTGGCTGCCGCCGGTCACCAAGACCGAGGGCGAGAAGGGCAACGAGATCGGCGCGACGCGGAAGCTGACGCTGACGGGAGGCGCGACCGTCGACGAGGAGCTCTACAAGTTCGACGCCGCCGCGATGAGCTATTCCTACCGGATCACCAATGTGGACGTGAAGGTGCTGCCGGTGGCCAATTATTCCTCGACGCTGACGGTGACGCCGAGTGCCGACGGCAAGGGCTCGACGCTGGAATGGGCCGGCGCGTTCTACCGCGGCTTTCCCAACAACGACCCGCCGCCGGAGCTGAGTGACGAAGCCGCGGTCAAGGCGGTGAAGGGGCTGTATCAGGCCGGCCTCGAGGCACTGAAGAAGAAGATCGAGAGCGGAAGCTGACGGTGCGGGCGCTGGTCCTGGCGGCGCTCGCCGCCAGCCTTTGCCTTGCCGGCATTGCCCATGTGTCCGCCGAAGAGGCGTTCGTCACCAACCAGCTCAGCGACGATCTGATGGTCGTCGATCTCGCCACCGCGCGCAGCGTTGCCATCATCCCGATCGGCGGCAAGCCCGCCGGCGTCGCCGTCAGCGCGGACGGGCGCTTTGCCTATGTCACGAGCCCGGATGCCAAGGCCGTGACGGTGGTGGACGCGGCAACGCGGCAGCTTGTGGGGCGGATCGAGGTCGGCGGCGGACCGCTTGGCATTGCCGTCGCGCCGGACGGCCGCACCGTCTACGTCGCGGACTGGTACGCGGCGGCCGTGCGGGTGATCGACGCGGCGAGCCGCAGCGTCACAGCCAGCATCGCGGTCGGCGCCTCGCCGTCGGGGCTCGCAGTGACGCCGGATGGCAAGCTGCTGCTCTCAGCCGATCGCGACGATGATAGCGTCTCGGTGGTGGACACCGCGACGCGCCAGCGCAGGGCGACCATCAAGGTTGGAACGCGTCCGTTCGGCGTCACCGTCGATGCCGAGGGCAAACGCGCCTACACCGCCAATGTCGGCTCCAACGATGTCTCGGTGATCGACATCGCCGCTGGGGCCGAGACCGGCCGCGTGCCGGTCGGGATGCGCCCCTATGCGGTCGCGCTGGCGCGGGGCCGCGGCTTCGTCACCGACCAGTATGGCGGCACTGTCAGCGTGTTCGACCTGGCGACGCTGAAGCCGATCAAGCGGATCAATGTCGGCGACTACCCCGAAGGCATCGCCGCGACAGCGGACGGCAAACGCGTCATCGTCGCCTGCTGGGAGAGCAATACACTCAGCATCATCGACGCGGCCGAGATGAAAGTGATCGGCGAAGTCAAGACCGGCGACGGCCCGCGCGCGTTCGGGGCGTTCTTGCGCAGGACGGAGTAGGGGCGTGTAGCCCGCATGGAGCGAAGCGGAATGCGGGGACACTTTCCCGGATTGCGCGTTGCTCCATCCGGGCTACGACGCCGGGCGCACTGTGCGCGCAATCTCATCCATCTGCTCAAACATATGATCCGGCGCCAGCGCCCGCAGCGCCGCCGGCGCCGCATAACCCCAGGCCACCGCACCGCAGGCGATCCCCACGGCCCGCGCCGCCTCGATGTCGCGCACCTCGTCGCCGATCGCGATGACCTTGCCCGGTTCCACGCCGGCGCGCCGCATGACCCGTCGGAATTTCGACGGTTTGCCGAACAGCGAGGCCGCGCAGTCGAAATGCGCGAACAGCGCCGCGCAATCGCCGAGCTTCTCGCGCGCATTGGCTTCGCTGTCCGAGGTTACCAGCGCGAGCTGCACGCCGTTCTCCGCCAGCGTCCGCAGCATCGCCTCGACGCCCGCAAACAGCGAAATCTCCGCCGCAGCCTCGGCCTTCAGCCGCCGCGCATGCCGGGCGATCGCCGGCAGCTTCCACAAGGGCACCTCGAGCCGGCTGAGAATCTCGCGCGACGAAGCATGCCGCAGCCCCTCGACATCTTCATCCGCGACGCGGCGGAAGCCGAAGCGATCGGCGACGTCGTTGATGGTGCGCAGGAACCACGGAAAGCTGTCGGCCAGCGTGCCGTCGAGATCGAAGATGGCGAGGGAGTAGGGCATGGAGGCGAGGCTACACCGCTAGGCTTTCCACACGGTTTCCTCGGTCCATCCGAGTTGGTCAAATTCGGAAGCCCTGAGCGGTGCTTCTCCCTCGGCGAAGAATTCGTCGAGCTGAGGCGGCGCGATACTTGTTGCAGAGAGCATCGCGTGCGCCTGTCCGCGGTGATGGATCTGGTGCTGAAACAGATGCATGAGTAGCCGATCACGGCGTTCGGTCTGGGCCCGCGTGTCGCGGTTGATCCGCACAATGCCGTCGAGATTCTCGGGCGTCAGCGCATCGCAGACAGCAATCAAGCGCTTGTCGATCGCGGATTGCGCGGGCTTCAGCGCGGCAAGTGAAAGGTGCGGCACCTGGTTCTTCCAAGCCGCCGGTCCCAGCCATCCGCCCTCCAGCGCATCGACATAGAAGAGGTCAATGACATGGATGTGGTTGAGCGTGCGCTGCAAGCTTGGAAAGAAGCCGGTTCGTGCGGCTTCGAAGTCAGCCTGAGACAGCGCGGCGCAAGCAGTAAGCAGCCGATGGTTTGCCCAAGCATTATTGTGGGCGAACGCACGATAGGTTTGCACAAGTCCTGCAGGCAAACGCGATCTCCTTCAGACAAATGCTTCTGCACATTCCAGGTGGGCTACTCCGCCGCCTCGCTCGCCGCGCGCCTCCGCTTCGGCTTCCGCGCCTTCGCCAGCACCGGGGCCAGAAACTTGCCCGTGTAGCTCCGCGGCGCTTTCGCGATGTCCTCCGGCGGTCCCCAGGCGACGATCTCACCGCCGCCGTCGCCGCCTTCGGGGCCGAGATCGATGACCCAGTCGGCGGTCTTGATGACTTCGAGATTGTGCTCGATGACGACGACCGTGTTGCCCTGCGCGACCAGCTCGTGCAGCACTTCCAGAAGCTTCTTGACGTCGTGAAAATGCAGGCCGGTGGTCGGCTCGTCCAGGATGTAGAGCGTGCGGCCGGTGGCGCGCTTGGACAGCTCCTTGGCCAGCTTGACGCGCTGGGCTTCGCCGCCGGACAGCGTCGTGGCCTGCTGGCCGACATGGATGTAGTCGAGGCCGACGCGATGCAGCGTCTGGAATGTCTCGCGCACGCGTGGGACCGCCTTGAAGAACTCGGCGGCTTCCTCGACGGTCATGTCGAGTACGTCGGCGATGCTCTTGCCCTTGAACAGGACTTCCAAGGTCTCGCGGTTGTAGCGCTTGCCCTTGCAGACGTCGCAGGTGACGTAGACGTCGGGCAGAAAGTGCATCTCGATCTTGATGACGCCGTCGCCCTGGCAGGCTTCGCAGCGGCCGCCCTTGACGTTGAAGGAGAAGCGGCCGGGCTCGTAGCCGCGCGCTTTCGACTCGGGGAGGCCGGCGAACCATTCGCGGATCGGCGTGAAGGCGCCGGTATAGGTCGCGGGGTTGGAACGTGGCGTGCGGCCGATCGGCGACTGGTCGATGTCGATGATCTTGTCGATGTGCTCGAGACCCTCGATGCGGTCGTGCGGCGCCGCGCCTTCGCTGGCATTGTTCAGCTTGCGCGCGATCGCCTTGTAGAGCGTGTCGATCAGCAGCGTCGACTTGCCGCCGCCGGAGACGCCGGTGACGGCCGTGAACAGGCCGAGCGGGATTTCGGCCGTGACGTTCTTGAGATTGTTGCCGCGCGCGTTGACCACCTTGATGGTGCGGCGATGGTTCGGCGGACGCCGCTCCGGCACCTCGACCTCGAGCTCGCCGGTGAGATATTTGCCGGTCAGCGAGTTGGGGTTGCGCATGATCTCGGCGGGCGTGCCTTCGGCGATGATGTTGCCGCCATGCATGCCGGCGCCGGGGCCGATGTCGAGCACGTGGTCGGCGAGCAGGATTGCGTCCTCGTCGTGCTCGACCACGATCACGGTGTTGCCGAGGTCACGAAGTCTCTTGAGGGTGTCGAGCAGGCGCGCATTGTCGCGCTGGTGCAGGCCGATCGAGGGCTCGTCGAGCACATAGAGCACGCCTGTCAGCCCCGAGCCGATCTGCGAGGCCAGGCGGATGCGCTGGCTCTCGCCGCCGGAGAGCGTGCCGGAGGAGCGGGAGAGCGTGAGGTAGTTGAGGCCGACGTCGAGCAGGAAGGTGAGGCGCTCGCGGATCTCCTTGAGGATGCGGCCGGCGATCTCGTTCTGCTGGGTGTTCAGCGCCTCCGGGACGGTCTCGAACCACGCGCCGGCGCCCTTCACCGACATCTCGGAAATGTTGCCGATATGCTTGCCGCCGATCTTGACGCAGAGCGCCTCGGGCTTCAGCCGAAAGCCCTTGCAACCCTCGCAGGGCACGTCGTGGAAATACTTCGCCAGCTCCTCGCGCGCCCACTCGCTCTCGGTCTCGCGATAGCGGCGGTTAATGTTGGTGATGACGCCCTCGAACGGCTTCTTGGTGTCGTAGGAGCGGACGCCGTCCTCGTAGGAGAACTTGATCTCGTCCTCGCCGGAACCATGGAGGATCGCGTTCTGCGTCTTCTTGGGCAGATCCTTCCATTTGGTGGTCAGTGTGAACTTGTAGTGCTTGCCGAGCGCAGTCAGCGTTTGAATGTAATAGGGCGACGACGACTTGGCCCAGGGCGCGATCGCGCCCTTGCCGATGGCGAGCTCCTTGTCGGGGATGACGAGGTCTTCGTCGACATGCTGCTCGACGCCGAGGCCGCCGCAGGCCGGGCAGGCGCCATAGGGATTGTTGAACGAGAACAGCCGGGGCTCGATTTCGGGGATGGTGAAGCCGGACACCGGACAGGCGAATTTTTCCGAGAACAGCATGCGCTCGGGTCCGCTCTTGTCGTGGATCTTTGCGGTCTTCTTTTTCTCCTCCGCGGGGGCTGCTGCAGCCGGCGCGTCCGCGAATTCGATGACGGCGAGGCCCTCGGCGAGCTTGAGCGCGGTCTCGAAGCTTTCGGCGAGGCGCTGGCCGATGTCGGCGCGCACCACGATGCGATCGACCACGACGTCGATGTCGTGCGGGAATTTCTTGTCGAGAACAGGCGCTTCCGCGAGCTCGTGGAAGGCGCCGTCGATCTTGACGCGCTGAAAGCCCTTCTTGAGCCATTCGGCGAGTTCTTTGCGGTACTCGCCCTTGCGGCCACGCACGACGGGCGCGAGCAGATAGAGCCGCGAGCCCTCGGGCAGCGCCAGCACGCGATCGACCATCTGCGAGACGGTCTGGCTCTCGATCGGCAGGCCGGTGGCGGGCGAATAGGGCACGCCGACGCGCGCCCACAGCAGGCGCATGTAGTCGTAGATTTCGGTCACCGTGCCGACGGTGGAGCGCGGGTTCTTGGACGTCGTCTTCTGCTCGATCGAGATCGCCGGCGATAGGCCGTCGATCTGGTCGACGTCGGGCTTCTGCATCATCTCCAGGAACTGGCGGGCATAGGCCGACAGAGATTCGACGTAGCGGCGCTGGCCCTCGGCGTAGATGGTGTCGAACGCGAGCGAGGATTTGCCGGAGCCCGACAGCCCCGTGAACACCACCAGCTTGTCGCGGGGAATCTCGACGTCGACGTTCTTGAGGTTGTGCTCGCGCGCGCCACGGATGGTAATTGCGCGCAGGTTTGATCCCACGTTCTGTTGTTGGCGCTTCGCCTTGATCACTTCGTCCATCCTGGTGGTCCTCAGGGAATCCAAGAGCGCGCGATCGCGCCAACTGAATAGGCGCGCTTCGCCCGGAACCGGGATCGGCGCCGATGGGGTTGTAAGCGAACGTAGGAAGAACGAGGACGGATTTCCAGTGGGACTTGCGAATCGTCAACCGATTGTTGGCGCGCTGGCGGCATCTGGCAGGAGCAGGGCCTTGCGGAACTGCGCAGGAGCGGCCGGTCAAACAAAAAGGCCGGCGCAAGGCCGGCCTTTCGTAACGCGGATGGCGTTGGAGCTAAGTACTGAGCTCAGTACTTGGCGACCACCGGGCCCCCGAAGTGATAGTTCACGCCGACCTGCACGGTGTGGAAGCTGTCCGTACCCGTGTTGAACGGGAGACCGATGCCGGAGAAGTACGTCTCGCCGCTGAAGCTGCGATAGAGGTACTCGCCCTTGACCGACCACTGAGGGGCAAAGAACGCTTCGACGCCCGCACCGACGGTCCAGCCGGAGCGCAGCTTGGTGTCAGAAACGCTCACGCCGGGGACGCTGAGGGTCAGCTTGTTGTCGATCCAGGCGTAACCACCAGTGCCGTAGAACAGGACATTGTTGACGGCGTAGCCGATGCGGCCGCGCACGGTGCCCAGTGCGTCGATCTTGTTCGACAGGGTGAGGCCGCCCACCAGCGCCGACGCGCTGAGGTCAGCCCATGCAGCATCGGCCTCGAGACCGAACACAACGTTGCCGGTCTGCCAGTTGTAGCCGGCGGTGCCACCGACGAAACCGCCCTTCACCTTCGGGTCGGTCGAGGAGTCTTCCCAAGCGCCGCCGCCAACGATACCGAGGTAGAAGCCGGTCCAGTTGTAGACCGAAGCCATGGCCACCGGGGCCTTGGTGTAGGGGCGCGCCGCGAGATCAGCGGCCGAAGCCGGGGCAGCGAGAGCGAACAAACAGGCCGAAGCCAACAAAACCTTTTTCATTTTCAACTAATCCCAGTCCCAGTTTCTGATTGTGCCTTCCACGATAGGGAAGGGCATCGGACTCACTTGCCCAACTGAGGCCGTACTTACACCATTGAAGCCGCAAGTTGTGTCACTGGAAAGCCACAGCAGCCTGAAAATGGTGCAGTTGCTGACCTATTGTTCCCATAGAGGGCAAGCCTTTCTTCCTTTCCGGGAACCCACAAGGTGCCTTTTGGGGCGTGCCTTTTCACAGCACATTGGCGATCGATCCCACACATTCAGTGCTGTCGTTCGCCAAGAACAAATCTGGAACGAACTGGAGGTCGATGCTATATGTGGGGATAACCCGAGGGGTGACGGACGGATCGGCGTCCGCAAGCGTTCGGCGAGCGTATAGGGTCGCCTCAACGGGCACGGCGGAACGCGGGGAGCGGACCGGCCTTCTTGAATTCAGTGACATTCGGAGCGGAGAGCGGAGATGGCGGGAAGCGTCAACAAGGTCATTCTGGTTGGAAATCTCGGCAAGGATCCCGAAATCCGCCGCACCCAGGACGGGCGGCCGATCGCCAATCTGAGCGTCGCCACTTCGGAAACGTGGCGCGACAAGGCGACCGGCGAGCGCAAGGAAAAGACCGAGTGGCACCGCGTCGTGATCTTCAATGAAGGGCTCTGCAAGGTCGCCGAACAATATCTGAAGAAGGGCGCCAAGATTTACGTCGAAGGTGCGCTCCAGACCCGCAAATGGACCGACCAGAGCGGCGTCGAAAAGTACTCCACCGAAGTCGTGCTGCAGGGCTTCAACTCCACCCTGACGATGCTGGACGGTCGTAGCGGCGGCGGCGGAGGCGGCAGCTTCGGCGACGAGCCGGGCGGCGATTTCGGCTCCCCCGGTCCCGTCAGCAGCGCGCCGCGGCGCCCTGTTGCAGCCGGCGGCGGTGGCCGCAACAGCGACATGGACGACGATATCCCGTTCTGAGCGATACCGTTCTGAGAACGCGGCGTCTCGATGCGGACGCGCCGGCCGGATGGGCGGCGCTTCTCATCTCGTGTCAGAAAATCCCGCTAATCGGCAGGACGGGCTCGGGATTTCCGGGCCCGCTTCCTGTTTGGGTTGAGTTCGGATTGCGGCTTGGCAAACGCGCTGATGGGGCAGGCTCGGCGCGCGGTTTTCCACGCGTGACCGGCAATTTTGCAAGGTCGATGCGGGGGCTGACCGAGACACCGCTCGCGAGGGCTTAAGCTATTGGAAAAATAGGCGGAAAAAGCGCTTCCCAGATCGCCGCGAGGGTGGTTATCAGAGGCTCGATGCGCTATATGATTCCCAGATAAAACCTCACCGGATTTCCCCTTGGCTGACGACGACGACAAGCCCGGCGACCAGCCGGCGCAACCCTCGGATATTCGCCCCGTCTCCATCTTCGAGGAGATGAAGAAGTCCTATCTCGACTACGCCATGAGCGTGATCGTGGCGCGGGCGCTGCCTGACGCCCGCGACGGTCTCAAGCCGGTGCATCGCCGCATCCTGTACTCGATGAACGAGCAGGGGCACACGCCGGACAAGAAGTACGTCAAGTCCGCCCGCGTGGTCGGTGACGTCATCGGTAAATATCATCCGCATGGCGACCAGTCGATCTACGACGCCATGGTCCGGATGGCGCAGGACTTCTCCATGCGCGTGCCGCTGATCGACGGCCAGGGCAATTTCGGCTCGGTCGACGGCGATCCTCCGGCGGCCTATCGTTATACCGAAGCCCGATTGACCAAGGTGGCGCTGGCTCTGCTGGCCGACATCGACAAGGACACGGTCGACTTCCAGCCGAACTACGACAACAACGAGACCGAACCGTCGGTCTTGCCGGCCAAGTTCCCGAATCTCCTCGTCAACGGCGCCGGCGGCATTGCGGTCGGCATGGCGACCAACATCCCGCCGCACAATCTCGGCGAGGTCATCGACGCCTGCGTCGCGCTGATCGACAACCCCGCGCTCACCATCGACGAGCTCATCAACATCGTGCCGGGACCGGATTTCCCGACCGGCGGCGTCATCCTCGGACGGCAGGGCATCCGCGCCGCCTATCACCTCGGCCGCGGCTCCGTGATGATGCGCGGCAAGGTCGCGATCGAGACCATCCGCAAGGAGCGCGAGGCGATCATCATCACCGAGATTCCCTACCAGGTGAACAAGGCGACGATGGTCGAGCGCATCGCCGAGCTGGTCAAGGAAAAGAAGATCGAGGGCATCGGCGACCTGCGCGATGAATCGGATCGCGACGGCTACCGCGTCGTCATCGAACTGAAGCGCGACGCCGTGCCGGATGTGGTGCTGAATCAGCTCTACAGGTTCACACCGCTGCAGACGAGCTTCGGCGTCAACATGGTGGCGCTCGACAGCGGCCGTCCGCGGATCATGCATCTGAAGGACCTGCTGGCGATCTTCGTCGACTTCCGCGAGCGCGTCGTCACGCGGCGCACCAAGTTCCTGCTCGCGAAAGCCCGCGATCGCGCCCATATCCTGGTCGGTCTCGCCATCGCGGTCGCCAATATCGACGAGATGATCCGCGTCATCCGGACCTCGCCCGACCCGACCACCGCGCGCGACACCCTGATGTCGCGCGACTGGCCGGCCCGGGACGTCGAGGACATGCTGACGCTGATCGACGATCCGCGCCACCGCATCAGCGAGAACGGCACGATCCGGCTGTCGATGGAGCAGGCGAGGGCCATTCTCGATTTGCGCCTGCAACGCCTCACCGCACTCGGCCGCGACGAAATCCGCGAGGAGCTCGACAAGCTCGCCGGCGAGATCGCCGACTATCTCGCCATCCTGCGCTCGCGCGACCGCGTGCTTGAAATCATCAAGTTCGAGCTTGCCGAAGTGAAGGCCGAGTTCGCGACCCCGCGCCGCACCGTCATCATCGAGCAGGAAGGCGAGGTCGAGGACGAGGACCTGATCCAGCGCGAGGACATGGTGGTCACCGTCTCCCACGCCGGCTACGTCAAGCGCGTGCCGCTGTCGGCCTACCGGGCCCAGCGCCGTGGCGGCAAGGGCCGCGCCGGCATGCAGACCCGCGACGAGGATTTTGTCAGCCGGCTGTTCGTGGCGTCCACGCATACGCCGATGCTGTTCTTCTCCTCGCGCGGCCAGGTCTACAAGATCAAGGTCTGGCGCCTTCCGATGGCCGCGCCGAATGCGCGCGGCAAGGCGCTGATTAACATCCTGCCGCTGGAGCAGGGCGAGCGCATCACCACCATTATGCCGCTGCCGGAGGACGAGTCCACCTGGGGCAATCTCGACGTGATGTTCGCCACGACAGGCGGCAACGTCCGGCGCAACAAGCTGTCCGACTTCGTCGATGTCCGCCGCTCCGGCATCATCGCGATGAAGCTCGACGACAACGAAGCGATCGTCGACGTGCAGATCTGCACCGAGCACGACGACGTGCTTTTGACCGGCGCCGGCGGCCAGTGCATCCGTTTTCCCGTGACCGACGTGCGCGTGTTCACCGGGCGCACCTCGATGGGCGTGCGCGGCATTGCGCTTGCCGAGGGCGACAAGGTGATCTCGCTGGCGATCCTGCGCCACGTCGAGACGACGTCCGACGAGCGCTCGGCGTACCTGAAGATGCGCCGCGCGGTCGCCGGCGAAGCTGCGGCCGAGGAGCCGGCGGCGGACGCCGAAGCCGAGGAGACCTCCGGCAGTTTCCAGCTCGCCCAGGAGCGTTATATCGAGATGTCGGCGGCCGAGCAGGTCGTGCTGACCGTCTCCGTCAACGGCTACGGCAAGCGGACCTCGTCCTACGAGTATCGCACCACCGGCCGCGGCGGCAAAGGCATCGTCGCCATGAGCGTCAACAACCGCAACGGCAACCTGGTGGCGTCGTTCCCGGTGGAAGACGCCGATCAAATCATGCTGGTCACCGACAAGGGCCAGCTGATCCGCTGCCCGGTCGAAGGCATCCGCGTCGCCGGCCGCTCGACCCAGGGCGTGATCGTGTTCGACACCGCCGAGGACGAACACGTCGTCTCGGTCGAGCACATCACGGAAGAGGCTGAGAGCGGGAACGGGACGAATGGAGACTCAAACGGGGAGTGATGCGTCACCCCCCGTAGCCCGGATGGAGCGCGAGCGAAATCCGGGTTCTTCATTCGAACGGTTGTCTCGGATTGCGCTTCCGCCTTCGCTCTCCGAGCGACGGCGGACAAGTCGCTCCATCCGGGCTAGTGCACTGACCAGCTAAATCTCCAACTCTGTCCCGAACTCCACCACCTGCTTGGTCGGCACGCCGAAGAACGCGGCGGAGCGTTCGGCGTTGCGTTGCAGAAAGGCGAACACGGTTTCGCGCCAGACCCACATGCCCGGCACGTCCTCGCGCGGGATGATGGTCTCGCGGCCGACGTAATAGGTGATGTCGGAGAGGTCGACGCCGGGCAGCTTGCCGTGGCGGCATGCCAGGGTCAGCCCGTCGTAGATCGTCGGGTTCTGCATGAAGCCGTAATGCAGGATGACGCGGGTAATGCCGGGAATGATCTCGATCACCTCGATGCGGTCTTCGTCGGCGATGTGAGGAAGCTCCTCGATCAACACGGTGACCAGGACGATGCGCTCGTGCAGCACATGGTTGTGCTTGACGAACTGGGTCAACGCCAGCGGCACCCCGCGCGCCGCCGACGCCAGGAACACTGCGGTGCCGGGGAGTCTCGCGGTGCACTTGTTGACCGCGGTCTCGATCAGATCCTCCTCGGGCTGGCGCAGCTTCGCGCGTGCCGCTTCGACGAGCTTCACGCCGCTGCGCCAGGTCAGCATCAGGAAGGCGACGAAGCCCGCGAGCATCAGTGGAAACCAGCCGCCCTCGAACAGCTTGATCGAATTGGCCGAGAAGAAGATCACGTCGATCACGAAGAAGAAGCCGTTCACGGCCACCACGAGCCACGGCGAATAGCCCCACTGGATCGCGACCAGGGCAGCGAGCAGCGTCGTGATCGCCATCAACAGCGACACCGCGATGCCGTAGGCGCCGGCCAACGCCTCCGAACTGCCGAAGCTCAGCACGGCGCCGAGGGTTGCGGCGGCGAGCAGCCAGTTCACCAGCGGCACGTAGATCTGGCCGATCGCGTCGCTCGTGGTGTGACGGATCTGCATGCGCGGCAGGAAGCCGAGCTGAATCGACTGCTGGGTCAGCGAGAACACGCCGGAAATGATCGCCTGCGAGGCGATCACGGTCGCGACCGCAGAGAAGGCGACCAGCGGATAATGCAGGGCGTCAGGGCAGAGCTGGAAGAACGGATTTTCGATCATGGTGGGGTCGGTGATCAGCAGTGCGGCCTGGCCGAAATAGTTTAGCACCAGCGCGGGGAGGCAGATCGCGAACCAGGCCAGCCGGATCGGCAGGCGGCCGAAATGCCCCATGTCGGCATACATGGCCTCCCCGCCGGTCACGGCGAGGAAGGCGGCACCCAGGATCGCGAAGGAGACATGAAAATCCTGGTGGATCAGGAAGTCGAACGCATAGAGCGGGCTCAGCGCCGCCAGCACCGCCGGCGCCTTGACGATGCCGTGGATGCCGAGCGCTGCCAGCACGAAGAACCAGGCGAGCATCACCGGTCCGAAGATGCGGCCGATGAAGCCGGTGCCCTGCTTCTGCATCATGAACAGTCCGATCAGGATGACGATGGTCACGGGCACGACCGCCGGCGCGAGCGAGGGGGCGTCGACCTTCAGACCTTCGATGGCGCTGAGCACGGAAATGGCCGGCGTGATCGCGCCGTCGCCGTACAGTAGCGCGGCGCCGACGAGGCCGACGACCAGCAGATGCGCGCGCCAGGTGCCGGGTTGGGCGTTGCGGGCATGCAGCAAGGCCAGCAGGGCGACGATGCCGCCTTCGCCGCGGTTGTCCGCACGCAGAATCAACAGCGCATATTTCAGCGAGATGATCAGCAGCAATGCCCAGAGGATCAAGGAGGCAACGCCCAGAACGGCATCGTTCGTCAATGTGCCGCCGTGGGCGGCGGCCTTGGCGGCTTCCTTCAGGGCGTAGAGGGGGCTGGTGCCGATATCGCCATAGACCACCCCGAGGGCGCCCATGGTCATCGCAAGCGGCAGTGGATCAGGTTGATGGCCGGAGGCAACCGCGGGCGTACTGGACAATGGCGACCCCCCGATGGGATCGCGCCCGACGGGTCATTCCGACGGGCGCGAGCATCAGGCAGTCTGCGACGGGACGTCGCAAATATCCATGGGTTATCTTTGGGGTTTGTCGTTGGGACTTATCGCGAGGATTCCTGACGCGAAACTGACAGACCCGGCTACGGAGTGCGGTTGGCAGTCACGAGGCGAGCCTCGCGGATATTGGCTTTGGTGCCGGCCTGCCGAAGGCAAGACGCCTCGAAGTTCGGCCAGGCCTGCTGCGAGCAGTCCTTGCCGACCGTGCGGATATCGAGCCGGTCGCTCTTGGCGAGCGGCTGCGGCACGCTCGCCTCGACGGTCGGGGCGAAGCCGGGCAGGAGGGTGAGGGCGGCAGCAACACACGCAGAGATGGCGATCGCCGAAAGAGCCTTGATCATGACAGTCCCCTGTGATGCGGCCGCTACGCCCAGTGTGCGGCCCGTCGTTCGTTGGCCGGATTAGTAACCATGGCCAGTTTCCGGACGTCTTCGCGAACGCGGGAAATGGTTTCGTTCGCGCTCCGTTTTGTTTCGTGGCCGCCCTCAGGACGAAACAATTGGGCGCATTCCGACGCGGTTCTTGCGGAAAAACCGCCAGGGAACCGGACCGGCTTGCCGGGCCGGGCAGGGCGCGGTAGGACGTGGCCATGCCCCGCATTGCCTTCTATCCAGGTTCCTTCGACCCCATCACCAACGGCCATCTGGACGTGGTCCGCCACAGCGTGTCGCTGTGCGACAGACTCGTTGTCGCGATCGGGGTGCACCCCGGCAAGAAGCCTCTGTTCTCGACTGAGGAGCGGCTGAAGATGCTCCATGACGTCTGTGGGCCGGTGGCGGCCCAGGCCGGCTGCGTGCTCGAAGCCGCGACATTTGACGATCTGTCGGTGACATCGGCGCGCAAGCACGGTGCGACGATCATGATTCGGGGCCTGCGCGACGGCACCGACCTCGACTACGAGATGCAGCTCGCCGGCATGAACGAGGCCATGGCGCCCGAGGTGCATACGGTCTTCCTGCCGGCTTCTCCCATGGTCCGCCCGATCACCGCCACTTTGGTGCGCCAGATCGCTGCCATGGGCGGGGACGTCTCGGCCTTCGTCCCGCCGCTGGTTGCGGCGCTGCTCAAGGCAAAATTCGCCTGATAACGGCGCGTTTCCTGTCTCATCTCTGATCCGGAGTTATCATGATCCGAATTCTCGCATTTGTTGCCGCGGTTCTGTTCGCGGTGCCGGCCTTCGCGCAAGCCTTGCCGGCCGGCCTCGACAAGGCCAACGCCATCGTCATCGACTCCACCAAGGGCCGCATCGTCATCAAGCTGAGGCCGGACCTTGCGCCCCAGCACGCCGAGCGCATCAAGCAGCTCGCGCGCGAGGGTTATTACAACAACGTGCCGTTCCACCGCGTCGTGGATGGCTTCATGGCGCAGACCGGCGACGGTCAGAACTTCAACGGCACCGGCGGCTCGAAATATCCGAACCTGAAGCAGGAATTCTCCAAGGTGCATTTTGCGCGCGGCATCGTCGGCATGGCCCGGCGCGGCGACAGCGTCGACACCGCCAATTCGCAGTTCTTCATCATGTTCGCCGACGGCGGCAGCCTCGACAACCAGTACACCGTGATCGGCGAGGTCGTGCAGGGCATGGACGTCGTCGACAAGCTGAAGAAGGCACCTCCCGGATCAAGCGGCGGCACCGTCACCGATCCCGACAAGATGGTGAAGGTGCAGGTCGCTTCCGACATCAAGTAGGAGAGGCGATGGCGCGCAGCGGTGGCAAGCTCCTGCTAATTGCCGCGGTGCTGCTGCTCGGCGTCCCCGGCGCGGTCGCCGAGGACGCACAGGTCAACACCATCCAGGACATCTTCCGGCATCTGCGCACCTGCTGGAAACCGCCGCCCGCCGCCAGGGCCCGCCCGATCGACATCACCGTCGTCGTGAGCTTTAACCGGGCTGGAAACATTCTGGGCCATCCGAGGATTACCTATGAATCCGCGGAGGCCTCCGACGATGACCGGCTGCAATACCGGGTCGCGGTGATGGAGGCATTGCAACGCTGCACGCCGATGCCATTTACCGATGCGATGGCCGGCGCCGCTGCGGGGCGTCCATTCGCGATCCAGTTTCGCAACCGCAAAACTTCACCTGACAGGACTTCACCCCCAACCCAAGAGAGACGAGCATGAGCGCCACCGAAAACACCCTGATCCTCGAGACCACGCAGGGCCCCGTCACCATCGAGATGCGGCCTGATCTTGCGCCCGGCCACGTCGCGCGCATCAAGGAGCTCGTGCGCGAGGGCTTCTACGACGGCATCGTGTTCCATCGCGTGATCGACGGCTTCATGGCGCAGACCGGCTGCCCGCAGGGCACCGGCACCGGCGGCTCCGGCAAGAAGCTGAAGGCCGAGTTCAACAAGGAGCCGCATGTGCGCGGCACCACCTCGATGGCGCGCGCCGCCAGCCCGGATTCCGGCGACAGCCAGTTCTTTATCGTGTTCGACGACGCCCGCTTCCTCGACAACCAGTACACGGTGTGGGGCAAGGTCACCGAGGGCATGGAGAACGTCGACAAGATCAAGCGCGGCGAGCCCGTGCAGAACCCCGACAAGATCGTCAAGGCGCGGATGGCGGCTGACGCGGAGTAGGCGTTCAACCCTCAGGGTGAGGAGGCGCGTTGCGCCGTCTCGAACCATGAAGGCCGAGCGGCAGCAGCGGGGCCTTCATTCTTCGAGACGCGCGTTCCGCGCTCCTCAGGATGAGGAGCGACTGTGCGGCCCCGAGCACGCGATGCGTACTGATCTCTTCGATTTCGACCTGCCCGCCGAGCGCATCGCATTGCGCCCGGCGAGCCCGCGCGACTCCGCGAAGATGCTGGTTGTCGATCACGGCACGCTGCGCGACCAGGTCATCGCCGAGCTGCCGCAATGGCTGAAGCCGGGCGACCAGCTCGTCGTCAACGACACCAAGGTGATCGCGGCGCAATTGAGAGGCCGTCGCATCGGCCGCGAGACCGAGCCGAAGATCGAGGCGACCCTGATCAAACGCCTCGACGGCTCGCGCTGGCAGGCGCTGGTGAAGCCCGCCAAGAAACTCATGGCCGGCGACCGCATCCGCTTTGGCAATGAGGGCAAGGTCTGCCTGCTCGGCCATCTGGACGCCGAAGTCGAGGCCAAGGGCGCAGAAGGCGAGGTGACGCTGTCATTTTCGTTCCACGGCCCGACATTGGATCAGGCCATCGCAGATCTCGGCAGCCCGCCGCTGCCGCCCTACATCGCCTCGAAACGCACGCCTGACGATCAGGATCTCGCCGACTACCAGACCATGTTCGCCGCGAATGAGGGCGCCGTTGCCGCGCCGACAGCCGGCCTGCATTTCACCCCGGCGCTGGAGCAGGCGCTGCACGCGCGCGGCGTCGGCATCAATCGCGTCACGCTGCATGTCGGGGCAGGGACCTTCCTGCCGGTGAAGGTGGACGACACCGAAGGGCACAAGATGCATGCCGAGTGGGGCACGCTCTCGGCCGAGACGGCGGAGCGGCTCAACACCGCGCGCAAGAACGGCGGGCGCATCATCGCGGTTGGCACCACGTCGTTGCGTCTGCTCGAAAGCGCAGCCGGCGAGGACGGCACCATTGAGCCGTTTGCCGCCGAGACGTCGATCTTCATCACCCCCGGCTATCGCTTTCGCGCCGTCGATGTCTTGCTGACCAATTTCCATTTGCCGAAGTCGACACTGTTCATGCTGGTGTCGGCGTTCTCCGGGCTGGAGACGATGCAACAGGCCTATGCACACGCGATCGCGCATGGTTATCGGTTCTATTCCTATGGCGATGCGTGTTTGTTGTTTCGGGCACCGTAGGGTGGGTTAGCCGTAAGGCGTAACCCACCGCTTCTGTTTACGCGGTAGAGACAGTGGTGGGTTACGCTGTCGCTAACCCACCCTACGCACCTCCCGTTACGCCATCACCCGCTGCGGCAGCAGCTCCGCGATCTGCACCGCGTTGAGCGCTGCGCCCTTGAGCAGCTGGTCCGCCGCCACGAACATCGAGATCGAATGCCCGGAGGGGTCGCTGAGGTCCTTGCGGATGCGGCCGACCAGGACATCGTCCTGGCCCGAGGCGTCGATCGGCATCGGGAAGTAGTTCCTGGCACGGTCGTCGACGATCTTGACGCCGGGCGCTCGCGCCATGATGGCGCGGACCTGATCCTCGCTGATCGGCTTCTCGCATTCAAAGGTGATGGCCTCGCAATGAGCCCGCAACACCGGCACGCGCACGCAGGTGACGCCGATCGCGATGTTGTCGTCCTCGAAGATCTTGCGGGTTTCGTTGATGACCTTGGTCTCTTCGTCGTTGTAGCCGGTGTCGGGGTCGATCGCCGTGTTGTGGTTGAAGAGATTGAACGCGTAAGGATGCGGCATCACCTTCGGCGTATAAACCTGCCCGTTGAGGTTGGCGCGGGTAGACTCGACCAGCTCGTCCATTGCGGCAGCGCCGGCGCCGGAGGCCGCCTGGTAGGTCGAGATGATCACGCGCCTGATGCGGTTGTTCTGGTGGATCGGCCACAGCGGCACCAGCGCGGTGATGGCGGCGCAGTTCGGGTTGGCGATGATGCCCTTGTGGTCGCGGATGCGGTTCGCGTTGATCTCGGGGATCACCAGCGGCACGTTCGGGTCCATGCGGAAGGCGGAGGAGTTGTCGACGACGACGGCACCTGCCTTGACCGCGATTGGCGCGAACTTCTTGGAGATGCTGCCGCCGGCGGAGAACAGGGCGATGTCGACGCCTTCGAAGGCGCGTTCGGTCAGCTCCTCGATGACGACGTCTTGCCCACGGAACGACACCGTCTTGCCGGCCGAGCGGGCGCTGGCCAGCGCCTTGAGCTTGCCGACGCGAAAGCCGCGCTTGTCCATGGTGGCGATGAATTCGGCGCCCACTGCACCGGTGACGCCGACAATCGCGACGACGGGATCGTTACTCACTTTGTCCTCCATTGATTTGAGAATTCAGACAACAAAAAAGCCCCGGACCAACGAGGGCGGGGCTTCGGTAGAGTGGATTGCGTTCTAGTCGACGACTACACGCGCACGCCTCCCCGGGCCCCGAAGGCCGTGGTGGTTTTAGTCGTGCGTTTGGTGGTCGTGAACATGGCGGGAGCTTATGCGGGAGAGTTTTGCGCCCGTCAATGGCTTTTCGGCGGGATGGGCCGCCGCTATTTGGTCCGGGCGCCCGGCGGTTCGAGGATGACCTCCTTGAGGTTGTCGCCACTGATGACGACGATCGCGAAATTCAGCCGGCCGCGTTCGCGTACCAGCCCGCCGCTGATCGCCTTGCCGGACGCCGCACGTTCGGCGACGTGCACGGCATCCGCAAGGCGGTGCTTGATGGCACCGAGCGCTGCGAGGTTGCTGCGGTCGTCGAGGTCGAGCTCGGCGAGGGGGAGAGCGGCTTCGCCGCCGACGAGCTCACCGGTCGCGGCATTGATGGTGTGGCGCCAGATCCGGTCGTTGTGCAGGGTCTTCACCCGGTAGACCGGCACGCCGGAGGCTCCGTCGAAACTCACATCCGCCGTGGTGGCACCGGCGTGGCGGGCTTCCGCAATCGCCATGGCCTGGTTGATCGAGATCGACGAGCTGCGGAAGCGCTCGATCTCGCGACTGACCGCTTGGCGGTCGATCTCGGCGTCACCATCTGTGTCGCTGTGAAGGGCGGTCGGTGTGCCCGTGCTCACGATCGCTCGCGCCGGCGCTGCGAGGAGGAGTGCGGACAGGGCGATCGCGAGCAATCCCGAGATCCGTCGTTTGGCTGTCGTCATGCTCGAAACCCTCGGCCAGCGAGTGTGCCGGATGATCGTAAAGAATTTGCGGCCGACCTTGGGCATCGGTCGGCCGCTGAGCGTCGTGACGGGCTGTACCGCCGCGGCGATCGAGGCGGTGCGGACCTCTTTGGGGCTGATGAAAAAGCGATCCGCATCGCCCTATAATTAAACCATACCGTATCGTTTTGTTTTGGTCAACGGCGCGGGCGCGGGATTCCCTGGAAAGATCGCAACCTCACGGAATTGTCAGCGCGACGGGCGCCGCCGCCGCGTGGTCTTGGCGGCGTCCTGGAGGCGGTCCGGGGGGCCAAGCGCACCGGCCAGGAACAGCTTGATGGCAACCCGCATTCGCTTTTCGGCGTCTTTCAGCTCGAGCGTCGTTCCGAACGTCGCCATGCGGTGGGTGTGCCCCACGACGACGTCGAGAAACACCTCGGCCGCGATCGTGGTGTCTTCCATGTCGAGCGCGCCTTGCGCCACCAGATGGTCGAAGAAGCGCGCCGTGGTGGCGACGGCCTTGAGCCAGCCTTCTTCCTTGCCGAGCTTGGCGATATCGGGGAAGTTGATGGCCTGTGACGTCATCATGCGGCTGAAGGCGACGGCATCGGGACCGCAGGTGAAGCTCAGCATCTCGCGCCCGATCTCGACGAGCCGCTGTTCGACCGAGATGTCCGAGGCGCTGCCGAGCTGCGTCTCGGCGGCCGCGGATAGCGGTGCAAGCCATCGCGCGATCTCGCGCCGCAGCACGGCGGCGAACAATCCGCGCTTGTCTCCGTAACGGGCATAGACGGTGGGCTTGCTCACGCGCGCGGCTTCCGCGACTGCATCGAGCGACGTGGCGTCGAAGCCGCGATCCAGGAACAGGCGGGTGGCGACCTCGATCAGCCGCTGATCGCGCTCGATCGCGGCGCTTTTCGTCGGGCGGCCGCCGCGCGATTTCGGCACCTCGCGCCGCTGAGCTGCCGGTCTTGTCTTGGTCGCAGTCAATCCCATGCCCAATGATTCCTGCGCGGTCGTGACATCAGTGATTGCTCTATAACGCGCAGCAACGGGTGCGTCATGGCTAATCTGGCCGGATGGGCCGCATCGTCAACCGTCTCGGCACCGCCCCGTTCCTCAGCGAGCGCTTACGGAAGCGTCGAAGTCCAGGCTTGGCCTGAAGCGGCCTTCTCATATCCGTACTGATACAGCGCCCGCATATAGGCGGTGTCGAACCCTTCCGAGGGGGCGGCCGGATAGTCGCGCGCGATATAGGAGAGATGGAAGCCCAGGCGGTTGCGCCTCGCGAAATCATAGGTCGAGAAGATGATCGAGCGGGTCTGCGACTGGGTGATCGACGACAGGCTGCGTGAGGCGACGTCGATGGTGCTGTTGGAGACGAGCTCGAAATTGCGTTCGATCTTCTTGTTGACGAGGATGTAGATGTCCAGCTTCGCAGGGCCGGGAAGGCGACTGCCCTGGAAAAGCAGGGCTTCCGGCAGTGTCAGCACCGGGGCTGTCACGCCGCCGTCGACATGCATCTCCTGAAACCTGCGGCCCTCGCCTTCAGCGTCGATCATGATCGGCGGAAACACCAGCGGGATGCTGGCGGAGGCCGCCATCACGTCGCGAAACAGCTTGAGCGCCTCAGGCGTGCCGACCGCCGCGATCCTGCCCATGTCCCAGATCGCGGTGCGCTGGGTGTCGAGATCGGTCGTCACCACCAGCAGCCTTCGGCCCTTGGCGTTCTCACGCGCGACCTGCGCCATGATCTCCGGTCCGACATAGCGGGCGACGAGCTCGCGCAGACGCGTGTTGCCGAACAGGCCGGATCCGAACAGCACGCGCATGATGCTGGGATCGCTCAGCAGGCTCTCGGCGACGCCGCTGGTGTAGACCTCCTTCAGCGTGTCGTCATATCGCGAGCCGAGAAACGCAAAGGGTGCGATCAGGCCGCCGGTGCTCACGCCCGAGACGACCGAGAACGTGGGACGGGATCTGGCCGCGGTCCAGCCGTTGAGCACGCCGACGCCGTAGGCGCCATCCGCGCCGCCGCCTGACAGGGCCAGGTAGGACTTAGTCGCGGTGCTGGTGTCCTTCTCGAAGCTGAATTTCGTGATGGGTTCGTCGGCGTAGCCGGAGGCCATCGATGTCGAGCACGCGCGATGTGCTGGCTTCGGTGGCCGTATAGGGCGTGCGGGGCAGCGAGGTGCAGGCGCCGAGCGCCAGGCTGCATGTCAGGACCAGCAATCCGAACAGGCGGGCGCCTGGGCCGGCCGTGTCAGTCGAACTTGAGGGGAAGGACATTGTCGGTGGCTGGCGATCACGCATTTACCGCCGCCGGCAACGTCGCCGCGGCAGCTCGTCCAACCCCCAAGGTGAAACTACACTGTATCGTTTTGTTTAACAAGCGCTGCGGGCGCACAATTCCGTGTCGGATATCAGTGTCCATTGTCCCAGTCTGATGCATCAGCCGGCCGAAGCATCGCCTGAGCGGGTTGATCGGCCTGCTCCGACACGCAATAAGCACCGTCATGAATCGTCCTGACACCGGTCTGCCCAATCATTTCGAACTGCTCGCCACTGATGGCGCCGCGCGCACCGGGCGCCTGACCACGCCGCACGGCGTGGTGCGCACGCCTGCCTTCATGCCGGTCGGTACCGCCGGCGCGATGAAGGGCATGCACTGGCGCGAGGTCCATGAGGCCGGTGCCGACATCGTGCTCGGCAACACCTATCATCTGATGCTGCGTCCCGGCGCCGAGCGGATCGCAGCACTTGGCGGCTTGCAGACATTCACCGGCTGGAACGGGCCGATGCTGACGGATTCCGGCGGCTTCCAGGTGATGTCGCTGGCGGATTTACGCAAGGTCAGCGAGCAGGCCGTGACGTTCCGTTCGCATATCGACGGCGCCAAGGTCGAGCTGTCGCCGGAGCGTTCGATCGAGGTGCAGCGTTTGCTCGGCTCCGACATCGCGATGCAAATGGACGAATGCGTGCGACTGCCCGCCGAGCGCGCCGACATCGACCGCGCGATGCAATTGTCGCTGCGCTGGGCCGAGCGAAGCAAGCGCGCCTTCGAGAGCGCGCCCGAAGGCTACATGCTGTTCGGCATCGTGCAGGGCGGCGACATCCCCCAGCTTCGCCATGCCAGCGCGCAAGGCCTCATCGAGATCGGTTTCCATGGTTATGCCATTGGCGGCCTCGCCGTCGGTGAGCCGCAGGCCGTGATGCTGGCGATGATCGACGAGACAGCGCCGCTGCTGCCCAGAGAGCGGCCGCGCTATCTGATGGGCGTCGGCACGCCGGACGACATCCTCGAGGCCGTCAAGCGCGGCATCGACATGTTCGATTGCGTGATGCCGACGCGCAATGGGCGGCATGGCGTTGCCTTCACACGCTTCGGCCAGGTGAATCTGCGCAACGCGCGCCACGCCGACGATCCCCGTCCGCTCGACGAAGAGAGCTCCTGGCCGTCGGCGCGCAGCTACGCGCGCGCCTATTTGCATCATCTCGTCAAGGCGGGCGAGACGCTGGGCGCGATGCTGCTGTCCGAGATCAATATCGCTTACTACCAGTTCCTGATGCAGGACATCAGGGACGCGGTCGCACAGGGCACGTTCGAGGCGTTCTATCGGCGTACGCGCGAAGACTGGGCGAGGGGCGACATCGCCCCGCGCTAGGTCAATTCCGCAAGGTCGGATGAAGAGGAAACGTCAGTTGCAGACGATCCGCTGCTTGACGGCGTGCTTGGTCACGAAGCCGTAGCCGCAATTGTCGCAGGTCCAGAGATAGCTGATGAGGTGTTCCGACACATACGCAGAACCTTCGGCGGCGACCATGGAGTCGGCGCAGACGGGACAGGTGGGCAACTCACTGCACCGCGGAGCGCGGTTCGATGCGGCGGTCGACAACACTTCAGCGACTGCTGACATCGTGGTGACCTCTCAGCTTTGAGACCTAAGTCTAACATAAGCAGAATCAGTTGACGAGGTCGCAACACAAATGCGTTGGTTTTCTGATAATTGCAGCTCACGCGATTTTGCGATGCAGCGTATTTAACATGTACCGCCATGCCGCTTGCGTGTCGCCGCAGGCTGTCTGTAACTGCGCAAGAGCTGCAACAGAAGCGCAAATCGTCGCCACAGGGAGTTGATCATGGACGCATCGTCCACCACGGGTGCAGCGCACCAGCCCGGCCGCGGCCGGATCTACGACTCGATCGTCGATGCTTTTGGCGACACGCCGATCGTGCGCTTGCGCCGGCTGCCGGGCATGCACGGCGTGAACGCGACCATTTTGGCCAAGCTTGAATATTTCAATCCCGCCGCAAGCGTGAAGGATCGCATCGGCGCGGCCATGATCATCGCCATGGAGAAGGCCGGCATCGTCAAGCCCGACACCGTGCTGATCGAACCCACCTCCGGCAATACCGGCATCGCGCTGGCCTTCGTCGCGGCGTCGCGCGGCTATCGGCTCAAGCTGGTCATGCCGGAGTCGATGTCGATCGAACGCCGCAAGATGCTGGCTTTTCTGGGCGCGGAGCTGGTGCTGACACCGGCCGCGCAAGGCATGAAGGGCGCGATCGCGACGGCCGAAGAGCTGTTGAAGACGACGCCGAATTCGGTGATGCCGCAGCAGTTCAAGAATCTCGCCAATCCCGAGGTGCACCGCCGCACCACTGCAGAGGAGATCTGGAACGACACCGGTGGCAACATCGACTTCTTCGTCGCCGGCGTCGGCACCGGCGGCACCATCACCGGCGTCGGCCAGGTGCTGAAGCCGCGCAAGCCCACGCTGCGCGTGGTCGCGGTCGAGCCCGAGGAAAGTCCGGTGCTGTCGGGCGGCCAGCACACGCCGCACAAGATCCAAGGCATCGGTGCGGGCTTCGTCCCTGACATCCTCGACCGCTCGGTGATCGACGAGATCGCGAAGATCAGTTCGACGACCGCAATCGAGACCTCGCGGGCCTTGGCGCGGCATGAGGGCATTCCGGGCGGCATCTCCTCGGGTGCCGCGATCGCCGCGGCCCTCGAGATCGGCAAGCGGCCGGAAGCTGCGGGAAAGACGATCCTGGCTATAGTGCCGTCGTTCTCCGAGCGGTATCTTTCGACGGCTCTGTTTGAGGGAATTTAGGACATGGCGGATCAACCACCGAGGCGGCCGCGGACGTTGGGCGATGCCAGAACGGAGGCCGAGGCGGCGTTCAAGAAGGTGACGGCGAAGGTCGCCGCGGCGCCGCCAAAGCAGAACGTCACACCGGGGATCAAGGAGCAGGTCACGCTGCGGATCGACCAGGACGTGCTGGAGCATTTCCAGGCCGACGGCCCCGGCTGGCAGGACCGCATCAACGAGGCGCTGCGGAAAGCCGCGGGGAAGTAGGCGCCGATGTTGGGCGACTCGCAACGAAAAAGCCCGGCGCGAGCCGGGCTTTTATATTTGCGATTGGCCTCGCCTCAGCGGCGGAACATGCCGCCCATCATGCCGCCGACGACACCGCCGACGAAGGCCGCTCCGGCAGGATCGCCGCCGCTGCTGCGATGGGGAGCCGGTGCGGGCGCGCTGCTGGCCGCGGGGGCGGCGGCCCGGCGGGCTGCCTTCTGGCTGTTGTCGCTCGCGGTCGGCGGGCCGGCCACGATCTCCGAAAGCAGAGCCTTGTGCTGGAGCTTGTTCAGGTAACCTGACGCGGGATAGCCGCGCGCCGCCTGCCAGCGCTTGAGCACCGACCGGGTCTCGTCGCCGAACACGCCCGTCTGTTTGTTGTCGAAGCCGAGCCCGCCGAGGCGACGCTGAACGTCGCGGCGCTGGTTCTTGTCGAGGCCGATCTGGTCCTCGGTAAGCTGGCTGGCCTCATCGGTGAAGGTCGCGGGATCGACGCCAGCGGTGAGGGTACGCGTCGCGGTCGAGGGGCCGCTCTTGATGGCCGCGAGACGTGCCAGCGCCAGCGCCTTGAACTGGCCGTTCGGATAGGCGGAGAGATAGGCGTTGAGCTCTTCCGACTTGTTGCTCTCCTTGACCGAGCGCCAGTATTCGAGCTCGACACCGTCCGAATTGCCGCCGGTCGCCATCGGCACGCTGCCAGCAGCAGTCGGTGCCGCATTGGCGACCTGGGTCGTCGGAGCCTGGCTGAGATAGACCGCGCCGATCAAATTGGTGTGGCCCCAGGGCAACTGACCCTTGTGGGTTTCCTCGTTGACCTGGGCGCGTACCGACGTCATCGCCTGCTGGATCTCGATGCCAGGCTTGGTGATGTTGTCGATGAGCGCACGGGTGAACGGGCTGTTGTTGCCCTCCTGACCGTCGAGCGCGGTCTGGCCCGGGCCGGTGGCGAACGCGATCAGCGTGCCTTCGCCGGATTTCATCTCGGCAAGACCGCTCTGCACGTTGACGCTGCGGGTCGCGGAGTTCGACTTGATCTTGGCGGCGAACGGATTGTCGCGGCAGGCGTCAAGGAAGACCAGCTTGACCTTGGCGTCGCCCATGGTCTGCTCGAGCGTCAGATCGATGTTGATGGCGGCACCGAGCTTGACGTCCATCTCCGACTTGATGTCGGCGTCGACAGGCAGAAGATAGTTGGAGCCGCCGACCGCGATGCCGTGACCGGCATAATAGAACACTGCGACATCGGAGCCCTGTGCCTTGCGGCCGAAGTCCAGCAGCTTCTCAGTCATCTGGTCGCGCGAGAGGTTCGAACCTTCGATCACCTCGAAGCCGACATTGCGCAGCGTTGCCGCCATCGCCTTGGCGTCGATCGGCGGGTTCGGCAATTGTGCGACGTTCTTGTAGGTGCCGTTGCCCACGACGAAAGCAACACGGCGGTCGGCCTTCGCGGCACTGATCGACAGTGCCATGCACATCAGCGACGCAAGGAGGGTGAGAGTGCGCATCTGGAATCCCCAACAGAATCGAATTGCAGGCAGCAACAAATTGGCAACGAACTTACACGAAGTGCCCGACTTGGCGCCACCAAAACGGCAGTTCGTCGCGTTCAACCCGCTGCTGTGTGGCAGAATGTGCACGATGGAATGCCGCTCCAACGTGATCCAAATCACACGGCCACTTGGTTTTGTCGCGCGAGGCGGCGCGAGGTTCAGCGTGCAGGAGCAGGAACCGGCGGAGCTGGTTTTAGATTTAGGAGATTGCCGAACAGGATCAGCGCGGCGCCGACCACCGTCCAGGTGTCAAGCCGCTCCGAATACAGCAGCCAGCCAGCGGTCGCGGTCAATGGAACCCGCAGGAAGTCCATGGGAACAACGATGGTCGCATCCGCATAGCGCATCGCACTGGCGAGGCAGTAATGCGAAAACGTGCCGCAGACGCCGATCACGCCGACCCATGCCCAGACATTGGCGGAGGGCCACGTCCAGACGAACAGCGTCGGAATGAAGCCTGCGACCGATTGCACCACCAGCATCCAGAACAGGATCGACAGTGCACTTTCGGTGCGGGTCAGCGATTTAACCAGCACCATGGACACACCAAAGCCCATCGCGGCGCCTAGTGCGATGAGTTGACCGGGATTGATTTCGCCGGTGGCGGGTCGGACGATGACGATCACACCGATAAGGCCAAGCGCGATGGCGGCGATCTTCCACGGCGTCATGCGTTCGGAGAGGAGGCTCGCTGCGAGCAGCGCCGTCCAGATTGGCATGGTGAACTCGATAGCCACCACTTGGCCGATCGGGATCAGCGTCAGCGCGAAGAACCAGCCGAGCTGCGCAACATAGTGCACCAAATTGCGCCCGACGTGCTGCGGCAGGCGCGATGTCCTGAGCACCTTGAAGCTGCCGGCCCGATAGATGATCGGCGAAAGCAACAGGAAGCCGATCAGTGAACGCACCTCCATGATCTGAAATACATTCAGCTCGCGCGTGGTCTCGCGCCCGGCGACCGCCATGACCAGCATCAGCGACAGCCAGCCCGCCATCCACAGGGCAGCCATCGTTTTGGACGGTGTCGTGTTCATGGGCGGAGGTTTGGGAGGCGAGGGTCCTGAGGGAGGGCCGGTATCGGCGACATCGTCGCCGTTTGCAACGGCCAAATCTGCCGGTGCAGCGATGCATGGCGGCGTGCTAAGGCATCACTGAACAACGAGAAAAATCGGGAGATCTTCGCTCATGCATATCTTGCAGCCGGCCGAGTGGAAAAAACCGCGCGGCTTTTCCCATGGTGTCGTGGTCGAGGGGCCGGGTCGCTGGGTGGTGCTGGCCGGGCAGACCGGCGGCGACGAGACCGGCAATTACGCGCCTGACATGGCCGCGCAGGTCGGGACCGCGCTGAAACGGATCATCACGCTCCTAGGCGAGGCCGGCGCCGGCCCCGAGCATATCGTCCGCCTGACCTGGTACCTGACCAGCCGCAGCGAATATGAGACCGCCGGGGCGGGCATCGGCGCGGCCTGGAAGGAAACGTTGGGCCGCAATTTCCCGCCCTCGACCTTGCTCTACGTCGGCGGTCTCGTGGACGACCGGGCCAAGGTCGAGATCGAGGTCACGGCGTTCGTGCCGGGCACATAAAAAATCGACCCGGCGAGATCGCCGGGTCGATTGCATATCTACTCGTATCGGCTTAGCGCGACAGCGAGATGTTGGCGCCGCGGAACTGGCTGTCGGCGCGCATCGTGACGTTCTGCTTGTTGCCGGACGTCTTCAGCGAGATGTTGGCGTTGAAGCCGGCGGTGGAGGCGAGCAGCTCATAGTTTCCACCGGCGCCACGGCCCGAAAGGGAGCCGCTGATATTGCGGCTGGCCTCGGACCAGCTGCCCGCGATGGCGCTGCCTTCAGCCTTGACGTTGGCGCCGAGGTTGAACTTGTAGGCGTCGCTGGCGCAGGTCAGAGACAACTCCATGGTCGGTCCGATCGGAGCGTATTTGGCCCGGCAGCGGATCCGCTCGGTCGAACCGTCATCCAGGGTGACCGTGCCTGAGCCGCTCCAGCTGCCCGCCAGCGGGGCGAACGGGCCCGACTGGGCCTTGCTCTCGGAGCTGGCAATTCCGGCCGCGAACATAACGGCGGCCGCGATCAGCAGCCGCCGGCTTAGTCCACTCGTCACGATTTTTCTATTGGCGCGATGCTTCCCACCGCCCGCTGCACGGTATGCCTGCAGATGCTCCATTCCACTTCCCCGATCCGGCGTTGCCGCTGAGTTGACCGTTGGCATATGCACCATTGATCGAAACTTTCACAAGACCCTCCCGGCCGATGGTGCCGGAAACGTTAGCGCCGGGAGCAGTGATCTTGCCGTCGGCAACCGTCAGCAAGGAGCTGGCGGTCGGCTCGCAAGAACCGCTCTTGGTGACGATGGTGACCTGCCAGTTGCCGTCATAAGGAGTCTGGGCGAAAGCGGGAGCGGCGAGGGTGATAACTGAAGCGGCACAGAACGCCGCAATGCGAGCAAAACGCATAAAATCCGTCCTTGAATCTGTCTGATATGCTGACGCTTATTCGGACAAAATGTGACGGAAATTTGGTGCGGTGCCAAATTGAAAATTGTTCCTGTGGGAACAATGGTTTATTTGGGTTTCCGGCTGCAATTTTCGAAGCAGAATCAACGCCCCTTCACGTTAAGAGTAAACGTCAGGAAATCGACTCAGGAAAGGGGCTCGGAAAGAGGTCTCAGGAAAGACTTGGCGCTGAGGTCGCGAACTGCTCGTCCTGGGTCTTGGACGGTAGCGCCTTGTGGACCTTGGCGTAATCGATCACGTCGGCCAGCAATTTGAGCCCGAGCGGGGCCAGCGCGCGCTCCCACAGCTCCCGGGCCGTCTCGCCCTTCTTGACGAAGCACCACTCCTGGGCGGCGATGGCGCCGGCGTCCATGCGGTCGGCGAGGTGATAGATCGTGCCGCCGGCGATCGGGTCGCCTTCCTTGATGGTCCATTCCACGGCCGCCTTGCCGCGGTGGCGCGGCAGCAGCGAAGGATGATAGCCGATGCCGCCCAGCTTCGCCGCCTCGAGCGCGTCCTTGCCGATCCGGGCGTGGCTGTGCGCGGTGACGATCAGATCGGTATCGGGGGCGATCTCGGAGGCCACCACCAGCTTGGGATTGGCCTGAACCACGACCTCGATGCCCGCCGCCTTGGCTGTCGCGGCGAGACGATCCTCGGCGTCGGCCACCACGACCCGCACGATCGAGACACCGTGCTCCCGGAGCATGTTCAGGGTGGTCACGCCGAAATGGCGGGAGCCGACGAGGGTAATGCGCATGAGTGTCCGATCCGTCTCGCAACTGCGTCATCTCCCGATAACACGTCCGGACGTCCTGTCACCACCCGCGCCGGGTTTGCGCCGGTTATCAACAATGCACCGGGCGAGGGGTGCGCGATGAATTCCGCGATTGCGGCGTCGGCCGGTCCGGTGCTTCCATGCGCGCATGGCATCGGCTCGGAGCGAACGCATGCGGAGCGCGTGGTTTGTCCTTCGCGGCCCTGGTCGCAACCGATCCGGCGCGCGCCGGCGGACCACCTTATCCCGCGGTTCCGCCCGAAGTTGGGGTGGCACCCTTCATCGGCCCGAGCTGGGACACCTATCGCTGCGCGGAAGGGCCGGTCATCAACTTCTATCACGGCGCCTATTACGGCGAGGAGCCGCCGGCACTCTATCGGGGCTACCGTACCGGCCGCATTACCGCTACAGCGCCTACCGCAGGCTGCCGCGCAAATATTTCTGCGTTTCTGACTAACGTGGCCGCGCCAACACGGTCGGGCGGCAAGTGGAGATAGGCCGGTTCCTGTGTTTCGTTCTTAACAGAGAGATCCAGGATTTGGCGTTAGAAGGTGGACCCACCGGGGCTGGCGACATTTCAACCCGCATGCGTTTTTGAACCCGGATTTGGCCGCTGGCGGGATCGCCAGCGGCTTTTTCGTGCTCGGCCATCACGAAATCATCTGACGGTAACATGATCTCAACCAGCTTGGCGTATCGACGAATCCGTCGCGGATTTGTATTGCGTACCGCGACACCGAGATCGTCCCGCCGGCGTGGGTGCGCCGTGCGGGCTTTTTCGCCGGGACCTATTTCATGCCGAGCGCGATTGAGCAGATCGTCGACGTCTATGTCCGGCTGAAGAACCGGCGCGGCCTCGACGAGCTGATGATGCACAGACAGCGGCTTGCGGTCGATCTCAAGAGCAGGTCCGGCTACGACTTCAGCCTGCCGATCGGCCAGATCGACGAGGAGATCGCGATCATCGAAGCCGGTCTCAGCCGGCTCAAGGCGGGCGATGTCGCCGCGACGGACGACGGCCGGCCAGTTTGACGTTCAGTCGCGCCGGCCGCCGTCGATGACGGTGAACAACGGCCGCGCTGGGGTCGGCTCGACCAGCAATTCCTCGACCAGCGCGGTCGCCGCATCGACATATTTGCGCGTCGGCTTGTCGAGGGGACGCGTGGCCTCGTCGTCGAGCGCGACCTTTGCGGCCTCGACCAGCTTGCGCATCCGCGCCGCATGGTCATCGCCCGCCGTCAGCGTCGCGCGGGCCAGCGAGCGCAGCACGAACAGCTCGCCCTCGAGGCGGAGCAGACGGTCGTTGAGCCTGGTGAGGACGGCGTTGAGATCGGCCATGGCGCGCGTTCGTTGCGGAAGATCCATCCTGCTCTAGCGGCGATCGGTGAACGGAGTCCAAACGGCATCGGCGCAATTGGGGCGATCTCCCCTCAAGTCCCGGTCCGCGCCAGATAGTCGCGTGCGAAGGCGAGGTACCAGTCGAGGCAGGCGGGATTGGCCATCGCCTCCCGGTTGATGACCTTCTCGACCGGGTGGCCGAGCAGCAGCTTCTTGATCGGCAGCTCCTGCTTCTTGCCCGAGAGCGTGCGCGGAATTTCGGCGACCGCAAAAATCTCGTTGGGCAGGAAACGGCGGGAGAGGCCGGCCTCGACCGCCTTATTGATTTTCGCCTGCATCGCGCCGTCGAAGGCGACGCCGTCGCGCAGCACCACGAACAGCGGCATGTAGCTGTCACGGCCGAGATATTCGAGATCGACGACGAGGGAATCCAGCACCTCCGGCAAGGCCTCGATCGCGGAGTAGAGTTCGCTGGTCCCCATGCGCAGGCCGTGGCGGTTGATGGTGGCATCGCTGCGGCCATAGATGATGCAGGAGCCGTCCGGGTCGACCTTGAGCCAGTCGCCGTGCCGCCACACCGGCCCGCGGCCGCTGCCGTCGAAATTGTCCGGATAGGTTTCGAAATAGCTCGCGCGATAGCGCGCACCGCCCTTGTCGTTCCAGAAATAGAGCGGCATCGACGGCATCGGCTCGGTGCAAACGAGCTCGCCGACCTCGCCGATGACGGCGCGGCCCTGTTCGTCGAAGGCTTCGACGGCGGCACCCAGCAGACGGCACTGCATCGCGCCCGGCGTCTGCGGCAGTTCGCGATTGCCGCCAATGAAGGCGCCGGCGAAATCGGTGCCGCCGGAGATGTTGGCCCACCAGATATCGGCCTGCGCCTTGCTGCCGTTGCTCTTCGCGAGCGCGGCGAAGCGGTTGTTGAACCAGCCTTGCGTGTCGGCGCTCAGCGGAGAGCCGGTCGAGCCGAGACAACGAAGCTGTGAGAGATCGCCGGCGGCTGCGAGATTGATCTCGGCCTTGGCGCAGTTGGCGAAGAACGCCGCGCCCGCACCGAAGAAGCTCGCTTTCGATTGCGCGACGAAGCGCCACAGCGTGGTCCAATCCGGCTTGTTCCTGGTGCCGCCGGGGCTGCCATCGAAGATGCAGCAGGTGGTGCCGCTGAGCAGGCCGCCGACCTGGCTGTTCCACATGATCCAGCCGGTCGAAGAGTACCAGTGATAGCGCTCGCCGAACGAGTTCTCGTGGTAGGAGCAGCCGAGATCGTTGTGCAATCCCAGCAGTGCCAGCACCACGATGACGATGCCGCCATGGCCGTGAACGATCGGCTTCGGCAGGCCGGTGGTGCCGCTGGAATAGACGATCCAGAGCGGATGATCGAACGGCAGCCACGCCGGCTCGAACGCGTCGATCGCGGCGCCCGTTGCTGCGACGATGTCGGAGAGCAGGGCGTCCGCCGCTGCGGGCGCGGCGGCCTCGCTGTGCAGGATGACGTGTTCGACCGTCGGCAGCGATCGCTGCAGTTCGGCGAGGACATCCTTGCGATCGTGCCGGCGGCCGGCATAGGTGACGGCGTCGCAGGCGATCAGCACTTTCGGTTCGATCTGCTTGAAGCGGTCGATCACGGCGGGCGCGGCCATGTCGGGCGCGCAGACGCTCCAGATCGCGCCGATGCTGGCGCTCGCCAGGAACGCGATGATGGTCTCGGGGATGTTGGGCAGATAGGCGGCGATGCGGTCGCCGGGCTTGATGCCTTTTTCTTTCAGATGCAGTGCGAGGGCAGCCGCCTTGCGCCGCAGCTCCGGCCAGCTCGTCTCGCAAAGCCTGCCGTCCTCGCCACAGCTGACGATTGCGGGCAAGCCGGCGGCGTCGGCCGCGTCTACATGGCGGAATACCTGCCGGGCATAGTTGACCTGGGCGCCGGGAAACCAGACCGCGCCGGGCATCTTGCGTTCGGTGATCACGGCCGCAAACGGCGTCGGCGATTGCAGATCGTAATAGTCCCAGATGCTACGCCAGAAGCCGTCAAGATCGCGCACCGACCATTGCCGCATGTCCTCGTAGCTGGCGAAGGTAAGGCCGCGCTGTTCGGCGAGCCAGGTGCGGTAAAGGGCAATCTGGGGAACGAAAGCTGCGGTCATTGCGTATCGGCTTCAGTTGCGGGGCGGGGAGTTTAACCGGTGCCGCAAAGTAGCAGAAGCCGCAGTTCGGGCAGGCAGCGTTGACGGGAGTAGCGGGTCTGGGTCCGCTGGAAGCAGTCTACCAGCCCGCGCCGGCCCAGCGCCTTCCGAACACGGGTGGCTTGGTCTTCACCGCTTCCCAACCGAAGAAATGGTGCTTGCCGGACCAGGTGTGCACCACGCCGCTGCAGATGCTGCACTTGAAGCTGCCGGAATGCGCTTCGGCGTGCTCCTCCCTTGTCGCGGTGTAGTTCATGCTGCAACCCGCGCAGGTGAATTCTTCGATCGTCCAGATGGTATTGGCCATTGCACCGAAAGTGGTTTGGGGGACCTCGATGGAAGCGTAGATGCCCGCCTTTGCAACAGCGTAAACCGGTCGGCCGAAATCCGGTTAATCGTTGTTAGCCAAGCCAGCCGTCGGTTGCGGGCCTTGCCGGCGCTCGACGCGCGGCGCCGCCGCATCGCCGGGCCGGATGCTCCGCATGTCCCGGTCGATGCGCATCTGTACGCGCCTGATGGCGAGCAAGGGCAGCCTGCCTTGCACGCGCCCGGAGCGGGCTCTGTCGCCGACGGCATAGGCGTAGCGCCAATAGCCCGGTGCGGCGTTTGGCTTCAGCGAAAAGTGGATGCCGCGGTGAATTCCCGCATGTGCGCCAGGCTCTCTGGGACGGCGTGCCATCGTCTCGGAATGCGGAATGGCCCGATGCGTTCCTAATCGCCGGCTCGGGCCGGCCCCGTCGTCTTGACGCCGGGTGCGCGGCTGGCAATAACGCTGGACCGCGCAAGTGCCGGAACCCGCGTCGATGCCGCAAGGAAAGCCGTGCCCGTGAAAAGTCTGCGTCAGCTCCTGACCGGCGAGGACATCATCCAGCTCGTGATCCGCGTCGGCCTGCTCGGCCTTTTGATCATCTGGACTTTCCTGATCATCCGCCCCTTCGTGCCGATCCTTGCCTGGAGCGGCGTGCTCGCCGTCGCGTTCTACCCGGCCTTCAGCTGGGTCGCCAAGATCCTCGGCGGCCGGCCCAAGACCGCGGCGGCGATCCTGACCCTGATCACGCTCGGGATCGTCATCGGTCCTGCGACCTGGCTCGGAATCAGCGCAGTGGATGGCGTGCGCGAACTGGCGCACCAGCTCGGCACCGGCGACCTCGCGCTTCAGTCGGCGCCGGAGCAGCTCAAGTCGTGGCCGCTCGTTGGCCCCTGGCTATTCGACCTCTGGGAGCAGGCCTACAACAACATCCGCGCGGTGCTGCGCGAGGTAGCGCCGTATCTCCAGCCGCTGGCGGGACCGTTGCTTGGGCTCGCGGGAGACGCCGGCGTCGGCACGCTCCAGTTCCTGGTCTCGGTGTTCGTGGCCGGCTTCCTGTTTCCGCACGGGCCGAGGCTGGTCGCGGCCGGCCGCGGCTTCCTGTTTCGCATCGTGCCCGAACAAACCGAGCATTTTCTGGGGCTCGCCGGCGCGACGATCCGCGCCGTGGCGCAAGGCGTGATCGGCGTCGCGATCGTGCAGGCACTGCTCGCCGGCATCGGCTTCAAGCTTGCCGCGGTGCCGAGCGCAGGCCTGCTCGCTTTCATCGTGCTGCTGCTCTCGATCGTGCAGATCGGCGCCTTCCTGGTGCTGCTGCCGGTGATCATCTGGATCTGGACCGCCAAGGACGTCACCACCGCGCTGCTGCTCACCGTGTTTCTCGTCGTCGTCGGCTTCCTCGACACCATGTTGAAGCCGCTGGTGATGGGGCGCGGCCTGACCACGCCGACCATCGTTATCTTCGTCGGCGTGATCGGCGGCACGCTCGCCCACGGCATCGTCGGCCTGTTCATCGGCCCGATCATCCTGTCGGTGGCCTGGGAGATGATGATGGCCTGGATCAGGACGGAGGACCGGGCCGAGGCGGGGTCAAGAGCGGGGCCAGCGGCGGGCGAGGGCTGACCGGGCGCCTCGAACGGCGGGATCGGCCTGCCGGGTCCAATCAGACCTGATGGCCTTGCCCGTGAGATCAAGATCCATCCGGAACTTGTCTATCCAACTAGACAAGTTACCATGGGCTCGATTCTTTTTTCGATTACGGCGGACATGGCGAAGTCTTCCAAACTGGTTGCCGCCAAGCGCGGCAAGGTATTGTTGGTCAGACGCCGGTCGGACGGCCTGTGGATGTTCCCGGGCGGCCGCAAGCGCGCGCGCGAGTCGGACAAGGACTGCTTGCGGCGGGAGATCAAGGAGGAGCTGCCCAAGCTGAAGCTTGGCCGGATCAGCCTCTGGAAGGAAGTGACGGCCAGGAACAAGCGCTCCGGCCGCAAGATGAGCGACGCGATCTTCATCGCCAAGGGCGCCAAGGGCAGGCTCGCGATCGGCGACAAGAACGAGATCGACCGCGCCGTCTGGCAGAAGCCGCGCGGCATCCGCCTGACGCCGACCTCGCGCTATATCCGCGACCGCCTGTTTCCGCGGAAGCGCGGGTGAGCTAGGCCTCGTCGTCCTCCGACGAGTGCTGTATCCGTCCGGCGACGGCCCGCGAGAAATTGCCGCGCGCTTGCGGCGCGGATACCCTGGCCATTTCGGTTTCGCGCTGCTCCTTGCGGGCCTTGCGCGCGCGCTTCATGGCCTGCTTGACCTGAGGGTTCGGCGAATCCTCCGCGAAGAACAGCACCACCTCGCAGCTCGGACATTGCCTGAAATAGCCGTCCTGCAACCGTCCCGCGCGGTCGCGGAATACGGTCTTGCAGCGCGTGCACTGAATCTGGACGAAACTCATGCGCGGTCGATCGACAATGACTGATGGAAATGGATCGTCAGGTGACCCCAATTGTCTGAAGAAAGCTTGAACGCGTCGGCGACTTCATGCCGCTCGATCAGCCGCTATTGCTTCGCCGCTATCGTGTCCAGGCAATGGTTGAGATAGACGGTGCGATCCCTGGGCAGCACCTTCTCGAGGTCCGCCTTCAGCGCGCATTCGCGCTGCCGCATCTGCTCGGCCCTCCGCTTCTCGGCCGCCTCGCGGTATTCGGGAGCAACCTTGTTGGGATCGACGAGCGCCTGCGAGCGGGCGGGAGCCGTCACGGCGAGTGCAACGGCGGTGATGATAATGAACTGTTTCAAATGAGCCTCCGTAAAAGGCTCATCCTAGCGCTCGCTCTGCGAGGGCTCAAACGGCAAATTCGCCGAGTCGACCGGCAGCGAAGTTGAATTCATCTACCTGAAGTTGGGACGAGGGAGGTCCGTCACTTCGGGACGTGGTCGATCTTGTGGCCGAGATGCCCGGTGTCGTGATCTCGACGCAACTGGCTCAGCGACGTCTCGTTCAGCTGGTGCAAGACCTCGCTGAGTTCAGTCGTATCCGGATAACCGGCAGCAAAACCCTTGCCGTAGATCTTGCGCAACGTACCGACCAGCGTGTTGCCGTGCTTCTTGCTGATCGCGCCATCCTTGTCGCGGTGGCGATGATCCAGGCCCGTGTCCTTCATGGCTTTCTCCCTGAGCGGCGTCTGCGCGCCTGGAGAGAGCGTGCTCCCAAACGAGTTGATTGGCAACGGCACGGCGCGCGGCAGTTGAGCGTCGTCAAGGTGTGGAAAGATCGAAGCCTGTGTGAAGCAGTTCACAAGCAATGGTCGAGATCGCTGCTACGAAGGCCTCATTGCTTGACCAATTGATATTTTGAAAACGCCCCGGCGCTCCACCAGGCGCTGGGGTTTTCACGTCGATCACCGCAACAGCAGAGCGCGCGACGCGCGATCGGTCCGGTGCTTTCCGAATGATGCCGAAGGCTGATGCAGAAGGCGGGCGACTAGGCGGCTTGCTCCTCGAACGAGGTGTAGACCTGGCCCCCTGGACCAATCACCTGAACGCCCCAGCACCCGTCGGCGATAAGCTCCTTCGCCTTCTTGAGGGCGGCGGTGAGTGACAGCCGCTTGAGGCTGACGATTCCTGCCGTGTCGAAACCGCTGATTTCAAACATGCCGCTCCTCCCTGTTTTGTCGAATCCTACACTTTTTGAGCGGGTTGTCTCGCGGCTTTTGGGGCAGGGGCCCGGCGCACGAGCAGGCGCCGGTCAAAAACGCGAAAACAACCCCATGCACAGTAGCTAAGTCCCGCTGGCGCAACGCTTTCTTTTTGGCACAAAGCGGTCTTGCATCCGGCGGAGACGCCGGTTGACTCGTCGGGCAAAACGGGGGTAAGTTGCCAACTTCGGAGAATCCGCATCAGGCCCACGACGGCGTCCCGGGATCTGAGGAGCTCTTGCACCGGCATGCGAGTCATGTCCGTCGCACAGACCCCCGTAGTCGGCCGGGGTGCGGAGTCTGCAGCGGGCCGCGGCCGCTAACGTGGAATTAAGCTGAAAAGCTCACAATTTTAGACAGTTGTAGATGGGTGCTGCGTAAGGGAGCCGTCGCGAGGACGTTCCGGCGACGGCTTCCTGTTGCTCGCTCATTGGGGTCAATGCCATGACCACGACTTTCGAAAGCCAAGGCCTTGTCGAACAGCTCGACCCTGCAGCACTTGCTGCGGCCATCGCGGCCCACGAACCCGAAATCTTGGACGCTCCAGAACCGATCAAGCGGTCCAGCCGGACGTCGATCATGGCGCTATCGGTGTGTGCCCTGGCCATCAACGGCGCGGCGGCGATCTACACATGGCCGTCCGGCTTGCCATCGCTGAATCTGAGCAGCCTGGCTGATCTGCTGCCGCGGCAAGAAGCTTCGGCGCCAAAGCCGGATCCGGTTGTCGCTGCCTTGAAGGATATTCAGTCGACCCAGCAGCAACACACGGCTTCGCTGCAGGAGAGCAATCAGGCATTGCAACAAAACGCGGCTGTGCTGCAGGCGGATTCGATGGTGCTGCTTTCGCTGCGACAGAGCATCACGGACGAACGGGTCGATGTGAGGAAGGTATCTTCGCAGCTGTCCACGCTGATTGCGAAGATCGACTCGCTGCAAAATGCCATGATGTCGGACGTCACGTCCTCCGTTCGAAGAGCGCATGCGCGCTATGGACTGTCCGCAGCGATCCGCAAACGGATCGCCCGGCAGCCGAAATATATAGGGCCGGTTTCGGTGGGGGGTGCGCCGCTGAGTGTGCCTGCTCCAGTTTCGGCCCCGGAGAGCTGAAGTCAGATCGAGCAAATCGCCTTCTCGGCCTCGGGGGTGTCCCTGAGGCCGCTTTTTTGCCTGATATCCGGCGGTCCACGCGCGCGGGTCTTAACCTAGCTTTAAGAAACTGTTGGACGGCGGTGCTATGTTGGATACAACAAAGCCTGTGTCAGCGTCAGTTGCGTCCGAAAGCCATGATTACGTACAAGCAGTACCATATCGAACGGTTTGAGCACGAGCCCAAGCGGTGGGTTGCTCGCATCACGCGGACAGACGGCCAGAACATCCGCACCATTCTGCCAGCAACTGAGCTCCCCTACCTCGAGACGAAGCCGACAGCGTCCGCCGAGGAAGCTGAGGCGCTCGCCAAGGAAGGCATCGACTTCGGCGGCGTGGTGTAATCCGCCGTCGCGGTCTCCTGACTTCGCTCGCGGCCGCGACTTCATCCGCAGATGCGGCGCGGTGTGTGTGGGGGGGGCTTTGTCCGGTTGCTAACGCGACAAGGTGGTCCGATTGCCAAGGTCAACGTCATCGGCATCGGCATGTCAGTCGGCTGCACCAACACGCTGAACAATTCCGGTGCGGCGACTACTGGCTACATAATCGCCGACACCGTTTTCTGAGTTTACGGTGCGATTTGTTAGGCGGCGCGCCATACGATTTAGAGGCTTCTCGAAAAACACCCACGAGAGGTTGGCCAATGCCAGCACCACGAGAAACAAGCCCCAGCGCCAAAGTTCACCGGCCGCGGGGTTTGGCTTAACGATGGAAGCGGCCGTCCAATAGGAAATGCAGACCACTGGCCAATGCAATAAATAGAATCCATATGAGATATCTCCCAAGCGCACGGCCCATCTCGGGGCAGACGGCAAAAGAGCGGCGCCAATCACGGCAAGCATGCACGCAGCCGGCCTGATCAACGGGCTGTTGAAAAAATTGTATGCCCATAGAAATACCGCTACACCGGCTGCCGCAAGCGCCGCCGACAACAACCATCTTGCCATGATAGGCAACACAGGGAGTCGGGTGATAATCATGAACGCCAATACGCCGGCGCCGAAAGCCGCGTGATGTTCAGTGACAAAGCGCAGGATAAACGGGCTTTCCGGCAGCACCAGATAGTATAGCTCGTAAGAGGCGGCGCAGTAGGCAAGAAGGACCGCCGGCCCGCCGCGCGGCAGAAGGATGGCTGCAACAAGGTAGAACGCCACCTCGTATTCCAAAGTCCATCCGACGGAGTTGACCGGTGCTTTCTGCGGCAGGATCAGGATGGACCAAATGATATGCGAGAAGCTGGTATCGTCAGATATCCGGATGTTGGCAAAACAGATGGCGGCCACAATCAGCGTGACAAGCGCGTTCAGTGGATAGATGCGGAAGAACCGCTTTAACAGGAAAGAGCCGGTTGTGAAGTCGGGCCGTGCCGCCACATAGCAGACGATGAACCCAGAAATCGCGAAGAACAAATCTACCCCAGATCCGCCCTGCACGGCCAGCCAGTCGAAGGTGTGGAGGCTTACCTTATCAAAATACGTCAGGCCGATGTAGGAATGAAAATAGAACACTGAGATCGCGGCGATCGCGCGACCAACCTGAATGCCAGGCAACTTGGAATCCATTGGCCTTCCTCAATCTCAGGATGCGCGTGTATCACTGCGAGTAGTTTTGAGCAATACCCGCTCCAGCAGCAAACGCGGCCGGCCCCGCCTGCATGCACGGCTAGGCGTGGCAACGCGGCTCATGCACTGTGTAAGAGTGTACGCCCTTATTGACAGCTCAACCTTTAGGCGCTGTCATGCGTCATTGAACAACCAGAAGTGCGATTTCTTTCAAAGAACAATGCATGCACACCAACGTCAATTTTGCATACGCCGATGCTCGATGTGCGCGTTTGCAACTGGCTGCGTGGACCATTGTCGTTGTTGTAGCGGGCGCGTTCATCCTGAAGCTACTAAGCTTGGCGCTATATTCGATCCCAGAGTCCGACGATTTTTGCTTCTTTTATACGAACAACCAATACGGCCTCGTCGGAACGGTCTCCGTATTCTACCACAGCGCGATAGGGCGTATCACGCCGTTGCTGCTGATGCAGCTTCCTGCTGTCCTCCGCACCTTGACAGGCATAGATCTTTTCATCTGCTACGTGCTGATCATGGTTGCTTTCATGGTCACCTTTGTGGTGTCGATGATATTTCTCGCGCGACGGATTCAGCCTGACACAACCATCTTGCAGCAGATTGCGCTCGGGCTGGCCTTCGCGGCTGTGCTCGGGAGCGAGGCTCCGAGCCTGCAGCAAATGTTCTACTGGTTGCCAGGTGTCGCTTGTTACACCGTTGCTGCGGCGATCGTCCTCTTGATGTTTGCTGAACTCATAAATGCCACGGAAAATGGAGTAAATCTCTCGCGCGCATCGACGGCGATGATGGCATTCGGTGGTTTGGTCGCGGCTATGTGCAATGAGTTCACGGCGGCTTGGCTGATAGGCATGATCTCCTGCTCGCTACTGGCTCGCTGGTTATTTACGCAACGCCTCCAGGTCGCTGCACATTCGTGGATTGGTCTCGCGATCCTCACTGGTCTCGCCGTCGTAGTCTCGGCGCCTGGCAATTCCGTGCGCATGAGTCAGTTTCCGATGGCGGGTGATTTTTCGAACTCACTGAAGGGAGGCGTTTCTTTTCGGCTTGATCGGCTTAGGTCGCCTGTTTAGAGAGCCCGCGACGGGCACGTGGCTTTTGTTTGTAGCGTTGGTCACCACCGCATTGCCGCAGCCGAAATACGTGGATTCGAGAAACAGAAAGTTCTTGGCCGTAGGAGTTGCGTTCATTGGTATAGGCGGCGCCTATTTCGGATATTTCGTGCACCAATATGCGACCGGGAATCGTCTTGTGGAGAGGGCGCAGAATGAGGTGCTGGCATTCGTGCTATTTAGTCTGACCATGAGCGCCACACTTTTTGCCCGATCGCATCGAGACCGAATTTCGAAGCTCCTCGCCGCCTCACCTTTGCCTCCATCGGTCATGGGTATTGCTGTGCCTTTGATATTCGGCGCCAGCTTGGCAGTAGCGTTGAACTACAGCAAAGTCGGCACGCAAATTCGGTCGGAGCGAGACAGCTTCGGTGTCTTTTGGCTTGAGAGCATGGAGCGTCATGCGCGTCTGACCCTGTCAGCTGAGCAACGGCTGGTGGTGGCGCAGCACACGGTTCACCCAACGACGTTGATGAACAGCGATGTGACCAATGACCCCAGCCGACTTCCGAACGACTGCATCGCGAGCTTCTACCAAAAGGAGAGCATCGTAGCGGGGCCCGCCGGTACGCTTAGCGTGCATCGCGCTGAGTAGGCGACAGCGTGACCCACGGCTTCTGGGCTTCACTTAAGGATCTGAGATACAAGCTCCCCAGCCTGCATGACGAGTGGGTGATCACCGATGGCTGGGGTGACGATCTCGGGATGTTCTGGTAGGTGCTCAATTCGTGGGCCTCACCGATTTTGCGCGATCCATAGAGCAACGTGTGAAAGCTGCGGTTGAGGCACGATTAGAGGCACCGAGACGATTAAATCCTGACTTGCTCACGCAGCAATTGGGCCCGCCGGTTCACGCTGGCAGGCCTATCCTGAGTTTGGCAAGGGTGCAGGCGGCGTGTCGGTCTTCGGCCGTGGGTGAACCCGGGAGTCAACCAGGACCTCGATGATCGCATCGCCCGCCACCATGTCTAGCGGAGGAGTCACCACCATTCTACGTTGATCACGGTTGCCGGCTAAAACGTTCAGTTCGTCGGCCTGGCTCGCCAGCCGTTTTCCTGATGAGCAATGGTGGCAGTGATATCGACGTCTTTCACTGCCGATTGGCGCCACGCTGCCACCCCCAAGCACAGGGTCAGAGTCATGGCGGTCGCCAGCAGCAGCACGGACAAAAACTGGCTCACGCGCCCCTCCACAACCAGAACACGCTCAGGCAGCGAGCACGCACGGGCGATTCGAAAAATGCAGGCGCGCTGACCTGCAGGCAGTTTTCCCCATGTTGTAAAACGGTGGATTAGCACCCTCGACGTTGGACCGGCCGCGACTCGGGTTCGGTATCCGTCGGGCGCACGCGCTCAGTGGGGCGGAAGCAAACCAGGTGGTGCGGGTGTGTGGGGTCGAGGAACAACGAGCAGTCGTCGAGTAGCTCCGACGCAAGATGGACCAACCTTAATCTGCGCTCCGGTTCACACTGGCGGGCCACGCCATGGCTCAATACCGGTAGTAATAATGCGGCCTGTTCTGAAAGCGCCGGGGCACTGTTCCCGTTGGGTAGCATTGGCCGTCTCGAACGTCGAGATCGACGCCGTCGCCGCCGCAGGGCACCGGGTATCTGCCGGAGCCGTAGCGGGGATAGCCGTATCCTCCATCGCCTCGATAGTAGTAGGGCCGGCGCCCGGCTTGCTCCTCTGGTGGCAGAGCGCCATTCGGATAGCAAAGCCCGTCGCGCGAACTCAGATCCCAGCCGTGACCGCACGGGGGCGGGTGTCTGGGGATACCATATTGGATCTGCTGGATGGAAGGTCGGGGGCCCGTATCGGACGTGGCCGGTCCCATCATCAATGCGGCTGCAAGAACGGTCATAATCATCGGAAGCCTCCAGAGATCGCAGAGTGACTTGGAACGCATGAACCCGATGTGAATAGCTGAGGTTTCACCCCGGCCGAGTGACCGTCGACCTTGTACCGCCGCGGCCCAGGCGCCGCCTTTGCAGCCGGCTTTTCACCCGAAAACTATTGTGGCTCGGCTGGCTTATCACGCTCATGGTTCTCGGCTTCGGCGGCCGCGCACGCATCCATGCCATGACATTTGCTGAGATAGTACCGAGCGCTTGCATAGATCGAGCAAACAAGCACCACGGAAACCAGCAGGAAGATCATCCACCGTCGCTTCAACATTCCCATGACCTTCTGCACCCTCCATCCAACGCGGCCCGTTCGCCTGACCGGCCCAATCAGGCGAGGCGAAAGGTCGATGAGCTCGAATCAGACCTTGCGCTTCGGATTCAGTCTAGCCTCACGCTCCAGCCGCTCGGACTTCAGGCGTTTGAGGTTCTCCTGAAACTCCGGAGTGGCTTGACTGTCCGCTATGGTCTGTCTCGATCCTATCGGATTGAGGGTCTTTCGATTGGCTTCGTCCGCGACTTGTTGCTCGGCCGACCGTTTGGGTTTGATCATTTGCTTATTGCCTTCAGGCCGAGATTGACCAAGCGGTCGCCGGTCAATTTATTTTCGATTTGGCCGGTCGCGTCGAACGTTCTGGAATCCCTCGGGCCCCTTGACGAGCCGCCCCTTGCGGCTGGCCTGGTCATCCGGGCTCGCTTTGTTGTCTTTGAGCTTGTCGATCGCCTTACCCGCCATTTCCCGAGCCCGCTCGGAGGAGGCCTTGGCGGCCGACGTGACCGCGACGGCCGGGGCGGGTTTGCCCAAGCCAATCGTGACCAGCCGACGAATGGATTCAGAGCGAGCCGGAGTGTCTTCCTGCCACGACGCCCATGCGTCGATCTGAGCGACAGTCGATTCCGGCCAGCGCGTGCCGATCTGGACGCCCTGACCAGTAGCGGGGCGGCCGCGATGTTTTTGGGTACGAATCTTTTTTGCTGGTTTCATTTTATTTGGTACCAGAAAATAAAGCCAAGGGGAAGCGCGAACTTCCGACGACTGTGCCTGTCGTGCACCGTCACTGCGTTGCCACGCAACATCACGATCACAGATTTGATGTCAGGCGGCTCCCCGTAGAGGCAGCGCCAGTTGTACAGCAAAAGGTCGGGAAGCATTTGCTTGGACGAAGGCCTGCAAGGCCGGCGTGATCTCGCTACTCGTGACACGCTCGGCAAGCTCATCTGCGATCTCGCTGGTGGCATCGCGAGATCGGCCCTCGATCGCGTTGAAGGCGACAATACGGACCGGATAGGCGTACTGCCCGGAGAGCAGGTCGCGGATGATGGTCTCGACGTCGGTGTCCTGCTCGTCGGTCTCGCGCCAGGAGCAGCCGGCGCGTGCGCCGAAGTCTTCCAGCACCAGGTAAATGTCCCGGTCGAGACGATCCAGCGGCACAATCGACGGCGCATGACGCATGACGCAACTCCTACTCAAAGAGGAAGCAATCGTCCGGCCGGACGATCGTTCCGGCCCAAGGCCGTACCGGCTACGCAATCGCCTGTGAGCAGTTTCACGGGTCCAGCGAGCGGACAGAGCTGTGCTTTGCCGTGTTTCACTTGTCCGAAATGTTGGACAAGCTGGAGCGCAACTACCGAGCCGCTTGGCATGGGGAGCCTCCATGCGCCTGATCCAGCTCCTGCTCATGCGCTACCGGTTGCGGCTGACCCGCTACGCCCTAAGGGCCAGTATGTACCTTGCTCTGCTCAGCAAGCGCTGCATCGCCTTTGATGTTCCAGAAAGATACGCCGCCGGGCTCGAAATGAAGCGTCCCGGCGGCGCCCTGTACCAAACTGGGTCCTCTTAATCCCCAGCCAACTAGATATGAGCAATGCCCGTGCCACAGGGCCGCCGGTTCACGCTGGTGGGCCTACTCGTCAGTTGCCAAAGCGGGGGCTAGGCGTCTTGGCAGGGAATACCGAAGTTGTCACAAGCGAGAGCGAATGACTCTTTTGCCTTTGCATCTTCGAAGCAGAAGCGAGTGCCGATCTCCGCCTGATCGATCCACCAATCGACGTTACTGCCTTTCGCGATGCGGGAGGCTTCGCCGCGCAAAAGATCCAGCTGTCTTCCGGCAGCACGAACGATCAAGCAATTTTTCTCTTTGGACACAATACCTTCTCCATGGCACAGAACGCCGAACTCATTGGTACTAAGCGCCGTGAACACGAAGGCCGCAGCAGGGAGCTGCTGCGGCCTCATTGTCAAAAAAGCCGAGTGAAAAAGGTCTTAGTGAAATATGCAGCCAGCCCCGGTGCGATGATCGTATCGCGGCATCTCTGGCTCGCAATATGATCTATTTCACAATCGGCAGGCTCACCCGCTTGCCTAGTTTTCCCGGTCGCCTATGTTCCAGCCACAACAATTGTTATTTTGGAGTCAGAAGTTTTCGCGTTCAGGATCGCCCCTTTGTATCGTTTGATACGTCGCGCTCGGATACGCTTTGCTACTGTTTCCCGAACAGGGGGCGTGGCATGGACCTACTAAAGAAAGCAATGGAGCAACTTGAACCCCCGGAGTGTCCGAATTGCCGCGTCACCATGAGATGGTTTCGCTCGGAGCTAGTCCGCGGCAAAGAGGAAGAGATCATCGCCCACCTTTTCGTCTGCCCCCACTGCAAGCGCGCTCAGCGGAACGATACAAAGTTCAATCCGGTTCGCGTGCCGCCTGACAAACTGGCGGCCCGTCGTTTTCGTGTCGTGACGGGAGGAAGGTAAGGCCGCCTCAGTGGGCGGCCTCTCGTATGGACGAGATTCACGCCGGCGGGCCTTATGCAAAGCAGGCGGCGATGGCGAGAACCACGTCCGTGCCCAGGTCACCGGAGTACATCGTGAAAAGGACGCCGGCACCAAGAACGACTGCAAAGGTGTTGAATACGATCATTTTGAGATCCCCTCGTGAGCGAGGGGAGACTGAGCCCCCAATGTTTCGTCAGTGCTTCGCGGAAGCGGCGAATGGTTTCATTCACCGAGGCGTTACCCGTGATTACTCAACTGCTTTAGGAACGAACTGCTTTCCTCCCGGTTGCCGCTTTTTCCCGATCGCGCGGGGGTGGCGTAATGAATGCTTTGGAACAGATCGGCGAGGCAGCGCCGGAAACATCATCAAAGGCCAGATTGACGGACATAGCCATCGCCCTAACTTTCGGGTTCGGTATCCTTTTTTCCATGGCGGCTTGGCTGTACTTTTTAGGGAGCATTGTTGCACGGACGATAACTTGGGCTCTGTCCTAGCAGGTGGCCTTGCGATAGTTCTCGGCAACTTCCAGAAGCGCAGCTCGACTCGGCTCGTGCTGAATCCTCTCAGCCCATTCACGGCAGACTTGCTCCATCTGCTCGCGAGTTCGCACACGACCCCGCACCATCCGACGGATGAGCCCCACGAGCGCTGTCAAAGCTGCTCTCCCGTGTGCATGGTGTGTGCACATGAGATTTTCGGGAGGAGGGTAGGAGGTTTGTTTTCTCGGCTAGGCGCTTGATTTTGCTTGGTGAGCGCGCTGGGGCTCGAACCCAGGACCCCGTGATTAAAAGTCTGCGGTAGCGGCAGCAGTCTCAATCGCCATTCCGATATTCCCCCTTTTCGGGCGCACATTGAACCGAAAGGAGAATTTGGTCGTGTCGGAACGAAGCCAAGCGGTGACCACCGCCAGAATCGTGCCTTTCCCCTACATCCACCGGAGGGCCTTTATCGAGCGCCAAGCGATGCGCGCAGCAGAACTCAATGCTGACGCTGGCGAGCGCCACGTCCGCCATCAGGTCCAGATCCAGGTCGATGCAATGCGGCGCAAAGGCATTGGCGAGGAGTTAATCCTCCGTGAGGCGCGGTGCATGGAAACTGCCATCCGAACGGCACTCTGGCGCACCGTGATGGACGCGCCTGGAGGCAGTCGCTGATGGCAAGGGAACGCCGCAGAAGCATCGAGGGGCAGTTTGCTCCTCGGACCATCGAGATGCTGGAGTCGCCTGCCTGGCGTGTCCTGAGCCTGTCCGGACGTCGGGTCTTAGATCGCCTCGAAATCGAACTCGCCCATCACGGCGGGCAGCCGCAGCAAAACGGTCGGTTACCAGTCACGTACGATCAGTTCCAAGAGTACGGGATCGACCGGCAGGCGATTAGGCCGGCCATTCAAGAAGCGATCGGCCTGGGGTTCACGGAGATCACCCAGGAGGGCAGGGCTGGCAACGCGGAGTGGCGGCAGCCGAACCTGTTCAGATTGACCTATCGACCTAGCAAGGGTGAACGAGGGTACGGCACTAACGAGTGGCGGCGGATCCAGTCGATCGAGGAGGCGGCCGAGATCGCCAGATGTGCTCGAGCAGCCAAGCGGCCCAAAAAAACAAAATCCCAGTGTGGGAAAATACCAAGTTTCAGGGTGGAAAACCCCCACCGAAAACAACCAGTCCATAGTGGGGAACCCCACACTACAGGCCATGGTGGGGAAACCCACACTACTCTCGATATCTCCGGGAGGAAGCGCGGTGTGGGTTGAACAGCCTACCGGCGACCCCGTCGGGCGAGGTGAGGGGTGGGGCATCAATTTCCCGATCGAACGTAGGGGCGCCGACCGCTATGGGTCGCACGGGCGCACCACGCGCGCGCGGAATCGAAAACGCAGAAAATCCAACGGAGCAGAAAATATGGCGAAGACCACGAAGCGGCCTGGCAAGCGCAAACGCGGGCGGCCGACCCGAGCGGCGGCGAGCAAAAAAGCCCTGAAGGGCGTCGATCTCTCAGGGGTCGACCCTGAGCAAATTCTCCGAGAAATCGCGGCGGACAGCTCCGCGCCGGCGGCGGCTCGACTCGCTGCAGTACGCGAACTTCGGAAGCCAGGGAGCACGAACCGGCAAACAAGCGAGCCGCCAACCGCCGAGCTCGACGCCGTCACGCGCAGGGCCTTGAAAATCATAAATGGAGGCCGAGCATGAGCGGAGACACTATCCCGAAGGATGGAAATCATCGCGGTGTAGAGCTTGACGACTGCCAAGACGAGGTACGTCTTGTCGTCGTCCGCGGCGACATCGACCGCGTGTTCACGGAAGTCGATCCCAAGGGACTGCTGAAGATCATCAACAATCCGAGCTGGGCGCCGGAAGCGCGCAGATTCGCTGCGGCTAAGCTGGAAGCGGTGTTTGCGATCGCGATAGACCGACGTGAGCAGCGGCCGCAGATCAATCTAGAGTACGTCAGGGCTTGCGTCGCGGGCCTTGACAGCGTGCAGTGGCGCGATCCGCACCACTATTGCAGTCTCTTGGATCGCGCGCTGTGTGCGCCAGGCGGCCACGAGCCGGTCGAGCGCGCGAGGTGCCGCTGAAGGATGACCGAACATGATCACCGGACGCCGGCTTGCGCTCCGCGCGATCAATGCGATCGAGAAGGTGCCGCCCGAGGAGATGCAGTGGGTTTTGATCTATCTCACGTCGGGACTGAAGCCGCCGCCGGACGAGACCAAATTCGATTGCGCAGTGCTTATCCGAAAGTACAGAGCGCGCTGGCATTCTAGACTGTCAGAACGGAGCGCCTCTGATATGATCGCAGCAGAAGGGGCAAGATATCGCGCCGGCCTGTGGCGTGTTCACCAGCACCTAGGCTCAACGCCCCAACGGTATCGCGGCACGAAGACGGGTGACCTGTTCGCGATCTTCAAGCTCGGAGGTGTCAAGTCCGCAGCCTACGTGAAGACGGTTCTCCGCGGTTAATTTGCAACGCTATTCATTTTAACCGGCAAATCACCGAACGATTCGAGCGTCGCCGTAGCGGGCCTGTTGGTGCCGCGATCGAGCGGTGCAGGAGCAACTCTCGGTGGCCACCGACAACCAATTACACGAACACCCCGACGCGCTCAACGGCGCAGCAATGTTGTCCGAGCCGCTCGATCTCGACCTCGAGGTTGCTGCCCTCGAGCAGGTCACGCAACGCTTCAACGAACTGATCGCGATGCGCGACGGAATCAAGCTCGCGATCGCCATAAAGCGGCACGGCAAAAATCGCGACGCCGGCCCGGACGCCTACGCCGGTGCTGAACAATACAGCGGGTTGGCGCGGAACGAGCGGCGCGCAATAGTTCAGATTGATCAAGCCGAAGATCAACTCGAAGAGATATGGCCGCACCTCGATGCTGCGCGCGAACGCGTGCGCATCTGTCGCGATCGGCGCGCACTGGAAGTCGCGGCGACATATCAGCCGCGCCACAAAAAGGCGGTGCGCGAAATTGCGAAAGCCCTGGAAACATTGAGCAAGGCTGTCGCCGCTGAGCAGCAGATCCACATCGATTTTTTAGCTGAGATGCCGGGTGTCGACTATCTCCCCAATTTTGGAGGGGCATGGCGGTCGGCATTGCTGGGCCTGCCGAATTCGCTCGGTAGCGAATGGATCCGCTGGGGGCAGCACGTCGGATTTATTGATCAGTGATCGGAGCACGTCCATGAGCCGGGAAAACGATGCCAGAGTCTCGGGCGAGAAGATTGGCAAAGACTGTTTCGACGCGTTCGAGGCGACGAACAAGTCGCCGACGCGCGACGAACTGGCGGCGCTCCGCGAGCGTTGGGCTGCGCATTTGGCCGCGCAGCATCGGCCTTATGGCGAGGGCCACCCGTTAAGCGATTTGATGCTCGAAGCGGCAAACTATCACGTCGAAGGCAGAATTAAGTTTCACGAGAAGCATCGATCGACTGGCGGACAGAGCAGTTACGGCCGTGGCGACACTTGGTATGAGGGCCGTCCCAAAGCGCACCCCGAAAGAGGCTGGAGTGCTCCATTCGGCATCGCGAAACACGACAGTAGGTCTTCCGATGACTGAAGTCCGGACCGCATTTGACCTGCTTCGCGCGGAAGGCGACATTTGGGCTTTAGATCCGCGGGCTTTCGACGGCATAGTTGCGCGCATGGCGCACCAAGCGAGCGCCCCAGCAACGTCAAAGCGGCCGGCGGCGCCTGCGCAAAACGTAGCGATGATTCCGATTATCGGGCCGTTGATGAAGCGCGGCTCCTTCCTAAGCGAGCTGTTCGGCTTCGCATCATATGACCGGATCCGCTCCTTGGTCGCGCAGGCCGTTGTCGATAGGTCGGTCGACAAAATCGTGCTGTTCGTCGACAGCCCCGGCGGCGTGGTGACAGGCTGCGAGGAAACAGCGGCCGCGATCGCGAGCGCCAAACGGACCAAGCCCGTCGTCGCTTACTGCGACGGGCTGGTGGCTAGCGCGGCTTACTGGATCGCGAGCCAGGCCGACACGATCACCATCACTCCGAGTGGAGCAGCCGGCAGCATCGGCGTCATTGCGCTACACATGGACTTCAGCGAGGCAATGAAGCAGGCTGGAGTAAAGCCGACCTATCTAACAAGTAAGGTTTCTCCGCGAAAAGCCGATCGGAATCCCTATCAGCCGCTCGATCCCGAGGCGAGAAAGCGAGAGCAAGCCGACATCGACGCCATTGCGAGGAAATTCGTCACGACGGTCGCGCGCGGCCGTGAGGTGACGTCATCTGTCGTCGCGGATCGGTTTGGTCAAGGAAGCTGCCTTCTCGCCGAGGCCGCAAAAGCGGTTGGAATGGTGGATCAAATCGGCTCGATCGAAACCGCGATATCCGCCTCGCAAGCGACTGCATCCGGAAGATCGAGTGCCGCATTTCGATCGATCATGGCCGAGGAACGGGCAAAAAATCCGGCGCCTGGCGATCACTATCGAGCAATCTTGGATGCGGAGGCGCGGCGCTGATGCCTCAGGACAATCGAGCGATGGCTGCTGCGTTGCGCCATCTCCTACGGGTGCAGGCTGACACCAGGATGGGCCGTCGTGCGAAGGCTAAGGCTCTCGCCGACGCCGAGCAGCGCGTCGAGGCATGCCGGCCGAGGTCGAGCCTGCGCCGCAAGCCGGCGGTGGTGCGATGAGTATCATCGGGACTGTCTCATTTGAAAGTGAAGCCTATCGTCTGGTGCTGCTCACGCCGGCCGGCAAAAGTCGAGACCACGACGTTCTATGCAGGTCCATCTGGTTTCACGTTGCCGGGCTCGGGCATCCGCATAAAGGGCTGATCGTCGAATTCGAGATCGACAGGTCGACCGACGGCGGAATTGAAGCCATCAACGTTCGACATCCACAGCTGCCGCCTCCAATCCGGTTTACTGGCACGCGGGCCGGTGAGGCTGGCGCTGAGCCGGCGGCGGTCCTTCTCAGTCAGGCCGCCGCCGGCAATATCCCGGAGGTGCGCTAATGCCGGCGTCGCATTGAGCAGCCTGAGGGTGACGGTCGACGGCATTCTGGCGGTTACGTCCGCGCGGCCAAGGCCAAGGTCGACGCTCTTCCCAATGGCAAACGGCGGCACAGGCCTCATGGGTGAAGCCGGGCCAGAGGCAGTGATGCCACTCCGCCGCGGCTCCGACGGGCGGCTCGGCGTAAGCCTCCACGGGACCGCGGAGCGTCGAGCGCTGGATCCTCAGGCGGCGGCGAGATCCACTTTAACGGTGGCATTCAAAGTTCTGTCCGGAAGGCACGTCGCCGACGGATGCCGCGGCGATCGCGCGCTCGGTCCCCAGACCATGATCCAGGTCGCACAAGAGGAAATCCGCCACGCGACGCGCTCGCGCGGCCATCTCAACAGAGGGTGAACACATGCGCACACTTATGCTGCTCGGCCTCTTCGGAGTTCTCGCCGTCGCCGCGGTCGTCCATTGGCCGCAGCCCTCGGTGCAGGGCTGCCCCGACTATCTCAACACGACGCTCAGCGAATGCAAATGGGACATCCGTCCATGAAGATCCGAACAATTCTCGCTATCGCTGCACTTTTCGTGCTGAGCTCGCCCGCGATCGCGGCACAAGGCTCCGGCTGCATGCCGACTACGGGTACTGTGTCGGGGTTGACGTTTGCGCAGGATATCAACGCCGGCTTGGCAGCGCTGATCTCGAGCAACTCCGGATCATCGGCGCCGGCGACGGATTGCAGCGGCGCCGCTGTCAAAGGTCAGTTCTGGGTCGACACCTCGGTCACCCCCAATCTGCTGAAGCAATATGACGGGACGGCATGGATCGTTCTTGGCGCGATCGATGCGGCAAACCATTTGTGGTCGCCTCCAGTCGGCGGCGGCATTGCGAGCGTCACGGCGAATAGCACTACCGACATTTGCGCGGCGCCTGCGGCCGTTCACAATGTCTCCGGGAGCACACCAATTACGAGCTTTGGTTCGACCTGTGCGGCCGTCGGCATCCGCAAAACGCTCAGGTTCAATTCCGCGACGCCTCTGACGTACAATGCGAGTTCACTGATCGTTCCCGGCGCACAGAGTTACACCACGTCGCCTGGTGATATCGCCGACGCGCTCTATCTCGGGAGCGGCAACTGGCAATTAATAAGCATCACTAGGGCCGACGGTTCCGCGGTCACGAATCCAGCTGTCCCGCTTGCCACTGTGTTGTACGGCGACTACGCGACGCTGCCGCCAAAGACGCTTTATGGTTACGGCCAGGCCATAGCTCGATCCACTTACCCGGCATACACGACGGCGGTGACGAGAACTCAGTCCGGCACGCTGACCGCTGGCAATAATACGATCACAAGCGTAGCCAATACCGATGGTCTTGGACCTGGCATGCCGGTCGAGAGCACCGGCGTGCAGGCCGGCACCACGATCACGAGCGTGACCAGCACGACGATAGTGATGTCGCAGACGGCGGTTGCCAATGGAGCACAACCCATCTCGGTGTTCACGACGGGATATGGTTCTGGTGGCAGCAACACGACGGTCGGGGTGAAGGATTGCCGAGGGCGCGGGATAGCCGGACGAGACGCGCCTCTTGGCAATACGGCTGGTCGTTTTACCAGCACAGTCTATGGCACCGGCTTCAATGCGATTAACGCAGCGAGCGCCAACCAAAATGAAACCCGCAATCTGAATCTCTCGAATTTGCCGCCGTATACTCCGTCCGGAACAATCTCGATTTCGAATGGCGCGATCACTATCAACGGGGCCGCCGGTTACGTCTATAGCGACTCTGGCGGCGGCGGCCTTGGTGGCGGTGGCGCCTTCGGTCACGCCGGTTACAATAACCTCTCAGCGTCTCAAGGCGCTTCGAGCGCGTCGTTCAACGGTATAGCGCAAGGCGGCAGCAGCGCGCCCTTCAGCATTCTCCAGCCCACTGTGACGGCCGAATGCGTTGTAGTGGTGCAGCCCTAGCGCGTGCGCTCCCCTCAGGACTGCGAAGGGAAGGTCCGATTTCCAGCCGGAAGCGGACCGGAGGCGAGTGGTGGTGGTAAGGACGGCTTGGGCCCAAATGCAGAAGTTCGTCGAAGGATTCTGCGCAAGGTTTCTACTATTTATGATAGGGTTGCGTGAATATCGCGAGGGACTGTCGATTAGGAAGGCCGCAATGATCGTTAAGCGCCGAGACTTACTGAAGTTCGGCCTTTTAGTTTTGCTTTATGGATCATTCGCAGGGCCGGCAAGAGCGGCGGCATCCACGGATGAAAAGATTGCTTTGATAGCAGCCCTGGGTGACCTTCTGGCGAAGTCCGCAGAAGCTTTGTCCAAATTTGGTGATAGCATTGCTCACCTCACTGCTCTTGGAGTGCAGGGATATGACGCCGCGGCCGCGCGTAAGGCCCGCAGCAATCTAATAGATTTGAGGATCCAGTTGGAGCAACTGATGGTTGTCAACGGATCCTTGATCGGTACGATGGATGGCTATGTTGAACTGGTGTCGCAGACCCCTCGGCCAAGTGTGGAAAATGCAGCTAGGCACTGGTTGGGAGTGGTATTTAAGGTGCAGATCGTAATGGCGCACATCGATGCATTGCTGAAACAAGTGAGCGAACTCCGAAATGACTTTGTTTTGGAGGATGCGTACAGAGGAATACAGCAAGCGCTCCGTGGAAGGATTAACATACTGGATCAGTTGAACGCCTTACCGGCGCCGCTTTCGCATGAAGAACTCGAAGCACTCACAAAAGCCGGAAAAGAGTATCGTTTGCTCAGAGACACAACAGCGAAGACGAGCGAGCAACTCGCGGACTACGTTAAATCACTTAGATAGGCTCATTCCAGCGCTTGCCCGAAAAACATACGAATCTGTGCGAACCGTCCTGAGCACGTCGTCTCCGGCAGTGCAGCTTAAGATCACAAGCTGATTTCAAGCCCTGCCGGAGCGATATCCGCTAAAGGGTCAAGAGGAATACCAGAACGGAACACGGCAGAACTAGACGAGTTGATGGATGTCCGCTGAGGGTCAAAAGCTGCCCATGCAACGGCGTGCAGCATAGGTCCGCTAAGGGGCAGAACCGGCCCAATGCACTCCCTCAGGGTAAGCGCGTAAGACCTGCCTCGAACAGATAGAGCGCCAAAAATGCTGCTCCTTCTCAATCAACCCACGGGTGGCTCGGTGCCGTCGACCTTTCGTGCTCTGCGCCCGCGTCGCCATACTGACGTCGCTCTATGCCAAGGCGGCATGGCCGTTCACTCACGCCCGAACAAACGCTCCATCTCCCCTACCGCAATCGTGCGACCATCATCTGCTTTGACAATCGCTTGGTACATGTAGAGACCTGGATCGCACGGAGCGAATGTGCGGATTGATCCTGCAGAAATGATGCCGCTTGATAGGAGCGCCGTCTCCTGACCTCCAAGGTCCCTGCCGTTTGGCCCTATCAACCGAAGCAAGACCCTTGTGGCACCCGGAGGTACGTTCCGGATTCGAATTTCTGGATTGGCATAGAGAGTGATGCAGCCTCTCGTTCCCTTGAACGAAAAGTCAAGCGTCATCCCGTCGTCAGCAGCCGCTGCACTGACAGTAAAGAACGAGATAATAGCAGCGCAAGCAAGCGAGGGCTTCAAAACAGAACCTCAACAGCAAAGCATCCTCTATAGCTATAACCTTGGATTGCCGTCCAGCGGTTGGCTTAGATTGATGTTCAGGTGTGCGAAATTAACCTGACCAGTCAACCTTAATGGCCTTGTCCGCTCCCTGAGGGACGTTGGTTCGTCGTCATCGGGTGATAAGGTCCACTCTCTTGAATGGGCGGAGCGCCTTAGGCGCTGACGCCTGCGGCGGGAGATGGAATGGCGTAGCCTGTCGTAGCCCCGCCAGTCGAAAATTGCGAGTATCGCCGCGAGGATCCCGCTACGGCCGATCATCGTATTTTTCACAGCGTGGATCGCCGCGCTTTACTTGTTCGACCTCATTCAGCGGAGGAATGCATTGCAGGAGCCCGTACAAATCTTGGTACGGTGCTGGGGCGCGGCGGCAAACAGTTGAGCCAACTGGCACCTCAACATACTGACCTGTCATCAATGAGTATGAGCATGGTGGCGGTTTGGACGGTTTCTCTTTTTCCTGGGCCAGAAGGGACGCAGGTAAGATCAGCGCGACAGCGACGATCGAGATTGCTCGCATGGCAATTATCCAAAATTCTATGCATCTACCCAGAGTTTAAAGCTGCATGACCTAGCTAGCAACGGTCTCTGGTACCGGTTCACTCCCTTCAAGCCTGCCGCCCGGCGGTTAGCCAAGCCTCCTGCAGGCGGCAACGCGCTTAACGAGGCACCTCTGCGTCGCGGACGGCCGCAACTGCATTCGCGCGATCGGTCGCCTGACCCTCGTGCGATCGAAGCATTGCTTTGAACTGCTCCCTTACACCACCAAGATCATGATCGATTGAGGCATCGCGAACCATGGCAAGCGCATCGGTGTGAATGAGCAGTGTAACGGCGACGGCTACCTGAGAAATGATCTTCATGGGACGCCTCCTGTAGGAAGCCATCATCTGTCAAACCGAAGTGCGGCCAAACCGCGGCCGTTCACTCCCTCAGGGCTGCGTGCTAACTCCCTGCGGGGCTAAGTTCGGCGGCCGTAGCGGCCGCGGCAGAGCGATCAGTTGCAGCGTGGCCGGAGGTCATTGCAGTAGGGTGGACCTCGACTTCCAGGGTCGAAGAACCGACTTCGTGCCGGTTCTTCCCTGAAATCAGCAGCGTGAACTTGTCGACACTGTTCTGATCATCTGAGCCGCCAGCGAAATACCGAAAGCCTGATCCGACAACAACGAGCCGTCCTTTGCTTGGAGCTTGCACGACCGAGACGTCATAAATCTGCATGTAAGACCAGCGGAGACCCTGGATGCAGTCCTGGCTGGGCGCAATGGTCATGCTCCAGGTCATAGTGTCGGAGGCCAATGCAAATGGCGTTCGGTCCTTGACGCACAACGAGCTTGCGCTTGCTGGCTGGCACAGAAAGGCCGCCGTGGCGGCACAGAGCAGGTATTTCATAGCATGTCCCCAAGTCCTGACCCGCACACTATCGGGCAAGCTTTGAGGGGCCGTTCCGACTTTTTCTAAAATTGTCCCTTTCTCAGTCACTCCCTCAGGGATATCGGCCCACTCTCTTCAGGGTCGCAAACCCAAGAGCATCCTGCTACTGAAGGTTCTGAAGGCTTGGGGGGCGCGATGTCTGGCGAATATGCTGAGCGCGAGCTGTTGGTTGCCGAGAAAACCTACGGCGCAATAGGGTACTTCATCTTCGAATTTTCGCAGACTGAGTATACAATCCGACACTACGTCGGTCGTGAGCTGAAGATTGAGGAAAAGCACTTTGCCACCGTCATGCAGAGTTATGACGTTGCCTTGCTCTGCGCTGTGGCAAAACGAGTGTTTGAGGCCAATTTTGCGAAGGAGCGGTATGAGCTCGCTGAGAAGCTGCTCAACCGCTTCTATAAGATCAACGAGCAGCGGGTGAGAGTCGCGCACGGTTTGTGGATGCCGCACTTTAATGGTGGCACCTTGCATCACGTGTCGAGGGCGCAGCTAAAATCCCAAGGGTACATCGAGCAAACCGCCTTGCTGGAGAAGCTCGGTGCAGAGGCTGAGGAGATCAAGCTCGGGTTTTTCGACCTATTTGGCGTTGTGAGCGAAGAAGATATCGAATTCTGATGTTCGCTCTCCTCAGGATTGCGGACCTCAACGGCCTCGGCGGGCCCGCTTTCCTATCTCGTCCTCAAGCTCCTTGAGCAACTTGAGGAGTTCGGGACCGTCCATGTCCTCACGCGCTGCGCGCTTATAGCGCTCCATAATCGTCAGCCCGGTCTCTAAGAAAGGTCTGGCCTCTTTTCCCATCGCCGCCTCCCGTTCTATAGAAGGCGGGAGCATTTCGGCTCTCAGTCACCGATCGAGGCCACAAACCGTGCGGTGATACTGAACGTTAGCACGGCGCGAGTGACATCGTCGCTGCGACAGTTGCGACCTGCCCATAAAGTAGGCATATCCCTCAGGGGCGCGGAAATGTACGACGGTCCAGATTTTCGACGTGTTGCTCTGACCGTTCCAACTGTTCTTGGCTCCGGGCCAGAATGCGGTAGCTGCTTTCCATCTGCTCGTAGAGGTGGCGGGTGGGCAGATGGACCATCTGCTCTTTGAGCCCTCGGTATTGCTCAGCCCGCTCCAGGAACTCGGCAACCTTCGGTGATGGCATCGTGAACTCCGTAGGGGGCTGCGCTTGCAACTATCGACGGCGCCCTTTGATCCTCTCTGCTGGCCGCCTCGTACCCGATGCGGCCGTCCACTCCCTCAGGGATAGGGGAGCGCGCCGGGGTACGAGTCCTCGGATTCGTTGACGACAAATGGCTAAAAGCCCGGAACGGGACCGCTCACCTTAAACTCTGCACCATGAACGCCGAGTTTCGTCACGATGATATCTACCGTGCCGCTTCGTTCTAAGTGAAGCTGCGCGGTGCCAGCGTTAAATGCCGCCATTAGAGCATTTATGCCGTGCTCCGCGCGACCTTCTGCCGATTTGCGCTGCCGATTATCAAGCCAAACGTCAATCGAGTAGTCGATTGCGCCAACATCCAAACCTTTAACTTCGACGCGTCCAGTCCCCTGTAGCGAACCAAGGTGTTTCACGATGCCTCCGTTTAAAGGTGCTTCATTGAGGATCAGACTTTGGTCCCCCGCAGCGTGCCGTTTGGCCGTGCCGCCGTGGAGCAGCTAGGTCTATCTCTCCTCGACAGCGCAACTCGGTTGTGTGTTTGCAATAAAAAGCGAATTGCCGTCCGCTCTGACCAAAAGGTCTTTGCTCAACGTCCACACAACACAATCCGGTTTTGGACCTGATGTGGAAGGATTACCGAGAGCCGCGGTCAATTTTTCGCGGACGACTCCGGAAGATCGGTCGCCGGCGAAAAAAAGCAAAGCTCGGATTTTTCTGTCCTTCAAATTCCTCGATGACGGTTGGTCAAAATAATACACAACCTCCCTAAATGCCGCGTGGTCCAGTTTAACAGACCAATAGGACGCCGAATTTTTCGTGACGGATGCTTCAGAAAAGTTGGCGAAGATAGCATCGAGCCCGTCTCCAATCCTCAGCTTGTCCAAGCCAATGGGGTAAGGGTTACCCACCGAGAAGACGTTGTTGAGTTGCGCTGCCTTGAGCTCAAGTTTGGCCTTCGCGGTATCTTCAGTCGCTTTCTTGAACTGGTCCCTTAACGTCGCAACTTCTTGCATTTGGCTGCGTGCCGAGGAGACTTCGTTTTGAAGCGACGCTGTCATCGTCGGAAAGATCACGGTCTGCGCAAAAATCAGGGCAGCGGCGCCGCTGCAGATGGCGATGAGGACCGGATGATCCTGCCACTTCTTTGTGTTGTCGTCGGGCATCAACCTTCTCGGCCTTGCTGGGATCCGGTCGTCATGGTCCGCATCCGTATTGATTCGCGGGCGATGATCCTGCCACTGTCAAAAGCCGGCGGGGTTAATGCAGGCCCTTATTCACAGGATTCGCTAGACGCATGTGTGCGCATCGAGAGGTCCAAACTTACCCTTAAGCAGAACTTTGAGTTCGCTGCGGTCATTCTTTTTTGCGCCAGGTGAGAAGCCAATATGGGCGTGCGCTTCACCTTCGTTCGGAACGTGCTCGACAGTTACCCGCCTGAAGGTATTTACCTTTCTCCTGGTCCCAACACAGCTGGCAGCAAGGTCTCAGCTACACGCTGTCAAGCCGGGCCCAATCAAGAATCCGGTGATGACTTTTGGGGCCGATCTTTTTTCATCCCGGGCGGTGTCAGTGGCGCCGTAAAACTCAATCTGCCCATTCGGGGCATTTGAGAGCGAAAAATGGCACCGCGAACGCAAGCGTTCACACAGACCGAGGTCGTCAAATTGCTGAAGGCGACCGCTAAGGCCGGCAAGAGGGTGGGACGGCTGGAGGCAGAGCCGAACCGAATTGTCCTGCACTTCGAGCAAGAAGGTAACAACAAGCAACCGCCGGAAAGCGCTGAAGATCTGCTCTGATGCCGAAGCGAAAACCTCCAGGTTGGCCAGATCTAATGGTCGCGAAGCCTACGAAGTCGGGCATCGCGTACTACTGGGCGCCGTCGCCGCATGTGCGGGATAGGTGCCCGATCGTGCCGAAGGCCTTGGGCAAGGACTACGGCGACGCAAAGAGGTACTGCGACGAAATTCTCAACCCGCATTACCGCGCTTGGCTCAATGGCGAAGGTGCTCCGAGCGCCGAGGGCGAGGCGGCCGCGCGCGGATCCTTCGATTGGCTGGTTTCCGTCTATAAGCGCTCACCGAAGTTCACGAAGCTGCCAGGAGACACACGGTCGAGCTACGACCGGATGTTGTCGCTGGTCTCGAAATTTCCGCTGAAAGATGGTCGTGCCTTCGGGGCGCTGCTCCTGCCGTCGATCACACCAGGAGCCGCCGATAAGCTTTACGAGCGGGTACGGGAGAAACCGGGCGGGGGCGAGCGCAACAAGACCGCCGTTCTCGCTATGAAGGTCTGCCAGCGGGCTTGGAACGTGGCGCGGCGTTCGGAGCCAAAAGTGGTGCCGGCGGAGAATCCTTTCGCCAAAATGGGACTTTCCTACAAGGCCAAGCCGACTCGGCCCTTCAACTACGACGACTTAATGCGATTTGTCGCTGCTGCGGACGCGGCTGGTGAAGCTTCCGTCGGCACAGCCGCGATGATCGCCTTTTTCTGGCTGCAGCGCCTGCGGGACATTCTGGGCCGGCTGACATGGTCGCAATATCGGCCGAGCGGAGCGTCGGTAGCTAAGATCTTTCATCACAAGACTGGCGAGCCTGTCGACATGCCGCTGGTCGACGAGGATGGCAGCGATCTTTGGCCCGAACTCACTGAGCGCCTAGACGCCGCTCCTCGCCACGGCACGTTGATCGTAACCCGAGACGGGATCGACCGGCTGAGGGGCATCAGGCTTCCGTGGAAATACCGCTATTTTGCCGATAGGGTTGCCGAGATCAAAGCAGTGGCCGGCATCGATGCCGAGATCAAGTTCATGGGACTTCGACCAGGCGGAAACACCGAGGGCGGCGACGCTGGTCTAACCGATGCGCAACTTAGAGCTCTGTCCGGCCATCGCTCGCCGAACATGACCATTCTCTACACCCAAAATTCGATGCAACAGCGACGCGCTGCGGCGCGGTTGCGACGAAACTCGAGAACGAAAGGTGGGCAAATATCGGAATGAGCAGGTGACGCGATGTCGGAATGACATCTTGGACATCGGCTAAGTGATTGAAACTTTGGTGAGCGCGCTGGGGCTCGAACCCAGGACCCCGTGATTAAAAGTCACGTGCTCTACCGGCTGAGCTACGCGCTCCCATGGCCGCTGATGGCTTTGAAGAGATCGCCATCGTCTTCGGTCATTTGGAAAAGCATGTCTTGCCGCCAATTCGACGCAAGCGTTGCGGAAAACCGGCTGTTTCCGGATCATGCTTTCGGCCCGCGCTGTGTAGGGGGATGGGGCGCGGAGGTCAATAGCAGGCGAGGGTGCCGAAGTTGAAGGCAACAGCGGGAATTCGCTCGCCGTTTCCAATGCTTGAGCCGGGATTTTCAACCGGAATGGCGGGCCGCCATCCACGCCGAAGAACCCGCGACGTCCGCCCATGGGCCGGATGCCGCGTTCGGAGCCCCGTCAGTTCGCCTCCCGCCGGACCTCGCTTGGCACCGGCACTTGCTGCGGCGTGCCGGCGGGGGTCGGCAGCGCGACCGGACGCAGGCCGATCAGCTCGGCGGTGCGGATCGCGCTGTCGCGCCAGAACTGGAACGAGTTGATGCGGCTGAGCTCGAGGATGGCGATGGCGACCGCAGCCAGGAACGGCAGGCTTTGGAGCACCAGTACGCCGGCGAAGATGTAGATCTCGGTGATCTGGCGATAGCTGTTGGAGGCCACCAGCACGCCGGCGCCGATCAGGAGCAGGGCGCCGATCACGGCCTCCCAGAACGCCTGGAACTCGATCGACATCCTGGACAGGCCGCCCTTGGACGTGCGCGCGAACGCAATGTGCTCGGTGATCAGTCCCTGCGCCACCGCGCGCGACACCGTCCACTGCACGCTCATCGCCGCGATCATCGCGCCCAGCATCTGGCCGGGCTTGATCGCGACGCGCGCGCGGTACATCGACAAGAAGTGCGCGAGCGAGACGACGAAGGCGCCGATGATCGGCAGCGTCAGGATCTTGTCGGGGATGGCGATGTCGGCGAAGGCGACGATCGGGACCCAGACGAGGTTGAGCAGCGCCACGACCACCCCGAGGCTTTCGGCACCCAGCCAGTTCAGCCAGCCCAGGCCATATTCGCGCTTCTGGTCGGGCGTCAGCCGGCTCCGTCCGGGCAGGAAGTTCCGCCAGTGCTTCTTGACGATCTGGAGGCCGCCATAGGCCCAGCGGTGACGCTGCTTCTTGAAGGCCTCGTAGGTGTCGGGGAGCAGGCCCTGGCCGTAGCGGTGGTTGGTGTAGTGCGTGGTCCAGCCGAGCTGCTGGATCGAAAGGCCGAGATCGCTGTCCTCGCAGATCGTGTCGGACGACCAACCGCCGGCCATGTCCATCGCGGCGCGGCGGATCAGGCACATCGTGCCGTGCACGATGATGGCGTTGGTCTCGTTGCGCTGGACCATGCCGATGTCGAAGAAGCCGGCATATTCGCCGTTCATGATGTAGTGCATGATCGACAGGTCGCCGTCGCGATGTTCCTGCGGCGCCTGCACCAGGCCGACACTGGGATCTGCAAACGCCGGCACGAGGTCCTTGAGCCAGTCGGGATCGACGACGTAGTCGGCGTCGAGGATGCCGATGATCTCGGCGTCGACGGCGGTGCGGTCCATCGCGATGCGCAGCGCACCGGCCTTGAAGCCCTGCACCTTCTCGGCGTTGATGAACTTGAAGCGTTCACCGAGCGCGCGGCAATGATCCTGGATCGGCTGCCAGAAGGCAGGGTCGGGCGTGTTGTTGATGATGACGACGCATTCGTAGTTCGGATAATTCAGCCGCGACAGCGCATCGAGCGTCTGCTTGAGCATCTCGACCGGCTCGAAATAGGCGGGAATGTGGATCGAGACCTTCGGGTAATAATTCTCGGGCACGTCCTCGACCGGCTTGCCTTTCGTGAGCAGCCGCTGCGGCGGCCGGCCGAACGCGACGGCCGCGATCTCGTCGATGCGCGCCATCGCGATCAGCACGAGGGGAACAAGCAGGATCATGCCGAGCGTGAGCGCGAAGGCGGAGCCGAAGATGAAATAGTGTCCGTTCCAGAACGCGAACACGGTGGCGGCCCAGGCGCCGACGCCATTGGCGGTGGCCGACAGCAGGAACGCCTGCTTCGCCGTCGGCTGCTGCAGCCGCAGGATCGGCAGCGACAGCAGGATTCCGACCAGGAGGGCGACGCCCATCAGCTTCCAATAGTCGGGATTCTCCACCGGCCCGGTCCAAGCGAATTTCGGCTCGCGGCTGGCGTTGAGGATGCCCCAGTACGGACCGACGCCGCCTTCGAAGTATTTCCAGGGCTGATCGATGGCCTCGACGATGTTGTATTCCATGCCGATGGCGTCGGCGCGGCTGACGAAGTTGCGCAAGGTCAGCGCCTGCTGGAACGGACCGGGGTCGGCGTTGCGCAGATTGTAACCCGCGCTCGGCCAGCCGAACTCGGCGATCACGATGCGCTTGCCGGGGAACAGGTTGCGCAACAGATTGTAGCGGTCGACGGCCTGGTCGACCGCCTGGTCCGAGCGGAAGTTTTCCCAATAGGGCAGCACGTGGGCGGCGATGAAGTCGACGTTGGAGCCGAGGTCGGGATTGTCGCGCCAGATGTTCCAGATTTCACCGGTCGTGACGGGCACGCGGACCGAGCCCTTGACCTTCTTGATCATCTCGATGAGGTCTTCGACCTTCTGCTCGCCGCGATAGATCACCTCGTTGCCGACGACGACGCCGTTGACGTTGCTGTTCTTGCGGGCGAGCTCGATGGCGGCCTTGATCTCGCGCTCGTTGCGATCCTTGTCCTTGTCGATCCAGGCGCCGACGGTGACCTTGAGGCCGAACTCGGCCGCGATCGGCGGCACCAGTTCCACGCCGCCGGTGGACGAATAGAGGCGGATCGCGCGCGTCATCGTCGACAGCGTCTTCAAGTCGGCGCGGATTTTCTCCACCGACGGAATGTTGTCGATGTCGGGGTGAGCCGAGCCCTCGAACGGCGCGTAGGAGACACTGGGCAGCAAGCCCTTGAAGTCGGGCGCGGGTTCCTTGTCGCGCAAGACTCCCCAGAGGCCGGCGTGGAGCGCGGACACAAGCAACAGAACGGCGGCGACAACCCGCATCGCGGCTAAACCAAAAGGGGCTGAGGGGGCAGGGAAGCGGATCCGACCCCGAGATCCGACCAAGTCCGCGGCAAATGGAGCATACCTCTGCCGCGCGGTTTCACAACTGTCATCGCCTCATGACCGTATGAGGGCATGCACATTTCGAAATTCGCAGCAGTGCCAATTGCCTCTATCGCCGATCGTTCCTGAACGGAGGCTGAAACAATCGCGGCTATTTCGGGGGCGCCGGTGACGGGCTTGCCGCCGGCGAAGGGCTCGCGGCCGGCTGCGGCTGCGCATTGCCCGCTGCCGGCGCCTGCGAGGCTGCGGCTGCCGCCTGCTGCGGCTGCGACGCCGGGTTGATCCAGCAAGCGTGCACACGGCTATCCAGGGTCTCGGCGACCTTGGGATCGATCTGGCCGCCGAAGCGGGTCAAGCAGCGGAAGGCGGCCTGGATGTGGCCGCCGGGGCAGCCGAAGCGATCGTAGAGGTCGAGATGGCGGAATGCGGTATCGAGGTCATCCCGCCACATCAGCCGCACCACGCGCCGGCCGAGCCAGACGCATTCGGGGTTGCCGGCCGGACCGTTGATGACCTGGGCTGCTTCGGCGAACTCGTCGGTGCGGCGCTGGTTCTGGGCGGCATCCTTGGCCGCGTCGGCGGGCTGGGCGGCTGCCTTGCTCTGGTCTGGAGCGGGCGTGCCGCTCTGGGCGGAGGCCGCGCCGATACCCATCAGGATGACAAGGGAAGAAACGGCCAAGGTGGCGGCGAACTGCCGCAGGACCGCATTTCGTAACTCGAACACCCGTTGCCGCATGAATTCCCCAATATATCACTGCCCGTCCGCGTCAGGACCTTCGCGGACGCGCCCGGTGATGGCGTCCAAATGGGTCTCCAATGCGGCGGAAAAGTCCTCCCGAGTCCATGGCCTGAATCTGGAATTTTGTCCAGCAAAGTCACGATCCTAGGCCTCGGTCGAACGGCCGCAGGTAAATTCCTCAGGGGAGGGATGGATCCATAACGGAGTCACCCCCTTGGCAGACGCCGTGCTAGCAGGTAATCGACGGCCCTTCGCGGAGGACGGAACCGATTTCTCTTCGTACGCCACTGGCGCTTCTGCTCGTTTCATTGGGTGCGATCGCTGCCGTGTGGTGGTGGCTTGCCACGCCGATCTCGCTCGCGCGCGCCCCGATCGATCCCGCCGACAAGGTCCAATGCGTCTCCTACGCGCCGTTCCGCGGCGAGCAGTCGCCGCTGAACGCATGGACCCATATCGAGGCCGACCAGATCGAGCAGGACCTGCGCCAGCTCAAGGAGATCACCGACTGCGTCCGCACCTATTCGATGGAGAACGGGCTCGACCAGGTGCCGGCGATCGCGGCCCGGATCGGCGGGCTGAAGGTGCTCCAGGGCATCTGGCTCTCCAGCAACCGCACCAAGAATTTCGAGCAGGCGGCGCTCGCCATTCGTCTTTCCAAGGATTTCCCCGGAATCATCACCAGCATCATCGTCGGCAACGAAGTGCTGCTGCGCGGCGAGATGACGACCGCGGACCTCGTCTCCATCATCCGCTCGGTGAAGGCGCAGGTCAGCGTGCCCGTCACCTATGCCGATGTCTGGGAGTTCTGGCTCAGGAATCGCGAGATCTATGACGCCGTCGACTTCGTCACGATCCACATCCTGCCCTATTGGGAGGACTTCCCGGTCAAGGCGAAGTTTGCCGCCTCCCATGTCGAACAGATCCGCGAGCGCATGGCGGTCGCATTTCCCGGCAAGGAGATACTGATCGGCGAAACCGGCTGGCCGAGCGAAGGGCGCATGCGCGAGGGCGCGCTGCCGTCGCGCACCAACCAGGCGCGCGTGGTCTCGGAGATCCTGAGCCTGGCGAAAGCGCAGAAGTTCCGCGTCAATCTGATCGAGTCCTACGACCAGCCGTGGAAGCGCAAGCTGGAAGGCACCGTCGGCGGCTATTGGGGCCTCTATGACTCGGGGCGCCGGAGCCTGAAATATCCGCCGGGCCAGCCGATCAGCAATTTCCCGTACTGGAAATGGTACATGGGCGCCGGCATGGGCCTCTCCGTGCTGGTGTTCGCGGTCGCCGGCCTGACGTTGCGGCGCAGGCCCTGGACGCCGCGCTTCTCGGCCTGGCTCGGCGTGGCGATCTCGGCGACCTCGGCCGGCATCCTGCTCGGGATCGGCGCGGACAAGATGTACTACGAGAGCTATGGCATCGGCGGCTGGCTGTTGTGGGGCACGCTGCTGGCGGCCGGCATCCTGTCGCCGATCTTCTGCGCGCAGGCGATGGTGATCGGCCGCAGCCTCCCGACCTTTCTCGATCTGCTCGGTCCGCGCGAGGGCCGGAAATGGTCGAAGCTCACCGCTGTGCTCGGCTTGACGCTGGCAGTGACGGCGGTGATTGCGGCACAGACCGCCCTCGGCTTCGTGTTCGACCCGCGCTACCACGATTTCCCCTACGCCTCGTTGACGATGGCGGTGGTGCCGTTCGCGCTGTTGATGCTGAACCGGCCGCAGATCGGCCAGCGTCCGATCGCGGAGTCGGTGTTCGCCGGCGTGCTGACGCTGTCGGCGTCCTATGTGCTCTTCAACGAGGGCCGCGATAATTGGCAGTCGCTGTGGACCTGCGCGATCTACCTCTTGTTCGCGCTCACGCTGTGGCGGGCGCGGGCCGAGCAAATCCAAGAATGAGCAGGCCGATCGCCAGGCCCGACAGCACGACATTGTAGAGCACGATGCCGAGGCCGGCGGCGATGATGCCGACGGTGAGCAGCACGATCGACGGCCGCATCAGGTTCAACGTCGCCACCACCAGCGCGACGATGCCGAACACCGAATTCTTGAACAGCACGGTCGAGACCGAGCGCGCCTTGCAGACCAGGGTCTGAAGCCCGGCGTCGCAGGCGAGACCGACCTGCGAGTTTTCGATTCCGAGGTAGCGCAGATAGAGCGCATAGCCGACGCTGGCGAAGCCCACGACGATCAGGAACTGCACCTGATAGGGCGTGAGGCGGAAGGGCTTTTTTGTCATGGCGGCAATATGGTCGGGATAGCGCGGGCGGGCAACAGGGAAGGTGAGTTTATGTCGATCGCGGGCCCTTGCGGAATGAGCAAGGCGGCCGCGCCCGGCCCGAACTTATCCAGGAACAGGCTGGGGTCGCGCAGGTTGGAAACGGTGTGACCGCGCAACGCATGCTGCATGCAAGGAGCGAGCATGGAAAAGCCAACTCAGGAGCAACTGGACGAACTCAAGAGGCTGAGCAAGGAAGCTCGGGTCGAGGATTGGTCGGAACTGGTCCGGTCGAGGGATGAAGCTGAGAACCGCATTCGCGACCTGAAGGAAAAGGCGCGCATGGAGTAAGTGATTGCGTGCGCCGATGAGCCATCAAGGCCGATTTTGCACCGCCCGGTTCTGATCCCTCAGCCGACGTTCGTATTTTTCAGCCAAGGCCAGCAATCGCTTCTTGATATGGGGGTCGGCCTGTTCGGCCAGCTCGCGGATCAGCGCGAGGTGCTCGCGCAGAAACGTCTCGTCCGCCATCTCCGCTCCGAATCATTATTCGTCGCGGATACTGCCGTTTTGAGTCGGAGGGCTTCGTATCGTTTGATACGTCGGCCGCGAGACCGTCTTCACCGCCGCAGAGCGGATGCCGCGTCTACCGCCGGAAGAACGACGACAGCGTCGATCCCGCCGACGCCGTCTCCGGCTTCGGCTGTGCGGCCGGCTGCGCCGCAGGAGCAGGCGCGGGCTCCTCGCGCTTCGATGAGCGTTTTGAGGAATAGCCGCGGCGATGCTTGTCGGGCTTCGCGGCGGGCGCGGGCGCCGGGACGGTCTCGGCTTGCGGTACCGAGTCCTGGTTCTTGTCGGAGTTCTTCTCCTGAACCCTGTCTTGCGTCTTCTCTTGTCCCTTTTCCTGCCCGCCGCGCATTGACAGCCGCTGGCCGTCGAACACGGTGGTCTCGCAGTGGCGGTCGTTCTCGGCGAGGCCGGCGCAGAGTTTTGCTGCAGCCGCTGCATTGATCAGCGGGCCGGCACCGAGGCGGAGCTGCATGCCGAGGCCGGTGTTGCCTTCCTTGATCATGATGATCGGCCGCAACGCTGCGATCTCAGGATTGGATTTGGTGACCCCGCGCCACAATGCGCGCAGGCCTTCGAGCGAGTTGGCGCCACCGAGATCAATCGCAAAGCGCGTCTGCTGGACCGCGATCGCGGGAGCCTCGCTTTCGGCGGCCTCCGGCGGCTTGGCTGGTGCAGCGGCGACTTCGATGGGCGCGGGCGCCGGATCGGGCTTCTTCTCGGCAGCTTTCTCAGTGGTCTCGGGCTGAACCAGTTTCGGGGCGGCCGGATCGGGCGGCGCCATGATCGATTTGGATGGGACCAGCGGAAGCATCGGCAGTGCCGAATTCGTTGCCGGCAACTGCGCGACCAGCGAGGCCGCGGCCGCGCTTTGTGGCGGCGGGCTCGATGGCTCCTTTGCAGCCTCTGCGCGCGGCTTGTCGTTGGCCAAAGCCGGTGTCGAGGCGACCGGCCCGATGCCGGGCGCCGGCGGCCCGATCAAAGCCGGCGCGTCCTGAGGTTTCGCAACGGATGCCTGCGGCGGCGTTGTCGTCTGCTTGGCGATGGCGCCGGTGACGGAATCCAGCCCTTGCTCTAGCACGGTGACGCGCGAATAGAGCCGGTCGCGATCGGTGTTCAGCGTCTCGATGGCGGAGGCGAGGCGTCGGGCCTCGTTCTGGCTCTCTTTGGTCAGCATCTGGAGCCGGTCGGCCTGGCGCGCGAGATCGGCGGACGCAACCTGGTCGCGCCGCCAGCCGAGCTGGGCCTGGTTGGCGAACACGGCAATCACCACGGCGCCGACGGCCGCCACGCCCCATGAGCCCAGCCGCCACATCATGCCGCGATCGAACGAACTCTCCTCGGCCACGAGGCCGGAGAACAGCCCGCCGGTCTCCTTGTCGCCGAAGGCATCCGCCAGTGGGTCGGAATCCTTTGCCATGAACGTTAAGTGCCCAACCCCTGTCCGGCTTCCCCGAATCAATCAGGGAACATTAACAGGAAAAGCGTGTCGCACTTGAACTCCGGGCGTTTGCGGGGGTAGCAAGGCGATAGCTGATGAGGGCGGCCCGTCGCCCGCTGGCGCCGATCGATTCGGCCGATTGACAGGATTTCGATGACCGCCCGTTCCAGCCTCACGATCGTGCTCGCCGCCGGCGAAGGCACGCGTATGCGCTCACACCTGCCGAAAGTGCTGCATCCGGTCGCGCACCAGAGCCTGCTCGCCCACGTGCTTGCCGCGGCGCCCAGGGGAACCGGCACCTCGCTCGCGGTCGTGATCGGACCCGACCATCAGGCGGTGGCGGACGAAGCAAAGCGCATCCGCCCCGACGCGCTCACCTTCGTGCAACAGGACCGGCTCGGCACCGCGCATGCGGTGCTGGCGGCGCGTGATGCCATTGCGGGGGGCGTGGATGATCTGCTGATTGCGTTCGGCGACACGCCGCTGATCTCGGCCGAGACCTTTGCGCGGCTGCGCGCGCCGCTCGCCAACGGCGCCGCAATCGCCGCGCTCGGCTTCCGCGCCGCCGATCCCACCGGCTATGGCCGCTTCATCGTCGAGGGCGACCGCCTGGTCGCGATCCGCGAGCAGGCCGATGCCAGCGCAGAGGAGCGCAGGATCGACCTGTGTAATGCCGGGGTCATGGCGATCGACGGCCGCCGCGCGCTCGCGATCCTCGACAAGATCGGCAATGCGAATTCCAAGGGCGAATATTATCTGACCGACGCGGTCGGCATTGTCAGCGAACAGGGATGGGATGCCGTGGTGATCGAAACCAGCGAGGACGAAGTGCGCGGCATCAACACCAAGGCGCAACTCGCCGAGGCCGAAAGCGTGATGCAGGCGCGGTTGCGCAAGGCAGCGATGGAGTCCGGCGTGACGCTGATCGCGCCCGACACCGTCTACCTCGCCGCGGATACCGTGTTCGGCAAGGACGTGACGATCGAGCCCTTCGTTGTGATCGGCCCCGGCGTTTCGATCGGCGACGGCACGGTGGTCCATTCCTTTTCGCATATCGTCGAGACGTCGCTCGGCAAGAAGGTCTCCATCGGCCCCTATGCGCGGCTGCGGCCCGGCACCTCGCTCGGCGACGGCGCGCGCATCGGCAATTTCGTGGAGACCAAGGCCGCGACGCTGGAGGCCGGCGTCAAGGTCAACCATCTCTCCTACATTGGAGACGCCACAATCGGTGCCAATTCCAACATCGGCGCCGGCACCATCACCTGCAACTACGACGGCTTCAAGAAGCACAAGACGATCATCGGGCAGGGCGCGTTCGTCGGCACCAACTCCTCGCTGGTCGCGCCGGTGACGATCGGCAACGGCGCCTATATCGGCTCGGGCTCGGTGATCACGCGCGACGTGCCCGACGACGCCATGGCGCTGGAGCGCAGCCCGCAGACCATCCGCGACGGTGGTGCGGCGCGCTATCGCGAGATGAAGACGCGAGGGAATAAGCCGGCGAAATGAGCGGCGCTATTCGTCGTCGGCGAATTCCGAGAAGATCGCGCGCGTCAGGCGCCAGCCGCGCGGCTTGGCACGTTTCGCCGGCTCGCCGGCGACGTGCTTGATGAAGACGGGCTTGCTTTCCTTGCCGCGCTGGGGCGGCGGCCAGTGCGCAAGGTGCGTGCCGGTGGTCTCGCTGGCGCGCACAGACATCGATGACAGACTTTTGCGGTCGGATGAGCCTTTCATGGCCTCTCTCCTTGATACGCGAGGGTTGGCCAAATTTGTTGACAACAAGTTAACGCGCGCGGTTTAGGGTGCTGTCTCAATCAGCAATAATTATTGAGTATCTGGTTCCTTAGGAACTTCGCTAAAAACCGAGCGCGTCGTTTAGGCGATTTTTCGACGATTTGGGGGATAGTGATCCGCATGTGCGGGATTGTCGGCATTCTCGGGCGCGAGCCGGTTGCAGAGCAATTGGTGGATTCGCTCAAACGTCTTGAATATCGCGGCTATGATTCCGCGGGCGTCGCCACGCTCGAGGGCAAGCATCTCGAGCGCCGACGCGCCGAGGGCAAGCTGAAGAATCTGGAGAAGCGGCTCGAAGCCGAGCCGCTCAAGGGCACGACCGGAATCGGTCACACCCGCTGGGCCACCCACGGCAAGCCGACCGTGAACAATGCGCACCCGCACGCGACCGAGCGTGTCGCCGTGGTTCACAACGGCATCATCGAGAATTTCCGCGAGCTGCGCGAGGAGCTCGAGAAGAAAGGCACGGTGTTCCACACCCAGACCGACACCGAGATCGTGCTGCATCTCGTCGACGATCTGCTCACGCGCGGCAACAAGCCGGTGGAAGCGGTGAAATTGGCGCTGGCGCGGCTGCGCGGCGCGTTCGCGCTCGGCTTCATCTTCGCCGGCGAGGACGATTTGATGATCGGCGCCCGCAACGGTCCGCCGCTCGCGATCGGCTATGGTGACGGCGAGATGTATCTCGGCTCCGACGCCATTGCGCTCGGGCCGTTCACCGACACGATCAGCTATCTCGAGGACGGCGACTGGGTCGTGCTGACCCACACGAGCGCTGCGATCTTCGACAAGGACGGCCACGCCGTCCAGCGCGAGAAGACCAAGCACGCCGCCTCGACCTCGCTGGTCGACAAGGCCAATTACCGCCACTTCATGGCCAAGGAGATCCACGAGCAGCCGGAAGTGGTCGGCCACACGCTGGCACGCTATGTCGACATGGCGACCGAGCGGGTCTCGCTGCCGGTCAAGCTGCCGTTCGACTTCAAGAATATCCAGCGCATCAACATCACGGCCTGCGGCACCGCGAGCTACGCCGGGTTCGTCGCAAAATACTGGTTCGAGCGTTTCGCGCGCGTGCCGGTCGAGGTTGATGTCGCCTCCGAATTCCGATACCGCGAGGCGCCCTTGCGCAAGGGCGACCTCGCCATCTTCATCTCGCAGTCGGGCGAGACCGCCGATACCTTGGCCGCGCTGCGCTACGCCAAGGCCGAAGGCGTGCACACCGTGGCCGTCGTCAACGTGCCGACCTCGACGATCGCGCGCGAAAGCGAGACCGTGCTGCAAACGTTGGCCGGCCCCGAGATCGGCGTCGCCTCGACCAAGGCCTTCACCTGCCAGCTCATGGTGCTGGCAAATCTTGCGATCGCCGCCGGCAAGGCCCGCGGCGAACTCTCCGACGAGGACGAGACCAAGCTCGTTCACGGGCTCGTCGAGATCCCGCGTTTGATGTCGGATGCGCTCACCACCGAGGTCCAGATCGAGAAGCTCGCCCGCGAGATCGCCAAATCGCGTGACGTGCTCTATCTCGGCCGCGGCACCAGCTTCCCGCTCGCGCTCGAAGGCGCGTTGAAGCTGAAGGAGATCTCCTACATCCACGCCGAGGGCTATGCCGCCGGCGAGCTCAAGCACGGGCCGATCGCGCTGATCGACGAGACCATGCCGGTCGTCGTTATCGCGCCCTACGACCGTGTGTTCGAGAAGACCGTCTCCAACATGCAGGAGGTCGCCGCTCGCGGCGGCAAGATCATCCTGATGACCGATGCCAAAGGCGCGGCGGAGGCGACCGTCGAGTCTCTCGTCACCATCGTCATGCCTGATATGGCGGCAGCGTTCACGCCGATGGTCTATGCCGTCCCCGTTCAGCTGCTCGCCTATCATACGGCGGTGATCATGGGGACCGATGTCGACCAGCCGCGCAATCTCGCGAAATCCGTGACGGTGGAATAGGCAGAAGGGCCGGGCCGGAACGCTTCGTGGTCTTCCAAAACCTGCTAGAAGACCCTAGCTTGGACGAAGCGACCGACCTGGAACCCGAATGAACCCCCGTGACGACGCGTCTGCGCCTCTTGATCCCCTGCCGGAGCCGCATACCGGCCTGATGGGCCGCTTCCGCAATTATTTTCTCACCGGTCTCGTGGTGACGGGACCGGTCGCGATCACCTTTTATCTGGTCTGGTGGTTCGTCACCTGGGTTGATGGCGTGGTGCGGCCGTTCGTGCCGCTGGCCTACCGACCCGAAACCTACATGCCGTACGTCATCCCCGGATGGGGACTGATCGTCGCATTCTTCACGCTGACTCTGGTCGGCTTCCTCGCGGCCAATCTCATCGGCCGAACGCTGGTCGATGTCGGCGAGACCTTCCTCGGCCGGATCCCGGCGGTGCGCGCCATCTACCGTGGCCTGAAGCAGGTGTTCGAGACGCTGTTCTCGGGCAAGGGCTCGAGCTTCCGCAAAGTCGGCCTGGTCGAGTTTCCCTCGCCGGGCATGTGGTCGATCGTGCTGATCTCGCAATCGCCGAACGAGGATGTCTCCCGCAGCCTGCCGGGTCAGGAGGAGCACGTCTCGGTGTTCCTGCCGTGCTCGCCGAACCCGACGACCGGCTTCTTCTTCTACGTGCCGAAGAGCAAGATCGTCGAGGTCGACATGAGCACCGAGGACGCCGCGACGTTGATCATGTCGGCCGGCGTGGTGCAGCCGGGCTCGGCGCCCGATTCGAAGAAGGCAGCGGCGCTGGCGGGCATGGCGAATGCCGCGCGTATTGCCAACGCCTCGGCGCTCCAGCCTCAGCCTGCGAAGGTGGAGTAGGGCCATTCCTCTGCGGGATGGCCGCCGATCACGCGGGCGTCCCGTCCTCTGCTAGTCTCCGGTTGAACCGAGCGCATTGCTCGGAATTCGATCTGGAGTGCACGATGTCCAAAACCATTGCGATCCTCGCGCCCGGTGCCATGGGCAGTGCGGTGGCCCAACGTCTCGGCGAGCACGGTGCGCGGGTGCTGACGTCGTTGAATGGGCGGAGCGAGGCAACGCGCAAACGCGCGGCGGATGCCGGCATGATCGGCGCCGAGGACGACGCGATCGCGGACGCCGACATCATCCTCTCGATCGTGCCGCCGGGCGAAGCCGTGGCGCTCGCCGAGCGGCTGGCCGCGCTGATCGTCCGGCGCGAGAAGAAGCCGGTCGTGGTCGATTGCAACGCCGTCAACGTCGATACCGTGATGAGGATCGAGGAGATCATCGGCTCGACACAGGCGCCGTTCGTCGATGCCGGCATCATCGGGTTCCCGCCCCAGCCCGGCAGCAAGAGCCCGGCCTTCTACATGTCCGGCGAGCACGCCAAGGACGTCGCCGTGCTGAAGGACCTCGGGCTCGACGTGCGGATCGTCGAAGGGCCGGTCGGCGCCGCGTCCGCGCTAAAAATGTCCTACGCCGGTATCGTCAAGGGCCTCGCCGGCATCGGCTCGGCGATGGTGGTCGCGGCAACGAAAGCGGGCGCGGCCGATGCGCTGCGCGACGAACTCGCACTCAGCCAGCCCGCGGTTCTGGCCCGGCTCGAAGTCGCGCTGCCGGACATGATCCCGAAAGCCTATCGCTGGGTGGCGGAGATGCGGGAGATTTCCGGCTTCCTCGGCCCCGATCATCCGGCCAGCCAAGTTTACGAAGGCTTCGCGCGCTGGTTCGAGCATCTCGCCGAGGACGCGAAAGGCGAGGCGGCGGATACCGACCTGATGAAGGCATTCGCCGCGCGTATCGCGCAGAAGAAATCCTGATCGTCCGGTCTCACGTCACGGCCGTCGATCATGTGCCGTGCACCGAATCCAGAAAACCCTGGATGTCCCGATCGCGTCTCAAGCGCACGACCGGGACGTCAGCACCGTACTGCACACGCTCGGCCTCGATCACAGGCGCGCGCTCGGTGTCGTAGCGCCACGCCTCGCGCATCAATTTCCAGTCGAACTGTTCGGGACACCCCTCCGGGAGGTCAGGCCGGGTCTTGTCGCGATCGAGGGCGGAGCGCAGGAGAATGCGCCACTGGCAGAGCCAGCGCGGGCGGTCGATGACGACCAGCGTATCGGCACGCGCGAGTGTGAGATCGAATGCGAGTCCCGAGAAGCTGCCGTCGACAACCCATTCGTCGCCCGCGATCGCATCGGTGACACGCGCCCGGAAGCTCGGTTTGTCGGATGGCTTCCATCCCGGCCGCCAGTAGAGCACGTCGAGATGCACCACGGGCAGCCCGAGCATTCGCCCGAGATTCCGGGAGAGGCTCGTCTTTCCGCTACCCTGACAGCCTACGACGATGATCCGGCGCATGATGGGAAGATTTCACAAAGCCAGCCGCGACGAAAGGGGGAGTCTTAAGAGCCGGGCTTATCCGCATCGTCATTGCGAGCGAAGCGCAGCAATCCAGAGTCCCTCGGCGGAAAGATTCTGGATTGCTTCCGCCTTCGCTAAAGCTTCGGCGGACAAGTCGCTGCGCTCGCAATGACGGGGAGGAGACGGCGCGTGGCCCATCTGTTATTGTTTCTGCGGAGCCAATTCCTCCGCAACGGGAGTTCGAATGAGAGTACTTGTGATCGGCGCGGGAGCGCTTGGAGGCTATTACGGATCGCGCCTGGTCCGAGCCGGCGGCGACGTGACCTTTCTGGTGCGGGCCGGGCGTGCGGAGCAATTGCGGCGGAATGGATTGCAGGTCGTGAGCCCGCACGGCGACTTTGCTGTACAGCCGAAGGTCATCCTGGCCAACGATCTCAAGGAAACGTTCGACGTCGTGCTCGTCGGCGTGAAATCCTACTCGCTCGACGATGCGATGGCTCAGTTTGCCCCGGCGGTTGGCGCCAACACGATGATTTTGCCGATCCTCAACGGGCTGAAACATGTCGATGCCCTGACTGCGCGGTTCGGCACGAGCTGCGTCCTCGGCGGGCTCGCGAACGTCAGTGCCGGGCTCGATGCGGATGGCCGTGTCGTTCAGTTCATGGCCAATCAGACCATTGTTTTCGGCGAGATCGGGGGTTCGTTGAGCGAGCGTGTGCTCGCCCTGGAGACGCTGCTGCATGTGCCCGGTATCGACGTGCGCGCCAGCGAAGCGATCATGCAGGACATGTGGGAGAAATTCGTCCAGCTCAGCACGCTCGCCGGCATCACCTGCCTGATGCGTGCAAGCATCGGAGACATTCTGGCTGTGCCGAACGGCGAGCAATCCATCTTCCGGCTGTTCGCCGAATGCTGCGCCGTCGCGACGGCCTCGGGTTTTGAGCCACGAGCGCCTTTCATCGAGTTCGACCGGAAGCTGTTCACGACTCCAGACTCTCCGCTCAAGGCCTCGATGCTGCGTGATATCGAGCGCGGGTCGATCACCGAGGCCGAGCACATCCTCGGCGATATGGCCAACCGCGCCCGTACGCTCGGCATCGACACGCCCCTGCTGGATCTCGCCCGGGCGCATGTGGCGGCCTATGAGGTCGGGCGACAGAGAGCGGCCAGCTAGCCCGCCCCGATCAGCGGGATCGCTTCATCCCGCTCATACAAATACAGCAGGCATCGCAGCGCCTCGCCGCGCTCGCCCTTGAGCTTCGGATCGTCCTTCAGGATGCGCAGCGCCTCGTCGCGGGCCTGGGTGATGAGCTGGCCGTGCACCTCCGAGCGGGCGATGCGGTAGCCGGGCAGGCCGCTCTGGCGCACGCCGAGCACATCGCCTTCGCCGCGCAGCTTCAGGTCTTCCTCGGCGATCCGAAAACCGTCGGTGGTCTCGCGGATCACCTTCAGCCGCGCCTTCGACATCTCGCCGAGCGGCTCGGAGTAGAGCAGCAGACAGGTCGAGGCCTCCGAGCCGCGCCCGATGCGGCCGCGCAATTGATGAAGCTGGGCGAGGCCAAAGCGTTCGGCGTTCTCGATCACCATGATGGTCGCCGCCGGCACGTCGACACCGACCTCGACCACGGTGGTCGCGACCAGCAGGCCGATCTCGTGGGCGGCGAACTGGCCCATGACGCGGTCCTTCTCGGTGCCCTTCATCTGGCCGTGGACGAGGCCGACGCGGTCGCCGAAGCGCTTTTGCAGGCTTTCGAAGCGCTTGGTCGCATTGGTCAGGTGCTCGGTGCCCTCGGCCTCGGATTCCTCGACCAGCGGGCAGATCCAGTAGACCAGCTTGCCGGATTCGAGCGCGCGGCCGATGCTGTCGGTGACCTCGCCGAGACGGCTCATCGAGATGGTGCGGGTTTCGATCGGCTGGCGGCCGGCGGGCTTCTCCCTGAGCTCGCTGATGTCCATGTCGCCGAAATAGGTCAGCACCAGCGTGCGCGGGATCGGCGTTGCGCTCAGCACCAGCACGTCGACCGCCTCGCCCTTTGACGTCAGCGCCAGCCGCTCGCGCACGCCAAAACGATGCTGCTCGTCGACGACGGCGAGGGCGAGGTCGCTGAAGATCACGTCGTCCTGGATCAGCGCATGGGTGCCGACGAGCAGATCGATCTCGCCGGCTTCGAGGTGTGCCAGCAGTTCCCGCCGCTCCTTGCCCTTTTCGCGGCCGGTGAGGATCGCGACCCGCATGCCCGCGCGCTCCGCGAGCGGCGCGATGGTCTTGATGTGCTGACGGGCCAAGATTTCGGTCGGCGCCATCAGGGCGGCCTGCTTGCCGACCTCGGTGACGGCAGCGGCGGCGAGCAGCGCGACCACGGTCTTGCCGGAGCCGACGTCGCCCTGGAGCAGACGCAACATGCGCACCGGCTGTTGCAGGTCATTGGCAATGGCGGCCGCAGCATTGCGCTGGGAGATCGTGAGCGCGTAGGGCAGGGCGTCGATGATCTTGTTGCGGAGGTGCCCGTCGCCGGCGTTGCGCACACCGGCCGGGCGACGCAATTGGGCGCGGATCAAGGCAAGGGCCAGCTGTCCGGCGAGCAACTCGTCGAAGGCGAGCCGCGACCAGAACGGCTGGTCGGGCAGAATGTCGGTGAGCTCGACCGGCTGGTGCACCCGGGTGAGCGCCTCGGTGATCGGCGGGAAATTGCAGCGGCGCAGCACCTCCGGGCTGATCCATTCCGGCAGCGCCGGCAGCTTTTGCAGCGCCTGCGCGACCGCGCGGCGCAGCGAGCCGAGTGCAAGGCCTTCGGTCAGGGGATAGACCGGATCGATGCCGGAGAGTTTTGAAATCGCCTCCTCGTCCAGCACCCGGTCGGGATGCACGATCTGTGGGATGCCGTCGTACATCTGGAGCGTGCCGGAGACGAAGCGCTTCTCGCCAATCGGCAGCAGCTTCTCGACATAGCCGGGCTTGGCGCGGAAGAACGTCAGCACGACGTCGCCGGTATCGTCGCTGGCGTAAACCAGATACGGCGCGCGCGCATTGCGTGGCGGGGGCGGGCGGTGGCGGTCGACGGTGACCTCCAGCGTCACCATGGTTCCCTGCGCGGCGTCGCGGATCTTCGGCCGGGCGCGGCGGTCGATGACCTGGCTCGGCAGATGCAGCAACAGATCGACCAGCCGCGGCGTCTCATTGCGGCTGAGCAGATATTGCAGCAGCTTGTCCTGCTTCGGACCGACGCCGGACAGGCTGGTCACGGGGGCAAACAGCGGATTGAGCAGGCTGGGGCGCATCAGGCGAACCTAGGATCGTTTTCGCTGGTCATGCCCGGCTTTATGCCCGGCATCCACGTGTTTTTTCGTGTCCCTGCGGCGGCAGCGGGCCATGACAAATCGAGGGCTGACAGGACCCGCCCGAGTGGCTATATCACCCCGGCCCGGCACGTCCGGGCTTTTGGCGTTTGACTGGAATTGAGACATGACGGGAACGACACGATCGAGCAACGGGCTGGACGACCGCCGCAAGCGGCTCCTGTTCCGCTGCTGGCACCGCGGCACGCGCGAGATGGACCTGATCCTCGGCCGCTTCGCGGATGCCGAGATCGGCAATCTGTCCGATGACGAACTGACGCAGCTCGAGACCCTGCTCGAAGAGGCCGATCCCGACCTCTATGCCGCCATCACCGGCGACAAGGTGCTTCCCGCCGAAGTCATCGGCCCGCTGTTTGCGCGCATCAAGGCGTTTCCGATCGCGGACCGCGACGTATGAAGCAGGGGATGAAATCGCCGGCCGAGCTGCTCACGCCCGGCCGCGCGCTGACGCTTGCCAATGTCGCCGAGGGCGCCGAGGGCCTCGTCGTTTCCGATCTCGCGCGCGCCATCGCGGCGCGGCCGAAGAAGCCGGCTGTCAGCCTCGCGGTGATCTGCCGCGACGGGCCGCGGATGCAGCAGCTCGAACGTGCGCTGCAATTCTTCGCGCCCGATTTGCCCGTGCTGACTTTCCCCGCCTGGGACTGCCAGCCCTATGACCGCGTCTCGCCGCATGGTGGCGTTCTCGCCCAGCGCCTGACGACGCTGGCACGCCTGGCGTCACTGACCGGCAGCGACAAGCCCCTGATCGTGCTGACCACGGTGAACGCGGTCGTCCAGCGCGTGCCGGCGCGCGAGCTCGTCGCGGCGCAGGCGCTGTCGGTCGCGCCGGGCAACGTCGTGCCGATGGACACCATCGTGGCCTGGCTCGAACACAACGGCTACAACCGCTCCTCGACCGTGCGCGAGCCCGGCGAATACGCCGTGCGCGGCGGCATTCTGGACCTGTTTCCGGCCGGCCTCGACCAGCCCGTCCGCTTCGACTTCTTCGGCGACAGCCTGGAATCGATCCGCACCTTCGATGCCGAGACCCAGCGCACGCTGCTCGACATGCGCGCGCTCGATCTCGTGCCGATCTCCGAATTCCAGCTCGTCACCGACACTATCCGTCGCTTTCGCATGGGCTATGTCGCCGAGTTCGGCGCGCCCGAGCGCGACGACGCGCTCTATGAGGCCGTCAGCGAGGGCCGCCGCCATCCTGGCATGGAACATTGGCTGCCGCTGTTCCAGGACCGGATGGACACGCTGTTCGACTATCTGCAAGGGGCAGCCGTCGCGATCGAGCCGCAGGCCGAGGATGCCATCCGCGAGCGCTTCAAGCAGATCCTCGATTATTACCAGGCCCGCCGCGATGCGATGGAGCATCCGGGCGGCGGCGCCATCTACAAGCCGCTGCCGCCTGACAGGCTCTATTTGACCGAGGAGGAGTGGGGCAAGCGCGAGAGCGGGATCCCGCTGGTGCGGCTGACGCAGTTTTCGGTGCCTGCAGATGGTACCAGCGTGGTCGATGCCGGCGCACGCAAGGGCCGCGACTTCGCGCCGGAGCGCAACGATAGCAAGGTCAACGTCTTCGAAGCCGTCGTCGCACATGTGCATGTGCTGCTGACAAGCCGCAAGAAGGTGGTCATCGCGCTCTGGACGGAGGGCTCGCGCGACCGCATGACCTCGATGCTGCGCGATCACAAGCTCACCCCAGTGACCAGCGTCAACAGCTGGCGCACGGTGCAGGCCACCCCGCGCAACGAGACCATGCTGGCCGTGCTCGGCCTGGAAAGCGGTTTCGAGACCGACGAGATCGCTGTCATCAGCGAGCAGGACATCCTTGGCGATCGCCTGGTCCGGCCGCGCAAGGCGAACCGCAAGCTCGACAATTTCATCTCGGAGGTGACGAGCCTCGCCGCCGGCGACATCGTGGTCCACGTCGATCACGGTATCGGCCGCTTCATCGGCCTGCAGACGCTCGACGTCGCCGGCGCGCCCCATGACTGCCTCGAGCTGCATTATGCCGCCGAGACAAAACTGTTCCTGCCGGTCGAGAACATCGAGCTGCTGTCGCGCTATGGCTCCGACCAGACCTCGGTCGAACTCGATCGTCTCGGCGGCTCGGGTTGGCAGACGCGCAAGGCCAAGCTCAAGAACCGCATCCGCGAGATCGCGGGCGAGCTGATCAAGATCGCCGCCGAGCGCCACCTGCACGAGGCGCCGAAGCTGCCGGTGCAGCCGGGCCTCTACGACGAGTTCTGCGCGCGCTTCCCCTATGACGAGACCGAGGATCAGCTTGGCGCGATCGAGTCCACGCTGAAGGACCTCGAGCTCGGCCGTCCCATGGACCGGCTGATTTGCGGCGACGTCGGCTTCGGCAAGACCGAGGTGGCCTTGCGCGCCGCCTTCGCCGTGGCGCTCGAAGGCAAGCAGGTCGCGGTCGTGGTGCCGACCACGCTGCTCGCCCGTCAGCATCACAAGACGTTCACCGACCGTTTCAAGGGGTTCCCGGTCCAGGTCGCGCAGGCCTCCCGCCTGGTCCCGGCCAAGCAGCTCAATCTGGTCAAGAAAGGGCTCACCGACGGCTCGGTCGACATCGTCGTCGGCACCCATGCGCTGCTCAGCAAGTCGATCAAGTTCAGGGATCTCGGCCTGCTGATCGTCGACGAGGAGCAGCATTTCGGTGTCACCCACAAGGAGCGGCTGAAGCAGCTCCGCGCCGAGGTGCACGTGCTGACGCTGTCGGCGACGCCGATCCCGCGCACGCTCCAGCTGGCGCTCACTGGCGTGCGCGAGCTCTCGATCATCGCATCGCCGCCGGTCGACCGCCTCGCGGTCCGCACCTTCGTCGCCCCGCACGACCCCTTGATGATCCGCGAGGCACTGCTGCGCGAGCGCTATCGCGGCGGCCAAGCGTTCTACGTGGTGCCGCGCATCGACGACCTCGCCGAGGTCAAGGACTTCCTCGACAAGAACGTGCCGGAGATGAAGGTCGCGGTCGCGCACGGGCAAATGCCGCCCGCCGTGATCGAGGACATCATGACCGCGTTCTACGACGGCAAGTTCGACATTCTGCTGTCGACCACGATCGTGGAATCCGGCCTCGACATCCCCAATGCCAACACGCTGATCGTGCATCGCGCGGACATGTTCGGCCTCGCCCAGCTCTATCAGCTCCGCGGCCGCGTCGGCCGTTCCAAGCTGCGGGCCTATGCGCTGTTCACGCTGCCGGCGCAGCAGAAGATCACGGTGCAGGCCGAGCGCCGGCTCACCGTGCTGCAATCGCTGGAGACGCTGGGCGCGGGCTTCCAGCTCGCCTCGCACGACCTCGATATCCGCGGCGCCGGCAACATCCTGGGCGAGCAGCAGTCCGGCCATATCAAGGAGGTCGGCTTCGAACTCTACCAGTCGATGCTGGAGGAGGCGATCGTCAACCTCAAGGCCGGCGTGTCGGAGCCCGCCGCCGATCGCTGGTCGCCGACCATCACCATCGGCATGCCCGTGCTCATTCCGGAGGACTATGTCGGCGATCTCTCGGTGCGGCTGTCACTCTACCGCCGGCTCGCCGACCTCGACAGCGAGGAGGAGATCGAGAATTTTGGCGCCGAGATGCGCGATCGTTTCGGCGTGCTGCCGGACGAGGTGCGCTATTTGTTCAAGGTCGCCGCGATCAAGGCGTTCTGCCGTCAGGCCAATGTCGGCAAGATCGATGCCGGCCCGAAGGGCGCCGTCATCGCCTTCCGCGACAATTCGTTTGCCCATCCCGATCGCCTGGTGAGCTTCATCCGCAGCCACGGCCAGGCCGCGAAGGTGCGGCCGGACATGAAGGTGGTGTTCCTGCAGGATTGGGAAACGCCGGAAGAGCGTCTCGCCGGCACCACCGAGATCATGCGCCAGCTGGCGCAGCTCGCGCAAAGCAAGAAGGCGGCGTGAGGCTTCAGGTCTCACCACGTTATTGCGAGCGCAGCGAAGCAATCCAGAGTCCCTCCGCGGAGACAGTCTGGATTGCTTCGCTACGCTCGCAATGACGGTGTTTGTTGTGGCAGCTCGCGAGGTAACTACGACGCCGCGCGCGACGCGTCGGCCGACAGCCGTCCGAGCAGCGATCTTGCCGTATCCGACGGCGAGAGCGAATCCACCGAGACGACGGGATCGCTGCGCATCTCGTGCTTACCGTTGGACGTGTGCCGCATCACCGCGGAGAGACGGCGGGCGATCATGTGCGCGGTGCGGAAGTCGGTCTCCGCGAACACGACGATGACCGAACCGTCCTTCTGCGCCACGCCAAAATCCATCTGCCGCATCAGGCGGCTGAGAATGCGCGCGGCATCGAGCTGGGCGCGGGAATTGCCGGGGTCGAAGGCGAAGCGCGCGACCGAGAGGCCGCCGCCGCGGGCCAGCGTCTGCTCGACAGCCTTGGCAAAATCGCGCGCAAAAGCTTCCACCGTGAGCAGGCCACTGCGCGGGTCGAGCCAGCCGCCGGCATCGATCGAGCGCAGCGTGCGGCTCAGCTGAGCTTCCATCGCGTGCTGGCGGATCAGGGGCAGTGCGTTGGCGGCGACTTTCGCCGGCTCGCCCGGGATCAGTTCGAGATTGGGCAGGTCGTAGGTCTGCGTCAACTGATGCGCGGTGAGGATCACGGGCAGGCTGCGGAAGCGGGTGTCCTCGGCGAGCACCGTGAGGAAGGCATCGGTCACGCGGGCGGTAAAACCTTCCGCGAGCACGACGCCGTCGAGGTCGCGGGTGTTGAGATGCTTGGCCGCGGCCTCGATGGAGAGCGCTCCGACGACGCCGACGCGCTCGCCGAGCGCGACCGAAAGCGCAGGGTAAGCCGCGCCGCGGCCGATCAGAAGCACCGTAGCATCGCGTGCGGGATCGGCCTCCGGCAGTGCGACCTTCACCTCCGGCAGCCGGCGCAGCACCGTGGCGTGGAGCGTGCGAATGCGCAGCGCGGCGCGAAGTCGCGCGATCAGGCGTTCGGAATGGCCGCCGCGCGAGGAGGAGAAAGGCAGGGCGTTGTGCGGGAGCGCGCCCGCCGCATCCAGCGCCACGAAGGGGAGGTAGGGTGATTGCTCCGCGATCTTCCTGGCGAGCAGCGCCAGATGCGGCTCGTGCCCGGCATGCATCGCGGCGAGAACCACGGCCGGCTGCACCTCTTCGACCGCGCGCGCCGCGCCGGCCCAGCCGGTGTCGATCACGGGGAAGAATCGCGCCTCGTCCAGCGCCGCAATGAAGGCCGGCCGTTCGCCATTGGACACAAACAGGATCGGGCCAGCCTGGGACATCGAGAGACTCTGATCACGCAACAGGTGCCGCGCAATCTAGTCCGGCCGCCTTAATGCAGCGTCAATGGAACGGTCGAAACTTCGCTTAGACCGGCCCGGATCGATCGCGAAAAGCTTCGACCATCAGGGGGTTAAGCCCGAGTTCGCTGAGCGCCTCGCGGGCGCGGGCATTGTCCTGGGCCCGGCCCGCGAGCCGGTGACCGGAGAGCCGGTCGGGCAGTGCGGTCAGCAGCGCGCCCTGGCCGAGCCGGCGCGCCCATTCCTGGAGGTCGTTGGAGAGGAAGCGGTAGCCGCCGACGGCCATGATCCCGGAGGGCGGCGCGGTGATGCAGATCGCGCCGCTGGGACGGTCGAGCCGCGCGGCATAGCCGGTATCGACATAGTCGCGTGGCGGCTGCGCGATCAGGGTGTCGCCGACCGGCGGCGGCGGGGCGTAGGCCGCGATCGGCACCATCGGGCCGCGCAGGCCGAGCGTGCCTTTCGGCGTCAGCAGAATCTCGCCGGCGATCGACGAACCCGACTGCTCGCGCGGCGCGCCGTGCGGTCCCGGCATCACCGGCACCGGCATGCCGTCCTCGCCACGCCGGGCGCCGAACAATCCGGCCTCGCCGAACAGATAGACGTCCGTGAACGGCGCGTGCGGCGCGATCCATGCTTCGCTCGCCGCCACCTGCTCGGGGGCACGCCACAGGCCGATGACGTTGCGCAAGGTCGGCATCCGCGCCGCCAGATCGGAATCGCCGAGCCGCTGGGCGAACTGCGCCGGCGCGATCAGCACGTCGCATTCGTGCGCGTTGATCTGCTGTTCCAGCACGTCGTTCTCGAACGGATGATGCAGCGCCAGTGTGCCGCCGCACAGCAGCCACACCGCGAGCGAGGAGGCGAGCCCTGCGAACGACATCGGCGTGAACGCCGCCATCACGGTCGCGCCTTGCCTGATGTCGGCTTCCAGCGACATCGCGAGCCCACCGGCGATCAGGCTGAAATGCGGCCGTGGCACCGGACGAAAGCCTTCCGCGGTGACGTCGAAGGAGATCATCGCCGCCTTGCGGCCATCCTGAATCACGGCGCGCGCGGTGCCGGGCGGACGGGCCAAGACGTCGTCGAGCGAGGCCATGCCTTCGGGCAGGTCGGTCCCGAAGCCGCAGACATGGCGGATCGAGAAGGCTTCCGCGGCCGCATGCATTGCGAGGTCGGCATAGTTGACGCCGTCGACCTTGCTCATGGTGACGATGGCGCGCGCCGCGGTGCGGTTCAGAGCGGCGGTCAGTTCGGCATGGCGCCAGAGCAGCGGCAGCACGGCGACGACGAGTCCCGCGCGATGGGCGGCGAGAACGGTGAGCACGAACTCGACCGTATTCGGCAGCTGGACGGCGATGACGGAATTGGCCGGCAGGCCTGATTCGACGAAATACGCCGACAGCGCCTCGATGGCCGTGTCAGCCTCGGCATAGCTCATCCGCCGCGGCTGGTGCCCGGTCACGCGGAACTTGTTCAGGGGGTCGAGCAGAGCGGTCGCGTGCGGCTGCCGCATCAGCGTGCGCTGAAACAACGTGTCGAGCGTCGGCGATACGGCTGGCTGGTTCACGGCGTCACTTTGCTTGATGAGCTTGCGGCTGCCCCTTCGACCACCAGGTCTCCGGCAAATAGCCGGACAGCGAGGTGGCCTCTGGCCGTTCTATCCGATTCCAGCGCGCGATCCATTGCTCGGATACGTTAAACAGGGGGATTGTATAGAAACCCGAGATCAAAGCGCGATCGAGCGCCCGCACTGCGGATACGAAATCCGTATGTTCACGGGCTTCCAGCAGTGCGGCGATCATCGCATCGACCGCGGGATCCCTGGCACCCATGTAGTTGCGGGTGCCCGGATTGTCGGCGGCAGCGCTCCCCCAGTAGAAATATTGCTCATTGCCGGGCGACAGCGACTGGTCCCAACGGTTCTGGATCATGTCGAACTCGTAGGCGAGCCGACGCTGGTCGAACTGCACGGGATCGACCGATCGGACGCTGGGCTCGATGCCGGCGCGCCTGAGGTCGCGCTGGAAGGCAAGCGCGACGCGTTCCTGGTCGCGGGTCGTGACCAATACCTCGAATGTGAAGGGCGCCTTGGTCGCGCGGTTCCGCAGCACGGTGCCGTCGAGATCGTAACCGGCCTCCGACAACAGCTTCAGAGCCGCGCGTAGCGTGGTGCGGTCGCGCCCAGAACCGTCGGTCACCGGCAGGCGGTAGCTGCCGTCCAGGATGTCAGGCGGGATCTGCGCGGCGAACGGCCTGAGCAGCTCGCGCTCGCGCGCATCGGCGGGATGGCCATACGCTGACAGGTCCGAGCCGGCAAAATAGCCAGCGACGCGCGAGTAGAGGTTGAAGAAGTAGTTGCGGTTGACCAGCTCGAAATCGAACAGCAGCGTCAGCGCCTGGCGCACGCGGATGTCGGCGAAGATGGCACGCCTCGTGTTGAACACCAGAAATTCGGAAGGTTGCGGCACGCCCGGCTTGAAGGTGTCGCGGATCACATCGCCATTCTTCGCCGCGGGAAAGTCGTAGCCGTCGTGCCAGCGCAGCGGCTCGTGCTCGATGCGGAAATCATAGAGGCCGCGCTTGAAAGCTTCGAACTGGCCGTTGGCCTCGCGAAAATAGTCGAGCCTGATCTCGTCGAAATTGTAGAGCCCGCGATTGATGGGGAGGTCACGGCCCCAATAGTCGGGATTGCGGGTGAGCGTCACGCTGGCACCGGGCCTCACTGCGGTGACGCGATAGGGGCCGGAGCCGACCGGGCCCGTCAGCGTCGTCTCCTCGAACGTCGCGACGTCGACCGCATGTTTCGGCAGGATCGGCATCAGGCCGAGGATCAGCGGCAGTTCGCGGTCATTGGCGCCCGCAAGGTCGAAGCGGACGGTGAGGGGATCCGGCGCCTCGGCACTTGCGACTTTGCCGTAATATTGCCGGTGGTTGGGACGGCCGTGGTCGCGCAGTAACTGCCAGGAGAACAGCACGTCCTCGGCGCGGACCGGCTTGCCGTCGGAGAAGCGGGCGCGGGGGTCGATGTGGAACGTGACAAAGCTGCGCTCGTCATCGGTCTCGACCGATCTGGCGAGCAGGCCGTAGAGCGTGAACGGCTCGTCATTGCCGCGCGCGAGCAGACTCTCGACCACGTAGTTCCGTACAGGCTGCACGGCCAGTCCCTTGACGATGAAGGGATTGAGGCTGTCGAAGGTGCCGAGAACGCCCCAGGTCAGCCGGCCGCCTTTGGGGGCGCCAGGGTTGACGTAGGGCATGTGGGTGAAATCGGCAGGCATCGCCGGCTTGCCGTGCATGGCGATGGCGTGGGCTTCCCCGGCCCCTGCACCGCTTGCCGGAAGCCCCAGGGCGAAAGCCAGGACACAAAGGCGGACGCAAAGACCCACTGGGCGGCCCTCGAGAAGGCGCTGGAACATGAACATCTGCACACGTTGATTCGAGGACCGGGCGGGCCTGAATCCTATCACAGGGATTTTCCCCGGGGCCCACGCCGGCACGCGGCCAAAGACGGTTGTCGGCATTGATCTTTTCGTCGGCCACGTTAAGAAGGCACGCAATCGCGCAAGAGCGCCGAGCCCGTCACTTATCCGCCTCATTTGACGGGGAGAGAGCCGCGCCCAACGCGGCCAGGCTCGGTGCGTCGAAGCGGTTCGGGCACTTCCCGTTCAGAAAGGGTTTTCCGCAATGAATTTCCGTTACTTGGCCGCGTCCGTCCGGCCGCGCGGGCGACTTCTCGCCTTGTTGACGGCGACGGCGTTGGCCGTCCCGTTTGCCGCCGAGGCCCAGGCTCCCGCGCCAGCTCCGGGCGCGCCCGCGCCCAAGGCTGCCCCGAAGGCCGCTCCGAAGGCTGCCCCAAAAGCGCCGGCGCCGGCCGCTCAGGCACCCGCCCAGCCGGCTCCCGCCCAACAAGGAGCGCCGGCCCAGCAGGGTGCGGCCCAGCCGGCCGATCAGCAGATCCAGCTGATCTATGCCCCCTGGACCAAGTTCTGCCTCAAGGGCCAGGACGCCAATGCCAAGCAGGTCTGCTTCACCGGCAAGGACGGTCGTATCGAGTCGGGCCAGCCGGTCATCGCGGCCGTCATCATCGAGCCGGAAGGCGAGCCGAAGAAGATCCTGCGCGTGACGCTGCCGCTCGGCATGCAGTTGGTGCACGGTACCCGCATCATCGTGGACAACAATCCGCCGTTGCAGAGCCCTTATGTGATCTGTTTCCAGAACGGCTGCATGTCCGACTACGAGGCCACGCCCGAGTTCATCAACAACATGAAGAAGGGCCAGAACCTCGTTGTTCAGGCGATCAATGCGAACGGCGCACCGCTGACCTTGCCGCTGCCGCTCGCCGGCGAATTCCAGAAGGCCTATGATGGTCCGCCGACGGATCCGAAGGTGTTCGAGGAAACCCAGAAGAAGCTCCAGGAAGAGCTTCAGAAGAAGGCTGACGAGCAGCGCAAGAAGCTCGAGCAGCAGGGCACGCCGCCCGCCGGCCAGAAGTAATCGGGACCCGATCCCGGACATGAAAAAGGCGCTCGGTTTCGAGCGCCTTTTTGTTGGCCAGTTGATGGCTGCGAAAACTCAGTTCAGCGACGGATTGCGCGGGCGGTAACCGCCGGTCTTGTCCTTGACGAAGATCTCGGCGACCTGGGAATGCCGGACCGGCTCGCCGGAATCATCCGGCACGAGATTCTGTTCGGAAACGTAGGCGACGTATTCCGACTCAGCGTTCTCCGCTAGCAGGTGATAGAACGGCTGGTCCTTGTGGGGCCGCACCTCCTCGGGGATCGACAGCCACCACTCTTCGGTGTTGTTGAATTCCGGATCGATGTCGAAGATCACGCCCCGGAACGAAAAGATCCGGTGGCGCACGACCTGTCCGATCTGGAATTTGGCGGTCCGCGCTTTAATCATTCCCCGTCGATAGACCAGGATTGTGGCCGATGCTAGTGCCCTGATCTGGAATTAACCCGCGGTTGCGGGGCAGATAGCCCCCCAATGTTCAGAAAACACTTCATCAATGGTCGATATCCTCAATCTGGCTCTACCTTATTTCGGCTTGATCTTCGTTGGATTCGCCTGTGGCAAGGTCAAATCCCTGCCGGAATCGGGCCTCGCCTGGATGAACTTCTTCCTGCTCTATGTGTCGCTGCCGGCGCTGCTGTTTGCGATCATGTCGAAGACGCCGTTCTCGGAATTGAACAACCCGCCGTTCCTGGTCGCGACCACGCTGTCGACAGTTGCGGCGTTCACACTCGCGCTGGTCGTCGGCAAAGTTCTCGGCGGGCTGACGCTGCGCGAGGCGACGCTCGCCGGGCTCTCCGGCGGCTATGGCAATATCGGCTACATGGGACCGGGGCTGGCGCTCGCCGTGCTCGGGACCAAGGCCTCGGCGCCGACCGCGCTGATCTTCTGCTGCGACAGCATCTTCCTGTTCACGATCGTGCCGCTGCTGATCGAGCTCTCCGACCGCGACCATCCCTCGATCGTGCATGCCTTCGGCGTGGTGCTGAAGCAGATCGTGCTCAATCCGCTGATCATGTCGGCCTGTTTTGGCGCGGCCTTCGCATCGCTGCATATCGAGATGCCCGTCGCGCTCGATCGCACCATCACCTTCCTCCAGAACGCAGCCGCCCCGACCGCGCTGTTCGTGCTCGGCGTGACCGTGGCGCTTCGTCCGTTCGATCGGGTCCCGTGGGAAGTGCCGGGCGTGATCGCGGTCAAGCTCCTGATCCACCCGCTCGCAGCGTTCGGCCTGATGCTTGCGTTCGGCCCGTTTGCGCAGCCCTGGGCCGCGACCGCCGTGCTGATGGCCTCGCTGCCGCCGGCGCTGAACGTGTTCGTCATCGCCCGGCAGAACGACGCCTGGATCGAATCCGCCTCCGTCGCGGTGCTGCTTGGGACGTTTGCGTCCGTAGTCACCCTGACCAGCGTGATGTGGGCGATCCAGACCGGCCGGCTGGCGTTTCCGTAAGCGGCCTATCGCCGCCAAGTCGGCGTCAGGCCTTCGCGCATCGCAAAGCGGCGGAGCGGGCCGATCGCACCGAGCAGGTGCATGCCGACCGCGCGGACCGGCTGGAGCGGCAGGAAATCGTTGAGCAGAGAGCGGTTGGCGATGTCGATCGCAAAGGTCCGGCTCAGGATATCCGGACGCCGTGCCCGGTCGTAACGCTTGAGCACGTCTGCTGTGCCAGGATCCTGACCGGACGCGATGGCCTCGCCCGCAAGCCGCGCAATGTCGGCGGCATCGCGGAGGCCGAGATTGAGGCCTTGGGCGCCGATCGGCGGAACCACATGGGCGGCTTCGCCGACCAGCGCGATGCGATCGCGGCCAAAGGATTTGGGACGTTCGATCGCCAGCGGGAACAGATGGCGGCCCGGCTCGACCGTCATGCGTCCGAGGATCGAATGCGACTGCTTCTCGATCGCGGCGGACAATTCCTCGTCGCTCAGGCCACGAAGCCGCTCGGCGTCCGCAGGCGCCGAGACCCAGACGACGCTGGAGCGATCGCCGGGCAGGGGCACGAACACGCAAGGGCCCTGCGGCGTGTGGAACTCGGTCGAGACGTTGCGATGGGGCCGCGCGTGGCCGACGTTGAAGGTCAGCGCAGTCTGGGTCAGTTCGCGCCGCGTCACCGCGATGCCGGAGGCTTCGCGGCACAGCGAATGCCGGCCGTCGGCGCCGACCACGAGGCGGGCCGAGAGAAATTGCGCAGCGGCGGTGCGGATCGCGACGTCATCGGCTTCGATGACGACAGTTTCGGCCTCGTCGTCGAAACGGACGAGACCGGGCAGTTCGGCCGCGCGCGCTTCCAGCGCCAGCATCAGCGAGCGATTGTCGATGTTGTAGCCGAAGGCATCCAGGCCGATTTCGTGGCAGGAGAACCGGACCTCGGGCGCGCGGAAGAGCCGACCGGTGTCGTCGACGAGCCGCATGATTTCGAGCGCGGCCGCCTTGTCCTTGCAGCGCGGCCAGACGTCGAGGCTCTCCAGCAGATCGACGGAGGCACCGAGTAGCGCCGTGGTGCGATTGTCGGCATAGGGCACGCGACGCGCCACCAGCGCGGTCCGTGCGCCCGCCTGCGCCAATGCGATGGCCGCGCCAAGTCCCGCCGGTCCGCCGCCGATCACGGCGGCGTCAAAGAGTGTCGATGCATCTGTCATGGAACGACATTGGACACGCCCCGCGGCAAATTCAAGCCCAGTCATATTTCCCTGATTTTATGACGAATTGTGCGACCGGGCGCCGCAATGGCTTATGTGCAAATCGGTGTCATTCTGATAGCAGAAGCCATGGACAGCCAAGAGGATTCCCTGAAGCCCAGGCCCGCGATCCGCGCCGCTGCCTTCTCGGTGCACATCTTCACCGCGTTCGGTGCGGCGATCGCGCTGCTGGCGATGCTTGAGGCCGTGCGCGAGCACTGGGCGGCGATGTTTCAATGGCTGGGCGTCGCCCTCATCATCGACGCGATCGACGGGCCGATTGCGCGCCGGCTCAACGTCAAGGACGTGCAGCCGAACTGGTCGGGCGACGTGCTCGATCTCGTGGTCGATTTCGTCACCTACGTCTTCGTGCCGGCCTATGCGATCGTGGCCAGCGGCCTGCTGCTGCCGGTCGCTGCTCCCTTGCTCGGCGTCGCCATTATCGTCACCAGCGCATTATATTTCGCCGATCTGCGCATGAAGGCGGACGACAATCATTTCCGCGGCTTTCCGGCGCTGTGGAATGCGGCGGCGTTCTATCTGTTCCTGCTGCACTGGCCGCCGCTGCTGTCGACGCTGCTGGTCGCAAGCCTGGTGGTGCTGACCTTCGTGCCCTTCCATGTGCTGCATCCGGTGCGCGTCGTGCGGCTGCGCTGGCTGACGATGACGCTGATTGCGATCTGGGCTCTGCTCTCCTTCTACACGCTGCAGATGGACTTTCGCGTCGGCACCGGCGTGACTGTCGCGCTCTGCGCGATCGCACTCTGGATCAGCTTCAGCGACGCATTGATACGGCTGACAAGATCCTTCGCATGATGCACCTGTTGACCAGCCCCGAAGCCTGGGCCGCGCTCCTCACCTTGACCGCGCTCGAAATCGTGCTCGGGATCGACAACGTCATTTTCCTGTCGGTGATCGTCTCGCGCATTCCCGAGAAGCAGGCGCACCGCGCCCGCCAGGTCGGCCTCGCGCTGGCGCTGATCTTCCGCATCATCCTGCTCAGCCTCCTGGTCTGGCTGATCGGCCTGACCGCCCCGGTGCTTTCGTTTTCGGGCTACGGCTTCTCGTGGCGCGACCTCATCCTGATCGGCGGCGGCCTGTTCCTGATCGCGAAGGCGACGCACGAGATCCACGGCGAGGTCGAAGCCGATGACGGCGAGGGCGACGCGAGGTCGCCTCGTAGCGCTTTCTTCTGGGTCATCGTCCAGATCGTGATCATCGACATCGTGTTCTCGCTGGACTCGATCATCACCGCGATCGGCATGGCGCAGGACATCGAGATCATGATCGCGGCCGTCGTGATCGCCTGCGTGATCATGTACATTTCGTCCGGACCGGTGTCGCGATTCGTCGCGGAGCATCCGACCACGAAAATGCTGGCGCTGGCCTTCCTGGTGCTGATCGGCGTGGCGCTGGTTGCGGACGGATTCCAATTCCACATCCCGCGCGGCTACATCTATTTCGCGATTGCGTTCTCGGCGGCGGTCGAGTTCTTCAACGTGCTGGCGAAACGCAACCGCAGGAACAGCCGCAAGCCGTCGGTCTAGACGTTCCAGCCGGCGTCGAGTTGACAAGGCGGGCGCGATGTCTTTCGCTGGCCCGCCAGAAGAGGAGGTCAGGTGATGACCAAAGCCGTCCGTGTGCACAAGGTCGGAGGCCCCGAAGCCCTGGTCTATGAGAGCGTCGATGTTCCGGCGCCCGGGCCCGGCGAGGTGCGCATCCGCCAGCATGCCGTCGGCCTGAACTTCATCGACGTCTATTACCGCACCGGCCTCTACAAGGCGCCGGGGCTGCCCTTCATCGCCGGCAACGAAGCCTCGGGCGAAGTCGTCGCGGTCGGGCCGGGCGTGACGAATTTCCATCCGGGCGACCGTGTCGCCTACTACCACAATCTCGGCGCCTATACCGGGGAGCGCAACATCCCCTGGGAGCGGCTGGTCAAGCTGCCCGACCACATCACCTACGAGCAGGGCGCCGTGCTGATGCTGAAGGGGCTGACGGTCTGGTATCTGCTGCACAAGACTTTCAAGGTCGAGCCGCATCATCGCGTGCTGATCCATGCCGCGGCGGGAGGCATCGGCTTGCTCGCCTGCCAATGGGCGAGGGCAATGGGCGCCCACGTCATCGGTACCGTCGGCTCGCGCGAGAAGGCTGCGCTTGCCGAGGCCAATGGCTGCGACCATGTCATCCTCTACAACGAGGAAGACTTCGTTGCGCGCGTCAAACAGATCAGCCGCAACGAGGGCTGCGACGTGGTCTATGACGGCGTCGGCAAGGCGACGTTCCCGGGCTCGCTGTCTTGCCTGAAGCCGCGCGGGATGTTCGTCTCCTTCGGCAATGCCTCAGGCCCGGTGCCGCCATTCTCGATCGCCGAACTCAACACTCACGGCTCGCTGTTTGCGACCCGGCCCAAGCTCAACGACTATATCGGTACGCGCAAGGAGCTGCTGGAAGGCGCCGACACGCTGTTCGCCGCCGTCATCAACGGCAAGCTGCACGTGCCGATCAACCATGCCTACGCGCTTAAGGACGCCGCCAAGGCGCATATCGATCTCGAAAGCCGCAAGACCACCGGCGCATCGATCTTGAAGCCGTAATTCACCGTCATTGCGAGCGAAGCGAAGCAATCCAGAATCTTTCCGTTGAGGCGGTCTGGATTGCTTCGTCGCTGCGCTCCTCGCAATGACGAGCTTACGCCACCCGCCGTGCCGCGCCGGCTCTGGTCAAGATCCCATCGAGACAATCGATCATCTCGGCGATCTCGGCCCGTGTGACGTTCAGCGTCGGCATAAAGCGCAACGTGTCGACCTGCGGCGCGTTGAGGAGCACGCCGGCCTCGAATGCCTGGGCGACGATGCCGGGTGCGATCGGCAGCTTGAGGTCGAGCGCGAGCAGGAGCCCGCGGCCACGCACTTCGCCGAGCCCGTGCCGCGCCGAGACCTTCTGCAATTCGCTTTCGAGCAGCAGGCCGGTTTCGGTCGCCGTCTTCAGGAACTCCGGCTTGCTGACTTCGTCGAGCACCGCGAGCCCCACCGCGCACATGATCGGGTTGCCGTTGAACGTGCCGCCCTGGTCGCCGTGCTCGAAGCAGGCGGCGCGTTCGGTCGCGAGCAACGCCGCGAGCGGCACGCCGCCACCGATGCCCTTGCCGAGCGTCATGATGTCGGGCGCGATGCCGGTGTGCTCGTAGTGGAAGAGCTTCCCGGTCCGGCCCATCCCGGTCTGGATCTCGTCGAAGATCAGGAGGAGGCCGTGCGCACCGGTGAGGGCGCGCAACTCCTGCAAGAACTGATCGGTCGCCGGCCATACGCCTGATTCACCCTGGATCGGCTCGAGCATCACGGCGACGGTGTTGTCGTTGATCAGCTTTTCGACCGACGCAATGTCGTTGAGCTTCGCCTTCTTGAAACCGGCGACCTTCGGCTCGAACAACGGCTCAAAGGCCTTCTTGCCTGAGGCCGACATCGTCGCCAGCGTGCGGCCGTGAAAGCCGCCCTCGAAGGTGATGATCTCGAACGCGCCGCCTCGATGGATGCTGCCATATTTGCGCGCGAGCTTGATCGCGCCCTCGTTGGCTTCCGCGCCCGAATTGGCAAAGAACACCTGGTCGAACGCGCTGTTTGCGACAAGCTGCTCAGCGAGCTTCAGGCTGGGCTCGTTGTAGAAGGCAGGGCTCGGCGTCAGCAGCCGCTTGGCCTGCGCGGCAAGCGCGTCGGCGATCGCGGGCGGGGAGTGGCCGAGGCAGTTGACGGCCCAGCCCTGCACGAAATCGAGATAGCGCTTGCGGCTGTCGTCCCAGAGGTAGGAGCCGGCCCCGCGGACGAACACGGTCTTGGGCCGTGCGGTGATGTCCATCAACGCGGCATACGGATGGGTGGCGTTGGTCATGTCGAACTCCTCTGGAGATGGGTGGAAAGGCCGCGGGAAAAGCAAAAAGGCCGCACCTTGCGGGTGCGGCCTTTTCGAGAACGGGGCTGAACTTAGTGGTTCAGCGGCGTCGTCGGACATGGCGCACCCTCTCATCGTCGCGGAAGCGACGGCGGAGCATTTCGGTGCGCTGATGGGTCCGAGCGTTGATCATGGGGCGCGGCAATACATGCGAATGGCACGGCTTGTCAAGCGGGCGCTTTACAGGCCACACGCGCAGCGTGCATGGGGTAGGTGAAAGATGCTCGCCTGGAAACCATTACGTCCCTAGCGCGTTTGTGATCACAGCACGCGAATTGGTTCGAACCGAACGCATGACGGTTCGGACCAAGAGGGGCGGGACCAACCAGATTGTTTTTAAAGCCTTGTCCGACACGCCTTATCCGATCGACCTCGACAGCATTCGCGGCGCGTTTCCGCCGGGCATCGAGGCGCCGTCGCTGTTGCTGGACTTCGCCGGATGGCTGAACGGGCGCCCCTGGGGCAGCGTCGGCTGCTTCTCGCTGCAGGGCCAGTTTTCCGATCAGGCGCCGATTGTCGACGGCAGTCCCTTGCGCGACCGGTTTTCGCTGTTCATGCGGCTGCCGGATGGCTCGGCTGTTGGCGGCTGGTATGGCGCGGGTCTCGACCGTGACAATCCGCCGATCGTGGGGCTTGGGTCCGAGGGCGATTACGAGCTGCTGGCGCCGAGCCTCGATGGCCTGCTCGCTAAACTGACGTCGCAACAATTCGACAAGGCGTGGCACGATCTGCTGCCGCACGACGAAGTCGAATGCCACACGGTCGAGCTCGCGCAATGGCTCACCGGGCGGCTGAGCGGGGAGATCGCGGCGCCCGATGACGATCCGTCGGAGCTGCCCGACTTTCGCGGCTTCATGGAAAAATGGAGCCGGGATCGCGAAGACTACTGGGCCAATCATCGCTTGATGGCCGAACTCGGCTGGCGCCTCGCCGCGCATCTGCCGAAGGGCAAGAAGCCCTGGGACAAGACGAGCTTCGAGATCGCGATCGTCGGCAGGCAATACCAGGCGCGCGTCCTGACGCGCGGACCGCAACCGTTCGAGGAAGCCGCCTCAATCGAATCCCTGCTGCGCGATCTGCGCGAGGAGATGCGGAAGGCGCAGCCCGAGCTCGGGCTGTGGTACGCGATGAAATTCGGCCTCTATGCCGACGGCCGCGTCATGCCGAACTTCGAATACGACATTCGCCCGAGCATCGACGGCGAGCCTGCGAATCTGTCGGAGGCGCAAGCTGATCTTGCCCGCGCGCCGCGGCCGGAGCGCTGGGTGCCGAAATGGCTGGCGGGATCCTGAAGCTCGGAATCCCGCGATGCTGCCGCCCAGCCGGCGCGTCGAAATCTTCCGCTGTCGCGCCATCTTGACCTCGCGGGAACGGTACCTTCGATCCCCCTTGACTTAGAGCGCGCTCGAAGGGGTATCTGTACGTGCGTCAGTACGAGAACGGGCACACATGAAGATCGGCGACCTCGCAAAACGAACCGGCCTATCGACGCACACGCTGCGTTACTATGAGCGCATCGGGCTGCTGCCATACGCTGACCGGGATCGCTCCGGCCAGCGTGACTTTGACGCATCGATCCTCAGATGGATCGAATTCCTCGGTCGGCTCAAGACCACGGGAATGCCGATCCGGGACATGTTGCGTTACGCGGCGCTTCGTGACGAAGGCGACGCTACCGGGACATCCCGGCGGCGGATCCTGGAAGTCCACCGCAAACAGGTGCGCACGCAGATTGCCGAACTCCAGGAATGCCTGCTCGTCCTTGATACCAAGATCGCCGGCTATGCCAGCGACGAACAGAGGACGAAGGAAAATGACGCACGCCCAAACACAAGACGCAAGCCGGTTCGATCGCGGCCAGCGCGCCCTGTCACGCATTGACGGCAGCGCCGGCGAAAAGGTCGTCGCTTCACTCGCCGACATCGCGCCGGATTTCGCACGATACGTGATCGAGTTTCCGTTCGGCGACATTTACTGCCGCCCCGGCCTCGGCCTGCGCGATCGAGAGATCGCCACGATCGCCGCGCTGACGGCGCTCGGAAATGCCGCGCCTCAGCTCAAGGTGCATATCGAGGCGGGTCTGAACGTCGGGCTGTCTCGCGACGAGATCGTGGAGATCATCATGCAGATGGCCGTCTATGCGGGCTTCCCGGCGGCGCTGAACGGGCTGTTCGCAGCCAAGGAAGTGTTCGCCGCGCGTGACGAACAGCAGGCGTCGGGAGAAGCGAACGGCGAGCGTGATGCTGCCGTAGCTTAGCGATGACCCGCTCCCTTTCCCGCTTGCGGGAGAGGGAGCAGCGAGTTCGTGGCTGCAACGGCCGCGTCAGCGGAAGATTAGAATCCCGCGACGCTGCCGTGCAGGTCGTATTGATCGGCGCGTTCGATTTTCGCGGTGACGATCTCGCCGACGCGCAAGGGGCGGCGGCTCGACAGGTAGACGGCGCCGTCGATCTCCGGCGCATCGGCCTTGGAGCGGCCTTTTGAGACGGTCGGGCCGACCTCGTCGATGATGATCTGCTGGCGCGTGCCGACCTTGCGCTTCAGCCTGCGTGCGGAAATCTTCTGCTGGCGCGCCATCAGCGCATTGTAGCGCTCCTGCTTGATCTCTTCCGGCACGGGGTTCTCGATCGCGTTCGCGGTCGCGCCGGCGACCGGCTCGTACTTGAAGCAGCCGAGCCGATCGATCTCGGCTTCGTCCAGCCAGTCGAGCAGATGGGCGAAATCGGCATCCGTCTCGCCGGGGAAGCCGACGATGAAGGTCGAGCGGAGAGCGAGATCGGGACATTGCTCGCGCCAACGCTTGATGCGCGCCAGCGTCTTGTCCTGCGCCGCCGGGCGCTTCATCGCCTTCAGCACCTCGGGGCTTGCGTGCTGGAACGGGATGTCGAGATAGGGCAGCACCTTGCCCTCGTTCATCAGCGCGATGACCTCGTCGACATGCGGGTAGGGGTAGACATATTGCAAGCGGACCCAGGCGCCCAATTCGCCGAGCTCGCGCGCGAGGTCGATGAATTTGGCCCGGACCTGGCGATCCTTCCACGGGCTCTCGGCGTATTTGAGATCGACGCCGTAGGCCGAGGTGTCCTGCGAGATTACCAGCAGTTCCTTGACGCCGGCGTCGACCAGGCGTTCGGCCTCGCGCAGCACGTCGTTGGCCGGACGGGAGACGAGATCGCCGCGCAGCTTCGGAATGATGCAGAAGGTGCAGCGGTTGTTGCAGCCCTCGGAGATTTTCAGATAGGCGTAGTGGCGCGGTGTCAGCTTGATGCCCTGCGGCGGCACCAGATCGAGATGCGGATTGTGGGCGGGCGGCAGCGCGCGATGCACGGCGTCCAGCACGCTCTCATATTGCTGCGGGCCGGTGATGGAGAGCACGCCGGGATAGGCCTGCTCGATCTGCTCGGGTTCCGCGCCCATGCAGCCGGTCACGATCACCTTGCCGTTCTCGGCCATGGCCTCGCCGATCGCCGAGAGCGATTCCTGCTTGGCGCTGTCGAGGAAGCCGCAGGTGTTGACGATGACGATGTCGGCGCCGTCATGCTTGCGGGCGAGCTCGTAACCCTCGGCGCGCAGGCGCGTGATGATGCGCTCGGAATCCACCAAAGCCTTGGGGCACCCGAGCGACACGAAGCTGACCTTGGGCGCAGCCGTCTGATCCATATCCAAATCTGCCTGATTGACAGGGTTGAGCTAGTCCCAATTGCCCATAATTACAACCCTTTGCAGGGCCTGAGGGCATGCTATGGATGAATCACTGGTGGTGAGTGAGCAATGAGCGCCGAACAGTCGCCCAAAATCGTGATCGTCGACGAAAGCCCGATCCGGGCTGCGATCCTCGAGGAAGGGTTGCGGGAGGCCGGATTCACGCAGATCGTCCATATCAGCGAGATGCAAAGCCTGCTCGCCCGTATTTATGCGGTCGACCCTGACATCATCCTGATCGATCTGGAAAACCCCAGCCGCGACGTGCTGGAAGCGATGTTCCAGGTCAGCCGCGCCGTGCGGCGCCCGATCGCGATGTTCGTCGATCAGAGCGATTCATCCTCGATCCAGGCTTCAGTCGAGGCGGGGGTCTCCGCCTACATCGTCGACGGGCTGAGGAAGGAGCGCATCAAGCCTATCCTCGACCTCTGCGTGTCGCGCTTCAATGCCTTCGCAAAACTCCAGGAGGAGCTGGAGCGCACCAAGTCGCAGCTCGAGGATCGCAAGGTCATCGAGAAGGCCAAGGGCATCCTGATGAAGGTGAAGGGCCTGACCGAGGACGAGGCCTATGTGCTGCTGCGCTCTACCGCGATGCGCGAGAAAAAGAAAATCGGTGAGATCGCCCAGTCGATCATCACCGCGTCGGAGATGCTGAAATGACCGTTCCCCTCCGCATCGGTTTCATTCCGCTGGTCGATGCCGCAGCGCTGATCGTCGCCGTCGACAAGGGATTTGCCGCGGCCGAAGGGCTCGAGGTCGAACTGGTCCGCGAGGTCTCCTGGTCCAACGTCCGCGACAAGCTCAATATCGGCTTGTTCGACGCCGCGCATCTGCTCGCGCCCGTCGCGATTGCGTCCTCGCTCGGGCTCGGTCATGTCAAGGTGCCGATCGCGGCGCCCTTCAATCTCGGCATCAACGGCAATGCGATCACGGTCTCGCCGGCGCTTCATGCCGCGCTGATGGAGGAGATCGACGGCGACCGCTTCGATCCGCTCGCCACGGCAAAAGCGTTGGCGCGCGTGGTCGCCAAGCGGCGTAAAGCGGGGGCCGATCCGTTGACCTTCGGTATGACCTTCCCGTTCTCGACCCACAACTATCAATTGCGGTTCTGGATGGCGGCGGCCGGCGTCGATCCCGACGAGGACGTGCGGCTGGTGGTGCTGCCGCCGCCCTATATGGTCGACAGTCTCGCCAACGGTCATGTCGATGCGTTCTGCGTCGGCGCGCCCTGGAATTCGATCGCGGTCGATCTCGGGATCGGCCACATCCTGCATTTCGTCTCCGACATCCTGGCCCATGCGGCGGAGAAGGTGCTGGCGCTCCGCCAGGTCTGGGCCGACAAGAATCCGGACGTGGTCGCGAGCCTGGTGCGCGCGGCGGTGAAAGCCGCGGAGTTCATCGAGTATCCGGAAAACCGGACCGAAGCGGCGCAGATCCTGGCGCAGCCCGAGCGGATCGGCGTCGATGCCGAAGTCATCCAGCGCACCCTCACCGGGCGCCTCAAGATTTCGCCGGACGGCACCGTTCGCGAGAGCGGCAGCTACCTTCTGGTGGGACGTGAGGAAGCAGGGCGCCCCGATCCGGTCCAGGCCGCCTGGCTCTATGCGCAGATGGTGCGCTGGGGGCAGACGACGCTGACGCCCGACGGCGTCAAGACGGCCATGGCCGTGTTCAGGCCCGACCTCTACGACGGCGCCCTCGGCCGCCAGCCCCCCGGCCAGGCCCCCGCGGCATTCGGCGCATTCGCCGGGCCGGCTTTTGATCCCGCCAATATTCGGGGTCATCTTGAGGCCTTCGAGGTGGGTCGCTGGAAGGCGTGATTCGGGCCTGCATCGTTTTTGAGCGCTGGGGATCCGCGTCTAAATTTTAGGCCGACTGCTCGAATTTCGTAAGAGCTCCAGGGCCCTGAGTTCCCTTTTGTGCTCTTAGCTGCTTGATACTAGACACATTTTCATTTCGTCAAAGCTGGCACGCAAATTGAATGTTGCAGTGCGGCCAGCCTGTCACAGATGCCTGCTGCGCCAGTCCCCAGCAACGAAGCTGATCGGACCGTTGGGTGCGCAGCCGGCTCTCGAGCCAGCCGAGCTCCTCGCGGGTCGTGCACTTTCCGTCGATACCACTCAGGTGGCCGCAGGAGCTTCGTTACTGACCATGAAAATCGACACCGTCTCAGTCGACTTTACCGACGACCAGAAACGCTACCTCGAAGGCTTCACGACCGGTCTGCAGATCAGTCGCGTCGGTCGCGGTCTTGGCGGCGGCGCCGGCAAGGCGAACGCCGAGCCCACCGGTCCCGATGCCGTGCACATCAAGGCGCAGGACAAGGTCATCGCGGCGGGCAAGAAGCTCGCCGACCAGGAGAAGGTCAAGCGCGACGAGCATCCCTTCGATGCCTATCCGCGTCTCCGCCAGCAGGCGCTCGACAATACGCCGCCGAGTCCGGCGGACAATTTCCGCTGGCGCTATTACGGCATCTTCTACGTCGCGCCGACGCAGGACTCCTACATGTGCCGTCTGCGCATTCCGAACGGCATCATGAAGCACTGGCAGCTGGCCGGCCTTGCCGATCTCGCCGATGAAACGTGCGGGCCCTACAGCCACGTCACGACTCGCGCCAATCTGCAGCTTCGCGAGATCCCGCCGAAGAACGCCGTGAAGCTGATCGAAGGCATTCAGGACTTAGGCCTGTGCTCGCGCGGCTCCGGCGCCGACAACATCCGCAACGTGACGGGAACGCCGACGGCGGGCATCGACCCGCAGGAGCTGATCGACACGCGGCCTTATGCGCGCGAGTGGCACTACCACATCCTGAACGATCGCTCGCTGTATGGCTTGCCGCGCAAGTTCAACGTCGCCTTCGACGGCGCCGGCAGGATCGCCGTGCTCGAGGAGACCAATGATATCGCCTTCACGGCATATGAGGTGCAGGACGGCTTCGGCGTCGAGCCCGGGATCTGGTTCCGCCTCGGCCTCGGTGGCATCACCGGCCACAAGGACTTTGCCAAATATTCCGGCATCGTCGTCAAGCCTGAAGACGCCACCGCCGTTGCCGACGCCATCGTGCGCGTGTTCATCGAGCACGGCGACCGCACCAACCGCAACAAGGCGCGGCTGAAATACGTGCTCGACGCCATGGGCCATGACGGCTTTCTCAAGATCGTCGAGGAACGGCTGAAGACACCATTCACGCGCGTGCCGGAAGAGGCGTTTGCGCCGCGGCCGGCCGCGGACCGCATGGCGCATATCGGCGTGCACAAGCAGAAGCAGGACGGCTTGAACTGGATCGGCGTGTCGCTGACGCTCGGCAAGATCAGCAGCGATCAGATGCGGGGCCTCGCCAAGGTGGCGCGGGACCTCGGCGACGGCGAGATCCGTCTGACCGTCTGGCAGAACCTGCTGATATCAGGGGTGCGCGACGAGAATGTCGAGCTTGCCATCGCGGCGATCAAGCAGATCGGGCTTGCGGTCGAGGCTTCGCACATCCGCGCCGGCCTGATCGCGTGCACCGGCAATGCCGGTTGCCGCTTCGCCGCCTCCAACACCAAGCGCCACGCCGCCGAGATCGGCGACTGGTGCGAGCCGCGCGTCGAGATGGACAAGCCGGTCAACATCCACGTCACCGGCTGCCACCATTCCTGTGCCCAGCATTACATCAGCGACATCGGCCTGATCGGGGCGCGCGTGCCTGTCAACGAGGAGGACACGGTGGAGGGCTATCATCTCTTCACCGGCGGCGGGTTCGGTCCTGACGCCGACGTCGGGCAGGAGGTCTATCACGACCTCAAGGCCGAGGACGCGCCGAAGACAGTCGAAGGACTGCTCAAGGCCTATATCGCCCATCGCTCGTCTTCCGACGAAACCTTCCTGTCCTTTGCGCGCCGCCACGACGGCGAGACGCTGCGCAAGCTTGCCGATGCCGAGGTGTCTTCATGAACCAGATCAGCCCTCCGCCGAAACTCGACATCATTCCCACGAGCGCCCCGTTCTCCGACGCCCAACGCTCCTGGCTGAACGGCTTCTTTGCCGGGCTGCTGTCGCCTGACGCGGCCGCGCCGCTGTCGGCCGAGCAGGGCGCCGCGGTCATGCAAGCCGGTGATGGTGACGACGGTGAAGCGCCTTGGCACGACCAGACCATGCCGATCGCCGATCGGATGAAGCTCGCCGAAGGCCGTCCCGTGCGGCGCAAGATGATGGCGGCGATGGCGCAGCAGGATTGCGGGCAGTGCGGCTACAATTGCCACGACTATTCGGAGGCGATCGCGAGCCGCAGTGAAGCGCGGCTCAACCTCTGCGTCCCCGGCGGCAAGGAAACCGCGCGGATGCTGAAGTCGCTGCACGAAGAGCTGGACAAGGCGCCGGCGGCCAAGGCTGGCGACAAGGCGTCCGACAAGGTCGACGCGGTGGCGGCCCCCGCCGTGACCGTGACGATCGCCGAGCCCGGCCGCTCGCGCGACAATCCTGTTGCGGCGACCTTCCTGTCGCGCCGTCTTCTCAACAAGGGAAAGTCGGAGAAGGAAACCTATCACGTCGAGTTCGATCTTTCCGAGAGCAAGCTCGACTATGTCGTCGGTGACAGTTTTGGCGTGTTCGCCCGCAACGAGCTCGGCCTCGTCGACCAGGTCATCGCGTTGCTCGGTGCCTCCCACACGACGAAGGTCAACGGCAAGACGCTGCGTGAGGTGCTGATCGACGACGTTTCGCTCTCGCCGGCGCCCGACACGCTGTTCGAACTGCTCTCCTTCATCACCGGCGGCGCGCAGCGCGAGAGGGCACGGGCACTGGCGCAGGGCGAGGATCCCGATGGCGACGCCGCCGCGCTCGACGTCATGGCTGCGCTGCAGAAGTTTTCGGGTACGCGGCCGCATCCTGAAGCCTTCGTCGAGGCGCTTGAGCCGCTGCAGCCGCGGCTCTATTCGATCTCGTCCTCGCACAATGCGACGCCTGGGAAGCTTTCGCTGACGGTCGATTCCGTGCGCTACGTGATCGGCAAACGCAAGCGCATCGGCGTCGCCTCGACCTTCCTCGGCGAGCGCATCGCCGAGGGCGAGAAGCTCAAGGTCTATGTGCAGAAGGCGCACAATTTCGGCCTGCCGCAGGATCCGAAGACGCCGATCATCATGATCGGCCCCGGCACCGGCATTGCGCCGTTCCGTGCCTTCCTGTTCGACCGCAAGGCGACCGGTGCGCCCGGCAAGAACTGGCTGTTCTTCGGCCACCAGCGCAGCGATTGCGACTTCTTCTACCAGGAGGAGCTCAACGCGATGAAGACCTCGGGCCTGCTCACGCGCATGTCGCTGGCCTGGTCGCGCGACGGCGAGAAGAAGTTCTACGTGCAGGACCGCATGCGCGAGGTCGGCCGCGAGCTATGGACGTGGCTTGCCGAGGGGGCGCATCTCTACATCTGCGGCGATGCCAAGCGCATGGCCAAGGACGTCGAGCGCGCGCTGGTCGATATCGTCGCCCAGTTCGGGGCGCGTTCGACCGACGAAGCCGTCAGTTTTGTCGCCGAGCTCAAGAAGACGGGCCGCTTCCAGGCTGACGTCTACTAGCTGTCATCCCACCGTCATCCGAGCCGGTTCCAACTGGCTCGGATTTGAACGAATAAGATTCTCGGAACCTGCGGGCGGGTAGAATTTGCTCCTGCGATGCGGGGTTTTCAGAGAACCCGCATCGCTATTTCCGCGGGTCTCTTGCCCGCCACCCCGGTTGATCCCTCATAATCCCGCATATGGGGCGTTGGAGATCGACCATGCGCGAACTATCGGCGGAAGCCCGGCTGCACTTCTACGCGCGTTCGCTCTCGCGGCGGACCGGGGCGAGCGTGCATCATGCCGCGATGTACAGCGCCTTCGCGGTTATCGCCGCGATCGTGTTCGGCACGCTGTCGGTGCACCCGTTCTGATCACGCCCCGCGCTTGAACGGCGCGACCTCGATCCCTGCATCCTTCAAGGCCTGCCGCAAACCGCGCGCGATGTCGACGGCGCCCGGCGTATCACCGTGGATGCACACCGTGTCGGTGCGCATCTTGATGACCTTGCCTGTGACCGAGACCACCGCGCCGTCCTGTACCATGCGCACCACGCGGTCGGCGATCGCCTTGACGTCATGCAGCACCGCACCCGGCTTCTTGCGCGAGACGAGATTGCCATCGTCCTCATAGGCGCGGTCGGCGAACACCTCGTGCACCATCGGCAGATTGGCGGCTTCGCCGGCCTTCACCAGCTTCGAATTGGCGAGCACGACGAAGATCAGGCTCTGATCGACCGCCTTGATGCCGGCGGCGATCGCCTTCGCGGTCATGTCGTCCTCGCAGGCGACATTGGAGAGCGCGCCATGCGCCTTCACGTGCGTCACCTTGTGGCCGGCCGCGGTCGCGATCGCCTGCAGGGCGCCGATCTGGTAGGCGACGAGGTTCTCGATCTCGGAGGCTTTCAGGCCCGCGATAGGATGGCGGCCGAAGCCGTGCAGGTCGCGATAGCCAGGATGCGCGCCGACCGAGACGCCGCGCGCCTTCGCCAGCTCGACCGTCCGGCGCATGATATCGGGATCGCCGGCGTGGAAGCCGCAGGCGACATTGACCGAGCTCGCCAGTTCGATCATGGCGGCATCGTTGCCCATCTCCCACGCGCCAAAACCTTCGCCGAGATCGCAATTGAGATCGATCGTCTTCATGGGGTGCTCTCCATCTCTGGTCGTCTTGTCGTTTACGGCTCGGCCGCAACCTGCCAGGTCCGGGCGTCGACGGCACTGACAGCATAGCCCGCGACGTTGGCATCGCTGAGCGCTTCGATGTTGAGCGCGACGGTGTCGGCGGAGCGCAGGCGATCGGGCAGGTTGCGGATCAGCTGCGCGAATTTTCTCGCCTCGTCCTGCGCCTCGGCCATGCTGACCGCCTTGAAGCGGAACGCGGTTCCTGCCGAGGTTTGCGCGAGACGGCCGACATCGGCCGTGATCACGGTCGCAATCTTCGGGTAGCCGCCGGAGGTGCCGCGATCCATCATCAGCGCGATCGGCGCGCCGTTGCCGGGCACCTGGATGCTGCCGTTGACCGTGCCGTCGGAGACGATGTTGTGGCCATGCAGATGCTTGATCGCGGGGCCCTCGAGCCGGTAGCCCATGCGATCGGAGGTCGCCGAGATCTTCCACTCGCTGTCGAGGAACAGCGCCTTGTTGGCGTCGTCGAACTCGTCGTCCTGCGGTCCCAGCAGGACGCGGATCGGACCGCTCGATGGCTTCGGCAGTTCGATGCGCAGGTCCGGTGCACCGCTTGCGGCATCGACGGTGAATTCGTCGCCGGCCTGCAGCGGGCGCGGGTAGGGGCTGCCGAGACCGGCACGGGCGTTGACCGCAAGGCTGCCGAACACCGGCTCGCCCTTGATCCCGCCTTCGATCGCCAGATAAGTGAACGCCCCGCCGCGGGCAAAACCCAGCGTCAGCGTCTCGCCGTCCTTCAGCGTCACCGATGTGTCCATGGCGACCGGACTGCCGGCAATTTCCGCATTGCGCGGCGCGCCTGAAATGGCGACGCGCACGGCACCGTCGCGCGCGGTGAACGAGGCGCCGAACGGGCCGACCTCGACAACGGCTGCGAACGGTTCGTTGCCGACAAGCGTGTTCGCTGCCGCGAGCGAGAGGCGGTCCATCGCGCCGCTGACCGTCAGGCCATAGCGCTGCGCTCCATGGCGTCCGCCGTCCTGGACCGAGCTTGCAGGCCCGATGCTGGCGATCACGAGCCGGCTCATGCGACCACCTGCTCGGCAATGATCTCGCCGGCTTCGGCGGCGCGGTCCTGTTCCTCGAACGTCTTGTGGTCGATGGCGAAAAACGTCACGCGATCGCCGGGTTCGGTGAGGAAGGTCGGATTGCGGTGGAGCTGATAGGTCCGCACTGGAGTGCGGCCGAGCAGGTGCCAGCCGCTCGGCGCTGCCAGGCACTGGATTCCGGCCTGGATGCCGCCGATCGAGATCGTGCCGGCAGGCGTCAGCAGCCGCGGATTCTGTCGCCGCGACATCTGCAGGGATTTGTCGAGGCCGCTGAGATAGGACCACCCCGGCGTGAAGCCGATCATGGCAACCTTGTAGTCGCCGGCGACGTGACGCGCGACGATGTCGTCGGGTGTGGTATTCAGCGCCTTCGCGACGTCCTCGAGGTCGATGCCGTGCTCGCCGCCATAGGCGACGGGAATACGCCAGCGGCGCGCTTTGGTGGCCGGCGGCAGCGGCTGGCTGGCGAGCGCGAGCAGCTTTTCGCCGAGCGCGTCGAAGCCGATCTTGCCCGGGTCGTAATGCACCAGCAGCGAGCGATAAGTCGGCACGGACTCGGTGATGGCATCAATCGCGCTTGCCGCGAGCGCCTTGTCGAGCGCCAGCACGCGCTGGTTGGCGTCGTCGTCAATGGTACGGCTGAACTCGACCGTGACGGCGCTGTCGCCACTGGGCAGAAGGCGGGGCGGGGGAAGCGTCGCGGACATGGGGTGTCGAAATCGGGCTTCTGGAGATACGCGGGCTCGGCCTTGAGCTCCGCTTGTTCCTGCTTCGCGTAAATGTGCCCGCAAGTCCAATAAATTAATGCAGGGGGAGACGATAAAGCCTTGTTATCGCGACGCATAACAGCGCTGCGGCCCCGCATGATTGGTAGCTTGTTGGCCCTTGACGCAAGGCCCGCACCCCGCAAGATGCGCGCGTGCTTTCCCGCCCATCCGGAGCTCGTCTGTTTCCATGTCGCTGTCCCCCGAAGCCCGCAAGACCCTCGCCGGCATCACCACTGCCACCATCACAACGGTCCTGCTGAAGAAGGGCCTGCGCAACATCTGGATGCGCGGCGCGCGTCCGCTGCGCCCGGGTCTGCCGCGCCTGGTGGGACCGGCCTTCACGCTGCGCTTCGTGCCGGCGCGCGAGGATCTGGCGACGCCGGAATCCTGGTCGTCGCCGATCTCGACCCGCACCGCGATCGAGGCGATGCCGGAGGGCTGCGTCGCCGTAGTCGACGCCATGGGCATTACCGACGCCGGCATCTTCGGCGACATCCTGTGCGCGCGCATGATGAAGCGCGGCGTCACCGCACTCGTCACCGACGGTGTCGTGCGTGACGTCGAGGGCGTGCTCGGCACCAACCTGCCGGTCTGGTGCGACGGCTATGCCGCGCCGCCGTCAGTCGCCGGTCTGACCTTCGTCGGTTGGGGCGAGCCGATCGGTTGCGGCGGCGTTGCGGTCTTCCCGAACGACATTGTGGTCGCCGACCAGGACGGCTGCGTGCTGATCCCGCAGGCGATGCTCGAGCACGTACTCAACGAGGGTGTCGAGCAGGAGCGGATGGAAGCCTGGATCGTCAACGAGGTGAACAATGGCGCGGTGCTCCCGGGCCTCTATCCCATGAACGCCGAGACCAAGGCGCGCTACGCCGCAAGCAAGAAGTAACCGGGAAAGAAGTGAGGTAAATCCAATGGAGATCACTGTTGCAGGCACGCGGCCGACCCGTCGTGCGCCCGGGGAACACTTCACCGGCACGGTCTGGCAGGACCCCGTCATCATGGCGCCCGCGCCGGCGCGGCTGAACTGCTCGCGCGTCTCGTTCGAGCCGGGCGCGCGCACCAACTGGCATCACCATCCGCTCGGGCAGACGCTCTATGTGATTTCGGGGGTCGGCCGGGTCCAGTCCAAGGGCGGGCCCGTTATCGAAATCCGTCCCGGCGACACCGTCTGGATTCCACCGGGCGAGCTGCACTGGCACGGCGGGTCGCCAACTAACGGCATGACCCACATCGCCATGCAGGAAGCGCTCGACGGCGTGTTCTCAACCTGGCTGGAGCCCGTGACCGACGCCGAGTATGGGGCGCCGGTCGGCTAGCGTCCCGTGCCCCGGACAAGATGCATCGCCGTAAGGCGATGCATCGCCGATCCGGGACTCAGCGATTTGAGACCCACGAAGAATGCTTGGTCCCGGCTCTGCGGAGAAGCGTTGCACGCTGCACCGCGTCCGGGACAAGAGCACTTACATCCGCTCCGCCGTCCACGTGCCCTTGCACATGCTGCCGCGCCACGTGCCGGAGCCAGAGGTGCCGCTGAGCCGGCCGAAGCCGACGGCGCGCTTGATGCCGGTGCTCAAGGTGACGTTGATGCTGCCCGCATCCGCGACGCGGCCTGATGCCGTCACCATTGCGCTGCTCGAGGCGATCTGACCGTTGTTGATGCCGATCGCGACGGTCGAGCCGTTACCGCAGGTCTCGCTCGACGACGAAATACGGACATTCCATGCGCCGTCGAAAGTGCTGGCGCTGGCCTGCGCGGCCGGCAACGCGATGACGATGATGGTGGCGAAGAGAGCCTTACGAAATCCGTTCATGACACGCCCCTAGGGTTGATCATGCGGGGATCGTGACATCGACGCGGAACCGGCGATGTGAGGGCTATCACGCGGGCGACGGGCTCTGTGATGTCGCGCACGTCGCCGATTTGGCGGGCGAAAGCGAAAGGGCCCGCATTGCGGGCCCTTTGTCTCGGTCAGAGTGTCACCACAAAGTCAGTTCACCCGCGTCCAGGTCTGGCCGCCGCAGAACATGCCGCCGAAGGCGCAGCCCTGTACGCGCAGGCGATCGGTGCCCTTCAGCGCGATGGTTGAATCGTAGGTCGAGCCGGAGTTCGGATCGAGGATGCGGCCGGACCACTTCTGGTCCTTGTTCTGGTCCTTGCCGGGCTTCATGTTGATCAGAACCTGCTCGCCATTCTGGTTCGATTTCGAATCGACCGAGTAGCCGCAGAGATTGCTGCCGCATTGCTCGATCCGGACCTTGCCCTCCTTCTCCTCGGTGAGCCAGACGCCGAGCGGTGAATTGAGATCGCGCCTAGGCGCGGTTGCGGGAGCCGGTGGCGCGACGGCAGCCGACTGAACGGGGGCGGGCGCAGGTGCCGGAACAGGAGGCGGAGCCGGAGGCGCTGCTGCGACCGTTGGGGCGGGCGGCGGAGGCGGTGCGGGCGGGACTGCCGCCACGGTCGGGGCAGCACTCGGGGCCGGCTGAGGCGGCGGCACCAGCGCGTCTTCGGCCGGAGCATTGTTAGCCGTGGTGGCCGGAGGTGCCGGCGGGACGGGAGGCGCGACGGCCACGGGAGCTTGGACGGGAGCTTGGACGGGGGCCTGCTCGGCCACCGGAGGCGCCGCGACAGGTGCCGGGGCCGGCGCCGGATTGGCGGGCGCCTGCGGGTCAGCCTTGGCTTGTTGCGGTGCCTGCGGGTCCGCTTTTGGAGCCCCCTTGGCATCATTCTTGGTTTTCTTCGCTTTGCCCTGGCCGGTGTTGTCGTAGACGCCGGGGATTTGCACCGTGCCGCGGTCGGGATCGATGCGGATGGTACGCCCGCCATAGTCGAAGGTGTACTGCGCCTGCGCAGCGGTGCTCGCCAGAAGGAATGCGGCCGTGGCCAACAGCTTCCTCATTTCGCGTCTCCTGAAACAGGTGGTCCCCGGACCGACGCTTACGCCCCGGTTCGATCGCAAAAAGTGATCTAGATCACTGTCACCGTATGAGTCGTGGTCCGGCGGTTTCGGGTTCAATAACACCGCAGCCGGTCCAAAGTTTGGCCGGGGCAAGCGACAGGAGGACGCGGTCCCTAATCGAACCAGGCGGCGTAGATCTTCTTGTAGCTGCCGTCCTGCATGGAAATATGCAGCCATTGGTCGACGAACGCCTTCAGCGCCATGTCGCGCTGGAGCCAATAGGCCTTCTCGGAGAAGTCGAACGGCTTTTCGGGATGCACCGCGCAGAGCACGCCTTGATGCTGCTTCTGCTGGTAGCGCGTCTCGGAGGCGTCCGTCATCATCAGGTCGGCATTACCCTTGGCGATCTCGTCGAAGATCACGGTGTTGTCCGGGAAGACGGTGATGTCGGCTTCCTTGATGTTGGCACGCGCGAAGCGCTCGTTGGTGCCGCCGGGATTGACGATCACGCGGGTGCCCTTCTTGTCGATGTCGGTGATGCTCTGGTATTTGGCGACGTCGGCACAGCGCGCGATCGGCGTCTTGCCCTCGCGCATGATCGGCGTGGAGAAGAAACCCTTCTTCTGCCGGTCGAGCGTGACCGAGACGCCGCCCATGGCGATGTCGAACTGGTCTGCCTCGAAATCCTTCATCAGCTTTGGCCAGGCCGTCGGCACGAATTCGACCTTGACGCCGAGCGCCTTGCCGAGCGCCTCCGCCATGTCGACATCGAAGCCGTTGAACTGCTGCGTCGTCTTGTCGAGATAGGTGAAGGGCTTGTAGTCGCCGGTCATGCCGACGCGCAAAGTGCCGCGCTTGACGATCTCGTCGAGGCGGGAGGGCGCCGCCTGCTGTGCGTGGGCCGAAAGGTTTGCCAGCAGGACCACGGCCAAAGTCGCCAAAATTCGACGGGTCATTCGAACGATCATCTCTTTTCCACCCATGCCCGAGCTGTCATTGTGCGGCTCTCGAGGGTTGGATTTAGACCAGATGCCCGTCGCTGGCGAGGCGGAATTGAAGGGAATTCTGAAGTGACGATCTCGATGCATGACGCCTCGGTCGGCGTCTTCGTGCCGTATCTGCGCAACCTGTCCGCACTGCTCGACAAGGGCGTTGCCTATGCCGAAGCCCGGAAGTTCAATCCGGCCGTCCTGCTCGGCATGCGCATTGCGCCCGACATGTACGATCTGGCGCAACAGATCGGGGAGGCCTGCCGCCATGCCACGGTCGCCTCGGCCTTGCTGGCCGACCGCGAGCCGGTGATGCTGCCGATGCTGGAGCACGACATGGCCGGACTCCAGGCCCGCATCGCGACGTCAATCGAGTTCATCGAAGGCCTGCCGCGCGCGGAGATCAATGCTGCGGCGGAACGGAATGTCTTCTTCAGGCTGAAGAACGGGACCGAGTTGCCCTTCACCGGGCGCACGCTGCTGCTGACCTTCAGCGTCCCGCAGTTCTTCTTTCACGTTACGACCGCCTACGACCTGTTGCGGCACGCAGGCGTCGAGCTCGTGAAGAAGGATTATCTCGGACGACGATAGGCCGACCGGCATCCACTTCGTTCGAAAGCGCGCTAGGTTTCGCCCTTGCGCTCGTAATCGGCGAGCGAGCTGCGGCCAGCGATCTCGCTGCGCAGCTCTTCGAAGCGCCGATGTGCCTCGTCCTCGTGCGCGTCGACGAAATGCACTGCGGCTTCGCCGGTCATCGGGCCGCTGACCACGGGCACGGACTGCTCGCCGATGGTCTCGTGGACGTAGAACTGGCCGTCATCGCCGCGATGGACCGTCCATTTCAGACGGATCGCCACCATCGGCCCGGGCCCGACCTTGCTGTAGCCGTCGGCATCGGTGTGCTCCGGCACCAGCGGCTGCTCCTCGACCACCGGATGCTCATCGACCATCGGGTGCTCGTCGACTAACGGGTGCTCGTCGGCGACCCCGTGCTCACCAGCAACCACCATTTCGGTCACGGTCACGGTTTCGGTCTCGCGCACGGTCTCGGTCTCGCGCACGACGAGGACGGGTTCAGGGTGCTCCAGGATGCTGGCGATGGTCGCCAACGCGTGGTCGGTCGGGTCGATCTCTGACAAGGGTCCATCCTCCAGCTCCACGCGGCCGGCAAGTCTGTCCCACTGCCGCCGCGGCCGGACCTATTACGCGGGTTTGATTAAGGCTGAGTGAGGGCTCGATCTGCACCAAAATGGGACTCATTCTGGCGTTCCGAAGGCGGGGGGCGGCCGCCCGTCGAGGAGCAGCGCCCGCCCTGGAGATCAGCTCAGCCCAGGACATCCTGATTGATGATGTTCTGCCGGATGGGATCGCCGTCCAGCACACTCAGAATGTTTCGCGCGGTCTGCTCGCTCATCCGGCTCACCGCCTCGACCGTGACGCCGGCGACATGCGGGGCCATGATGACGTTGGGCAGCGCGAACAGCGCGTTGCTGACCGGCGGCGGCTCGACCTCGAACACGTCGATGCCGGCACCGGCGAGCTTGCCCGAGACCAGTGCGTCATACAGCGCCGCTTCCTTCACGATGCCGCCGCGCGCGGTGTTGATGAGATAGGATTTCGGCTTCATCCGACCGATCCGCGCCGCATCGAACAGGCCGACGGTCTCCGGCGTCTTCGGGCAGTGGATGGTGACGAAATCGGCGTGAGGCAGTGCGGCATCGAGATCGGCGACCGGCTCGCAGCCTGCTGCCTTGATGTCCGCGGCGGGCTTGTAGGGATCATAGACCTGCACATTCATGTCCATCGCCAGGCAGCGCTTGGCGGTGCGGGTGCCGATGCGGCCGAAGCCGATGATGAGGACGGTCTTGCCGTAGAGATCGAACGGCAGCATGCCGAGGCGGTCGGCCCATTTGCCGTCCTTGACGCAGGCGTGCATCTCCTGCGCGCGTTTGGCCAGGGTCAGCATCATGAACAGCGCCTGCTCGGCGACCGAGGGCGAATTCGCGCTGCCCGCGACCATCAGCGGCACCTTGCGGCGGGAGAGGGCGGGAACGTCGACGGCGTCGTAGCCGACGCCGATCCGGGTCACCACCTTCATATCCTTTGAGGCTTCGAGCTCGGTCTCGCCGAAAGCGGTGGCGCCGAGCGCCACGCCATGGACCGGCGCGTGGCTCTTCAGCAAGGCCTCAAAATCCCTGGCGGAGATCAGGTTCGGAAACTCGATGAGCTCGATGTCATCTCGCTGGGTGAGGAGGGCGCGCGCCCCTTGCGACAAAGTTTGCGTGACAAAGATTTTCTTCTTGTTGGTCGACATCGTTCCTACCTGCGCGAGTTTCCCGACCGGTCGTCACAATACGACGCCGGTCGCCTCGTTTAGCAGGTGCATATTGTTGAGGTCCATCGCCAAACGCATGGGGTCGCCGTCCTTGGCGCCCGCATTGGGATCGACACGGCCGCAAATTGGCGTGCCTTCCAGGCCGAAATAGACCAGCGTCTCCATTCCCATTGGCTCGGTGACATCAAGCACAGTGTCGAAGGTCTCGACTCCCGGCTCCAGATGGGCATGCGATTCCGTGAGATGTTCGGGACGGATGCCGAGCAACAGGTTTTCGGCTCGGGGCAGCGCGCTGTAACGGGCGGCGCGGGCCGGCGGCAACGGGAACGAGATGCGGTCCGTCAGGCGGATGTTGAGCTTGCCGCCGACGTCCTCGAGCCGGCACGGAATGAAGTTCATCGCCGGTGAGCCGATGAAGCCCGCGACGAAGCGCGTCGCCGGCTTGTGGTAGAGCTCGTTCGGGGTGCCGATCTGCTCGATGCGGCCCTTGTTCATCACCACCACGCGATCTGCCAGCGTCATCGCCTCGACCTGGTCGTGGGTGACGTAGACCGTCGTGGTACGCACCTTCTGGTGCACCTTCTTGATCTCGATCCGCATCTGCACGCGCAGCTTGGCGTCGAGATTGGACAGCGGCTCGTCGAACAGGAAGACTTTTGGGTTGCGCACGATGGCCCGCCCCATGGCGACGCGCTGGCGCTGACCGCCGGAGAGCTGCTTCGGCTTGCGGTCGATTAGGTCGGTGATGTCGAGGAGGCGGGCGGCCTCGGTCACCCGCGCCTTGATCTCGGCCTTCGGGTAGTGCTTGAGCCGCAACCCGAACGACATGTTCTCCGCGACGGTCATGTGCGGATAGAGCGCGTAGTTCTGAAACACCATCGCAATGTCGCGGTCCTTCGGCGGCACGTCGTTGACGACGTCCCCGCCGATCATGATGTCGCCGTCGGTGATGTCCTCGAGTCCCGCGATCATCCGCAATGTCGTCGACTTGCCGCAGCCCGATGGCCCCACCAGCACGATGAACTCATGGTCGGAGATGTCGAGATCGATGCCGCGCACCGCCTCGACCTCATCGTAACGCTTGACGACCTTCCGCAACGCAACTTCAGCCATAAGACATCAACCCTTTGTCGCGCCGGCGGTCAGGCCGGCAATGTAATAGTCCATCAGGAAGGCGTAGATGATCAGCGGCGGGGCCGCGCCCAGTAGCGCGCCGGTCATGATCTGACCCCAATTGAAGACGTCGCCCTTGATCAGCGTGGTGGTGATGCCGACCGGCAGCACGAGCTGGTCGATGGATGTCGTGAACACCAGGGGATAGAGGAACTGCGCCCATGAGACTGTGAAGGCGAAGATGGTCGCCGCGATCAGGCCGGGTAGGGCGACGGGGATGAAAATCCGCGTCAGGGTCTGGAGCCAGGAGGCGCCGTCGATGAGAGCCGCCTCGTCCAGCTCCTTCGGGATCGAGGCGAAATAACCGATCATGATCCAGGTGCAGAACGGCACGGTCAGCGTCGGATAGATGAACAGCAGCACGTACCATCGGTTGAGGAGCGTGATGCCGGTGATGTCCTGGACCGCTGCGAGCATTTTGAACAGCGGAATGAACAACAGGCTGTCCGGAACCAGGTAGGTCAGAAAAACACCGGTCGCGAGCGTCGTCGAGCCCCAGAACTTCATCCTTGCCAGCGCGAAGGCCGCAGGAATGCTGATCAGCATGGTGACGCACACAACGACGATGGAGACGACCGCCGAATTCCAGAAGAAGCGCAAAAACTGGTTCGAGGTCAACAGCTCGACGTAGTTCGCCAGGGTGGGATGAAATACCCACCAGGGATTGGTGGCCGCCGAAATCTCCGCGCTGCTCTTGAGGGAGGTGATCAGCATGTAGATTGGCGGGACGAGCGAAAAAATCGCGAACAGCACCAGGAAGAAGTAGGACCAGCGCAGCGCCCACGTCCGATCCCGGCTCATGCTCCGGTACTTGACCTTGCGCGTGGGACCGCCCTTGTCGATTGCAAGCGTGCTCATCAGGCTTCGTTCCCACGTTTGTTGACATCGCGCAGGATGAAGATCGCCGCGACTGCGAGGATCGGTACCATGAACAGCGAGACGCATGCGCCGAGCGGAATATCGCTGCTCTGGATTCCGACCTGGAAGGCCCAGGTGGCGAACAGATGCGTCGAATCCAACGGGCCACCCGAGGTCAGGATGCGCACGATGTCGAAATTGGCAAATGTGACGATCAACGAGAACAGCGTCGTGATGGCGATGATGTTGCGCATCATCGGCAGGGTGATGTGCCAGATCTTCTGCCACCAATTGGCGCCGTCAATGGCGGCAGCCTCGTAGAGCTGGTCCGGCACCGATTTAAGCGCGGCCAGATACATGATCATGAAAAACGGAGCGCCGTACCAGACGTTGACGAGAATGACGGAGAAACGGGCCCAGAAGGTGTCGCCAAGCCAAGGGATGGGCCCGACACCGAAGAACGACAGCGTGTAGTTGAAGGCGCTGTAGGAGGGATCGAACAGCCACAGCCAGGCCAGGGTGCTCATCGCCGGCGGGATCACCCAGGGCACCAGTAGCATGCCGCGCCACTTGCGCTGGCCCTTGGCCGGAAGGTTGTGGACGAAATGAGCGACAATGAAGCCCATCAGCGCTTTGAAGAACACCGCGGTGAGGGCGAAGATGCAGGATTGCCTCACCACCATCCAGAAGGTGTCGCGCTTGAACAGGAAGGTGAAATTGCTCAAGCCGACGAACTTCTGCATCGACTTGTTCAGCGTGGCGAGATGCATCGAGTAGAAGGCAGGATAGAGCACGAACAGCGCGATCAGGAGAATCAGCGGCAGCGTCAGGAAGAACGCCATCGTCGACTTCCGCCTGAGTGCATTTTTGAGGCTCGCCCGTTTGCGCGGGCTCGCGGCACGGACGGAGCGAGCTTGCTGAACGACGACATCGGCCATGGTCAGACTTTCTTACGGGACGTTCGAAAGGGAAGCCGCCCGCATCGGTCGGCATCCCTTGGAAGGCGATGGAAAGGGTGAATCCCGGGCGGCTCACGCGCGAACGCGTGAACCGCCACGGCACATGCCCGGCATCAGCTCCGCATGAAGCCTTCGCACTCGCCCTCGGCCCAGGCGAGCGCCTGCTCGATGGTCTCGCCCCGTGCGTAACGCAGCACCAGTTTGGTCAGCGTCGCCTGGGAGTAGATCTGCTGTGCGATCTTCGGCGGCGCCGGCGACGCCGCGATCGACATCGTCTGGCGGCCATGTGGGTCGGGATAGCTATAGAGCGTGCCCTTCGGCGGCCCTTCCTCGGCCCACGTCTTCAGCTTCGTCATGTTCGCGAAAGCCGGGAGATCGTAGCCGCCGCTCGCCGCGACGAACTTTTCGATCGATGACGGTTGCGACAGATGGGTCAGCAGGCTCTTCGCGGCTTCCTTGTTCTTGCCGAACGCCCAGACGCCCCAGAAATAGGGCAGGAAGGGTGCAAAACGGCCCTTCGGACCGGCCGGCATGCCGTGCGTCCAGCATTGCTCGGCGACTTGTGGTGCGTCGCGTTTGGCGACGGCCCATGAGCTCGGCGGATTCAGGATCAGTGCACCGCGGCCCGAGATCAGCCATTTGTTGTTGGACGCATCATCCCAGGAGGCCGCATCCGCCGGAAGCACCGCGATCAATTTCTTGTAGAATTCGAGAGCCTGACGCACGGCGTCAGTCTTTACGGTGATGTCGCCCTTGGCGTTGACGAGCTCGGCGCCGAACGACTGGAAGATCGCGCCGGCGGTATCGACGCTGTCGGTGGTCTCGCCGAGGCCGATCCCGAACGGGACGCCAGCCTTGTTGCAGGCTTCGGCGGCCTTGAGAAAGGCGTCCATCGTCCAGTTCTCGTCCTTGGGCACGCCACCGGCCGGATACATCTCCTGAACGTCGATGCCGGCATGCTTCTTCATCAGGTCGATGCGCGAGCAGGGGCCCTTGATCTGGCTGCCGACGGTGGCAGGGACGGCAAGCCATTTGCCGCCGGCCTGGCCGAGATATTTGGTCGTGCCGTTCACCTCGCCGTTCTGCTTGATGATCGGCTCCATGATGTCGCTGACCGACTCGAGCTGGTCCGCATAGGCGTGCGGCCACCAGGTCGGCATCTGGAGAATGTCGTGACCGGATTTCGCCTGCGCCTCGGCGGCGACGGTCAGTTCGAGCTTCTTGTTGTTGCTGGTGATGTAGTCGATGGAGACCTCGACCTTCTCCTTCGCCGCCCATTCGTTGACGAGGTCGGTGGAGGCCTTGTTGGCGCCCGGCACCCAGTGGTCCCAGAAGCCGATCGAGAGCTTACCGGCGGCGTAGGCGCCCCGGACATAGGGCGCCGTGATCAGCGCCGCAGAGGACATTGCAGTGGCAGCCACAAATTGACGTCGCGTCAGTGTCTTGCGTGACATCTCGTTTCCTCGCTTGGGTGTTTTATTGTTCTGGCGTTTCCTCTGAACTCTTCCGAGTTCTACTTTTGATTTTCTTTTTGAAAGTTTCTTGTTCGACGTTTCTTATTGATGCCGTCGGCTTCGAAGGCAAATTGGTAGCGCGATCAGATCATGATTGATGGCGTCTGTCGAGAAAGCCGAACGGCTTGCGCCTAGAACTAACGTTGTGTCCGGGAACGCGGCAGTGCGCTCGATGTCGTGCGCGGGCCATGAACCACGGTCGGCCGTTTTGCGACGCACACTTTGCGCCGTCCCGCCTGGGCGATACATGCGCAAATACGCCGCAGTTTCGAGTAAGCCTGCATAAGCGCCTCGCGCCAAACACTTTTCGGGCGTGGATAGCATTTGCGGCGGCTAGACCTCGAAGCGGTGAAAACGATAGAGTTGCAACTGGCAAGGGGTTCTCATCCCCAACAGCCCGACAAATCGAGATGGAGACCAGAATGATCAACCCGGCGCCTCCCGCGCGGCTTAACCTGCGACGATGGTTCGCGCTGGGGTCCGTTCTCGTGATGTTGCTCGGCGCAGCCGCGGTGGCGAACGCTCAAGGCCTGGTCAAAGGGGTTCAGGAAGGAGCGGCGGCGGGGAACAAGGCGGCTGGTCCGGTCGGCGGCGTGCTCGGCGGCGCGATCGGCGGTGTGGTCGGTGTCTTCACCGGCGTGCTCGGCGTTGGCAACAATGGCAATCAGGCGCCTGCCGCCAAAGATCCGAGCAAGGACTCGAGCAAGGACGCTGCCAAGGACGCCAAGCAGGGTGCCGGCAAGGACAAGGACGCCAAGAGCGCCAAGTCAGGCAAGGGCGCCAAGGCGAGCAAGGAGGCGAAGAACGCGCCGCAGGACAAGGATGTCACGGTCCTCACCCAGACCGGCGCGCCGCAATTGACCGCCGACCAGATCGTCACCAACAGCGACTCCTACATCGAGCGGATCAAGACCGAACTGAACCTCACGCCCGACCAGGAGAAGCACTGGTACGGCTTCTCGAGCGCCATGCACTACCTCGGGCATAACGGTGCCGAGCGGCTCAACCTGCGGGTTGCGCGCGCCAAGCGGGATCCGCCGGATGACATCGTCGAGCAGATGCGCAACGAGGCGCAATTCCTGATCGACCGCGCTGCCGACCAGCGCAATGTCGCCGACGCCGCCGAGCCCCTCTATTCGAGCCTCGATGACAAGCAGAAGCAGGTCTTCGTACAGGAGATGGTGCGGCTCAGCCACGAACGAGGACTGGATTGATCAAGTTGAATCGGATCGGGCGCGTCTGAATTAACGGCGCCCGCCACGAATTCGTGAATCCTCTTCGCGATTCGGTTATGATTAGCTTCGGAAGCTGATTGCGGGGTTGATATGGCGGACGGACTCTCCGTTTTCCTGGTCGAAGACGAGACGTTGATCCGGATGATGATGGCGGACATGGTGGGGGAACTCGGTCACCACGTCGCCGCGGAAGCGGACAATGTCCGGGACGCCAGTGCTTTCGCCATGACCGCGCAGTACGATCTTGCGATCCTCGACATCAATCTCAAGGGCGTCTACGTCGATCCGGTCGCCGATCTGATCGAGCGCCGCGGGAAGCCGTTTCTGTTCGCGACGGGCTACGGTCCGGAGCTGCTGCCGTCCTTGCTCCGGCGCCGGCCGATCCTGCGCAAGCCGATTTCAATCGATCAGCTCAAGGCGATGATCGACTCGATGTTTCCGGAAGCGGTAGCGAAGACGCCGCACTGAGACCAAAACAAAAAAAGCCGCCCGTCAGGGCGGCCATTCGCGACGGAATTCGTCGCGGTCTCACATCAGGCCGGCGCCGAGATCGATGCCGCGCGCCGTCAGGCCGAACGAGGCGACCAGGCCCGTGCAGCAAAACAGCAAGATGGTCTTGAACGAAGAATCGGCCAAACGCGTTTCGATGGTGGCCGGCATCGCGGCGATCGAAATCATGCTCATGTTCATTCCCCCCCTTTGTTGCCCCTGAATTGGATCAGGTAAGGGAACTCCTACAGCAAAAAGTTTGACGCGAGCTTTCGAGGGATCGTTAACGTAATCGCAATCGATCCCGCATTTTCAGGCACTGGAGCGCGATCACTCGTTTCAGTGGCGCCCGTTCTTCAGCACCGTAGCGATGGTGTGGGCTGTCATGGCGGCGCGGTCCGAAGCGCGCTGGGCGGCGAGGCGGTCACGCGCCTTTTCCTCGATCAAGAGCTCGATCAGCGCCAGCCGCTTGCCCTCGTCGTCCGCCTCGAGCAGCAGGCGGTGATAGCGGTGATAGTCGAAACCCAAATCCTGCTTACGCATGTCACGCCCCCGCAACTACGCCACACACAAGCCAGGATTGTTTCTCATCCGAGACGTGCGCGCAAGCATGATCCCGCTTCGGGCGCGCGTGCTCGTTAATCAGCTGTGAATTACTCGAACTCGCGCGAACGGAGACGCGCGCCGTTAAGGCTGGTTGTGCTCCGCAAACATCGTCAGGCCGAGGAAACTCGCATCAGGTTTCGTGACGAGCCTGGTCGGGATGTTGCGCAGATAATCCTGGAAGCGTCCTTTGGCTTCGAAGCGCGCCCGGAATGCGGAGGCTGCAAGGAACTCGGGAAAGCGCGGCACGATTCCGCCGGCGATATACACGCCGCCGCGGGCGCCGAAGGTCACCGCGAGATTGCCCGCGACCGAGCCGAGGATGGCGCAAAACATCTCCAGCGTCGCGCGGCTGAGCTCGCAACTGCCCTCCAACGCCGCCTTCGTAATGGCGGCGGCATCGCGATGCGGCACCTGAGCGCCTTCCACCTCGGCCAGCGCCTCGTAGAGGCTTTGCAGGCCGGAACCGGACAACGCGCCACGCTCGATGGAGACGTGGCCGAGTCGTCCGCGCATGCACGCGATCACGCGTTCCTCGCGCTCGTCCTCCGCCGGCAAGGTGGCGTGGCCGGCCTCGGTGACGACGGCCAGACGTGAGCCGTGGCGCTCGACCAGGCAGGAAACGCCAAAGCCAGTTCCAGGGCCAACGACCAGCAACGGCTCTCCGGGAAGGCCATCTCGTCCGCCGAGCGGGATCAGGTCGGCGGGCTGCAGGGCGGGGAGGGACCAGGCCACCACTTCGAAATCGTTGAGAACATGGACGCCGTCGAAGCCGAGGGCCGGCTGGAGCTCGTTGCCGTCGATGACCCACGGGCTGTTGGTCATGACGCAGCGGTTGTTGGTCACCGGGCCCGCGACGGCCAGCACGGCCCTTGGGGGCGGTTTGCCGTCGGAGTGACGCGCGAGAACATCGGCAATGGCTTCCCGGACGGTCGGAAAGTCTGCCACTTTGACGTAGTCGATCGGTCCGGTCTGGTTGCCCTGACTGAGCGCGAAGCGCGCATTAGTGCCGCCGATATCGGCGAGAAGAATCTGTCCTGTCTTGCCGATGGTCATGTGCATATGGCTGCCGCAGCCCTTTTGGCTGCGGGAACCGCTTCCTCCACTCTATCCGATCGCAAGATGCGAACGGCTTATCAGAATCCGTCCCCGGGTGGATCTAGTCAACACGCATGAGCCCAAACCGTTGCATCCCGGGACCGACGGGGGCATTTGCGCAGATGGCCGCACCTGCGGGTGGTTGCGAAGGAGCGCGGGAAGATCGACACTGGAGACGTGCGTTCGGCGCCGGTCGCGCGGGATGGCCTGTAATGGACCTTGCGATGAAGATTTCCGACCGGGACGTGTTGCTGGTCATCGACGTGCAGAACGATTTTTGCACGGGCGGGGCGCTCGCGGTGCCCGGCGGCGAGAAAGTCGTCCCCGCCGTCAATCGGATCGCCCAAAAATTCGCCAATGTGGTGCTGACCCAGGACTGGCATCCCCGCGATCATGTCTCTTTTGCCCCGAACCATGCGAGCAAACAGCCGTTCCAGACCATCGTGCTTGACTATGGCGTCCAGGTGCTCTGGCCCAGCCATTGCGTCCAAGGCACGGCGGGCGCTGAATTTCACCGCGATCTCGATGCCACTCGCGCAAGTCTGGTGGTGCGGAAGGGGTTTCGGCGCGGCATCGATTCCTATTCGGCGCTGTTCGAGAACGACAGGAAGACGCCGACCGGCCTGCTCGGGTATTTGCGCGAACGCGAGTTGAACACCGTCTTCGTCGCCGGCCTCGCGTTCGACTTCTGCGTCCGCTTCTCGGCGGAGGATGCGCGCAAGGCGGGGTTCGAGGTCGCCGTCATCGAGGACGCCTGCCGCGGCATCGATCTCGACGGCTCGGTGGCAGCGACCCATCAGAGTTTTCGGGAGCGCGGTATTTCGCTCGTCAGCTTCGAGGCCTTCCTGTGAGCGCCGTGAGATAGCCATGGCGGAGAAGACCGGAAAACAGCAGCGCGCACCGGGGCCGGTCCCCGATGACCCGCTGCTGTGGCCGTTCGCAGCGGCTCGGCTTGCCATGGACGCCTGCTTCGGATGGCTCGAGCGCGGCTCGCCGGAGCCGACCGATAGCAGCCTGCCGTGGACCACGCCCAACTCCGTCGCGCTGGAGCTTGCGACCATGCGCCTGCGCGATTGCACGCGGATGGGGTCCGGCCAGCCGGCACTGGTCTGCGCGCCCTATGCGCTGCACCGGGCCCTGATCGCCGACTTCGCCCCCGGCCACAGCGTGGTGCAATCCCTGCAAAATGGCGGCATCGACCGGGTCTATCTTACCGACTGGCGCTCGGCCGCACCCGACATGCGCTATCTCTCGATCGACAGCTATCTCGGCGATCTCAACGTCGCCATCGACGAGATCGGCGCGCCGGTCGATCTCGTCGGCCTGTGCCAGGGTGGCTGGCTGTCGCTGCTCTATGCGGCGCGCTTTCCCGCGAAGGTGCGGCGGCTGGTGCTAGCAGGCGCGCCCGTCGACCTCTCGATCGACTCCAGGCTGTCGCAGCTCGCCCGCAACGCGCCGGCGATGGTCTACGACCAGCTCGTCGCGCGCGGGGGCGGCAATGTCAGCGGCGAGGAGATGCTGCGTGTCTGGTCGAAGGCGCCGAGCCGCGTCGATATCGCGACGGCGCTGCAGAGAGACCTCTCCGGCGAGAAGGGTGCGGCGCTGCTGGCACGGTTCGAGCGCTGGAACGCCGAGCCTCTCAATCTGCCCGGCACCTATTATCTCGAGATCGTCAATTGGATTTTCCGGGAGAACCGGATCGCGCGCGGCCAGTTCACGGCACTCGGCCGCGTGATTGATCTGAAGGACGTCAAGGCGCCGGTCTTCCTTTTGGGCGGGCTCGATGACGACGTCGTGCCGGCTGCGCAGGCGCTCGCCACCGCCGGCTTGCTCGGCACCCCACCGGCCTTCATCACGGCGACCTCCGAGCCCAGCAACCATCTTGGCCTGTTCATGGGCGCGCGGACCCACGCCCATGCCTGGCTCCGGATCGCCGAGTGGCTGCGCGATGATCTGCCCGGCACGCTGGCGCGCAGCGCCTGAGACTGCCCCCAAAGGGTCGCGGCGCCGGGCAGCGAAGCTGCAAATCCGTTATGCATGCCGTTGAATGGCCTGCACGGGGCCATGTCGATGGGTTAAATGGAGTCCAGAGCTGGCGGAGGCCGGCCGCGACGAGACAAAGGGACTGTGCTCGATGAGTTTCCACTCGATCTATGCCCACGGATTTGCGCGCGTGGCGGCCTGCGTCACCACCTCTCATGTGGCCGATCCCACGGCAAACGCGGCTGCGGTTCTGGCGGCGGCGAAGGACTGCCACGCGCAGTCGGTGGCGGTTGCCGTGTTTCCCGAGCTGTGCCTGTCCGGCTATGCGATCGAAGATCTCGTGAAGCAGGACCCGCTGCTCGATGCAGTCGAGCGCGGGCTCGTGGCCATCGTCGAGGCATCCTCGTCCCTGATGACCGTTTTGATCGTTGGCGCGCCGCTGCGCTTTGGCAATCGGATCTACAATTGCGCGGTCGTCATCCATCGCGGCAAAGTCCTCGGCGTCGTACCCAAGAGCTACCTGCCGACCTATCGCGAATTCTACGAGGGACGGCATTTCGCCTCCGGCGCCGGCATCGTCGGAGAGATGGTCGCCTTTGCCGGGCTGCATGCCCCGTTCGGCGTCGACCTCCTGTTCGCGGCCGAGGACGTTCCGGGCCTGACCATCGGCGTCGAGATCTGCGAGGACATGTGGATCCCGGTGACGCCAGCCTCCGAGCTCGCGCTCGCGGGCGCGAGCGTGCTGATCAATCTCTCGGGCAGCCCGATCACGATCGGCCGCGCCCGCTCGCGCGCGCTCTTGTGCCAATCGACTTCGGCGCGCTGTCTCGCAGCCTACGTCTATTCCGCGGCCGGAGCAGGGGAATCGACCACCGATCTTGCCTGGGACGGCCAGACCTCGATCTACGAAAACGGGGTGCTGCTGGCCGAGGGCGAGCGGTTCGGCCAGGGCGGCCAGATCACGCTGGCTGATGTCGATCTCGACCTGCTCAGGCAGGAACGCGCGCTGATGGGAACGTTCGACGACAATCGCCGGCAGCGCGAGGGTTTCTTCCGGAAAGTCGGCTTCGCCCTGAAGCCGCCGGCCGCCGATATCGGCTTCCTGCGCAAGGTCGAGCGCTTTCCGTTCGTGCCAAGCGACGAGAGCCTGCTCGAGCAGGACTGCTATGAGGCCTACAACATTCAAGTCGCCGGCCTCGTCCAGCGCATGCGCGCCACCGGCACCAAGCGAGTCGTCATCGGCGTCTCGGGCGGCCTCGATTCCACCCACGCCCTGATCGTCGCTGCCAAGGCCGTCGATCTTCTTGGTCTGCCGCGCGAGAACATTCTCGCCTACACCATGCCCGGCTTTGCCACCGGCAGCGAGAGCAAGACCAATGCGCTGGCGCTGATGACGGCGTTGCAGACGAGTTGGCAGGAGCTCGACATTCGCACCACGGCGACGCAGATGCTCAAGGACATCGGTCATCCCTTCGGCAAGGGCGAGAAGGTCTACGACGTCACATTCGAGAACGTGCAGGCGGGCCTGCGCACGGACTACCTTTTCCGGCTAGCCAACCATCATGGCGGCATCGTCATCGGGACCGGCGATCTCTCCGAGCTCGCGCTAGGCTGGTGCACCTACGGCGTCGGCGATCAGATGGCGCACTATAATGTCAACGCGGGGGTGCCGAAGACGCTGATCCAGCATCTGATCCGCTGGGTGATTGCCTCCAAGCAGTTCAGCGACGACGTCAATCGGACGCTTGGCTCGATCCTGGTTGCTGAAATCTCGCCCGAACTGGTTCCGGTCGAGCCCGGCGAGAAGCCGCAGAGCACGGAAGCCTCCGTCGGTCCCTACGAGCTTCAGGATTTCAACCTGTTCTACACGCTGCGGTTCGGCATGCGGCCGTCGAAGATCGCGTTCATGGCGCTGCAGGCCTGGAAGGACGTTGCCGAGGGCAAATGGCCGCCGGCGTTCCCGACCGATAGGCGCAAGGCCTATGATCTCAAGGAGATCCGCCGCTGGCTGGAGGTGTTCCTGCGCCGCTTCTTCGCTTTCAGCCAGTTCAAGCGCTCGGCGATGCCGAACGGCCCCAAGGTTTCGGCCGGCGGCTCATTGTCGCCGCGGGGCGACTGGCGTGCGCCGTCGGATTCGAGCGCGGCGGCGTGGCTTGAAGATCTCGAACGGAATGTGCCGAACTGATCGGGAGGTGAGCGATGTCGGCCGGCGATGGGCCCGAGCAGGGCGGCAACCCAAAGAAGGTCCTCAACGGCCTTTACATCTTTGAGATTGAGATGCGCGACGGCAAGCGCGGCCAGGCCAAAGGCGTCGTCGTGCTCTGCGATGGCCGTATCATGGGCGGCGACAGCTATTTCTATTACACCGGCAGCTACACGTTCCGGAACGGGAAATGGCGCGGCGATATGACCGTCAATCAGCACACCGAGGCCGTTGGCAAGCCGCTCGCGTTCGGTGGCAGGGAAGTGACCTGCGGCTTTTCAGGCGACTATTCCGCCGACGGCGCCGAAGTCGAAGGCATGGCGCTGGTTGGCAAGACCAGCGTGACATTCACGGCGCGGCTCACGCTGAAGGACCCGATGTGAGACCCGCCTGAAATGTGAGACCCGCGTGATCGGCCCTCGTTCCTGGTCAGGAACCTTCGCACCCATAGAACGTTCGCGTCTGTTGTTGCGAATTTCCGAGGAGAGGGACCATGCGCAAGCACTTGATGTTATCGACCGCAGCTATCGGACTGATGCTTGCTTCCGGCATCGCCTACGCCCAGGCGCCCGGTGAGCGAAGGGACGAGCCGAGACGGACCGAGGAGCCGGCGAAAGGCGCTGCGCCGCAGCGCGGCGGCGCCCAAGAGCACGTTCAAGAGCGCGCGCAGGGCGCCCAGGAGAGATCGCAGGGCGCCGGCCGGGAGGAGAAGGGCGGCGCTGCCAGGCAGGACGCGAGTGACGACAAGCGCCAGCCGGCCAGTTCTGCCGAGCGCAACCAGCCGAAGTCGAAGGATCAGGCCCAAGACTCCCGCGAGCCCTCCCGCGAGCCTTCGCGCGATCGCAACCGCGACGCCGAGAACACCAAGCCGGGACGCGACAGCAAGAGCAGCGCCGAGACGAAGCAGGATAAGTCCGCGCCGCAGAAATCAACGGCGGAGTCCGAGAAGTCCAAGTCCGGCTCGACTGGCCAGCAGAACGAGCGCCCGGGCACGGCGGCCAACCAGAACGAGCGCAACCAAACCCAGCCGCCGCGCAATGCGGCCGAGCAGCAGCCGCCGGCCCAGCAGAACAACCGACCGGCCACCGCGACCGACACGAACCGAACGGCCCCGACCAACAATGCGCAGACCGCGCCTGCCACCTCGGGCACGCAGACCAATCAAGCCAATCAGACGACTCAGACCAACACGCAGGTCAATCAGCAGACCCAGGTGACGTCCGAGAAGCAGGTGCGGATCTCCGAAACGGTGAGCCGCGCGCGCCTGGCGGAGCCGGAGCGTAATCTGAACATCTCGATCCGCGTGGGCGAGACGATCCCCTCGCGCGTGCGCCTCCACAGGCTTCCGCCCGAGATCGTGGCGATCGAGCCCGAGTATCGAGACTACGAATATTTCTCAACCGGTGACGACGTCGTCATTGTGGAGCCGCGGACCCATCGCATCGTCAGCCAGGTGCCTCGCGATCCGTCGCGAGCCCGCGCCCAAATGAGCGGGGGCACCTCATCAAGCATGGCGGCCGCCGGGGGCAGTGCCGGGGGCAGTAATGTGAACTGCCAGATCATGCGGCGTGACGCGTCAGGCAATGTGGCCCAGGCAGAACCCTCGACCGTAGGCTCGACCGCGCGAACCGACTCCCTGAGCGTGACGGTCCAGATGCCCGGCGGCGGCTCGTCCGCACCGATCGCCCTCGGCGCTCCCGCGGGCAACATCGTGGTCGCGACGCAAGGGCAGGGCGACTGCACGGTGACGATCGAGCCGCAGACGCGTTAAGAAACGCCCACAAAACGACTTCGCGCCGCACGGCTGATCAAGCCGGCGGCGCGAAATCACGTTCAATCTAGAAAGTCCCGAGGTCCGGAGTGCCTAGGAGTCCGGACCTCGTAACCTTGCCCCAGCCTTTGATCCCCCCGCCCCATGTGGTCCCCCAACCCCATGTAGCGCGATCAGAGGGTGATGCCCTTGGAAGGCCGCCGATCGATGTCCCGCGATGTACGCGACATCGGAATAGGATTCCATTCCGGATCACTACGGACTCGAACGCGCTTGATCCGCGCGCGGATGCATGCGTCTGCACGCGCCGCACTCGCATTGCCTGAATTCGATGCACGCGATCGCCGGGATGTCCACATCTCCTCAGCGCTTCGGAACCTGAATTTCACCGGCCTGTCATTGAACTGGTCTAGCGCTGCTCCCGTCATTGTTGACGGCCGAGGAGCAAGCCATGTCGAAGCCGGTACTGGGCGCCGCATTGTCCATCAAATCGATCCCTGCGCATCGCGACTGGCTTCTCGAACGGCAGCGCGACCTCGAAATCCAGGATTTCTTTCGCGCGGATCTGCTCGACAGCGATTGGCGGAGCACGGCCGGCGAGATCAAGCAGATGCTCGCTGGTCACACCGGCCAGCTCGGCATTCACGGCCCGTTCTGGGGCTTCAAGATCGACAGCCACGATCCCATGATCCGTCAGGCGGTGACCCGGCGTCTGCTTCAGGGGTTGGATGCCGCCGAGTTCCTCGGCGCGACGCAGATGGTGATCCATTCGCCGTTCACGACCTGGGACCACAACAATCTCGATCTCTATCCAGATAATCGCGTGAATATCGTCGAACGCGTCAAGGCGACACTCGCCGAGGTGATTGTGCGGGCCGAAACCATCGGCTGCGAGATCGTCATCGAGAACATCGAGGACAAGGATCCGCGCGATCGCGTGCGTCTCGCCAAGGCGATCGAAAGCAGTAAGGTGCGGGTCTCTCTCGATACCGGCCACGCCAACTACGCACACATCTCCACCGGCGCGCCGCCGGTCGACTACTACGTCGAAACCGCCGGCGACATGCTGACGCATGTCCATCTGCAGGACACCGATGGATTTGCCGACCGGCACTGGGCCCCGGGCGAAGGCAATATCCCGTGGGTGGCCGTATTCCGCGCGCTGGGCCGGCTGAATTCCAACCCCCGCCTGATCCTCGAACTTCGCAATCACGACGACGTCCGCGCCGGCGCAGCCCATCTCGCCGCGCTTGGTCTCGCCGAATAACCAGATCATCCAGGGCAGGGATTCCCGTCATGAGCAAGTTCACCCGTCGCACCATCCTGAAATCCGGCGGCGCTGCTGCAAGCACACTGCTTCTGCCGCGCTTTGCCATCGCGCAGGCCGACAACCGTCCTTCGGTGACGATTGCCGTCCAGAAGGTGACCAATTCGAACGTGCTCGACGTGCTGCGCGAGCAGTCCAATGTCGGCGAGCGCGTGTTCTTCTCCTCGATCTGGGAAGGCTTGATCTCCAAGAACTGGCGCGGCAGCCTTGAGGCCGTGCCGGGGCTTGCCACCGAGTGGCGCCGTATCGACGACCAGACTGTCGAGGTGAAGCTGCGCCAGGGCGTCAAATTCCACAATGGCGACGAGCTGACGTCCGAGGACGTCGTCTTCACGTTCAGCCGCGAGCGCATGTTCGGCGAGACCGAAGCCAAGAGCCGCAGCACCATCCAGGCTTTCGAGAAGATCCCGACGCCGCGGCCGGGCAAGGAACTGCCGCCTGATGTTCCGGCGGTTGCACGCCGGATCTGGCCGGATCTCGTCCGCGTCGATGCCGTCGACAAGTACACGGTGCGCTTCTACAACGCGACGCCCGACGTCACGATCGAGGGCCGGCTGTCGCGCTACGGCTCTGACATCGCGAACCGTCGCGCCTGGGCTGAATCCGCGAGCTATCTCGACTGGGCGCGCAAGCCTGTTACCACAGGTCCCTACAAGGTCGTCGAGCTCAAGCCCGACGTGTCGCTGACGCTCGAAGCGCACGACGAATATTGGGGCGGCCGTCCACCGCTCAAGCGCATTCGCTTCCTCGAGGTCCCCGAGGTCGCGAGCCGCATCAACGGCCTGTTGTCGGGCGAGTACCAGTTCGCCTGCGACATCCCGCCAGACCAGATCGCCGGCATCGAGAAGAATACAGCCTTCGAAGTGCAGGGTGGCACCATCCTCAATCATCGCCTGACCGTATTCGACAAGAACCACGCCCAGCTCGCCAATCCGCTTGTAAGGCGCGCCTTCACCCACGCGATCGACCGCCAGGCGATCGTCGACAGCCTGTGGGCCGGCCGCACCCGCGTCCCGAAGGGCCTGCAGTGGGAGTTCTACGGCGACATGTTCAATGCCGACTGGAACGTGCCGGCCTACGATCCCAAGCTGGCGCAGGACCTGCTGAAGCAGGCCAACTACAAGGGCGATCCCATTCCCTATCGCCTGCTCAACAATTACTACACCAACCAGGTCGCGACCGCGCAGGTGCTGGTCGAGATGTGGAAGTCGGTCGGCCTCAACGTCCAGATCGAGACCAAGGAGAACTGGTCGCAGATCATGGAACGTGCGCCGACCCGTGCGGTACGCGACTGGTCGAACTCGGCCGCCTTCAACGATCCGGTGTCCTCGCTGGTTGCCCAGCACGGACCGAACGGCCAGCAGCAGCAGATCGGCGAGTGGACCAATGCCGAGCTGAACACGCTTTCGGAGTTCCTGGAAACCTCGATCGACCGCGCCGCCCGCAAGAAGGCGTTCCGCCGCATGCTGGAGATCGCCGAACGCGAAGACCCAGCCTATACGGTGCTGCACCAGAACGCGACCTTCACGGCCAAGCCGAAATCGATCAAGTGGAAGGCGTCGCCGGCGTTCGCGATGGATTTCCGCGCCGGCAATTTCGAGGCTTGATCGGTGACGCCGCTGATCAGCATCAGGGACCTTAGCGTCGCCTTCAACGGCGTGCCCGTCCTGCGTGGTGTCGATCTCGCCTTGCAGAAGGGCGAGGCGCTCGGCCTCGTCGGCGAGTCCGGGTCCGGCAAGTCGGTGACGTGGCTTGCGGCACTCGGCCTCTTGCCGCGGAATGCCCGCGTTTCGGGCTCCGTTCGTCTCGAGGGTCGCGAGATCCTCGGTGCGCCGGCCGCCGAGCTCGACCGTATCAGGGGCGGACGCGTCGCGATGATCTTTCAGGATCCTGCGAGTGCACTCAATCCCGTGCTGACCATCCGCCGGCAGCTCTGCGAGTCCCTGGCGCTGCATCGCGATCTCTCGGGCGGCGCGGTGAAAGCGGAAGCGCGGCGGTTGCTCGATCTGGTCGGCATTCCCGACGCGGCGCGCAGGCTCGAAGCCTATCCGCATGAGTTCTCCGGCGGTCAGGTCCAGCGCATCATGATCGCGATGGCGCTCGCCGGAAATCCCGACCTGCTGATCGCGGACGAGCCGACTACGGCGCTCGACGCCACCATTCAGGCCCAGATTCTAGAGCTGCTCTCGACCATCCGCCGCGAGATGGGCATGGCGATGGTCCTGATCAGCCATGATCTTGGCGTGGTCGCGGAAAACTGCGATCGCGTCGCCGTGATGTATGCCGGCCGCATCGTCGAGGAAGCGCCGGCCAACCAGCTCTTCGCCGATCCCGTCCATCCCTATGCGCAGGGCCTGATCGGCGCGCTGCCGCCGCTCGACGGACCAAGGCGCCGCCTGACCGCCATTCCCGGCACCGTGCCCGATCCCGCGAGCATGCCCGATGGATGCGCCTTCGCGCCGCGTTGTGCGCTGGCAGAAGCGCCGTGCGGCCGTGCGGCCCCAACCCTCGCACCGATCGCGGCGGATCGCGCCGTTGCCTGCGTCCGCGCCGAGGCTTCGCGTCGCGCGCTGCTCGGGATGGCTGCCGAATGAGCCGTCCGCTCGTCGACGTTTCAGCGATTTCGCGCAGCTACAGCATACGCTCCGGGATGTTCGGCCGAAGTGCCGCCGTTCATGCGGTCGATGGCGTGTCGCTGACAATCCGCAAGGGCGAAACGCTCGGCCTCGTCGGCGAGTCCGGCTCGGGAAAATCGACCACCGGCCGCATCGTGCTCGGCCTCGAGCCGCCGGATCACGGCGAGGTGCGGTTCGACGGCAAGCCGATGGCCACGCCCGGAACGACCGCATGGCGTGCGCAACGCGCGCACATGCAGATGATCTTTCAGGATCCGCTGGGGGCGCTGGACCGGCGGTTGCCGGTCGCCGCCCAAATCCGCGAGCCCTTGGACATTCACGGCCTCGGGACGCGCCTCGAGCGCGAGGAGCGGGTCCGCGAATTGTTGCGCGCGGTCGAACTGACACCCGCACATGGCGCGCGCTATCCGGGCGCGCTCTCCGGCGGACAGCGCCAGCGCATCGTGCTGGCGCGGGCGCTGGCGACAAAGCCGGATTTCCTGGTCTGTGACGAGCCGGTCAGCGCGCTCGACGTCTCGATCCAGGCGCAGGTGGTGAATCTGCTCGCCGATCTCCAGGCGCAGCTTGCGCTGACCCTGCTCTTCATCAGCCACGATTTGCGGGTGGTCCGGCAGATCAGCAATGTGGTGGCCGTGATGTATCTCGGCCGCATCGTCGAGATCGGGTGCGCCGATGATCTGTTCGCGCGGCCGGAGCATCCGTATACCCAGGCACTGGTTTCTGCATCGCCCGCGCCGGGTCGCCGCAGCGCAGGCCGCATCGTGCTGGCGGGCGATCCGCCGAACCCGGCGGCGCGTCCCCAGGGCTGCGCCTTCCATCCGCGCTGCCCGCGCGCGATCGGGCGTTGTGCAAGCGAGGTCCCGACCTTGTCCGCCGTCGGCGGTGACAGGCAGGTTGCCTGCCACCTGGTGACCGGGCCACAAGTCGAGACGCGGGACGCGGCGTGATGGGACGCTATTTCGCCATTCGCATCGGACGCGCGGCGTTGACGATCGTGCTCGTCGTCACCTTCGCCTTCGTGGTGCTGCGTCTCTCGGGCGATCCCGCGTTGATGATTTTGGGGCCGGAAGCGCCGCCGGACGTCCTCGCCGCCTTCCGCAAGGCGTGGGGCCTCGATGATCCCATCTGGTTTCAGTATCTCGACTATTTTGGCGCCATCGCCAAAGGCGAGCTCGGCCGTTCCATGCGTGACGGACGTCCTGCGATCGAGCTTGTGCTGGAGCGAATACCGGCAACGCTGGCGCTGACGCTGCCGGCCTTCGCATTCAAGGTCGCGCTCGGCATTCCCGCCGGCATCTACGCGGCGCTGCATCGGGGCTCGGGAATCGACCGTGCAGTGATGATGACGGCGGTCGCCGGCTTCACCGTGCCGAGTTTTGTACTGGCGCTGCTGCTCGTGCTGGTTTTTGCCGTGCAGCTCGGCTGGCTGCCCTCGGGCGGGCAGGACAGCTGGCGTCACGCCATCCTGCCGATCGTGACACTCAGCCTTGGCGGCGCCGCGGTGCTGGCGCGCTTCACCCGCAGCGCCATGCTGGAGGTGCTGGGCCAGCCCTATATCCGCACCGCCTCGGCGAAGGGCGTGCCGTGGCGAAAAGTCGTGACGTCGCATGCGCTGCCGAACGCGGCGATTCCGACCGTCACCATTCTGGGCTTCATGGTGGGCACGCTGATCGCGGGCGCGGTCGTGGTCGAGAGTGTGTTTTCGTGGCCGGGGGTAGGGCGCCTGCTCGTCGTCGCCGTCGCCAACCGCGACCTCGCCGTCGTGCAGTGCATTCTGTTGCTGGTGGCGATGACCATGGTCACCTCGAACCTGATCGTCGACTTCCTCTACGGCTTCCTCGACCCGCGGCTGCGCGCCAAAGGAGCGCATGCATGACTGACGCGACGCTGAAGGACACGTCTGTCCGCCGCCGCATGAGCTTCCCGGCGATCCCGGTCTCGGTCGCCGTCGCGATCGGCTGGATCGTCGCGATGCTGGTGATCGCGGCCTTCGCCGAGAAGATCGCCCCCTACGGCTATACCCAGCTCGACCTGCGCAATCGTCTCGCTGCACCCGGCAATGTCGCGCACTGGCTCGGCACCGACGAGCTCGGCCGCGACGTGCTGTCGCGGCTGCTCGTGTCGATCCGCATCTCGCTCCTGATTGCGTTCGGCGCCACCGCAATCTCGGCCATCGTCGGCACCACTCTCGGCTTCCTTGCCGCGCATTTCCGCGGGCCTGTCGAGCAGCTCGTGCTGATGCTGTCCGACTTCCAGGCCAGCATGCCCTTCCTGATCATAGCGCTCGCGGTGCTCGCCTTCTTCGGCAACTCGCTGCCGCTCCTGATCGGCCTGATGGGATTCTTCGGCTGGGAGCGTTACGCCAGGATCGCGCGGGGACTTGCCATCTCGGCCAATGCGCAAGGCTACGCGGCCGCGGTCCGCCAGCTCGGCGCAACGCCGGCGCGGATTTACCTCCGGCATATCCTGCCCAACATCGCCTCGACCCTGATCGTCTCGACCACGCTGGTCTTTCCCGAGGTGATCCTGATGGAGTCGGGCCTGTCGTTTCTCGGCCTCGGCGTTCAGCCGCCGATGACCAGCCTCGGCAACATGGTCGGCTACGGCCGCGAGTACCTGACCCGGGCGCCCTGGATCATGCTGGCGCCGGCCACCACCATCGTGGTGACCACGCTGGCGGTCTCCGTGATCGGCGACTGGCTGCGCGACCGGCTGGATCCCGAGCTGCAATAATGCTTCGTCATGGCCGGGCTTGTCCCGGCCATCCACGACCTTTTCCGCGACATCAAGAACGTGGATGCCCGGGACAAGCCCGGGCATGACGGCTGAGACCGCCGGTGCTCCCGCGCCGGGAGCAGGGGAGGCCTGCGCAACGCCGATCAAGCCCTGTCCGGCTCAAGTTCCCGTTGCGCGCGTTCCCCCCGTGCGCTATCCGGCCGGAAAGGCCTGAGGCGGCTTCGAAAAATTGCCCCGCCCGGCCAGCCAAACCCGAGGACGGAAACCGCCATGCCAGCCTATCGCTCCCGCACCACCACCCACGGCCGCAACATGGCGGGCGCCCGCGGCCTTTGGCGCGCGACCGGCATGAAGGACGGTGATTTCGGCAAGCCGATCATCGCGGTGGTCAATTCCTTCACCCAATTCGTGCCCGGCCACGTCCATCTGAAGGACCTCGGCCAGCTCGTCGCCCGCGAAATCGAGCAGGCCGGCGGCGTGGCGAAAGAGTTCAACACCATCGCGGTCGACGACGGCATCGCCATGGGCCATGACGGCATGCTCTACAGCCTGCCGTCGCGCGAGCTGATCGCCGACAGCGTCGAGTACATGGTCAATGCCCATTGTGCCGACGGCATGGTCTGCATTTCGAATTGCGACAAGATCACCCCCGGCATGCTGATGGCCGCGCTGCGGCTCAACATCCCCGCCGTGTTCGTCTCGGGCGGACCGATGGAAGCCGGCAAGGTCACCCTGCAGGGCAAGACCAAGGCGGTCGACCTGATCGATGCCATGGTCGCAGCCGCCGACTCCAAGGTCAGCGACGAGGACGTCAAGGTGATCGAGCGCTCGGCGTGCCCGACCTGCGGCTCGTGCTCGGGCATGTTCACGGCCAATTCGATGAACTGCCTCACGGAAGCGCTTGGCCTTGCGCTCCCCGGCAACGGCACGGTGGTCGCAACCCACGCCGATCGCAAACGCCTGTTCGTCGAGGCCGGCCACACCATCGTCGATATCGTGCGTCGCCACTACGAGCAGGACGATGCCTCGGTGCTGCCGCGCAATGTCGCGAACTTCAAGGCGTTCGAGAACGCGATGACGCTGGACATCGCGATGGGCGGCTCGACCAACACCGTGCTGCATCTGCTCGCCGCCGCCCATGAAGGGCAGGTCGAGTTCACCATGCAGGACATCGACCGCCTGTCGCGCCGCGTGCCCGTGCTTTGCAAGGTCGCGCCGTCGGTGGCCGACGTGCATGTCGAGGACGTGCATCGCGCTGGCGGCATCATGGGCATTCTGGGCGAGCTCGACCGCGCCGGCCTGATCGACACCTCGGTCTCGACCGTGCATGCGCCGACCATGAGCGACGCGCTGGAACGCTGGGACATCAAGCGCTCCAGGAGCGAGTCCGTCCGCACCTTCTTCCGTGCCTCGCCCGGCGGCATCCCGACCCAGGTCGCCTTCAGCCAGGAGCGCCGCTACGACGAGCTCGATGCCGACCGCGAGAAGGGCGTGGTCCGCAACCTCGAACACGCCTTCAGCAAGGACGGCGGTCTCGCCGTGCTCTACGGCAATCTCGCGCAGGACGGCTGCATCGTGAAGACCGCCGGCGTCGACGCCTCGATCCTGAAATTCTCCGGCCCCGCCCGCGTGTTCGAGAGCCAGGACGCGGCGGTCGAAGGCATTCTGGGCGGCAAGGTCGTTGCCGGCGAGGTCGTGGTCATCATCTACGAAGGACCGCGCGGCGGCCCCGGCATGCAGGAGATGCTGTATCCGACCAGCTATCTGAAATCGATGGGCCTCGGCAAAGCCTGCGCGCTCGTCACCGACGGACGCTTCTCGGGCGGCTCGTCGGGACTGTCGATCGGCCATCTCTCGCCGGAAGCGGCGGAGGGCGGCAACATCGGTCTGGTGCGGACCGGCGATCGCATCGCCATCGACATCCCGAACCGCAGCATCACCCTCGAGGTCTCCGACGAGGAGCTGGCCAAGCGCCGCGCCGCGGAAGAGGCGAAGGGCGATGCCGCCTGGCAGGCGATCGGCCGCAAGCGCAACGTCTCCACCGCGCTTCAGGCCTACGCTGCGCTCACCACCAGCGCCGCGCGCGGCGCGGTGCGCGAAGTGAAGCGGCGTCCGAAGTAGGAGCGTCTCGTGCGGGCGTGATCGCAAGCATCACGCATGGTCAACAAGTTCTGAACGGCCGGCACAAGCCGGCCGTTTGCATTAAGGATGCCCCGACGAACTTCGGCAAAGCAAGGTTTTGCGGCGTATACTGCAGGCGACCTTCGCAAATCCATTTCGGGCAATTGGGGCACCACAATAATGTCTCGCACTCTCGCTGTCGTTTTCTCGACCGTCGTCGCTGCGATTTCAATGACCGGCGCGGCTTCCGCCGGCTGCTACAATTGCTACACGCCGCCGCCGTGCACGACCTGCTATCAGCAGCAATACGTGCAGCCGCAATACCGCACCGTCGACGAGACCGTGATGGTTTCGCCGGGCTCCGTCGTGGCGCACCGCGCGCCGGCGCAGTACCGCACCGTGATGGTGCCGCAGACCGTGATGGTGGCGCCCCCGAGCGTCCAGTACGAGCGCATCCCGCCGCAATACGCCACGCGCCAGCGCGTCGAGATGGTCCAGCCGGGGTATTCCTATTACGCCCCGGTGCAGATGGGCTGCGCTTCCTGCGGGTACTGAGCCAACGCAGTTAGGACGAACTCCATGCGGCGCTCCTTGCGGGGCGCCGTTTCTTTGCAGCCAGCAAACGAGGCCCGGAAACGGAGGCGACTCCAAACCGGGCCTCGCAACCGGCGACGCCCTGGGAGATGTCGCCAGTGTCCGGGATTGCCGAGAGGGCACAGGGTAAGGGAACAGGCTGACGCTCGCCTGACAGGTCGGATGCCGGGGAAGGGGCAGGCCAACTTCGCGTTGCCATGCGCCGTCGACTACGTTAAGCGACAGCCATTCCGGGTTTGGAAGGGTGGCCGAGTGGTTTAAGGCACCGGTCTTGAAAACCGGCGTGCCCGCAAGGGTACCGTGGGTTCGAATCCCACCCCTTCCGCCAGCGGGCTTTCCCATGGGCTCCCACACAACCTCACTGATACTTGTTTTTACTATTGTTTTCAGCGATCTTCCTGTCAGCCGTTCCCACCCCCTGTCGCCAAATCCCAGGCTTCGCCGGGTAGAATGTCGGGTACGGCAGGACGGATAACCGGGTATGATAACGGACACTCAGTGCCGGAAGGCTAAGCCAGCCGAGAAGCCCTTTAAGCTGACGGATGGAGGTGGCTTGTATCTCCATGTCACTCCGGCGGGCGGGAAGCATTGGCGGTGCCGGTACGAATTTGCGGGCAAGGAAAAGGTTCTCACGTTTGGGCCGTATCCTGCTATCAGCCTCACTGATGCGCGGGCCAAGCGGGACAGCGCGAAGGCGACGTTGCGGACAGGGCGCGACCCCAGCGTCGTCAGGAAGCTAGAAAAGGCCAATCTCGCTTTCAGCGATCAAGCGACCTTCGAGTCAATCGCTCGCGAATGGCATACCCTAAACAAGATGCGCTGGACTCCGGTACATGCAGGTGACGTTTTAAGGAGCCTTGAAAGGGACGTGTTTCCTGATTTGGGAGCGTTGCCAATAAGGGAAATCCAAGCTCCAGCGATTTTGAACACCCTTCGAAAGATCGAGTCTCGGCCCGCAATCGAAACGGCGAGGCGCGTGCGGCAGCGCATGTCCGAGGTCTTCGTGTATGCCATTGCAAGCGGAAGAGCGGATACAGACCCAGCCTCGATGGTCCAAAGCGCCCTCGCACCGCTGATCAAGGGCCAGCGGGCTGCGGTGACTGATCTAGGCGGTGTGCGCGCGGTGCTGATGAAGTTTGAATCAGAACCAGCGCACGCCGTGACCAAGCTTGCCCATCGCTTGCTCGCTCTTACCGCAGTGCGGCCGGGCACGTTGATAACGACGCCTTGGACGGAATTTGACGGGCTTGATAGCGGTGTGTGGACAATCCCGGCCGCCCGCATGAAGCTAATCAGGAAGCGCAAGCAAGATGATGATTACGACCATCTTGTGCCTCTATCGCGCCAAGCGCGGGAGGTGATCGATCTGTTGCGGACGATAACGGGAGGAGGGCGGTATGCATTTCCTAACACCCGGCACATTCATCAGCCGCTCAGTGAGAACGCGATAGGCTATCATCTGAACCGTGTGGGGTACCGGGATAAACACGTTCCTCATGGATGGCGTTCGAGCTTTTCAACTATCATGAACGAGGCATATCCCGGCGATCACGCCGTCATCGAACTGGTCCTTGCTCACAAGCCGGCAAATGAGGTCGCCGCAGCGTACAATCGTGCAAAGCATCTACAGCGGCGGCGCGAGCTTCTTCAGATTTGGGCCGATCTGATCCTGGCGGATGCCGTGCCTGCTGGATCGCTTTTGCATGGGCCGCGCCGATAGCGTAAAACGGATTGTTCGGTGATGTAGCGTTGGGGAGTGATCATGAAAACGCTCAACAGATCAAAGCTTGCTGCGATGTGGCAAAGCATCCAACGGCAAGTCGCGGCGGACGATGCGACTGGCGGCCGGTACCGGTTCGTCGGCCCAAACGTGCGCGCCTATGCGGAACAGCTTCAAACGGAGCTTGCAGAGCGCAAGCTCCGGTACACCCCCAATCCGGTGGCAGTAGGCGATGAAGAACCAAATTGTGGACGTGCCTAGCGACGTGCGAGAGTTGGTCGAAAGGACGATAGATCAAACCGAGAAGGCATTCTCGTTTTTCTTCCAACAAGCCAAGTTGCCCGGTGATCTTGCGCTGAACTTCGCCCAACAGAACGTAGCGACTGCGTTGGAGTATGCGCGCAAGCTTGCGGCGGCGCAGAACGTGCAAGAGGTCGTCGCGCTTCAATCGGAATATCTCCGAACGCAGATTGAGAACGCCAGCGCCTTCATGCGCGAGTTCACGCCGAAGTCCTAAAGCTTCCGATACGTGACGTGCGCGGTCGCGAATGGGATACCCGCACGCCCCGCGCTACCCCTAACGATGCACGCGCGCTCGTCGATTGCGTAGAACCAATCGTCGAAGTTCAATTTGAAGGATTTACCGCCAGCCTGCGGTGTGTCGCGCGTATACCTCCAATGGAACGCGCAACCGGCTTGCTCGCCTATCGCTTCGCCTTCGAGCCGGTTCTCCAATCCGGTGTACCTGCCTCCGTCTCCCTTTCGGATCGTCCAATGCAGCGTGTCCGAGTGCCCGTCATCGAACGTGTAAACCTCCGTGAACAGGACAGTTTGCGTGTCTGAATCGAATTCCCCATGGCCAGAAATCGTCGCACGCTTCAGCAACCCACCTACCACACTTTCAAGCACGGCCCAGCCTTCTAGTCGGCCAACGAAAAACAATTCAGGAAGAAGGAGCGGATTTGTCCCTTTAAATTGTTCTATCGGCATGGGTGGCTCCAACGTGCTTACACCCGAGAACTAATCCCGTCCCGGCTAAGTTCCTAAAGTCCTGTTCAGCCGGTTACTCGACCTGGACCAATCCAAAGCGCTGCCGTCCTTCGATTCTCGAAAGCGCCGCCAAAACGTCGTCGTTGGTCAAAGCATCCATCAGTTTATCAACCGTGATGCCGGCGCTACGCGGCATGTTCGGTTCTAAGTAATCACTCAAGACCGAACGCGCCTCCAAGAACGCAGATATCAAAATCTGAATATCTGACCGCTTCGGTACGATTGGCGGCGCTTGCTCTTCCTCAATCGGGTATTCGACCGCCGCGCCTTCGGGATCGTTGTCGCGAAGCCATTCGACAGCGGAATCGCAGGAAGCGAACACCTTCACGCAATCGTCCGCGACGCTGACATATAGCCAAACACTCGTCATGGCTAAGTCTCCGCTTCAATCGGGTAAGCCCAAGCGATGCCTTCAGGATCGTTTTTAGCAAGCCATGCGCTTGCGGCCTCTTCGGTGGCAAATACCTTTATCCAATCCACATCACCGATATGCTTGTGACCATCCTCGTAAATCCACACCAACTCCTGTCGTTGTTCGGCCGCAGCGTTGACCTTCTCACGGTCGAACTGATCCTCAGGTGGAAGTCTCACCACCGAGTGGTAAAGATCAGCCGGGATCGTGCGCCGGTCACCCCAAGGCTTTTCCGCCCACTGTATCCATTGGTCGAAGGCATCGGTCATCCGAAATCCTCCCTCAATCCCTTGAAGTACGGATGCCGTAACTTGCCTTCGGCGCTCTTTGCACGGTATTCGATTTCGGCAAGTAGCTCTGGTTCAACCCAAATGCCGCGATGTGCAATGCGCTTGGTGTAGGGCTGTGTTCTTCGTACCAGAGGCTTGAGTCTTCGCTGTAGTTCCTTGGCGTCCTCAGGTGAGAATCCGTGATCGACTTTCCCGGCGTATAGGAAGTCATCGCCCTTGCGCCGACCGATGTACATGCCATCCCATTTGGTGCCGTCTAACGCATAGCCAGCAATGGCCAACGTTTCGCGTTGGGCGCACGTAACCTTCACCCATCCATCACTACGGCCGCTTTCGTATCGACCATCGCGCACCTTGGAGACGACACCTTCCAAGCCGGTCTTGCACGCGTGCTTGAACATTTCTTGGCCGTCGATTTCGAAGCTGTCGCTGAACTGGATCGCCGTGCCGCTGATGATCGGACGAAGCAACGCTTTGCGCTGGAAGAGCGGCACGGCCCGCAGATCGCGGCCGTTCAGGTACAGAAGATCGAAAGCCACCATCACGATCTTGGTGGACCGGCCCTTTAGCTCGTTCTGAAGTACAGAGAAGTCTGTCGTGCCGTCGTCGGCAGGGACAACCACTTCGCCGTCGATGATCGCAGTTTCAGCTTTGACCTGGAAAGCGTCATGCGCAATCTTGCGGAAACGGTGCGTCCATTCGTGACCACGGCGCGTGAAGACCTTCGCGTCTGAGTTCGCGATGTGCAGTTGAACTCGGTAGCCGTCGAACTTGATTTCGTGAATCCACCTATCCCCGCGCGGTACCCGGCCCATAAGGGTAGCCAAGGCGGGTTCGATATAGCCCGGAAAATGGGCTTTTACCCCTACTGGTGGGCTCTTACGCATACGGCCGATTCAAGCCTAAGGGACGGGATTCGTTCCATAGGGGAGTTGGCGCCATTCCGGCCAAAACGGTCTCGGGTACTCTGTGATCCGTCACTCAATTCGAACGAAGCTTTCCCGGACCGGCGCTAAGTCATAGATGAATCCCTGCCAACCTGCGCGCTGAGCTTTCTTCGAAAGCGGCTTTCTCGGCTTGAACATGTCGGGCTTCTGCAAGTCGGCCGACAAATAGAAGATTGAATGCTTCTTGTCCGCTACTAGAACAAGGAATAGAGGAAAGTAGATCGCCGATTCCATTCGTTCCGCCTGTGGTCCCCAAGCTGCTCCCAACACGGCAGGTGGAAGAACATCGGGGTTCGGAACTGTGACGGCTTTCACTTGAGCCAGGTATCCGCAGAAATCACAAATCAGATCCGCGCATTTAAAATTGTTTGGCAACCGTTTCAGTGTTCGTTGTCGTTTACATTTTGGGCAACTACAAGACTTCGCAACGATTGTCTCGCCCATTTCTCCAAGCACTTGTCTTGCGGTCGCCATAGGTTGCTTGTCCTTTTTGCACCGATTGTCATTTGACGGCTCGATCCGCACAACTACCGACGAGTCCGCCTGCCTTGACGCACAGCCGATACTTCCATGGCGCAGCAAAGCTACCAGCCCAAATGCCGCGCAACCATTTTTCAGCTTCTTTCTCTGCCTGGCTGTACTTCCCTTTGGAATAACGCGGCCAGTCCAAGGCGTGACCGTTCGAGACAAGCCACTCTGCTACATCGACGCCTCCAACTGAGCATGAGGCAACAGTGCGACCATACCTATCTGCTTCGATTGGAGTGCAGGCCACCGGACGCGAATTGATGAACCGATCTAGCTCATTCGCGGCTATCGAGCCGCATCGATACTGCAAGCTATCATAACCAGGGCAGAGTTGGTCGCGCTCGGGAGCGTCGATGCCCCAAAGGCGTATCCGCTGGCCGTGAATTTCGAGGGTGTCGCCGTCGATTATGCTGGCGCGGCCGGCCAAGTCAGCCGCTGAGGCCAGACCGGCAGAAAAAACGACGCAGAACACCAAACTCGGGTAGAATTTGAACAGCCTGACACTCACCGCACCACACATGGGAATCTACTATGAACGGGTGGCATCGCAAACTTTGCATCCTTGTTTCAACATCGACATTGCTTTCCACAGATGTAATTTGCCCAGCCTTAAGCCAAACCACTCTTCAGCATGATCAGCCGAGCGCGAGTCGGAAGGCCGCTTTGATGGACCAAGCAATCGGTGCCGCAAACCTTGTTACACTGGATGAATACAACGATCTTTACAGAATGGGCGTGAAATTTCGTCCTGTGGGTTTCGAGCTAGCTAGTTTCATGACGCGCCCGCCGATGGGAAATGGATTAGCTGCTGCGGTCAACACCCAAGAGTGCATGATTAGATTGGGAGGCACATTCGCGTCTTTTCAGGATGGATTGAGCCATTTGGCTACGCTAGTCGGGTTAACCGCCAACATGGTATCACATGAAGATCGTGTCCTTGCCGTGGCTGTAACCATGAATGATATCTCTGGCTTCCTTGCGCAGTCGAAGACGTCGCAGCAAATGATCAACGCCACCATGCAGACTAGCAAGTGCGCTCAAGACGGTGCTACGACTGCTAAAAGCCAAGAGATTAAGCGCCTTATCTCCGAGGGCACTGCGCTAGTGCAGTCATTAGCGACTCGATTAGGTGTGAAGCCAATCGATGCTAAGTGAACCGCTGTCTAGGCGAAGTCACTAGATATCTTCCTTGTCCGCTCCCCGCCGCACGATCATCAATTGACCATCCGCTAACGGCCGCTGAAACGCCTTAGCTTCGTCCCAAGGCGCCCGCATCCACACGTCCCGTTCCTCATCCGTCGTGAGGATCACCGGCATTGCCTTGGGGTGAATCGGCTCCACAATGGCGTTGGGCGTGGTGGTTAGAAACCCATAAACATTGTGCGGGCCAGGTACCGGCTTCGACTTCGTGCCACGGTCACCCTTGTAGACGGTCCAGATGCCAGCGAATGCGGTAAGCGGCCTGTTTTCGTTCAAGGCGAACCATACTACGTCTTTTTTCTTGGTCTCAGGGTTTGCTTCGGGCGCGTATTCGGCGAAGCTGTTGAATGGGACAAGACAGCGGTTCTCTGGCTTTAACCATCCTCGCCAATGCGGCGATGACGTGTTGCGAATGTTTGTGACCGGTGGGCCACCTGTGCGAAGCGGCGGCGGCATGCCCCAACGCATTAGTGTAAGCTCTGTGCCCGCCTCGGTGTTGCGAACTACAGGCGCGGAATAGTCGGGAAAGACGCCTGGCATTGGCGCGAGATTGCCAACGTATCGATTGACGACACGGAAGAGCGCAGCAATGGCGGCCTGATTTGTGGTGATGCTGTAGAGATTGCACATGCGTCGTCAGATTGATGGATTCCACTTCAAGGTAACAGTCTCGACTCCACCGCTGGCCGCATTTTGAAGCGGCTCTATGAAACGCGCATGTTCGGCGATCTTAATGCACCCGTGGTCCATTCTTTTTGCCAGGCCATCCGTGGTCACGAATGCGATTGGAAGCGTCTTCGATTGCGTCTGTTCGGCAAGCCGAACTAAATTCCTATAGAAAGCCGACTGGCGCGCAGTTTGTCCGGCTGGTGCATCGCCATATTCGCTCGCTGGCCGAGGTTTGGTGGGATTACTTAGGGTCTTTGCCCCCGGCGCCTCCTCCCATTGAAAATTCAACGTCAAGGTCATCAAACGTTTCTCCTTATCGTTCCCCCGGCCACCACACCGAAGCCGGGTTGGCAGCACTAATCTTGTTCGGTCGCAACGCCACCAGCGCGCTGCGCTTATACCGATATCGTCGCACCGCCGAACAGTCCCTGCAACGCAGATAGCGCTCCAGCTCATGGACGGGCGTTGTCTTTACGCGCCGGATGATATCGAGCGCCACGGTCTGGTTGGTATTGCAGCCCATGCACCGCACTTCCAAGTACGGATAGCCACCGTTGATGGCATCGCCGATTGTGGGGGAGGGCTGAGCGGGTCCTTTGTACCCGAGCATGCGGTAATTCCAAGCCTCGCAGGCAAGCTTGTCAGCGGCTTTGCGCGCCTCTTTGGCGCGCTCGGCTGACATCATGTCCGGCCGACGATTCCCTAATTGTGCGGCGCAACGTTAATGTGGAGGCATTCGCCCGGTCTTTACACCGATAGTTGCCCTTTCGCAACCAACCACGCCTAGGTTACATATGCGTCGGCGACTCAGGGGCAAAACATTGGATCATCAATTAGAAAATCTCGGGCCAGAGCGATTTCAGCAGCTCGTCCAATCCGTTCTAAAATCCGCGTTTCCAAAAACTATCTGCTACCCCATTGCCCAGCCCGACGGCGGGCGAGACGCAGTAGACGGCGGAGCGGCGGATGATGAAGGTTTCATCGTCTACCAGGTGAAATACAGCAAGTCTCCTAGGGAGATTGAAGATGTTGTCGATTGGCTTCTAGACAAGATCGATGGCGAAGAAGCCAAAATCGTTGAGCTTACGGGCCGAGGCGCGAGCGAATATATTCTGGTCACAAATGTGCAAGGCTCTGCACACCTAGACTCGGGCTCAATCGACAAAGTACTCGACGCGCTTCGCCAGCGCTTTTCTATTCCCATTCAATGTTGGTGGCGAGACGATCTTAATCGCCGCTTGGACGGCGAATGGGACATAAAGCTACGTTTCCCAGAGGTTTTGTCCGGGCACGACTTCTTCCGCATCTTAGTCGAAAGCACGAAAGGCCAAGATCATACGAGGCGAACGAATGCCCTTAAATCCTTCTTGGCTGATCAATATGAGGAAGACGTTGATGTAAAGTTCAAACAAATCGAGTTGCACAACAAGTTGCTTGATCTGTTTATCGACCTACCATTTCGAATTCGGGTCAACGCTCTCCCTCAGAAACCACTGAATATTTCGGCAACAATTCGCGTTATCAACAGAGGCAATTACGTAATTGAAAGTGAGGAAAATGCTGCGGACGGCGAGGGCACCGCAGCGTTTTTGCTCAATGACGACTCTGAAATGAGCAAGCAAATTATTGTCGAAGGCGCGCCTGGACAAGGAAAATCGACGCTTGCTCAATACCTTTGCCAAGTACACCGAATTCGGCTTCTACAAAAAGCGGATGACCTTGAAAGGTTGCCTCCTACGCATCGTGTGTCGCCACTCAAGCTGCCCGTCAAAGTTGACCTGCGCGATTTCGGTGCTTGGCTGATGGGGTTAAATCCGTTCTCGGCGTCTGTATCTGAAACGGCAAGTGATCATTCAAGGACATTGGAAGCGTTTTTGGCGAAGTTGGTAAGTCATCACTCGGGAGGAGTTGATTTTACCGTCCATGATCTTTTTGAGTCCTCAAAAATCACCCCTCTTCTAATAGTCTTGGATGGTCTGGACGAGGTTGTTGACATCAAACAGCGGTCGGACGTTGTGACAGCCGTCAGTAAATCCGCTGCTCGGATACGCGAAGTTTGTTCAGGACTCACATTGGTTATTACATCGAGACCGGCCGCCTTCGCGAATTCACCGGGTTTCGACTCCCAAGCATTTCCCCACCTTCAATTGCGATCAGTAAGTCGCAAGCAAATTTCTACCTATTCAGAGCGCTGGATGGACGCTCGAAAGCTGTCGGCCAAGGAGAGGATAGAGTTCACCACGATCCTTTCTGAGAAGATGGAGGCTCCTCATCTTCGCGACCTCGCAAGAAACCCCATGCAGCTTGCGATCTTGCTTAGTTTGATTCTCACTCAAGGGTCAGCTTTGCCTGATAAGCGCACAAGTCTGTATGATGCTTATGTGGACCTCTTCTTTAGTCGTGAAGCTTCGAAAAGCGCAGCCGTCCGCCGACATATTGATTTGCTGAAGGAATTGCATGGCTTTCTAGGCTGGGCGATCCACTCGCGCACAGAGTAAGATAGGCGGGCATCCACCGGCCGAGTCTCCGATGAAGACCTACGATCACTACTTTCATTTTATCTAGCAGAAGAAGATCACGGCCTAGAGGTGATCAACGAAGTATTCAACGCGATGGTTGAGCGTGTTGTTATGATCGTATCACGAATACAGGGCACCTATGAGTTTGAAGTACAGCCCCTCCGGGAATACTTCGCGGCGCGGTACCTGTACAACACGGCGTCTTATTCCCCGCCCGGCCGGGAAAGGAAAGGCACAAAGCCTGACCGGTTCGATGCAATTGCAAGGAACTTTTATTGGCTCAACGTCGTTCGTTTTTTTTGTGGCTGCTTTAGCAAAGGTGAATTGCTCGACCTTGCCGACCGCGTGAAAGAGCTAATGAGCGACGCGCTGCTCGGCAAGACGCGGCATCCCGTAAATCTCGCTGCGATGCTGCTGTCCGACTGGGTATTTGCTCAATCTCCCAAAGCCGTCAATCAACTTGCTGACCCGCTCTGCTCGCTTGACGCCTTACGCAGGCTTTCCCCTCGGCTGCAATATGCATCCGGGGAAACCGTAACGCTTCCTGAACGTTCGGGCGGCTCCCTGCTTTTTACCAAGGGCTTCGAAATTCTGGAGCAAGTTGAAATGCAGGGGGATCAACTGTCTTCCATCGCAAGGGTTGTCGCCGATCAGGCCCCTTCGGAAAAGGTCGTCGCCAGATGGCTCGCGAGCCCGCTGCAACAGGACAAGCTCAGCAAATGGCTTTCCATAGGTGTGCACACGGATGCCCTACGCAATGCCGACAAACGCAGTATTCTCGAACGTATGGGCGGCGCTTACTCGAAGCGTATCGTAGCGCTCCTTGTTCAAGCGGATCGATTCGACTGCATCGTGCAGAGTGAACAGCACAGTGAACTGCTAAAGGAAGTATATCTTAGCGAACCTGACCTCCATTCACCCAGGCTAGGCCAATGGCCACTTTATTCTGTACCGCTTCTGCTTGAAACTCAGCCAAGCTTCGACTTGCCTCTGAATAGAGTGGGACTCTCAAAGATCACTTCCAATCTCAAGAGCTTCGAAGAAAGCGTCGCAGGGCAACCGACGTTTGTCCAGCAATGCTATGGATTGTCGATGCGGTTAGGGGCGCTAGCAGACGAACCCTCGCCACAGCGGATGCGTCGGCTTTATGACGAACTTTTTGATCATATGTATTCACTTTGGGGCAGCAAACCCGCCGTCGTCAGGGCGATATGGTTACATGTGAGCAGCCGCAAAGTTACCGCAAGCGATGCCGAGTTCGACTTCAATAAGGAAGTTTCGGCAGTAAAATGCCTGCGCGCGGGCAAAGCGAGGCGGTCCAGAAGTTCCTGGTGGGCCGCCCAATTTGAGACCACATCTGCACAGTCGAGGAAATTGCTGCTCCTTTCTCACTTTCGAGACGCAACTTACGATTCCATACAGCATTGCGCCAAGAAATCCGCTGACCTTTTGGACGAACTGACCGAGACTGAATGGTTGGAGTTCCGGGCGCTCTTTGACTCAGTTTGCGATCAGCGTTCATTCAATGACAGGCTCGATGCTGATAAACTTAAAGCGATCTTCCAATCGCAGCGAGCATTGTGCCTGGTCGCCATACGCAATCCCCACTTTGCGTCTTGGTACTATGCCCACTTCTGCCTTGATAGCGGTGCCGTCTGCGGTGATCGCTTGAGGCAACTTTGGACGGTTCAGGCACTTCAGGCGAATACTCTGGATTGGAAGAAGGGCCTGTCGGTTATCGAAGAAACTTATGCACGCGGCGTCTGGGCCGAAACATACGCGCTTTACCGATTCGGCCACTATGTAAATGTGCCCGGCAATATTGCCAACGAAATACTAAGTACTCCTCTCCGATATCCGCACGCGCTTTGGGAATCTGCCGAGCGCGTTGCTACAATTTCTTCACGTAAGGCGGTCAAGCCGGTCGGAGGCGTGGCCAAAGCCGACAGGTGGTTCAGCTAGATACTTGGATCATCCATTTTGCGGACACGCGAATTTTCCTATGGACCGGTGGAAGCCCCTTTTTCCCTGAAGATGAGGCTCCCCCCTGGTGGGGTGCAGGCCCAGTAAAAGGTGTTAGCCCCGGTTGTGCGAGTTCGGACCCACAGCGGACATTCTTAGCCGTTTTTGCATAGCCAAGAGCACCGACTGTGATCATGATCTTACGAAACCGCGTCAGGATCATGCGGGCTGGTGGAGGCTAATTTGAAAAAGATCGCGATTACCTTGGCTTTGAGTCTGCTCATGCCGACAGCCTTGGCACTGAATGCGAAGGCTCAGAGCGCCATAACAGAACAAGAGGCTCACGATATCGGCGTCAATGCCTATCTTTATTTTTATTCGCTTTTGTCGATGGACATTACCCGGAAGCAGTCAACCAACATTGAACCGGGCAAGGAATTTGGCAAAGGCCCGATGAATATGTTCGTCAACATACCGGAGTACCCACCTGCAGACTACAAAGGGGTCGTGAGACCCAACTTCGATACTTTGTATTCCATCGCATGGCTCGACGTGACCAAGGAGCCCGTCGTGGTCAGCGTACCGGACACGGGCGGCCGCTACTACCTTTTGCCGATGCTCGATTTGTGGAGCGACGTTTTCGCCTCTCCGGGCTTGCGAACGACTGGCACTCAAGCCGGAACCTATTTGGTAACGCCTCCCGGTTGGCGGCCCGATCTTCGTGACCGCCTCACCGACGAGTTCAAGCTGCCGAAGGACACCCAGCGCATTGAGGCACCGACGCCGTACGTCTGGATCATTGGTCGTACAAAAACCGACGGTCCGTCCGATTACGATGCGGTCCACAAAATCCAGGCGGGTTACAAGGTCGCGTTGCTTTCCGAATTTGGCAAAACGCCTAAGCCGCCTGAAGTCAAAATTGACTCCAGCATCGATATGAAGACGCCGCCGAAAACCCAGGTAGATACGATGACAGCAGGGGTCTATTTCGCTTATGCCGCCGAGTTGCTTAAGCTTATTCCTCCGCATGTGACCGATGAACCGATTATCGCGCAGATGAAGAGGATTGGAATCGAGGTAGGGAAGAGTTTCGACATCGGCAAGCTCGATCCGGTCGTGCAGAGGGGGCTTGAGACCTCGCCGGCGGACGCGCAGAAGGTGATGGCTTGGAAAGTGCCGACCTTGGCACGGGTTGCAAATGGCTGGTCAATGAACACAGACACAATGGGTGTGTATGGCAATTACTATCTGAAGAGGGCTATTGTCGCTCAGCTTGGGCTTGGCGCAAATCTTGTGGAGGACGCGATCTATCCTCTCAACATCGGGGACGACACCGGCAAGCCGCTCGATGGCGCGAACAAATACACAGTCACTTTTGAGAAGGGTGCAGCGCCACCCGTTAATGCCTTCTGGTCGATCACACTTTACGACGGGGAGGGCTTTCAAGTTGGAAACGTTCTGAACCGCTTCACGGTATCCAGTTGGATGCCTTTTAAATACAACACTGATGGCTCACTTGACCTTTATTTCCAAAACGAAACTCCCGGAAAGGACAGGGAAGCAAATTGGCTACCTGCACCCAAGGGGCCCTTCAATCTGACTATGCGACTTTACAGTCCGAAATCGGAGGCGCTCACGGGCCGTTGGAACCCGCCTTCAATAGTTAAAACGCAAGGTGTGTCGAGCCTGACAGCTCACTGAAACAAACAATGGCGGACACAAGATGAGCGACGTGCATTGAGCGCCCTCTCTTGCCCGCCAAGCACGTCCGCTCCTGACTAAGCAAACTATTTCGATTGGCAATCCGAGTCCGCTTTCCCCCGATCCACCCTTTGAACTAACCCGGCCGGTGGCTCTCACCACCCGCCGGGCCGCCGCACTCAACGTCGGGACGCCGTGAGCGCTAGACCGTCACACCCGTAGTTGAGTGACGTTCGTTTCGAAGTGCTAATTGGAGTGCGGCTAACGCCTTTGTCACGCGGTGTGCTGAACCGTCTGTGAGAATGCGAAGCGAATCTGCGTCGTCTTCAAGTGAGCGCGCCCCATCCGCATCGATCAGGCCGCAGAATGCAGGTTTGCATGCACCAACGGGTACCAAGCTCAGTTCCTGAAGCGTTGCGGACTTAATCACCTTGATGCGAGCGCCTTCAATATTGAAGAATTCACCGCCGTGCATCACCAACCCGGCCGAAAGGGCAGTGCGCTCGCCGCGCTTGACGGTCTCATACGCTTTACGTCGCTTCGGATCGTTTCCGATAACAAGCCGCATCGCCAAGCCGTGGTCATCGCAATGCAGTTGCAGCCCCGTCTGCGTCGTCGCGTAAATCTCGCTTTCGTCGTGATCGAACAACAATCTCTTCGCCTCGCCCCACATTGGATTTTTGATGGCGTGCGGCTCGAAATAGATCAACTGACCGTTGTGCTCGACAATCGAGCGCCAGCGCAGGCCATAGCCTTGCAAGTGTTGCGAACACACTTCAGTGCCCGACGTGTCAGCTTTGGAGTCAATGGCAGTGATATATCCGCCGCCACCGAATTCCAGGCCGAACGGCCCCATCGCGGCCGTTTCGTAATTCCGATGCCAGACCATCAAACCACCTTTTTGCAATAACCGGCCTTGTGGCCTTCACGAATGAGATAGTTCAGTTCGCAAGATGGATCGGTTGGAACGCCAAGAAGTTGCTGCGCATCGACTTGAAAAAGATCATGCACCCCAACCCCTTGGGATTGAATGGCACGCTTCAGGTCATGCAATTCGTCGTATGCAATTTTCATGTCGATCAATTTTGCGAAGAAGGCTTTCTGCATCCTGTCGTGATCGCGTCGCAGTGTGTTTGTATATTCCCGACCGGCTGCGCGCCGGATGGCGGGTACTGACTTTTCAGCCTGCTCGGCGGCGTCTTCAACGGCAAATGTAATATCACGTTGCTTGCGAAATTCCGCTTCGTCGTCTGGCAACTCACGTCCAGCAAGCACCGCTTCAATGGCCGATGCCCTGTCGGATTCGGACGGGCCATTCAAACGCCTGTCGTGGATTTGCTGCCACTTCGCGCGTTCAGCAATCGCGCGGGCTTTCAGTTCTTCGGCGCGCTGCTCAGCTTCGCGAAGCTTCGGGCAGATATGATAAAGATCGGGAATGTTCAAAGTCATGATGTTTCCTGAAGGTTGGCATCGACAGATGCGACAATGGTATTGAGGTCTAAGATCACGGCGGCAGGCACGAAGTCGGCAATGCCAACGTCAAAGCCCGTGTTTGCGATGCGGATGCGTTCTGGACCGAGCACTAGTACGGTCCTGCCGAAGTCGTGAAGGGCGCATGGTTCGCGGTCACGCTCGCCAACATCGGTAAATTCAAACGCCGCTTGGGCCGCGCGTTTCGGAGGAAGACCGAGTTCGGTCAGGTGATGGGTGATTGCGACTTGCATCACTCGATTGCGCGACAGGCCACAATAACTGCCGGTCCCGCGTGATCGAACATCGTTGCGACGAAGTTCGATTGTTCGATGATCTAGCCAACGCCGGATCACCTTAGGCGAAATGCCAATTGCTTTCGCCGCCGTGCCAATAGGCACGGTTACACTCTTCATACTTGAAATCTCACTTATGGGTTTTGATCATTTCATATCGTCGGCAGAAACTGTAGCCGACTAGCGCCGCGTGGGGCGTCGAACGCGACTCATGAGTGAGTTTACGCGTTCAATTTCAATCTAACACGAAACGTACTTTTGTCACCTGGCGTTCGGTAGGTAAGCTACGCGACACCACGCTACGCTCTAACTTCCGGTCACACCGATCACTTCAATCACTCTTTTTACCAGTGACCAAAGAATGGTGTGGGAGGAAGAGTGATCGAGTGACCGGAGTGATCGGGGTGGCTTAAGCGGCTTGCGCAATCGGTTCAGGCGGCAAAGAGTAAACGCCGTTCGTGATTTTCGTCACCTGGCCGTCTGTCACCATTTTGCCGAGCAACTGACGAACGTTCACCGCGTCAGCGCCGATTTTGTCAGCGATTTCGGATGGCTTCAGCTTACCGCCTTCCTTAATGGCGCTGATAATACGGTTGCGTTCGTTCGACCTCGCCACGTCACCAGCATTGCCGAGAATGCGCCACAATCCGCCTTCGAATTGCAATGCAGTCTCCACTTCTTCAATGTCTCGGCCCCGTCCCGAAAGGGTCGATCCTCCTGTTCCCCGCTTCAACACCAAAATTGAGTCGGCGGCGCCGGTGAGGCCATTCGTTCCGCTGACGGTCTCAAGATCGTCTTCTGCTTCGGCTTTGCGCGTATGTGTGACCACAATGAAAGCGAGGCGGTGCTCGCTGGCATATTGCTGCAAGGGGCTGACGGCCTCGTAATCCGCCCCATAAACGCTTTGTGTGCGCTTCTGATCTGGCTTCACCTTGGCGAGCACGTCAACAATGACCAGGCGCGGCTTCTCGCTCTTCAGCCGCCAGTCATCAATTTCGGCAAGAAGGCCGTTATCGATTTGTGGCGCACTGAATTGCATCGTTAATCGCCTTAAGCTGGCGCCCGGCGGAGCAACAGTGAGCAACCGGCCTTGCGCTCGACGTTCGTTGTCTTCGAGGGCGAGGTAAAGCACGTCGCCTTGCTCGCATTCGATTGAGCCCATTGCTAAGCCGCCGGTGGCGACCGCAACCGCGATATCATAAACAAGCCATGACTTTCCGAGTTTCGGTCTGCCAGCCACAATGGTTAGCCCTTCAACGATGTAGTGAGGTACGACGTAGTGGAGCTTTTCGAATCGCTTGGCGAGCAACGTATCGCCGTCAATCGTCTTCCGGCGATTGTTGTCATTGGCCGCTCGCGGTTTAGGTTGCTCAGTCTCATGGATCACGCTGAATGTGGGTGGCGGGATTTCGCGGGGCTGGCGCTTACCAGCTTCTAGGCCGCTTCGAATGGTCGCGCGTGCATCACGTTGCCCGTCTTTGCCGACGTAGCCATTGGCCATGGCTGCACCCAACAGACGCTGTTCCGCTTCTCCCTCCGAGATTTCGCCAGCACCGACGAATTGACCAACGGCGAAAGACGACACGTTCAACTGGTTATTTCGCCCGGATGGCGTATTGACCAGCTTCTGAAGCTCGTTCACGATTGCTGCACTCGAATATGCAGAATTTGAAGAAGCAACGTTGCGCTTCAGCGTTAGAAGCGGCCGTGCGACCCGCTTGACCAGCCATTCGGGTGCATTTGTCACTTTAGCGTCCGATTCCAACTCATAGAAACAGCCATCACTGCGGATCGAACCGGGCGCGATGACGTAACCTCCTTCGCCGCGAACGTCGATTGCGGGCTCGACGTTGACGCGGGTTCCGATTCCATCGACGTGATTGAAGTAAATGTGTAAGCCGCCGGATGGCGTCCTCACGATCTTTGTGACCGGCAACTTGCCGTGGACGGATTCCAGCGCAGCAAGAGAAGCTGCGCCGTCCGCACCCGGCTTAAGGTCGATATCGAGCACCCACACGCGTGATTTAGCGCCGGTTGGGACGCCGATCATCGCATTGGGATGCTTCGTCCACCACGCGCTGATCTTGTCTTTGTCAATGGTTGCATCTTTGAAGCCGTTTGCCGTCAGTGGCTTCTTGTTTTCAGGGTTGCACGGAAAGACGGGCACACCATCGTTTGCGAAGCTAAGCGCAGTTTCCAATGGGTTCACGATGCCATTTCTCCTTCAAGCACGCCGATCAGTAAATCCGCGAAATCATTCAACGAACTCGGGTTCGTCCTGAAGCCAATTTCCCGCGTCGCGCGCGTGATCGCTTCCAACCAAACTCTGCCATTCGGATCGAAGTAGGGCCGAAGCTCATGCCATTGTGCTTCGGAGAGGTGGCCTCCGAGTGATGCGATATGCCGGCACCGGTCGGCCGCATCGGTGTTACGATAATCGCCGGCGTAGCGCTTAGCGAGGCCGCTGCGCCATACGCTTGTTCGATTGAGACTCCAGCGTAGCGAATTTTCACATTGTGATTTCATCATCTCGTCCTTATGGGCGCGTCATAGGATCGACCGGGCGCGCGCGCGGTTGTTGCCGCGTCAACGAGTTGAGCGGACCAAATGTATTTCGAAGCGGAAGGGTAGGGCTTTTGCCGTGCTTAAAAGCGCTAGTGGTGGGTCAACGCATCAATCCAATCCACCACCTCGGACGTGCGCCAGCAAACGCTGTTCCTTCCGAGCTTTAGCGGTCGAGGGAATTCACTTGCCGCGATCTTTCGGTAGATGGATGAGGTACTAAGTCCTGTTGCAGCGAGCACTTGCGGCAATCTCAACAAAGGATCAATCGCGATTGCTTGCGACGAGGTTTGTGATAATGTCTGATGAAGATGCACGTAAGTTTTTCTCCTTATGTAAACGCGCGAAGTCACGCTGCGGTCAGGCAGCGTCACCAATGCAAGTAGATAATCCGGCGCTCGCCAGTTACCTTCGTTCTGTCGGTTCTCATACTTAAGCGAAGGCGGGCAAAAACGCGCCTGGTGCGGTGTGCCAACGCTGTTACCGAAGAAGCGATGTCTTACTTCAGATCGCCCAAATTTGCGACCAGCGGTCGGTACTTCTAATTTTCGCGTGGACCTTGAGCGTTCACAGCTTGGGATGAGCAGCACTTTGCGCAAGCCTTAGCTTCACATCGCACCGTAGAAAACGCCGGGCAAAGTCCGATGCTGAGACAACCGGGTATGATCCCGGGTATAATCAGTGCATGTTTAATAAATGCATGGTGTTTTCAGTGTCTTAGGCTATTTTTCAGAAAGACACCCCTTCCGCCATCTCCTAGTCCGATGGCGCACGGCGCGCAGGTTTTCAACGCCAGTCAAACGCGGGGAATGCGGGGATCAGAGCGGCCCTGCTGTGGTCATGCAGGACGGTGTGCTGGGAGTAGCTGCCGAACTTGTGGACTGGCCGCCCCGCCGCTACGATTTGCGGCATGGGACGGATCAAAAAGCTGATCGATTGCCACGACTGCGACCACCCGGTTTCACCGAGTGCGTCGGCCTGCCCAAATTGCGGCTCGAAGGTGCCGTTCGGTCTCCCATTCTTCACCGCAAAGGGCCCCCGATCTATAACGTCGAGGCGCGCAACGACCTCAACATGGTCGTCTTTGCCGGAACGCTGGGAGGCTTAGGCGCAGCCTGCGGATTTGTGACAAGCGCGGGGCCGCTTAGCGCTGCGCTGCTGGTCACGTCGTGCAGCATGCTGGGTGTCTTGGCGGGCGTCCCGCTTGCGGCGTTGTTCAACATCACGCGCCGGCTGTGGCGATAGCGACCTCCGGAGTCTGGGAAGTCCTAGCGTCGCTCCCGGCGCTCTGATCCGCAATTGATCGGCAGCCGGGAGCATGGGGGCTGGTGAGGAATCGGTGCCAGTTTTGCGCCCGAGTGACAATCCGGGCCACCTTGAATTCCGGTAGTCTTACGGAATCCTTTTTCGGAACACGGTGTTCTACTGTGAGAACACCGGCGAGATTTAAGTACCAGTTTGTAATTTGACCGGGATGGCCGCAGTGGGGGCTGGAACCACCCTGCGGCCTTTCGCTTTAGCGAAACCCATTTCTAATTTGAGCCGTACCGTCTCTGGGGCGAAGTCGGCGGAGATTTCGTGAGCATTCAAATGGCGTGCAGTCGTTGGGACATTCCGATTGCATGGAGATCGTCGAGAACCTGCTCGGGCGACTGAAAGATCTGGACCGGGAGTTAGCTGCGCGAGGCGCCAACCAGGCGGTAGGCTCATGGAGAGGCGGCCCCGGGTCGGAGGGGCCGGGGACTGGTTAGACCGAGGCCGCTACGCGGGAGCCTTTTAGATCGTCTTCCGGTGTCCAATGGTCGGTGCGTATTTGTCCGCTCCAGGCTCAAGATGCTGAGGCCATTCAATTGCCGTGCAGAACAAGCCGCGTCGCTCGATTTCCCCTGCAAGAGCTTCCGCGCGCAGCCTCGCTGGCAATCCGACAAAACGCGTGCCGGCTAGCCTATCTGCTTGCACCTCTTGGCGGATGAACTCGTGCATCCGCAGAATGAACTGGTCAGATAGGCCTTCGAATTCGCTCATGCCAGCCAATCGCGCGTCAGCCAAAGATATAGGCAACCAAAAAGGTGGCTGGCTGCCAAGCGATGAACCCAATCGCCTCCAGCGAAACAGCTGTGGCCAGGAGGGCTACAGCGCTGAAGGTGAGGGGAATGACGGGATCAAAAAAGTTGTGGGGCTCGTCTGCATCTGCAATTTGAAATGCGGTTCTATTGGACATTCGAATATTCCTCTATTTCGAGGTCATATCGAATTCGACGCTCTCAGCAAAACGTTCGCTGGGGTTAACCTGACCGCTAAACCTTAACAGTGGGTCCAGTCCCTTCAGGAATGTGTCGCGGCACAAAACCGATCGACGGCCTTGATCAGTGCGTCTTTCAATCCACCAGGCTGCTGCCGACTACTCAGCAAGCGCAGGGATCAAAGCCGGCTGACTGCAAGCTCGAAATACTGTGAACAAGACGCAGCCGCCAATGCCAAGGCGCCAACCCAACCTCGTTCGGCGTGTGGTGGTCTGCTCCCGACAGTGATTTGTCAGCTGCGGTGGAAATAGACGAGAACGTCGATTGTAGTGAAGCCTCGTCTCTGCATTTTATGGTCAGTGCGGCGAGTCGTGCACCGCACGTAGAAGGAGTGAGGTCCGTTCGAAAAAAGTCGAAGATCAATACAGTTGACAAGACACCCCTTCCGCCAGTCTATCCGACCGGGTTCTATCCGTCGGGCTTTCCCGGACAGGTAATCAGTGCATCAGACCTCTAATCCGGCCGCGCTCGACAAGCTGAAGCTCCGCATTCAGGCGTTGCGTGCCAAGACGATCGCCAATGGCTGCACCGAGGACGAAGCGCTGTCTGCGGCCGCCAAGGTCGCCGAGCTGCTGGATCGCCACGATCTGTCGCTCTCGGACGTCGAGCTGCGCGCGTCGCCATGCGAACGGAGGGTCTACGAGACTTTTCGCAAGAAGCGCATTCCCCTGGACGACTGCATCGGCGCGATCGCTCATTTCTGCGATTGTCGGGTCTGGCGCGAGAAGAATGAGGCCGGCGAGAGCCGCTATGTGTTCTTCGGTCTCGGCGCTGATATCGAGGTCGCGCATTATCTGGCCGAATTGATCGACGGCGCCGTGCGCGCTGAACTTGGCCGCTTCAAGACCTCGGTCGACTACAGCAGGTTCCGGCACCAGGAGCGGCATCTGGCCAATGCCTCCTTCGCGCTCGGGATGGTGGCGTCGATCGCGGACAGGCTGCTGGCGATCAAGGGCAGGCGCGATCAGGTCAACGAAAGCACCGGCCGCGGGCTGGTGGTTCTCAAGACCTCGGTGGTCGATGCGGAGTTCGACAAGCTCGACCTGAGGATGCGGACCCAGCGCAGCACCAGCCGGATGGTGTCGATGACGGCCTATGAAGCCGGCGGCGCCGCCGGAGCATCGCTCGCCATCAATCCCGGGCTCGGCAAGTCCCTTGGCGAATCGCAGTCAAGAACCGCTCCCAAAGGAAGCTGAACGCGTCGGGGGAGGGCGTGCAGCGTCACCGTCATTGCAGTTCAGTCGATCGACTTCTCGAGTTTCTGGGCTGCCCGGAAGTCGTCCATATGCTGCAGGTTCGGCCCGTACGCAGCCTCCTTGGTCAGCAGATGGTAGATGCGGGCCACGACGGTTTGGAGATGTTTCATTCGTCCGCGCGGCATCGCCCGGGCCTTGCAAAGGGCTCGAACCGCATGCGCTCGGAAATAATCAAAAGCGTCTGACATCGCGGACTCAACGTCCCGCGCGATGATTGGTTCTTGGATTGGTACTTGTTCGCGCGTCCCAAAACGCCCAGGAACGCTGTCGAATGGGAGAACTTAGCCCGTCACGAAGCTATGGGATCGGCGAGGCATGTTCTTCTTTTTCTCGAATCGGCTGGGATGTCTCGGCTCGCTGCTGGTCTCCGGGTTGATCACTCTCGCGCTGCTGTTCATGTTTGGGATCATTCGGTTCTAAACGCCCGCGCGTTCAGGAACCTGGCCCGCGCTGGCCTGTTGTTGGCACTCTGGTCCAGCCACGGAGGGCGCCCTTGGAAAGTACGATCATCGGAGAATTCGACACGCGCCGCGGCGCCGAGCTCGCGGTTGAGCATGTCGTGCAGGAATGCGGCGTGCCGCGAACCGATGTCTTCGTCCAGGCCGTCGGTGGCGCGAACACATCGGGGACACGCCCGGCCGGTCCTGACGCCAAGGCCGCGCCTGCGCCGGAGGGGCACCAGAAGCTGGAAGGCCCGATCGAGGTCTCCGTGGATTTTCACGGCGATGCGCCTGAAAAGATTGCAGACGCCTTGAAAGGCGCCGGTGCAAAGTCTGTCCGAACCAAGTAGCGGCAATCGTGCGCTCCAGCATACGGGCGCGCCGCACGCGAGCCCCGGCCGTGAAGACAAGGAACCCGTTCAGCGTTCAGCGCGTTTAGACGCGAATGCGAATGGCGAGGTTGACCTGCTTCAGAGCTCATCGACCCTGATCCCCGGCGACACCGTCTGGCGGCGGTGCGAGGCGCGGCGTGTAGCGGTTCTGAACGATGCTGCCGCTTATTTCGCGGCCCTGCGGGAGTCGCTGCTGCAGGCGCAGGATCTCGTCTACATCGTCGGTTGGGATATCCATAGTGAGACCAGGCTGGTCGGAGAATCCGGGCGAGCGGATGATGGCTTGCCGGAACAGCTCGGCCCATTCCTGCGCGCGCTGGTCCAACGCCGTCCCACCTTGCGGATCAACATTCTGGTTTGGGACTTCGTCTCGTTCTACGCTTCCGAGAGGGAATGGAATTCCGCGGCCAAGTTTACCGCCGACACGGATGGCCGCGTCCGGTTTCACCTGGATTCCACGCTTCCGTTTGGTTCGGCCCAACACCAGAAGATCGTCTGTGTCGACGGTTCACTGGCGTTCGTCGGCGGGCTCGATTTGACGATCAGGCGCTGGGACACGAGTGATCATCGCGCTGATCACGCATCGCGCTGTGATCCCCAGGGCAAGCCATACCTTCCGTTTCATGATGTTCAATGCATGGTCGACGGGGACGCGGCGGCGTGGCTGTGCGAACTCGTGGAGGAACGCTGGCGCGCGGCAGGCCAACAGATTGACGATCGGCGCCCGCTGAAGAGCTTGCGTTGGCCGGCGAATGTGCCGGTCGAGGCTGAGCATATGCCGGTCGGTATCGCCAGGACCGAGGTGGTTTGTCCGGCAGGTTCGACGCTCCGGGAGGTCGAACGCTCGTTGATCGCAGCGATCCGGTCCGCGACGAGCTTCGTGTACATCGAGAACCAGTTCACCAGCGCGACCAAGATCGCGCGCGAACTGGCGGAGCAGATGCTGCGCGTGCCTTCGCTTCGGGTTCTGGTCGTCACGCCAAAACTGCATTCCTCGTGGCTGGAATCCCAGGCCATGCAGAACGGCCGGGGTGCCTTCATCGACTGCTTCAGTTCGGCCGGCATCGCCGATCGCATTCGCTTCGTCTATCCGGTGTCGGGGAATGGGGATACGGAAGCGGCCGTGATGGTGCACAGCAAGCTCATGATCGTCGACGATCGGATCTTGAGGATCGGTTCGGCCAATTTGAACAATCGATCGATGGGCGCCGACAGCGAATGTGACCTGATCTTTGAAGCCGCATCAGACGAGCATCGAAACTTCATCGCCTCCGTGCGCCGTCGCCTGATCGCCCACTTCTGCGATCTGGACGAACAGACCGTCGCGCAAAACCAAGACCGTCTTCTTGCGCTCCTGGACGACGTCTCCAAAGCCGGTGGGACGAAGGCGCTGCGGGACGTGGAATCCTCGGTCCTGACCAGCACTCTGGCCACAATGGTTCAGCCCGTGGCGGACCCTGAGCGGCCTCTTCATCTGGAGCGGGCGGCATCTCGCATGTGGAACACGAAGACGATCATCGGGGTGGTATCGATTGCCGTGGCGCTTTTTGGCCTGGCGATGGCCTGGTCGTACACGTCATTGAGCGATTTCGCCGACGCAGGCCGGATGTCGAAATTGCTGTCTGGCTACGCGCAGTCCATCTGGGGGCCGCCATTCGCGATTGCAGCTTTCGTCGTCGGCGGGCTGGTGGTTTTTCCGGTTCTCGTGCTCATTGCGGCAACTGCTGCCGCGCTAGGACCATGGTTAGGCTTCGTCACCGCCATGACGGGCGTCTCGCTCAGCGCCTTTGTCCTGTTTGCGATCGGACGGGCACTCGGCCGCGAACGCCTGCAGCGTTTGCTCGGACGACGTACCGCGCGCATCCAGGAACGTGTTGTCGGCAAGGGCATTCTGGCTGTCGTCGTCATCCGGATGATTCCGATCGCGCCGTTCTCGGTGGTGAATGTCGTGGCTGGCGCGAGCACGCTGCCGCTGCGTGATTTCCTGGTCGGAACGCTGCTCGGCATGACGCCCGGCATTCTCGCCATGGCAGTTTTGGGGGCTCAGATCGCAGATCTCGCCAGGAATGCGTCCTGGGTCAACATATTGCTGCTCGCATTGGCGTTCCTGGGCTGGCTCGCGATCTGCGCAGGCGCGCAATTCGTCGCGACGTGGCTCGCCGGGAGGCGCTGATGCGCTTCATGACGTGGAATGTGCATGGCACCTTCAATCTCAATCCGAAGTTCGATCTGGAGGGTATCTGCTCCATCATTCGCAAATGGACTCCCGATGTCGTCGCGCTTCAGGAGGTGGATTCGCGATCGCGATCAGACGATCCGTTTGCGAAGCTGGCGAGTGTCGTCGGCGATCACCGTGTTCACGCCAAGTCGATCGTCACGGCTGATGGCGAATACGGCCAGACGCTCCTGAGCCGCTTCCCATTCTCCGGCCCGCCCGAGATCGTCGACGTGTCGTATCGTGAGCGCGAGCCGCGCCGAGCGATCGCCGCGGGACTGCTGACGCCGGTTGGCGATGTCCGCGTGGTCGCCACGCATCTCGGCTTGAGTATCCACGAGCGCCATGCGCAGGCTCAGGCACTGGTGAGCCTGGTGAGACCTGGAAGGACCGTCGTCCTCGGGGATTTCAACGACTGGTTCTGGATCAAATCGGTGCGGCGCGTGCTCGCGCAGGCCTGTCCAAACCGGACGCGGCTGCGAACTTTCCCGTCGCATTTACCCCTTCTGCGGCTTGACCGGATCTACGCAACGTCCGACAGCCCGATCGGGAAAGTCTGGACCGACGAAGGGGCAAGGGCCTATTCGGACCATTTGCCTGTTATTGCGGACATCGAGATCGCCGCCGGATCAAACGCATCGTCAGCGTGATAAAAAAGTGCTTTCTGCAGAAGCACTTGGCTACTGTGCATGGGGTTGTTTTCGCCCATTTATGCAGTCGGCCCACAGTGCTGCCCAGCGGGACCAAGGGAACTCTTTCCTCACCGCCGCGTTATCTGGCCATGACGGAAGACATTTCCTACCGGCGCAAGCCCTTGACCCCCGAGCAGCGGCAGGCGCGCGATGCGTCACGCCGCATCGAAGCCGAAAAAGCCATGCGCGATCATGAAGCGGCGCAGAAGGCGTTTTATGCCAACAAGGAACGGTTGAGGGCCGAACGGTTGGCACGTGAACAGACGGAAGCAAAGGGCTGACCGCACGCGCCGCCCCGTCAAATCAAAGATGTCCTTGCCCGCGAGCGCCGGCCTCAGTGCCGGTGAGGGACGCGCGTCACACTCAACGCCTGCTTCAGCGCCTGAACAGCAGTTGCGAACGGTCTGCGAGGCGATTGCGCCTCGATCGCTTCGGCTGCGATGCGACAATCCTCTGCGACCTTGAGCAACCCGCTTCGCGCCAGGTCCATGGTGGAGAGGTCTGCCTGCTCCAGGCAGACCCGTTCAAGTCGTCGAAACTCCCGCAGCTCTTTGTTCATGCGTCAGCTCTCGATGTCCCCGCGCCATGCGGCACTGAGTCTGCTTAACGAATAGTAAACATCTCAGCCTAGCCGAGCTGGCTGTCGTAGAGCTGGTGGGGTGCCTTAGACGCGCCCAGCAGGCTTGACGGCGTTTGGCTTCCGCCGGAAGCTTCACATAATCCTGACGTGAACCACGGAGACGTTCGCTTTCAGCCAGTCCGATCCCGATCAGCGAAAACGACAATGGAGCTGACCATGACCACGTTCGATAAGCGCGAGCAGGGCTTTGAGGCCAAATTCGTCCACGACGAGGAGCTCATGTTCAAGGCCACGGCCCGGTCCAACAAGCTGCTCGGGCTCTGGGCCGCAAGCCAGCTCGGCCTCAGCGGCGATGCCGCGGCCAGCTACGCGACGGCGTTGGTGACGGACCATCTGGAGAACCAGACGATGGACGAGATCCTCGACAAGGTGTCAGGCGATCTTGCCGCCAAAGGCGTCGCGCGCGAGCAGGTCGCAGCCAAGCTTCAGGAATGCCTGCACCAGGCGTTGCAGCAACTCGAAGCGGACAAGTAGCAAGCCGGCCCTCGGGCCTCACTCCGCATGCTTGCGCGCCCCGGAGTCGCTCAGTCGATCGACGTAGGCAATGCCGATCGCCGAGACGACGAAGGTGAGGTGGATCAGCACCTGCCACATCACACCGGTCTCGGTAAACCCGGCGCGGTCCGAGCCGAGATTGCCGGCCTCGATGAAGGTGCGCAGCAACGCGATCGAGGAGATGCCGATGATGGCCATGGCGAGCTTGATCTTCAGAACGCTGGCGTTGACGTGGCCGAGCCATTCCGGTTCGTCGGGGTGGCCCTGGAGCTCGAGCCGCGAGACGAACGTCTCGTAACCGCCAACGATCACCATCACGAGCAGGTTGGAGATCATCACCACGTCGATCAGCGCCAGCACGCTCATCATGATCTGCTGTTCGGTGAGGTCGAGGGCGTGCCAGGAGAGATGCCAGAGCTCCTTGAGGAACAGCGCGATGTAAACGCACTGCGACACGATCAGACCGAAATAGAGCGGCAGTTGCAGCCAGCGTGAGCCGAAGATGACCATCGGGATCAAGCCCAGCCGCGGCAAGGGCAGGCGGGGTTCGGTGCGGAGTTCGGATTTGGGTCCAGGCTCAACCGACATTCAGGCAGTATCCTCGCACCGGGATCATCTCGCTTGCATGTAGCCCGACAAGGTGGCGGGCGGAAGACGCGAGGCCCTCCGATGACCGTACCGTTTCGTGCTACCGTGCCGAGCGGCTATCGTGCGACGGCCGGGATCGGGAGGCGGGTGGTGTCTTGCGGAGTATCTTGGAGCAGCTTCGGCAAATGGCCCGGCGCGATTGCGCTCGCGGCTGCGATCCTGGTCGGCTGCAGCGGTGCCGAGTTATCCGCCACGCCGCTGACGCCATTTCGCTACGAGGCGCAGGCGCAGCGTCATTGCCCGCACGACCGGGTGGTCTGGCTCGATTTCAGCAAAGGCGTCTACTACGGCAAGGGCCAGAAGCGGTACGCCCAGGGTTTTGACGGCAGCTTCGTTTGCTTGAGCGAAGCCCGCGACAGCCTCTATCGGCGTTCGCTGCTTGGACTGCGGTAAGGGTATTTGTCGGGAAGTGCTGGGGTGCTCAGGCGAAGGCCAATGCCACGAGGCTGGAGCACAGCAGGACCAAACCACTGGCGGTCAATGCCAGGAAGCCATCGGATACGAGGTCATGGTTGCGCATGGGACACCTGCCGCTCTCGTCTTGGATGCTCGATCGGATCGATTAAAAATGTCCGAACGCGCCGTCTTGAAAGGGTGATGCTTGCCGTCCGCGCGAGTGCCTCAGGCCCTCGTGCGGTAACCTTCAAACGCATGGGCCAGGAAGATCCCCGCGCTTACCAAACCCATCAGTGCCGAAACCGTCTCGATCATCGTCTCATTCCATTCCGCCCTGCACGCGAGAAAACGCGGGCGGCCTTGCACAGTCAAAAGAATTCCAGTGAGCGGCGCGACAATGGGGGTGGAGTGAGGATTTGGCGCAACAGAATGTCCGGCCATGGCACAGAGCAGGGTGCCCGCGCTCCGTATTTCAACGGGGCGAACGCATACGCCCCGTTTACCATCCCGGCGTGATCGCTGTGGGCTCCCCATTTCCGCCGTGTTCGGGTTGCGTTATCGTTACCACTTCCGACGCGGTGGTGGGCCGCCTCGGAGCAAAGGACCGGACAGCGCTGCCCCGTAGACAAAGCGGGTTAGGTACGCCTCCCGGCAAAGTGGTATTTGGGGCGAATGGGGATCCGACGGTCAGATTCGGTTTTGCAGGCCGCGCGCGGTGTTGCGGCGGTCGCGACCTGCCTTGCGCTCGCCAATTGTGCGTCCTCCAACAAATTCGCCAGCCGGGTCGATCCGAAATACGGCGTGTCCTCGAGCCCCCGGGTCGTGGCTTTGGGTGATCCGGTCCCGAAGGGCGGCGGCGCCTACCGCGTCGGCAAGCCCTATGTGGTGGGTGGCCGGACCTATGTGCCCGAAGAGGACGTCAACTACCGTGCCGAGGGCATGGCGTCCTGGTACGGCGACGATTTCCACGGCCGTCTGACCGCCAATGGCGAAGTGTTCGACATGGGTTCGCTGACCGCGGCGCATCCGACCCTGCCGATGCCGTCCTATGCGCGGGTGACCAACGTATCGAACGGCAAATCGCTGATCGTCCGCGTCAATGACCGCGGGCCCTATCACGGCAACCGGCTCATCGACGTCTCGAACAAGGCCGCCGAACTGCTTGAATTCAAAGGCAATGGCATCGCCAAGGTCCGTGTCGAATATGTCGGCCGGGCGCCGCTGGAAGGCTCCGACGACCGCCAGCTGATGGCCACCTTGCGCACCGGGACCCCGGCGCCGTCACCCTCGATGGTCCGTGTCGCCTCGGCGAGGCCCTTCGTGCCGGAGCTGCCATCATCGAACCGCGGTGCCATGCGCGGCGAAGTTCCGACGCCGGAGGGACGGCCCTACAATCTCGGCAACACCTCCGCCGACATGGCTTCGCTCAATGCGACCTCGGAAATGTCGGCCTCCAGCCGCAACCGGGGCCGGGCGCTCCAGAACGCGCGCGCTGTGTCCTATGACGGGGACGGCCGCTATGCGACCGAGAGCGCACCGTCCGGTGCCTACGCCTCGGACGGCGCTGCCGAGGCCCGGGGCATCCTGAGCGGCCGCGGCCTCTACTAGGCCTCGCTTTCCTTCAAGAACCTCACCAGCGCCGCGTTCACCTCGTCGGGCCGCTCCTGCTGGACCCAATGCCCGGCGCCCTCGATGATCAGCTTTCGCTTGAGATTGGGCAGCACACGCTCGAGCTCGTTGACGCGCTTGGCTCCGATCAGGCCGGTGATGACGGCATCTTTCGAGCCGGCAATGAAGAGCGAGGGCTGGTGGATTTGCGCATCCTGCCAGGGCGCCGTCAGCTCCCAATTGCGGTCGAGGTTGCGATACCAGTTCAGCCCGCCGCGGAAGCCGGACTTGCGGAAGGCTTCGGTGAAATAGGCAAGGTCAGTCTCGGTGAGCCAGGCCGGCAGAGGCTCCTCCGGGTTGCCGTGGCCGAGGAATCCCTTGCCTTCCTGCACGAACATCGCTGCGGAGGGATCGGCAAGGCCGCGCCCGCCGAGCACGATGCGCATGGTGCGCGCGATGTCATGCTCGAACTCGGCTTCGGCAACGCCGGGCGCCTGGAAATACTGCCAATAGAAATTGGTGATGCCGCCCTGGCGCAGGAGGTCGAGCGGCTTGCCGCGGCCGCGGAACGGCGGCGGCACGCTCAGGCCGGCGACCGCCGTGAAGATGTCGGGCCGGAACAGCGCCGCGTGCCATGCCACCGGTGCACCCCAATCGTGGCCGACCACCATGGCCTTGGTCTCGCCAAGCGCCTGCACGAGGCCGACGATATCGCCGACCGTGTCGAAGATCGAATAGGCCGTCGCCTCGGGCGGCGCTGAGCTCTGGCCATAGCCGCGCATGTCGGGGGCGACGACGCGAAACCCGGCCTGCGCCAGCGCCGGGATCTGGTGGCGCCAGGAGTAGGAGAGTTCCGGCCAGCCGTGGCACAGCACCACCAGCGGCCCCTGACCGGCTTCGCGGATGAACAGGTCGATGCCGTTGGCCTTGGTCACGCGGGTGGAGGACATCGCTTTTCCGCCTTGTTTCAGGGGTTTGGTCAGAAAATCTGAGGTGCCACGATAGGGGCGGGACGAGAATCGTGCAATCTCGGGACAAGCGGCCACCCCGTGTTGTTCGCACCCGCTCCAACTGTTAGAACGCCGCTCTCAGGGCTTGGCCATGGAATTTCATCTTTCCTCGTTTGGGCGCACCCGGTTCACCCCCGGAGCGCTGGCGCGTGGGTTGATCGCGACGGCCCTGGTGGCCGCCATTGGCTGGAGCGGGGCACTCTACGCCGCCAACCAGAGCGTTCAGGGCGCCAAGAAAACAGATGATTCCGGCTTCGACGGCGACGCCCCGACCGCGATCCTGATCGAGGCCTCCAGCGGCAGCGTGCTGTTCGAGAAGAACGCCGACGAGCTGCGCGCGCCCTCCAGCATGATGAAGCTGATGACCGCCGAGGTCGTCTTCAACGCCATCAAGAAGGGCGACATCAAGCTGACTGACGAATACCGGATCAGCGAGAATGCCTGGCGCAGGGGCGGAGCGCCCTCCGGCGGCTCGACCATGTTCGCCGCGATCAACAGCAAGGTCACGGTCGACGATCTCCTGCACGGGGCGATCATCCAGAGCGGCAACGACGCCTGCATTGCGCTGGCCGAAGCCATGGCGGGCAACGAACGGATTTTCGCCGCCGACTTCATGACCAAGCGCGCCCGTGAACTTGGCTTGACGAAGTCGACCTTCGGCAATTCCAACGGCTTGCCCGACCCCGCCAACAAGATGACGGTGCGCGAGCTCGGCATCCTTGCCCGGCACATCATTCTCGACTTCCCCGAATTCTACAAACTGTTCGGCGAGAAGGAATACACCTGGAACAAGATCCGCCAGCCCAACCGCAATCCGTTGCTCAATTCCATGGAAGGCGCCGACGGTCTGAAGACCGGCTACACCAAGGAAGGCGGATACGGCATGGTCGGCTCGGCTGTGCAGAATGGCACGCGGCTGATCGTCGTCATCAACGGGCTGGATGACCCCGACGATCGCGCCACCGAAGCCAAGAAGATGCTGGAATGGGGTTTTCGCAATTTCGAGACCCGCACGCTGATCGCGGCCGATCAGCCCGTCGGCTACGCCAAGGTGTTCGGCGGCGAGAGCCGCTCGGTGAAACTGGTGGCCAAGACGCCCGTGAAAGTGATGGTGCACAAGAACGGAAGCGACAAGCTTATCGCGCGCGTCGTCTATAGCGGTCCGGTGCGCGCGCCGGTCGAGGCCGGCCAGAAGGTCGGGCTGGTCAGGGTCTGGCGCAGCGGCAACATCGCGGTGGAGACGCCGGTCTACGCCGCTGACGCGATCGGCACCGGCTCGACCGTGCGTCGCGCGATCGACGGCGCCAGCGAGCTCGTGATCGGTATGTTCCGCGCGGGCGCCGAGAAGCTCTGATCATGAGTGAAAGCGCGGTAAAGTGGCCGTCCGGACGCGGGCGTTTCGTCACCTTTGAAGGCGGCGAGGGGACGGGCAAGTCGACCCAGATCAAGAAGCTTGCCGATCGTCTCAAGGCAGCCAGGATGCGCATCCTCGTCACGCGCGAGCCGGGCGGCTCGCCGGGCGCCGAGATCATGCGGCATCTGGTGCTGTCAGGCATGGGCAAGCTGCTCGGACCCGAGGCCGAGACGCTGCTGTTCGCGGCCGCCCGCGACGACCATGTTCGCACCGTGATCCAGCCCGCGCTCAACCAGGGCACTTGGGTGCTGTGCGACCGCTTCGCCGACTCGACGCGGGCCTATCAGGGCAGCCTCGGCCAGGTGCCGGCGGCGCTGATCAACGCGATGCAGCGGGTCACGATCGGCGATCTCAAGCCGGACCTCACCATCATTCTGGACCTGCCGGTCGAGATCGGCTTGCAGCGCGCGGCCGCGCGCCGCGGCAGCGGCACGCCAGACAGGTTCGAGGCCGAGAAGCTCGGTTTCCATCAGGGCCTGCGCGAGGCCTATTGCAAGATCGCGGCGGACGATCCCGCGCGCTGCGTGCTGATCGACGCCAATTCCGATCCCGACACGGTTGCCGGACGAATCTGGACCGCGCTGCGTGATCGCCTGCTTCCGACGCCTGCATCGGTGGTGTCCATATGAGCCCGCGTCAGACCGAGCGCGAAGCTGCCATGTCTCATCCGCGCGACACGAGCGTTCTGTTCGGCCATCGCGAGGCCGAGACCGCGCTGCTCGCCGCCTATCGCAGTGGGCGCATCCCGCATGCCTGGCTGATCGGCGGGCCGCAAGGCATCGGCAAGGCGACGCTGGCATATCGGATGGCGCGCTTCGTGCTCGCTCACAGCCAGCCGCTGGCGCCTTCCGTGCAGCGCGCCGAAGACCTCGCCATCGATCCTGATAACGCCGTGGCGCGGCAGGTTGCAGCGAGTTCGCATGGTGGCTTGCTGACGCTGGAGCGCACCGCCAACGACCGCGGCGTGATGCGCACCGTGATCACCGTGGACGAGACGCGCGAGACGATTGGCTTCTTCGGCTCGACAGCAGCGGCCGAAGGTTGGCGCGTCTGCATCGTCGACACCGTCGACGAGCTCAATCCGAATGCCGCCAACGCGCTATTGAAAATTCTCGAGGAGCCGCCGCAGCAATCGCTGTTCCTGCTGGTGAGCCACGCGCCGGCGCGCGTGCTCGCCACGATTCAGTCGCGCTGCCGCAAGCTACGCCTGCGTGCACTCGCAACCGACGATGTGATTGGTGCAGCCGCAACCGCTGCCGATCTCGACCCGAATGATCCGGCGTTGCGCGAGGCGGCAGAGGCGTCCGAGGGCAGCGTCGCGCGGGCGCTGACGCTGCTCGGCGGTGACGCCCTGAAGCTCCAGCAGCGCACGGCCGCGCTGCTGGCGCGACTGCCGCAGGTCGATCCGCGCGAATTGCACACGCTCGGCGAATCGCTCGGCACCAGCGATCGCGTTGCGCTTGCCGCCTTCATCGACGGCATCGATCGCTGGATCGCGGAACGCCTGCACGCCGACGAGGCCAATGCCAACCAGAATCTGCCGCGCCTTGCGCGCCTAGCTGAGGTATGGGAAAAGATCGTCCGCGCCGCGCGCGACACCGAAACCTACAATCTGGAGCGAAAGCCCTTGGTTTTCTCGGTGTTCGGCTGGCTGGCGGACGCAACGCGCTAGAGCATGATCCGGAAAAGTGTGCAGCGGTTTTCCGATGGGATCATGTTCAAGACAATAAACTAACGCAGGTTCGCTTCCAAATTTCGAGAAGCCGGTAAAGGAATTCGTCGTGGCAACGCGAGCTAAGAATATCAATAAAGGCAAGAGCGGCAAGAAGAAGGCTACGAAGAAAGCCGCGAAGGCCGTGAAAGCGCGGGCGCGCAAGGTTGCCAAGAAGGCCGAGAAAACCGCAAAGACCAAAAAGACGACCGCCAAGAAAGCGGTGAAGAAAGCCGTGAAGAAGAGCGCTGCGACGACGGCAAAGAAGGCCGGCAAGAAGGCTGCGAAGAAGCAGGTCGTTGCAAAGAAGGCGGTGAGGACGGCGACCAAAAAGCCAGCCAAGACTTCGGCGAAAAACAAGGCTCCGGCGAAGAAAGCGGTCAAGAACGCAAGGGTGGCTGCACCGCACGTGACCGCAGCACCGGCTCCTGTCGCCACGCCGTCGAAAATTGCCAAGCCCAAAGCCCCGCGCGCACCGAAGTCCATCGCAGCGCCGCAGACCACCACGCCCGCGGTCGCCCCCGCACGCGACAACGTCTTCTACATCACGACAGCGATCGCCTATCCCAATGGCAGCCCGCATATCGGCCACGCCTATGAGGCAATCGCGACCGATACGTTGGCGCGGTTCGCGCGACTCGACGGCAAGGACGTGTTCTTCCTGACCGGCACCGATGAGCACGGCCAGAAGATGGTCCAGACCGCGGCCAGCGAAAAAATGTCCGTCTCGGAGCTCGCGGCCCGCAATGCCGGCCGTTTTAAGCAGATGGACGAGCGCCTGAACGTCTCGTTCGACCGCTTCATCCGCACCACCGAGGAGCAGCATCATCGCTCCAGCCAGGAAATCTGGCGGCGCATGGAAGCGAACGGGGACATCTATGCCGACATCTATGCCGGCTGGTATTCCGTGCGCGACGAAGCCTATTACGCCGAGGACGAGACGCGCCTGAACGACGACGGCGTGCGGCTCGGGCCGCAGGGCACGCCGGTCGAATGGGTCGAGGAGAAGAGCTACTTCTTCCGTCTGTCGACCTATCAGGACAGGCTGCTCAAGCTCTACGAGACGCAGCCCAATTTCATCGGCCCCGACTCGCGCAAGAACGAGGTGGTGAGCTTCGTACGAGGCGGCCTGCGCGATCTCTCGATCTCGCGCACGACGTTCGACTGGGGCGTCAAGGTGCCCGACGACGAAGAGCACGTGATGTACGTCTGGGTCGATGCGCTCACCAACTACATCACCGGCGTCGGCTTCCCCGACGAGGGCGACAAGAACTGGCGCTATTGGCCTGCCGACGTGCACATCATCGGCAAGGACATCATCCGCTTCCATGCGGTGTACTGGCCGGCTTTCCTGCTGTCGGCCGGGATCCCACTACCGAAGCGGGTCTATGCACATGGCTTCCTGTTCAGCAGGGGCGAGAAGATGTCGAAGTCGGTCGGCAACGTGGTCGATCCCTTCAACCTCGCCGACCAGTACGGAGTCGACCAGATGCGCTATTTCTTTTTGCGTGAGGTGCCGTTCGGCCAGGACGGCAATTATAATCACGAGGCCATCGTCGCGCGCATCAATGCCGATCTCGCCAACGATCTCGGCAATCTCGCCCAACGCTCGCTGTCGATGATCGCCAAGCAGCTCGGCGGCGTGCTCCCGGAGCCCGGCGAATTCAGCGACAACGACAAGGCGATCCTGTCACAAGCAGACGGCATGCTCGCGGCGTCCCGCGAAGCGATGGCGACGCAGCAAATCCATCACTGGCTCAATGCCGTGTGGGCCGTGGTGGCGGAAGCCAACCGCTATTTCGCGGGCGAAGCGCCGTGGGCGCTCGCCAAGACCGATCCTGTCAGGCAGAGGACGGTGCTCTATGTCACAGCCGAAGTCGTGCGCCAGATCGCGGTCCTGGCCCAGCCGGCGATGCCGACGGCCTCGGGATTGCTGCTGGACAGCCTCGGTATCCCCGAAGTGGAGCGCAACTTCGCCGCGCTCGGCGGCGCAACGCGCATCGCGCCCGGTACGACGCTGCCCGCGCCGACGCCGGCCTTCCCGCGCTACATCGAGCCGGCAGCCTAAAGGCGTTCGCACCATGCTGGTCGACAGCCACTGCCATTTGGATTTTCCGGACTTTGCGGAGGATCTCGACGGGATCGTGTCGCGGGCGCGAGCGGCCGGCATCGGCCGCATGGTCACGATCTCGACGCGGGTGAATAAGCTGAACCAGCTCTTGGCCATCGCCGAGCGCTACGACGACGTCTATTGCTCGGTCGGCACCCATCCGCATAACGCCGATGAGGAAGACGGCATCGCGCCGGACGAACTGATCGCGCTGACGCAGCATCCCAAGGTCGTCGCGCTCGGCGAAGCCGGGCTCGACTATTTCTACGACAACGGCTCGCCGGAGGCGCAGGCGAGGGGCTTTCGTGCCCACATCGCCGCCGCCCGCGTCACCGGCCTGCCGCTGGTGATCCACACCCGCGAGGCGGACGAGGATTGCGGCCGCATCCTTGAAGAGGAAGCTGCGAAGGGATCGTTTCGCGCCGTGTTGCATTGTTACACTGGCGGACGCGAGCTGGCGCTGAAGGCGGTGTCGCTCGGGCTCTATATCGGTTTCACGGGCATCCTGACCTTCAAGAAGTCCGAGGCCTTGCGCGCGCTTGCGGCCGAACTGCCGTCCGACCGTATTCTGGTTGAAACGGACTCGCCCTACCTTGCGCCGGGCAAATTCCGGGGCAAGCGCAACGAACCGGCCTATGTGGTCGAGGTCGCAAAAGTGCTCGCCGAAACACGCGGCGTGTCGTTTGACGAGATCTCGCGCCAGACAAGCGAAAACTTCTTTCGCCTGTTCTCCAGGGTGAAAGCTTAGAACTGGGAGCCGCATGACGCTGACGCTGACGATCCTGGGCTGCGGCTCCTCCGCCGGCGTGCCGCGCCCGGCACTCGGCTGGGGTGCCTGCGATCCCAACAATCCCAAGAACCGCCGTCGCCGCTGTTCGCTGCTGGTCGAGCAGACCTCGGGCGAGGGCACCACGCGTATCGTGATCGACACCTCGCCGGACCTGCGCGAACAATTGCTCTCGACCAATGTCGACCACATCGATGCAGTGTTCCTGACCCACGAGCATGCCGATCAGACCCATGGCATGGACGATCTGCGTTCGGTCGTGATGCACATGCGCCGGCGGATTCCGACCTATCTCAATCAGACGACTGCGAACGACATCATGTCGCGGTTCTCCTATTGCTTCGTCTCGCCGGCGGGCAGCGACTATCCGCCGATCCTGACGGCGCAATCGATCGAGGCCGGGGAAAGCCAGACCATCCAGGGGAAGGGCGGCGCGGTGACGATGACGGCCTTCCTGGTGCAGCACGGCAACATTCCCGCGCTGGGCTATCGCATCGGCGATGCCGCCTATACACCCGACCTCAACGACATTCCGCGCGAGAGCTGGGGCGCCCTGGAAAATCTGGATCTCTGGATCGTCGACGGCCTCCGCTACACCAGCCACGTCAGCCATTTCAGCATCAACGACGCGTTGTCCTGGATCGAGCGTTTCAAGCCGAAGCGCGCCGTCATCACCAACATGACGGCCGACGTCGATTATGAGGTGATCCGGCAATCGCTGCCGGCGGGAGTGGTGCCCGCGTATGACGGGCTGCGGCTGGAGACGCGCTGAACCTGCGGTGGTAATTCCGGCGAGAGCCGGCATACTCCTTGCTTGCGCTAGCCCCATCATGTTGATCTAACGTCTGAAAGACAGGCGCTGGGCAGGGGCGATATTCATGCAGAACCGGCGCGCGACGTGCGATCGCTGGGACCGTCTGAATCGCCTCGTGTGAGGATGGGGATCGCGTTGGCAGGGGACGATGTCACGAGCCGGGGACCAGCGCGACGCGTGCTGGATCTCCTTTATCTCGGTGCGGGCTACGCCGCCGGGGCCTTCATGGTTGCGATCTTTGCAATCATGATGATCATGTCGATCGGGCGCCAGTTTGCGGTCAACATTCCCGCCGGCGATGATTTCGCCTCCTGGTGCATGGCCGCGATGGCATTCCTTGGCCTCGCTCACACCTTCAAGCGCGGAGAGATGATCCGCGTCGGCCTGTTGCTGGAGCGTCTTCATGGGCGCTCCAAACAGGTTGCGGAGGTCGTGGCCCTCGGTATTGCCGCCGCTTTCATCCTCTATTTCACCCGGCATGCCGTGCAGATGACGTACGATTCCTGGCGCTTCAACGACGTGGCGCAGGGCGTCGTCCCGCTTCCGCTCTGGATTCCACAGCTCGGGTTTTCCGGCGGACTCGTGATCCTCTCGATCGCGCTCATTGATGAAATGATCAGTGTCATCGGCGGCAACCGGCCGAGCTACGAGAAGGGCTCGCCGGACGAGACCCCGGACGAATTCATCGAGCGGATCTCACAGGGCGGCGGAGGTTGACGATGGCCAATCTCGGCATGATCGAACTGTCGTTTATTCTGCTCGGCGTCATGATCGTGCTGCTGGGAAGCGGCATCTGGATCGCGGTTTCGCTCGGGCTCGTCGGTTTCGTAGCGATGGCGCTGACCACGAGCCTGCCGCTCGGCTCGGTGCTTGCGACGACGACATGGAGCGCAAGCTCGTCATGGACACTGGCCGCGCTACCGTTGTTCATCTGGATGGGTGAGATCCTCTTCCGCACTAAATTATCCGAGGAGATGTTTCGAGGCCTATCGCCCTGGGTTCAGTGGCTGCCCGGGCGCCTGACGCATGTCAACGTGATCGGCTGCGGCATCTTCGCGGCGGTGTCGGGCTCGTCGGCGGCAACCTGTGCGACCATCGGCAAGATCGCGCTGCCCGAACTGGACAAGCGTGGTTACGACAAGGGCTTAAGTCTCGGGTCGCTCGCTGGCTCCGGAACGCTCGGCCTGCTGATCCCGCCGTCGATCCCGATGGTGGTCTATGCGGTCACGGCGAATGTCTCCGTGCTTCAGGTCTTCCTCGGCGGCTTCTTGCCGGGCGTGCTCGTGATGGTGCTCTATTCCGGCTACATCATCATCTGGTCGCTGCTCAATCCGAAAAAGGTTCCGCCGCGCGACCCGCCGATGTCGTTTCGCCGGAAGCTGCAAGAATCCGCCAAGCTCGCCCCATGCCTGCTTCTGATCCTGGCCGTCTTCCTGTCGCTCGTGTTGGGGTTTGCGACCGCGACCGAGTGTGCCGCCTGGGGCGTTTCCGGCGCGCTGCTGCTGGCGTGGTGGAGCCGCACGCTCACACGCAAGAACTTCCTCGAAAGCATCATGAGCGCGACGCGCCTGACCTGCATGATCATGCTGATCCTGGCAGGCGCGGCCTACACGACCGCAGCGATGGCCTATACGGGAATTCCGGCAGCGCTCGCCACATGGGTCCAGGGCCAGCACCTCACGCCGGGCATGCTCGCGCTGTATCTGAGCATCATGTACATCATCCTGGGATGCCTGATCGACGGCATCTCGATGATCGTCCTGACCGCCGTGATCGTGCTGCCGATGGTCAAGCAGGCCGGCCTCGACCTGGTCTGGTTCGGCGTCTATCTCATCATTCACGTCGAGATGGCGCAGATCACGCCACCGGTCGGTTTCAACCTTTTCGTGCTCCAGAATATGAGCGGGCGCGATACCTTGACCGTCGCCCGGGCAGCATTCCCTTTCTTCATCTTGCTGCTCGCGGCCGTGTTCATCATCACGGAATATCCGCAGATCGTGATGTTCTTGCCCAAGCTCGCTTTCCCAGACTGAGCGTACCGTTTTGAAATTGACTGTGAGGAGAAGCCCCATGATCTCTCGTTTGTTCCGCGCATCCCTGATCGCCGGTGCCGTGCTGGCCGCGACGCCCGCATTGGCTCAAACCAAATGGAATCTGCCGGCAGCGTATCCAGCCGACAATCCGCACTCCGAGAACCTCGTCGCGTTCGCCAAGGACGTCGAAGCCGCGACATCCGGCAAGCTCCAGATCACGGTTCATCCCGGCGCCTCGCTGTTCAAGGCGCCCGACATCAAGCGCGCGGTGATGACCGGGCAGGCGCAGATGGGCGAAGTCTTGCTGTCGATCCACGAGAACGAGGATCCGGTGTTCGGGGTCGACGTCGTGCCATTTCTGGCGACCAGCTTCCCGGACGCCATGAAGCTGTATCAGGCGTCGAAGCCGTTGATTGCCAAGAAGCTCGATGCCCAAGGCCTCAAGTTGCTGTTCGTCGTGCCGTGGGCACCGCAGGGGGTCTATGTCAACAAGCCGCTCGCGACCATTGAGGACATGAAGGGCCTGAAATGGCGGGCCTACAATGTCGGGACCGCGCGCATTGGCGAACTGGTGGGCGCGCAGTCCGTCACCATCCAGGCCGCCGAGCTGCCGCAGGCGCTTGCGACCGGCGTCGTGAACTCCTTCATGTCATCAGGCGGCACGGGCTACGATGCGAAGGCATGGGAGTCGCTGAAGTACTTCTATGACGTGCAAGCCTGGATCCCGAAGGACTACACCTTCGTCAACAAGGCTGCGTTCGAGGCGCTCGACAAGCCGACCCAGGAGGCCATCCTCAAGGCCGCCGCGACCGCGGAAACCCGCGGCTGGAAGGCCTGGCAGGACAAGAGCACCTGGTACATCGACCAGCTCAAGGCCAAGGGCATGACGGTCGAGCCGCCGAGCCCGGCCCTGAAGGCCGGCTTCCAGAAGATCGGCGAACAGCTCACCGCCGACTGGCTCAAGAAGGCGGGAGCCGACGGCCAGGCGCTGGTTGAAGCCTACAAGAAGATGTGAGGACGGGGGGCTTGGCCAACCCGACGCGGTCGAAATTGCGCAACGACTTCGCGGCGACATGCAAACGCCGCGGAGGTCGAGACAAGCTCAGGCCGAGATCGCCTTCGCCGATCCTGCTGCGTTGCGCAGCAGGAATTTCTGGATCTTTCCCGTCGACGTTTTCGGGATCGGCCCGAACACCACGGCCTTCGGCGTCTTGAAGCCGCTCATATGCGAGCGGCAGAAGGCGATGATGTCGGCTTCGCTCGCGCTTGCGCCGTCCTTCAGCTCGACGAAGGCGCAGGGCACTTCGCCCCATTTCGGATCGGGCTTTGCGACCACGGCGGCGAACAGCACGGCCGGGTGCTTGTAGAGGATGTCCTCGACCTCGACGGAGGAAATGTTCTCGCCGCCGGAGATGATGATGTCCTTCGAGCGATCCTTGATGATGACATAACCGTGCGCGTCGAGCACGCCGAGGTCGCCGGTGTGAAACCAGCCGCCCTCGAAGGCTTCCTTCGTCGCCTTGTCGTTCTTGAGGTAGCCCTTCATCACGATGTTGCCGCGGAACATGACCTCGCCGATGGTCTCGCCGTCGCGCGGCACCTGCCTCATGGTCTGGGGATCGATGACGGTGACGGCTTCCTCGAGCGGGTAGGGCACGCCCTGCCGCCGCTTCAGGCTGGCGCGCTCGGCTGCGGGCAGATCATCCCAGCCGGGCTGCTCGGCGCAGACCGAGGCGGGGCCGTAGACCTCGGTCAGTCCGTAGACGTGCGTCAGCTTGATGCCGATGCTTTCGGCGCCTTCGAGCACCGCGACAGGCGGCGCGGCACCGGCGATCAGGCCGACGACGCGGCGGGCGGCGCCGCCCTTCGGTGCATCAGGCGCGTTGATCAGCGTGTTATAGACGATCGGTGCACCGCACATGTGCGTGACGCCGTGCTGCTTGATCAGCTCGAAGATCTTCGTCGGCTCGACCTTGCGCAGGCAGACATTGATGCCGGCGGCCGCCGCGATGGTCCAGGGGAAGCACCAGCCGTTGCAGTGGAACATCGGTAGCGTCCAGAGATAGACCGGATGCTGGCCAAGTTGGCCCGCGAGGATGTTGCTGACGGCATTCAGATAGGCGCCGCGATGATGGGTCACGACGCCCTTGGGATTGCCCGTGGTGCCCGACGTGTAGCTCAGCGCGATCGCGTCCCATTCGTCCTTCGGCGGGATGGCGGTGAAATCGGGATCGCCTTGCGCGACGGCGGTCTCGTACTCGATCTCGCCGACGCGCCTGCCGCCCTTGAACGCGGCGTCGTCGACGTCGATCACGAACGGTTTTGGGCCACTCATCTGCGCGAGCGCATCGGTGATCACGCCCGAGAATTCCGGATCGACCAGAATGATCTTTGCGCCACCATGGTCGAGCTGAAATGCGATCGAAGGGGCATCGAGCCGGATGTTCAGCGCGTTGAGCACGGCACCCGTCATGGGGACGGCGAAATGCACCTCGTTCATCGCCGGAATGTTCGGCAGCATCGCCGCGACGGTGTCGCCGACGCCGATGCCCTTGCCGGCAAGATAGGAAGCAAAGCGCTTGCAGCGCTCATGCGTCTCGCGCCAGGTGAAGCTGCGGCCCTCGTAGACCGTGCTGAAATGATCGGGATAGACCGCGGCGCTGCGTGCGAGGAAGCTCAACGGGCTCAGCGGCACGTAGTTGGCGGGCGTCTTGTCGAGGCCGATATTGTACTGGTTCTGCCGCTCGCTCATCGACACCTCCCTCACGCGCCGGCCTACAGGAATCCGATGGAGATCCACGGAAAGACGGCGACGACGATCAGTCCTACCAGCAGCGCCAGCAAATAGCCCCAGATCGGCCTGATGCCTTCGGCCGGATCGACGCGGCCGATGGCGCAGGCGGCATAATAGCCGACGCCGAAGGGTGGGGCGAATAGCCCGATACCCATGGCGAGAATGATCACCATCGCATAGTGCACCTCGTGCACGCCGACCGCACGCGCAATCGGAAACAACAGCGGCCCGAACAGCACGATCGCCGGGATGCCCTCCAGCACGCTGCCGAGGATGGTGAAGGCCAGGATTGAGACGGCGATGAAGGTCGCCGCGCCGCCCGGCAATCCCGTCATGGCGGACGCCAGCGAGCGCGAGAACCCTGATTGCGTCAGGCCCCAGGCCATGCCGGTGGCCGTGCCGATGATCAGCAGGATCGCGCCAGACAGCGCAGCGGTTTCGACCAGCATCGGAAACAGCCGCCGCCAGTCGAAGCGGCGGTAGACGAGGAGGCCGACCAGGGCGCCATAGACGATGCCGATGGTGGAGACTTCGGTGGCGGTCGCGATGCCTTCGACCACGGCGTAGCGGATCACGAAGGGCAGCGCGAGCGCGGGCAGGGCGATGACGAAGGTCTTGCCGATCTCGCCGCCCGTGGCGCGGCGGACATGGCTCATGTCCTCGTGGCGGTAGCGCCACCACACCAGCATGCACAGCGTGATGGCGAGCACGACGCCGGGCAGGAGGCCGCCGGTGAACAGCGCGGCGATCGAGACGCCGGTGACCGATCCGATCGTGATCAGCACGAGGCTCGGCGGAATGGTTTCGGTCTGTGCGCCGGTGGCCGCAAGAAGCGCGACAAGATCGCCGGGCTTGGCGCCGCGCTGCTTCATCTCCGGGAACAGCACGGGCGCGACCGCCGCCATGTCGGCCGCCTTGGCGCCGGAGATACCGGAGACCAGGTACATCGCGCCGACGAGGACGTAATGCAGCCCGCCGCGGACATGGCCGAGCAGGCTCGCCAGGAACGCGACCATGGCCCGTGCCATGCCGGTCATTTCAATCAGGAGCCCTAAAAATACGAAGAGCGGCACCGAGAGCAAAATGAGGTGGCTCATGCCCTCGTCCATCCGCCCGACCAGCACCATGACGGGCGTGCGCGTGGTCAGTGCCAGATAGCCGAAGATGGCGAGCCCGAAGCCAAACGCGATGGGAACGCCGGCAAAAACGCAGAAGCCGGCGACGCCGACGAAGAAGATGACGAGGTTGAGGTTGCCGAGCGGTCGGAGATAAGGCTGCGCCAGCCAGAACAAGCCGACGACGACAGCCACGGACACCGCGGCCGTCAGCACCATGCGGTAATCGGCTGCGCGAAGCAGCCGCAACAGCGCGAACACCGCCATCAGGCAGATGCCGGCCGGAAGCGCCGCGGCGCGCCACATATTGGAGATCTGCAGCGCCGGCGTGGTGATGAAGCTTTCCTCGTAGGCGTAGTCCCAGGACGGCCAGACGATCAGCGCGAGGAAGGCCAGCGCCGCGCAGGTCGCCACGAGATCGAGCCAGGCCCGCGTGGCCGGCTTGGTGCTGGCGACGACCGCGGTCATGCGCATGTGCTCAGAACGGCGGAATGCGACCGCCGCGCCCAGCATGGCGAGCCACAGGAACAGTATCGAGGCGAGCTCGTCCGACCAGATCAGCGGCCGGTGCAGACCGTAGCGCGCGACCACGCCGGCAAACAGGATCGCGATCTCGGCGACCACCAAAATGGCCGCCGGGATTTCAACGAAGAGGCCGAGTGCGCGCTCCGTCGAGGCCAGCAAGGGAGATCGGCGAGGGGACCGAACAGCCGCCTCGCCCGCCACTCCGCTCACCTGGACCTCGATATGAGCCATGACGGCTCCAACGCGTTAAGACAGCTTGCCGACGGCCTTTTCCAGCAGATCCCAGGCGTGGTCGCCATATTTGCCCTTCCACTCGGCATAGAAGCCGGCGGACCGCAGCTTATCGCGGAATGGCGCGACCGCGGGCTGGTTGAAGGTCAGGCCCTTGGTCGCGAGCTCCTGCTGGAGATTGGCATTGAGCTTGGCGGTGTCCTCACGCTCCCTAAGCGCCGCGGCATTGATGTTCTTGGCGACGATGGTGCGCACATCCTCGGGCAGGCTGCTCCACGCCTTGCGGTTGGCCAGGAACCAGAAGCCGTCCCACATGTGGTTGGTCAGCGAGCAGTATTTCTGCACCTCGTAGAGCTTGGCCGTCGAGATGATCGCCAGCGGGTTCTCCTGGCCCTCGACGATCCTGGTCTGCAGCGCGGAATAGACCTCGGCGAAGTTGATCGAGGCGGGCGCCGCATCGAACGCCTTGAACATCGAGGTCCACAGCGGCGACACCGGCACGCGGATCTTGAATCCCTTGAGATCGTCCGGACCGGTGATCGGCTTGCTCGACGACGTAGTCTGGCGGAAGCCGTTGTCCCAGATCTTGTCCATAACCTCGAGCCCGGCCTTCTTGATCTCGCCGCGGACGAAGGCGCCGAGATCGCCGTCCATGGCCTTCCAGACCGTGCCGTAATCCGGGAACGCGAAGCCGATGCCGTTGATGGACGCCGCCGGCACCAGGGTCGACAGGATCAGTCCGGACAGCGTGAAGAACTCGACGCCGCCGGACCGGATCTGGCTCAGCATGTCGGTGTCGGACCCGAGCTGGTTGTTCGGGAAGATCTGGAGGTCGAACTTGCCGTTGGTCTCGGCCTTGATCGCCGCAGCCATCTCCTTGGCGCGCACGTTCAGCGGATGGGTGTCTGGCAGGTTGTTGGCGTATTTATAGGTAAACTCGGCGCTCTGGGCGCGGGCCACATGGGGCGCACTGAGGCCGCCCAGGACCGCGGTCGCGGCGGAGGCCTTGAGAAGCGTGCGGCGGGAAAAGCTCATGGGTCTGCTTCCTCGGAAAGTTTGTTGTTGTTCTGAGATGCAAACCTATACGGACGGAAGGTCAGAAGGTCATCTGCGATCTCGCGAAGCCTCGCTTATTGCAGCCGGACATCGTCACGGCAATATCGGCTTTCGGAGGCATGGGCCGGATTCAAAAACCGAAAAACAATCCCATGCACAGTAGCCGTCGAAAGCCGGGACGACGTGCGACGGCTGGGCCGGAAAAGGACGTGGAACGAAGGTGCAGCGAGAGGAATTCAAGCTAAACAACTGATCTGATTGTATATAAAGATATTCCATAATATACCTTATGCGAATCGTGGATATGGCTGTGCAGATCAGGCCAGATAAATCCACACCTACCCAGAACCCCTCTCTCGGCTCACACTTGCCATCAACAATCCCCGGGCAAACCGACGCAGCGGTTGAGGCCACGGCAGCATTTGGAGGTTCGTCATGCAGGAGAACGTCGCCCGCGCAGACCGCTCGCGGGCCATTCCATTCGATGCCGCCAAACTAGACCGTCTGATGGAGGCCGCCGGCCTCGACGTCCTGGTCGCGACCTCCAAGCACAATGTGCAGTACCTGCTGGGTGCCGAGCGCGCGATCTTCTTCGACTACATGGATGCGCTGGGCGTCAGCCGCTATCTGCCGGTTCTGATCTATCCCAAGGGCGCACCGGAGCACGCGGTGTATGTCGGGCACCGGCTGGAGACCCATCAGCGCGCCGTAGCGCCGCCATGGGTGGCGCAGGTCCGGACCGAGTCCAACGGCTCGGTCGATGCCATCACGCGGGCCGTAAGCCTGATCCGCGGCGCCGGCGTGCCCCTGAAGCGGGTCGGGGTCGAGATGGCGTTCCTGCCGATGGATGCGGGCCGGGCGCTCAGTGACGCCCTGCCCGGTGCCGAGCTCAAGGACGCGCTGCTGGTGCTGGAGCGGCTGCGGGCAGTCAAGTCGGCCGACGAGCTCGCAAAACTCAAGACGGCGTCCGAACTGGTGATCGCCTCGATGCTGGAGGTGATCGCCGGGCACGGGCCGGGCACGACCAAGCAACAATTGTCGGACGCCTTGCGCATCGCCGAGGCCAATCGCGGCCTGACATTCGAATACTGCCTGCTCGCCTGCGGCAATAGTCACAACCGGGCGCCATCGGCTCAGCGCTGGGAGCAAGGTGACGTGCTGTCGCTTGATTCCGGCGGCAATTATCACGGCTATATCGGCGATCTCGCGCGCATGGCGGTGCTCGGCGATCCCGGTACCGAGCTGAAGGACTGTCTGGCCGAGATCGAAGCCGTCCAGCGCGCCGCCTTCGCCGCGGTCCGGCCCGGCGCCATGGGCGGCGACATCTACGTCGCAGCCGAGCGGCAGCTCGCGAAGATCAGCCAGCGTGACTGCACGGACTTTTTGGCTCACGGCATGGGCCTCGTCAGCCACGAGGCCCCTCGCCTGACCGCCAAGGGCCCGATCCCTTACGACGACACGGATGCCCGGCTGCCGCTCGAAACAGGCATGGTGGTGTCAATCGAGACCACGATGAAGCATCCGAAGCGCGGGTTCATCAAGCTCGAGGACACGGTTGCAGTGACGGCAACGGGCTACGAGATCTTTGGCGAGGGTGGTCGTGGGTGGAATCTCGGCGGCAGCGCGCTGTAGGCTGGCACCACCCACCGCGCTCACAGCAGAAATCTCGCCCTCTGCCCGAGCACCACCGGGTCGTCAACGCCCTCACCTACAACGCGATGACCTAGACATCCGCGGAAGCGGTAGCTCGCGGCATTCGCATGACTTGCTCGAGGGCGTGTCGGTGCTTCAGCACGGCAAGGGTCTCGCGTGCGCTGAGGCTGTTGACGGCTTCCTCGAAATCGTCGCTCTGTTCAATCTTTGCACGGGCGATCGCGAGATCTATGTCGATCCGGCCCGATTTGCGCGGCGGCGCTTCGAGGGACTGCATGTGCGGTCCCAGCAACGCGGGGTTCTGTCTAAGTTCGATCAGAGCCGCGCGTGCCCGGATCCGATCCAGGCCGGCAAGCTCTCTCGCCCTCTGCAGCAGTGCCGGCACGCGATTGTCCTCCGGGGTCGCAAACAGATGCGCGATTGGCAGCGCCGTCGACGTGACGAGACCGATCGGAATGGCACACACCAGGCCGATGATCACCGGGGACATCCAGAGCAGCAGCGGAAGCGACACGGCATAGGCGCTTGCCGCCATGGCCAGACCGCATAGGGTCGGCACCGTGAATTTACGATAGACTTCGTCGCGCGTGATCCTGCCATCGCTTCGCCGTTGCACTTGCCAGCCCGCATCACGCCCCAGCAGGATCTCCGCCACAGCGGTGGATTGAAAGATCATCATGGATGGGGCGATCAACGCGGCAAGCAGGCTCTCGGCGACCACCGCCAGCAGCACGCGAAATCCGCCGCCGAATGCCTGCCGTTCCGCACGCCTGGTGAGCAAAACGAGGTAGGCCAGCAATTTGGGCACGATAAGCAGCCCCATCGTCGCGGCAAAGACCCAGGCGGCAAGCACAGGATCCTGTGCGGGCCACGTTGGAAACAAAGAAAAGCCCTTGGGAAAGTACTCCGGCTTGACGAAATAGGCCTGCAAGGAGATCAGGATTCCGAGCAATAGAAACAGCAGCCACAGGGGGGCGGTGAGATAAGAGCCGATCCCGGTCAACAGGTGAAGCCTGGAGACCCAGTGTAGGCCTCGGGCCGGCAGAACGGCGAGGTGCTGGAGATTGCCCTGACACCAGCGGCGGTCACGCGCGGCGAAATCCAGTAGCGACGGTGGCACCTCCTCGAAACTCCCACCGAGATCGGGGGCCATGAAAATCCCCCACCCCGCCCGCCGCATCAGTGCGGCTTCGACAAAATCATGGCTGAGGATGTGCCCGCCGAAAGGCTTCCTCCCGCGCAATTCGGGCAAGCCCGCCTCTTGCGCAAAAGCCTGCACGCGGATGATGGCATTGTGTCCCCAGTAGTTGCCCTCTGAGGCGTGCCACCAGGCGTTCCCGGCCGCGATCAGCGGACCGTACAACCGACCCGAGAACTGCTGAAGCCTACTGATCAGGGTTCGCGCATTGACGACGATCGGAAGCGTCTGAATCAGCGCGGCTTGCGGGTTCGCTTCCATCGCGCCGGCCAGCCGAACGATGGTCTCTCCGCTCATCAGACTGTCCGCGTCCAGAATGATCATGTAGTCGTAGGCGCCACCGAACCGCCTCACCCATTCGGCAATGTTGCCGGACTTTCGAGCGGTGTTGTCGGATCGGTGACGATAGTAGAGATGGCCCGAACCGCAGTTTCGCTGCAGCTCCAGAAACGCAAGCTCCTCGGCAATCCAGATGTCCGGATCTGTCGTGTCGCTGAGCAGAAACCAATCGAACAACGGGGCCTGTCCGGTTTCGCCTACCGACTCGTACATAGCGCGGAGGCGCGCCATGAGATGGTGCTGATCCTCGTTATAGGTCGGCAACAGCATAGCCGTTCGGCCGGTGATCGCGGGCAGCGGACCGTGGCTGTTAATTGGCAGCACATCCGGTCGGCCCCGCAGGAGCACAAAAAAGCCGGCCACTGAAGACACGAACGAAAACGCGATCCAGGCGAGCAGCACGAGGAACAGCCCGAACACCATGCCTTCGAGGACCGTGACGCCACCAACCTTGAGAACATCGTACATCTCAACAGCGCCCGCAGCGGTAATAGCGACCGTTCCGCCAAGAATGAACAGGCGCCGCGCTGTAACGGCAGGGGCGGTCCGCAGTCGCCCCGGATCGGCACGATTGGTCGCGTCCAATCGGCAGGGCAGCATCGGGAGAGGCGTTTCATCGGGAAGATACCGAATGCCAAGCTCAGGCGAGAGCGCGGGTGACGACGTCAGGGCGCCCATCGGTAAACCCAGACTTCAGAGATCGGTTGGTCGCCCTGCATCAAGATCGCCCTCAACTCGATCGGCGCGTCCTTCACGGCGCACTGAAAACTAAGGCGCCACCCACCCGTTTCCGGGTTTGGTTGTGTGACGACGTTCTTGATCTCGGATTTGTCGGCGCTGACGGCACCCCTTACCTTGTTGGGATCGACCGCCTTCAGTCCGTCACCAACGAGTTCGAGCACGAACAATTTGCTGTCGTCGCCCCGCGCGCCAACGCCTGTGCGGGTGAACCGGGCCAGCGAATTGGGCTTCGGCGCGTCCGGACCCCAGTGCAGGCGGTAGGTGTAGTTGTTTTCGCTCTTGGCCTGGAGGGCCGTCTTCGGGCGCCAGAAGGCGGCGATGTTGTCGTGAACTTCCTCCTTCGTCGGGATCTCAAAGAGGACCACACTGCCCTCTCCCCAATCTCCAATCGGTTCGACCCAGACGCTCGGGCGACGCTCAAAGCGCGATTCGATGTCCTCGTAGGCAAAGAAATTTCTCTCCCGCTGCATCAGACCGAAGCCGCGCGGATTGAGGTCATTGAATGTGCTGGCCTGCAGATCGCGTGGATTGTTGAGCGGACGCCAGAGTTGCTCGCCCTTTCCGTTGAACACGGCGAGCCCATCGGAGTCATGTACGGCAGGACGGAAATCGTCGACATCGTGTCGGTCGTTCGGGCCGAAAAAGAACATGCTCGTCATGGGCGCCAGGCCGGCATGTTGCAGCTCGATCCGCGGATAGAGCGACATTTCCACGTCGAAGACCGTCGGAGCGCCTGGCCTGATAGTGAAGCGATAGCTTGCCGTAGCGCTCTTGCTGTCGAGCAGCGCATGTACCACGACGGATGTGGCACCCGGCGCGGGCTTCTCCAGCCAAAAGGCCTTGAAGAGAGGAAATTCCTCTCCCTTGCTCTCGCCGGTATCGATCGAAAGACCGCGCGCGGACAGGCCATAGGTCTCGCCTTTGGCAACGGCACGGAAGTAGCTGGCGCCGAGAAACGCGCAAACCTCGTCGTAGTAGTCGGGCCGATTGATCGGGGCGTGAATGCGAAAGCCGGCAAATCCGAGATCGGCGTCCGGTACCTGACCGATATTGTCACCGAATGCGAAATCGTCGCGTCGGTACCTGATCGGTACCGCTCGTCCGCCGGAGACCTCGTAAATGTCGACCTTGTTCTTATAGAAAAAGCCGCGGTGGAAAAACTGGACCTCGAAGGGCAGCTTCTCGCTGCGCCAAGCCGCGCGCTCCGGCAGAAAGCGAATTGATCGGTACTGATCGTAGGTGAGATCCCTAAGCGCGTCCGGGACCTTTTCCTCTGGTGGCGCAAAGGGCTTACTCGCCAAATTGCGGGCAAGCTCGCGGACATAAGAGGGGCCAAACGGCAACTCCGCCGCCGATGCCGCAGAGACTGCGCCAGGTAGCAGCGTTGCCAATGGCAATGCCGAGGCTTCCAGGAATTGTCGACGATTCAAGTGTGCTACCCGTTCGGTTCCAACCGCAGTGCAACCCCCTCGTCGCGAACGAGTTCCAGGGTCGTCGCCGAATCCGACCACGGTGTTGCCGACGACCTCGTCGATGCGGCTCGGGGTGATTTCGCGCTGCTCGGCCTCGGTTGCATCTGGGGGACGAGCTGCAATTTCCGATTGCGCATTCTCGAGCGATGGCGCCGCGCGCAACGCTGCAGCGTTCGAAGGTAATTGAATGATCGCTCTAGCGCAGCGGCAGCAGCTCCAACTGGCTTTGCGCCTTCTTGACGGCCGCTGCGAACCAGCCCTGGCTTGGCGCTTCCTTGGCGAAGCACGCCGTGTACGCGGTCATCGCATTGTCTTCGCGGGTGATGTCGCCGCGCGGGTCCTTCTTGTCGATGGGTTTGGCCATCATCTGCTTCCAGACTTTCTCGCAGGTCGGGATCTCGGCTGTCTTCACCGCATCGTTTGCGGCGAGGAAGTAGACCTTGTCGCCTTGAATCGCGACGACGTCGATTTCTTGCGGAGGTCCCTTCAGGTCGCCATTGCCGCGCACGCCTAGCACGGCGACCGCGACGCTCGTCCCCGTGGGCTTCGTGATCGGCAACTCGGCATATTTGGCGAAGGCGGAGTCCTGGATGGCTTGATAGTAAAAGCGGTCCGACTTGAATGCCGCGCCGATCTCCTGCGGCATGCCGTCCTCGCGGTGCTCGCGCAGCCAGTGCTTGAGCAGGGCGGTAGTGGTCACGACGGCCTGCATCTTGTCGCCTTCGGAGGCGAAGCCGAGCCCGTCGAGATGGCCGAAGCCGGAGTCGCCCTTGAAGAGCGTGTCCGCGTTCGTCTTGCCATCGGCCGGCAATCCCTTGATCGCGACGGGGCCCACCAGACCGCGCAGGACGCCAGTCAACTCCTTGAGCGCCGCATCGTGCTGCTTATAGGTCTCGTCGTTCTCCTTGGCTTTCGAGAACTTTGCGATGTAGCGATCGCGGAGGTCGAGATAGCGCTGCTCGGGGCCAGCCGCATGGGCAGGCGCGGCCAGAACGAGCAGGCAGAGCAAGGCGAGCGATCTCATGCGATTTCCGGCAAAACGGGGTGTGATCTCCAGTCTTTGTGCCGGTGCCGGGCGGGAAGGTTCATCCGCGCCGGACGAACGCCCTACTCCGCCGGCGTCAGTTGCTGCCGACTCGGGCGCATCGCTGCCATCTCCCGTACGCGGACACGCGCGCGGCGCTTGCGCCACCAGATCACGATTCCGGTGACCGAGAGCGCCGCCACGACCAGCCCCATGATCGAGATCAGGATGCGGCCGAACAGCCCGACGATGCGGCCCGAATGGAGTGGGAATTGCGCCTGCACGAAGATGTCGGCGGCGGTGCCGACCCAGGGCAGCCTTTCGCCAATCGGACGGCCGTCCTCGCTGTCGTAATAGAGCTGCGCCGGGCCGACGCCGCCGGCGCCGTGATCGTCGCCTGGATGGAAGAAGGCCGCGGCATAGACACCATGGGCCGGGCCGTAATTGACCGAGCCGACCGGGACGGTCCACCCACGCCCCTTGCCGTCGACCGCCGCGCGCGCGGCGATGTCGGCGAAGCTCACCTTGGGCTCGATGGGATCGTCGAGATCGCGATACGGCCGCTGCTCATAGGGCGTCGGCGTGTAGTTCGACACCATCTTCATCAGCGGCGAGAACACTTCGAAATAGAGGTTCAGCGAGAATGCCGTGAAGGCGATGATGAACAGCACGCCCCAGGTCCACAGGCTGAAAGCGCGATGGATGTCGAAATTGATCCGGTAGGCGCTGCCTGACGTCTTGATGGTCCACGCCGGCGCCCAACGCGCCCAGAAGCCGCGTTCGAGCTGGCGCGTGACTTGGGGCGCCCGGGCCGCGCTGGCACGCCGCCGCGAGGGCAGCGTCAGGTAGAGGCCGACGAAGCAGTCGATGGTCCAGATGATGGCGATAATTCCGAGCAGGCGCATGCCCCAGCGGTCGCTGCCCCAGAATTCCGGGATGTGCATGGTGTAGTGCAGCTTGTAGAGAAACGAGACGAAGTTTTCGCGCGTCACCGGCCATACCGCGCCCCAATAGCGCCGACCGAGCTCCGCGCCGGTGTTGGGGTCGAGGAAGATTTGATTGTAGTCGAGCGCGTAGCGCTTGCCGGTCGCGGGATCAATCCGCGGCATGACGAAGAACCACAGCGAGTGGCCCTCCTCCGGCGTCATGAAAAGGTAAACCACGCGCGCATGGGGATCGCGCTGCTCGATCATCTTCGCGAGATCGATCGATGGAATCGCCGGGCCCTTGCTGCTGACGTCGAACAGATGGCTGTTCAGGACCTCGTCGATCTCATGATCCCAGGAGATGATCGCCCCGGTGATGCCGGAGAAGAACAGGAAGCCGGCCGTGAGCAGTCCCGCCCAGCGATGTAGCTTGCCGAATATCGCTCTCATCGTTCAGATCTCGCCAAGTACACGAGCAAAGTGTGTGAGTGCCGAAGCTTCCGCAACGTCATGCCCGGGCTTGTCCCGGGCATCCACGTTCTTAGTGCCGCGTGAAAGATCCTGGATGGCCGGGACAAGCCCGGCGATGACGACCTCTCGTGGAGCCTCATCGTCCTCATTTCAACTCACCACCGATAAGTCAGCTTGCCGATGGCCTTGCGTCCCTCCGCGTAGAAGCAGCCCGACAGGCTGTAACAGGCGGCGACATAGCGGGTGTCGGCGAGGTTGGTGACGTTCAGCGACAGGCGCCAATTGTCCCTGGTGTAGGCGAGCAGCGCGTCCAGCACGGTCGCGGATCCGACCTTGAAGGTGTTGGCGTCATCGCCCCAGGTCGCGCCGACATAGCGGACGCCGCCACCGAACTGCAGGCCCGCGAGTGGCCCGGTCTGAAGCGTGTAATCGTTCCACAGCGAGGCGCGGTTGAGCGGCACGGTGACCGGCGCCTTGCCGACATTGACAGGATCCTGGGTGACGGTTGCATCGACATAGGCATAGGCCGCGCGCAGGTTCCAGCCGTCGGCGAGCGACATCGTGCCTTCGAGTTCGAGGCCGCGCGATTTTACCTGCCCAGTCTGTTCGGCAATGTTGAGCGGAGGCGCAAAGGTGACGACGTTGTCGCGCGTCAGGTCGAAGGCGGCGAAGGTGAACAGCGCGTTCCAGCCGAGCGGCTGGTACTTGACGCCCACCTCGTACTGCACTCCGGTCTCGGGATTGAGCAGCTGTCCGGTCATCCCGGTCGCGAGCACCGGCAGAAATGACTCGGAGTAGCTGAAATAAGGCGCGATGCCGTTGTCGAAATTGTACATCAATGCGGCGCGGCCGGTGAACGCCGACGCATCCTTCGAGACCGACGTATTGAAGATGCCGCTGTCCACCTGCGTCGTCACGAAATCCTGACGCCCACTGAGCTGGAACGAGAGCCGGCCGAGCTTGATCTGGTCCTGCGCGTAGAGGCCGACCTGCGACTGCTTGACGCCGGTGTCGTCGCTCATGGCGCCCATGGTCCAGTCGTAGCTGTAGACCGGGTTGAAGACGTTGATCTCGGGCGCGGACGTCGTGACGCCAAAGGCGGTGTCGCGGAATCTGGTGTTGCGATAGTCTATCCCCACCAGCGTGGTGTGGCTGAGGAAGCCGGTGGTGAACTTGCCCTGGAGCTGATTGTCCACCGCGAAAGAGTTGATGTAGGAGTTGCTGTAGCTGCCGAAACGGGCGAGCTGTCCCGCGGCCTCGTCGGTATAGCCTCCGCCGAAGAACACCTTCTCCTCGTTGTGCTGATAGGCGTAGCGCAAATTCTGCCGGAACGTGATGTTGTCGGTGAAATTGTGCGAGAGCTGGTAGCCGGCGGTCGCGATTTCGGTGTTGAACGCGTTGAAGCTCGGTACGCCCGCGAAGAACGAGACGGGGATGGCGCTGCCGTTGTTCGGCCACACGGTGCCCGAGGCCGGCAGGAACTGGAGGCCCCACCCTGCCCGGTCGCGCTGGTAGTTGGCGAGAATCGTGATGGTGGTGTCCTCGTTCGGCTTGAACGTGACGGCCGGCGCGATGAAGACGCGGTTGTCCTTGGTGAAGTCGACCTGGGTCTCGCCGTCACGGACGACGCCGGTCAGGCGCCACAGCACAGTGCCGTCCTTGTTGGCGGGACCGCCCATGTCGAACTGGCCTTGATAGCGGTTGAAGCTGCCGCCGGAGATCGAGACCTCGCCGAATTGCTGGGCCGTCGGCAGCTTGGTGACGTAGTTGAGGATGCCGCCGGTGCCGCTGCCGCCATACATCGCCGAGGACGGACCCTTGAGGACCTCGAGACGCTCGGCGCCGTAGGGATCGAGGCCGTTGAAGTGCACGTAATTGCTTGAGGGAATCCGCAAGCCGTCGACGTAGAGGCCCGACATGGTGGTGTCGAAGCCGCGGATCTGGAGGGCGCCGAAGCGGGTGTCCGAACCACCATTGACGTCGCCGCTGACGCCGGCGGTGTAGCGCAGCGCCTCGCCGATCGAGACCGCGCCCTGATTCCGGACCTGGTCGGTGGTGACGACGGAGACGGACTGCGGGGTTTCGATCAGCGGTGTATCCGTCTTGGTCGCGGTGCCGCTGCGCGTCGCAACGAAACCGCGCACCGGACCATTGGCGCGTTCACCCGTGACGCCGTTCGAGGATGCCGACTGGGTTGGCGCGGCTTGCTGCGCCGGGGAGCGACGATCGGCGCGCGCGGTGCGTGTCGCGCCTGACCTTCGCGATGAAGCGACAGCTACAGGCCGGGCGCGCTGAGCCGGGGCTTCGACGGTGACGGCGGGAATCTGCGTCTGCGCCTCCACGGCACCGAAGGGAATGACGAGAGCAAATGTGCTGGCCGCCCCGAGGAAGAGAATCCGTATCTGTCGACGACGCGTGTCGGAACGCGAAGCAAGTTGGAAGTCGGTCACGTTTGTCGAGGCCCCACGCACTGCCGGCTTCGCCGGTATCGTTCTTGATGCCTCGCCCTAACGCAGGCGATTTCGGAGTGCGATAGGAACCGTGTTAGAATTTCTCCAGACGCGTGCGCAACGCGTGCGACGAATGCGCTCAGTCGTGTCGCGAAGTTTGGAATGTTTCCAGACCGACAAGAACCTGCTTGTTCGAAATGTCTGGAAGGGCGTCAGCGATGTCGCAGCCGGCGATTGACCCGGCGCGCGAGATAATCGCCGGCGCTCTGGACCAGCTGCACCAGCGCGATCAGCACCACCACTACGGCGAGCATCATCTCCGGCATGAAGCGCTGATAGCCGTAGCGGATGCCGAGATCGCCCAGGCCCCCGCCTCCGACGGCGCCGACCATGGCGGAATAGCCGAGCAGGCTGACCACCGCGAGCGTCAGTGCCAGCAGAAGACCCGGGAGCGCTTCGGGAATCAGTACCTTGAGCACGATCTGCATCGGCGATGCCCCGAACGAAGACGCGGTCTCGATCAGGCCGCCATCGACCTCGCGGATCGCGGCCTCGACCAGGCGCGCGATGAACGGCGCCGACGCGATCGTCAACGGCACGATCGCGGCCGTCGATCCGATCGAGGTGCCGGCCACCAGCCGCGTGAACGGGATGATAGCGACGACCAGGATGATGAAGGGCGTGGACCGCGTCGCATTAACGACGATGCCGAGCACCCGATTGACGACGGGCGCCGCGAACAGCTCGCCCTTCCGGCTGGTCGCGAGAAAGACGCCGAGCGGCAGGCCAAAGGCGGTGCCGATCAGCGCCGCGAGCCCGACCATGTACAAGCTCTCGCCGGTGGCCTGGACGATCAGGTTGATGAGTTCAGGCGACATAGCCGAGACGCTCCGCGGGGAATTGATATTGTGAGAGCCAGGCCAGCGTGCGCGTCGTCGCGTCCTCGCCGCCGGACGTGCCGAGAGGGATACCAAGCGTCAGCGAGCCCACGTGCTGGCCGCCGATCTCGTCGATGCGGGCCGACAGCAGCGACACGTCGAGGCCGAGCTCGCGCGCCAGCCGCGCCACCAGCGTGTCGCCGGCCCCTGCCCCGCGCACCTGGACGCGGATCACCGCCTGTCCGCCCGCAAGCGGCACCGAAACGATCCGGCTCGCCAGCGACACCGGCAGGCTGTCTCCGATCGCTTCAGCCAGGAAGGATTGCGTGATCGGATGCTTGGGGTGGGTGAAGATGTCGGCGACATGGCCGCTCTCGACGACGCGGCCGGCATCGAGCACCACGACGTCCTTGGCGAGCTGGCGCACCACGGACATCTCGTGGGTGATCAGCACGATGGTCACGCCCAGCTCGCGGTTGATGTTCGCGAGCAGATCGAGGATCGCCCGCGTGGTCTGCGGATCCAGCGCAGAGGTCGCCTCGTCCGACAGCAGCACGCTCGGTCGCGTCGCCAAGGCCCGCGCGATGCCGATGCGCTGCTTCTGGCCGCCGGAGAGCTCTGATGGATAGCGGTCGTGCTTGTCGCCGATCCCGACGAGGGCAAGCAGCTCGGCCACGCGCGCGCGGATATCGGCCTTGGCCCAGCCGGCGATCTCCAACGGCAGCGCGATGTTGGCGGCTGCGGTACGTGAGGACAGCAGGTTGAAGTGCTGGAAGATCATGCCGATCGAGCGCTGCGCGAGCCGCAGTTCGCGACCTGAGAGGGCCGAGATGTCTCTGTTATCGACGACAACGCGGCCCGTGGTCGGCCTCTCCAGCCCGTTGATGAGCCGGACCAGGCTCGATTTGCCGGCGCCGGAACGGCCGATGACGCCGGTGATCGAACCGCGCGGGATCGCGAAGTCGATGTTTTGCAGGGCATTGACGCCGGGCTTGCCGCGATAGGCCGGATAGGTTTTCGAGATACCTTCGAAGCGGACCATCGCGTCGGGCGCAGTCGCGGCAGGCGAGATCGCGTCAAGCTTTTCGATCGGTTGTCCGATCGCGAGCGACGGGTGGACGTTCATGGAGCCGGCCTTCATGCACATAGTTCCGCTTGCCCCCTTGGGGCATCCGGGAACCGGTCGCATCAAGCGACGGAGAGTGAAACCGCGATGAGGACTCGGCTGGAGCGCGCTGCACCGCAGCAGGCACCATCGCCCTTTCAGCTCTCTCTGGCAATGTCAGATATCTGCGGGGAGTTGGACGAAGTTTTCCAAATTTCTCCCCGCTGAAGAAAATTCATCTGCCGCCGTATTGGCCTCGCGCCCGGCTCAGGTGACCCGCAACCAAGGCCATACGATCAGCAGGAGCCCCGCGAAATAGAGCACCCCGAACATCAGCCCAAAACCCCAGAACTGACCCTTGCCGATATAGCCGCTGCCGAAATACATCGGCGCCGGCCCCGTCGCGTAAGGCGAGATCACCCCCATCAGGCCGAGCGAATACATGCAGAGCATGGCGAGCGTCGTGACCGGCAGGTCGGGGATGCCGGATCCGACCGCGAGCACCACGGGCAGCACGGCGGCGGCATGCGAGGTGATGCTCGAGAAGAAATAATGGATCCAGAAGAACAGCGCGACCAGCAGAAGCATCGCGGTCGACGGCGACAGCCCGGCGAGCGGCTTTGCATATTCGGTCGCGAACCATTTGATGAACCCGATCTCGTTGAGGCCCGAGGCCAGCGTCAACAGCGAGGTGAAATAGAAGAACACCTCCCAGGCGCTCTTTTCCGCGACGATGTCGGCAAACTCGATCACGCCCGTCACCAGCATCAGCGAGATCACGATGAACACGACGGTGGTGGCGTTGACGAAATTCGAGCCCAGAAGCGGCACGCGGATGTCCGGGCTTGAGCCCGCGATCCACAGGAACATCGCGAGCAGGATCAGCGCCAGCATGATCCACTCGTTGCGCGACATCGAGCCCATCTCCGCGAGCTCCTTCGATGCCCATTCGGAAATTTCCGGGCTGCTCTTCACCTCGGGGCGGCAGACCGCGTAGCTGAGCAGCGGGACCAGCACCATCAGGAGGAGGCCGAGCGGCGCAAAGCCCAAGAACCACTGTGCCCAGCTGACGTCGATTCCGGCGGTCTTCTTGGCGATGGCCAGCGCCGCCGCATTGGGCGCGAGCGCGGTGAAAAACAATGAGCTGGTGACGGCGGTAGACGCGAACGCGGTCCACATCACGTAGGTGCCGATTTTGCCGGCGGTCGGTCCAGGCTCGGAGCCGTAGATGCGCGGGATGTTGCTGATGATGGGATAGACGATGCCTCCGCTGCGCGCGGTGTTGGACGGTGTCGCCGGCGCCAGCAAGAAGTCCGACATCGCCACCGCATAGCCGAGGCCGAGCGTGTTGCGGCCGAGCTTTTGCACCAGCACGAGCGCGATGCGGCGGCCCAGCTGGCTCTTGCGATAACCGATCGAGAACACGAAGGCGCCGACGATCAGCCACACCGTGCTCTCGGCAAAGCCCGCCAGCATCCAGCGCAGCGACTTGGTCGGGTCGGGATCGATATAACCGCCGACACCGGCAACCGTCAGCCCGATCAGGCCGACCGCGCCGACCGGCATCGATTCCAGGATGAGCCCGGTGATGACGGCCGCGAAGACGGCAAAATAGTGCCACTGATTGGCGTTGAGCCCTGCCGGCACCGGCCACAGATAGATCACCAGCCATACCGCGAGCGGCGCGATCAGCTTCCAGCGAAACCCTTTCGCCTCAGGCGCCTGCGAGCTAGTGGTCATAGGCCCTCCCTCGATTGCCGTCATGTTCTACCGGCCCGTTGACCGAGCCGCTTTTGTCCCAGCGCGGCGTATACGTTTTGTCTGCGGCGCAATCAATGGACCGCGCCGGCTTCTACCGCCCTCTGAACTTCGGTTTGCGTCGCGTCAGGAACGCCTCGACGCCCTCCTTGTGGTCGTCGCTAAGGCTTGCCAGGGCGAACTGGTCGACGTCCATATGGCTGGCGAGATTATCCAGCGCATGCGCCAGCCGGTTGACCGTGAGTTTCGTCATGGCGACGGAGAGCGGCGGCTGCGCTGCCACCTTGCGCGCAAGCTCCATCGCGGCATCGAACGCATGGCCGGGATCGACCACCTGCTCGACCAGGCCCCACTCATAGGCCTCATCCGCGCTGATGCGCTGATCGGCCAGGATCACCGCCTGCTTGGTGCGAGCCGGGCCGATCAGGTGCAGCATGCGGGGGATGCTCTGCCAGCTCATGTTCATGCCGAGCCCGATCTCGGGCACGCGCAGATGGGCATCGCGTCCCATGACACGGAAGTCGAGGGCGACAGCCAGCGCCACGCCGCCGCCGACGCAAAAGCCCTCGATGGCGGCGATCGTGATCTGCTCCATCTCCTGCCAGGCGTGGGTCAGGCGCGGTCCGAGCTTGAGATGCCGCCGCAGCGTGCCGAGGTCCATGTCCTTGCGCGAGCGGCCTTCGGCATCCTTGAGGTCGAAGCCGGCACTGAACGCGTCCGCGCTGCCTGTCAGCACCACGACAGAGGTTGCGGCGTCATCCTCGAAACTGCGCGCGGCCGCGGTGAGCTGGCGCAGCGCCTCCGGCGACAGCGCGTTGATGCCGTCGCCGCGGTCGAACCGCACCACCGCAATCCGCCCCTCCGGCCCGAGGCCCTTCTCGATCTTCACATAGTCAGGCAACGCAATCTCCCTTGGTCTTGGTCCTTTTGGTGCTCACAGATGCCCGGTACGCCGATGTTCGGGTTCGCTTCCATGGACCGGAAACCGGGCCGTGGTCCCGATGGTGATCCAGTTGGCATTTTCGCCGGTGATGTTGCGGCCATAGATCACATCGAGGGAGAATATCTCGTTCGGACGGTAGCGGACACCGGTCTGGAAACGCGGCTGCACGACGCTTGTGATCTCGGAGGCGTCGGCCTGGCCGTACGCCTCGATCGTCCATTGCAGGGTGTCGGTGAATTTCCAATCGAAGCCGACGCCGTAGGTCAGGTAATGGCGATCCACCGTGCGATCCCAGAGCCAGCCGCCGTTGATGTTGATGCGCGTGGTGTCCGACAGGCGGAAGGTCGCGGGGATGACGACAAAGGCGGACAGGGCATCGCCGGTCGACGCGTCGAATGATCCGCCGCCATAGGCCGACAATCCCCATCGGCCTAATCCGGTCGGGACGAAATTGGTCTTGGCCTTTGGAGCGAGCGTCGTGCTCCAGTCGCCATCGCTCCGGGCCCGGACGGTCTGCAGGCTCAGCTCGATCGGCCTGAAGGGATCGACGACACAGGAGGGATTGGCGACCGCCGAAAAATCCGTGTTGGAAGCCGTCGACAGCCAGCTTTCCACCTTGCAGGAGCCGACGTCGGAAATGTCGGCGGCATCGACCGCATAGGCGCCATTCGCGGCGCGCGCATCCTGCGCCGCGAATGCGCCAAGAGCGGCGATTGCGGCGGTTATTCCGGTTCTTGCAGCCCAACCCATGGTGCGATGTTAGCAGAGTCTTCGCCTCGACAACGCCCGGATTCTGGGACTATCTTCGCCCCATGAGCGACCATCATCATCACCACGATCACGACCATTCCGAGCTGTCGGAGACCGAGCTGCGCGTGCGCGCGCTCGAGACGATCCTGACCGAAAAAGGCTATGTCGAGCCGGCCGCGCTCGACGCCATCATCCAGGCCTATGAGACCCGGATCGGTCCCCATAACGGCGCGCGCGTCGTCGCCAAGGCCTGGAGCGATCCGGCTTTCAAGACGGCACTGCTGGAGGACGGCTCGAAGGCGATCGGCACGCTCGGCCATGTCAGCCGCGTCGGCGACCACCTCGTCGTGGTCGAGAACACGCCGCAGCGTCACAACATGGTCGTGTGCACGCTGTGCTCCTGCTACCCCTGGGAAATGCTGGGGCTGCCGCCGGTCTGGTACAAGGCCGCACCCTATCGCTCCCGCGCGGTGAAGGACCCGCGCGGCGTGCTCGCCGATTTCGGCGTGCAGGTCGCCAAGGACGTTGAAATCCGAGTATGGGATTCGACCGCCGAAACGCGCTTTCTTGTGCTGCCGATGCGTCCCGCTGGGACCGATGGCTGGAGCGAGGAGCAGCTCGCCGAGCTGGTCACGCGCGATTCCATGATCGGCACCGGCTTTCCCAAGGTGCCCGGAGCGCCGTCATGAACGGCGTGCACGACATGGGCGGCATGGACGGCTTCGGCAAGGTCGAGCCCGAGCCGAACGAGCCGGTGTTCCACGAAGAATGGGAGTCGCGTGTTCTCGCCATGGTGCGGGCGATGGGCGCGGCCGGCGCCTTCAATATCGACACCTCGCGCTTCTATCGCGAGACGATCCCGCCGCACGTCTATCTCTCGAGCTCCTATTACAAGAAATGGTTTCTCGGGCTCGAGGAGATGCTGATCGAGAAAGGGTATCTCACCCGGGAGGAAGTCGCCGCCGGCCACGCGATGCAGCCGGCCAAGGCGCTCAAGCACGGCAAGTTCGATCTCGGCCAGGTCGAACGCATCATGGTGCGCGGCAAGTTCGCCCGTCCTGCCTCGGCGCCGGCCAAATTCAACATCGGCGACCGCGTGCGTGCGAAGAACATTCATCCCGCGACCCACACCCGCCTGCCGCGCTACGTGCGCGGCCATGTCGGCGTCGTCGAGCTGAACCATGGCTGCCACGTGTTTCCGGATTCGGCGGCGATGGAGCTCGGCGAGAATCCGCAATGGCTCTACACGGTGGTATTCGAGGGCCGCGATCTCTGGGGCGCGGACGGCGATCCGACCTCGAAAGTCTCGATCGATGCGTTCGAGCCGTATCTGGACCCGGCGTGATGAGCAGCACGGCTGCTGCTGCCGCGACGGCAGCGATCCCGAGCATTCCGCGCGACGATGACGGCCCGGTGTTTCGCGCACCCTGGGAGGCGCACGCCTTCGCGATGGCGCTGACCCTGCACGAACGCGGCGTGTTCACCTGGCCCGAATGGGCGGCAGCCCTGGCCTCCGAGATCAAGCGCGCGCAGGCGGCCGGCGATCCTGACACGGGCGAGACCTACTATCTCCATTGGCTCGCCACGCTGGAGGGCCTCGTCGCAGGCAAGGGCGTTGCGTCTGCGGAGACGTTGCACCGCTACCGCGACGCCTGGGACCACGCGGCGGATCGCACCCCGCACGGCAAGCCGATCGAGCTGAAGGCGGAGGATTTTCGGTAAGCTGCCTCGACATATTCCGTCATTGCGAGCGTAGCGAAGCAATCCAGAATCCCTCCTCAAAGGTAGTCTGGATTGCTTCGTCGCAAGAGCTCCTCGCAATGACGGCGGAGTGAGGCGTGTCACCGTCCCGCCACATACTCCCGCCACCCCTTCGCCCGCAGGCTGCACGCCGGGCACTCGCCGCAGCCGTAGCCCCAATCATGTTGCGCGCCGCGTTCGCCGAGATAGCAGGTGTGCGACTGCTCGCGAATGAGATCGACCAGCCCGTCGCCGCCGAGGTCGTGAGCGAGCTTCCACGTCGCCGCTTTGTCGATCCACATCAGCGGGGTATGCAGCTCGAACTTGCGCGCCATGCCGAGCGACAGCGCGGCCTGCATGGCGCGGATGGTGTCGTCGCGGCAATCGGGGTAGCCGGAATAGTCGGTCTCGCACATGCCGCCGACGATGTGACTGATGCCGCGCCGGTAGGCCAGCGCCGCGGCGAATGTCAAGAACACCAGGTTGCGGCCGGGCACGAACGTGTTCGGCAGGCCGTCAGCGCCCATCGCAATCGCGACGTCGCGCGTCAGCGCCGTCTCGGACACCGCCGCCAGCGTCGGGATCGACAGCGTGTGGCTCTCGCCAAGCCTGGAAGCCCAATCCACGCGCAGGCCCTTGATGCCGTCGAACAGCCGGTCGCGGCAGGCAAGCTCGATGGCGTGGCGCTGGCCGTAATCGAATCCCAGCGTCTCCACGCGTGCAAAGCGGTTCAGCGCCCAGGCGAGGCAGGTGGTGGAATCCTGGCCGCCGGAAAACAGCACCAGCGCGGTTTCGGATGAAGATGCGTCATTCATGGCCCGCGCTTTAGCACTGCGCGCACGGCTCGCCAATCTGGCCCGCCAACCGGTGGAAATCACCTTGTTCCGCCGCGCTGCGCTGGGAACGAGGGCCCGCTTTTGGCATAAGGCTTGGGAGCCAGGAGACTGCCCCGCAATGACCCCTTCCCGCGACATTTCCCGCCTGATCGAGATCATGGCGGCGCTGCGCACGCCGGTGACCGGCTGCCCCTGGGACCTCGAGCAGAATTTTGCGACCATCGCGCCGTATACGATCGAGGAAGCCTATGAGGTGGTCGAGGCCATCAGCCGCGGCGACCTCGACGATCTCTGCGAGGAGCTCGGCGACCTCCTGCTCCAGGTCGTCTTCCACGCCCAGATGGCGTCGGAGCAGAACGCGTTCGCGTTTGGCGATGTCGTCGAGGTCATCACGCGAAAAATGATCCGGCGCCATCCCCACGTCTTCGCCGACAAGGAGGGCAACCTCGCCTCCTCCCACGTGAAGGAAGTCTGGAACCGCATCAAGGCGGAGGAGAAAGCCGAGCGCGCCGCGCGCCGGCCGCCGCAGGAAGCGCCGTCCCACAAGTCGCTGCTGTCAGGCGTGAAGGCCGGCCAGCCCGCACTGACGCGCGCCATGGAGCTGCAGCGCAAGGCCTCCACTGTCGGCTTCGACTGGAACGATCCGCGCGCGGTGCTGGCAAAAATCCGCGAGGAAGCCGACGAGATCGAGGCCGCGCTTGATCGCAACGACAGCAAGGGATTGGCGGAGGAGACCGGCGACCTGATGTTCGCGCTCGTCAACCTCGCCCGCCATGTCGATGCCGATCCGGAAGCTGCGCTGCGCGCGACGAATGCGAAGTTCGAGCGGCGCTTTGCCTATATCGAACGCGCGCTGGAGGCGCAGGGGCGGACGCTGGAGCAGGCGTCGCTACAGGAGATGGACGCGCTGTGGGATGCGGCGAAGGCGGACGAGAAGCCGGTCGCTCCGGGTTGAGGAAAACTTCTTATGGTTGTGCCTGAGCCTGAAGTTTGTCGCCAGATCGCGACCGAGCGGCCCTTTGGCAAGACAAGATGCGGCGTGATTCCAGGGCCGGTCACGCCACTGGAAGTCGCACGGGCTTTCGGACTTTCAGACGATGTTGAAATCTATACTACCGTCACGAGCGATGAAGCTGCGGCTCTCGTAACCTACGTGTTGACTACATCGCTTACCTTTGGCGGAGAAGAGATGAAACCCTCGCGTGCAGCCGAACTCTGGCAACAATTCGCGGCGTTGTTCGATGAACCCGTACAATTTCTGACAAACTGCCGATCATCAGACTTTTGCCAATTTAGTCCCGCGACTGACGCCACCATTGATCTCGGTGTCCTCGTAATTGGTCTTGCCAACGGAGGGTGCTTGTGGGTGGAGGACTACGACTGACCCGCCAGACGGGCTAGATCGGATGCGGCACCGCGTCGAAGCGGTTGACCACGATGTCCCGCTTGGTCTCGTCCACCCGCACCGTCATGTCGAAGCGGCCGTCGTGCAGCTCTTTGGCCAGCACCTCGGAATTCCGATGCAGCCAGCTGATGCCGGCGCCGTCGGAGGCATCGATCGAGAGGTCGAGCGTGATGCGTTTGGCGGCCAAGCGCTCCTCGATCGCGGCGAGCAGCGCGTCGACCCCCTCGCCCGACACGGCCGACACCAGCATCGCCGGATGATCCTCCGGCCTGCGCGCGGCGATGTTCAAAAGCTCTTCGCGCTGTTCGGGACCATAACGGTCGATCTTGTTCCAGACCTCAATGATGCGGCCTGAATCATCGGGATTGATGCCGAGCTGGCGCAGCACGGCGTCAACGTCGCTCTGCTGCGCCTCGGCGTCGTCGTGCGAGATATCGCGCACATGCAGGATGACGTCGGCTTCCAGCACCTCCTCCAGCGTGGCGCGGAAGGCGGCGACGAGCTGCGTCGGCAAATTGGAGATGAAACCAACGGTGTCCGACAGCATCGCCTTGCCGCCATGCGGCAGCGTGAGCGCGCGCAGGGTAGGATCCAGCGTGGCGAACAGCATATCGGCGGCCTGCACGTCGGCGCGGGTTAGACGGTTGAACAGCGTCGATTTGCCGGCATTGGTGTAGCCGACCAGCGCCACGACGCGGTATGGCACGCGCTGGCGGCCTGCGCGATGCAGGCGGCGTGTGGCCTGCACCTTCTTCAGCTCGCCCTCGAGCTTGGAGATGCGCTCCTGGATCAGGCGGCGGTCGGCTTCGATCTGGGTCTCGCCGGGACCGCCCATGAATCCAAAGCCGCCGCGCTGGCGTTCGAGATGGGTCCATGAGCGCACCAGGCGCGAACGTTGATAGTTGAGATGCGCGAGCTCGACCTGGAGCGAGCCTTCCTTGGTCTTGGCGCGGCGGCCGAAGATTTCCAAAATGAGCCCGGTGCGGTCGAGCACCTTTGCCTGCAGCTCCTTCTCAAGATTGCGCTGCTGGATCGGCGCAAGCGCGCAATCCATCACCACGAGCTCGACGTCGAGGCTCTTGGCGAGCGCAGCGATCTCCTCGACCTTGCCCTTGCCGATATAGGTCGCAGGGCGGATCTGGTTGATCGGCGCGATGATGGCATCGGCAACGACGAGATCGATCGCGCGCGCGAGGCCGGCAGCTTCGTCGAGCCGGGCTTCCGCGTCACGCAGGACATGAGCTTCCGATTGCGCGTCGGCATTGCCTGCGCGCACTCGCAAATAGGGACCGATGACAAGCACCCGCCCCGTCTGCTTATCCCCTGCCGACCGCGGACGGTCGGCATCCCCGTCGAAATTCCGGGGTTCCAATCAGATCACTCTCAAGCCGGCTGGTCCTCGCCGCCTTCGAACAACTGGATCGGAGCGCCCGGCATGATGGTCGAGATCGCATGCTTGTAGACGAGCTGCGAGTGACCGTCGCGCCGAAGCAGCAAACAGAAATTGTCGAACCAGGTCACGATGCCCTGGAGCTTCACTCCGTTGACCAGAAAGATCGTCAGTGGCGTTTTGGTTTTGCGAACGTGATTAAGGAAGGTGTCCTGCAGGTTTTGTGCGCGGTCTGCCGCCATTGTTTTTTTCTCGCTTTGAGTTTCTTTTTATTGCGCCGGTTGCGGCCCTCTTTTGAAAATTGGGGGTCCTCGTCCGGTTGCCGTCCCTCATGAGATCCCCCTCGGAGGAACAGCGGTTCAATTAGAGGACAGGTAGGCTTATTAGGCAAGCCGCTTCACGCGGCAGCCCACGCCGTATTGCCCCGAAAAACTACGGAAATCGATGATTTTCCTCGCCTATTCCAACGACGTCGCAGCGTTAGCCGACGCCGAGCGCCTTCAACTTCCGGTGCAGTGCCGAGCGTTCCATGCCAACAAACTCGGCCGTGCGAGAAATATTTCCTGAGAAACGGCTGATCTGTGCAATCAAATAGTCGCGCTCGAACACTTCGCGCGCTTCGCGCAGCGGCAGGCCCATGATGTGCTCGCCATTGTTGCTGGTCGGCATCGCCGGCACCATGGAGCCGACGTCCTGCGGCAGCATGTCGGCCGTGATGATGACTTCAGGCCCGCCCGCGGCCAGAATCATGACTCTCTCAACGTTGTTGCGGAGCTGGCGCACATTGCCCGGCCAAACATGCGACTGCAGCACCGCCATCGCGTCCTGGCCGATCTGCCGCTTGGGCAGGCCGCTGCCCGCGGAGATCTGCTCCATGAAATAGTCGATCAATTCCGGAATGTCCTCACGCCGCTCCGACAATGCGGGCACGCGGATCGGGACCACCGAGAGCCGGTGATAGAGGTCCTCGCGGAAATGACCGGCCGCGATCTCCTCTTCGAGGTTGCGCGCGGTGGACGAGATGATGCGGACGTCGACCTGCACCTTGCCGTTGCCGCCGACGCGCTGGAACGACTGCTCGACCAGCACGCGCAAGATCTTGTTCTGGGTCTCGCGCGGCATGTCCGCGATTTCGTCGATGAACAGCGTGCCACCATGGGCCTCTTCGAGCGCGCCGGGCTTGCGCGCGTGCTCGCCGTTGGACTGCTCGATGCCGAACAGCTCGTGCTCCATCCGCTCGGGCGTGATCGCAGCGGCGTTGATGACGACGAAGGGGCCGTCGGCGCGGCCCGAGGCCGTGTGCAGCGTGCGCGCGGTCAGTTCCTTGCCGGCGCCGGCGGGGCCGACGATCAGGATGCGGCTGTTGGCCTTGGCCGCACGCTCGATGGTCTGGCGCAGCTGGTTCATGCTGGGGGAGCGGCCGACCAGCGAGCTTGCGCTCGGCGCGAGCTGCTTCAGCTCCTTGACCTCGCGCTTGAGCCGCGAGTTCTCCAGTGCACGGTTCGCGACCAGGATCAGCCGGTCGGTCTTGAACGGCTTCTCGATGAAGTCGTAGGCGCCACGCTTGATCGCGGCGACCGCGGTCTCGATGTTGCCGTGGCCGGAGATCATCACGACCGGGAGATCGGGGTTGTCCTTCTTGACCTGCTCCAAGAGCTGCAAGCCGTCGAGCTTGGAGCCCTGCAGCCAGATGTCGAGGAACACCAGATGCGGCCTGCGGTTGGCGATCTCAGCGAGCGCCGTATCGCTGTCGCGCGCGGTCCGGGTCACGAAGCCCTCGTCTTCGAGGATGCCCGCAACGAGATCCCGAATATCGGCCTCATCATCGACAATCAGAATTTCACTTGCCATGGGTCGCGCCTGTTTTCTCAGCTGCCTGTTGAGGCTTCGATCTTCGTTGAATCATTGGTCTTTTCAGCCGGCTCTTTGGTTTCGGCGGCCGCCTGTTTTGTTTCCGGATCCTTGACGGATTGCGTGGCCGTTTCACCGATTTCCGGCTTGGCCGTTGCCGCGGCTGCCGGTTCGGCCCCCTCGCTTTTCGCGGGAGCGCCGGAGATCGCAAAACGCATCCGCATCCAGGCGCCACGCTGGCCCTCGCGGAAGTCCGAGGCATCCTTCAGTTCGATGCGCCCGCCATGGTCTTCCAGCACGCGACCGACGATCGCGAGCCCAAGGCCGGTGCCCTTGGCGCGTGTCGTCACATAGGGCTCGAGAAGGCGCGAGCGCGCCACCTTGGGCAGGCCGATGCCGTTGTCGACGACGTCGATCAGCACGTCCTCGCCCTCGCGCGAGACCACGACGTCGATCCGGCCCTTGCCGAGCTCCTCGAGGGGGACCTGCTCGATCGCCTCGGTGGCGTTCTTGACGATGTTGGTGACGGCCTGCGAGATCAGCCGCCGGTCGAACTGGGCGCGCAGCGGGTCTTCCCTGAACTCGGCCTCGATATCGATCTCGGGGTGAGCGACCTTCATCAGGAACACCGCCTGCCGCACTGTGTCGGCGACGTCCTCACCTTCCATCACCGGCTTCGGCATCCGCGCAAAGCGGGAGAACTCGTCGACCATGCGGCGGATATCGTCGACCTGGCGGACGATGGTGTCGGTGCACTGTTCGAAGATCTGCTTGTCCTTGCCCTCGGTAATGTCCTTGCCGAATTTGCGGCGAATACGCTCGGCGGAGAGCTGGATCGGGGTCAGCGGGTTCTTGATCTCATGCGCGATGCGGCGCGCGACGTCGCCCCAGGCCGAGGTGCGTTGCGCCGAGACCAGTTCGGTGATGTCGTCGAGCGTGATGATGTAGCTGTCGTGCGGCTGGCTGGTCTTCTCGGCGCTGACGCGGACCGACAGATTGCGTTCCTGCCCGTCACGCGTGATCGTGATCTGCCCCTGCACCAGGCGCTGGGTCCCTTCCCGCGCTGTCTTCATCATCTCTTCGAGCTCGGGCAGCACATCGGAGAGCGGATGGCCGAGCGTCTCGGCTTCGGAGTGCCCGATCAGCTTTTCGGCGGAACGGTTGAGAATGCCGACGCTGCCTGAATTATCCACGCCGATGATGCCGGCGCTCGCGGACGACAGCACCGCCTCGATGAAGCGGCGGCGGCTGTCGATGAGGTCGCTGGCGTTGACGAGCTCGTCACGCTGGCTGCGCAACTCCTCCGTCATCTTGTTGAAGGTTTCACCCAGCTGGGCGAGGTCGCCTTCCGACTGGTGCACCGGCACTTTCACATGGAGATCGCCGGTCGAGACCGTCTGGGCCGCATTCATTAGCCGCCGGATCGGCGAGACCAGCGAGTTGGCGAAGTTGAGGCCGATCAGTACCGACGCCATCAGGATGGTCAGCGCGATCACCGCGAACATTAGCGCGAACGCGACCTGGATGCCGAGCCGGCGCGACTCGATCTGGGCATATTCGGCGACGCTGACCTCGGTCTGCTTGAGCTGCTGGACCACGTTGGGATCGAGCGGCCGCGCGACATACAGGAAGGTGTCGCTGAAGGCGCGCAAGCGGACCACCGCGGCGACGAAGCTCGCATCGGGCAGCACCGCGATCTCGGGCTCGGCTTCGTTGACGTTGCTGAGGAAGTCCGGCGCCGGCGGCGAATAGGCCAGCCGCATGCCGGTGTCGGCGGATTCGAGAATGTTGGTGTTCTTGTCGATGATCATCGCGCCCGGCAGGTTGCGGGAGGCGGCGCTGGACGTCAGCAATTCGCGAAAAGAGCGGCGATCCTGGTCGTAGAGCGGCCGCGCGTGGGCGATGTCGTTGGCCATGCCGAGAATGTCGCCCCGGATCAGCTGCGCGTGGTCCTGCATGTAGGCCCGCGCAATCGTCAGCGAATTCTGGATCACCTCCTTGGTCGGGCCGGAGAACAGGCGGTCGAGGCCGCGCTCGATGGTGACGTTGGCGACGACGGCGACCAGCACCGCCGGCAGCACCGCCACGATCGAGAACAGGCTGACGATCTGGACATGGAGGCGCGCCGCCGCCCTGCCCCGCCGGCGCGCCAGGATCAACTGCCAGAGCTCGCGGATGATGATGCCGACCAGCAGCAGGATGGTGGCTGCGTTGCTCAGATAGAACGAACGGACAACTTGCGGCGTCAGTTCGATGCTGGTGAGGCCGGTCAGGACCAGGAAGGTGAGCAAGGCCGACAGCAGGGCCAGGGCCACGGCGAACGGCGCCAGCCAGCGTCGCGCCGACCAACGCCGGGGCTCTTCCGCTGGGGCCGTGTCAAAGGATGCGGCCGAGGTGTCTGCGCTGATCATTCCGGCAATGGGTGCTGAAAACGGGGTCCGCGGCGGGCGGGTACTGATGTATTCGTACCACATTGTTGCCGAATTGCGACAATTCCGCGGCGCCCCCGCCGCGACCGACCCGCGCATCCACAGCGATATGCCGGAGGACGGGAACGGATTTCGGCCCCGGCGGCTTGACCACCATGCACAAATTCTTTCTCGCAATGATGGTGTCGGCCGTGCTGCTGCTGATCGTGGCAGCGGACCTGCTGGTCAATGGTGTCGGGGTGCAGGAGCCCAATGCGAACGTCGCCAGCGCGATTCAGGTAGCAGGCCGATTTATCAGATGATTGGGAGGCTGCTTCCCGCGGCTGAAATCACCATTTGAATGTTCCAGCGGAACATTTCGGTCCGATCGGGACTTCTGCTCACCGCGTCAGCCACAACGGCCAGCGCGATCCGGACAGGCTCAGCTCCGCTTGGTAGGGGGAGCTGAGCCACCGTCCGTTGCGGCGAAGGCTAGCCCCCGCTCCGATACACCTGGATATCGAGATCCCGGATCTTCTTCCGCAGCGTGTTGCGGTTGAGGCCGAGCAGATCGGCCGCGCGGATCTGGTTGCCGCGGGTGGCGGCAAGCGCGGCCGTGAGCAGCGGCACCTCGATCTCCTTCAGGATGCGGTGATAGAGGCCCGGCGGCGGCACGCCGTTCGGGAAGCCCTGGAAGTGCGAGGAGAGATACGCTTCCACGGCGCCGCCGAGATTGTCGACGCCATGCTGGACTGCGGCACCCGGGCTGACCGTGGGTGGCGCCAGCTCGCCGTCGATGACGGAGCCGGTGATCACGTCCTGCGGATAGAGCGCCGCGAGGCGGCGGGCGAGGTTCTCGAGCTCGCGCACGTTGCCCGGCCAGCGGTGCTGCTTCATCCGCTCCAGCGCCAGCGTGTCGAGCTTTTTCGGCGGCAGTCCGTCCTTCTCGGCGAGCGCGAAGAAATGACGGATCAGATCGGGCAGATCCTCGATGCGCTCGCGCAAGGGCGGCAGCCGCAGCGGCACCACGTTGAGGCGGAAGAACAGATCTTCGCGGAACAGGCCCTGCTGGATCAGGACGCGCAGATCCTTGTTGGAGGCCGCGACGATGCGCACGTCGGTCTTGATCGGGGTGCGGCCGCCGACCGTGGTGTATTCGCCCTGCTGAAGCACGCGCAGCAGGCGGGTCTGGGCCTCCATCGGCATGTCGCCGATCTCGTCCAGGAACAGCGTGCCGCCCTCGGCCTGCTCGAACCGGCCGGAGGCGCGGGTGTTGGCGCCGGTAAAGGCGCCGCGCTCATGGCCGAACAGTTCCGACTCGATCAGGTCGCGCGGGATCGCCGCCATGTTGACCGCGACGAACGGGCCGTTGCGGCGCTTGCCGTAGTCGTGCAACGCGCGCGCCACCAGCTCCTTGCCTGTACCGGACTCGCCCGTGATCATCACGGTGAGGTCGGTCTGCATCAACCGCGCCAGCACGCGATAGATTTCCTGCATCGCCGGCGAGCGGCCGACCAGCGGGATCGCCTCCATCTCGGCGTCCTCGTTCGGCGTCGAGACCCGCTCCTTCGGCTCGGCCAACGCGCGGCCGACGATGGCGATCAGCTCCTTCAGGTCGAAGGGCTTCGGCAGATATTCATAGGCGCCGCGCTCGGAGGCGCGGATCGCCGTCATGAAGGTGTTTTGCGCGCTCATGACGATGACGGGCAAATTCGGCCGCATCTTCTTGATCCGCGGCAACAGGTCGAACGCGTTCTCGTCGGGCATCACCACGTCGGTGATGACGAGATCGCCCTCCCCCTGGCTGACCCAGCGCCACAGCGTCGCGGCATTGCCGGTCAGCCGCACTTCGTAGCCGGCGCGGGATAGTGCCTGGTTCAGAACCGTGCGGATGGCGGTGTCGTCATCAGCAACGAGAATGCTACCTGCGGGCATCGTTAATCCTCATTTTGCCCCCTGTGACGCAGACGACGACTTCCCGGCAGAGCCGTCGCGACTGCTTTGATCGGCATGTTTCACCGATGTGGAATACATCGGCATCAGCACGCGGAAGGTGGTCTTCCGCGGCTGAGATTCGCATTCGATGATGCCCCCGTGATCCCCGATGATCTTTGCGACCAACGCGAGGCCCAGACCCGAGCCGGTCTGCTTGGTGGTGACGAAGGGATCGAACAGGTTGGGTAGAAGATCGTCCGGCACGCCTGGTCCGTTGTCCTTCACGCAGAATTCGAGCGGCAGGGATACACGGGATTTTTGACCGGGGACTGACAGGCGCACGCCGGGGCGGAACGCGGTGGTGAGCTGGATTTCGCCGTCGGGAACGTCGATCAGCGCTTCGGCGGCGTTCTTCACGAGATTGAGGAACACCTGGATGAGCTGGTCCTGGTTCGCCAGCACCGGCGGCAGCGAGGGATCGTAGTCCTCGACGAAGCGGATGTTGCGGGCAAAGCCGGACTGCGCCAGCCGTTTGACGTGATCGAGCACCGAATGGATGTTGACGGGGCCGCGCACCACGGGGCGCTCGTCGCCGAACACCTCCATGCGGTCGACCAGCGTCACGATGCGGTCGGCCTCGTCGCAGATCAGCCGCGTCAGCATGCGGTCTTCCGAGGAGGCCTGCTGCTCCAGGAGCTGCGCCGCGCCGCGGATGCCGGAGAGCGGGTTCTTGATCTCATGCGCCAGCATCGCGGCGAGCGCGATCACGGAGCGCGCGGCGCTGCGATGGGTGAGCTGGCGGTCCATCTTGTCGGCGATGGAGCGCTCTTGCAGCATCACCACGATATGGCCGGGCCGTTCCGTGACGGGGGCAACGTGCAGATCGACCTGGCGGTCTCCGCCCATGCGTGGCGTGCCCAGATCGACCTTGTACTCGTTGACCGGCGCGTTCGACGAACGCACCTGGTCGATCAGCGCCAGCAACGGGCTGCCGAACGGCACCAGCTCTTTCAGCGACTGCCGCTTCAAAAACTGCGTCGAGATATCGAAGAAGGCCTCGGTTGCGATGTTGGCGGCGACGATCTTGCCGTCCGGCCCGATCATGAGCATGGGATTGGGCAGTGCGTCCAGGATGGCATCGCTGTCGGACGGAAACGGCCGACGATGTTCAGCAACTGAGCTCATGCAGCGGCGCTCCATGCGAAGTCGTCGAAGGCATCTTGCAGTGACCGGTGGACAAGGCGCGGATCCTCCGAGGTGAGGATTTTCTGGCGCCAGGATTTCAGCTTCTCGGCCGGCGCACGGCTCACATCGGCGGCGACGTCGAGGGCCCAGCCCAGATGTTTTCGCGCGTGCCGCAGTCCGACGCGCAGGCCGTAGAGCGCGCAGACGCCTTCATAAAGCGTGCGAACATAATGCAGCTGCGTCTCGAGCGACGGCGTGGCTTCCGCCGCCCCGCCCTTCAGGCGCCGGCCGATCTCACCGGGCAGCCAGGGCTGTCCCTGCGCGCCGCGGCCGATCATCACCGCGTCGGCGCCGGAGGCCTCCAACGCCGCGAGCGCCTTCTCGTAAGTCGTGATGTCGCCATTGACGACGAGCGGAATGGTGATGGCCTCGCGCACGGCGCGGATCGCATCCCAATCGGCCTCGCCCTTGTAGAACTGGCAGCGGGTGCGGCCGTGCACGGTGACGAGCTTGATGCCTGATGCCTGCGCGCGCCGCGCCAGTTCCGGCGCGTTGCGGGTACGATCGTCCCAGCCAAGCCGCATCTTCAGCGTCACCGGCACCTTCACCGCCGCGATCGTCGCTTCGATCAAGCTGACGGCGTGGTCGAGGTCGCGCATCAAGGCGGAACCGGACTGGCCGCCGGTGACGTGACGGGCCGGACAGCCCATGTTGATGTCGATGATGTCGGCGCCTTCGGCTTCGGCGATCCGGGCGCCCTCCGCCATCCAATGCGTCTCGCAACCGGCGAGCTGGACCACGTGCGGACCGATCCCCGTGGCTTCGCAGCGCAACCGGGACATCCGATGGCCGGTGGCGAGTTCGTCGCTGGCCGTCATTTCGGACACGACGAGACCGGCGCCCAACTCCGCGGCCAGCCGGCGGACGGGTGAGTCAGTCACCCCCGACATCGGCGCCAGGAAGACCGGGGTGGCGACGTCAATATCGCCTATCTTCAATGGCTTAAAGCCTGATACTGCCGAGCCGGTCACAGGGGTCTCGTTACGTTGGCAGCGCCTCATCGCGCCTGCCATGACCTATCTTGCGCACAATTCTTGTGCAGTCAAGCGTCATGCCTACAGTTTAGACAGTTCTGCCAATCTTTCAAGTGCAGTGCAGCAAAATGCTGTTTCCCACAATCCGGGGAAACCCCCTTTTTTTGCGGGCCTGCCGTGCTAGAGGCATGCGGCAATCACCCACCCCCCGACTCTCTTCATCATCAAATGAGTATTTGAGTCCTATGGCGAAATCACAGCGCACCGCAGTCGTCCTCGTCGCGGCCGGACGCGGCCTGCGCGCAGGCGCCGGTGGTCCCAAGCAATATCGCGAGATCGGCGGCGTGCCGGTGATCTATCGCGCCATGGAAGCCTTCAGCCGTCATGCGGACGTGTTCGCGGTTCAGCCGGTCGTGAACCCCGACGACAGCGCCATGTTCACGGCAGCGGTCGCAGGGCTCAGCCACGAGGCGCCGGTCAATGGCGGCGCGACCCGACAGGCCTCGGTGCTCGCCGGTCTCGAAGCGCTCGCCAGGCACAAGCCCGACATCGTCCTGATCCACGACGCCGCGCGCCCCTTCGTTTCCGAAGGCGTGATCACCCGCGCGATCGATGCGGCCAGCCGCACCGGCGCTGCGATCCCCGTTGTTCCCGTCACCGACACCATCAAGGTCACCGGCGAGAACGGCAATGTCGAGGACACGCCGGATCGGGTGCGGTTGCGAATTGCGCAGACGCCGCAATCCTTTCGTTTCGACGTCATCCTCGAAGCGCATCGTCGCGCGGCCAAGGACGGGCGCAGCGATTTCACCGATGATGCCGCGATTGCCGAATGGGCGGGATTGACGGTTGCAACCTTTGAAGGCGATGTTGCCAACATGAAGCTCACCACTCCCGAGGATTTCGTGCGCGAGGAAGCGCGGCTGGCGAGCCTGCTCGGCGACATCAGGACCGGCACGGGATACGACGTGCACGCCTTCGGCCAAGGCGACCATCTCATGATCTGCGGCGTGCGCGTGCCGCACACCAAGGGCTTCCTGGCTCATTCCGACGGCGATGTCGGCCTGCATGCGCTGGTCGACGCCATCCTCGGTGCGCTCGCCGATGGCGATATCGGCTCGCACTTTCCGCCGAGCGACGCGAAGTGGAAGGGCGCCTCCTCCGACCAGTTTTTGCAATACGCCATCGAGCGCGTCACCCAGCGCGGCGGCCGCATCGCCAATCTCGAGGTCACCATGATCTGCGAGCGGCCGAAGATCGGTCCCTTGCGCGACACCATGCGCGCGCGCATCGCCGAGATTTCCGGCGTCGACATCTCCCGCGTAGCGGTCAAGGCGACCACCAGCGAGCGGCTCGGGTTCACCGGCCGCGAGGAAGGCATCGCGGCCACCGCGAGCGCCACCATCCGCCTGCCCTGGAGTGTCTAGGCCATGGCCGGCAGCGACGCACGCGCACTCTCCCGCTCGCTGCTCGATTTGTGCCGGATGCGCAAGCTGACGATCGCGACCGCCGAATCCTGCACCGGCGGCCTGGTTGCCGGCGCGCTGACCGACATCCCCGGCTCGTCCGACGTCATCGATCGCGGCTTCGTCACCTATTCCAACGACGCCAAGCGCGCGATGTTAGGGGTCGAGGCAAGCACGCTCACCAACTTCGGCGCCGTGAGCAAGGAGACCGCGACCGCGATGGCGGTCGGCGCGCTGGAGCGTGCCGGCGTCGATCTTGCGGTCGCCATCACCGGCATTGCCGGCCCCGGCGGCGCCACGCCGGGCAAGCCGGTGGGCCTCGTCCACTTCGCCGCCGCCGCGCGCGACGGACGCATCGTTCACCGCGAGCATCGTTTTGGCGCCATCGGCCGCACCGCCGTGCGTCAGCGCTCCGTGGTCGAGGCGCTGCGCATGCTGATGGATCTCGCCCGCGGCCCAGTCCAGGCCAAGCCGCGCCGTGAAGCCGCCGTAACCCGCCTGCGCCCCCGCGTAACACGCTCGCCGCGCCGGCACGCCGTAAAGCGCAGGACTCCGCGGTCGCCGCGCGGCTGAGCCAGGCAACCCCGCCTTCAGTCAGCCGGAATGAAGCGGAGCGTGCCGGCCCGCCGCGTCGGCTGACCAGTGTCGTTGGTGTGATTGATGCCATCCATGACCGGCACCTCGGTGAAATCGAATGGGCTCACCCCGTCCAGGCAGGCGACGTTGACGGCATAGAGAGATTGGTCGGATCGTCGCTGATGGTGCGTGTAGATTCCGCAGCGGGAGCAGAAGAAGTGCTGCGCTGATCCGGTATGGAAGCGGTAGCTTGTGAGCACATCCTCGCCCTGGAGGAACTTGATGCCGCCCATCTCCGCCATGACGACGACGGCGCCGCGCATGCGGCAGTAGGAGCAGGTGCAGCGGCGGATCGAATTGAAGCCGTCGCTGAGCGTGGCCTCGAAACGCACGGTGCCGCAATGGCACTGGCCAGCCCGAACGTTCGTGTCGCCCACCATCACGCCGAAGTCTCCTGTTTAGACTCTCCTGTTCGGATCGCTTCTACGATATCCCGCGCAGGATCACCAAGCCCTCATCATGCCGCCGCGAGTCCCGTAGCCCGGATGGAGCGAAGCGCAATCCGGGATTCGTTCCGCGGCTACAAGACTTTGCGTTGCCTGTCGGGCAAAACACCCAAACGACAGGTCAATCCGCTCGTGCGAAAATATTCGCCTTTACAGAAATTCTGATTTATCGCATCTTGTCGCCACCTCACCCCGTCAGAGGGGCGTATCGCGATCGTCACGAAACGTGGGGTGAGCTGCGGTGGACGCGGGCAGCATCGACGCGAAGGGCTTCGCAGGGCGGGAAACCGTGAGCGAAGGCGTCGCGCATACGACCGGTGTGGCTCGCGTACGGCAAAACCGTGTCGTCCTGACGCCCGGGGTCTGTGCGTCAAGTCTTGTGGTGATGTCGCTGCCCGACCGGGCAGGCGCATCAGCCATCCGCAAGGCGACGGGGGCAATAGTGCATCGCTCCCCGGGGAGAGCTCGGCATAAGCCGTCAAACCACTGCGCAGGGAAGGCCGTGTGTTGGGCTTCACCTGTATGCCGCTGTGCAGCCTCTTGTAGTGCAACCTTCGCACAGTGGACCGTGGGTGCCAGCCGGCACCCGGTCTTCCCTGCGCCCTCTGACGAGGAGGGCGACACGCACACGCAGACTCGGGCAGGAACTGTCGCGAGGCCGCAGCGTTATGTCCAGTTTTCAAAAAGCACGCAAATTTTGTCGAATCCGATCGGGATCGCAGATATCAACCGCGGCCAAACGTCTGGCTTCTGTCTGAACTTGGCGTGGGAAAATTATTGGCGCAATAATGATGCTCTACGTTGCGGCCGGGAATCAACCCGGTCCTGTTTTCTGGAGGGCGACGGCGTGTTCGCTCGCTTCACTGCTCCGGCAATCGCCATTGCCGTCCTGAGCGCCTTTGATGGTGCGGCCGCGCAACCCGCCAACCAGCCCCCGGATACGATGGCGGCGCGGGTGGAGGCCTGCACGCCCTGTCACGGCAACAAGGGCGAAGGCACCAACGACGTCTATTTTCCGCGTCTCGCAGGCAAGCCGGCCGGTTATCTCTACAACCAGCTCCTCGCTTTCCGCAGCGGCCGGCGCAAATACCCGCCGATGAACTATCTGCTGGAGTTCCTGCCCGATCCCTACCTGGAGGCGATGGCGGAATATTTTGCCAGCGAGCACCCGCCGCTGCCACAGCCCGCGCCGAGCGACGTCAGCAAGGACGTCCTGGCGCACGGTGAACTGCTTGCCACCAGCGGCGATGCCGGCCGCAACATTCCGGCCTGCGTCAGCTGCCATGGCCCGGGACTGACGGGGATGCAGCCGGGCATCCCCGGCCTGCTCGGCTTGCGCGCCAACTACATCAGCGCCCAGCTCGGCGGCTGGCGTTATGGCACCCGCACCGCGAAATCGCCTGATTGCATGCAGCTCGTGGCCGGTCACCTGACCGAGGCGGATGTCACCGCCGTCGCAGCCTGGCTTGCGACGCAGCCTGCCCCCGCCAACCCAGCCCCCGTGCCGAAAGGCACCTACGCGCTGCCATTCGGCTGCGGTAGCCAGCCGAACTGACGAGGCGGATGATGGGCTTCAAATTGTCGATCAAGCTCCTGTCCATCAAGTTGCTCGCCATCGCCGCGTTCATCACGGCAGCAGCAGCGCAGGACAAGGACAAGACAGGCGACATCGTCGCACGCGGCGAATATCTGGCCCGGGCCGGCGATTGCACCGCCTGTCATACCGCACCGGAAGGACGTCTGTTTGCCGGCGGCCGTGCCATGCCGACCCCGTTTGGCACGCTGTACACCTCCAACATCACGCCAGATCCGGAGACCGGCATCGGCAAGTGGAGTGCCGACGACTTCTACAAGACCATGCACAGCGGCCGCTTTCCCGATGGCGGGCTGATCTACCCGGCGATGCCGTTTGCGTCCTACACCAAGGTCACGCGCGCCGACAGCGACGCGATCTTCGCCTATCTGCGCTCGGTTGCGCCGGTGAACCAGAAGAACAAGCCGCACGAATTGCGTTTCCCTTACGATAACCGCCAGCTCATCCTCGGCTGGCGCACGCTGTTCTTCAGCGAGGGCGAGTTCAAGCCTGATCCGAAGAAATCTGCGGAATGGAATCGCGGCGCCTATCTGGTCGAGGGCCTCGGCCATTGCGGCATGTGCCATTCGCCGATCAACGCGCTCGGCGGCACCTCGCAATCGGACGCCTTCAAAGGCGGCCTGATCCCGATGCAGAACTGGTACGCGCCCTCGCTGACGTCAAACCGTGAGGCCGGGCTCGGCGATTGGAGCATCAAGGACATCACGGATCTGCTCCAGACCGGCGTCTCCATGCGCGGCGTGGTTTACGGCCCGATGGCCGAGGTCGTGCACAACAGCCTGCAATATCTCAACGACGAAGACACCAGGGCGATGGCGGTCTACCTCAAGGGTATCGCGGAGCCCTCGCCTCCGCCGGCCGCGAGCTCGGCGCTGCCGACCAGCGAGAGCAGCCTTCTGATCAGCCTCGGCAAGACCGTCTACGACAAGAATTGCGCGAGCTGTCATGGCACCCAGGGCGAGGGCAAGCCGCCGCACTGGCCGCCGCTTGCCAACAACCAGTCGATCGAGATGCAGTCGGCGGTCAACCCGATCCGCATGGTGCTCAATGGCGGCTATCCGCCTGGCACCAAGGGCAACCCGATGCCCTACGGCATGCCGCCCTTCGCCGGCCTCCTCTCCGACAACGAGGTCGCCGCCGTCGTCTCCTACATCCGCACCGCCTGGGGCAATCGCGGCACGACGGTCTCGGCGCGCGAGGCCAACGAGCTGCGCTCGGCACCGCTGAACTGAGGGCCCCATGTTCAATTCCGATCCGCCGACCAGCCCAGCCGCCGCCGACCAGGCGATCGAGGAGGTCGTGGCGCAGGGCCCATCAGGCGCGATCGTGGTCGCCGGCATCGCTACGGCCTGCGTGGTCGCGATGTGGTTCGCCTTCTATCTGTTCGTGTTCCTGCCGCGCGGGTCGCTGCAATGAGCGTCGAGGGATCTCACAGCAACGGCAGCGCCAGCGCCGAGGTCGCAGCCCGCGTCGAGCGGCGCTGGGCTAGCATCGCGGTGATCATCGTCGTGATGATGGCGTTGCTGGCGGCATTCGCCGGCATCCATCGCGCGACCATGCCGCAACCGCGCGTCGAGACCACCGATCCCTCGCGGCTGCATTTGACCGGCGAATTTGTCGAAAGCAATCTCGGCAGCGTGCTGGAAACCAATGGCAATGTGACCGTGCGCGCGATCGGCCAGCAATATTCCTTCACGCCGGCCTGCATCGTGGTGCCCGTCGACACGCCGATCACGCTGCGCGCCACCAGCGCCGACGTCGTCCACGGCATCCTGATCCAGGGCACCAACGTCAACACCATGCTGGTGCCGGGCTACATCTCCGAGCAGCTCATGCGCTTTACCAAGAGCGGCGACTATCTGATGCCCTGCCAGGAGTTTTGCTCCTTCGGCCACGAGGGCATGTGGGGCAAGGTCAAGGTGATCGACAAGGCGGACTTCGCGAACCGCGCTAAGGGTGGCGGGAGGCTGAGCTGTGTTGGTCAATAGAAAGCTCATCCTCGCCCATTTCTGGCTGGCCTTCGCCGTGTTCGGCATCGCGCTCACGCTCGGCGCCTGGCAAATGTTCATCCGCAGCCCGATCGGCACCTGGCTGTCCAATCCCGAGCTCTATTACCGCTCGCTGACCGCGCACGGCACGGTGATGGGCTACGTCTTCCCGACCCTGGTCGCGATGGGCTTCGGCTACGTCATCAGCGAGTCTGCGCTGCAGCAGCGGCTGGTCGGTGTGCGCTGGGCCTGGGCGGGATTCTGGCTGATTGTGGTCGGCGCGATCATGGCAATGGTCCCGGTCGGGCTCGGCCGCGCCTCGGTGCTCTACACCTTCTATCCGCCGCTGATCGGCAACGTCTTCTACTATCTCGGCGTCGTGCTGGTCGTGGTCGGCTCCTGGATCTGGGTCGCGCTGATGTCGGTCAATCTGCGCGTCTGGCGCAGGGCCCATCCCGGCGCGCCGGTGCCGCTGGCGATGTTCGCCAATGTCGCGGGCTCGTATCTGTGGGCCTGGACCGCGGTCGGCGCCGCGCTCGAGCTGCTGCTCCAGATCATTCCGGTCGCGGCCGGGCTGAAGGCCACCATCGACGCCGGCCTTGCGCGCGTGTTCTTCTCCTGGACGCTGCACGCCATCGTCTATTTCTGGCTGATGCCGACCTACATCGCCTATTACACAATCGTGCCGCGCGCGATCGGTGGTCGCATCTATTCCGACAGCATGGCGCGGATCTCCTTCATCCTGTTCCTGGTGGTCGCGATGCCGATCGGCATGCACCACACCTTCGCCGATCCGCAGGTCGGCGCCGGCTTCAAGTTCATTCATTCGGCCTTCACCGCGCTGGTCGCGCTGCCTACGCTGCTGACCGTGTTCACGATCTGCGCCTCCGTCGAGATCGCGGCGCGCCTGCGCGGCGGCCGCGGCATGTTCGGCTGGATCAGGGCCCTGCCCTGGGACAACCTGATGATGCTGGCCCTCGCCTTTTCCTTCGTCATGCTCGGCTTCGGCGGCGCCGGCGGCCTCATCAATATGAGCTATCAGCTCGATGCGTCGATCCACAACACGCAGTGGATCACCGGCCATTTCCACCTGATTTTCGGCGGCGCCATCGTGATCATGTATTTTGCAATCGCATATGATCTGTGGCCGCATCTGACCGGGCGCGAGCTGATCGATCTCCGCCTGATCCGCACCCAGCTCTGGCTGTGGTTCATCGGCATGATCGTCACGACCTTTCCCTGGCATTGGGTCGGCATTCTCGGGATGCCGCGCCGCATGGCCTATTTCGACTTCGGCGATCCCGCGATCGCTCCGCAGGCACTCTCGGTCACCCTCTCGGCAATTGGCGGCTTCATCCTGCTGGCGTCGGGCATCATGTTCATCGTTATCCTGGCCCGCGGCATGCGTGCGCCGCTGGTCGACGCCGGCCCCTATCGCTTTGCGCTGGCCGTGCACCAGCCCACAACGGTCCCGGTCGCGCTCAACACCCACGCGCTGTGGGTGGCGCTGATGATCGCGCTGACCCTCACCAATTACGGCTATCCGATCCTGAATCTGGCGCTGAGCGAGGGCACGTCGGTGCCCGCCGTCTATGTGGGAGCGCAGTGATGAGTGCGCGCGATCTCTTCACCCTCACCAATCGTCATTTCAAGACGAGTGTCGGCATCACGGCCGCGTTCTTCGTCGTGACGGCGATTGCGGGCTTTATCGTGCTGCCTTTCGCACAGCCCTGGGTTCAGTTCGCCAATGTCTGGGACGCGATCTGCAGCGCGGCCGGTGTGCCGCAACGCGCGGCAAGCGTGACTCCGCCGGAGCAGATCAAGCGCCTGTCGGGAGTCGTGCTGACGTCGAACACGCTGTCGCGCCCGAGCCAGGAGGCGATCGGCCGCGGTGCCACGTTGGCGCAGCGCTGCGCGATCTGTCATGGCCCGACGGGTGTCAGCCGCGCGGACTCACCCAATCTCGCGGGTCAATATGCCGCCGTGATCTACAAGGAGCTGCACGATTTCCGCACGGGCGCGCGCACCAATGCAGTGATGTCGCCGTTCGCCGTCAATTTGACGGACCAGGAGATCGCAGATCTCTCGAACTATTACGCTTACCTGCCGCGGCTGCCGGCCTATCACCCGACGCCGCAATTGCCCAAGCCAAACATCGTGATCTACGGCGCACCGATGCGCGGCATCGCGCCCTGCGGCGCCTGCCACGGCAGCCTCGACAACAAGACCGGCAGCCCGTGGCTCGAAGGCCAGTCCGAGGCCTACATGAAGGCACAACTGCAGGCCTTCGCCACCGGTGAGCGCCGTAACGACATCAGCCAGCAGATGCGCAACATCGCGCGTGCGATGACGCCGCAGGAGATCGAGCAGGCCGCAGGGTACTATGCCTCGCAGCCACCGGATGTCGTGAAGGCGGTGGATTGAGACGGGCTCTTAATCCACTACGACGACGCCAGCTTCCGCCGTCCGTAGATCGCGTCCGCTCGCTTCTCGAACGCGATGGAAAATCGCGCGAACGCGGCGTCGAACATCGAGCCCATCAGGAGCGCCAGCATGCGGCTCTTGAACTCGTAGGCAAGGAAGAAGCCGACATCGCAAACGCTCTCGCCTTTGGGCTCGAACGTCCAACGGTTTTCCAGATTGCTGAAGGGACCTTGCAGATATTCGACCAGGATCTTCAAATTGGCGCGGTCGAGTGTCACGCGGCTGGTGAAGGATTCCCTGACCAGCTTGAACGACACCGTCATGTCCGCGACCAGCACCTCGGTGCCGTCGGGTTTCGCCATGCGCTGACGGACCTTCAGCGCGCTGCACAGCGGCACGAATTCCGGGTAGCGCTCGACGTCGGCGACCAGATCAAACATCTCGGACGCGCTGTGATCGACACGGCGCTTGCTCGAAAAATTGGGCATGGCGATTCAGCGGGCGCTTGCTGCCCGCGCGGCCTTCAGTTTCGCAAAATCCTCGCCGGCATGATGCGACGAACGGGTGAGCGGGCTCGCCGACACCATCAGGAAGCCCTTGGTGTAGGCGACCTTCTCGTAGGACGAAAACTCGTCCGGCGGCACGTAACGCATCACGGCGTGATGCTTGCGGGTCGGCTGGAGATATTGCCCGATGGTCAGGAAATCGACGTCGGCCGAACGCAGATCGTCCATCACCTGCTGCACCTCGTGGCGCTCCTCGCCGAGGCCGACCATGATGCCGGACTTGGTGAAGATGGTGGGATCGAGCTCCTTGACCCGCTGCAGCAGCCGGATCGAATGGAAATAGCGCGCGCCCGGCCGCACGGTGAGATAGCACGACGGCACGGTCTCGAGATTGTGGTTGAACACGTCGGGCTTCGCCGCGACGACGACCTCCAGCGCCCCCTCCTTGCGCAAGAAATCCGGTGTCAGGATCTCGATCGTGGTCGAGGGGCACGCGGCGCGGATCGCGCGGATGGTCTGGGCGAAATGATCGGCGCCGCCGTCGGCGAGATCGTCGCGGTCGACGGAGGTGATGACGACATGGGCAAGGCCGAGCTTGGCCACGGCCTCACCAACGTTCTGCGGCTCGGCCGCGTCGAGCGCGTTCGGCATGCCGGTCTTGACGTTGCAGAACGCACAGGCGCGGGTGCAGGTGTCGCCCATGATCATGAAGGTCGCGTGCTTCTTGTCCCAGCACTCGCCGATATTCGGGCAGCCCGCCTCCTCGCACACCGTGTGCAGGCCGTTGGCGCGCACGATGTTGCGGGTGTCGGCATAGCCGCGGGTGTTGGGCGCGCGTACGCGGATCCAGTCCGGCTTCGGCGGCGAAGCGGAATCGGGCCGATTCACCTTTTCGGGGTGACGTGGGCGCAGCGGGTTCGAGATGGTATCGACAATAACGACCATGGGGTGTCCGGTCTGACCAAGTCCTACCTAGTCGGTCTGGCCGGGCATCGCAACCCGGCTCGCCCCGCTTCAGGGAACATGGCAGATATGGGCAATATCCTGCTCTGTTCTCTGGCGATTCTCACCTCGAATGGCTCCAGTCTCGAAGACCTCTACCCCCCGGCTCGGCAAAGCCCTGAAGCGTGCCTTTTTCGCACGCAGCGTCCACGAGGTCGCGCCCGACCTGATCGGTGCGACCATGCTGGTCGATGGCGTCGGCGGCCTCATTGTCGAAGTCGAGGCCTATCATCATACCGAGCCGGCGGCGCACTCCTATCGAGGCCCGACGCCGCGGAACCAGGTGATGTTCGGCCCGCCCGGCTTTGCCTATGTCTACCGCTCCTACGGCATCCACTGGTGCGTGAACTTCGTCTGCGAGGAGGAAGGCTCGGCCAGCGCCGTGCTGATCCGCGCGCTGGAGCCGACCCACGGCATCGCCGCGATGCGTCGGCGGCGCCATCTCCAGGATTTGCACGCGTTGTGCTCGGGCCCGGGCAAGCTGACCGAAGCGCTCGGCATCACCATCGTGCACAATGCCTTGCCGCTGGACCGTCCGCCGATCGCGCTGCATGCGCGGACGGAGGATTTGGAGGTCGTGGCCGGAATCCGGATCGGCATCACCAAAGCCGTCGAGCTGCCCTGGCGCTATGGCGTCAGGGGCTCGAAATTCCTCAGCAAGCCGTTTCCGAAATAAGCTTACGACGCCTGCTTGAGCCGCTCCAGCGCCTCGAGCAGCTTGGCTTTGCGGGCGAGCGCGGCCTCGCGCTTCTCGCGCTCCTCCTCGACGACCTCCTCGGCGGCGTTGGCCACGAATTTCTCGTTTGCCAGCTTGGACTCGGCGCGCTTGATGTCGGCGTCGGCCTTGCCGATCTCCTTGTCGAGACGCGTGCGCTCGGCGGCGACGTCGATCACGCCCTTCAGCGGCAGCGCAGCCACCTCGCCGCGCACCAGGAGCTGGACCGCGCCGTCGGGCGCACGGTCGGCGAAGGCGATGTCCGACAGCCGGGCCATGCGCTTGATGACGTCGCTCCAGCGCGGCGCGCGCTCCTTCGTCTCGGCCGAGGCCCCTGCGAGCACCAGCGCCGTGAGGGTCGCCGGCGGGATGTTCATCTCGGCGCGCACCGAACGGATCTGCGTGACGAGGTCGATCACCCAGCCGATCTCGGCCTCGGCCGCGGGATCGTTGAAGTCGGCATGGTCGAAGATCGGCAGCACCCAAACCGGCGAGACGAGCGCGTCGGTCGGCCCCGCCGTCGCCGCGAGCATCGCAAGCTGCTCCGGCGTCGGCCCGGCCGGCTTCAGCGGCCACGGTGCCAGCGCGAGCAAACCGTCGCGCTTGGCCGTCACCTCCCACAGCTCCTCGGTGATGAAGGGCATGAAGGGGTGCAGCAGTTTCAGGATCTCGTCGCGCGCCCATGCCACCATGGCGCGGGTCTCGGCCTTGGCAGGACTGTCGGGACCGAGCAGCACGGGTTTTGCGAGCTCGAGATACCAATCGCAATAGACGTTCCAGACGAAGCGATAGATGCTGCCGGCGGCGTCGTTGAAGCGATAGGCGTCGATCGCCTCGGTCACCTCGCGCGTGGTGTGCGCGCTCTCATGCGCGATCCAGCGGTTCAGCGTCTCCTTGACCTTGGCCGGCTCGAAACCCTCGGGCACGGCGCAGTGGTTCATCTCCGCGAAGCGCGACGCATTCCAGAGCTTGGTCGCGAAATTGCGATAGCCCTCGACACGGCTGGTGGCGAGCTTGATGTCGCGTCCCTGTGCGGCCATCGCCGCCAGCGTGAAGCGCAGCGCGTCGGCGCCATATTGGTCGATCAGGCTGAGCGGATCGATGACGTTGCCCTTCGACTTCGACATCTTGGCGCCCTTCTCGTCACGGACGAGGGCATGGATGTAGATGGTCGAGAATGGCACCTCCTTCATGAAGTGGAGGCCCATCATCATCATGCGGGCGACCCAGAAGAAGATGATGTCGAAGCCGGTCACCAGCGCATTGGTCGGGTAGTAACGCTGCACTTCCGGCGCGTCTGCGGGCCAGCCGAGGGTCGAGAAGGGCCACAGCGCCGAGGAGAACCAGGTGTCGAGCACGTCTTCGTCGCGCGTGATGAAGCCATCACGCTTGTTGCGGTCGAGCGCCATCTCGCGGCCTTGCTCGACCGTGATGACTTCCTGCTCGACGTAATAGCCGAGGGCGTGGCTGACGGCCTCCTCCTCGGTCTCGGCGACGAACACCTTGCCGTCGGGACCGTACCAGGCCGGGATCTGGTGACCCCACCAGAGCTGGCGCGAGATGCACCAGGGCTGGATGTTCTCCATCCACTCGAAGTAAGTCTTTTCCCAGTTCTTCGGCACGAAGGTGGTTTCGCCCGAACGCACGGCGGCCATCGCGGGCTTCGCCAGCGTCTTGGCGTCGACATACCACTGGTCGGTCAGATAGGGCTCGATCACCGTGCCGGAGCGGTCGCCATGCGGCACCATGTGGGTGTGGGGCTCGATCCGCTCGACGAAGCCGAACGATTCCAGCCGCTCGACGATGCGCTTGCGCGCTGCAAAGCGATCGAGCTTGTTGAACTCCTCGGCGAACTGCGCGGCACCTTCCGGCAGGTCTCGCAGATAATCCTCGTTGTCGAGGAGATCGAGACAACCTTCCTTGTCGATGACGCTGATCCGGGCGAGGCCGTGGCGATTGCCGACTTCGAAGTCGTTGAAGTCGTGCGCCGGTGTCACCTTCACCGCGCCCGAGCCCTTCTCCGGATCGGAATAGTCGTCGGCGACGATCCGGATCTTGCGGCCGACCAGCGGCAGGATCACGTTCTTGCCGACCAGCTTCTGATAGCGCTCGTCTTCGGGATGCACGGCGACGCCGGTATCGCCGAGCATGGTCTCCGGGCGCGTGGTGGCAACGACGATGAAGCTCGAGGGATCCTCGGGGCTGAACGTCGTGCCCTCGATCGGATAGCGCAAGTACCAGAGGCTACCCTTGACCTCGGTCTGTTGCACTTCGAGATCGGAGATCGCGGTGAGCAGCTTGGTGTCCCAGTTCACCAGCCGCTTGTCCTTATAGATCAGGCCGTCGCGGTGCAGCTCGACGAACACCTTGACCACGGCCTTGGACAGGCCCTCGTCCATGGTGAAGCGTTCGCGCGACCAGTCGCAGGAGGCGCCGAGCCGCTTGAGCTGGTTGATGATGGTGTCGCCGCTCTCGGCCTTCCACTGCCAGACCCGCTCCAGAAACTTCTCGCGGCCCATCTCGCGACGGCTGGGCTGCTGGCGCTCCATCAGCTGCCGCTCCACCACCATCTGGGTGGCGATGCCGGCATGGTCGGTGCCGGGCTGCCACAGCACGTCGCGGCCGCGCATGCGCTCGAAGCGGCACAGGATGTCCTGGAGCGTGTTGTTGAGGGCGTGGCCCATGTGCAGCGAGCCCGTCACGTTCGGCGGCGGGATCACGATGGTAAAGGGCACTGCGTCGCGGCGGTCGGGGCGGCCGGCCTTGAAGGCAAGGCTATCCTCCCACACGACGGACATGCGGGCTTCGATATCGGCGGGCTGGTAATTTTTCTCGATCATGGCGCTGTTAGAAAGCCGCGCACGGGGTCCAAGTCAACGGACAAGTCAACGGAAAGGTCAGGGAAAGCCAGGCGGCAACAGGGCTTTCCGGTCCGGTCGGAATATGACGCACAAGCAGGGCTTTATGAGGGCTCTGCGGCCCGATCTACCTGCCGCCGCGCGATACCCGCTCGATTTCGGCCTTCACGATGCGTTCAACGAGGCCCGGCAAATTGTCGTCCAGCCAGGATTTCAGCATCGGACGCAGCATCTCCTTGACCAGATCCTCCAGGGTTCGCGCATTGCTGCTGAGCACCGTGTGGGCCAGGGAATTGAAGGCGGATTCGACCGCGGAGACCGTCGATTGCGCCAGGATCGGCTGTTGGGGTGGCAGTGGCGGCGCATCGAAGTCCACCGGCGCATAGGATGCCGGCGTCGGACGCGGCGGCGGCGATTCGGCGAATTCGAGATCGTCGCGCGGCTCGACCTTGCGGAAGCTCGGCGGCGGCGGAGACGGCGTTGGCTCCATCGCCAGCGCCATATCGTCGGTCAATTCCAGCACGTCGGGCTCAGGTTCGGGCTCCGGCTCGGGAGCACGGATTTCCGGCGCAGCGGTGGCCGTGTCGAGCCCTGCCAGCAGCGCGTCGATATCGTCCTGATTGTTGGATGCATCCGCCTCAGGTGCGGGGGCCGGCGGCGGCGCCGGCTTGGCAGCCGGAGGCGGTGCGGGCTTCTCGGCGGCCGGTTTGGGCGGCGCGACCTTGGATGGCGGAATATCGCTGATCGCCTGCGGCTTCGCTGGCGCGGCGGGGGCGGCAGCTTTCTCGGGCTTGGCAGCATCCGCCGGTGGCGGCTTGGCCTCATCGTCGGCAATGATGCGCCGGATCGAGGCCAGAATCTCCTCCATCGAGGGTTCTGTGACCTTTGCAGGCTGCGTCATCTCCGACTCCACATCATCAACGCCCTCGCATGCGTTGTTTTACACCAAGCACGACAGGATTGGCCGGTTCCGGATGGACGGCCCGCCATTTTCGGCGCGGCAGCCCGACTTGTCCCCAGATGACGGCTCAACGTGCAGCGGTGCGCCCCTGCCCTCGGCACTCATGCTTTACGCACACGGCATCGGATGCGGAGCGAATCGGCCCGCATCTTCTTGGCAAGGCTATGTCAGGGATTTTGCTGATTGCAAGCAAAGCACCGGTCGGCTTCCGCTATTCGCGAGGCCGACCGGATGATTACGGGACTCTAGCGTCCGTCTGGCGTGCGGACGCCGGCCCAGCTGTCGCGAACCTGCTGGTAGTGAACGCTGGGATCGTAGACCGTGGTGTTGAGGCCGAGGACTTGCGGCGCGAGACGGCCGACCGCGTTGAGCACCGAATAGGACGCCACCACGCGGTCATGCTGGGCAGTGACGAGCGCGACGCGCGCGTTGACCAGCGCCTGCTGCGCGTTGAGCACGTCGAGCGTGGTGCGCTGGCCGGCCTTGGCTTCCTCGCGCACGCCGTTCAGCGCGATCTCGGAGGCCGTGACCTGCGCCTGCGCAGATTGCACCTGCGCCTTGCCGGCTTCCAACTGGCCCCAGGCCTGCACGACGTTGGCACGGGTCTGATCGCGTGTGGTTTCGAGATTCAGACGCTGCTGCGCCAGATTCTCTTTCGATTGCCGGATGAGCGCATATTCAGCGCCGCCCTGATAGATCGGCACGGAGGCGGTCGCGATGGCGGAAGCGGTCGTCGTTCGGAAGACCGTCAGGGTCTGCTGGTACGACTGGGTGATGCCAGCCTGAACCGTGAGGGTCGGCAGCAGCGCGCCTTCGTTGATCTTGACCTGGAGATAATTGACGTCAATGCCGAACATCGAGGCCGTGACGTTGGGGTTCTCCACCAGGCTGAGACCGACGGCGGAGGCGAGCGTCCCGGGCAGGAAACGATCGACCGGCGAGCCCGGCGCAAGGTTCGTCGGCTCGTTGCCGATGATCCGGCGGAAATTCGCGCGCGTCGTCGTGAGATTCGATTCGGCAGTCAGGGCCTGGGTCCTGCCGGCCGCGAGCTGTGCTTCGGATTGCGCCACGTCCGTGCGCGTCACCTCGCCGACATTGAAGCGATCGCGCGTTTGCTTGAGCGTCTGTTCGAGGACGCGCACATTGCTGCGTTGAACTTCGAGGGTGGCGGAGTCACGAAGGTAATCCATGTAGCTGGTGGCAGCCTGCAACAGGACCGTCTGCTCGAGCACGCGCAACGCCTCGCGGGACCCCGAGACCTGGCTCTCCGCCGCGCGCGTCCTGTTGGCGGTCTGATTGCCGTTGTAGAGCGTCTGGTTGATGGTCAGGCTGGCGCTATTGGGCTGAAGGGGCGGGTCGCTATGGATCGGCACAGCCTTCTGCGTCTGCTGAATATCCTGATATTGATAGCCGGTGCTGAGGTTGACCCCGACCCTGGGGCGATAGCCCGACAGCGCCTGCGGCACGTTCTCGTCAGTCGAGCGCACCTGGGCGCGCTGCGCATTGAGCTGCGGATTGTTCTGATAGGCGCGCACCAGCGCAGCCTCGATCGTATCCGCCAAGGCAGGCGTAGGCGCGGTAAGCGCCAGCAGCAGGACCGAAACCGCTGCTCCGGTGAAGAGCTTCACCCCATGCATCCAAAAATTCCGTTCATTCTAACGCCCGGCTCGTGCCCGCGAGCTGGGTTACCGTCTACGAGTGGAGTCGTTGCCCCGTCGCAACATAGGACGCGGTCAAGCGCGACGGAACTACCTGAGGGGTGTCCGCAGTGGAAACTCTTGACGTGCAGCATCCCGGCCACACTTCTGATTCAGAACGGGATTTTAACGGGCTAAAGCCGCTATCGGGCCGTCAGAAGACGAAGGCGGCCGCCCGTTCCAGCCCGGGAAGGACCGGGGCCGCGGCATCGAACAGCGCCCGATGGCCGAATTCGCCGTGGGTATGGGTCACGATCATGGCTCGCGGCGGCCTGGATTCGGCCGAAACCCCCAACAGGCGCCCACCCTCCTTGAGCTGCCCGAGCAGCCCTGCCGGCGTCACCTCGGTGGCGCCGTTGAGGACGATCACATCATAGGGGCCAGCAGCGGGATCACCCTCGGTACAGGCCGCGGCCTTGCAGGCCACGTTAGCGAGCCCGAGGGCGGCGAAGACGTCATTGGCCTTCTTGGCCAGCGCCGAATCGCATTCCGTCGCGGTGACCTGGCGGGCGAGCTTGGCGGTCAGCGCAGCGAGATAGCCCGTGGCGCAGCCGACGACCAGCACGTTGTCACCCTCGCCGATCTCGGCGGCCTGGAGCAGCTTGCCGGTCAGCTGCGGCTTCATCAGGAACCGCTTGCCGCCCCCCTCGCTGACGTCGAGATCGAGGTCGAGATACGCCAATGCCTGCCGGCTGGCCGGCACGAAGGCCTCGCGCGGAACCGTGAGCATGGCGTCGAGAACACGACGGTCGGTGACGTCACTGGTGCGCACCTGGCCATCGACCATTTTTAGGCGCGCCGTCGAGAAAACGGACATTTGCGGACCCTGCAAGGCGGACGATGCCGCGGACGAAAGTTGGCGGCATCTTTGGAACAGGCCCTGCGAAAACGCAACATGGCTCTGGCCCCGCGAACCGGGCCCTTCCGCAACTCGCAATGTCGAGGGCGAGGCCTATTCGATCGTGACCGCGAGACGGCCGATCAATGCGGCGACTTCATCCAGCCGTGCCGAATCGTGGGTCTCGACCGCGCGCGCCAGACAGGCGAGGCATTCGTCATCGCTGAGTTCGGGGATGTCCGCCGGCAAAATGGAGGGAGCCAGCGGGGAACGGTCGACCTGGATGTCTCGCATGGGAATCAGCTCCTAAAAGACCGGCCTCTGGAAGCTCGATTTCAATTGAGTCGTTTTGGCGTCACCGCGGAGGATGCCGGCTCGCCCCGGTACACATCTAATTGAGAATTTGCCGCAACGAGATCGCACGCCAGATCAGAGTCTGGACGCAAGCCACTGAAAATAAGCCGGAATTTGGCTCCCCGGGCTGGATTCGAACCAGCGACCATCCGATTAACAGTCGGATGCTCTACCGCTGAGCTACCGAGGAAAAGGGCGAACCCGTCGTTCGCGCGCGGCTGCGTATAACAAAGCCGCTTGCGCTTGCAAAGGACGAATTCGCTATCTGGCACATTGCGGCGAGGAAGGGCGCATGGCCCCTCCTCCGCCTGGCCTCAGGTCAAGTTACTCGGCGACGAACGAAGTGGTCTTGGTGCCGGAATCGTAGCGCAGCCGGAGCGCGGTGAACTTGCAGAGGTTGACGTTCTTCCAGAGCACGGTCTCGTCATAGTTCTGCCAGTCGACGCGGACGTTCCAGACACAGCCATCGTCGTCATCGTCGAACTCGACATAGGTGCTCGCCTGGTTCTGCAAAACCTTCTCCAACTCGTTGTCCCATTCGTCCATGCCATCGTCCGGGGCGTTGAAGCCCAGGAATTTGATGGCATAGCCAGTCTCGTTGACGACGGTGACGTTCCGGGCGTCAGCCGCGAACGACGGCGCGGCCGCAATCGATAGGCCGATCGCGATCAGTGCAGACAGAAAATACTTCATATGAAATTCCCCCGATCGAAACGGGCTTTCGGTGCCTGACGTCGATCGGCGCAGGCGCCGCGGCAACTAATGGCGTTGCCTTGAAGGATTCGTCGGAGGCGGAATCGAAAGGTTCGAGACGCGATCGATCCGCCTCCGGCTCGTTGCACGACGCGAGACGCGCAACGAGCCAATTCTTATCGATTCGAATTCTCCGCAGCAATGAACCGGCATTCATAGATCGGCGCGGTTTGTTGTCTCCGGCGCGGGCGCCGGCACCGCAGGATGTGATTTTCGTCGCGGCCACAGCTTCGCGTCCTCGCGGCTTGGCTCGCCCGAGCTTTGCTTCGTCTCGTACACCCTCCTCGTCAGAGGGCGCAGGGAAGACCGGGTGCCGGCTGGCACCCACGGTCCACTGTGCGAAGGTTGCACTACAAGAGGCTGCAGCGGCATACAGGTGAAGCCCAACACACGGCCTTCCCTGCGCAGTGGTTGACGGCTTATGCCGAGCTCTCCCCGGGGAGCGATGCACTATTGCCCCCGTCGCCTTGTGGATGGCTGATGCTGCGTGCCCGGTCGGGCAGCGACATCACCACAAGACTTGACGCACAGACCCCGGGCGTCAGGACGACACGGTTTTGCCGTACGCGAGCCACACCGGTCGTGTGCGCGACGCCTTCGCTCACGGTTTCCCGCCCTGCGAGGCCCTTCGCGCCGATGCTGCCCGCGTCCACCGCAGCTCACCCCACGTTTCGTGACGATCGCGATACGCCCCCTCTGACCGGGGTGAGGTGCCGACAAGATGCGATAAATCAGAATTTCTGTAAAGGCGAATATTTTCGCGCGAGCGGATTGACCTGTCGTTTGGGTGTTTTGCCCGTCGGGCGACGCAAGGTCTTGTAGCCCGGATGGAGCGCAGCGTGATCCGGGGGCCCTGTCTCCGCGGAACGAATCCCGGATTGCGCTGCGCTCCATCCGGGCTACGGACTGTCGTCTGACGGCCGACGGCACACCAGGTCGATCTCGATCAGTGCGTCATAGGCAAGTCCGGTGACGCCGACGCAGGTGCGGGCCGGCAGCCGTCCGGGCGCGAAGAATTCGCGATAGATCTCGTTCATCGCGGTGTAGTCTTCCTTGAAACGCGTGAGATAGATGCGTGTCATCACGACGTGCTCGAGACCGAGGTCGACGCCCGCCAAAACAACTTTCAGGTTCTCCATCGCCGCCCTCGTCTGTGCGACGATGCCGTCGGGCAACACGCCCGGTGTTTGCGGCGTGTCCGGCATTTGGCCGGTGACGAAGACAAAACCGTCGGTCTCCACCGCGTGGCTGAAGGGCGCGACCGGCTTCGGTCCGCCGCTGATCATGTGGAATTTCACTGGGTATCCTTCGGTTTAAGGCGCGTTCTGAAACAGGCGCTTGCTGATGATCGCGTGCACGCCCCAATTGCCGTCGACCACCTGCGTGACGCCGAAGTCGACCGCGGCCGACATCAGCGCGATCGCCTCGTCCTCGCTCAGGCCCTTCACGTTCATCAGGAAGCGTCGCATCTTGCGAAACGCATCTTTCATGGCGAGGTCGAGCGAGGACTTTGCGTAGACCTCGCTCTGGCCCTGCGCGCCGAACTCGGCGAGGTAGTTGGGATGGCTGAATCCGGTCAGGACCCAATCGGACTCGGTCTCGATCAGGGGATAAGAGAGATCGGCGAACGGCTGACCGCCGAGGTCGGCCTTCTTGTGCAGGATCACCTCGAAGGTTCCGGTCATCGAGCATTCAATCGCGGTGCCGCTCAATTCGCCGTCACCTTGCGTGGCATGGGGATCGCCGACCGACAGCAATGCGCCGGGAACGGAGACCGGAAGATAGACGGTCGCCCCCTTCCCCAAGCGCCAATTGTCGAGATTGCCGCCGAAATAGGACGGCGGCACGGAGTCGATGAAATCGACCTCGCGCGGCGCCACCGCGATCACGCCGAAATGCGGGCGCAAGGGAATGCGGATGCCGTCGAGCACGGCGTGGCGGCGCTTTACCGTGCCGGGCAAGACCGGAACGCCGGGATAGTCATAGGTGGGGTGCACCACTCCAAACGGGTCGGTCTGCGGCTCCCAGCGGTAGGAATACAGCGCGCGGGCATGCGGCGCATCGGTGTCGTCGAAGATCTCGTAGATCGTCACGACCTCGCGCGGCTTCGGCCCTGAAAGAAATTCGTCGTAATGATAGCCCCACCAGGCCGCGACCGAGGAGCCGAACACGCGGCCTGAATGTTTCGGATGACGACTTGTGCGCGGTACGATGTCGAGGATCCGCACTTCCAGCACGTCGCCGGGCTGGGCGTCCTTCACCGACACAGGCCCCGTACAGATGTGCACGCCAAAGCCTTCGCCGGCGCCGCGCCCGAATATGCTGGCATCCATCGGACCCGCGCCGCGGCGATCGACGTTCTTCCTCGCCTTGGTCCAACCGAATACGCCTTCGGCGGCCGCATCGCCCGCGATCATCAGCTCAGGATCGTCGGAGGCGTGCTGCGTCAGCGTTTCGATCGTGACGGTATCACCCGAATTGATCTCGATCTGCGGTTGTAGCGCGCGACTGAAATATCCCCAATGAACACGGTTGGCTTCGATCGGAAGATGATGATGCTTGCGTTCGGCCGTTCTCGGCTCATCGATGTCGGTAGGAGCGAGATGGCCGCGCGCCTTGGCGCTCGCCTGGTGCACGCGAAGCTGGGCCAGCGCATCCTGCGGCCAGCCGCGCTGACCGGCTATCCCCTGCTGCGTCGTCGCCCGCTCCGCCTCCTGCTGGCGAAACTCGCGCGGCGGCAGTCCGAAGCGATGGCGGAAGGCGCGGCTGAAATGCGCGGAATCGCCAAAGCCATAGGCGTAGGCGATCTCCGAGATCGAGCGATGCGACTCGGACGGATTGGACAGATCGGCCCAGGCGCGCTGCAGCCTCCGCTCGCGCACGTAGTGAGTAAAGTTGTCGCCGACGGTCTCGAACAGCTTTTGCAGATAGCGCTCGGAAATCCCTTCCGCCTGCGCGACGCGCGCCGGCACCAGTTCGGGATCGTCGAGGCGGCGTTCGATGGTCTGGCAGATCCGGTGCAGCAGTGCCGACTGCGTCGCACTCGATCCGGCGTCGGATGTCGAAGCCGCCAATTGATGGGCGAGTGTCAGCAGGAGATCGACGAGCGACTGCGTGACCGCATTCCATTCGGCATCGCTCAGCGTGTCGAGCGTGCGCGCAGTCGCGTCCATCAAGCGCGCGAAGACGTCGGCAAAGCCGCTGGGCGGAACAACCCTGGGTTCGCCGAGCCGCGGCCTACCCGAGAGGCGGCCGTGCAGCGCCTCCGACGTCACCGACAGCACGATGGCGCGCATGTCGCGCTGGAACACGATGCTCCAGTCCCCGCTCCGCGGCAGCAGCACGAGATGACCGACCGGAACGATGCGATGGCCGCCGGCGCTCTTGAGCACCATGCCGTCTTCGACCGGCATCAGCGCAATCGGCAGGTCTTCGTTGGCCTGCGTGCGCGGACCAATGGTCTGGGCGCCGGCCGCCATGCGCGTCAGCGCGACGCCTGCGGCGTGGCGATGCGACGCCGTTGCGTGCCCGTCGAGGAAGGAATGGCCCGCCGCCGGCTGCAGGCCGACCGCGGCCAGCACGTCCCGCCAGGCTTCGGGGCGGTCGTCTTGCGCGTAGGACTCGCTCGTGAAGGGACGGAAGCTCATCGGATCGACCCAGATTGCAGTGGATCGAAGCAACCTCTGTGCCAGACGCACGCGGTCATCCGTCGCAGCGACGGGCCGCAAATGACGGTCTTTGGTCACGCGCTCATCCTGGAAACGAGCTGTTCTTCAGAGTGTTAGAGCGGGATATCAACGTCGAGCACGATGCGTAGCCCGGATGGAGCGAAGCGTAATCCGGGGCCTTTTGAGTCCGCCGTGACAAACCCGGATTACGCTTCGCTCCCTCCGGGCTACGGCACATCAGTCGCACCGAAAGATGTTCTTGCGGATCGTGCCGTGTACGCCCCAATTGGCGTCGACCACCTGGGTGACGCCGAAATCGGCGCCGACCGATAGCAGCGAGATCGCCTCGTCCTCGCTCAAACCGTGCACGGTCATCAGGAACCTCCTGAGCTTGCGGAACGCATCGCGCATCGCGCGGTCGAGACTCGAGTGATTGGCAATCTCGGTTTGTGCATGGGCGCCGAGCGCGGCGAGGTAGTTCGGATAGGTGAAGCCGTAGAACGACCAGGCCTGATCGGTCTCCAGCATCGGATGGTCGAGACCTTCGAGGCTGGTGCCGGCAAGATCGGCCTTCTTGTGCAGGACGAACTCGAAATCGCCAGTCAGCGAGGTCTCGATCGCGGTGCCGCCAAGCTCGCTGTCACCTTGCGCGGCGTGGGGATCGCCGACCGAGAAATAGGCGCCGGGGACCGCGACCGGATAGAACATCCGCGCTCCCTTGCCGATGCGCCAGTCATCGATATTGCCGCCAGTATAGCCCGGCGGGATCGAGCTGACGAAATCGGCCTCCGACGGTGCGAGCCCCATGGTGCCGAAATGCAGCCGTGCCGGCACCTTGACGCTTGCGAGGATGTTCTCGCGCTTCTTGATGGTGGCGTGATCGACGCGCACGCCGGGATAATCGATGGTCGGATGCACGATGCCGTCAGGATCGGTCTGCGGCGTCCAGACGTAATTGTAGACGGCCTTGGCGCAGGGCTCGCCTGACGTGTCGAGCTCGAAGATGGTGACGACCTCGCGCGGCTTCGGCTCCTCGATCAGATCGTGATAGTGAAACCCCCAGTTCGCGGCGACGTTGGAGCCGAAGCAGCGCCCGGCATGACAGGCGCTGCAGCTCGGCCGCGGCCTGATATCGAGGATGCGCACTTCGAGGATATCGCCGGGCTCGGCGCCTTCGATCGCGACCGGACCAGTGAGGAGATGCACGCCGATCCCCTCGCCTGCGCCGCGGATGAACGGGCCTTCCGTCGGGCCCGAACCGCGCCGCGCGACGGCCTTGTGCTCGCGCGTCCACTGGAACACGCTCTCGGCGCCGGGATCGCCTTGGATCATGCGCTCGTAATCATCGTTGGCGTGGTGGGTCAGCGTCTCGATGGTGGCGCGGTCGCCCGAGCGCAGCGTCACGGCCGGCGCGACCTTTTTGGAGAAATAGCCCCAGTGAACGGTCTTCGGCGAAACCGGCAGCGTGAAATGCTTCATGAGGTGGCCTCTTCTGGAAACGCGGTCTTGAACGGTGTGGGTGCGGCTCTCATCGCACCGCCTCCGGAGTCTTGTCGGCTTCCATCACGCTGAGGAAACGTGCCGTCAGCGGATTGCGGGGATTGGAGAGCACCTCGTGCGCGGGCCCCTCCTCGATGATCGTGCCGCCGCTCAGGAACGCGACACGGTCGGCGACCTCGTCGGCGAAGCGGATCTGGTGGGTCGAGATGATCATGGTGAGGCCGTCATCGATGGCGAGCCGCCGGATCACCTCCAGCACCTCGCTGACGAGCTCGGGATCGAGCGCCGAGGTCGGCTCGTCCAGGAGCAGCACGCTGGGGTTCGGTGCGAGCGCTCGGGCGATTGCGACGCGCTGCTGCTGGCCGCCGGAGAGATGCCGCGGCAGCGCGTCGGCACGGTGCGACAGCCCGACCCGGTCGAGCAGCTCGGCGGCGCGGCGATCGGCATCGATGCGGGTCATGCCGTGCACCCAGCGCAAGGGACCCGCGATGTTCTCCTTGGCCGAGAGATGGGCGAACAGGTTGAATTGCTGGAACACCATGCCCACGCCCACGCTTGCCCGCTCATTGGCGATCGCGCGTGGCGGCAGCAGCTTGCCGTCGTCGTCAAAACCGAGACGCCGGCCGCCGACACGCACGGTGCCTCCGTCCCAGCTTTCGAGATGATTGATGCAGCGGAGCAGCGTGCTCTTGCCGGAGCCGCTGGGCCCGAGCAGCGCGACGACCTCGCCGACACGCACCGTGAGATCGAGGCCGCCGAGCACCTTTTGCGCGCCGTAGCTCTTGGTGAGGTCCCTGGTCTCGACCGCGATGTTGTTGCGCGAAATCGTCGCCGCACGCCGGGTGCGCTCCTCGCGGGTCAGCGCCCGCGGCGGCGTGTCGACAGGCTGCGCCTGCACGGGTTCGGGCTCATGCGCCGTGACCGCGGCAAGTTCGAGCTTGGTGGCGAGATCGACGCGGCGCCAGGGCAGATAATCGGCGAGCTTGCGCTGGCGACCTTTGGTGCGATCGAGATCGAGCAGCCATTCGACGAAAAGCTGGATGATGCTGATGGCAAAGGTCAGCACCAGATACAGCAGGCCCGAGGCGAAGAAGATCGAGAAGAAGTCGAACGTCGAGGACGCAAGTTGGGTCGAGCGCAGCGTCAGCTCCTGGACCGCGACTACGGAGGCCAGCGAGGAGTTCTTCAGCGCGCTCACAGCCTCGTTGCCGAAGGCCGGGATCATGGTGCGGATCGCCTGCGGCGCGATCACCCGCCACATCAGGATCCGTGGCGTCATGCCGAGCGCCTGGCCGGCCGTCACCTGCCCGCGATCGACACCCAGCACGCCGGCGCGCAGCATCTCGGCGATGAACGGCGCCTCGTTGCAGGCGAGCGCAAGGCCGGCGGCCAGCACCGCCGGCAGTTTGATGCCGATATGTGGCAGCGCGTCGTAGGCGAACACCATTTGCAGGATCAGCGGCGTGCCGCGGAAGATCACGGTGTAGGCCCTGGCGATCGCCGCCAGCAGCCAGAAGCGGGAGAGCTGCATGCTGGCGAGGATCAATCCGAGGATCAATCCGCCGCCGAGCCCGAGGGCAGTCACCTCGAGGGTGAGCTCGATGCCCTCGAGCAGATACGGCATGCTCAGGTAATGGAGGAACAGCGACATCAGTCAGCCGTCAGGATGTCAGGCTCCTTGAAATTGTTCACGTCGAGCCCGTGCTTCTTTAAAAGCTCCATATGCGTGCCGGCCTTCTGCACCTCGATCAGGGCGGCGAGCACGGCGTCGCGGAATTTCGGCTTGTCCTTCGGGACGGCGATGCCGACCGAATACGGGATCGTCACCGCGGTCGCCTTCTCCAGCTTGTCCGGATAAGCCTTGACCGCGCTGTCGACGGTGTTGACGTCGTTGACATAGGTGTCGGCACGACCGGCGAGGATCGCCTGGATGCAGTTGGCGTTGTTGTCGTAGAGCTGGATGGTCGGCTCGGCCTTGCCGGCCTTCTTGCACTCGGGCATCAGCGCCTGGATCAGGGGCACCTCGACATAGCCGGTGTTTTCGGCGGCAGCGGCGCCGCACATCGACATGTTGATGCCGTTGATGCCCTTCGGATTGCCCTTGGCGACCAGCACACCGTCGAACACTTTCGAGTAGGTGATGAAGTCGGCCGCCTTGGCGCGCTCCTTGGTGGCATAGATGTCGGAAATGACGATGTCAGCTTGTCCCGCGGCGAGCGTGGTCAGGAGTGCCGCGAACGTCACCGGCTTGTAGGTCAGCTTGAAGCCGAGGCATTCGCCGATGGCTTCGCCCAGATCGATGTCGAAGCCGATATATTGGCTGGGGTTCTTCGGATCGATGGTCTCATAGCCCGGCGTGTGCGGATTGATGGCATTGACCAGCGTCTTGCCCTTCCAGTCCGGATATTTGTCCTGGAGCGCGGCGCAGGCCGCAGGCGCCGCAGCTTGCGCGCTCAGGGGCGCGGCTGCCAGCGCGCCGAAGGTGACGGCAGCGCCGAGCGCGGCCTTGCGCCAAGACAGCGATGCACGCGCGTTCCCCCAAGCCTGGGGCAATACCGGTCTTTCCATGTCCAGCTCCTTCGAATTGTCATGGCAATGGCCATGTTCCAGATCTCGGAAGCGAGCCTAGGAGGAGAGCGGACCGGAAAGCTTGTCCGCGGGCGTACAAAAAATTGGATGGAGGAGCCCGTGATTTGGGCAGGCGGCTGCCCAAAAACTGTTCGTGAATGCGGGACGCTCGCGGAATGTATTTCCGAATTCGGAAGAACCACATGATCTTGCGTTACGCCGCGATCTGCCCGATCAGGGAATCATTTGGTGAGGTCATTTGACAGAGATATGACAATCGCAGGACGCATCTGCGGCCGACATCCACATCACTGCCGTCCACAGCCTGTCCGCAGCATAACCACAGGCATATCCACAGGCCGACTATGCCGGATTCGCCAGCTCCCGCGAGCCACTTGCTGCGCACAAACCCACAGGGCCGGTATGTCAGCCGCCGGCCTGATCGAACACGGAGCGGCAAGCCTCACTCAAGCTTGGCCTGTTACGGCGCAGGCAGGCCGTGATGGCGCGAACGTTGGGGATTTCGCCGGCACAGAGTCGGTAGACGTCGGGGGTACAGGCCCGGCGTTGCTCGGCCGTCCCCTGCTGCGCGTGGGCAACGGAGGCAAACAGCGTCAGGAACAGCCCGACCGTTGAGGCGCGACGCGCCCGGCTTTTCACACCCGCAAACCGCAAGAACCTCGCTTTCATGACCAGTCTCCCGTCTGCCCTGCCCGCCGGCCTGCATTGGCCGGTGAGCAAAGGGGTAGGAGAAACAAACAGCGGAAGATGTGACCTCCTTCACACTGCGGGCACGCGGCAGGAACCTAATATCCCCAAGGGGATTTCATGACTCGCTAACCAATCGGGACCCGATTGGCGGATCGTTAAAATGCGAACGATCGGCTCAACCGGGAAACAAACCGGCTTTGCGACATTGCGCCATCCGCGGTCCGGAGGGTGTGATGAGCGAAGCCGAATTCAACTTGCTGCTGGATGCCGTCCAGGACGCCATGGTCCATGAAGATCTGGCGTTCGTGCCGGGGGAGGATTTCGTGCCGCGCTCGTGGACCTATTACGCGAAGCCCAAAGCTGCCAATGACAACGAGGGCGCCTGGCCCCTGCTGCCGTTTCCGGACGGCTGGTACGCGGCCTGCTGAAGCCAATTTCACCGTGAGCCGATGCGCCCGCGCTCTGCGGGCGTTTTGCTATGGCGGCTACGCTGCGAAATCCGGCGTGGCCGCGATCAGGTCTTGACGCGCTCGCCGCCGTCCTGCGGCCCCTGGTCGGGTGCGGCCGGCGGAAAGATGCTGTCATAGATCGCGCGGGCCTCGCGAATGAGGCGAGCCCGCTCCAGCTCGGATTTCGGGACAAATCGGACGATTTCGCTCACGTGCTCTCCAGCGCTCGATCGTTGGGATGCATCACTTCGCAGATGCGAAGACTATGCCAGGGGCTGAATGGCGGGTTTCCGCCGGGCCCCGGGCAAACCCGGTGTGCGCCGCCAGCACGCGTCGCCCGCGCGGGCGATGGCAGCCGCGCTACGGTCGAATATTGCTTATATATCAGGAGGTTGTGATGGAGGCCACGTCGGGACTCGAACCCGAGTAAACGGTTTTGCAGACCGGCGCGTAACCACTCCGCCACGTGGCCCCAACGAGGGCGGAGCAATATAGGGGATCACGGGTTTAGGCAACCCCGACTGGAGTCAGGCTCGCTTGCCCCGCCGGACACCGCGCCGGCGGTCCTTCACCGGCGGCTTCGGAGCCAGTTCGGGCATCTCGACCTGGACCTCGCGGTAGCGGGTTAGCATCCGTTCGAAACTGGCATTCAGCGTCTCCGCGATGTCCGGGCGCTTCTCCAGAACGGAGAGGATCGTGGCTGCGGCCTCGATGGTCGACAGTCCGTCCTTCCGAGGTTCCTTGCGCAGCCGGCCGTAGCGCGACGGGGCCGCCGGGTTGAGGATGACGCGCTGGCATTTCAGCATCCACGGGTTGCGCCACCACAGCGCCTTGGCCTGGCTCCAGGTGCCGTCGAGCAGCACTACGCCTTCGAGCTTGCCGAGGAGCGCGCGCTGGTTGTCCGCGACCTCGCCCTTGCGGTTGAGCGCCAGGATTTCGCCCTCGGCCTCGAGATCGGCGGCGTGCGCCGAGCCGAGATAGAGCACGGCCCAGTGCGAGGCGTTCTCAATCGGCTGCGCCAGCGCCTTGGACAGGCTCGGCCAGGACAAGCCGACCCGCAGCGTGGCACCTTCGAAATGCTTCGCAAGCAGCCGGGCGGTACCGAGCGCCCTGTCCTGCTCCTGCGGATGCTGAAGGATCAGGAGCGAGAGCCGGTTCTTGATCGGCGTGACGCTGTCGCAGATGCACAGCGGCATCGGCTTCTGGCAGTACGGGCATTCGGGGATCGGATCGGCCGGCGCGGCGGCGGTGGGGTTCGACATGGTCGCCGCTATACGCTCTGCACGGCGGTTCAACAACCCGCCTATTCCGCCGGCGCGGCCAGCGGGCGCGGCTCGCGGCGCCGCCGCAGGCGGTCGATCAGCAGGTAGATCACGGGCGTGGTGTAGAGCGTCAGGATCTGCGAGACGAACAGCCCGCCGATGATGGTGATGCCGAGCGGACGGCGCAGCTCCGTGCCGGGGCCCGTCGCGACCACCAGCGGAATGCCGGCAAACAGCGCCGCCATGGTCGTCATCAAGATCGGGCGGAAACGCGCCTGGCAGGCCTCGAAGATCGCCTCCGCCGACGACAGGCCGCGCTGGCGCTCGGCATCGAGCGCGAAATCCACCATCATGATGCCGTTCTTCTTGACGATGCCGATCAAGAGGATGATGCCGACGAACGCGATCACCGTCAGTGGCGTGTTGGTGAGCTGCAAGGCCAGCAGCGCGCCGAGGCCCGCCGAGGGCAGCGTCGAGATGATCGTGAGCGGATGGGCGAGGCTCTCGTAGAGCACGCCGAGCACGATATACATCGCCACCAGCGCGCCGAGGATCAGGAGCGGCTGGCGGCCGCTGGTCTTGGCGAAATCGCCGGCATTGCCGTCAAAACTGCCGCGGATGCCCTCCGGCATGTGCAGCTCCTCGACCGCGCGCTGGATGTTCTGCGTTGCGGCCTGGATCTGCACGTCCGGCAACAGATTGAACGACACCGTGGTCGATGGGAACGACTGCGAATGATAGACCGCGAGCGCGGCGAGCCCGCGCGTCGCATGCACCACGGCCGACAGCGGCACCTGCGCATCGCCCGCTCCGGCGACATAGATGCGATCGAGGTTGGATGGGTCGACCTGGAATTTCGGGTCGATCTCCAGCACGGTCATGTACTGGTTGCGCTGAGTGTAGATGATCCCGATCTGCCGCTGCGAGAACGCGTTGTTGAGTGCGTTGTCGATATCCTGGACGCGGACGCCGAGTGCCGAGGCCTTCTGGCGGTCGATCGACAAGGTCAGTTGAAGCCCGCCGGGATCGCGGTCGCTGGAGATGTCGGTGATGCCCTCGACGCTCTCCATGCGTTTGGCCACGATCGGCGCCCACTTCTGCAACAGGCCGAGGTCGGTGCTGGTCAGCGTGTACTGGTAGTCGGAATCGCTCTGCCGTCCGCCGGCGCGCACGTCCTGGGCGGCGAACATGAACAGGCGGATGCCGGGCACCGGGTATAACGCCCGCCTGAGACGGTCGATCACCACCTGGGTCGAGATGTGGTCGCGCTGTTCCGGCGGCTTCAGGCTGATGAACATGGTGCCGCGATTGGAGGTCGCGCCGCCCGGCCCGCCGCCGCTGCCGACGGTGGAGCCGATGCCGGCCACCGCCGGATCCCGCATCACGATGTCGGCGAGCCGCTGCTGCAGGCTCAGCATCGACTGGAACGAGATGTCGGCCGAGGCACGTGTCGCGCCGATGACGAAGCCGGAATCGTCGGTCGGGAAATAGCCCTTGGGCACCTTGATATAGAGCGTCACCGTCAACGCAATGGTGGCGAAGAACACCAGCAGCGTCAGCAGCGGATATTCCAGCACGGTGCGCAAGGTGCGGGTGTAGAAAGCGACGATGCGCGACAGCGAGCCCTCGATGATCCGGTCGAACAGGGTCGCCGTGCCGGACGTGGTCTGCCGGATGTAGTGCGCGCAGATCATCGGCGTCACCGTGAGCGACACCAGGGTCGAGACCAGGATGGCGAAGGTCAGCGTCAGCGAGAACTCGCGCAGCAGCCGGCCGACGATGCCGTCCATGAAGATCAGTGGCGTGAAGGCCGCGATCAGCGACAGGCTGATCGACACCACGGTGAAGCCGATCTGCCGGGCGCCGTCCAACGCCGCCTGGAGCGGGCGCATGCCGTGCTCGAGATTGCGGTACATGTTCTCGATCATGACGATGGCGTCGTCGACCACGAAGCCGACGGAGATCGCCAGCGCCATCAGCGACAGATTGTCGATCGAGAAGCCGGCGACCCACATGCCGGCGCAGGTTCCGGCCAGCGCCAGCGGCACGGAGATTCCGGCCGCGATCGTCGGCGTGAGCCGCCGCAAGAATACAAACACGACGACCATCACGAGAATGGCCGTCGCGAACAAGGTCCACTGCATGTCGAGCACGCTGGCGCGGATCGTGCTGGTGCGGTCGACCAAGGTGGAGATATCGACGCCGGCCGGGATCCACTGCTTCAGCGCGGGGATCAGCGCCTTCACCCGGTCGACGGTGTCGATGACATTGGCGTCGCCCTGCTTGGTGATCTGGATCAGCACCGCCGGCTGCTTGTTGAACCAGGCGATGGAACGGGCGTTGCGGACGGAGTCCTCGATGTCGGCGACGTCGGCCAGCCGGACGAAATTGCCGTTCGAGCTTTTGATGACGATATCGCGGAACTCTTTCGCGGTCCGCATCTGCCGGTTGAGGGCCAGCGTCTCGCTCTGGCGCTCGCCGTTGAAGATGCCGACCGGACCGAGCGGGTTGGCGTTGATGATCGCAGTCCGCACGTCGTCGGTGGCGATGCCGGCGTTGGACAGTGCGACGGGGTTGAGCTGCACCCGCACTGCGGGCTGATCGGCGCCGCTCACGGTCACGTCGCCGACGCCCGGCACCTGCGAGATACGCTGCGCCAGAACCGTATCGGCGACGTCGTAAATCGCGCTCGCCGACAGCGTCTTCGAGGTCAGCGCCAGCACGAATACGGGAGCGCCGGCAGTGTTGGCCTTGCGGAACCGCGGCAGCGTCGGCAAATCGCTCGGCAGATCGACCAGCGATGCGTTGATCGCCGCCTGCACGTCGCGCGCGGCCTTGTCGATGTTGCGGCCGATGTCGAACTGGAGCTGGATGTTGGTCGTGCCGAGCGACGAGGTCGAGGTGATCTGGTTGATGCCCGATATCTCGCCAAGCCGCCGCTCCAATGGCGAGGCGACCGTGGCGGCCATCACGGACGGATCGGCGCCGGGACGGCTGGCGGAAACGAAGATGGCGGGGAAATCGACGTTCGGGACCGAGGCCACCGGCAGGAACTCGTAGGCCACGATGCCCAGCAGGAACAACCCGATCGACAGCAGCGTGGTCGCGACCGGGCGCCGGATGAAGGGCTCCGAGATCGATGCCATCACTGCATCCCCTCGGTCGCGCCCGCGACGGGTGGCCCGCCGGATTCCGCCGGCGGCAGCGCCTGTTCGAGGCGGCGGTTGATGCGGTCGAGTGCGAGGTAGATTACCGGCGTGGTGTAGAGCGTGAGCAATTGGCTGAGCAGCAGGCCGCCGATGATGGAGATGCCGAGGGGGAAGCGCAGCTCGGCGCCGGTGCCGCTCTCGATCGCCAGCGGCAGCGCGCCGAACAGCGCGGCCAGCGTCGTCATCATGATCGGGCGGAAGCGCAGGAGACAAGCCTGCACGATCGCCTCATGCGGCGGCATGCCTTGATTGCGCTCCGCGTCCAGAGCGAAGTCGATCATCATGATCGCGTTCTTCTTGACGATGCCCATCAGCAGGATGATGCCGATCAGCCCGATCACCGAGAGATCCTGCCCGCACAGCATCAGCGCCAGGATGGCGCCGACGCCGGCCGAAGGCAGTGTCGAGAGGATCGTGATCGGATGGATGTAGCTCTCGTAGAGCACGCCGAGCACGATATAGATCGTGATCACCGCGGCCAGCAGCAGCCAGGGCTGGCCGGCGAGCGCCTTGGCGAATTCGGCGGCGTCGCCGGCATAGACGCCAACGATGCTGTTGGGCATCCCGATCCGGGTCTCGATGGTCTTCACAGCCTCGACGGCATCGCCGAGCGCCGCGCCCGGCGCGAGGTTGAAGCTGAGCGAGATCGACGGGAATTGCGCCTGGTGCGAAATCGCAAGAGGCGCGGTGGTGCGGGTCAGCGTCGCCACGGCGGAGAGCGGCACCTGTGCGTTGGGCGCGCCGGCGGTCGCGCTCGCCGCGCCCGGCAGATAAAGCTTCGACAGGATCGAGGGATCGCGCTGGTACATCGGCAGCGCTTCCAGCACCACGCGGTACTGGTTGGCCTGGCCGTAGATGGTCGAGATCTGACGCTGCGCGAAGGCGTCGTTGAGCGTGTCGGTGATGCCTTGGAGGCTGACGCCGAGCTGGCCGGCGCGCGTGCGGTCGACCGTGAGCTGCGCCCGCAGACCGCCTTCCTGCGCCTCCGAGGAGACGTCGCGGAACAGCGGATCGCGCCGCATCTCGGCAACCAGCTTGCGCGCCCATTCCGACACCAGGGCGGCGTCGGTGCCGGTCAGCGTATACTGGTATTGCGAGCGGCTCGACTGGGTCGAGATCTGCACGTCCTGCACCGGCTGGAAGTAGACCGTCATGCCGGGGATGGCGGCCACCCGCTCCTTCAGCCGGTTGATGACGATGCTGACATCGTCGCGCCGCTCGCCTCGCGGTTTCAGCGTCATGACAAGACGGCCGACATTGGTGGTCGGATTGACCGAGCCTGCACCGATCACAGAGACCACGCCTGTTACATCGGGGTCGGCCTTGATGGCGTCGGCCGCCGCGGCCTGCCGCTTCTGCATTTCCGCGAACGAGACGTCGGGACCGGCTTCCGTCACCGCCGTAATCGAGGCGGTGTCCTGCAGCGGCAGGAAGCCCTTTGGCGCCACGACATAGAGCGCCAGCGTCGCAATCAGCGTGGCGAAGGTGACGACTAGCGTCGCGCGCTGGCGCTCCAGCACCCAGAGCAGCGTGCGGTGATAGAACTCGACGGTGCGATCGATGAAGCGGCTGACCGCGGCAAGACCCGGCACCGCCAGCTCTTCATGGGCATGCTTGAGCAGACGCGAGCACATCATCGGCGTCAGCGTCAGCGAGACCACGGCGGAGGTCACGACCGCGATCGTCAGCGTCAGCGCGAATTCGCGGAACATGCGGCCCACGAGGCCCGACATGAACAGCAGCGGGATGAACACCGCGATCAGCGACACCGTCAACGAGATCACGGTGAAGCCGATCTCGCTAGCGCCCTTCAGCGAAGCCTCCATCGCGCTGTCGCCGTTTTCCATGTGGCGGACGATGTTCTCGATCATCACGATGGCGTCGTCGACGACGAAGCCGGTGCCGATGGTGAGCGCCATCAGCGACAGATTGTCGAGGCTGAAACCGGCGAAATACATGATGCCGAAGCTGGTGATCAGCGACAGCGGCAATGCCACGCCGGCGATCAGCGTGGCGCGCAGCGAACGCAGGAACAGCAGCACCACCAGCGTCACCAGCACGACGCTCAGGATCAGCGTGAACTGCACGTCGCGGACTGAGGCGCGGATGGTGACGGTGCGGTCGGAGACGATGGTCAGGTTCACGCCGGCCGGAATAGCGCGCTGGACCTTTGGGATTTCCGCGCGGATCTGGCTGACGACGTCGATCACATTGGCGCCGGGCTGACGCTGGATGTCGATGATGACGGCGGCCGAGCCCTGGTACCAGCCGCCGGTGCGGTCGTTCTCGAGGCCGTCGACGATCTGGGCGACGTCGGCAATCGTAACCGGCGAGCCGTTACGGTAGGCGATGATGACAGGCTTGTAGGCGTCGGCGGCAGCGATCTGGTCGTTGGCGGCGATGATGTAGGATTGCTGCGCGCCGTCGAGCGAGCCTTTCGGCCCCGACACGTTGGCATTGGCAATCGCGGTGCGCAGGTCTTCCATGGCGATGCCATAGGCAGCTAACCGCGCGAGATCCGCCTGGATGCGGACGGCCGGCTTCAGTCCGCCGAGCACAGAGACGCGCCCGACGCCGGAAATCTGGCTCAGCCGCTGCGCCAGAAGCGTGTCGGCGATGTCGCTCATCGCCCGCAACGAGATCGTGTCGGAGCGCAGCGCCAATGTCATCACCGGCGCATCGGCCGGGTTCACCTTGGCGTAGGTCGGCGGATAAGGCAGCGTCTTCGGCAGCACGCCGGCCGCGGCATTGATCGCGGCCTGGACGTCCTGGGTCGCGCCGTCGATGTCGCGGTTGAGATCGAACTGGAGCGAGATCTGGCTGACGCCGAACGAGCTCGTCGAGTTCATCGCCGACAGCGACGGGATCTGGCCGAGTTGCCGCTCCAGCGGCGCGGTGATCAGCGAGGCGATCACGTCGGGGCTCGCGCCGGGCAATTGCGTCGTCACCTGCACGGTCGGGAAATCGACCTGCGGCAGTGCAGACACCGGCAGCGCGAAATAGCCGAGCAGTCCCCCGATCAGAAGCGCGATGCCGAGCAACGAGGTCGCGATCGGCCGTCGGATGAAGGGTTCGGAGACGCCCATGGGATACGCCTGCCGCTCAGGCGGCTGTTGTCGGGATCATGGCTGCTTGGCTCCACTTCCCGATGCACCCGGCCCTGGTGCCGGTCCGGTCTGGCCCTTCTGGTCGCCTTCGCTGCTCTTGCGTTTGGCGCGGAACTCGCCGTCCTTATCTTGTCCGTCCTTCTGGCCGTCTTTTGCGCCCTCCTTCTTCTGGCCATCCGGCCCGCGCGAGCGCTTGCGCGGCGCGAGATCGGCCGAAGGGGTCTGGTCGTCGCGGCCGATGACCACTTTGGAACCGTCAGACAAATTAGCAAAGCCGGTGGTGACGACCTTGTCGGTCGCCGAGAGGCCGCTGGCGATGACCGCGTCATGCTCGTTCTGTTGCGTCACCGTCACCGGCTTGGCCGAGACGATGTTATCCTCGCCGATGACATAGCTGAAGGTGCCGATCGGTCCGCGCTGCACGGCTGAGGTCGGCACCACCAGCGCCTGCGTCAAGGTCTCGACCTTGAGGCGGACATTGACGAACTGGCCCGGCCAGAGCTGGTAATTGGCGTTGGGGAATTCGGCCTTGAGCCTGAGCGTGCCCGTGGTCTGGTCGACCTGGTTGTCGATGCCGGTGAGCTTTCCGGTGTCGATCACGGTGAGGCCGTCATTGCCGAAGACGTCCACCGCGAGCGTGCCCTTCGACGCGGCGGCATTGACGCGCATGATCTGCTGCTGCGGCAGGCTGAACCACACCGCGATCGGCTGCAATTGCGTGATCACCACGAGGCCGGTGGTGTCTGAGGCGTGGATGATGTTGCCCTGATCGACCTGGCGCAGGCCGGCGCGGCCCGAGATCGGCGCCACGATCTTGGTGTAGCTCAGCGTCGCCGCCGCATTGTCAATCGCGGCCTGGTCGGCCTTGACCAGCGCCTCGGTCTGAGCGACCAGCGCGCGCTGGGTGTCCGCCTGCTGCTTGGATCCGGCATTGGAGGCAGCTAACTGCTCGTAGCGCGTGAGGTCGATACGCTGGTTGGCGAGCTGGGCCTGGTCCTGCGCCTTCTTGGCAACCGCCTGATCGTACGTCGCCTGGTAGAGCGCCGGGTCGATCTCACCGACCACGTCACCTTTCTTGACGTCCTGTCCCTCGGTGAAATTGACCGCGATCAGCTTGCCGTCGACCTGTGAGCGGACGGTCACGGTGTTGAGTGCGCGGATCGCGCCGACGCCGTCGAGATAAACGGGAACGTCCTGGATGCGGGGTGTCGCCGCCAGCACCGGCACCGGCAGATCGGGCCGCTGGTTGCGGCCGTTCGCCTGCTGCGGCTGCTGGTGCCAAGTGGTCCAGCCGTAGTAGCCAAGCCCGCCGAGGATCGCCAGCGTGATCAGGGTCATGACGAAGCCGCGCCCGCGCGATTTCTTCGCCGTTCCCTCCTTCGCGCCTCGCTTCGTATCCGGCTTAAAGAGCATTGACCGGTTTCTCCATCCTCGGCTCCCAGCCGCCGCCGAGCGCCTGATACAGGCTGACGATAGCAAGAAGGCGGGCAAGTTGCGCCTGCGACAGCGCGTCTTCCGCCTGGAACAGGGTCAGTTGCGTATTGAGCACGGTGACGATGTCGGCGGTGCCGGCGCGCAATTGCTGCTCGGAGAGATCGAAGGCGCGGCGGGAGGCATTGAGGACGTCACGCTGCAATTGCAGCCTGATCGTGGTCTGCTTGATCGAGAACAGCGCATTGTCGACATCGGCAAAGGACTGGATGATGGTCTTGCGGTAGGTCTGCAGCAGTTCGTCCTGCCGCGCCTTGGCAAATTCGAAATTCCCGAGGATCCTGCCGCCGTCGAAGATCGGTTGCGTCGCGCTGCCGACGAGCTGGAAGAACGCCGCATGCGGCTGGAACAGCGAGACCAGGGCCGCGCTCTGATAGCCGCCATTGCCGGTGAGCTGGATGGTCGGAAAGAACTGCGCGCGAGCATTGCCGACGTTCGCGGTGGCGGAAGCAAGTTGTGCCTCCTGCCGCCGAATGTCGGGCCGCTGTGTCAGGAGCTCCGACGGCAGGCCGGGCGTCACGCGGGGTATAGCGATCCGGTTCAGCGAGCCCCCGAGCACGCGCACGCTCTCCGGCGGCCGCGACACCAGGACCGCAAGCGCATTGACGTTCTGGTCGAGCGTCTGGCGCAGCGGCGGCACCAGGGCCTTCTGGTTTGCGAGCACGCTCTCCTGCTGGGCAACGTCGAGATCGGTGCCGGTGCCGGCCTTGCGCCGTTCCCTGACGGCATCGAGAATGCGCTGCGCGCTCGCGATGTTGCGCTGTGAGGTCCGGATGCGATCCTGCGAGGCCAGCACCTGGAAATAAGCGTTAGCGACGCCTGCGAGCGTGGTCAGCGCAACGACGTCGCGATCGAAGCGGTTGGCATTTGCCGTCTCTTCCGCCGTTTGCAAGGCGTCCCGATTCTGACCCCAGAAATCGAGCTGGTAGCTCGCGCTCAGCGAAGCCTGGTAGTTGACGACCTCACGGCCGCCATTGGTGAGCCCCGAGGCGGAGGAGCCGGAAGTGCGCGAATAGGCCTCCTGCCCGGTGCCGGAAAGGCTCGGCAGCAGCGCCGCACCCGCCTGCCGCGCCTGCGCGTCGGCCTGGACGATGCGCGAAACGGCGGCGGCAATGTCGAGGTTGACGGTCTGCGCCTCTTCCATCAGCTGTGTCAGCTCCGCGGAGCGAAAGCTGCGCCACCAATCCAGCGACGGCAGCGCATCCGCCTTGCCCGCGTATTTGTACTGCGTGGGAACATCGAGCGCGGGATCAGGAAGATCCTGCGTCAGCACGCAGGCGCCCGAACCCGCGGCGAGGCAAGCGACCGCAAACCAGCGCGCCGCACGTCGCGCCCGGGACGTGGCGCCTGGAGACCGCCGCACGGCGATCGCAGGAACATCCTGTGTCACACACACCCCCCGCCGGGCAGATCGAGCCGCCACCGCGCAGCGGGAGTAACCGATTCGCGGCGCGACCATCGGGAGGCTTTGGACAACTCGTTCACAGCGGTGATGCTTTCTGCGGAACCTGACGCCTATCCTAGCCGGGCGCGCAACTGCGGGACAGTCCCGCAGTTGCGAGATAGCCCCCAAAGCACCGCGATCTCAAAACTTAGAGAATGCAAAAGGGCGCTGTCCTGCAGGACTTTCTTCGATTTCAAGGCTATTTCAGAGTGCGTTCAAGCTTACCAAGATTTCATGTGATATTGCCGCCACACCGACGCCAGTCCCTTCAATCCGCCTGCACCGCTCGCGATGCGGCTTCAGCCCCGTCTCGAAACCGACGCGACGCCTCACGTCCATGGCGAAGGCATGCTGGCGACGACCCTTATCTTCCATGTTTTGGCAGAGGCTGGCCACATCCTCCTAGCGATATCCCGCGGCGTAGCACAGCAGCAGCATCGGCGATCTTTCCTTCCAAATTTTCACTGCTTACCGGCATTTTCGCCGGTTTCGCCGCAGCGCAAAAGTCTTCCCCTTTGACCGCGCAAGCACTAGGTTCTGGCCAACCTGATCAACCCCTTTGCCAGTGATTTCCCCTGAGATGACCATCAAAAACGACGTTGTCGAAGCCATCGGCAACACTCCGCTGATCAAGCTCAAGCGCGCTTCCGAACTGACCGGCTGCACCATCCTGGGCAAGGCCGAGTTCATGAATCCCGGCCAGTCGGTAAAGGATCGCGCCGGCAAATGGATGATCCTGGAGGCCGAGAAGCGCGGCGAGCTCAAGCCCGGCGGTCTCGTGGTGGAATCGACCGCCGGCAATACCGGCATCGGCCTTGCTGTCGTGGCCAGCGCGCGCGGCTACCGCACGCTGATCGTGATCCCGGAGACGCAGAGCCAGGAAAAGAAGGATTTTCTGAAACTGTGCGGCGCCGAGCTGCTGGAATCGCCGGCCCTGCCCTATTCCAATCCGAACAACTACCAGCATGTCGGCCGCCGTCTTGCCGACGAGTTGCGCAAGACCGAGCCCAACGGCGTGCTGTTTGCCGACCAATGGAACAACCTCGACAATGCGAAGGCGCATTACGAGTCCACAGGGCCCGAGATCTGGGAACAGACCGGTGGCAAGATCGACGGTTTCGTCTGCTCCGTGGGCAGCGGCGGCACGCTGGCCGGCACCAGCCGCTTCCTGAAAGAGAAGAGCAAGGACATCAGGATCGCCTGCGCAGATCCGCATGGCGCCGGCATGTATGAATACTTCAGAACGGGCGATGCCAAGGCGACGCCGGGCGGCTCGATCACCGAGGGCATCGGCCTCAACCGGGCGACCGCAATCGTCGAGAGCGCAAAGGTCGATGACGCCTATCTCATTCCCGATGCCGAAGCGGTCACGGTGATCTACGAACTGCTCCAGCACGAAGGCCTCTGCCTCGGCGGCTCGACCGGCATCAACGTTGCCGGCGCGATGCGTCTCGCAAAACAGCTCGGGCCCGGCAAGACGATCGTCACCGTGCTCTGCGATTCCGGCAGCCGTTACCAGTCGAAGCTGTTCAACGCCGACTTCATGCGCGCCAAGAGCCTTCCGGTGCCGGAATGGCTGGAGAAGCGCAGCAATATCAAGCTGCCGTTCGTATAGAACGTTTCCGGAAGCCGGCCGTCTAGCTCCAGTTCGAGCGAGACGATCCCTGCGACACCCGCGCGAGACGCTCGTTCGATAGCGAAGGCTTGATCGCGCGCGTGCGCGGCGGGACGGGAGCGCCGTAGGAGCCTTCGCTGTCGCCGCTCGGCCAGAACACGAGCGCGAGCATCAGCGCGAGGTTGACGAGCGCGCCGACCGCCGTTGCCTGGTGCTCCTGCCCGATCGCCCAAGCCGGAAACCGACCCGCCACGACATGGTCGACGATCATGAGCGCGAACCAGGCAGGCACCACGCAGACCGGATCCCAGCCGACGTCGCGAATGCGCATCGATTGCAGCGTGAAGGTCGCAACTCCGAAGAAGACGATCGCGGCGATCATCGCCCAACTCTTGGTGAGGTCTTCAGGCCGGATCGCGCCGGGCGAGGTGTTGTTCAGCACGGCCATTGCGATTGCAAAGCAGATCGCCGTCATCACGATCGCAAGCGCGACCGTGGCGAGGAAGAAATGCAATCGCCCGAGCCGGGCGTTCAAGCCGAAGACGAAACCGAGCATAGGCGCACCCTTTTGGCGCCATATGCCCAGACATAGCTTTCGGAGCCATGAACCGGCACGGTCGCGCGCCGGTGCATGGTTTCCGGAGGACTAACCTGACCTTCGCAATTTGGGGCCTGCAGGCAGAGTCAGGCGCCCTCGCCGCCTTCCGAGGCCGCAGCACAATAGTCGCGCCAGAACCGGCGGTAAGCCGCTTCGACCTCGCGCGTGTAGATCTCGACATTGCCGGCGGGGGACGCGGCGATCCGGGCCGGCAACTCCGCGCGCAACTTCGCCAGATGCGCCGGCTGCGCCGCATATTTGCAGGCGATCGCAGCATAGCCCTCGTCATCCTCGGCGACCCAGTCGTCGAGACCGACCGCCGCCACGATCGAACCGCCGGCACGCGATGAGGCGCCGTTGCCGAGCTTGGCGACGACCGGAACACCCGCATAGAGCGATTCCCAGGTGCTGACGCCGCCGTTTTGCGGGAACGTGTCGAGCGATATGTCGACCTTCGCAAACGCCCGCAGGTGCTCGTGGCGCGGGGACGAGCCCAGGCAGGTGACATTGTCTTCGGCAACGCCCTGCGCCACGAACCGTGCGACCAAATTGTCGCGCAGCATGGGATCGTCAAGCAGGGTATGCTTGATGATGATCCTCGAACCCGTCACCTCGC